>NZ_SWDX01000002.1:0-892559 GCF_005144565.1 Pedobacter hiemivivus
ACGTGCGACTTCCTATGGAATACAGAATATGGAAATGCAGGGGGCTATGGCAATTTTTACCGTAAACTTAAAAAGAATCCTAAAACTGATCTAATATTCAATAAATCTGAGTTAAATCCAGTCAATTGCAACCAAAATGCTTATTTATCCTTCGAAAAAGACAGGTATATATTGATCAAAAAATCAGTATAACGAAATCTCAACTTTGTTCAATAAAAAAAACGATCAAGTAAAAAACATGTTCTACTTGATCGTTCCTTAAGCTGGCTCATAAATGAGGAACTTTTTCAGTGCCCTCTGTTAAATGAACCCCTTTTTACTAAATCGTTATTGCTTTCTACAAAGCTTCTGAAACTACTTCTTTCACTTCAGGAACCATACGTTGCAATAAGTTCTGGATACCAGACTTCAACGTGATGGTAGAAGAAGGACATCCACTGCAAGAACCTCTCAGTTCTACAGTTACTACACCTTCATCAAATGATTTATAGCTAATTGCTCCACCATCTTGCTCAACCGCTGGGCGAACATAATCGTGTAGGATTTGCTGAATTTTGATCTCTAAATCTGTTCCTTCAAAAGCAGGCGCTTCATCCGATGTAACTTCTTTTATTTTGTATTCAGATTCAACTGCTCCTTTTACAAATTCCTTCAAAATAGGTTCAATATCTGCCCATTCTGCATCTTCTGTTTTGGTGATTGTTACAAAGTTACTTGCAAAAAAAACACCATTCACAAAATTGAATTTAAACAATTCTTTTGCGAAAGGAGATTGCTCAGCACTCTCTTTAGTTGCAAAATCTTCGCTGCCATTGATCAATAATTTATTGACCATGAATTTCATTGTAGCAGGATTTGGCGTTTGTTCTGTATATACGTTGATAGTCATTGTCTTATTTTTTTATACAAAAATAAATAATTCATAGATGCAATTCCCCTAGCAGGTGTCTGTTTTAGGTCATTATATCTTAAATCATCCTTAAAACACCCCTGTGTAGTTAAATGGCGTGATTTGTTTCAATTCTTCTTTTAACTCATCGCTTACATTTAAGCCGTCAATAAAATCAGCCATAGTTGTGGCAGTGATCTTTTGATTGGTACGGGTTAAATCTTTTAGCGCCTCGTAAGGGTTTGGATAAGCTTCTCTTCTAAGTACGGTTTGTATCGCTTCAGCCACCACAGCCCAGTTGTTTTCCAGGTCTGCAGCGATAGCCTCATTGTTTAATATAATCTTATTTAAGCCCTTTAAAGTCGATGCCATGGCGATTACTGTATGCGCCATAGGTACACCAATATTTCTAAGTACTGTAGAGTCTGTTAAATCTCTTTGTAAACGGGAAATAGGTAGTTTAGCTGCAAAGAACTCAAATAAAGCATTGGCAATACCTGCATTACCTTCTGCATTTTCAAAGTCAATTGGGTTAACCTTGTGTGGCATAGCCGATGAACCTACTTCACCTTCTTTTATTTTTTGTTTAAAGTAATTTTTAGAGATATATGCCCAGATGTCTCTGTCCATATCAATAATGATGTTGTTGATCCTTTTCAAAGCATCACATTGTGCTGCAAACTGATCGTAATGTTCAATTTGAGTAGTGTGCTGTGCACGGGTTAAACCTAAAGCCTCATTTACAAAGCGATTAGAGAAATGTACCCAATTGATTTTTGGATAAGCAATATGGTGTGCGTTGAAGTTTCCAGTGGCACCGCCAAATTTAGCGCTGTTTGGAATGGCTTTCAGGTTATGTAACTGAATTTCTAAACGCTCAGCAAAAACAAGGAATTCCTTACCTAATTTAGTAGGAGAGGCTGGTTGTCCATGGGTATGCGCTAATAATGGCACATCTTTCCATTCGATAGCCAAGTCTCTAATTTTGCCAATTAATTGAGAAATACTTGGGTAATAAACTTCGTTTAGGGCTAACTTAAAGGTATAAGGAATAGCGGTATTGTTAATATCCTGAGAAGTTAAGCCAAAATGGATAAACTCTTTGTAGTTTTCAAATCCAAGTTGGTCAAACTGTTTTTTAATGAAATATTCAACAGCTTTCACATCATGGTTAGTCACTTTTTCAGTGTCCTTTACTTCCTGTGCATGTTCATCATTGAATTGTTCATGAATTAAACGGAGTTTAGGATAGTTTGCTTTGTCAAACTGATCTAATCCAGGTAATCCTGCTTCACATAGTGAAATGAAATATTCAATTTCTACATAGACTCTGTATTTAATTAATGCAGATTCTGAAAAATATTTAGAAAGGCCGTGGGTTGTATTTCTATAACGTCCATCAACCGGAGAAATAGCTTGAAGTGGAGATAAATTCATGAATGTAACTGTTTTTACGAGCACAAAGGTAACATTATTAGGCGGCAAGCAAAGTAGTAGGGTCGCATAAATAGAAAATCTTCGACTATAATGATGCGGCTGGCTTTGCTCTGACTCTATTACAAAGCAATTTAATTCACAGTGTATTAACGGACGTTAACCGGACACTACTCGGCTCCACCCAAGTAGTGTCCGAGTAATGTCCGAGTAACGTCCGGGTAATGTCCGGGAATATAGAGGTTTCAAACGGTTTACGTAGAGTTAACTATAAGGAAATTTTTCAGGAGTCAGGGGACAGTTTTTTCTTTTCTGTATAAATGTAGCTGGCGAGTTGAAGTGGTAAATCTAAGTGTACCCTGAATGTTTTTTACAAAGCTGATCTTTCATCGATGAATACGAGTGATCTAGAATTATTGAAAAGGGAAGAGTTGATTTAAAGCTTAGTACACTTAATAAAATCGCTAAAGCTTTTGATATGAACTTGATGGCGTTTTTTGATTTTTCTGGACTGAATATTGAAAAATAATACAGGCAAATAAAAAAGCGGAAATAGTCAATCCAACTATTTCCGCTCATCTAAATTAACGCTCTCGTATGTAAAGACGTTAATTGGGACTGTATATTGTGTTATCCAACAAATTAATTTGCTTGGAATAAATACCGAATTCGGATCAATACCCAAAAAGTGCTTGATTGTTACTTTGGTCTGGGGGAGTCATTAACAGTGTGTTGTTAAGGTTATTGGGCCCAGGATGGCCCCGTCAATACCTGGGGAAGGTCCCAGCATTGCCCCTCGAATTATTGGTTATGAAAACAAACTGCTTCCAATTTAAATTGGGGATAAAAAGTATTGGGCAATAAAAAAGGCCTTGGGGAAACCAAGGCCTTTTTATAAAGTCTAATTTAGCTTAGTGAGCTGGAGCAGTAGTCTCAGTAGTAGTTTTAACTGTAGTATCTTTTACAGCTGAATCAGTAACTGTAGTATCAACTGTAGTTACAACAGCAGAAGTATCAGTTAAAGTAGTATCTGTAGATTCGCCAGTTTTTTCTGATGATTGACAAGCTGCTACTGATAAAGTGATTGCTAAAGCTAAAAAGCCAAATTTAAATGCGTTTTTCATTCTAATTCTATTTTAAATAATTAATTAATTTTACTGATTAATACCTGAAAGTTTAAAAGGTAACCCAGTGATTTCAAAAAAAAGTAAAATTAATTTAATAAAAATGCTTTTTCTTTATATTGTGCTGTTTTACAATCGGATAAGTTTCTCAGGTCCTAATTCCGAGCCGCAAATATATCATCATTTATTTATTGTTTTCAAATTTATTTTCTTTTTATTTTAATAAAATTCCTTTAGTGGTTATAATGAGTAGGATATCTATTTTCTTTGATAATGCTTAAGAGATCCTTCGGGAACAGTCTAACCCTCCTAGGAGTCTGAAAGGACTCTCGTAGGACCCTAGCTCCTTTTAAATTCCTTTGAAACTCCTTTCATACTCCTTGTTGTATAAAACCATCTTCGAAGTATAGTAAAGAAATACTAATCGATGTTAATTTATGTTTTAAGAGATAATAGCAATAAAAAATATTTTTTTTAGTTAACATTGGGTTACCATTCACGTATAAAGGTATTAATTGGTGAGTAATAAGATAAGCAGTTCAGTTCCAACAGATAGAGAGGTAGTTTTAGGGATCTTAAATAACTCAGAAGAAGCGCTAAATAAGTTGTACGCGGGGTATTTCCCGATGATCTTACAATTTATTTTGAATAATAATGGTGATGAGGATGATGCAAAAGATGTGTATCAGGAAGGAATCATCGTTTTATACAATAAAATTAAAAGCGGCAATTTTGAATTAAGCAGCAAACTAAAAACCTACATATATTCAGTTTGTAGACGGATTTGGTTAAAGAAGCTTTCACAGCAGAGTAAAAAATCAAATGACGTTACAGATTTTGACGATTTAATATCAGTGGAGGAGGATGTAGAGCAACATGAAGAGAAGGATCGCCAGTTTGATAAAATGCAATCGGCACTTCTTCATCTAGGTGAACCCTGTAAAACTATTATTCAGGATTTTTATATAAATAACCTTTCAATGCAGGATATCTGTGAGAAATTTGGCTATACCAATACGGATAATGCCAAAACACAGAAGTACAAATGCCTTCAAAGGTTAAAAAAGTTATTTTTTCAATCTTAATACTGATATGCGGAACGAGATAGAGTTAGAGGGTATAATTGAAGATTACCTGAATGGTAAACTAAATGAAGAAGAGGCAAAAGCTTTTGAACAATTGCGTTTAAATGATCCTTCAGTTGATCATAAGGTGGTTGCACACAAGGTTTTTCTAGAGTCATTAAATGACTATGCCTCAATTTCTGATTTGAAAAATAAAATGAATCAGGTGCATGCGCAGATTGATGTGGAGACCTTAAGTAGACAATTAGGTCCTCATCCTTCGTTTATTGTAAATATCTGGCGTAAAAATAAAGCGGCAATTGCGGTGGCAGCTTCATTTATCTTACTTACCGTAGTTACACTTTATTCTATACAACAAACTACTCAACAAAGTGGAAGCGTGGAGTTGGTAAGTAGAGAGTTGGCTAAGATTAAAAATTCTCAGAGTAACCTGATTCGGAAAATAAATTCCAGTAATGTAGTAACCCCTAATTTAAAGCCTGCTAATTTTGGAGGTACCGGATTTGCATTAACATCCAACGGTTATATTTTAACTAATTTACATGTAGTTGCCGATGCGGATTCTGTATATGTTCAGGATAGTAAAGGTAATTCATATAAGGCTGTTGTAAAACGTAAAGACTCGCAATACGATTTGGCGATTCTTAAAATTGAAGATAAGTCATTTAATAGCTTATCCAATTTGCCTTACAGACTAAAACAAAATGTGATAGGTATGGGCGAATCTGTATATACTTTGGGTTTCCCTAAGGATGATGCAGTATATGGCCAAGGTTATGTGAGCTCTAAAACAGGTTATAATGGTGATACAACCCAGTATCAGGTGTCTATTCCTGTTAACCCCGGTAATAGTGGTGGTCCTTTATTGGATCATGATGGTAATATCATTGGGGTGATCAGTGCCAAGCAGAATCAGGTTGATGGGGCTACGTTTGCTGTTAAATCAAAGTATATTCAGGAAGCGTTAAATTCTATTCCTAATGATTCTTTGGGCACTAAGGTTGCGTTCAGCAAAAGAAATTCATTGCAAGGCTTAAGCAAGCCTAAGCAAGTCAATAAAATAAAGGATTATGTATTTATGATCAAGGTTTATAAATAGTAGTTCTTCTGAAAAGAATTGAAACCTTGATTTATTTACTTTTTCGTTTATCCCCTTAAATATACATTTGAGGGGATTTTTATAAACTCATATAGGTCTATCTTCTTTTTTTATTTCTCTGTTTTCAGGTGCTTCTTTAATTATAGTTTTTTCTATATAATTTTCAACTGAGTTCGAATCTTCTGATTTGATTTTTTCTTTCAAAATTGTGTCCCAGAAAACAGTAGTTTTATTCTCTTTTAATTCGTCCTGTATTTCTTTTCTGATCATAATACCAAATTGAATAAATTTTATTCATTTTTTTGCTAAGGATTGTATTTATTCTTCCAATAGTTGAGCTAACAATAGTGTTGACCTCTCCATTTTCAATCCTGGTGATCTGCGAAAGTTCACAGTCGGATAGGGTCGCAAACTTACGTAGGGATAAAATCGTTAATTTTTTTTTAAAAAAAACTGATAAATAAAGTATAAATGCTACCTTCATGATGAGAGCGTTAGGAACGGCCTGAGAAACCGTTTACAGTCCCCACATTTTAATTAATGTGGGGTTCTTTTTTTATTCGCCTGATTCCAAATGTCTAATCAATCTCTCAACTGTTTCAATACTTTCTTTTTTGCATCGAATGTAGTTCTCCAGGAGGAAAAATGATTGAAAATCATAGTTAACTACCGAATTCAAGGCAGTTTGTAAGTTTTTGGCTTTTAATTGGCAGTCGAATCGTAATTCTTCTTTTTTGGTTTTGTGATTCATTATGAGCAGTTAATAATAATGGGAAATCAAATATACATTTTTCAATAATTATTGTTTTGCTAGTTTTAGTGATTTTGTCGTTATGTTGGACGAAGAACAAATTGAATCCTTAAAACTTATTCATTAGTTTCGGGTTTCTTTTTATATAAAACTTTTAATATGGACTTTGGAAAAGTAGGCGCAAATGAGCTGAGAGCTGTAGATTTTACATTACCTGAAGATGGGAAACAAACGGCAATAACACTTGCGGGCGCTAAACCTGTTAAAGATCCTACATTTTATATTGGTTGTGCAAAATGGGGACGGAAGGAATGGTTGAATATGATTTATCCTCCAAAAACCAAAGAGGCCGACTTTTTGGATGAGTACGTAAAGCACTTTAACTCGATTGAGTTGAATGCAGTTTTTTATAGCATTCCTAATGCAGAATTGATTCGTAAATGGCGAGCAAAGGCTGAAGAGAATGCTAGCAATGGCTTTTTATTTTGTCCTAAGTTTTCCAGAACCATCAGTCATATTAAAAGGTTAAAAGATGCAGAAGTGCCTACGGATCTTTACCTTTCTAGTATTCATGAGTTTGGTCAATTTTTAGGTCCTTGCTTTTTGCAATTGGGCGATAACTTTGGGCCTAAGAATTTTGATGTGCTGGAGAACTACATTAAACATCTGCCAGTAGATTTAGAAGTGTTTGTGGAACTGAGGCACGAAGATTGGTTTTCGGATCATGCAGCACGAGCCCAGCTTTTTGAAATGTTAGCCAAGTATAAAAAAGGGGCGATAATTACGGATGCAAGTGGCAGGCGGGATTGTGTACACATGGAATTGACCATCCCCGAAATATTTATTCGCTTTGTAGGAAATGGACAGGAGCACAAAGATTCTGATTTCGCAAGGATTGATGACTGGGTAGTTCGGATTAAAACCTGGTTAGATAAGGGATTAGCAAAGGTTTACTTTTTTCTGCACCAGCATGATGAAAAGGATACGCCCATTCTGGCCAATTATACCATCGAACAATTTAATAAACACCTGAGTGCTAAGGTGGCACCTATTAAATTCATCAATGATCCTAATGATTTGACAAATCAAGGAGAATTATTTTAGATAGTATACTTAATTTGTAGACTTTATTAGTTAAATTTGTTTTAGACAATTAATAAACCAAAAAAATATAATTATGAGTTTAAGAATAGGGGACGTTGCGCCCAACTTTAAGGCTGAGACATCTATTGGAGATATTGATTTTTATGAATTCTTAGGGGATAGCTGGGGTGTGTTGTTTTCTCATCCGGCAGATTATACACCGGTATGTACAACAGAGCTTGGTCGTACTTCGGCATTGAAAGGTGAATTTGAGAAAAGAAATGTGAAAGTGTTGGCACTTAGTGTGGATTCTGCTGAATCGCATAAAGGCTGGATTAAAGACATTAATGAAACTCAAAATACTAATGTTGATTTCCCAATCATAGCGGATGAAGATAAGAAGATTGCAGATTTGTATGATATGATCCATCCGAATGCCTCTGAGACGTTAACTGTACGTTCATTGTTTATTATATCTCCTGATAAGAAAGTGAAGCTGATGCTTACTTACCCTGCATCTACAGGACGTAATTTTAATGAAGTGTTAAGAGTGATTGATTCTTTACAGCTTACTGCTAATTATAGTGTGGCTACACCTGCTGATTGGAAAGATGGAGAGGATGTCGTTGTTGCAAATAGCATTAAAACTGAAGATATTCCTGCTAGGTTCCCTAAAGGATATAAAGAAATTAAACCTTATTTGAGAATGACTCCTCAACCAAATAAATAATATTTAAGATAGGTTTTGAAGAAAACAAAAATGGGATGTCCTTCTGGACATCCCATTTTTGTTTTTAATAGCTTTAATGATTAGAGTAATGGTGGAAGCATTGATTGAAGTATCTCCTTTTACCACGAAGTTAATTGTGTTTTGTTTGGTCCCGGATGTCGTTGTTTCCTCAAAAGCTCTGTTGGGCTCTATGTTGTAGTTTTTTGTAATTATATATATTATAGAGTAATAATTTGTAGTTTTTATAAGTTTATTATTTATTAATAATTTATAAAAAGTTTTTTAAGTGTGATTTTATTTTGATGTTTGCATTGTTGTAAGCGTGAAAGTGTAAAGAAGTGGGAATGTAATTATGGTTATAACCAATAGAGGCAGGGTGTACAATTAAAAGGAAGATCTCCGTGAATGGATAAAAGACCTAGAATTAAAAAAGAGATAATAGGTGAAATAATTGAACCAGATCCTTTAGCTTTTACTAGTAATAAATGTTCTGGAAATGCTAAAATGGTTCTCACTAAAATTGAAAGAGTAGCATTTGATATATGGTTTGATAAACATTATTATATTAGAGAACAGTATGGAGATTTTGATGGTAAAAGAGATGGCATAAATAAGGAACTTGTGGAGCAAATTGTTATTAGTTCGGCAAAACATTTATTGTTTTATGCTTTAAAAGTTAAGCCTTTTTCATTTGCTAATTTTGAAGTTAATTTAAGAAATCCGAGGATTACTATTACAAAAAACATTGAGGGAGAAACAAAGTTGAACATAGTGATTGAATGTCATTACCTAAGTTTAAATAGATTTGAGGTTACTGTTATTACTGCCCTAAGAAAGAATGATTTTCGCTTTAATGATGGGGAGTATAAAATTGAAATTTATGAGGATGAAACGTCAATTTTGTATAAGAATGAAAAGGGAAAGATTAAAACGATTTGTGAATATTTGTTTTAAGTATATATAGCTATATTTGTGTTGGCATTTGAGGCAGGATAATACTCTGGGCAGCTTTAAAAAGCAGGACAAAATTCTGGGCGGCCTCGCAATACTAAAGCCCCTTAAATAGGGGCTTTTTTCTTTTATAAAGGGATCGAATTCGACCCCTTTGAATTCTGGAAAATCCTAAAAAAGCTGGATTTAACCTAAGGATTTACTGAAACTATCTTCCAGTTCTTTATACTTTTTTTTGATCTTCTTGCTTAGCGCTGTTTCATTTGTTAATTCAGCTAAACCATTTAAAACATACATTCCAATCTGAATATCTCTAATAGCTACTTGCTGCTGCCTTGCGGGTAATGATGCAATGTAACTTAATTCCAGATCTAAAAATGAAGCCGTTTGACTGGCGAGTAAATTTGCATCCTGATGATTGTTTAAGTTATGGAGTATCTGAATGGTTTCGAGTCTATTCAACGTATCATGAATCGAATAAAGTTTTAATGGTAGCTCTTTAATGCTCTTTGTGATGATTTGTTGGGCCTGAGGATTTTTTCCTTCTGAAATCAGATTTTTTGCAAGTGCGTTTTGGTAAGTCCAGGTATCATTTGCAACCCTTCTGCTTTCCGGATCAAGGTATTTCGCTTTGTTGAAAGCGGAGAAATCCATTTTATGTACTGTATTGCTATACATAACATCAGAATTGGTAACCTCTGATTTATCGCGGTTGTCTTTAGCATCTCTTTTAAGTGGTAATAAACGATAAGCATAGCCTTCCAGATAAAGGTATTTATCCAAACCTATATAAGTATCCTCGGAAAGTGAAGAGCCAAAATAGATAGGTCTTTCCCAGTTATTGTTGACAAGGATATCTAACATGGTAAGGTCCGCTTTGCTAGCAAAGTTCTTTTTGAAATCCCATTCCATTTGCGGGGCTATTTTGTCTTTGTCTTTTGCCTGGATGGTATTTGTTTTTACCAACTGGTTAGCATCAATACTCAATTTGAACTTTTTGGTGGGAAGGAAGTTTTCAAATGAGCCGCCTTGCATTTCTACTTTATCATCCTTGTTATCTGAAGTAAGTACAGTTAGTAAATCTTTCAACTCTACGCTGTCTTTAAAGCCATAATCTATAAACGGGAGATAATCGCGAACACCTTTTTGATATTTTTCGGATGCCATACCAATTGGTAGGGGAGCCGATAGGTTGGCTTGCGTTTTCATCTGATCGATATAGTCAATATCAGCTAAAAATTGCAGACAAACGACTCTTACGTCTGTTCTGATACCCTCAACCTCTTGTGCATACCATAAAGGGAAGGTGTCATTATCTGCATTGGTGAATAGGATGGCGTTTGGCGCGCAGGAATTAAGATAGTTAACGGCAAAGTCTACAGCCGTTTTTTTATCAGAGCGGTTATGATCGTTCCAACCTTGTGTGCCCATAATTACTGGGGCAACCAATAGGCCTGTGATAGCTGCCAAAGCCAGAGTTAACTTATGTGATGCCATGCGTGCCATGGTTTCTTTGATGGCCAACACTCCAAAGCCTATAAAAATAGCAAAAGCATAAAATGAGCCTACATAAGCATAATCTCTTTCGCGAACTTGTAATGGATCCTGATTTAAGTAAAGAATAATGGCCAGTCCGGTGAAAAAGAAAAGCGTCGCAATGATGATCGTCATCTGTTTGTTTTTTCTGTATAAAAAGATCAAACCTGCAATGCCCAAAAGGAATGGTAAGCCATAATAGATGTTGTTTCCTTCGTTGGCGGTGATAGAAGGTGGTAATTTCGCTTGATTTGCAAGTCTCAAACCATCCAAACTTTTAATTCCTGTAATCCAATTTCCTTCTGTTAAACTACCTTGTCCCTGGACGTCGCTTTGGCGCCCTACAAAGTTCCATAAGAAATAACGCCAGTACATAAAGCCTACTTGATAGGAGTGAAAGAAGCTTAGATTCTGGAAAAAGCCAGGGCTCTCATTTTCTTCGAGTCCCATCCAGTTTTTATAAAATTCTGCATGTCTGGGTTTATTACTGTAAGTGCGTGGAAAGAGTAGGTTTTTATCATAGCTCAGCTTGTAAGCCTTACCAGACTCTTCATAAGTTTTAGCACCCTTTCTGTATTCTGTGCCTGTTTCTTTAATTTCGGTTTGTTGTGCGTCGAATGTTTTTCCATATAACAATGGCGTATCACCGTAATTGGTGCGACCTAAATAGCTAAGTAATGAAAATGGATTGTCTGGATTTGATAAATTGATATTGGGTTTGGCATTGGCCCGGATCACGATCATGAAATAGGAACTAAAACCAAAAAGAATGAAAGTTAAGCAGACAAGCGCAAGGTTAAGGTTGTATTTATGATGTTTAATAGAATAGAAAATGGCATAAGCAATAGCCGCGGCTAGTAGGAAAATGAATGCCATAGCCCCATAACCAAAACTAAAGCCAAGAGTGTTTACAAAAAAGAGGTCGAATTTTGCAGCAAAGAGCACCAGGTATTGTACGATTACAAATTGTACCAGTCCTACCAGCAGACAGCCAATTGCAAAGGCTTTGAGCGTGCCGATTAAATCTGGTTTTGAAGCTTTTTTGAAGTAGTAAACCAGCACTATAGCTGGAATGGCGAGTAGACTGAGTAGGTGAACGCCAATGGAAAGTCCGACTAAGAACGCAATGAGCACCAACCATCGATTATCCATATTGTTTTCCCATTTTAGGATCGACCAAAATACAATCGCGGTAAATAGGGTAGAAAGTGCGTAAACTTCAGCCTCTACTGCCGAGAACCAGAAGGTGTCGGAAAAAGTATAAGCCAATGCACCTATTACTCCGGCAGCAATTATACTAAAGCTTTGAACGGTGCTTTTTTCTTTTGGATATATTTTTGAAGCCAACGCAGTGATGGTCCAGTATAAAAACATAATGGTGGCGCCACTAAACAATACCGAACTGAAGTTTATCCAATAAGCTATTTTAGCAGTATCGCCCATAGCCAGGAGCGAGAACATTTTGCCAATCATCAGAAATAAAGGTGCTCCAGGTTGGTGACCTACTTCCAATTTATTGGATGCGGATAGAAATTCGCCGCAATCCCAAAAGCTGGCGCTAGGTTCCATAGTAAGCCAATAAACAATACTTGCGAAGGCAAAAAGAACGAAGCCCGTGAGGTTATTAATGCGTTGGTAGTTCTTCATGATTTAGGTTTTTGATTTATGGTTAATCAAAAATAATTAAATCATTAAAATACAGCTGGTTGTAAGTGTTAAAGTTTGTTAAATTCTAGAGGATTCTCTTTGTAAAAGTGCTTTTGAAAAGGATTAATAATGCTGCTCGATAGTAGCGTCAATTACAATATAACCATCATTTTTACTCTCTGTAAAGATCAGGAACCGGTGGTTGTCTGGCTTTATTTTATACTTTTTGACCAGATTTTCTGCTTTATCTCTGTAGTTCCTAACGATTACATTGCCAACAAGCTGCTTTTCTTTTTTCAATTCTCCAGAGCTAATGATCCTATTTATTTTAAAGATTCTTCCCGGAAACTGTTGGTTGATTTGCTCGCTACTGTAAAGCTGTGTTTGCGTATTCAGTTTCTTTAATCCGTAAGTCAAACCGATCAGGTTAAAGGCTCCACTCTTTAATAATGCTGTATCTGGCTCATACAGGTAGCCAGAAGGGGTTTCTGTAAGTATTTGAGGCAAGCTAGCTTCTTCATCACCTTTTAAGAAACTAAAACTCTTTTCACTTTCATTTAAGGTGGTACAAGTTATTTTTACGCTCGATACTTCCTGTTTCTCTATAATCCATAGCAACTCTTTGCATTCGTTTTTTACACTTACAATATGGATTTCGGTAACATTACTCAATTCCTTTAGACCAGCAGATAAATCTAAGAGGGGAGCTGTTTTAACAATGATTCTTGAAGATTTTTGAAGTAACAGTGATAAATGCTCCACCACATTTGGGGTACAATCGTTTAGCATAAACACTTTTCCTGCGCTGCTTCTTCTTGCCGGATCTATATAGATGGTGTCGAATGTAGCTGTCGTGTTTTGCAGATAGGCAAGGCCATCTGTAGCGAGGAAGCTCATGTTATCTTGCCCTAATACCTTTGCATTGTATGCTGCTATTTCGGATAGCTCGGGGTTTATTTCGCAATGTACCACTGAGCCAACTGTCTTTGCAAAGTAATGGCTGTCTACTCCAAAGCCGCCTGTCAGATCGATAAGGCTGTCTCCAATAACCAGTTTCGCTTTGTATGCCGCTGTTGTTTCTGATGAGCATTGCTCTATAGAAAGTAGCGGCGGGTAGTAGATACCTTCTGTATGGTACCACGTGGATAGTTTCTTAACGGATTTGTTTTTGGCAGCAATTTGATTGGCCAGTTCGCGGGCTTCAACCTCCTTAAAGGGACTTTTGGCCATAGCGATTTTATGGACATCATCAATTAAATGTTGATTGATGAATTCCTGTACTGGCTGATCTAGTATGTGCTTGTTCAAGGATGTTTACTCCGTTTCTTTTTTATCTCTCATTACAATCTGGCAGGTGTTTCTACTTTTTACCTCCAAAAGAATGTTTTTATTTACAGTTACGCGATCTATCGTTTCCTGGTTGTAATACCTGATGGTCACCAATTCAACGTCTGTATTGTATTTTATTTTATAATCCTTAGATAAATCTGCAATTAAGCTTTCCAATTTCTTTGCATCGTAATCAAAGCTGATGGAAAAACTGATGGCAGAGTTGAGCATGGTATTAATTTTAACTCTATGGTTATGAAACAGGCTAAAAATATGGCTCAGGTTTTCTTCAATTATGAAAGAGAAATCTTTAGGGAATATGGACAACAATGCCTGGTTTACCTTAAAGATAAAGGAAGGTACTGGCAAGTGATTATTTAGATCGGTAATGTCAGTTCCTTCTGCATCGGGATGAAGAAATGAGCGTACATACAAGGGGATATTCTTGTTTTGTATGGGCTTGATGGTTTTTGGATGGATAACGGTTGCTCCATAATAGGCAAGTTCTATGGCATCATGGTAGGAAAGCTGTGGAATCCTTTCCGTTTCATCAAACCATTTAGGATCGGCATTTAAAACGCCCGGTACATCTTTCCAGATCGTCATAGATTCGGCATTTAAACAGGCCGAAAATATAGCAGCAGAATAGTCGGACCCCTCGCGGCCTAATGTAGTCGTAAAGTTTTCGCTGGTATTACCAATAAAGCCTTGTGTTACGGCAATATTGTCCTTTAAAAGTGGAGCCAGATTTTCTTGTATTTCAGCTTCTGTTTTTTCCCAGTTTACCAGCCCTTCACGGTAAGTATTGTCGGTATGAACAAAATTGCGCGCATCTACCCACTTCACGTTGTTTTGTAAGGTACCCAAATAGGCCGCAAGAATTTTAGTAGAAATGATCTCGCCAATAGAAACGATCTGATCATATATATAATCAGGTGCATCTTCTGGTTCTTCTTCAATCAGCCAATCAATCTCTACAAAAGTATTTGCGACATCATTGAATATTGGATGATTGTGATCTGGAAAGAGTTGATTTAAAATGTTAAAGTGATATAGTTTTATTTCATCAAATATCTGCTGAACATCATCCTGACCGTTTAAATAGGCCGTTGTTAGCTCTTCCAGTTTGTTGGTTATTTTACCCATTGCAGAAACCACAATCAGCAGCTGATTGCCTTTATGGTTTTGGATAATTGATGAAACGTTTTTTATTCCTTCGGCATCTTTAACCGATGCTCCTCCAAATTTATATATCTTCATTTTCTAATTAGCGGGGTTAAGTAAGCTGTTTGGTTTTGCGACATCCTTTAAATCGGCAAAAGGAATAACCAGCTCAGTAATTCCGTAGGCATAAGCTTTAATCTCGTATGGATTGTAAAGGAACTTTAAGCCTTTTTTGTTGATGCTGAAATTTTTATTTAAGCTAAACTTATCGTTTTCAAAGAAATAATTGTCTTTTAAACTCGCAGTAGGTGATAGCTTCTCATTTTTTCTAAATATTTTTTCTGCTACAGCAGTTAATTCTGGCATTGAACCCGGGTTGATCAGTGAATCTAAAACAATCTCCGTATGACTTTTCGGATCGTAGTTTAAATAAGTGAAAGAACTATTGGGGTGGGCTCCACCTTCATAATTTACGTAAGTAAGCAGAAAGGAAAGGTACTGCGGATTTTGTTCTTCAACCTTAACTTTTGCATCCATAAACCAGGTTTGGCCATAGTCTTTGTTCTCTTTGCTGAAAGTATCGAAGTTCTTAATAAAGGCATTTGTAAAATCCTTATAAGTGGCGAAGTGTTCCCCCTCATCAGCAAGATTCATAACCTTTTGCTCAACAAACCGGTTTATCTTTTGATCTGGAAATACAGGATAGGAAATGACTGCTTTTGTGGTATCGGTCAAGTTTTCGTTACCCTTAACCAAAACGTTGCTGGATACTTTTACCGAGTCATATTTAAAAGAGAGGTCAGTCTCGTTTACTTGGTCTGAACTGCTAATGGTTTTTTTCTCATTCTGACAGGCGATAAAGCTTAATGAGAGGAATAAAAGGGCTAATTTTTTCATGGCTGCGTTTTTAATATTATTTCTTACTTAACTGTTCTGTTGAGAATGAACCATTAAGCCAACCTGCTTCGATCTGTGCATCGTACTTGTTGTAAAAATTAAGGGCAGGCTCATTCCAGTCTAAAATCTGCCAGTTCATACCGTTATACCCCTTGTCTTTTGCCTCTTGCATCACACGTTCAAAAAGTAATTTACCAATACCCTTACCTCTGTAACTTTCTGTTACTATAAAATCTTCCAGGTATAAGCGACAGCCTTTCCATGTGGAGTATCTGGTGTAATAAATCGCAAAGCCTGCAATAAATCCATCTACCTCGGCCACAAAGGCATCCCATACTTTATGCTCACCAAAACCTGCATCAACAAATTCTTCTAACGTAACTGTAACCTCTTCAGGAGCCTTTTCATAAACTGCCAGCTCATGTACCAGTTCTAATAATCTTACACAATCCTCTTTTACCGCTACTCTTAAATTTATGTTCATTCTACCTTACAACTCTTCTTTATAATGCTTAATCTTTCTCTTCCCAAAAATGCTACTGCCAATGCGTACCATAGTGCTGCCTTGTTCGATGGCTAGTTTATAATCGCTAGACATGCCCATTGATATTTCTTTAAAATAATCTGCTTTTCTAAAGAAACTCAGTTTAATTCCGTCAAACAACACCTTTAATTCATTAAATTCATCGTTAGTTTGTTTTTCCAATGCATTGTTGCTCGCAATACCCATAACGCCTACAATTCGTACGTTTTTTAGCTCAGCAAACTCATCAGAACGTAGTAATTCTATGGCTTCATCAAAGCCTAGTCCAAACTTGGTGTCTTCATCAGCAATATAAATCTGAAGCAGACAATCAATCACCCGTTTGTTTTTAAGCGCTTGTTTATTAATCTCCGTCAATAATTTTAAGCTGTCTACCGATTGGATCAGGCTAATAAAAGGAGCAATGTATTTAACCTTATTGGTTTGTAAATGGCCGATTAGGTGCCATTCTATATCTTTTGGTAATTTAGCTTGTTTATCAACCAGTTCCTGTACAATATTCTCACCAAATACCCTTTGTCCGGCGTTATAGGCTTCTAAAACGGCATCGGCTTCCTGATATTTAGACACCGCAATTAATTTAACGGATATCGGATCTAATTCGCTTTTATATTTTAATAAGTTATCTGCTATACTCATTTATCAGTATTTTTGGTAAAATTAACAACCTTAGCGAACTTTGTCTAAGAAATAATGATGTTTTAACATAATGAGGAACTTTTTATATATCGTAATTGTCTTTTTTTCTATCTCAGGATGTAAACCGGGTGTCCCAAAAGATATCATCCAACCTGATGAGATGGCGAAGGTATTGCACGATATTCATATTGCAGATAGTTATATAGGTCAGGTTGCCCGCCCTGATTCGGTGAAAATTATTGCTGCGGGTTATTATAAGGGCATTTATAAGAAATATGATATCGATTCGGCCTTGTATAACAAGAGCATGAATTACTATTATAAAGAGCCTAAAGTATTGAATGATATTTATGTAAAAGTTACTGGTCAGTTGACAAAGGAAAAAGATGCCATAGTGAAGGCCGATTCTATTTTTAATGCAAATGAAATACAGAAAGCAAGGCTGAAAATGGTTCGGGATTCGACAAGGACTGCAGATTCTACTTTCTGGGCCGACTTTTTGTTGAAAGATCGGACTAAGCTGAAGAAAGCTAAGTTAACAGATACCGCTAAGCTAAGTGATAGCGCGAAGTTAAAAGACACGGTTAAAAAGAGTATTGACGTGATCAGATTAAAAATGGACTATAAAGGTCTGAAAGATTTAAAATAAGTATGTTATATCCAGAGAATTGTTTGGAGCGTTTGGGCTTTAGTGAGGTAAGACAGCTTATTTACAAACATTGTTTGAGTCCGATGGGACAACAGATGGTTGGGAAGATGCAGGTGATGACCAAGTTTGACCAGATCAATAAGTTTTTGAGGCAAACGCAGGAGTTTAAAAGTATCCTTGAAAATCAAGAGCCTTTACAAATCAGCACCTTTTTTGACATTAAAACCCTTGCTGAAAAGATTAGGGTAGAGGGGGCTTACCTGGTTGAGGATGAATTGCACCAGATGTATGCTTCTTTGCAAACGGTATTTGCTGTTTTGCGGTTTTTTGAAGAAAGAAAGGATGTTTATCCTAATTTGGAAGCCTTGTTTGAGCACCTTCCGGTAGAAAAAAATATCCTTAAAAAAATAGAGACTGTTCTTGATCCAAAAGGGAAAATTAAGCCAAATGCTTCGCATGAATTGCAAAGTATTATTGGCGATATCGCTAAGACAGAACAAGATGTACGCAGGCGGATGGATTCGATTTATAAGCAGGCGGTGGGTAACAATTGGGTGGCCGATGGTAGTTTAACCATTCGTGATGGTCGCATGTGTATTCCAGTCTTAGCAGAAAATAAAAGAAAACTGCGCGGTTTTATCCATGATGAGTCTGCAAGTGGGCAAACAGTTTACATAGAACCAGAAGAGGTATTTACATTAAACAATAAGCTGCGCGACCTTGAGTTTGATAAGCGAAGAGAGATCATTAGAATCTTGATTGCCTTAACCAATGATTTACGTCCTTATACGCCGTTATTGTTGTCGTACCATGGTTTCCTGACCAAGCTTGACTTTGTAAGGGCTAAGGCTTTGTTTGCGATAGAAGTAGAGGCTGATATGCCTATACTGATTCCGGAAGCTAAAACGAAGCTGATCAATGCAACGCATCCCTTGTTATACCTTTCCTTTAAAGAAGATAAAAAGACGGTTGTTCCTTTAAATATTCACATCAATAATGAGTTAAGGATTGTATTGGTTTCGGGGCCTAATGCCGGTGGTAAATCTGTTTGTATGAAAACAGTGGGTTTATTACAGATCATGGTGCAATCAGGCTTGCTGATCCCAGCTCATGAGTCGAGTGAGGTAGGTATATTCGATAATATCTTTGCGGACATTGGTGATGATCAATCTATTGAGAGTGATTTGAGTACCTATAGTGCACATTTAACCAAGATGCGGTATTTCGTGGCGCATGCTACGCCTAAATCATTGGTGCTGATTGATGAGTTTGGTACAGGTACTGATCCACAGTTTGGTGGACCTATGGCTGAAGCGGTATTGGAAGTGTTGAACAATAAAAAAGTGAGAGGCGTAATTACCACGCACTACTCGAATTTAAAACTGTTTGCCGGTAATACGCCCGGACTGGAGAATGCTTCGATGTTGTTTGACAATGGGAAAATGAAACCCATGTACGTTTTAGAAATTGGTAAGCCCGGAAGTTCTTATGCTTTTGAAATTGCCCAGAATATAGGTCTGCAAAAGGAAGTGCTTGAATTGGCTCGCGCGAAAACGGGAACCAATCAGAACAGGATAGATAGTTTGCTGGTAGATCTGGAACGTGAAAAAAAGCAGATTTACGATACCAAGCTCCATTTATCTACTCAGCAGAATAAGGTTAAAAATCTGGTTGCCGAGAATGAGAAGTTGAAGTTGTTTTTGGACGAGAACAAGAAATTACTCATTAAAGAAGCAAAGTTGGAGGCGCAGGCAATCATTAAGAATGCGAATAAGCTGGTAGAAAATACCATTGCTGAGATTAAAGAGAAGCAGGCCGATAAAGTGGCAACTAAGGAACTGAGACAAAACCTGCAAAAGGTGTTGGTGCAGAACCAGGTAAAGGAAGAGAAAAAGCCGGAAGTGCCTCAGCCTGTAAATACGCCTATTGAAGTGGGGGATTTGGTGCAATTGAAAGGTACTGAGACCATGGGCCAGGTTTTAGAGATTAATAGAGATAACCTGGTGTTGGCGCTTGGCGATCTGCGTTCTATAGTGAAGAAGAATAGGGTGCAAAAGATCAGTAATAAACAGGCTAAGAAAATTGTGCAGCATAATTCTTATTCCGGCAGTATTTCTGAAGCGATCAGTAGTTTTAATGCCGAGCTGGATTTAAGAGGAATGCGCGGGGAAGATGCGCTACATGAGGTAGAGAAATATTTAGATAAGTCGATTATGCTTGGCTTTCCTGTGGTTAAACTGATTCATGGTAAAGGGGATGGTATCCTTAGAAAAATGATTAGGCAATACCTGAAAAAATATAGCCAGGTAAACCGTGTTGAGGATGAGCATGCGGATAGAGGCGGAGACGGTATAACCTATGTTTATTTTAATTAAACATATTTAGAATGAGTGTGTTATAGTTAAGTCGGTTTTGTCCGTTTAAATATAATCACAATCATTATGAAAATTTTAGCGATCAGTATCCTCTCTATTTTAATTGCTTTCTATGCTTGTTCAAAAAAGAAGTCGCCAACTCAAGAGGAAGAAGAGTTACCTAATGTCGAGATAAAAACACGGATACTAAGTGCCGGACTTTCTCATGTATGGGAAATGGTTTATGGGCCGGATCAGCAGCTTTGGATCACAGAACGTGGAGGCAAGATTAGTCGGGTTAACCCGCAAACTGGTGCCGTTACTTTGTTGTTAAATGTTCCTGATGTGGTGGCAGATGGTGAGGGCGGCTTATTGGGGATGGCTATTAACCCGCAGTTTAGCACAAATCCATGGGTGTATGTAGTTTACAATTACAACTCCGGCGGCTATAAGGAAAAGGTGGTTCGCTATACTTATACTGGTAATACTTTAAATTCGCCATTAATTATTCTTGATCAGATTCCGGCATCGTCTATCCATAATGGATCGAGATTATTGGTCTCTGCGGATCAGAAACTTTTTATAACTACCGGTGATGCGAGTACGGCTGGCAACGCCCAAAATATGGGTTCGTTATCTGGTAAGATACTGCGGGTAAATATGGACGGATCGATTCCGACTGATAATCCTTTCCCGAATAACAGGGTATGGAGCTTTGGTCATAGGAATCCTCAAGGATTGGTACAGGCTGGTGATAAACTCTATGCCTCAGAACACGGACCAAATAATGATGATGAGGTAAACCTGATTCTGAAAGGACGCAATTATGGCTGGCCAAACGTAGAAGGCTTCTGCGATAAGAGTGCTGAGCAGACATTTTGTGCTGCAAATAATGTCGTAGAACCATTGATGGCCTGGACACCTACCATTGCCACATCTGGACTTACCTATTACAACTCTAGTCTTATCCCCGAATTTAAAAATTCATTATTGCTACTTAGTTTAAAGGCCACTAAGTTTACCCAACTTAAGTTGAGTGATGCTGGCGATAAAATACTGGGTAGCAAAGACTTTTTTGTAAACCAATATGGTCGCTTAAGGGCTATTTGTCAGTCGCCAGATGGCAAAGTATATATTGGAAGTAGTAATGGGAATGACGATAAGATCATAGAAATCGCTAAATAAGTTGGTCGGTACGGCAGATATAGTATAATTTAGCAGCAAAATATATTAATGTATGATCAATAAAGTTGTTTCGGGTGCGGAAGAAGCTATAAAAGACATTAAAGATGGTGACACTTTAATGCTTGGCGGATTCGGGTTGTGTGGTATTCCAGAAAACTGCATTACTGCACTGGTAAAAAAGGGTGTTAAAGAATTGACCTGTATTTCTAATAATGCCGGTGTTGATGATTTTGGTATAGGATTGATGTTGCAACAACGTCAGGTAAAAAAGATGATCTCTTCTTATGTAGGTGAAAATGCTGAGTTTGAGCGTCAGTTGTTAAGTGGCGAACTTGAGGTGGAATTGATCCCACAAGGGACTTTAGCTACCAGATGTATGGCTGCTGGTTATGGTATGCCTGCAATTTTTACTCCAGCAGGAGTAGGAACTGAAGTTGCTGAAGGTAAAGAGGTAAGAAACTTTAATGGTAAAGACTACCTGATGGAGTATGCTTTTGATGCCGATTTTGCAATTGTAAAAGCATGGAAAGGTGATACTGCTGGCAACTTGATTTATCGTTCTACCAGTCGCAACTTTAATCCAGTGATGGCTATGGCCGGTAAAATAACGATTGCCGAAGTAGAGGAACTGGTTGAGGCAGGGGAGCTTGACCCGGATCAGGTGCATACGCCTGGTGTATTTGTTCACCGCATTTTTCAGGGAGCAAATTATGAGAAGAGAATAGAACAACGTACAGTTAGAACTAGAGGGTAATCCTATAAAATATTTATATGCTGGATAAAAATGGAATTGCGCAGCGCATCGCAAGAGAAATACGTGACGGATATTATGTGAATTTAGGAATTGGTATTCCAACATTGGTTGCCAATTATATCCCTGATGGAATAAATGTAGTACTGCAGTCTGAAAATGGACTGTTAGGAATGGGCCCTTTCCCTTTTGAAGGAGAAGAAGATGCCGATTTAATTAATGCCGGAAAACAGACCATTACCACTTTGCCAGGATCATCAATATTTGATTCGGCATTGAGCTTTGGAATGATTAGAAGTCAGAAAATAGACTTGACTATTCTTGGTGCCATGGAGGTATCAGAAAATGGAGATATCGCCAATTGGAAGATCCCAGGTAAAATGGTGAAAGGTATGGGCGGTGCAATGGATCTTGTTGCTTCTGCTAAAAATATAATTGTTGCGATGCAGCACGTAAATAAGGCTGGCGAAAGTAAATTACTTCCGAAATGTACTTTGCCACTAACGGGCGTAAAGTGTATTAAGAAAATTGTAACGGAACTTGCTGTGTTGGACATATTGCCAGAAGGCGGCTTTAGACTGATTGAACGTGCGCCAGGGGTAAGTGTTGACTTTATCAGACAAGCTACCTTGGGTAAATTGTTTGCGGATGACGACGTACCAGAAATGGTATTTTAATGCTGTCGTCATCCTGAATTTATTTCAGGACCTCGCACATATTATTCAAAACCGGCCTAAGAGTGGTCCTGAAATAAATTCAGGATGACGGCCGTACAAATAAAAAAGGAGCTTATTAAAGCTCCTTTTTTATGTAATTACGATTGCAGTATTTTTCTTTCAAATCCACAGAAATCTCTTCTGTTATTTTAATGATGTCATCAGGAGTATCATTGTTATTGATCACAATAGTCTCGCAGGTCTCTTTATAAGGGAGTAAAAACTCCTTGTAAGCTGGCACTACATGGTTGTGCCATTTGTACACTACATCTTCTTCAGGATAGCCACGTTCCATGCCATCGCGTTTGATACGACGTTGCAAGGCAACCTCTTCTTCCGCTTCCACAAAGATTCTGTGATCCAGTAAGGCTGCGATCTCTTTAAAGTGGAGAATAAAAAGTCCTTCAACAATGATGATTGGTGCAGGACTGATTTCCAATATTTTGGTAACGGCCAAAGGGTTGTTAAAGTTGTATTCCTTTTTATAGATCACTTCCCCTTTAATGAGTTTTTTTATGTCTACTAAAAATTGTTGATCGTCAATGGTGGTTGGGAGATCAAAGTTGTAGATTTTATTCTCTTCCTGTGTCATTTCGCCAGCAGGGTGGTAATAATCATCCTGAGAAACGAGCGTTACTTCATCATTTTTAAAATGATGTAAAAAAGAGTTTAAAAAAAAGGTTTTACCGGATCCACTTCCTCCCGCTATACCAATAATGAAGGGCTTATTGTTCATTGTCTTGTCCGCCGTATGTTAAATTGCAATAAAATCTTTTGTCTAAAGCTCCCAGAGCATCAGCAACAGCTTTAGTCATTACAATGATAACATCTTTTGTTGATTCATTCTCAGTGAATTTACCAACAACTTTAGCGAAGGTCGACCGGTTGGTCATTGGGTTAGTGATTTTCATCACCGTTCCAATAGGCGCTGTACGGTGTAATACCAGCATTTTAGAAGGATCAAGGTCTGCATCCATAATCCAGATACCCGTTCCTTTTTCATCTACCTGATTTAAACCGTATCTGCTAGCAGGTAACCTTAAGGCAGGATCTTTTATAGAATTTAAAGTATCTACATGGTTTTCTGTAGTAGACGGAACATTTTTCGGAGGATACTGCCCACTAATCAATAGCTTTTGTCCAACAAATAAAGAATTGTCATGCAGGTTGTTTTTCGCTTTTAACTGATCCATGGTTATTTTATAGCGTGTAGCGATAGAATACATGGTTTCGTTTGAAGCTACTTTATGCTCAATAAACTCTTCTGGTTTACTGGTGTCTGCTGCTTTTTTCTCTGGTTTTTGCTCAGGTTTTTTATACCTGTTTTCAGGGGGGATATTAGTTTTTACGACAGTTTCTTCTGCTTTTTGTTGCACCGGAGGCACTTGCGTCGTGCGTTGCTCTGTTGCTGGTTGTTCAGCAGCATTTCCTGGTATTTTTAACAATTGCCCAATCTGAAGGTTGTTAGAGTTGAGGTTATTTGCCTCTTTAATGTCATTAACCGTTACCCCGTATTGTTTGGCAATCATGTTCAGGTTTTCCTTTTTCTGAACCATATGTTCCGAAAGGTTCCCTTCTGAAGTGGTTGCCACAACAGCAGTCTGATTTGCTTTACTTGCAGCAGTTGAGGTTTTACTTTTGGCAGCTGAAGCTGTAAAAGGCGTGTTTGTAGGTACTTTAACAATTACACCAATCTGTAAGAACTTGCTGTCGTTAAAGTTCATGATATCTTTCGGAACTACATTGTAACGTCTGCCGATTGAATAATAAGTGTCTTTAGCAACAACTTGGTGTACGATTATTTTTTTTCCGTTGAGACTTTCTACTCCTATTGAATCTCTTGTAATGGCACTTGCCGCAGACAAGTTAATCAGGAGTGCAAATACGGATACTATATAATATTTATGCATTAATGTCTTTGTAAAATTTAAAGGGCAATTATACGAATAATATAAATAAAGCGTCGAATTCGAATATTAAACGTTCTTTTTCCTGTCCTATTGCCTGCCTGATTAACATTTTTCCAAACCATTTATGGTCTCATCTGTTACAATAGCAGACAAATACTGTTCTCAAAATAAAATTAAAAAAATATTATGGATGCAAAAGAAATCAGTTTAAAAGAAAAAGAAGTAAAACCGGTAGTTGATATGTTAAATGATTACCTGGCCAATTACCATGTTCACTATCAGAAATTAAGAGGTTGCCATTGGAATGTTAAAGGTCAGAATTTCTTTACGCTACATATAAAGTTTGAAGAATTATATACCAATGCTCAATTGACCATAGATGAAATTGCGGAGCGTGTGTTGACATTAGGTAAACCGCCACATAGCCGTTTTGCCGATTATATTAAAGAGTCGACCATTCAGGAAGTGAATACTATAGGAATGAAAGATCTGGATATGGTGGATGCCGTTCTGCACGATATGGCTAAGTTGATTGAATTAGAACGCGAATTGCTTAATGCTACTGCCGATGCAAGTGATGATGGTACAAACGATATGGTAAATAAGTTTATGCAGTTTAAAGAGAAAAACACCTGGATGCTACGCTCATTTTCCGGTAAGAAATAATTTCCTACATTAGTTTTTATGCGAATCGTCATGTTGAATATATTTCGGCATGACGATTTTTCTTTTAATATCTTTGAGGCGATGGGATATAAAAGCTTAGCAGATTGTGTTGCCGATTTAGAAAAGCACGGTCATTTGATTCGAATAAAAGAAGAGGTTGATCCTTACCTCGAAATGGCGGCCATTCATTTGCGCGTATATGAGCAAAATGGGCCAGCCCTGCTTTTTGAAAATGTGAAAGGCAGCAAGTTTCCGGCAGTTTCCAATTTATTTGGCACCTTGGAACGGTCTAAATTTATGTTTAGAGATAGTCTGCCTAAAGTAGAACAATTGGTAAACCTTCGTTCTGATCCTGTTAAAGCCTTAAAAAATCCATTAAAATTACCGGGGATTGCACTTACGGCACTGACTGCACTGCCTTTAAAGCAAACTTTTAAATCCGTATTCAGCAAAACAACGATTAGTGCATTGCCACAAATTGTAAACTGGCCTATGGATGGCGGTCCTTTTATTACAATGCCACAGGTGTATACCGAGGATGTTGATAAACCGGGGATTTTAAATGCCAACCTTGGGATGTATAGGATACAGCTTGCTGGTAATGATTACGAGTTGAATAAAGAAATAGGATTGCATTACCAAATCCATAGAGGGATAGGGGTACACCAGTCTAAAGCCAATGCCAAGGGGCAACCTTTAAAAGTAAGTATTTTTGTGGGTGGACCACCTTCACATCCCTTGGCTGCGGTAATGCCCTTGCCAGAAGGCTTGTCGGAAATGACTTTTGCTGGCGCGCTAGGGAATAGAAGATTCCGGTATTTTTATGATGAAGAGGGTTTTTGCTTATCAGCTGATGCTGATTTTGTGATCACTGGAACGGTTTATCCTCAGGAAAATAAACCGGAAGGACCATTTGGAGATCATCTGGGCTATTACAGCCTTACACATCCTTTTCCTTTAATGAAGGTACACAACGTATACCATCGTAAGGATGCGATATGGTCGTTCACAGTAGTTGGAAGGCCACCTCAAGAAGATACCAGTTTTGGTGCATTGATTCATGAAATAGCTGGATCGGCCTTGCCTAAAGAAATTCACGGCTTAAAAGAAGTAAATGCAGTTGATGCTGCAGGAGTACATCCCTTATTGTTTGCCATAGGAAGTGAAAGGTATACGCCATATTTAAATGAGCGCAGGCCTCAGGAGATATTGACTATTGCCAATCATATTTTAGGAAAAAATCAATTAAGTCTGGCTAAGTACCTGTTTATCGCAGCAAGAGAGGATGATGAGCATTTGGATACACATGATTTATCTGGTTTTATGCAGCATATCCTTTCGCGAATGGATTTCCGTACAGATTTACATTTTCATACCCATACAACCATTGATACACTGGATTATAGTGGTGATGGCTTAAATAGCGGTTCGAAGGTTGTCTTTGCAGCTGCAGGAGCTCAAAAACGGGTATTGACTAACGAACTACCTGAGGGCTTTCATTTACCAGAGCCATTTAACAATTACCAAATGGCTATTCCAGGGGTATTGGTTATAGGTGCTCATTCTTATGTGGATGCAGCTCATGCTGAACAGGAAATGGTTTTGTTGAACAAGGATTTAAAAGATCAGCAATTGACTGGTTTAGGTTTAATTGTGGTTTGTGACGATCCTAAGTTTACAGCTGCAACAATCAATAACCTGGTATGGGTTACTTTTACCCGAAGCAATCCGGCTTCTGATATCCATGGGGTAGGGAGTTTTATCAGTAACAAACATTGGGGTTGTACAGGCCCTGTTATCATTGATGCGCGTAAAAAGCCGCACCATGCTCCTGAATTGATTAAAGATGAAGCGGTTGAAAGGCATATTGATAGGTTAGGACTAGAGGGTGCTTCCTTGAAGGGTGTTATTTAGCATGACGAGTGCATAAAAAAATGCCTGATCATGTTTATGATCAGGCATTTTTTTATTGAAGGGATGTTTGTTTAAAACCGAATTCCAAAAGTTAAGAATACATTGTTGTTTGCATTTTTAATGCTAGCTACTGGTTCAGCTCCATCACTCAATACATAAGGACTTGTTCTGTCTTCTGATTGAACGCGTTGATAAGCTAGATCAAAATAGTACTCATTAAAGCGGTATCCTAAACCACCACTATAATATTTAGTAGCAAAAATGTTTTTAGTATCATCTTTTACAGGACTGCCATTTAATCCGTAACCAGCTCTTAAGCTCAGGTTGTTGATTTTGTACTCTCCGCCAACTCTGTAGTTTACTGCTGATGTATAAAAGTTCTTAATGTCTGCATTGCTGTTCATAATTTCTTGGTCAAGTGAACCACCACCATCCTGTGATAGGCGGGTGCTTGCATAATCAATAAAATCAACATCAGCAGAAATGATAGCTTGTCCCGCGATTACATAACTGGCACCTAAAGATCCTTTTCCAGGAGTTTTTAGGTTGTAGTTATAAGGATAGGATAAAGGTCCTATGTTATTCGGTTGTTTTTCGCCCGATATCGTTGTAAATAAGTTTTCAGCAAATGCATCTTCCATATACAACCAGGTTGGTGTTTGATAGGTCGCACCGATTCTAAAACTTGAAACAGGTCTGAAGATTAAACCAAGCTTACCGTTAACTCCGGAACCATGAGTTTCCTGACTAGATACATAAGAAAAGTTGTAGTTTTCTTCCGGACCATCACCAACAGCACCGTTTGCGGGATCGCCATTGTAAGTTTGTAGTGTACCTTGTTCTTTATATTCTGCATCATTAACGTAACGTACGTTTACCATTCCTATACTTGCACCAATATACAATTGGTTAGAAATATTAATTGCTCCTGAGAAATTAACTTCGGAGGTAGAACCTGCAGCAGTTAGATTTTTACTTTGCATATTACTACCAATAAATGGATCGGCAGTATGACCAGAGCCGCTGCCAGGTCTATTGTAATTCATCAGGTATTGCTCATAAGCCAGGCGCTGTAAAGTATTATTCTGAATAACTCCATTTTGATCCATGCTGCCATTGGCTAATTCCG
The DNA here is from genome assembly GCF_005144565.1 of Pedobacter hiemivivus. NCBI lineage: Bacteria > Pseudomonadati > Bacteroidota > Sphingobacteriia > Sphingobacteriales > Sphingobacteriaceae > Pedobacter > Pedobacter hiemivivus. Next base: position 28,177 of record NZ_SWDX01000002.1, read on the forward strand.
AAAAATAATCACGCATAGTAGTCTGGTTGTTGTTTCCGCTGTAACTGTAACTTTGCGTGTAATCGTTGTTTCTGCTATAACCAATACCAAATACGAAACTCAAAACACCTTTTTGAGTGTTTTGTCCCTGTGCTTTAAAAGTAGGATTGTACCACACCACACCAGCTTGATTCATATTTAACTTACTGTCTGAAGCATTGCCTTTCTGGCCCAGGTAATCGGATTTTGAAGTTGCATTGTTAAATTCAGGAGTGAAACTAAACTCTGACCTGGTAAAGAGGCCTAAACCAGCCGGGTTACCATTTAAAGAACTCATGTCTCCGCCTACGCCAATTTGCGCATTCCCCATGCCTTTAAATCGTGCAGAACTACCGTAATTGGTATTGCCGAACCTGATGGCATCTTGGGCATATTGTGCATATGTAGTGCCTGTGGTGGCTACTATAGCCACCATAAGCATTTGTGTAAATTTCTTCATCTCTGTATTTCGCTTAAATTACCTGCCACCGCCTCTTGATGGTCTGCTTGTGCCGCCACCTGAATTACCGCCACCATAGCTTCCGCCAGAACTGCCTTCACTTCTTGATGGAGGGCTGTAAGATGGAGGTGGGGTATAAGATTCTCTGGCTGGTCTTGATGGAGCTTCGGTTCTGCTCGGTCTTGAACTTTCTGTGGTTGCAGGTCTAGCTGGAGCTTCGGTTCTGCTTGGTCTTGAATTTCCAGTCGTTGTCGGTCTTGAGTTTCCAGTTGTTGCTGGTCTTGAAGATGGACCATAATTACCGTTAGTATTACCTCTTGACGGTCTGCCTGAAGTTACACCTGAACCATTCCCGTTACTGTATTGACCTCTAGATGATCTTGGAGAAAGATAGGCATCATTTCCATTACCTCTATTTCCAGTGTACACACTACCACCTCTATTTGGTCTAGGTACATTGGTGGTTCTGCCGGTATAATAACCGCCTCCCCAGTAGCCACCACCCCATAAGCCGCCGCCGAAACCACCGCCATAGTAATTGTTGTAGCCAAAGAATGGAGAATAGTAATTACCCCACGAGTTGTATGGAGAATTCCATATAGAGCCATAAAAAGGACTATAGCCAAATCCCATACCAAATCCTAAGCCTAATGACATGCCATAGTTGCCATACCACCCGCCATCAAAGAATGGGTCATAATATCCTCTCCATGAAGGTCCTGTATTGTAAAATCTGTTTATACGTGATGAGTAATCCATGTCATAATAAGGATCACTTGTGCCATAATACTCATCCTGAGCATCATAGTCAGAGTCTTTCATGGGTACTTGTTGCTTATACTCCCTTGCCTGTGCTACAGAGTTATAAACATCATCAGTCGAATTTTGCTGCGCTAACCTAGGCGCAGAGCAGGAGGTGACAACTATCGCCGTCAGCCCAAGCATACTGGTGAATAAATAATTTGATTTCATAACTATATCCCTTCTTTGTGTGTTGTGTGTTTTGTAGGTATAAATTTATAGATTTGTAACCTACATTACAAGTCATTTAACACAAAAAACGTTCCAAACAGTTATGAGCAAAGGTATTACAAGCAAAAACGAAGATTATTCACAGTGGTATAACGACATTGTTATAAAAGCCGACCTGGCTGAACACTCATCTGTTAAAGGATGTATGGTGATTAAGCCCTATGGATACTCCATTTGGGAGAAAATGCAGGCGGTTTTAGACCAGAAATTTAAAGATACAGGCCACAGCAATGCTTACTTCCCTTTATTCATTCCCAAGTCATTTTTTTCTAAAGAAGCATCGCACGTTGAAGGTTTTGCAACCGAATGTGCCGTTGTGACGCATTATCGTTTAAAAAATGATGGAAATGGAAACATCATTGTAGATGAAACCGCAAAATTAGAAGAAGAATTGATCGTTAGACCAACTTCGGAAACCATCATTTGGAATACCTATAAGGGTTGGATTCAATCCTATCGTGATTTGCCAATCCTTGTAAACCAATGGGCCAATGTGGTACGTTGGGAAATGCGTACGCGTTTGTTTTTACGTACTACAGAGTTTTTATGGCAAGAAGGACATACTGCACATGCTACATCTGATGAAGCAATTGCGGAAACAAAACAAATGCTGGACGTATATGCTGATTTTGCTGAAAACTGGATGGGCTTACCGGTAGTTAAAGGCGTTAAAACTGCTAATGAGCGTTTTGCAGGTGCATTGGATACTTACTGCATTGAGGCGTTAATGCAGGATGGAAAAGCTTTACAAGCAGGTACGTCACATTTCCTGGGACAAAACTTTGCTAAAGCTTTTGATGTGAAATTCACGAGTAAAGAAGGTAAACAAGAACACGTATGGGCTAGCTCATGGGGTGTTTCTACCCGTTTAATCGGAGCCTTAATTATGGCGCATAGCGATGATGCTGGATTGGTATTGCCTCCAAAACTTGCTCCAATACAAGTGGTTATCGTGCCGATATATAAGAATGATGAAGAATTGCAAAAGATCGGCGCATTTGCGGCTGAGCTATCTTCAAAACTAAAAAACATGGGTGTTTCTGTTAAATACGATAACCGTGATACACAGCGCCCAGGATTTAAATTTGCCGAATACGAACTTAAAGGTGTTCCAGTACGTTTGGCAATTGGTGGCAGAGATATGGAAAATGGAACTGTTGAACTTGCCCGTCGCGATACAAGAGAAAAACAAACTGTACCACAAGATGGTTTAGAAATATATATTGCACAGTTGATGGAAGAAATTCAGGCGAACATCTATAACAAAGCACTAAACTATAGAGCTGAGCACATTACTGAGGCTAATTCTTACGATGAGCTGAAAGAACTGTTAGACGGTAAGGCTGGTTTTATTGCTGCACATTGGGATGGAACTCCAGAAACAGAGCAGAAGATTAAGGAAGAAACAAAAGCGACGATCAGATGTATACCTTTAGATAATAAGCTGGAAGATGGCGTTTGTATCTATTCTGGTAAACCATCTATACAGCGTGTGTTATTTGCCCGAGCCTACTAATTTATAAGGATGAGCACAGAAAATTATAATAAGATACTCACTGAATTTAAAGAGAAAGCTTCCTTAAAACAGGCCATCTACCGCAATACAACCGAAGTGTTTGCTTTGTTGAAAAAGCAGTTGGCAGAGATTGCACTGAAACTGCAGCACGATTACAATGTCAAAGATCCCTCGGTAGAGATCAATTTTAAGGAGCATAGTCATTTTGAAGGACAGCTTAAATTTTCTGGTGATATGCTCATGGTATCTATGCATACCAATATATTTTCTTTCGATCCTTCGCATTCTATATTTCAGAGTCAATACATTAAGGATGATATGAGGCTAAACTATTGTGGGATTATCTATCTCCATAACTTCCTGGCCGATTCTATAAAATATAACCGCCTGGCAGATGAAGGAACACTAATTGCCCGTATTTTGATCAATAAGGATAAACATTTTATGGTCGAGGGTGAGGGTGTGCTTGATTCTTTATATCAGGACTTTGCAAATAACCTGGTTACGGAAGAGAAATTAACAGATATTATTGAAAGATCGATCCTTTTTTGTTTGGATTCTGATCTGATGATTCCTCCTTTTGCGCAGGTAAAAGACGTAACTTTAAATCAGAAACAGTCTATGCTGGTTGCCAGTGGATTTCCTACAAGCAAAAACATTGGCTACCAGTTTAAATCAGAAATAGAGCAAAATAATAACATATGAAATTTGCAACAAAAGCTATCCATGCCGGTCAGGAGCCTGACCCAACTACGGGAGCAGTAATGACTCCAATATATCAAACTTCTACTTACTGGCAGAAATCGCCGGGTGATCATAAAGGTTTTGAGTATTCAAGAGGTACCAATCCAACGCGTGTGGCGCTGGAAGCTTGTCTGGCTGCTTTAGAAAATGCTAAACACGGATTGGCGTTTTCAAGTGGTATGGGGGCGACTGATGCAGTGATGAAGTTATTGCAGCCCGGAGATGAAGTAATTACTGGTAATGATCTTTACGGTGGTTCTTACCGTATTTTTACGAAAGTTTACGCCAAGTATGGTATCAAATTCCATTTTCTGGATCTTTCTAAACCGGAAAATATATTGCCTTACATCAATGATAAAACAAAGTTGGTTTGGATAGAAACGCCAACAAATCCAACGATGCAGATTGTTGACATTGAGGGGATGGCTAAAATTACTAAGGAACGTAAGTTGTTGCTTGCTGTAGACAATACATTTGCTTCGCCTTACCTGCAAAATCCAATGGATTTGGGTGCTGATATTGTGATGCACTCGGTTACAAAGTACATTGGCGGTCACTCTGATGTAGTAATGGGGGCTTTATTGGTAAGTGATGATCAATTGTATAAAGACCTTTGGTTTATTTACAATGCATGTGGAGCAACTCCTGGTCCACAGGATGCATTTTTAGTGCTTAGAGGGATTAAGACGCTTCATTTACGGATGAAAGCGCATTGCGAAAATGGCGCTAAAGTTGCTCATTTCCTAAAAAAACATCCTAAGGTTGACAAAATATACTGGCCGGGCTTTGAAGATCATCCTAACCACGACATCGCTAAAAAACAAATGCGTGATTTCGGCGGAATGGTGTCTTTCACTTTAAAGGATGCTGATTTACAAGAGACCTTTAGGGTTGCAGGTTCATTTAAGGTATTTACATTGGCCGAATCTTTAGGCGGTGTTGAATCTTTAATTAACCATCCAACCAGTATGACTCATGGTTCTATTCCTAAGGAAGAACGTGAAAAGGTAGGTGTAGTTGATAACCTATTGCGTTTAAGCGTTGGGGTAGAGGATATTGATGACCTTATTGCTGATCTGGAACAGGCACTTAAATAAAAGGAATTGGAATTTTTAGAACTTAAAGATTTTTTAGACATTAAGGTTGAGCAGTACAATAGGCCCAACTTTATTCAAAACGATCCAATCTGCATTCCACATCAGTTTTCTAAAAAACAGGATATTGAAATTGCCGCATTTTTTGCGGCAATTTTAGCTTGGGGACAACGCAAAACCATTATCAATAAATGCAATGAGCTTTTTGCAAGGATGGATAATGATCCGTATAATTTCATGCTTCATCATAGTGATGATGACCTGAAAAGGTTACTGGGGTTTAAGCACAGGACCTTTAATGATACTGATCTTTTATACTTTGTTGCTTTCTTTAATCAGCATTATCAGCAGTTTGATAGCTTGGAGGCCGCTTTTTTGCCGCCAGGGGATCTATTTCAAACTGATTTTCTATCGGGGCAGGTTGTGGGAAATTATAAAGGATATGCTTCATCGAGTTGTATGCTTTCAGAATTGGATCAACAGGAACCAAAAATAGAAAGGGCCTTGAATTATTTTAGATCCTATTTTTTCTCTTTGCCCGATTATCCGAGACGGACGATTAAACACGTTTCATCGCCTATGCAAAAGTCTACCTGTAAGCGTTTAAATATGTTTTTGAGGTGGATGGTGCGTAAAGACAATAAGGGTGTTGATTTTGGGATCTGGAACATGATTAAGCCTGCTGATTTAATTTGTCCTTGTGATGTCCATGTGGATCGTGTAGCGCGTAAGCTAGGGCTGATAGAACGTAAGCAAACGGATTGGCGTACGGCAGTAGAGCTAACGGGGCATTTGCTGGAGTTAGATCCTTTAGACCCGGTTAAATACGATTTTGCTTTATTTGGGCTAGGGGTTGAAGAGAAGTTTTAAAAAAGGGAAGTTTAAAAAAAGGAATATCCTTGTTCAGACTGGAACCTTTTGCCTTGAAGAAAGGCAAAAATTCCTAGGTCTTCTCAAGAACATTCCTTTTTTTGGATGCATACCGTTCATCTTTGCATATTGTTCATATCTTTAAGCTGAGATGATTACTTTTAAAGCAGAAATAGAACGTTTTGCCGAAATGGGCGAGAAAACTGGTTGGACTTATGTTTTTATTCCACAGGCCATTGCTAATCAGATTAAGGCCGATTGTAGGAAGAGTTTTCGAGTAAAAGGGCAGCTGGATCAAGTAGAAATCAAAGGGATGTCTCTTGTTCCTATGGGGGAGGGCGACTTCATTCTGGCCTTAAATGGTACTATACGTAAGCAGCTACGAAAAGAAATGGGTGCTATGTTGACTTTAGTTTTAGAGGAAGATGCGACCTTTAAGATTGAAATGCCGGAGGATCTGGAGCTTTGTCTTTCTGATGAACCCCGTTTGCTGGAAAGTTTTTTAAAGCTGCCTAAATCCCACCAAAACTGGTACATCAATTGGGTTAATGCAGCCAAAACAGAACCTACAAGAACAAAGCGATTGGTAAGGATTGTTAATGCAATGGATAAGGGCTGGGATTTTGGAACCATGATGCGTGATGGCAGGCCACGGGAAGAAAAGTAATTTTAAGATTGGTCGTATTTCCTAAACCAACTCCATACCTTCATTTGTATCACACCTAAAAATGCTTCTCTAAATATTCTTGTACTCATTTTTGAACTTCCTTCTGTACGGTCTGTAAAGATGATTGGCACTTCGACTACGTTAAAGCCATATTTTAGCGCTGTAAACTTCATTTCTATCTGGAAAGCATAACCCACAAACTTAATCTTATCGAGTGGTATGGTGGCTAAAACCTTACGACGGTAGCATTTAAATCCAGCTGTGGCATCCTGTATGTCGATACGTGTAATTAATCTAACATACATCGAAGCAAAATAAGACATCAGTACCCTGCTCATTGGCCAGTTTACTACATTAACTCCATTTACATAGCGTGAACCAATGGCTACATCAGCACCATTTACGCAAGCCGTTCTTAAGCGGATCAGGTCTTCGGGGTTATGCGAAAAATCAGCATCCATCTCAAAGATATATTCGTAATTAGGTCGTTTCAGTGCCCATTTAAATCCATGTATATAAGCTGTACCTAAGCCTAGTTTTCCAGTACGTTGTTCCAGATATAGCGCAGGGTATTCTGACTGTAATTTTTTTACAATATCAGCGGTCCCGTCGGGAGATCCGTCGTCAATAATTAAGATTTCAAAAAAGTAGTTTAATGAAAAAATCTTTCTAATGATTTTCTCAATGTTCTCTTTCTCGTTATATGTAGGAATAATAATTAAGCTGTCTGACACGCAAAATGAATTAGTCAGTAAAATTATGGATTCTAAATGAAAAACCCGTAGTATATGGAAATACTACGGGTTAAAATATGTTAAATGTAGGCGTTAACTTACCCCATGCATTAGTTTTTTAACCAATGGAGAGAAAATAATCAGAAATACACCTGCAACTGCAGCATAAATAGCCAATTGATAATATCCGTTGGTATAAGATTCCAGTTTAGTCAGCAAAGAAGCATGTTCATCACTTACCGACATATTGGCTCCTAGTTTACCGGCAGCAAATTGTCCGAATGCACTAGCCAGGAACCACATTCCCATCATCATTCCTGTGAGTCGTTTAGGGGATAGCTGGGTCACAAGCGACATACCTATAGGCCCCAGACACAGTTCACCTATGGTAGTGATGAGATAACCAAATGTAAATAAATTCAAAGAAGTCACCCCATTGGCGTCGGCAAAGAAACGGGTATAGTAGAAGATGTAAAATGATGCTGCTAAAAAGAGAAAACCGATCCCAAATTTAATGATGGAATTGGGTTCCAGTTTCTTTTTTGCCAGCCATAACCACAACAAGCCTATTAAAGGGCTAAGAATAATCACAAAAAGTGAGTTGGAGCTGTTGTTTACCACATTTGGATCAATATTAAAAAACAAAAGGGTATGGCTTAGGTTCTTTTCTGCAAAGAGCGACAATGAGCCTCCACTTTGCTCATAAATGGCATTGAATAAAAAGTAAAAGAAGATAAATATAAAAGCTGCAAACAGTTTTAAACGGAACTTATGCTCTTTAACTGTATAGGTTTCATACAAAAAGTAAATAATGGACAGTGGGGCGATGGTGTACATAAAATAATCAGTATATTTTGTGTTCTGTACCATGATCAGGATCAATGGAATAGAGATCAGTGATAAAAGATAAACGCCAATTTCACGCAGTTTTCTTTTCTTTACCGTCAAATGTTTCAATGGAGAATCACCTATAGGTCCCAGGATTTTCTGAGTAAAAATAAAGGTAACCAGGCCAATGATCATTACCAATGCTGCCGCAAGGAAAGCGTAGTTCCAGGATACATATTTACCCAGGTATACACATAAAGCACCTCCAAGTAAACCACCAATGTTTATACCGGCATAGAACATTCCATATCCTGCATCTCTGCGGCCATCACCCTCTTTATATAGATCGCCTACCATAGAGGATACATTGGGTTTAAAGAAACCCGTTCCGATAATGGAGAGGGTAATACCTATATAGAAAAAATCCTTTGGAGAAATTGCAATGATCAGGTTTCCCAGTACCATAACCATTCCACCAAAAAAAAGTGATTTTCGGAATCCCAGGATCTTATCAGCGAAGATACCACCGAGGAAAGTGAAAGTGTAAACAAAGGCTTGTATGGCTGCATACTGTAAGTTAGCACTCTTGTCCGATAGTGCTAAGCCAACCACCTTATCGATCATAAATATGACCAACATACCCCGCATCCCGTAAAAGCAAAAGCGCTCCCACATCTCCACAAAAAACAATGCCCAAAGCTGCTTAGGGTATTTACCCTTAAAATTCTGGATTTCTTCTAATGACAACTCATCAGCCATATTCGTGTTTTTAAAATATAAATGTAAAAATAAAAGCCTTTAGAATATGCTCTAAAGACTTTTATAAGTTTGTGATTTAAATAGCTATTTTACGCCGTGCATTAATCGTTTAAGCACAGGGGTAAGCAACATGATGATGAGCCCCAGACCTACCGGAATAAAGGTAAAGATCAGGAAGAAGGTTGTCATCGAATATTTAGAAGTGATTTCGTCAATCATACCACCCATCGTACCAGCAATCTTATTACCAATAGCAATGGCCAGGTACCAGATACCAAACATGATGGCGATCATCCTTCCAGGTACCAGTTTACTTACATAAGATAGACCTACTGGTGAGATAAACAATTCGCCCATGGTATGGAAGAAATAAGCCAATACCAACCAGATCATACTTACTGATGCAACCGCTGCTCCCTGAGGGATGGTACTTGCACCATAAGCCAATACTGCGAAACCTGTACCTAACAAGATCATTCCGAAACCGTTTTTATAAGTTGCAGAAGGGTTGTATTTGCTTTCCCAAAGTTTGGATACAATAGGCGCACAGCTGATGATGAATAAGGAGTTTAAAATACCGAACCAGGTTGCTGGAACTTCAGATTTTACTTCGCTGTATTGATTTTTTAGCATGTAAATCACGAGAACCCAGATGATCACAAAGCCCGAGGCTAAAATGATGTTACCAAGCGAGTATTTACCAAAGGTTTTAGAGAATAATTTTAATAATACATAAGAGATAATCATCAGGGGAATTACTGTGATTAAAGTGTTTACCACATTGAAGATCACTTTTGAATTACCAACCAATACCCTTTGTGTATAATCTTTTGCAAAGATGGTCATCGAACCACCTGCCTGCTCGAAAGAAGCCCAGAAAAAGATGGTAATGAAAGCCAGTATAATTACGGCAATCATTTTATCTCTTAAAACAGGGGTGTATTGAGAGATCCTTTTCACCAGGATGAACAGGAATAGCACCAATGCAGTCACGATCATGATATTGCTACCGTCGATGCCACTTATTTTAAAATTGAATAAGTTCATGCTGGTAATTTTGGACACCGGATCATTAATGATCCATGATAAACCAATTACAGCAATTAAGCCGATCAATACCAAATCAAATTTAGAGAATGGGTTGCGTGTTGCTTCTTCTGCAGTTTCTTCAAGATCTTGTACATCATTTTTTAATGGTTTTAAACCAATGTTGCCAAAAATACCTTGTGTAAAATAGAACTGTAACATACCGATAAACATAAAGATACCGGCTAAACCGAATCCATAAGCCCATCCCCAGTCTTTATTCTCACCAATGTATCCACAAAGTAGCATACCTAAAAATGCACCTGCATTTACACCCATATAGAAAATGGTATAAGCACCATCTTTTTTCTCTGGGTGTTTTTTGTACATCTGTGCAATGATTGAAGTCATGTTCGGTTTAAAGAAACCATTACCCAACACTAACAAACATAGACCTAAGTACATGAATGAATGGTCTATTTCAATAGCCATAGACAGGTGACCTAAAGTCATAAGTAGGGCGCCTACAATAACTGCCCAGCGGTAACCAATAATCCTATCGGCAATGTAACCGCCTAAAATGGGGGTTAAGTAAGCCAAACCGGTATATGAACCATAAATTGCCAGGGCATATTCTCTTGGCCATCCCCATCCTGGATTGTCTCCGATTAATGAGGAAGTAAGGAATAGCACCAATAAGGCTCTCATGCCATAGTAAGAAAATCTTTCCCACATTTCAGTGAAGAACAAGACAAACAATCCTGCTGGATGTCCGAGTACCTTATTCTCGAAAAAGTTATTTGGAGTGTCCAAACTCTGTGTATTCATTTTGTTTTTTTATGTGTTATAAAAGTTTAGTTAGTTGCGCAAGATAGGTACACGAAGGCAAACTCACAAATTTTAAAAATTGATTGGTTTGCATCATGACCATTAAAGTTTTTTTTCAGCTTTAATCTGTTTATCCTTAGGGTCTATATAAAAATCATCCATAGCATTAGGCTCATTTTTCATCTCTACATTTTCTACCAATTTGAGTCTGCCGCCAACAATTTTATAGGCATCAAAGCTTAAATCAGATGCGTAAAATTCGAAATTTCCCTGCATCTCTGCAGAAAAAGGAGCGAGGTGATCAAATACAATCATGTTTACGGACCTGTCCAGCGTTAGTGTCATTGAATTTAGCTTATTGTATTCAAATACAATCCTGTTTTTAATGGTTTCGCCCTTTAGACCATCAAATATAGTTTTCCCAAATACAGGCTGATCTGCTTTGTCAAAAGAAAGTATGTCAATTACTTTTTTAGAGGTTTTGGCATTGTTGCCCTTCCATCCAAGTAGTATATAATAAGGTGCTCTGCCGTTCATCACTATCGGGATCACCTGATAATATCGGGCACCATACCAGTTTTTGTTTCCAGTAATCTGATTTACGTCCTTCATGTTATTGGTGTCATCAATCAGTGGGAACATTTTTAACTTTCCATCTTTTGTAGCCATTTGTATGGCACCATAAAAACGGTAACTGCCGTCATCAGCAGGGACATACCAGGAGAAAATTCTTAGGGTATTGTTTGGCGATTTCAGCACTGAGATTCTTTTTAAAGAATCGAAAGGGAAGTTAAATGATGCTGGTGTTTTTAATGCCGTAACGAGTGTTTTGATGAACTGGGAATTCGCGAAAAGGCGCTCCTGATCATTTGATGCATTGTAGGTTGCATCGCTCATGCGTTGTAAGGAGTCCTGATAAGTTTTCAGGCGCGATACATTGCTGAGCTCAAAAGTATGCTGTGCAGAAAGTCTTGTTCCTGCACAACATAATATAAAAAGTAATATTAAAGGTTTTAAAGCCTTAATCATTTAGTTTAGGTTTTCTATGACCATTGCACTGGCACCGCCACCGCCGTTGCAAATTCCGGCTACGCCGATTTTGCCTTTGTTTTGCGATAATACGGAAAGTAAAGTAACTACAATTCTGGCTCCCGAAGCACCTAGTGGATGTCCTAATGAAACAGCACCACCATTTACGTTTACCTTTTCGTTATTTAAGCCCAGTTCTTTGTTATTTGCCAGCGAAACTACAGAAAAAGCTTCGTTTATTTCAAAATAATCAACATCAGCAATACTTTTGTCTGCCCTTTTAAGTGCCAACGGAATCGCTTTTGAAGGAGCCGTGGTAAACCATTCCGGAGCTTGCTGTGCATCTGCATAAGAAAGGATTCTTGCTAAAGGCTTTAATCCCAGTTCTTTTGCTTTGTCTGCACTCATTAAAACAAGTGCAGCTGCACCGTCATTTAGTGTAGAAGCATTGGCTGCTGTTACGGTGCCACCTTTTTCAAAAACAGGTTTTAGCGTAGGTATTTTATCAAATTTTACGGCAAAAGGCTCTTCATCTTTGTTGATTAAGGTGATGTCACCCTTACGGTCTTTAACTTCTATTGCTATAATTTCGTTGTCAAACTTGCCTTCTGTTTGGGCAGCTTGTGCTTTTTTGTATGAACTGATGGCAAATGCATCTTGTTCTTCACGACTAAAGCCACATGTGCTGGCACATAATTCGGCTGCAGAGCCCATGTGGTAATCATTGTACACATCCCATAAACCGTCTTTAACCAGACCGTCTGTAATCTGACCATGACCTAAACGGTAACCATTTCTTGCTTTATCAAGGTAATAAGGTACATTACTCATGCTTTCCATACCGCCGGCTACTACAATGTCGTTTTGGCCTAAGGCAATGCTTTGTGCAGCAAGCATAATCGCTTTGGTTCCTGAGGCACAAACTTTATTAATAGTGGTAGATGGCACATCCGGTAAGCTGGCAAATTTGGCGGCCTGTGTTGCTGGGGCCTGGCCAACATTAGCAGATAAAACATTGCCCATGTAAACTTCTTGAATATCAGTTGGTTTTATTCCTGCCTTTTCTACAGCGGCTTTAATGGCAAAGCCGCCAAGTTGTGTAGCAGAAAATCCAGATAATGAGCCTCCGAAACTCCCTATGGGGGTCCGTACTGCTGATACAATTACTACTTCTTTCATTAATGTTTTTAAGTTAGTTAGTAGCAAAGTTAAGTAATTGCGATGTATAGGTGGTTAAGATGTAGGTAATATAACTGTTAAACTCCATTCGGAGCGTTGTCTATAACCATTAAAATAGGATATACTGATGAAATTATATTATTTTTGAATAGAAATCAATTTGCATCGCTTTGGCCAAAATCAGAAAAAATTCTCATAAGGTACTTTACAGGAAGTATTCATCTAATATTAAATATATCATGATGGTGCTTTCGGTATTAATTATAACTACGTTTTTACCCAAACAGCCACGTTTTAGATATGAATTTGAAAAGGGAACGATCTGGAAAAACAAAGATCTGATCTCGCCGTTTAGCTTTGCGATTTTAAAAACCAATCCTCAGGTTACTACGGATAAAAAAGATGCGCTTGAGAATGTCTTGCCTATTTATAAGCTAAACAAAGATTTGTTTAATGTTGTTGAGGAAGCTTATTTAAACGAATTTGATGTGAAATGGAGAACCAATGCTTTTCCTGAAAATGAAAGTGCAACCTATAAGCAGGCTTCTCTTAAATTACTTAAATCTATTTACGACAAAGGGATTATTGCTATAAATCCAAAACATAATAAAGGTAATTCGAGTAATTATGATTTCTCTTTATTAAATAATAACATCTCCAAAACGGTAAATACCCAGGATGTTTTTACGGTACAAACGGCGCTAGCCTATTTTAAAGACAATTTTAACTCGGTTAATCTAAAGATAAAAGAAGCTGTACTAAATCTGGCTGAGGACCATTTGCAACCCAATATTGTTTTTGATGAGAAGCTGACCGCGATTGTGCAGGCCAGTACCGTGAGTAGTTTATCCGTCACGCGGGGGATGGTTCAAAAGGGGGAACTAATTATATCTAAGGATAATGTGGTAGATGATGATACTTATCAGAAGTTGTTGTCATTTAAAGAGGCCTATGAAGCGCAGACGAAGACTATTGGTGATAGTAAAGTAGTTTACTTTGGCCAAATCTTATTGGTAGGCTTTATTGTAAGCTTGTTAATGGTGTTCCTTAAATTGTTCAGGAAAGATATTTTTGCTGATAACAGGCAGCTGTCCTTGATCCTATTGGTGATCACCACCATGTTGTTGGCCTTAACATGGGCTATTAAACTGGATTTACCTAGCATATACTATATTCCATTTTGTATTGTTCCCATCATTATCCGTATTTTATTTGATACCAGGCTTGCGCTTTATCTGCATTTGCTGGTGGTATTGATTTCGGGTTTCTTTGTGCCCAATAGTTTTGAATTTGTATTTTATCAGGTTACTTCTGGTATGGTCGCTATTTATAGTATCAGGAATTTGATTAAACGTGAGCAGTTGCTCTTGTCTGCTTTATTTATTCTATCCGCATACTTTGTGGCTTTTGTAGGGATTTCCTTATTAAGAGAAGGATCCTTTGCCCAGGTGGCCTGGATTAACTTTGTGCCCTTTATTATCAGTGTGCTACTTTCCTTATTGGCCTATCCACTTATTTACGCATTCGAAAAGATGTTTGGTATCACTTCTGATGTGGCTTTAATTGAACTAACCAATACCAATAATAAATTGTTAAGGGAGTTGGCCTTTAAAGCGCCTGGAACTTTTCAGCACTCCTTGCAAGTGGCTAATCTGGCCGAAGCAGCCATCTTTAAAATAGGGGGGAACTCTTTATTGGTTAGGGCAGGGGCATTGTATCACGATATTGGAAAGATAGAGAATCCACAATATTTTATAGAGAACCAGAATACGGCGCTGAGTCCGCATGATAAGCTACCTTATGAGCAGAGTGCTCAGATTATCATTAAGCACGTTCATAAGGGGATAGAAATTACCCGTAGACACCAATTGCCGGAAAGTGTGATCGACTTTATTAGAACGCACCATGGTAACACACGGGTAGATTATTTTTATCAGTCTTTTTTAAAGAATTCGCCTGAGAAATTTGTTGATGAAAACATTTTCAGGTACCCCGGACCGATTCCTTTTTCTAAGGAAACTGGTGTTTTAATGTTGGCAGATTCGGTCGAAGCTGCGTCGAGAAGTTTAAAAAATCCGGATGCTCAGAGCATAAATGACCTGGTCGAACGCATCATTAGCTACAAATTGGAACAAAATCAGTTAGATAATTGCGATATTACATTAAAAGATATAGAAACTATAAAGTTGATATTCAAGACGATGCTGATGAGTATTTATCATGTGCGTATAGATTATCAACAAATCCTGTAATTTTTTTTTGCAAACATAAATGAATTACTATATTTGCACTCCCTCAGCACGGATATGCAGAGGTTAATCGGAGGGATGCCTGAGTGGCCGAAAGGAACAGTTTGCTAAACTGTCGTACTGGCAACGGTACCGAGGGTTCGAATCCCTCTTCCTCCGCTGAAATAAAAAAAAAGTAAAGTTAGGATTTATCATTTTAAAATCGTTGCTTTGCAATCCCTTCGAAAAAGGGAAAACAGATACCAGTTCGGGGTGTAGCGTAGCCCGGTATCGCGCCTGCTTTGGGAGCAGGAGGTCGTAGGTTCGAATCCTGCCACCCCGACAAAATTACTTGGAAGAGTAGTTTAATATTGACCAGTAAAAACAGATACCAGTTCGGGGTGTAGCGTAGCCCGGTATCGCGCCTGCTTTGGGAGCAGGAGGTCGTAGGTTCGAATCCTGCCACCCCGACGAAACAAGGACGTAAAGTCTATTAAAACCCCTCTAAATGTAACAGTTTAGAGGGGTTTTTCGTTTGTTTCATATCAAAGAAAAGCATAATATATCAAGGCTTTTATGGATAAATGCCAAAAATTATGCCCTATTCTATATCCTCTTTTTATTAGCTATTATTAATATTTACCGGAGCTCTAATCAGTATCTGTTTATTAATTAGTAATATTGTACCATGATGCTGAAAAAACAATTTCTGTTGTTCTTGCTGATTGGTGCATTTTCTTTGCACCTGGCGCATCAGTTGTTTCCGCACCATCATCATGAAGAAGAAGTTGTTGCAACGCATTCCCATGAATCCGGGAGCAAACATCATCATCACCATGATACTCCCAGTTCATCTAAAGAGGATAAACAAACCGATTTACTTGATGAAATCCTTTCCTTCATCAATCACGGTAAAACCGACAATCCAATACAATCAGGTAACCAGTTAAAAGCTGATTTCTGTAAAACTATATCCATTATCCTTCCGGGATTTAGTGGCATACAAGATTTTTCATTATTGGAGTATAATCTTATGCTCCCGGTTTATTCCCCGCCAGAGGAACAGCCAATAAAACACGTCATTCTTTTCAAAAGCAGGCGCGGCCCGCCTGCAATGGCCTAATTATATCCATTTTTTTATTTAACCACAATTTACAATCATGAAAAAAACCATGCTTGCAATGGCTGTTGCCATTGGATTATTTGCCGTATCATGCAACAACGAGAAAAAAGCTGAAGGTACCCACCAGCACGAAGACGGATCGACCCATGTTGATCATGACAGCACTGCTGTAGATACCACTAAGCAGGAAGAGTTCAAAGTAGACTCGGTAAAACCTGATACTACCCATGTGCATGACGAAAGTAAACCGCACACACATTAACACCCTAACAGTTACAGGTAAAAGCGCCTGTAACTGTTAAATCAAAAAAGGCCATAAAATGAAAAGAATATATTTATTAATAATAACAGCAGTGCTGTTTACGGCTTGCGGGCAACAGGCTGAACACGCCGCTCATGAAGCAGAAAATATCAAACTTAGTTTGACGGATCTGGACGATCAGGTGGAGGTTTTTGCAGAGTATGATCCGTTCATTAAGGATTCAGTTTCCAAATTTGCCATTCACCTGACCACTCTTGAAGACTATAAACCTATTAAAAGTGCAAAGGTGACCACTAGTCTTGTAATTGCTGGTAATGGGATCAGGAAAGTATTGGATTCCGCTACTGTACCAGGTATTTATAAAATTGTCCTTAATCCAAAAGTACTTGGTAAAGGAGAGCTAATTTTTGACATCAATCTGAACGGGAATATACATCAGTTTAAGGTTTCGGCTACAGTCTTCTCCAGTTATGATGAATTTAAAAAACAACATCAATCCCCGGCTGCTTCGGCAAACGAAATTACTTTTTTAAAGGAACAGAGCTGGGAACTGGATTTTGGGGTAACCAAAATTGCTACCGGTAGTTTCGCTGGTATAATTAAAGCCCCAGGGGCGATAACAGCCGCAGTAGGTGATCAGGAAAGCATAGTTGCTACAGCAGCCGGAGTACTGAAATTTCATGCCCCATTAACTACCGGAAGTCGGGTGAGTTCAGGACAGGCTTTGTTTTCTATCTCAGGGGCAAGTCTAACAGGGGACAACCTGAATACCGCAGTGCAGGAAGCAAAGCTGAAACTTGCTAAAGCAAAGGCCGATTACGAACGTGCAAAAGCTTTACGCCCTGATCAAATCATTTCTGAAAAGGATTACCAAAATGCACTCAACAATTATCAGGGGCAACAATTGAACTACCAAAAACTTTCCCGTAATTTTTCAGGAAACGGGGTTGCTCTTAAATCTCCCGCAGCTGGTTTTTTAACTGACCTGTTGGTTAAAGAGGGAGATTATGTACAGGAAGGTCAGCAGTTGGCTACAGTATCAGCAAGTAAAAAGATCCAGCTTACGGCTGATGTTCCCGCTTCCTATGCAGGACAATTAAGTCAGGTGAAATCTGCCAATTTCAAGATCAATGACAAGCTTTACGAACTAGAGAACCTAAATGGAAAATTGCTTTCTTATGGACGTTCTGTATCTGCATCGGGACTGATCCCTGTTATCTTTTCTTTGGACAACCGCCCTGAATTTCTACCGGGTGTCCCGGTTGAAGCCTATCTTTTAACCAGTTCGGGCAGCACGGTATTACAAATACCTGAAACTGCTGTTATGGAGGATCAGGGTAATTACTTTGTCTACGTACAAAAGGATGGTGAGCATTTTGAAAGGCGGAGCATACAATTGGGGCAAAGCAATGGCAAAATGGTACAGGTTACCGGAGGGTTGAAGGATGGTGATATTCTGGTTACCAAAGGTGCCTATTATTTAAAACTTGCCGCAGGTCAGGGTTCTGCTCCGGCGCATGGTCACGAACATTAATCTCCGAAGATCATGTTAAATCATATTATAAAATTTGCACTGGGGAACCGCCTTGTGGTTCTTCTTGCATCGGTGCTGCTGTTGATCGGGGGTAGTTATACGGCTGTAAAAATGGAAGTTGACGTTTTTCCAGACCTTACCGCCCCAACCGTAGCGATCATTACCGAAGCACATGGATTGGCCCCGGAAGAAGTGGAACAGTTGGTCAGCTTTCCAATTGAATCAACGGTCAATGGATCAACGGATGTACGCAGGGTCAGGTCTTCTGCCTCAGCAGGGATATCTATTGTTTGGGTAGAATTTGATTGGGGTACAGATATTTATCGTGCGAGACAGATTGTTGCCGAGAAACTGGCTACGTTATCCGGGAAATTTCCGCAAGGAGTTAGTTTGCCTACATTAGCGCCCAATACTTCCATTATGGGCGAGATCATGCTCATTAGCATTACTGCTAAGCAAACTAACCTGATGGAGCTAAGGAGTATCGCAGACTGGAATATTCGTCCGGTATTACTGGCTACAGGCGGTGTTTCACAGGTCGTGGTGATTGGTGGCGATTATAAGCAATACCAGATTTTAGCGAAACCCGCATTGCTCAAAGCTTATGGCATCACCATGAATGAGCTTTTTAAGGCTACAAATGGCATCGGTCAAAATGTTTCCGGCGGCTTGATCAATCAGTATGGTAACGAATACCTGGTTAAAGGAATTTTGCGTAGCAACAGACCTGAAGACATTGGCAACACGCTAATCAAAACCGTAAATGGCAAAGCAGTTAAAATAGTTGATGTGGCAACGGTTACCATCGGTGCAGCAGTTAAATTGGGGGATGGTTCATTGAATGCTCAGCCTTCGGTGATCATGACGGTAATGAAACAGCCCAATACCAACACACTGGAACTCACCGAAAAGATTGATCATACCATTGAAGAATTAAAGGGAAGTTTACCAAAGGATGTCATCGTAAACACGAAAATATTCCGTCAGGCCAGCTTTATTGAAGCCTCTATAGGTAACATTGAAAAAACATTGATTGAAGGCTCTATTTTCGTAGTGATCATTCTTTCAATCTTCATGATGAACTGGCGGGCAACAGCCATTTCCCTCATTGCAATTCCAATTTCCTTATTGGTAGCTATTGTGGTACTCAAATTAATGGGTTTAACCATAAATACGATGAGCCTCGGTGGTATGGCTATTGCCGTTGGAGATTTAGTGGATGATGCGATCATTGACGTAGAAAACGTACTGAAACGCTTAAAGGAAAATGCACATCTTCCGGTAGAACAGCGGGAAAACAAATTTACAGTGATTTACAACGCATCTACAGAGATTCGTTCTTCTATCATTCATGCTACTTTTATCATCATTATTGCCTTTACACCGTTGTTTTTTTTAACAGGAATGGAAGGACGGCTCTTGGTGCCGCTGGGCATTGCTTTTGTAGTGGCCTTGTTTGCTTCGCTGATCGTAGCCATTACCTTAACACCTGTACTCTGTAGTTACCTGTTAACATCAAATAAGACCTTATTAAAACAGGAAAAAGAAAGCTGGCTGGTAAGGCATTTGAATCATAGTTATCTTGGTGCTTTGCAAAAAGCAATCACTTACCGAAAATGGCTTGTTACCGCAGTGGTCGGTTTATTCATTGGTGCCTTATTCCTGTTCAGTAGTTTTGGACGTAGTTTTCTGCCGGAATTTAATGAAGGTTCCCTGGTGATCAGCGCAGTTACAATACCCGGTATATCATTGGAAGAAAGCAATAAGATCGGACAGCAGGTAGAACGTGCCATGCTCAGTATTCCTGAAGTGAAAACCACTACCCGCAGAACCGGACGTGCTGAACTTGATGAACATGCTCAGGGTGTTAATGCTTCTGAAATTGATGTGCCCTTCTTTCTGGAAGAACGCTCCAGGTCTGAATTTATGGCTGATGTAAGGCGGAAATTAGCGGGTATTACTGGTGCAAACATTACTATAGGTCAGCCTATCGGCCACCGGATTGACCACATGTTGTCAGGGACGAGAGCGAATATTGCGATTAAGATATTTGGTCAGGATTTGGCAGAACTTTATCGTCTGGGCAATGAAACCAAAAAGGCAATAGAGAATATTCCCGGACTGGTGGACATTTCAGTTGAACAGCAAATCCAAATCCCTCAAATCCAGATCAAACCCAAAAGAGACCTGCTTGCTGCTAAAGGCATTAGTCTGGAAGATTTTAGCCGCTTTGTAGAAGTTTCTATTGGTGGTGAAAAGGTAGGTGATGTTTACGAAGCAGGAAAACGCTTTGATCTGGTACTCCGATACGAGGAATCTGCCAGAAGCAAGATAGAAGATTTGAAAAACCTGTTGATTGATGCAGGTGATGGTTCTAAAGTTGCTTTGGGGAGTGTAGCGGAAATCGTTTCAACAAAAGGCCCGAATACCATTAACCGGGAGAACGCACAACGTAAATTGGTGGTTTCAGCCAATGTTGCGGGACGAGATCAGTTATCTGCCGTTGAAGAGATACAGGCTAAAATGAAAGCCATTAAGCTACCGCAAAACTACAGGGTTGAATATGGCGGACAGTTTGAGGCAGAAGCGGAAGCTTCCCGGACTTTAGTGTTGACCTCAGTATTTGCTTTATTAGCGATTTTTCTTGTCCTGTACCATGAGTTTAAAGATTCTGCGCTGTCTATGATTATTCTGATCAATTTGCCATTGGCACTCATTGGTGGTATAGTCAGTGTATGGTTAACTGGCAGTATCATTAGTATTCCTATTATCATTGGCTTCATCACGCTGTTTGGAATAGCAACAAGAAATGGGATTTTATTGGTTTCTCATTACAGGCATTTACAACAGGAAAAGGGCTTTTATGATCTGGATATTGTGATCAAAGGATCAATAGACCGTTTAAGTCCTATTCTGATGACCGCCCTTACCGCAGGTTTAGCTTTGATTCCGCTCGCAATGGCCAGCGATCAACCAGGGAACGAGATTCAAAGCCCGATGGCTAATGTCATTCTAGGTGGTTTGTTAAGCTCTACGCTGTTAAATCTGTTCATCGTGCCCATTGTGTACAATAGCCTGATGAAAAAAAGAAAATCTACAAACCTTAATCAAGCATAAGATGAAAACTTTAACATACACATTGCTTTTGATCTTAGGGCTAAATCAAGCAAAAGCACAAACGGTGGATTCTGTATTAAATCTTACAAAGTCACAGAACAAAACGCTGAAAGTACACCAGGCCGAAACTGATGCCAGTAAAATGGCGTTCCGAACTGGCCTAAACCCTGAAAATCCAACGGCAGAATACGAAATACTTTTCGGCACACCAAAAGATGCAGGGAATCAACAAGATTTTGCCATTACCCAGCGTTTTGATTTTCCAAGTAGTTATACTTATCGCAAACAGGCATCCAATGAGAAGATAAAGCAAGCCGATTTTATTGCAAAAGCAAAAGGACAGGAATTGCTTTTAAATGTGAAATTAGACTGGCTGCAATGGGTTTACCTTAATCAGCTCAATCTCACGTATGCCGAACGGGTAAAGGCTGTTGAAAAATTGCATACTGCTTATCAGAAAAAAATGAGCGCTGGTGATGGGAATATCCTTGATTTCAATAAGATTAAGTTGCTGCTTTTGGAAACCAAAACCCAGTTAAAGCGTAACGAGCAGCAAAAGGAGCAGTTGAAACAAAAATTTGTGACTTATACAGGTGGAAGCTCAGTAGCCATAGATACAAAAGTATATCCCGAAAATCCTTCCATACCGTCTTTTGAAATACTGGATAGTTTGATTGAGGCAAATGATCCGTTGCTTAAAATTTATGCCACTCAACAGACAATTGCGGCTAAAGAAACGGCATTGAATAAAGCTTTGACCTTACCGGGTTTTGAAGCAGGTTATCACAGCCAGTCTATCCTTGGTCAGAAATACCAGGGCATCCATGTAGGTTTAAGCATTCCACTTTGGGAAAAGAAAAACGCAGTTAAGCAAAAGAAACTGGAGCAATTGGTCGCTGAAAACCGTATGACAGACCATCGTTTGGAACACATGCAGGAAAACAGGGTCTATTATCAACAATACGAAGAGGCTACCTATTTACTTGGGGAATATAAGGGCTTGCTGGATCAGCTCAAATCCGAACCTTTGTTAGAAAAGGCTTTGCGGTTTGGTGAGATTTCAGTAATCCAGTATTACAATGAAATTTTATCACTTTACAAAACACGTGATGCTTACCTGGAATATGGTTTACAGCAACAACAAGCTATAGCAAGGTTGTTTAAATGCAAACTTTAAGCAAGCATCATCAAAAAATAGTCAATTTGTTCCGAAAACTAACAATAGTCGGAATAAATTGACTTAATAGTTAAGGATATAGTTAATTTCGTGAGAAGCTATTGATCATCATTAATTTTACACCATGTCAGAAAGAAAAGCTCATTGGGAATACGTATATGCCTCAAAACAACCTGAAGAGGTCAGTTGGACTCAGGACATTCCACAAACTTCCCTTGATTTTATCAATAGTTTTAACCTTCCTAAATCTGCAAGTATTATTGACATTGGTGGAGGAGATAGTAAGCTAGTGGATTGTTTACTGGATCTTGGATATGACAACATCACTGTCTTAGATATTTCAGCGAAAGCATTGGAGAAAGCCAAAGGACGATTGGGAGTAAGGGCAGAGAAGATCAAATGGATTGTCTCGGATATCACTGATTTTAACTCTTCTGAAAAGTATGACGTCTGGCATGACCGCGCCACTTTTCACTTTTTAGTAAACGCCGAACAGATTGGGAAATATTTAGATAGTGCGCGTAAATCGGTTAAGGGATACCTTGTAATTGGCACGTTTTCAGCCAATGGCCCTAAAAAATGTAGCGGTTTAGAGATCCGTCAATACTCCGAAGAACAATTAGACTTTCAATTATCTGATGGTTTTCAAAAACTGCATTGCATTGTTGAGGATCATGTTACACCTTTTGATACCATCCAGAACTTTTTGTTTTGCAGCTTTAAAAAGGTTTAAGTTAAATAAGCGTAAAGTATGGTCAAGATAAAACTATACATATTCTAAACAATATCTTTATTGAACTGTTTTACAAATTAATGATGCTTGCCAGAATTATATAAAATTATGACAAAATAATATAAATCTAGGTGGAGAAATATCACGTAATTTTGTTATTGATGAAAGGAAAACTATCCGTACCATTAAAAGCAGTGTTTTTACTGGTTGTGTTTTTATTAAACACAGTGGTTGGTTTTGCCTGTGCTGTCACTATGCAGAATGGGATTCCTCAACAGGAGCAACATGCCACTGAATCACATAAACATACAGATCATTATCATGCTAATCATTATCATGCTAATCATGATCATTCTAAATCAGCTGAAGCTCACCACGATTTAACGGATCATCATGGCACTAAAAAAGATAACGATGAATGCTGTAAGGATGAAGTCACAAAACTACTGAAGGAAGACAAGGTATCGCCTTCTAAAATAAAATTCAGCATACAACCAGATACCTTTTTTACTTTACTTCCCACTTATTGTCAGTTAGATGCTTTGGCATTCTCTGTATATCAACCCACTACTAAATATTTCGTAAGAAGCTATCATCCACCCATACGGGATATCCGGATAAGCATTCAAAGTTTTCAAATTTGATTAAATGATTTCATAGTTTTTGCATGGAGACTGGAACTCCTATGCCTATAATTTTCTATAAATCATTGAAATCAAATCATCATGAAAAGAATATTTCTTTTAGTTGCAATTTTAGCAACATCCCTTGTGCACTATAGCTTTGCGCAAGACCACTCTGGTCACACTCAAACTGGCGACCTGCTCAATCTTTACTATAAAACCAAGGACGCACTTGTAGCAGGAAATGCTAATCTTGTTGCCTCAAAATCGGCAGAATTGGTTAAGTCATTAACTGATGACAAAACTGTCAGTAAGGCAATGAAAGCTTCTTTGTTGGAACATGCAGGTTTGATTGCGGAAAGCAAAGATCTGAAAAGTCAACGTGAACATTTTGCAGGTCTTTCTAACGGAATGATCACACTCGTTAAATCTACGAAGTTATCCGCCGAACCTATTTACCAGCAATATTGCCCAATGAAAAAGGCCAACTGGCTAAGTAGTGAGAAAGCAATTAAAAACCCGTATTACGGCAGCTCTATGCTGACATGCGGCAAAGTAGTAGAAACAATTAAGTAATCTTTTTATAATTAGCCTCACGCTTTTTGTTTGGGGCTTTACTTGTATTTTAATAAAAACATCATGAAAAATATCATATTTAGTATGGCTGCGTCCATCCTTTTTTTAGCGGCCTGTAACAATGAAACAAAGAAGAACGAGGCTACTTCCAGTACTGACAGTACGTCGGTAACTGCTGTAGACACTACTTCAAAATCACAACAGAAGTCACCGATCCACAACATTGTTAGTGCTTATTTACAGTTAAAGAATGCACTTGCTAAAGATAACGACAAAGATGCGGCATCGTCTGGTAAGGCATTGGAAACTGCGTTGGCAGGCTTTGATAAATCTTCCCTGACCGCGGATAAAGTTAAAATATATGACGATATAGCTGGCGATGCCAAGGAACATGCAGTGCATATTGGTGCAAATGTCGGCAACATCAAGCATCAGCGTGAACATTTTGAAACCCTAAGTCAGGATATTTATGATCTTGTTAAAGGAATTGGTGCAGGGCAGAAGCTGTATGTTGATCATTGCCCAATGTACAATGAGAACAAAGGTGCAAATTGGATTAGTGAGTCCAAAGAAATCAGTAATCCTTATCTGGGACAGTCTATGCCAACATGCGGTACTGTTAAAGAGGAATTGCAATAATAGCCATGGGCGGCATAAAGAAAATTCTTCTTGGGTTATTGGTAATCCTTATAATTATCCAGTTTATACACCCTGCCCGCAACAAAAGCGGGCAGGCTATGCCAAATGATATTTCCAAAATGGTTGCCATGCCAGGTGATGTACAGGGAATCTTGAAGAAAGCCTGTTATGATTGCCATAGTAACAATACGGATTATCCCTGGTATACTTATATACAGCCCTTCCATTGGTTTATGAATTACCATATAGCATCTAAAGAAGAATTAAATTTTAATGAATTTGGTATCTAAAAAACTGTAGGCTGCGATCCAGCCTTCAACAGCATTGCGCACTTTTACCAATACCTGGAGCAGGCCAAGGGCCAGATCAGGATAATTTTCTTTAAGGGTCTTCAAAGAAGAAAGGTCTTTTAGTTTGTTGATGACGGAGATGATCTTTTTGTCGGAAACCGTGCAGTTTTTTCCGTCGAACTTGACCGATAAGAAACTGAACTGTGTTTCTGCGGGCTTTAAAATGCGGCTTATTTTTTCTCCAGGTGCTGAGCTGGGCTTCAGCGGGTAAAGTTTTAAACCCAGTTTGGTTTCGAGTTCATTGACAGCAATCAGATAGGCCGCTTCTGCATCTTTTTTCGATTTGCACATGATGATAAAGTCATCTGCATACCGGATCATTTTTATGTTTTCCCTGATCATGCGCTGATCAAATTCGGAAAGGAATACATTTGCCAGCAGCGGAGATAATGCATTTCCCTGCGGTATACCTTCTTCTGCACTAACAAAAATATCGTCGTAGGTTTTTAAATCACGCTTTTTAAGTTCTTCCCTGTTTCCTAGTTCTTGGTTAAGAGAACCCTGTAGCAGATGGTTAATAGAGTCATCCGGTAATTTACTGTACAGGTCTTTTAATAACATGCTTTTATTGACCGTTGGGAAGAAACTTTGAATGTCTGCTTCCAGGATATGCGTATAGCCCTGTTGGTAGTATGATGCCATTTTCAAAATGGCATCCTGAATACTACGTTTCTTTTGATAGGCAAAACTGCATTTGTTCCTGATTTTGTAAATCCTGGCAACTTTGGCTTCTACTTTAAGCGCAAGTGCTTTATGTACAATTCTATCATTTACTTCGGAGATCAATAAAGGACGGTGGCCTTTGTTTTTCTTCGCTAATGCTACTCCTTTAACCTTGGAAAAGGTGAATGTTCCTTTAGTTAGGGAATTTGAAAGTGCCTGGATGTTTTTATTGAGGTTGGTTTCAAAATCTTTGATAGATATCTTAGATAAACCAGTTGATTTTTTATTGGAGGTATTAAGTAATTTCCAAGCTTTTTTAAGGTGCTGGATAGTGGATATTTGTTTAATTAAGGGTTGAGGTGTTCTTGATGCCATATTTATCTATGAAGTGTGGGTCCAAACTGTTGCAGTCCTTGCAGGTCCATTCATAATCACAGGAGAGAGGTTATCAAACACAGTAATGGTAGATAATACCACACTTTACGCTTAACAGTCTCTTTAGCATTAGCCATCGTCAGGCGCTTAGCACCGTCCATTGTCATAACTTTTAGTTCCCGGCCTCCAGCCAGGCTCCATTTCTTTGTTTTTTACCTTTCATACTACTTTGTTTAGGCGTATCTACGCAATATAAAGCTACAGTTTTTTACCACTTTTGCAACTTTTTTGAAAATAGTTGAAGGCCGCTGCTCCCCGCCCTTTAAAAGTCCCAATTCCACTGATATGGTTACCCCGAACCTGCAAGTAAAAGTGTCATTAGGTTTGCACAGGAGAGAGGTTATCAAACACAGTAATGGTAGATAATACCACACTTTACGCTTAACAGTCTCTTTAGCATTAGCCATCGTCAGGCGCTTAGCACCGTCCATGACATGCACAAAGATAAATAATTTCTACAATACTTGTGCTAGCATCTCTTCTTCAATTACTAGCATATCTTCCCCTTTTCGCGTTTTGCTAAAGAAGGGGCAAGGGCTAGTTTATTAGGCGTAATGTGCATCAATTTCCTGTCCGATGGTCTGGATTTCTTCCTGCTCCATGTTGCCTTCCAGTAAATGCCAACGGTCGTCTGCATCCTGATGAAGGACGCCGAGCATCTCGTTGTCACGGAGCACGCGGTAGTTCCGCTCATGTTTTGGAACAGAGGCCGGATAGTATATGGTGATCGTGAATGTTAGGGGTTCTAGCCCGGCGTTGATCGCTATCGATAGGTTAAATATTTCTTCTTCCTGCATGGCCTGTGATGGTTTATAGGTTAAACACCTGCCAGCTGAATTAGTTAGTCCAAATCGTACACTTTTTGAAAGTCGCTGTTTATTATCTGCCTTTGGCAGCTGATTGATGGTTTATGATTTCGGGGCAATTGATAATGTGCAACCTTTAAGGCCTGAAAGTTTATTTGAGCTTTTAAAAACGGAATTTCCTGCTTACGTGAATGAGCAGCTTGGTAGCAACCTAGCTGTGGAATTTGCTCACGTTGCTGATATTGTGAATATCAGTTTCCCGGAAATTATTGACGGTAACGCTTACACGATTACAGTCGGGGACAGTAGTCTCGAACTCACTGACCACACTACAGATGGTACTTACAATACCGAGTTGCTAGAACAGCATCTCATGGAATTTTTGACTTTAAAGGCAGGTTAGCTTGGTTACTTTTTTCGATATGTAATTCACTGTAAATCATATAGATGACGGAAACGGCTTCATTTACGATGTAATATTGTTATATGCTGGTGCAACAACTTTTTCCAGTTAGCGCTGTGTTTTCCATGATTTAGTCTGATTTGTTAAGAATTAGCTTCTTTTATATGTTGAGGTAATCTACTGTACCATTTTATAATTCCATAAGTTACTTGCTTAAGGAACACATTTAGCTGTTTTAGCTCTTCCTCTTTACACTCATTTTGATTTTGTGTATAATTTGATTTTGCATGTACGATTGAATTTCTTGTACTATATAGAATTGTACCTAATGAATTTATACTTTTTTGTATTTGCTCAGGATTTGTCTCGTAGCTTAACTGTGCTGAGTTAAGTCCCGAATTTTTACTAACTTTTTTTTGAAGATCATCGGGCAAAAGTTGGAAAACATCGATTAAATCTATGGTTTCTTTCAATATAGATTGGGCTAATTCCTTATCCGTTTGAGAAGTTCGATGTTGGTCAGCGATTTGTATTATTGCCTTAATATCATGGTTTTTTGCTCCACTAATTCTAATCGAATCCAATTTCCGAGTTAAACTATCGTATGCAATACGTTTTGAAGATATTAGGGCATAAAATTCAATAATTATATAGTAGTATAAAAAACTAATCTCGGGGTCAACTGACTCTGTCGCCTTTAAATACAAATCCATACCCTCTGTATATTCTTGTAATGTGTCAATTTTGACATCATGTATCCCTTCTTCAACCTAGTCTTCAGAACTATCCCAATACACAAGTAAACAGATCGACGAATGCAAATTTATGGTGGAGCGTGACATAGTAAAACGAAATGAGGGCTTTGGTTAGTGCTGCATCGTCATTAATATACTTCAGACAGACTTGCTAATACTACTCAAACGTCCGCAGCGATTGAGCCAAAAGTTACACGCTTAGGAATTTCGTGAGGTTTTAAGGATGAACGTATCTGTTTCATTACCGCCTCTCTATTTGCTTTGTTATCTACATGCAAACCTAAATAAGCATGTATGGTTACTTTATTTTCAATACGCTTTGCACTTAAATTACAATTTTGAACGGCGGGGAACTGCTCTATGATATTTTGGATGTAATCCAAATCCGCTAGTTTTCCTGCAATTTTTATTTTTTTGTCCTTTCGGCCCAAAATATTCAGCGTGTTCGCGCCGTTTATCCCAATGTGATCCATTAACATGTAGGTCAGTTGGGTATCCTGATCTTCAATTTCGCTATTATTCGGAGTTGTCGTAAATTTCCAGTATGGAAACAAGGTAAATCCTTGCAAAAAGCTTTTCCTGAACGCTACACCAGCGGTTTCAGTTGAACCATATAATTCTGTAAGAATTACGTTTTTATTTATTATATCTTTAAAAAGAGAATCAAATAGAGGGGCGCCAGAGGATACGCCATAACAATTAAGAACGGATGGTGAAGGAACTAATATCACCTGCCAATGAAAAGGGGTAGCTACGATGAGCGCTTTTGATGGCAGATTTTGCAGATTGATTTCGGATGGGTATAAAACCGGTATTTTTAATTTTTGCTGTAATCCAACGGTGAATAAAAATCCATAGATCGTATAGGATGGAATGTAGGGGATAATTTGGGTAGCATCGTTGAACAAGGTTGATAAAAAGTTAATTTCCCGATCTAAAAATTGCATCGTGTGCTTAACGACTTTTGTATTGCCCGTTGTTCCTGAGGATGTGAAACTAATCGAATTGTTAACTTCTTTCTTTGCACTCAGTATCTCACTCACCCATTCGTCAACGCTGCTATACGACAATAAGTAGGGTGGCTGATCCATTTCAAAAAGACTAAAAAATGACCCGGCTGCCACCGACAGGTGCATCAACTGAATTGAATCTAAACCAACATCATTTTTCCAATCAAGCCCAGTTGTATCATAAGGTGTATTTACACCGTAAAATGGCGTATCTGTCACCTTTAAAGCAAGGTCCAATAATATCCTTTTAATATGCTGCGTCTCCCAAATCATCCTATTGGGCTAAAGGCAGTCGAATTATAAAATGAGCACCGTTATCATTTCTCGCCTCTATGGTGCCATTATGAGCGGTTATATATTGTTTAACAATGGCCAATCCCAATCCGGTGCCGTTGCTTTTGCCAGAAGTTACAAAGGCATCAAAAAGTGTCGCGAGGATTTGATTTGGTATACCAGGTCCATTATCCTTAATAATTAACACACCATACTGACCTTCTTTTTCGACAGTAATCTCCACCACAGGATTTTGAACTTTGTTATCCTTGAGCGCTTCTAAAGCATTATTTATAAGATTCATGATAACGCGCCTGAGCTTTCCTTTGTCGCCCATAACCATTAATCCAGGCGCTATATTTTCATGAAAAGAAACTTCTTTAGCTTCTAACGCCTGATCAACAAGTGTTATACAATCCTTAATGAGATGATCGACAGCAACCGGTTGCAGACTTAAAGGTGCGTCTCTCAAAAAATCCATAAAATCATCAAATATATCAGACGCCTGAGTTCCGCAAGTGTCGATCATATCTAACCAATCGCTGCTGAATCCTTCATCGCGTATGTAGGCCGTTAATAGCGGGATATTTTTTATCGGTGTTCTTAAGTCGTGAATTAACATACCCACTGCTTTTCCCACAGCCGACAATTTTTCTTTCTGCAAAAGCTCTTCGTTAAGTTCTTTATTTTTGATAGCCTTTGCCGCATTTTGAACAAAGAGCTTTAATAAATATAACTTCTCTGTCTTCAGCTGAACGTCATCACTCACTACTGCAAAAATGGTATAGCCATCCAGTCTGATGAAAACAACCTCAGCGATTTGTTCTACTTCCTGCAGGTTGAATTTGGAGGAAGATATGATTTCGGTTATCTTATCAACATCAACTTCTTTTTCAGAATTACCGGTCGAAAATAATTTTTGATATTCATTGTTTTTAAGCAGTTTGCCCATCAAAGCAGTCTCGCTGCCAATGTACATGGATAATTGATCTAATATGTTCTGTAAAAGGGAATTAAGATGAGCTTCTGACAGATTAATATTGGCGATCAGTTCGATCAATCGTTCGAGATTTCTTAATTTACTGTAATTATTTACAGCCTTGGTGGCTAACTGTAAGATCTCTTCAGCCGCGTATGGCTTACAGTGGTAACCTACATTTTGCCCCGCTTTAGCCACGATCTCTTCAATAGAATGGTCAGTAAATGCCGTTACGATAATAATCTCTGCTTTTATATCGACCTCCCTGATCCTTAACGCGGTCTCCAGTCCATCCCATCCCGGCATTCTCATATCCAAAAAAATAACAGCATAAGGATTGTTATCCGCGATGGCTGTCCTTATTTTTTTCAGGCCATCCATGCCGTTCACGGCTTTGTTTACCGTAAATACAGGTATTTGACTATTTTTAACAGCGCTGATAATGCCTATCGCATCTTCTTCATCATCAAAAAGTATATTAGAGGCGCTTGCAACTTTTCCGCTGGGATGTAAAACAGGCGGAGCCAGAATTTCCTCCATGTTATCCCTTACAATCTCTTCATCATCGATAATCAGTACCCGGGTATTCATTGTTTCCTGCTGCATGTTCTTGTTAGTTATGTTTATAAATGGAAAAGTACCGTGGCGGTTGCGCCTTTGTCTTCTCCATCACTGACGAGGCCAATTTCACCATTATGCGCTTCAATAATACTTTTGCAATTGGCCAGTCCTAATCCAGTGCCTTCTGCCTTGGTTGTATAGCCCCGGTTGAATAAGTTTAACCCCATTGCTGAATTAAAGCCTTTACCGTTATCGGTAATCTCAACTATAATAGCGTACTTGTTTGCTGTAAGACGAGCTGTGATTTTTTTATCCGGCCGTGTAACGGCTTCAACAGAATCAACGGAGTTTTTGAAAAGATTGAGAAACACCTGCATCAATTTTGTCCGGTCCCCTTTGATCTGAGGTATGGTTGCCGGCGCATCAAAGTTAAAGGCGATGTCTTTCTTATCAAGGCTCCCAAATAACATCGAGATAGAGTCATTAACAACTGCACGGAGATTGACGGGTTCCCGCTCCGAACTTTGCCCTTTCATATACTGTCGTTGAATATTCAGTATTTCCTGTATGTGCGAAATAATTTTCATCTGGTCTGATAAAGAACCTTTTATTGCAAGGAGTTGATCTTCCTGATTCATAATAATACCGCTTATGAACTCCAACATCGCATACGCTTTTTGCTCACCGATCGCCGTAATAAATGAAGGCAGATTTTTGTGCACCAATTTTTGAAGTTTCTGCAGTGCAGCAATGTCATTTTGTTCTGCTGAACGTTTGATCTTGATCATATAAGAGCCGAAACCCACTACGGCATTGCCGATATCATGCAATACCCCTGATGCTGTTTCAAACTTGCTTTGTTCAACTGCTTTGTCAAGCTGTATTTGGCTCAACTGTTTTTCTTTATAATACAGTTCTGTAATATCATCAAAGATGTACATCAATGTACCAGCATCCAACTTGTTTACCGTGAACAAGTAATGAAGGATAGCCGGTTCTGCATTTTTTCGTTCCTGGCGGATCTCCTGTCTCAATTGGTTAACTATACAACCCGACTCTGGAGTAAACCCTTTGACTATCACTAAGAGCCCCGGTGCTATGATGGCCAGTAACTCAGTAATATTATCTCCTTGCAATCCGTGGCTATAAAACAAGGGCATAAGCAATTGAACACTCTTGGCATTCATTTGCTTGATGCCACCTGCTATATTCGCCTCGATCAATCCTATTGGGACCTGATGAATGATGGCAAGCATCTTTTGCAACTGGCTATCCCCAGCAAGCTTAGCCATATTAAGCTTTATGAGCTAACAGATACTGGTTGCCATTTTTTGCTTTGATCAGGCGAAGTTCTACTTTTGTGGGCTTGGTAACATAGGTGAACATATAAGGTATCACTTCATCGAGTTCCTCTTCTTTATACCTCTCCGCCACCATGAAATTATTGGTACAAGGGGCGACCTGAGTAAAAAAGTGCTTCCCTATTGCATTTTCTTTGGTAACGCCGCTTAAAGCAGATTCTGCACTGTTGTATGCTGTTATTATTCCCCTATAATCCATTCTTACTATACCAAAGTCTAGATCATCATACGCTTCGTCAGTATTGGCATCAAGCCAAGTCGGTAATCCATTATCACTAATTTTCATATGCTATAGGTTGAAACCTGACTTTTTTCGGAAGAGCCAAATTATTTGAATGTTAGAGTTGTATATAAAGTTAGTCATTATAAAATGGCAAACCTTTTATAATTGAATTAATTCGTGAAGCTTCCTGATGGGCCTTAACAGTATTTCATGTTTTGTTGATCTACCATTTAAACTCTGTATTTGATTTTAAGCAGGACGAATATCATTGTTAAACAAGGAAAATATTATGGAAGATTAGAAACATTGAAGAAACTTAAATCTACATTTAAAAACTTGAAGGAAGAATCACTGTTGACATGATAAAAAGGACACAACAAATCATTAACAGTTGACGAGGAGGATTTGCTAAAGAAAGCTGATGAGCAATTATCAAAGTTGTCCATTGAAATCGAGAATTTGTCAGGTAAATATGCTATTGAATATTCAGGCCAACTTTATGATTGGAAAACAAATACTTTTTACGACAGCAAACCGTCTACTGAGTGTCTAATTTTAGATACCATCTGCGTTATCGATACACAGAACGGAGTGTATTCAGATATGAGTGAAGATAGAATTAAATTATATCATGAAATATACGATTACCTATATCTTACCAAGTATTCAAGATTTAAAATCCTTCGAATAAAGAATATCAAGTAAGATATTTCTAATTTGAAATATGTTATTAAGCTATGAGATAAGAACGATTTAAAGCCCTTCACTTTCTAAGTCAAGTCATAATTGCAAATAAGATAGGGTTTGATATGCAGCCGAATACTGAGTATTCTGGTTCGTGGGGTGCATCTAATAATCTCAAAACAAAACTATTTGGTACAATGTCACATAGAAGTTTATTACATTTTAATTCAAAGTTTATTTTGAAGGATTACAAAAAAAAACTATCTTTGAAGCATCAAATAAGCAGTTATTTATACTCTACTATCGGACGATAGTTTGAAAAAATGTTTTGAGCTGATTTGATTTGAAATGAATTATGCCCTAATCTACTCCCTGATGTTTAAATAGGAGGTAAGTGGTTGTAAATTAGATATATATAACGTTGGTTTGGCATCCTGCCACCCCGACGAAAAAAGCCTTTAAATCTATGATTTAAAGGCTTTTTTGTTTTATGGCCTATTCTACACTCTGTTTTAGTGATATGATTCAAAGAGCCATAACATTTATCTTCAAAATAATTATTTTCCTGTTTCCATATGCGAGGCATCTACTGGTTTGGATTCCGGGGATCCTTTCTGCCTGAGGTATATGGTTAAAAAGACAATTGAAGCAACCGATAGAAATTCGCTTTGCCAGTTTTGAAAGGTTTCGAACCAAAATTCTGGCTCGCCCAAGTAGTCTATTACGCTTTCCTCAGGCAATTGCTTAGTCATTTGCTCTATGTTGTGCGCTTTCCAGCTTCCATATAGGTGCATTGCCCAGCTGAAAAAAAACAAAATACCAAAACAGATAGATAGTGAATTGCTATAAACTTTTAATACCCATCCCCCTTTTTTTACTGCCCATGGAGTATTTTTAGATGGTTTTGGCTCTCTATCGACTTCTTCTGCAATGTCTAACTTTTTGGATTCGGCTGAACCAATTTGGCGTAACGATACAGTAAGTAAAACATACAGCGTCATTTGCAGGAATTCACTTTCGAAATTTTCAAATGTAGCTGAAATAAAATGCCCACTTTGTAGGTAAGTCCCTATTCCAATTTCAGAGGATTTATCTTCTTTTAGTTCCTGGTTGTGCTGCTTCCAGCCCGTAAGGGCTTGCGCGGCAAGGGTGAAGATAAACAAACTCATGAAAACAATTGTAAGTCCATTTCTGTAAAAATAACTGTATTGTTTTGGATCAGGTTTCATGAGTTTGTAATTTCCGGCTAGGCATTTGCAAGTTTTAGATTAAATAATTTAAGTGCCAGACCTCAACCAAAGGCCTGGCACTGTTTAGGCCCTGCGGATCACACCCAAGACAACCGCTATGATAGCGATCACAATAAGGATATGAATGATTCCGCCTGTATAGTAACCACCCAAAAAGCTGATAGCCCAGATGATGACTAAAATGACTGCAATAGTATAAAGTAGATTTCCCATGACACTTATTTTAATTATGTTAAGCTTTTTGATTAAAACGTAATGGCAGCTACTTTTGTTTTTGCTAATTTCCAAGTAAGTAAAATAATACCTTAATAATTTATTCGCTATGTTGCTTGTAAATTGTTAAAAACAATAGATCTGCTTGTCTGTTCCATTGTTGATGCTTCCGATAAGTGATACCTCAGTTTATTATTCAGGCACAAGCGGTTTGTTGCTACCTGTGCCTAATAAATTGTATTACCCTGAAGAATTTATAGATAAAAGTCGGCTTTGTTTCTATGCTTCTATGATGAACAGCATTGAAATTAATAGTTCATTTTATAATTTGCCCATGTCCTCAACTGTGGCGAAATGGGCGAATGATGTGCCGGAAGAGTTCAGATTTACCTTTAAGCTTTCCAAACAAATAACACATAATAGAGGCCTGGCATTTAACCCGGAGTTGGTAACCAGCTTCATAGAAGTGATAGGCGAGGTTGATAATAAAAAGGGTTGCCTGCTAGTGCAGTTTCCGCCCAGTGTGCGGATCGTTCAGTTTAAACAGCTGGCTTTGCTGATGAAAGCATTACGAGATGCAGATCCGAATGCTGATTGGAATATTGCTTTGGAATTTAGACATATTTCCCTCTACCATGATGAGGTATATAAATTGATTGAGGAGCATCGGATGGGGATGGTGATACATGACAAGTCACCTGCATCTACTCCCATTAGGGATACTGAACTTCCCTTTGTTTATCTCCGCTTTCACGGCCCGGGGGGGAGTTATAGAGGTAGTTATGAAAACGAGATACTTTACGAGTATGCTTGTTATATCCGAGAATGGATAAAGGAGGGTAAAACGATCTACACTTATTTTAACAATACGATGGGTAGCGCTATAACCAATTTGTTCACACTCAGGGATATGGTAATGGGTATGGTTTGATCAGAATAAGCAATTCCTTATAAGTATGTATCTTGTAAAAATATTTATCATCACATCTAGCTATGGACAGTTACAACTCGTTAAATGATAAGATCGGTAGCCACAAGCTTAAGGAAATTGAACTGAATGGAAATATCCGGCAACAAGAACTCCTCATAGAAGCAATGCGGCTTGCTGAGGAAAAAAGTGCGATTCTTAATGCCATCATTGAGTCTACGGATGATGCCATCATTAGTAAAGATTTAAATGGCACAATTACCAGCTGGAATAATTCGGCTGAAAGAATATTCGGTTATACTGCTGAAGAAATGATTGGGCAGTCTATATTAAAGCTGATTCCTGCTGATCGCCAACAGGAAGAACCCTTAATTCTCAATCAGCTAAAAAGAGGGCAAAGGGTTGATCATTTTGAAACCAAAAGGAGAACGAAAAATGGATGTTTTATTGATGTTTCCTTAACTATATCACCAGTTAAAGATAAAGCCGGAAATATTATTGGTTTGTCTAAGATTGCGCGAGACATTACCGACAAAAAAATGGCTGAACAACGCAAAAATGATTTTGTAGCCATCGTGAGTCATGAACTAAAAACTCCGCTGACTAGCATGAAATCTTATATCCAATTGGCTTTAGGCAAAATAAAGGAATCAAATGAGAGTTTTATTGAAAGTGTTCTGACACGCGCGCACACTCAGACACAGAAAATGACAATGATGATCAATGATTTTTTAAATCTTTCTCGCATTGAGGAAGGGAAAATGCCTTTGAACAGGTCGAGGTTTGTCTTATCTGAGCTGATTGACGAGGTTGTTGAGGAAGGCTGCATTTTAGCGCCAAATCACCTCATCGAATACCAACGCTGCTCACGATTTATAGTTGATGCAGATAAGGATAAGCTCTGTCAAGTAATGAATAACCTTTTGAGTAATGCCGTTAAATATTCTGACCCAGGCACAGTAATAAGCATTTGCTGCAAAATTGAAATGGATGTGGTAGTGGTTAGTTTTTCTGACCATGGGTTAGGAATTTCAGCCGAAGATCAAAAACGATTGTTTGAAAGGTTCTACAGGGTCTCGGATGAACGGGCAAAAAATGTTTCTGGTTTTGGTATTGGTCTGTATCTTGTGGCCGAAATTCTGAAGTTACATGGTAGCAAGATTACCGTTAGTAGTGAAATAGGAAAAGGTTCTGTATTTTCATTTTGCTTACCAATTGAATCCAAAGAGTTGATTTGAAGGTTAATGAGTTAATTATGATTCCTAAATCTCAGCTGAAAGTCTAATTAGTAAATCGTTAGGGAGTCCTGCAATTTAAAATAAGAAATTTTATGAAACATTCTTAATCTAAGACTGTTAATTTATTCTGCTGAAGGTTACTTTGGACGTTACGCTATGCTATGCCTACCGGGGATGAAATAAGTTGCGTTGCAGCAGAAGATATAAACCTATTAATTTACTACTATGGCAAAAGATAAACCTACGAAGAAACCGGGGATTCAACCAGAAAATGAAAAGACCGAAGCCTTGCAGTTACATACTACTGATGCAAATGGTGAATTGATGACAACGGACCATGGAGTGCGGATTAATGATGACCAAAATTCACTTAAAGCGGGAGAACGTGGGGCGACTTTACTTGAGGATTTTATCCTTCGGGAGAAGATTACTCACTTTGATCATGAACGTATTCCCGAAAGAGTTGTACATGCTAGAGGATCAGGAGCCCATGGGGTTTTTAAGTTGTACAAATCACTCGACAAGGTAACGAAAGCCGCCTTTCTTAATGATACAGAAACGGAAACACCTGTATTTGTGCGCTTCTCTACTGTTGCCGGATCTAAGGGGTCTACAGATTTAGCCAGAGATGTGAGGGGTTTTGCAGTGAAATTCTACACCCAACAAGGTAATTTTGATCTGGTAGGTAATAATATGCCGATATTTTTTATCCAAGATGCGATGAAATTTCCCGATCTGGTTCATGCCGTTAAACCAGAACCTGACAATGAAATGCCACAGGCGGCCTCAGCGCATGATACTTTTTGGGACTTTATATCATTAATGCCAGAATCTACCCACATGGTCATGTGGCTAATGAGTGACCGCGCCATTCCTCGAAGCTTGCGCATGATGGAGGGTTTTGGTGTGCACACGTTTCGGTTCATTAATCGAAACGGTGAGGCTTGTTTCGTGAAGTTTCATTGGAAACCTTTGCTTGGTGTGCATTCAGTTGCATGGGATGAGGCACAAAATATTTCGGGTAAAGATCCTGATTTTCACCGAAGAGACCTATGGGAGGCAATTGATAGTGGTGCATTTCCTGAGTGGGAGCTGGGCGTACAAATTGTGCCTGAAGCGGATGAGTTTAAATTTGAATTTGATTTACTGGATCCTACCAAGCTGATACCCGAAGAATTGGTGCCGGTACAGCGTATTGGTAAAATGACGCTTAATCGTAATCCTGATAATTTCTTTGCTGAAACTGAACAAGTGGCTTTCCATGTTGGGCATATTGTACCCGGTATAGATTTTACCAACGATCCACTTATGCAAGGAAGATTGTTTTCATATACAGACACGCAATTGATCCGTTTGGGAGGCCCTAATTTCCACGAGATTCCAATAAATCGACCAGTAGTTCCTGTTCATAATAACCAGAGGGACGGTTTTATGCGTCAAACCATTAACAAAGGGAAAACTAGTTATGGGCCTAATTCTTTGGGAAATAATGCCCCACAACAGGTGAAGGCGGCAGATGGTGGTTTCACTTCCTATCAGGAAAGGATTGATGCCAAAAAAGTTAGGGCAAGGAGTAAAAGTTTTTTTGATCATTTCAGTCAGGCAACATTGTTCTTTAACAGCCAGTCTGATCCTGAAAAGAAACATTTGGTTGATGCTTTAAGTTTCGAGCTGGGTAAAGTGAAAACAGTTGCCATCCGTCAGCGGATGGTTGGAATTTTGTCGCTTGTTGATCAAGGGCTCGCCACTGAGGTAGCATTTGCACTTGGGTTAAAAGTTCCTGCCAAACCGCAACAACCGATAAACCATAGCGTTCCGGCAGATGGTGATCCGTTGGATTATCAGCCTTTAAAGGTAGAAGGGAAGCTCTATAAGTCTACTGCGTTAAGCATGGCTGGGACTTTAAAGGATACCATTAAAACCCGTAAGATTGCCATACTTGCCGCGGATGGTGTTGATGCAAAAACATTAAATACGGTTAAATCTGCAATTCTTGCTGAGGGTGGGGTAGTTCAGGTGATCGCTCCTAAATTGGGCGTCGTAGTTGCTGCTGATAAATCCGAGGTAGCTGTAGATGAGAGTTTTTTAACTGCTGCATCGGTACTATATGATGCGGTATATGTTCCAGGAGGATTAAAGAGTATAGCCACTTTGGAAGCGGAAGCAAATGCGATTCATTTTTTAAATGAAGCTTTTAAGCATTGTAAGGCAATTGCTGCCGATGATCAGGCTAAACAGGTACTAGAATCGACTTATTTTTCTAAAAAGCTGCCTAAAGATTTTTCGGATGAGACTGTATTTAAAGAAGGTATTGTAATAGGTGCTGATGCGGCGAAACTGGCCAAACAATTCATTAAAGCCATTGCTCAACATAGGTTTTGGGATCGAGAAAAAAAACGACAGGTTCCAGCTTAATATAATTCAAAAAAAATACCCGGAAATGCCGGGTATTTTTTTGTGCCATTCATATTTAATTTTGGAGTATATCCAGAGCTTTTTCATTTCCTTGTTGAGCGGCCAAATCAAATACAGAAAGACCGCGCACATCCAGTATCGTCTTATTGGCACCGTGAGTCAGCAAAAGTTGTAATACATCATTTCTGCCAAACATGGCCGCAAACATTAAGGCTGTTCCACCATTGCCGTGTTGAAGGTCTAAATTAGCTCCATAATTGATTAATAATTCCACAATATCCAAATAACCTTTAAATGCTACCCCCATTAATGCGGTATTACCCCCATGATCTTGAGCATTTACCTCTGCACCGGAGTCCAATAATAATTTGGCAGCTTGATATTGATTATTGTAGCAGGCGATAATCAAAGGGGTATATCCTTTTTCATCTTTTGCATTAAGATCAGCTTTCTGTCTGATCAATTCCTGAATGACTTCAATGTTGCCAAGTCTTGCTGCGTGAATTATAATCTGGGTCGGTTGTGTCATAAATTATAT
The DNA here is from genome assembly GCF_005144565.1 of Pedobacter hiemivivus. Taxonomy (NCBI): domain Bacteria; kingdom Pseudomonadati; phylum Bacteroidota; class Sphingobacteriia; order Sphingobacteriales; family Sphingobacteriaceae; genus Pedobacter; species Pedobacter hiemivivus. The sequence goes on from NZ_SWDX01000002.1 coordinate 68,058, forward strand.
GTTTCTGATGAGGTAAGTATGCTTTTTTGTGTTCTTTCAATGTCTAACAGCTGTAGAGGAATAACAGCCGAAGCGAATTATGGTTCTGATTTTTTCATAACTTCCAAAATCCTTTTTTATGCGTTTCAGCAGCAACAGAATTAACAGGTAGTAAACTTACCCCGCCTAAGATGACCGAGGTTTTTAAAAACTCATCTCTTTTCATTACAAAAGTGTTTTAAGTATGATTCCAATTATAGCTGATGCCAATATGAGATGTGGTTCTTTTATTTTTTTTAGGTAGATCAAAGCAAGCATACTAAATATAGCGATTAAGGCAGTCGGAATATCTACAATTGCCCGTATAGCGATAATAATTACAGCGCCTACAAGCGCACCAATCACCACTGCTGTAATGCCATCCACAAATGCTTTGATACTGGTGTTTTTTGCAATCTTTTTAAAGGAAGGGGCCAGTGCTACCGTAAAAATATAACAAGGTAAAAAGGTAGCGAGCGCGGCTACACAGGCTCCGGGAAAACCAGCTACCAGATAACCGATAAATCCAACAGTGATCACGACAGGCCCAGGAGTGATCATTGCTACAGCTACAGAATCCAAAAACTCATGTTCGGTAAGCCAGCCAAATTCCTGAACCACTCCTCCATGTAAAAAGGGAACAATAGCCAAACCACTGCCAAATACGAATGCACCCGCTTTTAGAAAGAACCAACCAATTTCCTGAAGGGTCTTTCCATCATAATGCCAAAATCCAATGCCAAGTAATATTATTGATGGCGCAGCAGTAGGGCGTTTGATCCATTTTGGAGGTGACTTAACTACCATATAGATCAGGCCACAGCCTGCAAAAAGCAAAACATCTTCTTTTTCAGTAATCACCGTGACAGCAATTCCAACCAAATAAAAAATCCATAAGAGCCATTTAGATTTGATGGCTGCAAAGTCAAGGCTACTCACTGATTTAATGGTCAGTTTATAGGCACTAATGGCAATGATGCCAATTACAGCAGCACTTACTCCATAAAACACGGCCAGCATCCCTGGCAATCCGCTATAAAGCTTATATGCAATACCTAATAGCACTACCATGATAAAAGAAGGGAGTACAAAAGCGAGCCCAGCTAAAGTCGCACCTATTAATCCATAGTGGACAAAGCCAACGTAAATACCTAGTTGAGCGGCCAATGGCCCTGGTGCCAGTTGAGCAAGTGCCAGCCCCTCTTTATATTCCTCTTCCGTAATCCATTTTTTGTTTTCTACCAAATCACGATGCATGTAGCCGACAAGTGCCACAGGGCCACCAAATCCCCAGGTACCTAATTTTAAAAAATATGTAGTAAGCTCAATCTTTGAATAAGCAGGTTTTATGATCAGTTCTTTTTCCATGTCTATATATTTAAAATGAAATGCCAAACTGGAAACCAATACCAAAAGAGGAGGGAAGGTCATTCCCAAAACGGGCGGGCAAAGGAAGAGCAATGAAATAACTACTGCCTTTGTTTTTCTTCAGAACTTTATTAAAAACAGGAGTTAGACCATACCTGCCAGATGTTTCAAAAGCAGCTCTGCCTGCAAAAGTAAAACCATTTCCAAGGGCAACAAGTACACCGGGATGGAACAATACATTGTTTACTTTGCTTCCGCTACTTGTAGCTTTTACAAATGGTACAATTTCACTGCTGAAACCAATTTTTGCACTCTTCCAGATGTTTATCCCTATTGGCATCCCAACAACATAGCTGTCTTTAAAATTTGTATGGGTTCCATCCGAACTAAAAGTAACAATGGGATGGACAATTCCAACATACCCGGCAATTTTGGGATAAGTTTGAATAGGCGTTTGTTGGGAATAGCCAGTAATTGAAATCAAGAGGCTACCCATTAACAAGATAGCGAAGCAGGTTTTATAGATTATCGTTTGCATAGCACAAGGCTACGGACGTTATAGAGGATAAAATAGAATGGTTTTAACTATTAGGACGTATTTTACCTTTTTGATTGTTCTTTTTGTATGCAGAAGGTGTTAAACCTGTTTCCAGTTTAAAAATGCGTGCGAAATGACTTTGGTCGGAAAAACCTGTCAGATAGGCAATTTCGGAAAAGGAATAATCAGAAGTTTCAATGAATACGATAGCCTTATCTATCCGAAGTTTTCTAATGTATTCGCCAAATGACAGGTTATCAAAATATTTGGAAAACTCTCTGGAAACATAGGCCGGATTTACATTTAGTTCTTGTGAAATCCCTGTTAAGCTCAGTGCAAGGTTAGTATCAATCTGATCCTGTATAATGGTTTTTAGTTCGGTTGCCCAACTAGGTATTTTTCCAGTAGTGCCTTTTTTCAGAAATTTTTGGTAAACATCAACCAATAACTGTTCTACGGGGCTTTCTGTGTGTTTTACATTTTGTAGATGTTTTGCCCAAGTGTAAAGCGCATCATAGATCACTTTTCCAGCTTCTAATAACTCTAAATCATCTTTAATATTATAAGCCATACCAGCAGCAATCGCCCACAGTCCGGCGCATTGGCTTGATAGATGATGTTGGTCTGTATCTGCACCTCTTACAATGGGAGCCATTACATCGAGCGCCGGGTCATTTAATTTATACTTTTTAATCAGTGCATCAAAAGTACATTGATCATTTTGATGTGTGAGTTCAACACCCGGAACATCAAATGGAATTGCATCCAATTGTTTAGCTAACTCAATAACCTGATCGAATGGTACATAAAAAAAGACTGCATTTTTATCAATGAAATTCTTGATCAGCCAGGGGCAGGCGATACGGTCTATTTTTGGTCTTTCACGGGTGATCCAGTTCATTTTTATCTTTAACTATATATCAAACTTATGATTATTTTTCGATCATTAAATAGTATCCAGTTTTAATCAAGGGAAGGCCAATGTTATCTTTCGATTTCCTGGCGAACATGCCTATAGACATTGTACACGGCGATGGCTCGGACGTCAATGCTGTAGAAGGTTAATCTAAAATTGATGCATGAATTATTCTTCTGGTAACCTATGTATAATATGGCCCCTGCATTTTTGTATTAAATGTTGATCCAAATTAAACAATGCCCCATATATTTTGGGCTGCTTTCATTGATGTTAGTAGTCTTGGCAGTTTACTGTTGCTTGTTTTCCAAGTTGGATATATTTATAGCATTAAACAGTTTCCATTGGATTGGTCTGGATTACTTTTTTAGATTCTATACTTACCTCGGAGATGGAATATGCTCTATGTTCGTTATACTATTATTTGCTGGGCTGAAAAAAAAGCGAATTGTTGGTGCATTATTGTTCGCATTTATAGTTACAGGCATTCTGGTATATGTAATGAAATCAGTTTTTTCAGCACCAAGACCAAATCTTTATTTTCAGGAAATTTCTTTTGCTTATCATCATTTTGTAGCAGGTGTTTCGCTTTACAATTCGGGTTCTTTTCCTTCTGGTCATACAGCTACCGCTTTTGCTATGGCTACTGTATTGACGCTCTTCAGTCGAAAACAAAAAAGAACTTTTTTGTTTTTTCTTGCTGCATTATTGGTAGGTTATTCCAGAATCTATCTTGCACAACATTTTTTATTAGATGTAATCGTAGGAATGATGTTAGGAGCGTTGATCGGAATGTTCAGCTTTTACATGATAGTGAATAAGAAGTTTAATATTCGTTTTAATAGAAATTTCCATAAACGGCAAAATGCAATTCTCAGATCATAACAAAATAGTCAGAATAGATCATTTTTTTTCAAAATCGAAAGTAACACAATTGATCAAATTCGGGATTGTTGGTTGTTCGGGCTTGGTTATAGATTTTGCTATTACCTATTTTTTTAAGGAATATTTGGGCTTAAACAGATTTATAGCAAATGCGTTGGGCTTTGGTGCAGCAGTAACCAATAATTACTTCATCCATAGATTCTGGACCTTTAAGAACAACGAAAAACGCGTAGCCCAGCAGTTCCTTAAATTTCTGATGGTCTCAATTATCGGATTAGGTTTAAATACTTTGTGTATCTATACCATTCAACAATGGGGGCATTTGTCATTTTATGTGGCAAAATTTATAGCCATCGTGTTGGTTTTTATATGGAACTATACCGTAAATGCTCAAATTACATTCAAAAAAAATGAAGTTTAGGATAGATAAAATCTGGTTACTTATTCTATTCACAACATTTATAAGGATATTTATAGCATTAACGCTGGATTTTGGAAATGATGAGGTTTATTATTGGACTTATGCCCGGCATCTTGACTGGAATTATTTCGATCATCCGCCTGTTGTAGCCTGGCTGATTAGGCTCACTACGCTGAATCTTTCTCTGCATAACGAATTGTCAGCAAGATTTGGCGCGATCCTTTCTTCTGCGATCTGTACATTTATCATTTATAAAACAGGTGTGTTAATCCATAACAAGAGGTCCGGCTGGTATGCCGCTCTTCTGTATTCTGCTTCTTTCTATTGCAGTATAATAGCTGGTGCCTTTATTCTCCCGGATAGCCCACAAATGGTCTTTTGGTTATTGGGTTTATTAATTTTGATTAAAATTGATAAGTCAACAATAAATGAATCAAAGAATAGTCTGCTCTGGATTTGTTTTGGTATAGTGACTGGGCTCTGTATCATGTGCAAGGTACATGGTGTTTTTTTATGGTTGGCCGTTGCGCTATATGCGGTTATCTGGAGTCCTGCTTGGTGGAGAAATCCATGGATGTACCTTTCCGGGATCATAACATTGCTGATCATTTCTCCAATTGTGATCTGGAATTTTCAAAATCATTTCATTACTTATGCTTATCATGGAGCCAGGGTAGCACCAACAAGTGGATTTAATCCTATCGCTTTTTTTAGGGAAATATTTGGTGAGTTATTTTATAACAATCCTTTTGTGTTCTTACTGGCCTGGGGAGCTGTATGGAGTTGGCATAAAAGTAGATTGGTTATTGCTAAAAAGGAACTTGGTCTATTGATCTGTTACAGTTTGCCATTAATTGTTACCCTGTTTTTTCTGGCCTCATTCAGAACTACATTGCCTCACTGGTCCGGACCAGCATACAGTGTACTCATACTAATTATAGCTGTAAAATTGACTAATTATACAAATAGAAAAGCAAATAGAATTGTGATCTGTTCATTAGGGTTCTATCTGGTTATCGTAGTTGCAGGTCTTTTAATGGTTAATTTTTATCCTGGAACGCTTAGCCCTTCCAATGATCCAAAAATTGTTGGCAAAGGTGATGTAACACTCGATCTGTATGGATGGGAAGATGCGGGGCAACAATTTGAAAAGTTGTATCAAAATGATATCAAAAAAGGCAGGATACTTGGTCACGAACCAATTATCATCAATAAGTGGTTTCCGGCGGCACATATTGATTTTTATTTAGCAAGTATGACCAAGCAGCAAACCTATGGCATCGGACCGATCTTTGATCTTCATCAATATTATTTTTATAATAAATACCACCAAAAACCGATAAAAGGGGCTGATGCATATTATATTACAAGTTCAAATATGTTCTCACAACAAGATATTGATTTCAATAAGGCCTATTTCGAAAAAATAGAAGATCCTGTATTTCTCCCAATAAAGAGAAATGGCAAAATATGCAAAAATTTAGTGATTTATAAATTGAGAAGATTTAAAGGCTTCTAAGAAAGCAATTACGAATGTTATGTTAAAGGCATGTTAAAAATTATTTAACACAATGGTTTTATTTACGTAAAACTAATTGAAGATCTTCATCTTATTTTTGGGGTTTAAATCTACAATGATGTCTGACAGAAGAGAGTTTATAAAGGCTAGTGTAGCAAGCTTAATGCTAGCAGGAATATCTGCTCCGGTAATTGCCCTGACGCGGAACGAAGAATATCCAACATCCGGACCGGAAAAGAAAAACAGGTTGCGCTTTGCTATTGCGTCGGATGGACATTACGGTCAGCCCAATGTAGATTTTAAAAAAGATCATGAAAATATCGTGCGCTGGTTAAATGAAGCTCATGCTCAAAAACCACTAGATTTCGTCATCATCAATGGTGATCTGGTTCATGACAGACCTGATCTGCTGGCCGTTGTTAAGAAAGAACACTACGACCATTTGAAAGTACCCTTTTTCGCAGTTCCCGGAAATCATGACATGGCCGATACGGCGCTCTGGAAATCGGTGTTTGGTTATGAAGACAATTTTTCATTTATCAAAAACCAGGTAGGCTTTGTGCTGGCTAATACTTCCAATACAAAAGGAAAATACCTCTGCCCGAATAATGATTTTTTGAAGACAGAACTCGACAAGCTGACTGCTTTAAAGACAGTCTTTGTTATTCTGCATATTCCGCCGCATTTTTGGGTTCCCGAATCTCCTTTTATCGAATGTCCGGATACTATTAGTCTGCTGCACAGCTACCCAAATGTAAAAGCCGTTTTTCATGGTCACGATCATAGTCTGGATTCGGTATTCTATACCGGCAAGTTGCCGCACTTTTTTGACGCGCACATTGGAGGAAACTGGGGTACATCCTACAAAGGTTACCGCATTGTGGAAGTAGATGAAAATGAAAAGATCTGCACCTTCCAGGTCAATGCAAGCGCAAGTCCCATGCTAAACGAAACTAAATTTTAACTATTTGTCCCTTATTGATATGAAAAAACTACTACTTATTAGCCTGTTGTTTCTGAGTGTTAACTGTGTTGCGCAAACTACCGCACAGCCCTTTCTATTTAATGTAAATACCTTGACTGGTGATAAGCCATATTGGAATCTGCAATATTCTGGAAGCTATGGTGAGCGTGCCACGGGGCAGTTCGGCTATGACGGATTGGGGCAGCAGTTTGGCTTAAAAAGCTACCTGGGTAATCGTTTTACCTTATACGCTACAGCAGCTGTTGGGTTTGCTAATGGGGGTGGGGTGAGTTCAGCACAGCAGGCCGAAGTATTAAGGGACTTTATTGGAGGCAAAAAGGCCGAAGGTTTTAGACTTGGTGCGGGATTGGGTGCGAGTAGGGATTGGTCTAATGTCAAATCGGCGATTAGCAGGATAGCGCTCTCTTTTGATCAGCAAAAATGGCGCGCTGCAGGAAACCTACGTTTTGAAAAAGCATTTGACAGCAGTAGGGATAAACTGGATTTTATCAGCAGTCTTGGCTTTCAATACCGCCTTGCACCCGCATTGTTTTTGGGCTTTGAAGCAGTAGGGCAAGACCTTGAAGGGTTTTGGGATAAAGAAGAAGCTGAAGGGGGCGCAAAACTCATGGTTGGCCCTTCTATCAATTTGAAGCCGCAAAATTCCAGACTCTCCTTCTCAATTGCTGGCGGACCGGTATTTTATGCTACAAGAAGCAATATTATTCCCTCAGAAGCGATCCGTGAGTTAGGTGCTTCGGCCAATGGCTACTCTCTCCGGGCTTTGATTAATTTTGAACTGTATAAATAACAACGACACATGAAGAAGATTTTATATATACTGTTACTCGTTGTTTTTGCACAATCGAGCTACGCCCAATGGCCAGGTAAAACCGGCAAAAGCAACCAAATTCTACTGCCTAATGGCTGGAAGCTTAGCCCTGCCGGGCGCTCAGTTCAGCTCGGTGATCTGCCGCTCAATATGCAACTGAGTTCATCCGGAAAATTTCTGGCCATCACGAACAACGGACAAAGTACACAATCGCTGCAACTCGTCGACCCAAAAACTGAGCAGATACTAGACGAGCGCGTATTGAGCAAGTCATGGTATGGACTAGCGTTCAGTAAAGATGAGCAGCATTTGTATGTGTCTGGAGGAAACGACAACTGGATCCTTGACTTTAAGATAAAAGGCAACAAACTGGGCAATAGTGATACAATCACACTGGGGCCTGTATGGCCAAAAGGTAAGATCTGTCCTGCAGGAATTGTAGTCAATAAAGCCAATAACCGGTTATACACTGTCACGAAAGAAGACAGTACCCTTTATATAATTCATCCCGCTGAAAAGAAAATCCTTCGAAAAATTCAGCTTCCCGCAATCGCTTACAGTTGCACGCTTTCGGCAGATGAAACCAAATTGTACGTATCCTTATGGGGTGGAAAAAGCATAGCGGTGGTTAATCTTGCTGAAGAGAGAATCGCACAGATCGTTCCTGTCGGAGATCACCCCAATGAATTATTGCTAAACAGAAAAGGGACGATCCTATTTGTCGCCAATGCCAGCGACAATACCGTATCTGTGATCAATACGCTTTCAGGTAAGGTCATTGAAACCATAGCAACAACTTTGTACGCTACACAGTTGACCGGCTCTACCACCAATGGATTGGCATTGAGTGTTAACGAGAAAACGCTGTACATCGCCAACGCGGACAACAATTGTCTGGCTGTATTTGATGTAAGCAAGCCCGGAATCAGCCAAAGTCAGGGTTTTATCCCAGTGGGCTGGTACCCAACAAGTGTAAAAGTACTTGGCAACAAGATATTGGTCACAAATGGAAAAGGAAATACCTCGTTGGCCAATCCGCAGGGGCCACAGCCCATTTCCAAAGTGGACGATAGTGGATATCATATGGGTAGCACAGCAAACAGAAGACTGCAATATATTGCCGGTCTGTTTAAAGGTAGCCTGTCTTTCATTGACGCACCTAAAACCGAGCAGCTGAAGAACTACACCAAGGAAGTGTACGCCAATACCCCATTTAGTGACAAAAAAACGATTCTGGCAGATGGGGAGGCCGGAAACCCGATCCCCAGAAAATTGGGAGAAGAATCCCCAATAAAGCATGTATTTTACATTATTAAAGAAAACCGTACTTATGATCAGGTATTAAGTGATATTCCAAAAGGCAACGGCGACTCTTCTCTTTGTCTGTTTGGAAGAAAGATTACGCCAAACCAGCACGCTCTTGCAGAGAATTATGTATTGCTTGACAATTTTTATGTAGATGCTGAGGTGAGTGCCGATGGACATAACTGGAGCATGGCAGCATATGCAACTGATATAGTAGAAAAGACCTGGCCAACGAGTTATGGAGCGCGCGGTGGATCCACCAGTTTTGAAGGAGGCAGACCAGTTACCTATCCGAAAGGCGGGTTTATATGGGATTATTGCCAGCGTGCAGGTGTTTCCTACCGTAGCTACGGAGAATTTGGTAGCTATGCAAAAGCCAATATCAAATCGCTACAGGGGCACATGTGTCCAAACTCTCCAGGATTTGATATGGATATTACGGATCAGGTTAGGGCAGATACCTGGCAGCATGATTTTGACTCTTTGCTCAATGCAGGTAGTGTTCCACAATTCAGTACCTTGAGGATATCAAACGACCATACCAGCGGACAGAAAAAAGGAAAAGTTTCTCCTCAGGCAGCAGTCGCCGATAATGACCTTGCTGTTGGCCGCATCATCGAACACTTGTCTCACAGCCCGATCTGGAAAGAGTCTGTGGTGTTTATCCTTGAGGACGATGCCCAAAATGGCCCTGACCATGTGGATGCGCACCGCTCACCAGCTTATGTGGTGGGACCTTATGTGAAGCGAAATACAGCTATCCATACCATGTATTCAACTTCAGGTTTCCTGCGTACCATGGAACTCATTTTAGGGCTGCCACCAATGAGCCAATACGATGCAGCAGCGATGCCCCTTTACGAATGTTTTACCAGCCAACCGGATCTAACACCTTATACTGTGATTCAACCTTTAATTAGCCTGGATACCCGGAACGTGGCCAACAATGGAAGTAGCAGGCGCTCTGAGCTCTTTAATTTTGCCAAAGAAGATTCTGCACCAGATTTAGATCTGAACGAGGTGGTCTGGAAGTCGGTAAAAGGAGAAAATTCCATCATGCCTGCCCCAAAAAGGAGCGCTTTTGTAATCTTGGAAAAGAAAAAGAAGGATGATGACGACTATTGACCGAATTATAGGAGTTAAAGAAGTGGATTTGTGATGATTTTCAGCTTCGATCAATGGCTGGTCGAGCCCCTTACAACAAGTGTAGAAGGAATCATAAAATCTTCCTTTATTAAACTAAAGTTTCTATTTTCCAAAGCTCTAAATAAGAGCGTAGCAGCCGTTTTTCCCATTTCGAAAGCAGGCTGTGTAATCGTAGTGAGTGATGGATTAAGAATAGCCGCTGTTTCCAGGTTAGAGAAACAAACAATTTTTACATCTTTGGGTACTTTCAATTTCAATGCTTCACAGGCCATATAAACAGGCGTTGTTAATTTTTCAACCGACGCTATGATACCGTTTGGTTTATTTTTTTGTTGCAGTAACTTTTTAATTAACAGATAATTTTGTTCTGCATCATTGCTGCAATGAATGATATATTTTGGATCTGCTTTTATTTGATAATCGTTCAATGCCTGTAGGTATCCCTCCAATCTTTTATTACTGATGGATAAGCTTTTTGAAATACTTAAAAAAGCAATTTGATCACAATTTTGTTGTATCAGATGTGCTGTGGCTTTATAAGCACTTTCAAAATCGTCGGTAGTAATCTTTGCTGTTTCTACATTGTCGCAAGCGCGATCAAAAAAAACCAGAGGTAGACCATTTGCAATTAAATCGCTGATATGATTGCATTGTGTGGTTTCCCTCGAAACTGACAATAGCACGCCATCTACTCTTCCCCCTTGAAATTCCTTTAGAATAGTTCTTTCATTTTCAAAACTTTCATGCGTTAAACAGATCAATACATGATAGCCTTTTTCTTTGGCTACTGATTCGATGCCATTAATGGCCAGTGAAAAAAAACTATCTGCGACTTCGGGTATCACCACGCCAATATTTTTACTTTTCCTGCCCCGTAAGCTGCTGGCATAAGGATTAGGAACATAGTTGAGTCTTGCTGCTGTTTCCAGTACGCGCCGCTTGGTTTCTTCACTTATTTCATAGCTGTCATTTAAAGCCTTTGAGACAGTAGAAACTGAAAGGTTTAGCTCAAGCGCAAGTTCTCTAATATTGATATTCTTCATTGAATGGACATTGTTAATACAACCTACAAAATTTCTTTGATAATTGATGATTTATAGCGAATACGGTTTCGTAAATAAAGCTAATCCGTTATGCAATAAGTGAGTTAAAAAAACTCCAAATTAGAATAACCAAATATGATGTAGTGATGGGAACAAATCAAAACAACCTCAGCTCAAAGGAAGCTAATCCTTTAACCAATCTCGATGAATGGGAGGACGATTTATTGAGACGTTATCCTGAACCGGACAGTATCGCCACTGCGAAAACAACAGAAGAATATCGTAATTACGATGAGCCTGCCAGAGATACGGTTAAAGAATTTTATAGGATAAACCATACTTATCAAACTTATGAGTTTGTAAAGGAAAAACGAAACAACTATTTAAAATTTGATAAAAAGGAAATGCCCATTTGGGATGCTTTCCAATTTTTAAATCAATTGGTAGATGATTCGGATCCCGATACAGACTTAGATCAGTTTCAGCATTTACTGCAAACATCTGAAGCCATTCGTCGCGATGGCCATCCCGACTGGATGGTGCTGGTAGGGCTAATGCACGACATGGGGAAAGTACTTTGTCTATTTGACGAACCACAATGGGCTGTAGTTGGTGATACGTTCCCAGTAGGCTGCGCCTTTTCAGATAAAATTGTATATCCCGAATTTTTCAAAAACAATCCTGACTATTCCAATCCCGAATACCAAACCCAATATGGGATCTATAAAAAAGGCTGTGGTTTGCGCAATGTAACCATGTCATGGGGGCATGATGAATACGTTTACCAGATGCTTAAAGATTATATCCCCGAAGGCGGCCTTTACATGCTCCGTTATCACTCCTTTTATTCATGGCATCGTGAGGGCCAATATGAATACTTACTTGATGATAAGGATAGAGAGATGTTAAAATGGGTGCAACTGTTTAACCCTTATGACCTATATTCAAAAAATCCTGTGCCACCAGATTGGAACAAACTAAAATCCTATTATGAAGACCTTGTTGCAAAATACTTACCTGCAACTTTAAAATTTTAGAATATATCTTCCTTTAACAAATTGGTGTGATTCTAATAACAGAGAGTTAACCTGTTTGCTCTAACTTGTCAATAAGTAATTTCAAAACAATCTAAATTATTTCATATGAGGAAAATTTACTTTTATTATTTACCGCGGTGTCTAAAATTATTTTCTGCTGCGCTAATTATCTGTTTTTGTGTTTTCACACCAGGAAATACTTTCGCAAAAATAGATATTTTAAGTGTTATGAGGCAAAAAACGGTTTCTGGAAAAATCGTAGATGCTGAGGACGGGAAAGCTCTGCCAGGAGCAAGTATCGCAGTTAAAGGGGGGACCCAGGTTACAAGCGCCGATGCAAATGGGGCTTTTACCATTACTGTTCCCGATGACAATTCAATTCTGATCATTAAGTATATTGGCTATGCTACCCAAGAAATTATCGTTGGCAACAGAACCCGAATACAAGTATCCCTAAAAGCTAGTACATCCGATTTATCTCAGGTAGTGGTTGTAGGGTATGGCTCCCAAAACAAAAAAGACGTAACTGGAGCTATAAAATCATTAAAGAGCGAAGAATTTAATAAGGGTATCATTAACTCTCCACAGCAATTGCTACAGGGCAAAGTATCAGGTGTAAATGTAACTTCTGCCAGTGGCGAACCTGGCGGTCCTACCGGGATTAGTGTTAGGGGACCGGGTGGAATAAGATCGGGTAATTCACCTCTTTTTGTAGTAGATGGTTTGCCTTTGGACAATTCAATTACGGGCAGCGGGGATCCATTGAGCTTTATTAATCCGCAGGATATAGAATCGATCGACGTGCTAAAAGATGCATCTGCAACGGCTATTTATGGTTCTCGTGGGGCAAATGGGGTAATCATCATTACCACTAAAAAGGGCAAAGGAGGTGCCTCAACGCTTGCAGCTTCTGCTAGCCTGGGAATTTCATCTCTTGCAAGAGCTTTACCAGTTTTAACAGCAGACGAATTCCGTATTGAAGTACCCAAAGCGGGCGGTGTTCTTGATGACAAAGGCGGTTCTACCGACTGGCAAAAAGAAATAACCAGAGTTGCCAAAACTCAGAACTATAATATTACCATGAGTGGAGGAGGAGATAAACTGGCCTATTTTTCTTCGGTAGGGGTACAAAAACAAGAAGGTATTATCAAGAAAAATGACCTCAATCGGTATTCAGGAAGGTTTAATGCGACCCAGAAATTTTTAGAAGATAGATTAGTGGTTGATATCAATCTGAATGCCAGCAATACCAAACAGCAAAAGCCTCCCATTACGAGTATAATAGGCGATGCGCTCATTAATAACCCAACTTATCCGGCTAATGACGCGAACGGAAGACCTATACTCTATCAGAATATCAACAATCCATCCTTATTTTTTGACTTAGATAAAGAAACCACCACCACAAACCGGGTAATTGGTAACATTTCTCCTTCTATGAAAATTATTAAGGGGCTTGTTTATAAAGTGAATTTAGGTGTTGATAATTCTACTGCAACACGCGATGTGTTGAACTTACCAAATGCAGTTCCCTTACGTGATGGAAGATTAGAGACTTTTTATAACACCAACACAAATACGTTAATTGAAAATTACCTTACTTATAATTGGAGTAACACCAAGCATAATTTATCAGCACTAGGGGGACATTCCTACCAAAGAATCTTTGTACAGCAAAGAAATAATAGCATCAACAAATTTCTAGTGGGTGGGGTAGATCCAATTTATAACCCCGGTGTAGGACAGGAATTAACCTTAGGTAGCAATAGGCCCGGAGGATTTGCATTAATCAATGAGCTGCAATCATTTTTTGGAAGAGTCACTTACCAGTACAACGAAAAGTATTTGTTTACCGCTAATTTTAGAGCAGATGGTTCTACTAAATTTGGAGCCAACAATAAATACGGATATTTCCCATCTTTCTCTTTAGGATGGAAGATTTCGGAAGAGGATTTTATGAAGAATTCGATTTTTAGTAATTTGAAATTAAGAGCTGGTTATGGTATAACGGGTAATCAGGAAATTCCACCTAAAATTACACAGGCCTTATTTGTATCTAATGCAACTGGAAGCTATCCGCTTTATCCAACTGGGGCTTATCCGGCCGGAACAACTTATGCTCGATTTGCAAACCCAGATATCCAATGGGAAACTTCAAAACAGACAGATATAGGCTTAGACTTTGGTTTGTTTAAAGGAGCGCTAACAGGAACAATAGATGTGTTTAACAAAGTTTCGAAGAATATTTTGCTACTGGTAATTCCAGCAGATCCAGTTCAGCCGGCACAAGAAGTATGGTCTAATGTAAAAGATATGACCATCACGAATAAGGGTATAGAATTTGAATTGGATTATCGACATAAATCGGAGTATGGCATAACTTATAATATTGGTGGTAACCTAACTTACATCAAAAACAAGGTGCAACATTCTCCATATTCTTTGATTCCTGCCGGGTCGGTTTCTGGTGCTGGTATTACCTCATCAACCATCAATGGATATGTAAATGATCAGCCTTTGGGAACGTTCTTTTTAAAGGAATTTACAGGCTTTGATGCTGCGGGCTTAAGTACTTACCGCGATACAGACGGGGATGGTCTTGTTACTGATAAAGACAGGATTTCGGCTGGTACAGCTTTACCTAGCACGATGTATAATTTTTATGCCAGTGCTGCATTCAAAGGATTCGATCTCAGTATCAATTTTAATGGTGTGTCTGGAAATAAAATCTATGATTATACACAGAATGTAAGTTTTTCTAAATTAAGGCTCGCAAAAAATGCGAATGCGACCAGAGAAGCTATTGCTAATCCGACAGAGTCGTTAAACAATCCAACTCCTGTATCTACGAGGTACCTTAAAAATGGCGCCTACCTAAGACTGAACAATGTTTCGCTGGGCTATAGTTTCAATACCAAAGATTTAGGGGTAAATAAATGGTTTTCTAACATCCATCTATCTGTAACAGGTCAAAATCTTTTTGTAATCACTGATTATACTGGTTATGACCCTGAGGTAAACAGCGACAGAGCAATCGATGGCGTTTCTTCTTATGGAATTGACTTTTTAAGTTACCCGAAAGCTAGATCCATTGTTTTTGGTTTAAACTTCTCATTTTAATAATTATACAGATGAAAAAGAAAATATTAATGCTGTTACTTGCTTTTATAAGTATGACAGTAATTTACAGCTGTTCCAAGCTAGATGAAAATGTACTCGACGAAAAATCTGTTGCCGGACTTACTAATAAACAACAGGCTGAAGGCATAATAGCACCCGTATATGCAAAATTGGAAGATATCTTTATCCATACCAATTATTTTGCGCTTCAGGAAATTTCAACAGATGAGGCCATTTTACCATTCCGTGGTGGAACCGATTGGGGTGATAATGGTATTTATCTTCAATTACATCAACACCAAAACATAAGTTCAGATGCGAATGTGAGAAATACCTGGAATCATATACTCATAGGGTTATCTAGAAGTGTAACCGCCATTATTGCGCTTTCGACCAATCCAGATCCGAGTGCCAAGCTGTTTTTGGCTGAAGCAAGGGGGATGAGAGCTTATTATTCATTACTTACACTTGATCTTTTTGGATTGGTATTCGTTAAAAATGATGTCAATGAAACCTCGAAAATTTTAAGGGGCGAAGCCGCGATTGAATACATCAAATCAGAATTACTAGCGATAGAGCCTATAGTGGAGAATACCACGGGGCCTGGTAGGATCACCAAAGGAGCGGTGTGGGGCTTGCTCGCCCGTCTATATTTAAATGCAGCAGTTTATAGAGATGTTTATGCGCCAAGCTTTACCTTTAAAGCCGAAGATATGGACAAAGCGATAGAGTATTGCACTAAGATTATTGGTTCGGGTCAATACAATTTAGCCGCCGATTATTTTTCGCTTTTCAATGATAATAACCACACGAATAAAGAATTGATTTTCGCAGTAGATCAGCGTGCCGATTTGAACGGGCATAATCGAATGGCCTATTTCTCTATATCTGGAGATCAATTTCCATTGCCTGCTTATACAGGTGCTAACGGAACTGATGGTCCGGGTATTACGTCTGATTTTTATCGTACTTGGGTAAATGCGTATGCTCCTGTAGATCCTGCAGTTGCAGATCCTCGCTTTTATAAGCAGAATTTGCCTCCGGCTGCAGCCTGCATTGATGCGGCTAGTTTCAACATCAATCGGGGCATATTGCGTGGACAACAATATGGCTTAATTAGAACAAATGGAGTGTTTGAAAAATGTCAGGATGGAAAAATGAGGGTAGATAAACTTTTTTATAACACGCGTAGTAAGCCTACTTTAGCTGTGGATTTTACTGAAAATATTGACTATACTATTGCTGGAAGTAATTACAATACTGGTTTCAGAGTGGAAAAATATGAGTTCAGTAAAACTTCGGTAAGTGGAAGGAATTTTGGAGAACATGACATTATAATCCTGCGTCTTGCAGATATTTATTTAATGCGTGCAGAAGCAAAACTTAGAAAAAACGATGCAACTGCCTTGGCTGATGTAAACATCGTTAGAGCTTCCAGAACAGCTACCACTCCGGCTGCACCACTTCCTGCTATCACGCTTGATCTTTTGTTTCGTGAAAGAGGGTTTGAATTTTATTGGGAAATGGTTAGACGTACGGATATGATCCGTTTTGGGAAATATGAAGGTACATGGACTGAAAAAACGAATACTGACGTCCGAAAAAGAATTTTCCCTATTCCTCAAACGGCAATAGATGGAGCTTCTAATTTGCCTGGGTATTTAATACAGAATTTAGGGTATTAAAGAAATTGTTGTGTTAATGGCTGAATAATTTAATTTGCGAAGCAAATGATTATTCAGCCATTTTTTTTACAACAATCATTATCTTAACTATTCTATTGCTACCTTTTAATTAAGCGAAATACACCAAAATAAAAAACCAAATAATGAACCAATTACAAACCGCAGACTATATCGTCTTTTTTATTTATTTTATTGCCGTATCATCATATGGCTATTATATCTATCATAAAAAGAAGTCGAAAAATATAAGTTCTAAAGATTTTTTTTTAGCCGAAGGATCGCTTACCTGGTGGGCAATTGGCGCTTCATTAATTGCTTCTAACATTTCTGCTGAGCACTTTATCGGCATGTCTGGCTCGGGTTTCGCCCTAGGCTTAGCCATTGCTTCATATGAATGGATGGCAGCTGCTACGCTCATTATTGTGGCCATTTTTATCATCCCGGTATATCTTAAAAATAAGATTTTTACCATGCCGCAGTTCCTTGCCAAGCGATATAATGATAAGGTTAGTACAATTATGGCGGTTTTTTGGCTATTGGTGTATGTATTTGTAAACCTTACTTCTATCATTTATCTCGGTGCATTAGCCATCTCCTCAATCTCTAACATTAGTTTCGAGTGGAGTATTGTTGGGCTAAGCATTTTTTCGATGATTGTAACCTTAGGCGGGATGAAAGTAATTGGTTATACCGATGTTATTCAAGTTTTGGTATTGATTATAGGTGGGCTAATTACCACTTATTTAGCACTTTCTTTGCTTTCTAATGAATATGGTTTTGGAAATGATATTTTTAAAGGTCTTTCTGTGCTACGTAAAGAAGCACCGAGCCACTTCCACATGATTTTTAATTCGTCTGATAAATATTATAAAGAATTACCGGGCCTCTCAGTACTTTTTGGTGGTATGTTAATTAACAACCTGGCTTATTGGGGATGCAACCAGTATATCGTACAACGTGCTTTGGGGGCCGATCTAAATACGGCGCGTAAAGGGATTTTATTCGCCGCATTTTTAAAGTTACTCGTACCTGTTATTGCCGTGCTTCCGGGTATTGTAATGTATGTATTGCACAGCAAAGGTTTGTTCCAGGCAGAAATGGCACACGATGGGGTACTTAAACCAGATCATGCCTACCCTACTTTAATGAACTTATTGCCTCCAGGATTAAAAGGAATTGCCTTCGCTGCACTTACTGCAGCCATTGTGGCTTCTTTAGCGGGTAAGGCAAATAGTATCGCAACTATTTTTTCATTGGATATTTATAGGAAAATTTTCAACAAAGAAGCCTCAGACCGTAAAATGGTTATGGTCGGTCGTTGGGCAGTAGCCATTTCATTGACCATTGCGGCTATTGTAACTCCTGCATTAAAATCATTAGATCAGGCTTATCAATTTATTCAAGAATATGTGGGCTTTATTTCCCCCGGGGTACTTGCTATTTTCTTGCTGGGCTTTTATTGGAAACGTACAACCGCGGCCGCTGCAATGACAGGTGCATTGATTACCATTCCGCTCTCCACCGTGTTAAAATTTTTACCCGTGTGGACAAATGGTGCATTCCCAGATTATCCTTTCTTAGATCGAATGGCAATTGATTTTGTAGTAATTGTGCTGTTAATGATTGGTATTAGTTTAAGCAAACCGCAAACCTTGGCGAATGAACAGGCGATAGAGGTTGATACGTCGATGTTTAAGATCAGCACCAGTTTTGCTATCGGCTCTCTTTTAATTATGGGTATCCTTACCGCTTTATACACCATTTTTTGGTAAATGATTTAATTGTTTATGCCAACCCATCAATTGAAGGAAAGGATTGTAACTTTTTTTATTTTGTTATCTCTAATCTTAAATCAGATAAAAAAATATACGATATGGGATTATTTTCAGCCTTAATGGGCAATGCAGGTGCGGTAAGTCAGGATGATTTAAGAAAAAATTACGGGACACTACTTACGGATAATGAAGAGATTGAATTGGGCTTTAAATTGATTAGGGATACTTTTATTTTTACTAACAAGCGGCTGATCATTGTTGATGTTCAGGGATTGACAGGCAGCAAGACTGAGTATGTTTCTATTACTTATAAGGCGATTTCCAGATTTAGTGTAGAAACAGCAGGCACTTTTGACTTGGATGCGGAATTAAAGATCTGGGTCTCTAGTGAAACTATTCCAAGTATCCGGAAAAAGTTCAATAAATCGGTAAATGTATTTGAGGTACAGAAAGTTCTTGCACACCATGTGCTTGGATAGTATATATTAAAGCAGAAAGGCCAACCAAATTATGGTTGGCCTCAAATATCGTTTTATTACTTATTGCGAAGTTTAAATCTTCGGTAGGAGATGAAGGCTAATACAAAAATCAACCCGACTGTTACATACACCCATGATGGGATGGGAACAGGATCACCCTGCGCATAAGAATGCAATCCGGTTAAGTAGTAATTCACTCCAAAATAAGTCATAATAATCGTTGAAAAACTCAACAGTGATAATAAATTAAATAGATATTTAGTTCTTAAACCTGGGATCAAACGAACATGTAAAACAAAGGCATAAACGATTACGGAGATAAATGCCCAGGTTTCTTTAGGGTCCCAGCTCCAATAGCGTCCCCAGCTTTCATTGGCCCAGATACCACCTAAGAAAGTACCTACGGTTAGTAAGAACAGTCCCACAGTTAAGGCCATCTCGTTCACAATCGTTAATTCTGTGATGGAAGACTTTACTTTAGTACTGATCTTATTGTTGTCCATGATGTATAAAATTAAAACTACAGTTCCCATCAAAGCACTTAGTCCGAAGAAACCATAACTAGAAGTGATAATCGCTACGTGAATCATCAGCCAGTAAGATTTTAGTACAGGAACCAATGGCGTAATCTGCGGGTTCATCTGGGATCCACCATGTGCAAATCCCATTAAAATCACAGCGATTAAACAACCTGCGGCAGGGATAAAAGCATTACTGTTTCTATACATACCAAGGCCAGATAATACCCCGATCCAGCTGATAAACAATACGGCCTCATAACCATTACTCCATGGCTCATGACCAGAAATGTACCATCTTGTAGCTAAACCAAAACCTTGGAGGAAGGCGGCAATGCTGATTAAAATCAAGACAAAAGTCACCAGTTTATCCAGCATTTTGGAATTCTTAAACAATTTAAAGAATGCCAATCCAAGAATTACTGCGCCTAACAATGCATAAGTAATCATCAGGTTTAGGAAAATATTCCATGAGTTATAACTCACTTCCCAGAACACTTTTGTGTCTGAAGGCATCACGTCTTTACCAAATTTTAACTGAATATCTTTGATCTTATCTAAAGCGGTATTCGCTGCATCCCAATTTCCAGACTGCTGGCCATCTTTAATGCTTTTCGCGTAGCGATCAATTGGATTTAACTCTCCAACTAAAGCGGATCCGGGAACAGCAGAAGGCATAGCAATCCAGGTATTGTTTGCATCACCTGCAACTGGAAATATGCGCAAATATTGCCCGTTGATCAAAGCCTGCATCGCCTGCAACTTGTCATTCAGGTCGATAATTTCTTTATCGTAGTTATTTTGCTCTGCTGGTTTTTTAGCAAAAGCTTTGGAATAATCGTCTTTTAAGATAAATTGCAGGGTTCCATCATCACCTACCTTTAACAGATTGATCATGGAAGTATAACCTTCTTCATTTGCTTTAACCACTTTTAATAAATCCGGACCACCTTTAACTCCAATTTTTATCAAGGGAACATTTACCCAAAGGAAAGGAGTTGTGGAAACAGAAAGGAAAAACTGGTTAGCGTTTAAACCATGGAAACGATCTTTACGATGTAGTTTTCTTAGAATTTCCAGCGCCATTGTATTGATTGGCTCTACTCTTCCGTCGATATTTTGCACAGGCAAATGACCGAATTTATCTGCATGTGCCAGGTCGATTTTTATAGTGGAAGCAAACTGTACAGGATCTACCGATTTTGCAGAAAGCAACATTTGCATTTCTGCCTTTGTTGGTTGGGCATGATTGTGTGCCTGAGTGGTTACAGCATTTTGATCTCCGGAATGATCGTGACCATCACCAGGAGCATGGTTATGCCCATCGTCTACAGGCATCGATGCCTGAGGTTTGACAAGTCCCGGGATTGCAGTCGAGCCATTTTTACCGTGCATGTCGATCTTTTGACTAAATGCGGCTCCTAAAGGCAGGAATAGCAGGGCTAGCAAAAGAGATTTTGATTTTGCAGATTTAGAAATGGTTCTCAATTGTTCGTTTAGTTTAGAGAAATGCGTGCCTTTCCAGAATAAAGTAACAAACATGCCCAGGAATAATAAAGTATAACCGATATAAGTCACGTTTGTACCCAGCTCATCATGATTTACAGAAAGGACTGTTCCTTTTTCATCGTCATCAAAACTGGCCTGGAATAAACGGTAACCTGCTTTATCCAACACGTGGTTCATGTATATTTTGTATGGGGTATCTTGTCCACCGTCCTGAATTAACACGTCAGAGGAGTAAGATGCAGGGCTGTTACTACCCGGATATTTCTCCATTTTGAAGTCTGTCAGTTTAACTGAGAATGGAGTTTTGTAAATTTTAGAGCCGTAGGCCATAGAGATTCTAAGTCCACCGATTTCACTTTGATGTTGGAAATTAGTGATTCCTTTTCCTCCATAGAAGGAAACTGTATCTACTGAATTTGCTGTAGTTACTTGTACTTTAACCAGGTCAAGATCGTGTTCATTCTTAGTTTTATCGCCTTCGAAATACATGATATCACCTGGAATAGCTGGCTCAGGAATTACAAAAGCTAAGTTTCCAAAGGTATATAAGCTTCTTAAATTAAAAGGTTGTGCCGGACTGTCAGCTAGTACTGGTTTCTTTTCCTGAGTAGCCATAATCATATAATCACCAGTAAATGGAGTGGCAATTTGTAAAGCACCATTCGCTGCATCTGAGATATTAATCGCTCCAGGTGTTTCCTTATTATAGCTGACCAACATATTTGACATCAACTCCACTTTGCCGGACGGTACATACTTATTTACGCGCTTTCCATTTTCTAAAACCACCAAATGTAAGGTCGGTTTACCCGTTGAGGTACGCACTAGAGAGTCCTGAGCTCTGGCATAAAAGTCGATGACTTTTACCTTCACTCTTTGTCCCTGGTAGTCATACTCACCTTTAAAAGTCTTTTTGAAAGGCTTTAAATAGGTTGGAATGCGGTTAGAGATTAAAATTGCCGGTTGATCATCATAAGCTAATGCCTGATCATCTTTTCCGATCTGCATTTTAAAGAATGTAGCATCAGAAATGATTTCATCGCTAGATTCCCCTTCTCTAATGTGCATAGAACCTTCAAAACTTACATATCTCGTGATGTAACCACCAATAAAGATGATCACAAAGGCAAGGTGAAACACTAATAGTGGCCATTTTTTACGTTCTGTAAGCTGGTACCTACCAATATTACCAATAAAGTTGAGCACCAGGATCACCATCACTAGTTCAAACCACCAGCAGTTGTATATCAATGCTTTCGCAACTGCAGTTCCATAGTCATTTTCAACAAAGGTGGCCATGGCCATGGAGAAAGCGTATAATAGTAACATAGCACCCATCGTTCGGGTGGAAAAGAGGATTTTGCCTAACCTTGTAATCATTCGTGTGTTGTTCTTTTTCTTTTGTACCGGTTTATTCACCGGCATAAGTACCTTTCTTATCAATCGTGGCAAAGATGACCCGAGAAAATCAGAAAACTGACACTTAATAATTTTATGGCAGAAAAAAGACGAAAGGAGATAGGACCTGAATGTTTTTAGATTGATTGCACTTTAAGGTAATATAATTCACCATTTATTAACGGGTGTTACGCGGATGTTAAGCGGACACTACTCGGCTCCACCCAAGTAGTGTCCGGGTAATGTCCGAGTAATGTCCGGGTAATGTCCGGGTAAATAGGGGTTGCAGACTAGCTTTATGTGGTTAACTGAAACGAAAATTTGGTAATAGGTAAAGTATCGATCATCTCAGTTATATTTGCAAAGTATGCGCATACAATCATATGATATTATCCCTGTTTTGCAGCCGTATGTAAAACTGATATGTACAATGGAGTGTGACGATGGTGCCGACACCAGTTATATTCGGGTGCTGCCTGATGCTTGTGTAGAATTGTTTTTTAACTATACAAGTACACCCCTTGCTATCATTAATGATGAATTGCATAAGCGCAGTATCGCCACTTTTCGGATGAGCCGACCAATGGATGTCCAAATGCGGAAAGGGGCAGGGGTTGTTGCCATTTGTTTCCACCCCGGTATGGCGCATAAGTTTATTCAAGTCCCAATGCATACATTATCCAACACAACTATTGACCTTACTGATATATGGGGCTGTACGGCGGCAGAGATAGAAGATAAAATGGCAGGATGTAGCAATAACGAAGAGCGTGTAGGCCTGGTACAAAAGCATCTGTTTAAAAAGCTTGTCAATAGTAAAGATGATTTGCAGTTAGCATATTGTCTAAAGCAGGCACAGTTGTCAGGGAGACTGATTCCTGTTGGAAGACTAGTCAGTAATACTGGGCTCAGCCAACGTCATCTTTCCAGAAAGTTTCAGGATTATGTTGGTTTGTCTCCTAAAGAATATCTACGTGTTTCCAGATTCATACTTTCATTGGATCATCTGAAAAGATATCCTGTATTTTCCCTTACTGAAGTTGCCTACAAAAGTGGTTATTACGACCAAGCTCACTTTATCCGGGATTACAAGGATTATACGGGCTGCACTCCGCGTGAGGTAGTACGGGCCCGGCATATTTTATATTGATGTCCGTTTTGTACAATTAATCGTAATTGAGTCTAGGTATTTTTGCAATATAAATATGAACAGTATGCGAAAACTAATATTGGGATTGGCCATCACATTGGATGGATACATTGAAGGGCCTAATGGTGAGTACGACTGGTGTTTTACAGACCAGGACTACGGATTAAACGAATTTTTTGAGCGGATTGATGCGATCTTTATTGGCCGTAAGAGTTACGAAATGATGCAAAAGCAGAGCGACAGTAGTAACGGAGAGGCTATACCAGGGATGCCTGCGTTGACAGAATACGTGTTTTCTAAAACGTTGACATCTGTCAAAGAAGGTGCTGTACTGATATCGGGAGATAGTATGGCTGAAGCACGAAGAATAAAAAATCTGCCTGGCAAAGATATCTGGCTATTTGGCGGTGCTTCACTATATGATGCCCTGATGAAGGAAGGGTTAGTGGATGAATTGTGGATGTCGGTACACCCCATACTATTAGGTACTGGTAAGCGGTTATTTCGGGAGCAAAGCGATCGCAGGCAGCTTACCCTTCTGGATAGTAAAATTTATGAAACAGGTTTGGTGTCGGTCCGTTACAGCATAGTTTAACTATCGTATCTTCTTGATATAAATTCATATTCAATGCCATTATCGTCCAAATCTGCAATTTTAAAGAAATTCAGGTGTTCGAGAACCTTTATGGCGCGCTCGTTGTCTTGAGTTGTTTCGGCCCAAATACGTCTTAGTCCGATATTATTTATTCCAAATTCTATTGCTAAGGCGATTGCGGCTGTCATAAAACCTTGTCCACGATGTTGATGCAATAAAACGAACCCAAGTTCTCCAGCTCCTTTGTCTAATCCACGATAGTAACCGCAAGTCCCAACAATTTTATCTGTTACATTATCTGCAATGCCCCAATGAATTGAATTACCATCAGTATAATCCTTGTTAATCTTACCTTGCATTTCTATAGCCTGTTCCACTGTCGTTGCCTGAATAGCATTATAATATGATATTTCAATAATGTCATCGACCTCAGTAGGTTGAATTTGTCGCAAAGAGACTTTGTCGCCAATAATATTTGGAAAAATGCTGTAGGGCGGTAAATTCATTTTTGTTATCCTGTTGTGTGCCATTAAATGAAACAAGGATACAATTTAAATTTTAAGTTATGTGCTCTTTGCGACAGCCTAGTTCTAATAGGGCTTAATGATCTGCCCTGTGTTGGCGCCAAAAACGCTTTTTCGAAAGCCATATTCCAGCTGCAGCATGGTAACTGGGATGTCGCCCTGAAAGTAGGGGAAGTACTGTGGAGAATTCTCTATCACCGTTGGGCTGACCGCATTGATACGGATTCCATGCTCAAGTTCGATAGCAGCTGCCCTAACAAATCCTTCTATAGCGCCGTTCGCAGCTGATGCATTGGCGAACATAGGTACGGGTTCATTGCTAAGTGCCCCGGTAATAAGGGTAAAAGATCCTTTCGGATTGATGTAATGCTGACCGATGAGTACCAGGTTTACCTGTCCCATAAGTTTGCCTTCCAGTCCGGTACGGAAATCATTTGGTGTCATTTTGTTCCAAGGTCCCACATGGGTAGGCCCTGCGGTGCAGATCAATGCATCAAATGGCCCAGCCTTTTTGAACATTGCCTCAACTGATTCCACGGAAGTGATGTCTACCTGAAGGTCACCGCCTTTGGAACCTGTGGCTCTGATGATTTCATTCTCTTTTTCAAATGCGCTTGACAGGCATTTGCCCATGGTGCCGCTAGCACCGACTATGATGATTTTCATTATATGTGTGTGTTAATGTGTCTATAAGTGTTTTAATTGTCTATTAGCTTTCTCTTTGTTTTTCCTTCTCTAAAACTATTTTGATCAGCGCATCCACCAAAGGGACACCGATGAACACCATCCAGGGTACCAAAACCAGCGTGAGTAAAAACGTTTTGAGGTAGAGCGGAATTTCCATACTCGATTTGCTGAGCAGGTGAAGGGCAAAGGTAATCGAGGGATAGATGACCACCCATATTTTTAGGGATGCGATCAGTTTCATTTTGGTTTTCATGCCATTTTTCTTTTTTTGAATAATTATTCATCAAAGATAATTTCGTTTTAAGCCAGAAGGATAGGACACAAATGAAATTGAATGGGACTTATTTGAAGTTCTGTCTGAAACTATCAGGTGTATGGCCAGTGTGCTTTTTGAAAAACCGAATAAAATAGGAAACATCCTCATATCCGAGACGATAGGCGGTCTGGTTGATCTGGATCGATGTGGCCAGTATGCATCGTTTTGCCTCCAGGATAATTTGTTCGTTTATAACCGCAGAACAAGTCTTACCAAGGGCTGCATTCACTATGGAGTTGAGCTGGTAAACGGATAGGTTCAGCATGTCGGCATATTGGGATACCTGTTTGTGCTTGAAGATGTTTTTTTCCAGCAGTCCCATGAAAACTTCAAGTTTTTCCTGGGTATGTAGATTGACTTTTTCTGGCGCTGATGTCTGATTCCTTATTAGTTCGATTAACAGTAAGTCCATATTGGACTTGATGACCACGTTGTAGGCCTCTTTTTTTGAGGAAAACTCCTGTTGTATGCTTTCCAATGTCGATGTGATTTTTCCAAAGCTTTCCTTGTTGAGCTGATAATGGTTGATAGTACTTGCTTTGCGCAAAAGACTTAATCCCCCTTTGTCCTGCGGGAAATAGAATTCAGTGCTGAACTGCATCAGGTAACCGGTACTTTTCGATTTGAGCTGCAGTTCGTGTACTTGCCCAGGACGCATGAAGAAAACACTATATCTGCCTACGTGGTGTGGGATAAAATCAATAGCGTGATGCCCATTTCCTCTTTCCAATGCCAGGAGATAAAAAAAATCGTGGCGGTGGAGATCCTGTACCATATCTTTTCCTGCAAGTAGATTTTGGAGGTCACGGATGCTGAAATTGCCTAGCAGGTCAGGTTCCTTCTGTGTTGAGGCAATATGTCTAATGGTTATCTTTTCCAATCGATAGATCCCTTTTTCGTGCAATGTTGTTGTTGGGTTCAAATGTATACAATTGCTGATAGAAATCGTATTTTTACGATGATGGCTTATTGGTTTTCCTGAAATTGGAGGGTGAAGTGCCGATTTTTTTTCCGAACAACCTGATGAAGTATTTATAATCTTCATACCCCAGCTCAAAGGCTATTTCTTTGATACTTTTATCGGTATAAAACAATAGCCTTTGAGCTTCTGTGAATAGCTCATTTTGTATAAACCATGTAGAGGGAAATCCTGTAACTAACTTTAGTGTATCGTTCAGGTAACTTACAGTGATGCTCATCATTGAAGCATAATCAGCGGGTTTCTTAAGCAACAGAAAGTGTGCTTTTACCAACTGGCGAAATTGCTTTGTAATCTCAATGCCCCGTAAAGAATATGCTTTGATGCGTTCCTCTTCCTGTGCTTGAAAAAGGATTGCAGCTTTGTAAAAAAAGGCATTAATTAAAGATTTTATGATTTCAGTATGCAGGTTGGAAGGTTGTTTTTCGCTTGCTGCAGCATACATCAATTCAATGAGACCAACGATCCATTTTTTTTCATCCTCATCTAACCGTAACAATACTAAATTTGAAAGTGATTGTTCAATCAGCATACGCGCATTTTGATCTACAATGCTTGTGTCGAATGCCAGAAACCATCCTTTGATATCTTTGGTAAAGCCTAATTGATGTACTTGTCCGGGACGGGATATCACAAGCGAAGAATGCCGTATGTCAAAATTTTGGAAATCGAAATTGAAGTTCGCATGTCCGCTTTCTAAAAAGAAACAGGTATAGTGATCGTGACGATGAGGAGAGAACACTTTTTCTCTCCTATCTCCTAATGTGGTATGATCAGATGTAGGAATAATTTCAATCCCGATCTGATTTTTCGTCAATTGAACGATTTCTATATCTGCCTTCTTCATACAATAATTTTAGGACCAAAACCCATGAGCATAAATTTTAGCTTGTATCCCAGAATGAACTTTAAGCTTTTTCCGCAAAGCTGTAACCATGGGGATGTTTCCCACAATATAAATAGAAGTATAGATACTTAGATCTTTTGTACTGCACCATTCCGCTAGTGTAGCGAAGCGATCTGCACCAGGTTTCATGGTAAATGTGTATTCTGAATGGTTTTCAGTGAGCAAAGGCGGTAACTGATAATGATCATGTAATAGAATGGCCGCATCCATTGGATAGTTGCCATTTTTCGTGAGTTGCTTAAGGGCTAAAAAATGTCCCAACGCGCTACCATCCCCTATACACAATATCCTGCCTTCTTTAGCCGGTAATTGTGCGGCATGTGCGTCTCCGAAAAGGACTTCGTCGCCAACTTTCAGTTGTCTTGCCCAGTGGCTTCCTGCTCCGTCATGTCCGGCTTCTATATAAATTGTGCAAACTCTTTTTTCTGCATCCCAGAGTGCCGGGGTATAATCCCTGTATTCAAGTTCCCCCACTTTGCATTTCAAACGTTTTATAGTATTCCATTTTTCCATATTTACATTTGGTAGATGTAAATCTATCTCATACATACTAGAAGACTGGGATGATCTTAGGCACAAAACCTTCGACGGATTTAGAACCTGGTCTAACAATCCACCTATTGCTTTTTTTAAAATATTTGACATTTTTCAGCTTTATTTCTTATCACAAAGGTAGATAGGAAGAAGCTGCTGTTTGTCCTACAAATGGCAGGGATGAGTGGACAAATCACATATGTTTTAACTAGAGTCCTGCCTTAATTTTTCCTATAACTTCTGCATATTCAGCATCAGAAAGCGAAACTTTTTGTGGGTTCATTTCAAAAACACTACCGAATCCATATCCATCTTTATATTTAGGAACAATGTGCATGTGTAAATGAGATAAGGTATCGGCATATGCTCCATAGTTGATTTTATCCGGATTAAAAGCAGCAGCAATAGCTTTTCCTACTTTAGCCACATCTCTCATAAATGCATTACGTTGCTCCTCGCTCAATTCATGAAACTCAACCCCATGGTCTTTATAGACCACATTGCAGCGGCCTGGATGTGATTGCTCTTTAAATAAAAACAGTTGAGAGACTTCTAAATCTCCGATTTTAATCATTAAACGATGTAAGGTCTCATTGTTTTGGCAATACAAGCATTCTGAAATAGGTGTGGGCATAATATGATTTTAAATAAATAACTAATTTTAGTTTAGGTGATTACCAAATTTAGAAATACTAAGGATAGTTAGCGTAGTTAAAAATATATTTCTTCTCAATGCAGTATCATTAAAATGTACTCCTTCTGATCAGATTAAATTCACAGTGGATTTGCTTGAAGTTTTTATCCAATATCATTTGCGCTGCTAAATGCCCCATCTGTTTAAAATTAGTAGAAAAAACGGTCAGCCCATTCAATATAATTTCATTAATTGGAGATTCATTGTAAGAAATAACTCCAATATCGGTTCCGAATTTGTAATTTTTTTCTTTTGCAATGCCAGCCAACTCAATCAGTTCTAAATCAAGCTGGCTATTTAAAATTAAAAAGACTTCGCCCGATTTTATTTTGGCTCTGTCAATCGTATGGTGTATTTCATAATTTATACCATTTTCAATACAAAATGTTTCTATACCTTTTTTTATCAAGGGAGCATACAAACTGCCCGGCATTGAAATAACATTAAGCTTTTTAAAACTACTTAGAATGTCAATACCCGATGAAAGACCATTGTAAATATCCTTTTCAAAGTCTTGATAGACGGCTCCGAATTTGCCATTTAAGCCCTCGATATTTCTGTCGACCAGCAAAAGCTTTCTGTTTGGTATTTTGCTGAGAATTTTTACAACTTTCTTTTGAATTGTTTGCTGTAAAGGGAAGTGGGGTGCTACTATATAATAATCGTAATTATCCAGATTCCCCTCAACAAAATGTTGAAAAAGCGCTATGTCTTGATTATGCAGCAGAATGGTGATTTCTGATAAATCACCCAAGGCAGATACAAACGAGTTGTATAAAACCTGCTTATAGGTACTGAGCTTGTCAAAGATCAACAGGATTTTTATTTTGTGCTCTGTATTGGTTTTTACATAAAATCCTTTTCCGTGTGACGAATCTATAAGTCCTTTTTCCCGGAGGATGGAATAAGTTTTTTTTACTGTTTCTTTTGAGATTTGTAATTCATCTGACAGCCCATTCATAGAGGGTAAAAATGCTCCCTCAGTCAACTCACCGGATGCAATCAAATTTTGAATCGCTGTGATAAGCTGTTTGTAAACAGGTGTTTTGGAGGAAGAATCAATCTTTATTTTCGATTCCATAGAGCTTATTTGGCTGCCATATATTTTTATACTGAGTTGTAGTGTGGTGCAAAAGTAATATATTTTTAGGTATAGTCCATTATATATGAATATAGTCTTGAATTTATTTGGATAATTCATTTTAATAGTTAGATTTGCACCACACTACACTACACCACACGACTATTCGTTAAAGTGTTGTGATATTGAACAGTATCAATACTTTATTAACCAGATAAAACCAAATATGAACATGAAAAAAGTAACTCTTAAGCATTTAGTATGCTCGATTATGCTACTTGGAAGCATCAGTGCAAGTGCACAGCATATCACAGAAGGCGCAAAATTAACAGGTGAATTCCCAAGTAGTAATCCCGTTGAAAATGTTTCAAAGCTGGTTGATAATAATTTATCCACTAAATTCTGCATACGTAATGTTTCGGCGATGTGGTTTAAATATGAACTCGCAGCTCCTGTTATGGTGACAAAATATACAATTTCTTCGGCCAATGACATGCCAGACAGGGATCCAAAAGCCTGGATATTGCAGGGCTCTAATGATGAATTGAAGTGGAAAGATCTTGATGTTAAAAAAGAAGAGAAATTTAGTAGCAGGAGAGTTACCAATACCTATGAGTTTCCGAATACTGTAGCTTATAAATTTTACAGATTAAATGTAACTGAATCTAATGGCGCATCATTTCTCCAGTTCTCTGAGTGGAACTTAATCAAATAGCTAACCTCCTTAACCAATTATTGTGATGACTTCAATAAACAGATCGCTTACAATACTAAAATATGCACTACTTGTGCTGTTGATTAATATTTTAACCTCACTTTGTTTAAAAGCGCAAAATGAAATGGCTTTTGCAGCCGGAAAAACATACGAAGCGCCTAAGGATGAGAAGGTAAAGAAAAAGATTGCAGAATGGCAGGACCTTAAGTTTGGTTTGTTTATGCACTGGGGGACTTATAGTATCTGGGGAATAGTAGAATCATGGTCTCTGTGTCCTGAAGATCGTAGTTTTACCCAACGTACTGGGCCTTATGCTGACAGCTACTATGGTTATAAGAATGCATACGAAAATTTGCAAACCCAGTTTAATCCAACCTTGTTTAATCCAGAAAAATGGGCGCTGGCAGCAAAGAATGCTGGTATGAAATATATGGTGTTTACAACTAAACATCATGATGGATTTTGCATGTTTGATACAAAATATACCGACTACAAAGTCACTAGCGCTAAAACTCCATTTTCATCCAATCCTAGAAGTAACATTACGAAAGAGGTCTTTGATTCCTTTCGTAAGCAGGATTTCATGCTGGGGGCCTATTTCTCTAAACCGGATTGGCATAGTGAAGATTTTTGGTGGTCTTATTTCCCTGTAAAAGACAGGGGAGTAAATTATGACATTACAAAATACCCAGACCGCTGGAAACGATTTAACGATTATACTTATAACCAGGTTGAAGAGTTGATGACTGGTTATGGAAAACTAGATGTACTTTGGTTTGATGGCCAGCCAAAAATGGAAATGTCGTCCATCGTTGAAATGGCCCGTAAAGATCAGCCAGGGATTATTGTGGTAAACAGATATGGAAAACCAGAATACATAAATTACCTGACGCCTGAACAAACTATACCTGAAAAATACATCCCTTATCCATGGGAAACCTGCATGACTATGGGGCGTGCATGGTCTTATAATAGGCAAGAAAAATTTAAGCCGACACGAAAACTCATACAAATGCTGGTTGACATCGTTGCAAAAAATGGTAATCTGCTGCTTAATATAGGACCAGGGCCTGATGGCGAATGGCACAAAGAGGCATATGAAAGACTAGAGGAAATCGGTAAGTGGATAAAAGTGAATGGCGAATCTATATATGGTACTAAGCCTGTATTGCCATATAGGCAAGATAAATGGGCCTTTACCGGTAAGGATAAAGCTCAATATGTATCCTATCTGCCTGATGAAGACGAACGCGATTTATCGGCAAAAATGACGATCCCCATGTCTTCAATAAACAAAAATGCAAAAATCAGCTTGCTAGGGTCTGATAAATTGCTGAAATGGACAAAATCAGACAATCAAATACTTGTGGATGTGCCAAAAGAAACGATAACCCGACTTTCAGGGCAGCCTGTGTGGGTATTCAAAATTATTTAAAAATGCTTTATCCAATACAATAGGAATAACCAGCCTGGAAAAACAAAAGCTAATCGAATAACCAAATATTAACCTAACATTCTAATGTGTAAGATTTCTACTGCATGTATATACCGGTCTTATTTCTGCAATCCGGCTAAATTTCTGCTCTCAGCGAAATTGATCTTCATGATTTGGATAGTGGCTTTCATTCAAGTCGCTGCTTCTGATCATGCACAAGCGATGAAGCGGACTGCCGATGTCGTAATTATAGGAAAAGTAACTGATGAGAAGAACGTACCGTTAAGGGATGTTAATGTCAAAGTTAAAAATACAAATGTATCGACCAGGACTAATGATGAAGGGCAATATAAAATTTCAGTAGCTGATGAAAATGCCATTCTGGTATTTTCATCTATTGGCTACGGAACCAGGGAAATTACCGTTACAAAACGAACGGTAATCAATATGGTCTTAAAGCAACAGAACACCGGACTAAATGAAATTGTAGTGATTGGCTACGGTAGTATAAATAGAAAAGATATTACCGGATCGATCGGCTCTGTAAATCTAAATGAGGTACAAAAAGCTCCGGTTACAAACATTATTGATGCCCTTGCCGGACGTGTTGCAGGTGTTCAGGTAAATAGTTCAGACGGGCAACCTGGTAATGTGGCTAATATTGTTATCCGCGGGGCCAATTCCCTAAGCCAAAGCAATGCCCCTTTATATGTGGTGGATGGTTTTTCACTGGAAGACGCTTCAGTAAACTCCATTAATCCAGCCGATATCGAATCAATGGATATCTTAAAGGATGCTTCAGCAACGGCTATTTATGGCGCAAGGGGCTCAAATGGTGTAATTGTTATTACAACAAAAAAGGGTAAAATTGGGCCGTCTGTAGTTTCATTCAATACCTATTATGGTTTGCAGAAGAATACAAAACGCATGGCGATGCTCGACGCTTACAATTTTGTTAAGCTTCAACTGGAAACAAATCCGGGTACCACTACACCGATTTTTATTTACCCAGCACATCCTGATCTGGAATCTTACAGGAATGAGCCAACTGTGGATTTACAGAACAGACTTTATCAAAATGGACGCATTGGAAACTATGATCTGGCAGTAAGAGGGGGGACCGACAAAACGCGTTATTCTATTTCAGGAAACTATATAGATCAAAAAGGAATTATCATCACTTCAGCTTTTAAGCGTTATCAAGCACGTATTACCCTCGATCAGACGATAACTGATAAAATTAAAGTAGGTATTACTGCGAATTACGCTTATTCTAATGCTTCCGGATCGCCGATAGCAAAGCAGGGGGTAGCGACCGGCCTGACTAGTTCTAATGGTTCTGCGGGGATATTATATGGTGTATGGTCTTGGCCTGCAACACCCGGAAACTATATTGGATTGCAGGATCAGGGTGATGACGGTTACGATCAGCAATTACCGAATGATACGAGGCTGAATCCTATTATTGATCTTCAAAATCAATTGAGGCAAAGTCCTACTACTAATTTATTCGCAAATGCCTATCTCGAATATAAAATTGCGAAAAAATTGACTTTTAAGACTACCGGTGGCTATACCACCAATAACACCGAAGCAGATGCATTTTATAACTCTAAAACTTATTATGGCCGGGACACGATACCCGGCAGGGCTACTGTGGGTAATGGTGTTAGTGGTTCGATTAATTATGGAAATTCAACTGTCCTCTCAAATGAGAATACACTGGTTTATGATACCAGGATCAACACCAAACACCGTCTGACGATTTTGGGTGGTGCCACGTTTTTGCAGACAAAAACAAGTATTCGTGGTTTTGCGACAACGCACATTCCTACAGATTATGAGGGATTGGGTTTAAACTCGTTGAATCTGGCCCCAACTTTATGGTCCAGCACAGGAGCGAGCTATAGTGTTACGGCAGCCAGTTCTTCCATCTCTACCCAGGCCTCTTTTTTGAGTAGAGTAAATTATGCTTATCAGGACAGATATCTTTTAACGGGGTCTTTTCGTACGGATGGCTCTTCTAAATTCTCTCCCGGCAATAAATGGGGATATTTCTCATCAGGAGCATTTGCCTGGCGGATCATAAATGAGAATTTTATGAAAAACATCAAGACCATTTCAGATGCTAAATTTAGAGTAGGTTATGGTGAGACGGGAAATAACCGGGTTGGCGATTTCGATTATCTGCCGCGTTTGGGCTTTGCCTCCGCAACTAGTTTTACAGGTTATACCTACAACAATCAGGCTGGCGGATCGGGCGCAACGATTGCGAACATCGGTAATCCGGATTTAAAATGGGAAACTACTGCTATGTCGAATGTTGGGATAGACTTAGGCCTATTTGAACAGCGCATTCAGGTTACTGCAGATTGGTATAAAAAAACAACGCGTAATTTATTATTGAACGCTAACGTACCGCTTACACTTGGCGTTTCCAATGCCATTCAAAATGTTGGAAAAATGCAGAATACTGGCGTAGAGTTTACCGTTACCACTGCAAATATTAACGGGCCTAAATTCTCCTGGTCTAGTTCGTTGAACATTAGCTTCAACCGTAATAAATTACTAGCGCTTACTCAGGGAGCTTCTTATTTAACCCTTCCATCCCAAACCATTGTAGGTCTGGGGCAACTTAATACTTACAATAGTTTGTCGCCGTATATTTCTGTAGTGGGGCAGCCTGTTGGACAAATGTATGGTGTAGTATTCGATGGTTTATATCAGTATGCTGATTTTGATAAAATGCCAAATGGAACTTATAAGCTAAAGCCTGGAATACCTTACTATACATCGGCCGCAACACCACAACCTGGTTGGGGGAAGTATAAAGATTTGAATAATGATGGGGTGATCGACCCTAAGGATTATACAATTATAGGACGTGGACTACCTATTCATACAGGCGGTTTTACCAACAATTTCAAATATCAGAATTTTGATTTAAATGTGTTCCTGCAATGGTCATATGGTAATGACTTAATCAATGCGAACCGGATCGTTTTTGAAGCGCCAGCAGATGGTACTTATAAGTTGATTAATCTAATGGCCTCTATGGTGAACCGCTGGTCGCCAACAAATCAGCATACCGATATCCCTGTAGGAGTAGGTACTAACTATGCCGGCTACAATTCAAGAGTGATTGAAGATGGTTCGTATTTACGACTAAAAACAGTATCGATGGGCTATAATCTGTCTGCTAATTGGTTGAAAAGTATAAAGATATCGGCGTTCAGGTTATATGTTACTGCTCAAAACTTATATACATGGACAAAATACAGCGGTGCTGATCCTGATGTATCAGTAAGAAATACTGTTCAATCGCCTGGGTTTGACTATATGGCTTACCCAATGCCAAAAACTGTTGTATTTGGATTTAACGCGACCTTTTAACTACTAAAATTGATTATTATGAAACTAAAATATGTAATTCTCATTCTGGTTATGGCGGGGTTAACATCTTGCAAGGATTTTTTAGATACCAAACCAACCAGCTTTATTACTCCTGGAAATTATTATTCAACAGGTACCCAATTACAAACGGCCCTTAACAGCGTTTATGATGTGATTACAAATGGCGGAGCACTGTATGGTTTTAATGCTGATATGCTTTTTAGGTGGGCATATACTTGCGATGAAAGTACAGCCCGCCTTTATCCTGAAAATACATTTTCCTATGACGCTGGCTCCAATAGTGCCAGATTGGCCTGGCAGGCATTGTACGCCGGAATTGAAAGGGCCAATTTGTTGCTTGCAAATTTAGATAATGCTAGTGTAGACCAAGGGCAAAAGAACATCATAAAAGGGCAAGCCCTGTTTTTACGTGGTTACTTTTATTATTTGTTGGTGGTTTGTTATGGCGATGTGCCCTTAATTATCGATCCAACACAGTCTGTAACAGGTGATGTAAGCGTGGCCAGAACTCCTGTTAAGGCAGTTTATGCACAAATATTAAGTGACATGGCTAAAGCAGAGGACTTACTTGGCAAGGCGAATTTTACAGCCAAATCATTGGGATATGCTGAAAAAGTTACTGTAGATGCTGTACAGGGATTTTTAGCAAAAGTTTGTTTGACTATGGCAAGTCCTGGTGCATCAGGAATACCTGTAGATGTTTCAAAATATGAAGACGCGATAACCTGGGCCGACAAACTCATCACATCACCTGATCATACACTTATTACGGATTACAAACAGGTATTTATCAATTTAATGCAGGATAAATACGATGTAAGAGAATCGATCTGGGAGGCCGGTTTATATGGTACAAGCAGTACTGAAGGAAGTAACTATACCATGCTTATTGGCATAACGAATAGTCCTGGTGGCGGACAAGCAGCCTACGTCACAAAAAAACTTGTAGACTCCTATGCGGTATGGGATTCTGTTAGGTCAAATTGGAATTGCCCGAAGTTCTTTTACAAAGCCGTTCCGGTCAATTTTTCACCAGTAACTACCCCTGTAACTAGTCCTTGGTACATTCAAGCTGGAAAGTTCCGCAGAATGTACGAAAGCACTTTTGTGGGATTAGGTGGAAGTGGTCAAAGTGCTTACAATTCTACTAATATCCCGTTATTAAGACTCGCAGATGTTTACTTAATGAAAGCGGAAGCCGAAAATCAGGTAAACGGAGCAACGAAAGCTGCTTATGATGCGATCAATGCCGTAAGAAGAAGGGCATTTAAAGTACCTATAAATCTACCGAATGCGGTCTGTGATCTGAGCCCCAACTTAGATAAAAATGCATTTATGGACTCCTTAAAAGTAGAAAGAATGAGGGAACTCTGTTTTGAAGGCATCAGAAAATGGGACCAGGTACGCTGGGGCAGCTTTGTAACGGATATGCAAAATCTATTGGTGCAGGCAAACGCAACCTTTCCTTCTGGTACACCGACAGGGTTAAATCCAAATATGATCAGGACTATACTTCCTGCAGTAAGTCAAAAACACTTTTTACTACCGATACCCAGTCTTGAATTGCAGTTAAATAATAAACTAATACAGAATCCCGGTTGGTAAGCAACACATTTAATAAATAAAAGAGATGAAATATATTTTTTATGCACTCCTGTGCTGCTTGCTTTTGAATGCCTGCAGCAAAAAGATAGAAGTAGATAATCCTGAAAGTTTGACCATTTCCGTAGATCCTGCGTATTTAAAGAACGATACGCTTTATTATAAGGTTGGTGATACGGCTAAGTTCTTCATGAGCGGAAACTCCGGACATATTTTATTTTACAGTGGTGAGATTGGACGTAATTATCTGTATGCTAATCGCACAGTTGCTCAAGGCGTTCCACAACTCGTATTTACGTCAAATGCGCAGACTGGTACACAAGCAAACACCCTCCAGGTTTTGGCGACAAATAAATTGGCCAAGCTTGACGCTGAAAATATTGTTGCTGCCAACTGGACGAATATTACGAGCCGGGCCACACTTTCAATTGGCAGTGGGGCAGTTGCGAGCGGAACCATCAATATGGCCGATTTAATTACCGGTACATCCGATTCACTATTTATTGCTTTTAAATATACTGGGCTTACGGGAACCGCTCAAAGAACATGGACCATCACTAATTTAACGGTGAATAATGTTTTGCCTGATGGCAATATTGTACCACAAGTTACGCTTGCTGCAGATTTAAACTACTGGACAAAACTTAAAATAGGTAGCTCTACGGCAAATTGGGTGCCCACAGCAACACAATTGCAAGTTGTTGGTGGTACTGCCACTGCACCTAATAATATATCCTGGGTAGTCAGCAAGCCTATATATGTAAGCAGAATTAATCCCGATGTGCCGGTAGTTGTAAAACCATTGGCTGGTGAAATTCCTGTATACACCATCGCCGGTAAAACTTATAGTGGCTATAATTATCAATACAATACCAAAGGGACATATACCGCTACGATAGTTGTGTACAACAATTCTATTGATGAACAAAAGACGATGATCAAACAGTTTATCATTAAAGTGCTTTAGGGCCTGTTTTTTAAGAATTTAATTACTCAACTCATGAAGTACATATTTTATACCTTATTTATGCTGTTCTCCTTACTAGGATCTGCAGTTGCCCAGTCGGGTAAAATCCCTTCAAAGGCGGCACCTTTCGGGATCAATCTGGCAGGTGCTGAATTTGGAAAATCTAATGGGGTCTATAATAATGATTATGCCTATCCTACAACAAAAAGCATGGACCAGGTAAAGTCTCAAGGGTTCAAATTGATCCGGATTCCGTTTGTATGGGAGAGAATACAGCCTGTTTTAGCTGGAGATCTAGATCTTCAGGAAGTAGAGAAAATCAAGAAAGTTATAGTTGAAGCACAGGAAAGAGGT
Source organism: Pedobacter hiemivivus (assembly GCF_005144565.1). Taxonomy (NCBI): domain Bacteria; kingdom Pseudomonadati; phylum Bacteroidota; class Sphingobacteriia; order Sphingobacteriales; family Sphingobacteriaceae; genus Pedobacter; species Pedobacter hiemivivus. The sequence goes on from NZ_SWDX01000002.1 coordinate 106,488, forward strand.
TTACTTGTGATCCTGGATATGCACAACTATTGTCGCAGAAATATAAAAGGAGAATTGAAACTGATCAATTCTCCGGGATTCCCCATTGAAAATATTGCAGATGCCTGGATGAAAATCGCTGAAAAATTTAAACAACAGCGAAATATATGGGGGTATGGAATCATGAATGAACCTCATGATATGCTTTCAAAAACAGATTGGTTTGATATCGCCCAAGCTGTGATCACTAAGATTCGGAAGGTGGATGTTAAAACGCCTATTTTAATCGGTGGTGATAGCTGGAGCTCGGCCGAGCGATGGGTTCAATACAGTGATAACTTAAAGAAATTAATAGATCCTGCTCAACGTATTATTTATGAGGCGCATGTGTATTTTGACCGGGATGCATCAGGTAAATATAAAGGTACTTATGATGAGGAAAAGGCTAGCCCGGAGACTGGTGTTTTACTTGTTGCTCCATTTGTAAAATGGTTAAAGGAAAATAAGCTCAGGGGTTTTTTAGGTGAATATGGTGTGCCGGATGACGATCCAAGGTGGTTGGTGACGCTGGATAATTTTTTAGGCTACCTGAAACAAAATCGTATCAACGGCACCTATTGGGCCGCCGGTGCAAGATGGGGGACCTATAGATTATCCGTAGCACCCCGGAATGGTATAGAAAGGCCTCAGATGAAGGTTTTGTCGAAGTACTTGTTTGCTGATAAATAGAATATACTTATGAAGATGATTAGGTTAACGTTTTTTAATATCATTGCTTTTGTATGGATTTTGACAACAGGTCAGGTTCAAGCGGCCATCGTATTGCCCCAGCTGGTGGGCGATAATATGATCATTCAAAGAGACATTAAAATACCCATTTGGGGTTGGGCTGCTGCAGGCGAGAAGATCTCCGTAAATTTTAAAAATGAAAGTTACAGTGCTGTAGCGGGAGCCGATGGTAAATGGGCTGTAACGTTAAAGGAGAGCCTACATGGAGGACCTTATCTGATGACTATTGAAGGTGCTGCCGAGGTACTTAAGATCAAGAATATCTTGATTGGGGATGTTTGGATCTGCTCGGGACAATCCAATATGGCTTTCAACTTTAACGCCCTTAAATCGTTGTACCCTGATGATGCAGCGATTAGAAATAGTTATGATCAGGAAATAGCAGCGTCTGCAAATGACAATATTCGCCAGATTATAGTGAATCGCAACTATAGTGCTGCGCCCCAAAGTACAGTAAAAATGACAGGATGGAAGATTGCAGGGCCAAATACTATCATGTCATTTAGTTCCGTAGCTTATTTCTTTGCAAAGCATTTGTATGAAAAATATAATGTCCCAATCGGATTGATCAACGCTAGTTATGGTGGAACTCCTGCAGAAGCGTGGATGAGTGCAGATGCATTGAAAAAGTTTCCTCAATTTTCGAAAACAATCCGTTTTTTGAAGGATACGGCTGCCCTAACAAGTAAAGTGATTTTATATAAGGAGCGGATGGCGGCCTGGGACAGTAAAACAGACAAAAAAGAGAATGAGGTAAGACCCAGAGCATATGAGGCAGCTGTGTTACCGACCGTATTGTTCAATGCGATGATCAATCCGATTATCTCTTATGGAATTAAGGGTGTTGTATGGTACCAGGGCGAAAATAATCAACTTCGGGGGTATGAATATCGCGATCTTTTTCCTGCATTAATCAACGATTGGCGATCGAGATGGGGACAAGGTAACTTCCCTTTTGTTTATCAACAACTGGTTAATTTTAAAGAGGTATCAAAAGTACCAGCGGAGGCTTATTGGGCTGAGTTAAGGGAAGCCCAATTGATGAGTTTGTCGAAACAGGCTAATACTGCCATGGCTGTAGGTATCGACCTGGGGATTGCCAATAATATTCATCCGCCAAATAAAAAGGATGTAGGCGAACGTTTGGCGCTTGCTGCAATGAAAATTGCCTATAAAGAAACCGATTTGGTGACTTCTGGTCCTTTGTATCGATCGATGCGCGTCGATAACGATAAAATCATCATTAGTTTCAGCAATATTGGTCAGGGCTTAGCTGCCAAGGGGGGAGGTGCTTTAAAGTACTTTTCGATAGCCGGTGCGGATAAGAAATTTGTTTGGGCTTCAGCAGTAATCAAGGGTAACCAGGTGATTGTATCCAGCGAGCAGATACCTGATCCGGTAGCGGTAAGATATGCCTGGGCAAACAATCCTGAGGGCTGTAACCTGACTAATATAGAAGGTTTACCGGCATCGCCATTTCGTACAGATAACTGGCCAGGACTTTCGGCCAAAACAGTATATGTAAATAATGATATTCCATAATTTTTCAATTGAAAACACACATAAAATTACCAGAATAGAGCATGTCAAAGCAAAATATTAAATATAAAGGTTGGGATGTTATTGCCTTGAAAAACAAATGGATGACTGTTTGTGTGGCGCCTAATTTGGGCGGAAGGATTATCCAATTGGGATTGATGGAAGAGGAATTGCTTTTCAATAATGTAAATCTTCATGGAGTCGATATTGCTTCGGCTGGGTTTAAAGAAAAAACCAATTGGCTAAACTTTGGCGGAGAAAAAATATGGCCGGCTCCCCAGGGATGGGATTCCGAGCAGCAGTGGCCAGGGCCACCTGATGTTATTTTGGATGGCGGTTTTTATAGTGTTTCTACAGATAGTTCCGATTCTACAGCAGGAGATCAAGTGAGTTTAAAGAGTGACGTTGACCCTTATACCGGTTTGCAAATCCTTAAAGATATTACGCTTTCCGAGGATTCTTCCAAAATTTTGGTTAAAGCAACTTTTATTAATAAAAGCAATAAAGCTAAAGTATGGTCTATATGGCCGGTTATTCAATTGGATACTCCTGATATCACTACCATAGATAGATATAAGATCATCTGCCCGTTAAATCCAAAAAGTAAGTTCAAAGATGGATTTCAGGTCATGCATGGATTGGTGAACAACCCACAATACAAGGTTAACAGTTCGGGTAATTTTCAAGTAACTAATCAGTATTTGGTTGGGAAAGTAGGTTTGGACACTGATGCAAACTGGGTTGCATTTTGTGATAAGAAAAGGGGCAATGTGTTGATTGCAACATTTGAATATGATAAGAAAGCTATTTATCCTGAGGATACTTCTGTTCAGATATGGGTACAGGGTAAAGGACTGGTGTACTCCAGAAATAGGGTTAATGAATATTTCGAAGATCCCAGTAAGAATTTTCCATATATGGAAATAGAATTATTGTCTCCACTATTTGAAATGCAACCTGATAGTCAGATGACGTTCGAATATCAAATGCTCTTGTGCAAGATTCCGGAAGAAACTGAGGTCGTCACAAAGAACGATGTCGGAGTAATCAGCTCATTTATGACGATCGATGTAAGTGGCAGTTGCATTCAGATTAAAGGTAAATATGGAGTTTTTAAGGAAGGTGTTTTGAAACTGTTTTTAAATAATGATAATGCAGATACCATGTTGGGGAGGGAACCATTGATAGAACTAAAGGTGTCTCCAGCAAACGGTATCCACTTAGCTGTCGAACTTTCTGAAGCGCTTGGTTTTGATGGAAATGAAGCGAGTTTGTCATTGCAGTTTTTTGATTTAAATAACACCTATTGTGGCGATTTAGATCAATGTACGCTGTTGAGCAGGAATAAAGAAATCAAAAACAATAAGGAAAAGACATATGAAAAGTAACACAAATTTTTATAAATGGGAATTGCTGATCTGGTTGTGGCTGGCTTTTTTCTTTAATCAGGCAGATCGGCAGATCTTTAATATCTTATTGCCATTGATTAAAATTGATCTACAGTTAACTGACGTTCAATTAGGGCTGATCAGTTCACTCTTCATACTGGTGATTGGTATTTTTATTCCAATAGCAGGCGTAGTGGGGGATATGTTTAGTAAGAAAAGGATTATCTGGATCAGTGTGCTATTCTGGAGTATCGCCACCTTATTGACCGGGGCAAGTACTGGTTTGATTCATTTGATCTTATTCAGGAGCATTGCAGTAGGCGGGGGTGAAGCTTTTTATGCGCCCTCAGCAAATGCATTAATTGGGGAATATCATAAAAAAACAAGGGCATTGGCCATGTCCGTTCATCAGACTTCATTGTATGCTGGTGTTATTTTGAGCGGTACCCTGGGTGGTTTGATTGCGCAATGGTATGGTTGGAAATTTGCATTTTATATTTTTGGTGGGACGGGAATTGTATTGGCTGCCTTACTGGCCTGGAGAATAAAATCAGTCCAGCTTATCAACACCGTTTCCACAAATCATGTCGGTGCTGGTTTTATAAAAGAAGCGGTTTTAGCATTGTTCAAAAAACCGACAGCTATATTATTGGGGATCGCATTCGCTTGTCTTGTATTTGTAAATGTTGCTTACTTAACCTGGATGCCTACCTTTTTACACGAGAAATTTAAGCTATCTATTGTGGAAGCCGGTTTTTCCTCCATGTTTTACCATCATATATTTGCCTTTGCAGGTGTTATTTTTGGCGGATGGTGCTCTGATAAATTCGCACTAAAATCAAGTGGTAACCGGTTAATTATTCAATCAGTTGGTCTGCTACTGGGAGCGCCTTTTATATTCGCAATGGGGCAAGCCCAAAGTGCATCTTATACCTACGTCATGCTTGCTGCTTTTGGCTTTTGCAGAGGTATTTATGAAGCCAATACTTACACCACCTTATTTTCAGTAATTGAGCCTCAATATAGATCAACATCTGTTGGCATCATATCTATGTTCGCTTTTATTACTGGCGCAATTGCCCCGGTACTTTTAGGTTATTTAAAACCGGGCATGGGACTCTCCAATGGGTTGTCTTCTTTATCTACTGCCTATTTAATTGGTGGAGTACTGATTTTAGTTGCCTTGATTAAGTTTTATAAACGAGATGTAATCTCAACTAATCCTCAGGAATTATGAAAGTAATATATAATGAAATTTATAAACAAGAAAATAACAATATGAATATGTTTAAGATTAAAATAATTGCACTTGTATTAATGAGCTTTTCCTTCGTTTTTGAGGGGTACACGCAAGACAATAAACCATTTAAAGGCACTGGCGAAGGTGAAAGCCAACTTCCTTCAGGTAAAAACTGGAAACTGGTCTGGAGTGATGAGTTTGATGGAAAAAAACTGGATCGGAGTAAATGGGATTTCCGTTTACATATTATGCAAACGCGACATGAAACCTGGACCGATGATGCGGTGGAGCTTGACGGAAAAGGACATTTGATGATGAAATTGTATGAAAAGAATGGTCAGTACTTTTCATCTCAGATACAAACTGGACGCAACTTTATGGATGTGCCGGGTAATCAATATGGAAAAACGAAACTGGCCTGGCCCATTGCTGAGCTGGAACCTGCTAAGTTTTTACACAAATACGGATACTATGAAGTCCGTTGTAAGTTGCCTACTCAGGAAGGTTGGTGGGCAGCCTTTTGGTTACAATCACCCGTTATAGGCAGTACATTGGATCCTGCTGATTCTGGAGTTGAAGTTGACATTATGGAGAACTTTACGCGGGATGGAATTATTAGTCAAAACGTTCATTGGAATGGCTACGGTAAAAACCATAAGCACAAGGGAACCGGCAAATTGAAAATGAAACCTAGTGATAACGAGTTTCATACATTTGGGGTCCACTGGAGTCCAGAAGGTTATATATTTTATATGGATGGTAAAGAATCATGGAGAGTTTCAGATCCAGTTTCACACCGTGAACAGTTTATTTTGCTATCAACAGAATGTAATGGATACCGTGAAGGTGCACCTGCTGATATACTTAAAAAGGCGCTGCTTCCAGATTATTTTATTGTGGATTATGTTAGGGTTTATGACGAAGTAAAATAAAGAAATGGATGCTATGTATTGGCACTGAATTAATAGCTAATGGTGTTTGGTGAGTTTTATTTGATTATTGATACAGTATTCCCAAAGGTGAAAATTCGTAACTTTAATTATGATGAAACCACTGATCACCTCGTTATTTTTTCTTTTGATCTTTATCACTTGTTCTGCTAATGCCCAGCACTTAAAAATACCTCAACGCCCTGTAAATGCTTTAAGGGGTTCTGCATTTGTCGCTACAATCCGTGACTCCATGCTTTCTCCTGTCGAGCGCGAAAGGTTGATGCTAAAAGAGGTGGGACAGGGAAATGTGCCAGATTTTTACCGTAACTTTTTGCCTGTCATAGCTACCGCTACTATTGAAGGAAAGCTGTTTACCATTAAATATTTTGTAGCCCCAGATTACCTGGTTATTGGTTCCGATGATGATTATTTTTATTCGCCATTAACAGCGGCAGCAGCACAAAAGATAGCGGACAAGCTGAACTGTAGTCTTCCAACCCGAAAAATGTCTAACCGGATTTACCAGTCTGCCATTTTTAAATTAACACCCGAGCCTATTCCACCTTCAATGCGTATGATCACTGTTCCAGTGTTCGAAGATCACAATGGGCTGGTACATCAACAGCTGGATAGGATAGGAGCAAAGCCAGGTAGTCTTGTTGCTGGAAATAAAAAGGACGTAGTCATATCGAATAAAATTACAGCTGCGGATGGGAGCTTAAGCGTAGTTATTTACGGCTGGCATAAGCCAGACGGTAAGGCTATTCAGCCTCTGTATAACGGCCATAAATATGATTGGGTGGATTACAGCCATGGCATCAGATTAGTACAGAATCAGGTTTACTTGAATGGACGTAAAACCACCATCAAAAAAATATTGAAGTCAAAAACGCTTCATGTGCTGCTATCTGATGAAGGTGTTATTCGTATGCCAAAGTATCCGGTTAACTAACCATAATTGTTAATTCCACTCCGGTTAAGCAGTAAAAAAGATTTTGAAGTTGGTGAACGTATTCTAACTTATAATCTAACATGGCAATTTCGCCGTCCATAGGTTGAAAATCTTCACTTAATACAAACTGATGCCCATTTTTCTTCTCCAGAACATAAGTAGTCTCCATACCTTCATCGTATTCAAACTCGAATTTCTCAAAGCCAAATTTACTTAGCCATTCTTCAGATAACCGTATTGGTTCCATTAATCCAGAAGAATCAATGTCAGATCCATAAGGTATTTGCTCTGGGTGTCCATGGTCTAATGTATAATTCCCTATTCGTAGTTCGCTCGAGTCCATATTCAATTATTTCTGCGCAAAAATAGGATAATATTCCTTATGGCCAGCGATAAAGCGAGCCGGCTCGAAAAACCCATTCTGGGGTCTTCAATTCAGTTCCGAATTTATGACTATACCAAGGGCTGATGGATAGGGGATTTTTGAGTATATGAATGTTTTGAGCAGGCATATAGCTCTGTGCTAAAAGGAAACGCTTCTCTCCAGCAGCATTTATAGCTAGATCCATTACGATCACCGCATGACCAGGAGAACCTCCTTGCAGAAACACATCACCAGCAACAATATCATCCGGATGTGTTACCGGCTTCAATTGTTTACTTAAGGATAAAGTGCCGGCAAAGCTAAATACAGTTTGTAGATAGTTGTCAAAAGCAGCTCGATCATCAGAAACGCCTGTAGATTTCAGCTTCTGCAATTTTTGTTGTCGCAGTACAAAACGGTAACCTTGTCGCCAGGAAGTATAATCCATAGGCGTACCATCTGTTGCCAGGAAAACAATCTTTGCATATTGCTTTTTAGCATATAGCCATTCCGCGTAAAGGCGCATAACAGCATCAGCACATTGCTGTAAGTCCCTTTTTCCAATACTAATGTCTAACACGGCGTATTGTGCTTGCTGATTCCGCTTTTTCTCGCCATTAAAAAGGTACACTGTATTGTCTTTTTTAAGCTTCGTATGCCGCAACCAGTAAGAAAATGAACCAGCTGTTGCATTCACCCGCTTAAAATGTGCCGGACTGGGGATATTCCCGATCTGCTGAGCAAAGCCTTGCAGAAACAGAAAAGTTAGCATATAGCTGAGGGATAGTGCTTTCATATTATTACCGAAAGTTAAGATTTTATTCTGTTAAAACTTATATTCGCTAAACATGATGAAACCTATATTTTTAGCCTTTTTATTTACACTCGCCGCAAGCTTTTTTAACAATGTCGAAGCTCAATCTGATGTGGTATTCCATACAATATTACAACGGGTTCACCAAGAGCAAATAGATGAAGTGCAAGATGTCAAGCAACTAGATCAACAAGTCAAGGATAACCTTTCAGATTTGAATTTAGAGACTGGAAAATACGAATCATTAGATTATACTGATCATAAACGAATCAATCCAAGTTGGGTACCTGTATTGGAAAAAATAAGAACCATGACCTTGGCCTACTCACATGTTAAAAGCGGCTATTATGGAGATAAAAAGGTTTGGGAAGCCATCAATAAAAGCCTGAAATATTTTACAAGCCATAAACCCTTGCCGTATTGTGACAACTGGTATCAACAAGGCATTACACGTCCACAATCTTTAGCGCTGAGCTTAATCAATATGAAGTTTGCTGCGTTACCTTTAGATAGTCTGGTCGCAAAAAAAACACTTGCAGTGATTTGTAAGGATACTGCGATCACGAGCAATGGCCGAAATAATCCCATGCACAAATTTAACTTTGGAGCCAATAAAACGCAGATCGCCATGGGCTGGATCTTTATGGGCGCGCTATCAGGGAATGAAAAAATGGTGGAGTTAGGCGCTAAGGAAGCCTATTTGCCTATTCAGTGTACAACCGGAGAGGGGATTCAATATGATCTTTCCTATGATATGCATTATGGGTATTTATATAATGGCGGTTATGGGACAGAGTTTATGACTTGTGTGACTAAGTCAGCTGCTTATACTTTGGGAACAAAGTATGCGCTACAAGGAGAAAAACTAGATTTGTTTCGAAAGTTTATACTAGAATCGATATTCGGTGTTATTCGAGGCCAATGGATGGATTGGAATGTACTGGGAAGAGGTATTTCCCGAATTGGGGCGACGCAAAAAGACTACTCGTCCTATCTCGAAAGACTGGAAAAAATTGACCCTCAAGGAAAAGAACAATACAGCAACATACGGAAGAGAATGAAAGGAGAAAAACCTGCGTCCTTTAACCTAAAACCCTTTCACAAGCATTATTGGAATACCGATTACACCGTGCATAGCCGACCTTCATACTTTATGTCTATACATGCGGTATCTAACCGAAAGTATTCTCAGGAAATTGGTAATCTAGAAAATATGAAAGGCTTTTGGGGATCGGAAGGAACGCTGAACCTCCAATTGAAAGGCAATGAATATCACAATATATTTCCTTTGTGGAATTGGGCAAAACTACCGGGCACAACCTTGCCGGATACGCTACCTATTATAAAAGATAAAGCGCCAGGTGTAGGAGACAGGAGGGGTACGCATTCTTTTTCGGGTGGCGTATCGGATGGGCGCTATGGTGTCACAGCTTATATAATGAATAATGACTTGCAAACATCAGCAAAAAAATCATGGTTTATGTTTGATGATGAAATTGTATGTTTAGGCGCTGGTATTACCTCTACACTACCTAATCGGGTCAGTACGACTTTAAATCAGGCGATTCTTTCAGAAAATGGGCTGACCTTAAGTACCGGTAGTCGCGTTGTACCTTATAAAAAAGACCTCCATCTAACTTTTAATGATCAGGTGGACTGGGTACTACATGATCACGTGGGGTACCTCTTTCCTCAAAAAGGCAAAGTATATTTATCTGCCGAAAAAAGGGTTAGTGATTGGAGTGAGATTAGTATGGGTGGTGAAGAAGCCAATAAAAAAATAGAAGATAAATCTGTTTTCCAATTAACCTTGCAGCACGGCATTCGACCTGGAAATGGAAAGTATGTCTATATTTTGTTGCCGGGTATCGAAAGTCCAACAGCGATGAAACAGTACTTGAAAAAGAAAAATGTGATAATCAAATCCAATACAGAAAACCTTCAAGCAGTATATCATCGCGGATTGAAACTATGGCAAATGGTGTTTTATGTTGATGGTGCTCAGTTTGATGATGAACAAGTCAAAATATCAACAGATGTTCCAGCAGTATTGATGCTCAGGAAATCACAAACGGGGAAATATCAACTCCATGCTGCAGATCCTTCCCATCTTCATAAGACCCTAAATGTTAAGATCAAGATAAAAGGATTGGCCGATACCAAAATGATTACTTTAGTACTTCCCCAAAAGGAATATGCCGGCCAAACGGTATCTACTATTATAAATTAGTAAGGGTTTCGTTTTCAATTACATTTCAGCGTGTGGTTTTATATTTTGATTCACCCTAAACAAATTATTAAGATCGTACTTGTTCTTAATCTTTACTAACCTTTCATAATTTTCACGGTAAGTAGCTTTCACGCGCTCTTCTCCTTCGTCCATCATAAAATTCACATAAGCACCACCTGCTGAATAAGGATGAACTGCTTCCCAGTACTGTTTAGTCCATGTCGTAATTTTTTCTTTGTTTGCCGGGTCTGGGTCAACACCTACAATTACCATTGCCCATGTAGCATCGCGGTAAGCCCAAGGGGTATCTGTATTGCTAAACCGTGATGCCGCACCATTAATAGGATACAAGTGCATGGTCGAATGCATGGTGGGCAGCTCATTGCCAAACTTGATATGTGCGGTAATTGCTTCATCACTTAATTCTTTCACAAAATCAGCACGCCAATACCATTGCAATCCCGTAGGATATAAACCATCAAACATACTTTGCAAAGCAGGTTGAGGTATGGGACCAACAAAGTCAAGTGCAGGAGTCTTGAAAGCCCTAATGGGTTTAAAGGTTTCTTCTGCGTTTTCCATAGGCCCGGTATAAGCCCATACAATACCGCACATTTTTTTAAGATGAAGATGTTCTGGAAAAGGAGCTACAGGAGGAACGGTGAGGAATGCAAAAAAACCGTTCAAGTCATCTGGAGCATCTTTTATCAGTTCACGATACCATTTCATCACCGCTTCTGCTTCGGTTAATTCGTATAATATAGGCCCACCATATACCATCGATACAGGGTTCAATTTAAATGTAAAAGAAGTCACTACGCCAAAATTTCCACCACCACCTCTCACCGCCCAAAATAAGTCTTGATTTTGATTTTTATTTGCGACAACAAAACTTCCATCAGCCAATACCATATCTACTGAGCGCAGATTATCAATACTCAGACCATATTTACGGGTAAGATAACCAATGCCTCCTCCGGTAGTTAAACCGCCTACACCCGTTGTAGAAATAATCCCGCTAGGTGTTGCCATTCCAAATGCATGCGTGGCATGGTCAACATCTCCCCAAGTGCATCCTCCACCTACCACGATAGTTTTTTCCTGTAGATCAATACGAGTATATTTCATCAAAGAAAGATCAATCACCAATCCATTTTCACAAATACCTAAACCGCCGGCATTGTGTCCGCCACTGCGAATGGAAAGCAGTATATTATTTTCTCTGGCAAAATTCACTGATTGTATCACATCCGCCACATCCATACAACGGGCAATCATCTGTGGATGCTTGCTGATCATTGCATTATACACCTTGCGGGCCTCATCATATTCCTTATCTTGAGGTTCTATTAAACCGCCTCTCAAACTTTCCCTAAATTCCTTAATAGTTACCATACCATATTCTTTAAATAATCCTAGGACTATTAAATTTAGGTTTTTTTTGTGTGAAACCCTGTTTACATTTTTACAACAGAGCCATAGGTTTTTTTATTGAAATTCGGCCCCTGTTAATCATTTATTAAACATTTATTAAGGCTCGGATTATAAGTTTGGAGAATGATAACAACCAAATAGAAACTAGATGAAAAAAATAGCATTAGGAGTAGACATAGGCGGATCTCACATTACAGCGGCATTGATAGATCTGGAACAAAAGGTGGAAATCGAGGATACCTGGTCAAGGAGTAGAATTCAGTCGGATGGAAGTGCCGAAGAGATCATTAACGCCTGGGCAGAGACACTTAACCAAGCAAGCAATGGATATGATCTTAAATCGTTGAAGATTAATATCGCGATGCCGGGACCTATGAATTATAAAAACGGCATTTGTAAGATTAAAGATCAGGATAAATATAAAACATTGTACGGTTTGAATCTTAAGCAGTTGTTGGCCAGTCGACTGGGTATATCGCCTTCAGCTATTCATTTTATGAATGATGCTGCATGTTTTCTAAAAGGAGAGGTATTTAGTGGAAGTTTGAAAGGTTATGACCATGCTATTGGTTTGACATTGGGAACTGGCTTGGGGACATCTTATATGCTAGATGGAAAGGTAAAGGACTCCGGATTATGGAACATGCCATTTTTAAAAGGAATCGCAGAAGATTATATTTCTACAAGGTGGTTCGTTAAACGATTTGCTGAGCTCAATGGAACGGCTATAAAAGACGTAAAAGACCTGGTTGATAATCATGTTGGCACAGCTCATTTTGAAACTATTTTTGCAGAATTTAGCCTCAATCTAGCTAATTTTATCCATAAATTTATTCGAAAAGATATGCCTTTAGCTGTAGTGCTGGGTGGGAATATAGTCAATGCTGAGCCCTATTTTGTACAAGATACACGAAAACACCTTGCCGAAATAATGGGCTATAGTTTTCCTGTAAAAAGATCGGCGCTAGGAGAGAAGGCTGCGCTATTAGGAGCCGCATCTTGGCAATAAAAACAAAAAAAGACTGTCCATAAAGGTATGCTCAACGTCACATTACCTTTTTGGACAGCCTGCGGTTAATTGAAAAACTGTTCTGTAACCCTTACAGTGTTGGTTTTGTCGGACGGGTTGCTGTCAGTGAAATCTCGCCCCTGAACATTTTCGCCCCATCACCTGAAAGTCTTAAATAGTAATCAGAAGAGCAAGGAGTGCCATCTTCATCTAGCGTTACAAAATTGGAGCCTGCAGGAATGTAAGCTGAGGTTTCCGCAGTCTTAGCAATCTGGTTTCCTTCATTATATTCGTCAAACATAGAGATATAAAGGCCATTCACGCTTATACTTTTCATGTTGTAAAACTGCCTCCACATAAAGTCGCCGTGCAGACGTTGGTGCTCCTGTAAATCACCCGGCAATACACAAGGTTGATAATCGATCCCATTGGCCTTGCAATAAGCCATATCTGGCATATTAATAGTCCTGAACTTATTGTCAATTTCATTGATGGTGCCGATTCTTCCGATCATCCAGGGGGATATCATATCCAAGGTTTTATAGGTATTGAGAAAGGCAGGCCTGGAATCGCTGTTTTGTGTCCGCCAGTTTGTAGGCACCCCACCGATTACATAACATCCTTTACTTTTAAACCAGTTGATCACATCCAGACAAGCGGCGGCAGTAAAAGGGTGGTTGTTATCACTAAAACCAAATCCCCAGATACAGATAACAGGTTTCCCGTTTTGTTTTGCGTAGGCTGAAGAGGAAGTATAGGCAGACATTTTATTGGTCCAGTCTGTTTTTATTTCCGATTGCATGTTCATCCAGCCACTGATGTCGTACATGATGTAAAACTTTCTTCCGTGTAGCTCTGCTGCTGTTTTTACTTTTACAGTTATGGCATCGCGAATAGGTCCTTCAATTCCGTTTGGATTAAAACGCTGAAGAGCAGCAACATCAAGTCCATTCTGTTTCATCCATAAAAACTGTGTATTTACGGTCTGGTCATTATAGGATGAAAATAGTTTTGCAGGCTGACCATTGCCAAGGTTTGCGAAAGATGTGGCATAAGTACTGGTATATTCACGGACATCAGGCCATGACTTTATTCCTGAGTTGTTTGTTCCAGGTGATTTAGCCCAGTCCTGTGTCCAATGCCACCAGGCATTGATCGGAGAACCATCCCCGTTTGCCGCAAACCAGCCCTGGTAACCAACAGTTACCTTACCCACTACATCGCCAGGAGGCGAAGGCGTGATGTCTATTTCCTCTCCCGGTTTATCCGGCGTTTCCGGCGAATTACTTTTACTTTTAGAACAGCTGCTCATTACCGTAAATATGGCAATGAAGGCTAGTATGTTAAGTTTTTGCGTGTTCATTATTCAGGTGTTTAGATTATTCATGATACTTGCAAGTATTTATTTTGTAATTCCGGTTGTTGGAACTACTTTTTTTATCGTGCCATCGGCATTGTAATAAAGCTTATCTACACAGATTGACCTTAACCAATCGTGATTGGAAAGTGAGCTGTTATGATAAAATGAATACCACTGGCCTTTGTATTTTACAATAGAGCCATGATTGGTATAGCTGTCTGTTGGATCCATATAGATTCCCTCACTTTTCCATGGGCCTAAAGGACTTTTGCTGGTCGCATAACGCATCCTGTTGTCTCCGCTAACCCCATCCTTCATATTGTCATCATGGTTATCAGAGTAGGATAGGTAATAGATGCCATCTTTTTTATGTATCCATGAGGCTTCATGGAAATCCGTTAAGCCTTCCATCTTTATCATCTCTCCATCTATTTCCATCATGTTGTCTTTTAGTTTTCCTGCTTCGCAGGTACCGCCGCCGCCATAATAGAAATACGCCTGCCCATCGTCATCCACAAATACACAAGGATCAATCATTGGTTTAAGACCGTCAATGTATCCTTTAACCTCAAACCCACTGGCCGGATTTTTACTGGTAGCTACACCGATTTTCCAGGTGGCGTTCCATTCTGTTCCTGAGGGATGAGGAAAGTAGAAATAGTAAGTGCCGTTTTTATAAGCACAATCAGGTGCCCACATAAAACCACCTTCCTTTCTTCCCCATGGTACCTGACTTGAATTTAAAATTTCTCCATGATCTTTCCAGTTCTCCATATCATCAGTCGAAAAAACATGGTATCTGTCCATTAGATCACATCCCTGAGGCGGAGCAATGTCATGCGAAGCATAAATGTATAGCCTACCATCTGCCCAAACGTGTGCGGAAGGGTCGGCCGTATACATCTGCGTAATGAAGGGATTTCTAAGCTTTGCGTTTGAAATCTTTTTCTGAGCGTTGCAAACCGTTGTAAATAAGATGAATATTGTTGCTAATATAATGGCTGGTAAATATGTTTTTAACAATTTAAGCATATCATTTGTGGTATTAAAAAGGCAGAGAAACATCGTTCTCTGCCTTTAATGGTTTAAAAAAAATGGTACTAAGGTTTCATCACAAATTTAAGGTCATCTATTCCGGTAAGGACATCTTCATGGGTTTTATCTTTTGTGAAGAAGAAGATACGGAAGTGGTTTATGGCTTTATAATCTGCTCCGCCATCTCCTGACTTATTAGATTTATCCAAATCGAGTGTAATCTCATTCCATCCATTCTTTAACGATGGCAGTAATGGCGTAATGTCCCAGGCGGATTCTTTTTCATCAGATTTGCCTGAGCTTGTGATCTCAATTGAGCCATCTGCTTTAAGTGCCGATACATCAGAAATGTACCACCAGAATTTGAATTGCCCGTTAGCTTCAGTAACACCTGAATTTACTGGTACAGTTGTATCCTTGATGAACTGCATAAAGTCATCACCTTTTTTGATCGTATTTTTTAAGAATCCGGCACCTTCCTTAGGTTTAGGATTAGTGGCCTCAATCACAGGTTCTCCAACAGTCTGCCAACCATCTTTTAAGTCTGCGTTATCGAGAAAAACAGCATCAGGAAGAGGAATTCCGTTAAATTTAATACCATCTATACCAATATCAATCCCATCTTCTCCTGTTTGTAAAAACATGCGGAAATAATTAATCGCAGCAAGGTTTACAGGCCCATTAGTTATTGCAGCATCCCTGATATTTAATTTTACTTCATTCCATGCTCCAGGTTTTAAGTTTTTAATAGATACAGGGTCCCAATTGTATTCTTGTTGATCTGCATCTCCTGAACTGGAAATTTCTATTTGGCCATTAAGCGTGGCTGCTTTACTGATATACAACCAGAAAGATAACTGCCCCGTTAGCTTTGTTAATTTAGTATCCACTGGTGTGTTGAATTTCTTTTTAAAGTGTAGATATCCAGCATCAGGATGTGTTTTACCAAAGATTGAACCCGTTCCTTCTTTTTTCTTTGTGACATCTATAACTCCTGTCCCTCCGGAAACTTCCCATCCGGTTAGGTTATCGCAATTGTCAAGATATAAAGATGGGCCTTCAGGTGGAGCTTCGGATAATCTAACATAGTCAATAATAACCTTGTTTTCTTCAGTTGCTTTGGCAGTTGTGATGATGTACATCCGGAACCACTTGATCGTACTCAAATCGGCTCCACCGCCATCTGCAGTGGCATTACTAATTTTTAGTTTTACCTCATTCCATCCTGGTTTAAGCCCTAGTCCTGGTACATCCCAATGAAATTCCTGTTGGTCAGATTGTCCTGAACTGGTGATTTCAATTTGCCCTTCCTTAATGGAGAGTGGTTTCTCCACATATAACCAGAAGGATAGCTGTGCTTTGTCTGCTGTAAGCTTACTATTTACGGGAGTACTTAATCTTTTTATAAAGTGTAGATAATCGTCGCCTACCTTAAATTTTCCTCCAACAGCGCCTTCACCTTCTTTTTTAGTTACGGTTTCTATTACACCTGTTCCTCCTGAAACCTCCCATTCGTCAAGCTTATCAGCATTATCCAAAAGGACTAAAGTCGGATCTACCGGTTCTGGTATTACCGGCTCTGGTACTATACCACTAGTGTCTCTGGAACTATATTCTTCTTTTTTACAGCTGGCAAATGTAAGTGCCAGTGTAAAAATGAAGCATGCCATCATTATTTTTACTAGTTTCATTTCTTTTAGGTTTAAGTTTGTTGATTTGGTCTATTGTTAAACTCTATTAAATCTTTACTAAATTTTATGGGTTGTTTATGGGGTTCTTGCTGGTTTCTGATAATTATAACCTGGCTGTCCATGAACCCATTTGGCGGCCTGACCTGTTAACCATAAGTAATAATCAGAAGGCAAATCGTTTTCGATGCCCATAAATCTCAGGTCTCCATTTAATGGAGTTTCAGATTCTCTTGCACATTTAAAAATTGCAGTTCCTTCATCAATTTCATCGAACATAGCCACATACAGGGATTTTGCGCCGAATTGTACGGCACCCGCTACCTGTGTCCATAAAAAGTCGCCCTTTCTTCTTGGTATGGAGTTATAAAGCGTGGGATCCTTGTGCATATTGCCCCAGCTAAAACCAGGAAACACCAATGGAACATAGTCTACGTTATTGGTGTTACACCATTGCATATCCTGTCTAAGGTTGTTTGGATTGTAATTATCCATACCGTATCTGCCCACTGCCCAAGGCATAATGATATCCGCTTTCTTTATCAGTTGGTGCAATGCAGGAGTATTTTCTGTATCTGATCCAAAAGATCTCCAGTAATAAGGAACACCTAACATAATCGAGACCCTTTTTTCGCCCGATTTTAACTTATCAACCAAGGCATTTACGTTTGCAATGGTGTAATTTCTGTTGTCATTAAATCCAACTCCCCAAATGGTCATTAGTGGTTTTTTATTGTGCCACAAATAAGTGGGGTTCTCTACTTTATCATAAAGCTTAAAAATAGTGACCAGTTCATTCCAGTCCTGCTCTAAGTAGGCTACATCGGCACTGGAGCATCCACTCAAATCATACATTACACTAATGGCCCTGCCATATTTTTTTGCTGCCTTTAAAGCATTGGTAAGCACTTTATTAAAGTGCCTTTTTCCAGATGCATTAGAAGATTTTATTTCTCCAACAAAGCGTTGCATGTGTACACCATCTATACCGTAATCTTTCATCCATTTAAAGTGAAGATCTACACTTTCCTCGTCGTACGGACTATACAGATAAGCATCAGATCCGTTGGCAAATTTGAAAGGGGATTTATAGGTTTTGGAGTATTCAGCCATATCCGGCCAGAAATCAACGTTGGTGATTCCTGGAGCGAATGTGTTGTTGGGCCCCTGATAGTGGTACCAACCTCGGTTAGATCCATCTCCCTGGGCAGCAAACCATCCCTGGTAACCGGCCATTACCAATCCTGTATAAGAAGGGTACAATAATCCTGAGGTATCATAGCCTGTTTTTTTCTCGTCTGCTACCGGGTCAACAGGTGGTGGATCCACTGGCTTTTCACTCTTCTTGGAACAGGCGATAACTGAACCAATTATCATTAGAAAAAGGAACAGATATTTTATTTTTTTCATTGTTATTTCTTTAATGATCTACCTTATTGTTAAATCAGGGAACTTTTACTTCTACAATTTGCGATAAATTTGAGCTCTTAAAGCTGTCGTTTAAACGCACGCCAACTCTTACATAGAATGTTCTTCCCGGAGTGAGGTCCGGAATAGTGAATTCTATAGATTTAGTGGCGGGATCCATGTTTAACCAGTCTTTGTTAATCACTAGCTTTAGTGCATCAGAATAGTTAAAGATAGAAGCCCCCGGACCAACCATTTTGGTGGTGTTTACATAAGGTTGTGCTTCTATAATCGTTGGCAAGCCTGCTCCAATAGGAGCGTCTATATCAAAATTCAATTTCAGGGTTTTGTTCTCTATCACGTAAGTGAAATTTTTGATCACCAGGTAGGGGGTAAGCTCAAAGTCATGCTTACTAGCCGAGCCTATATTTACTGTTGCAGTATCCAGTACCGGCCAGAATGCACCTCCAACCGGAATCACCTTGTACTTTCCGGCAAATAGTTTGGAATCTTTAAACGTACCATCCATTTTACTGGGTATTTCCTGCGGTGCCGGTGTAGCGCTCCAGCTCACCTGGAACAACCTTACCTGAATATTCCCTGTAGCGGTCTGGAAATTTTGGCCAGTAACGGCATCAATTAACCGGCCTTCAAAAGAGGCGTTAGGCCCATCGTAATTATCTATTTTTGTACATGCAGCGCTTGCCAGTAAACCTACTCCTAACAAGATTCTGCTCATCAACTTCTTCATAATTGTATATTTTATCTTATTAATAATTAGGGTTATTAGGATATAGATTTGGATTTTTACCGAGTTCACCTCCAGGAATTGGCTCGTAGTAATATTTCTTTTCGAAATTGTAATTGCGATCAAAGGTCTCACGCTCCGCCATGAAAATATATTTATTCTCACTAATCACATAATATGGCATTAGACCTGTGAATTTTGCATTATTTAACAATACATCCGAAATTCTCCATCTCTTTAAATCCCAGTAATAATGATTTTCAAATGCGAGTTCTTTACACCTTTCATTACGAACTTCATTTACATTTACAGCGGCTAAGGACAACTGAGGGCCACCAGCTCTTTCTCTCAATAGGTTCAAACAAGTAAGTGCATCATCCGGGTTATTCAATTCTGCAGCAGCTTCTGCCCTGTTTAACAGTACTTCAGCATAACGGAATTCTATCCAGGCTTGTTCACTTTGGAATAGACCTGTAGCCGGTTGTGCTTTGTTATAGTCTATGTATTTTCTTACAAAAAATCCGGTACGGGTAGCATTATCAGAAGCACCAGGGCGTTTCATGCCTGCTTCACCTATAATTCTTCTACCGTTATGTAAGGTGTTGGGGTCAGAGGTAGTAATACTAGCTCTTGATTCAAGAGTTTTCGCAACTTCCTGGGTAACTGTTCCGGTAAACATAGTTTCGTATAGTCCTCTTTGTGTATCGAAAGTTTTTCCTCTCAATGTAGCTCCCGGGAAATAAACTGTAGCTAGTAAACGTGGTTCCAGGTTACTGTTATTCATTAAATCTGCAAGGTTATTAAATTTGATAGGATGATCTGTTCCATCAAGTACAGGTAGTTTTCCCCATCGTTCTACAAATTCAAGGGTAGGGTAGGCTCTTGATTCTGGACCTACTGTCATGTATCCCGGAGAGAAAGTAGCATCCCAGCTATGCGCTGTTTTTGTGGTCATAGAATAATCCCTTACCAGGATGTTCTCTTCACTAGATGGATCAAGGAATACATCAACGTAGTTCTTTACCTTGTCTGCCGGAGTTTTATTATACAATTTGTATTTTGTTCCTTCAAATAATTTTGCAGCATCCCATGCTTTCTGGAAAAAAGAATTCGCTTTGTCTGCAGGGATACCCACCAAGCCAGCAGATCTTGCTTCTCCGTCTACAAAATTTGTAGATCCGTATTTTGCAATTGATCCTGCATATAACATCGCTCTTGATTTTAATGCCAGTGCAACATATTTATTTGCTCTTCCCCTCGGACTAGAAGCAACCATCATCTCGTAAGCCTTATCTAGATCTTCGCCTATGAATGTCCACACCTCTTCTTCTTTGTTACGGTGTACCTGTAATTCTTCTACACTTTGCTGCGGATAGTTTTGTACTGTAGAAACGATAGGTACACCACCATAACGTTTAACCAAAGAGAAATAAAAGAAAGCCCTGCAAAAATAAGCCTCGCCAAGTAATTCGTTAACCCGAGCTCCTGTAAAGTTAGCTGGGTACTTAGGCAGGTTTTCTATCACATAATTTACTGCTCTGATGTCATCATACGGCCAGTAGCCAAAACCACCGCCAATATCCATTCCTCCAAAAGGGCCTACCATTTCTCCAACGGTTGCGCCTGCATGAAAGAAATTCTGCCATTCGTGGTGTAGGTTCATGCCACCTCTGCCTTCTCCTCCTGGTCTGTATCTAAAATCTTCAATCGGCAGCTTACGGTAAATATTAGCCATGTATACATCTATACCAGCCTCTCCTCCAAACACCACGTCTTCGGTTACAACATTTGTTGGCTTTATATCTAACTTCTGGCAGGAAACCAATATCCCTGCTAATACAGCTATTATTAATTTATATCTTTTCATCTTTAATAATTTAAAAGGAAATACTGGCTCCAAGGTTAAATGTTCTGTTTAAAGGGTATTTATAACCACGTGCACCATGATCGAAACTCGCATCAGGGATTTGTCCAGGGTGTTCAGGATCGCTGTCTTTAAGTTTGGTAAAAGTTAACAGGTTATAAGCATTTGCATATACCCTCATTTTTTTAATACCCACTTTGGCTAGCGTAAGTGCCGGAATAGAATAACCTAACTCTAAAGTTTTTAACCTTAGGTAGCTGGCATCCTGTACCGCTTTGGTTCCTTCTGCAATTGGCGAACCCATTGCAGGATAGTTTCCTGGAACCCATTGGGTATTAGGGTCAAATACATTATCATTTGGGTTTACGGTATGCCAGCTGTCAAGAAACTTGGTTAAAGCACTTCTTCCATACATTAATGGTTCCGCATACTGCTCATCATATTGTACATAGAAACTGGTAGCACCGGCAAACAAAGCATTCAGATCGAAATTTTTGTAGCTTAAACCCAGGTTAATTCCATAATTAACCAATGGAATATCTTTAGTAGCAATAGGCTGGTCGTCTTTCTCGTTAATCACACCATCTTCATTCCAGTCCTGGTAGTAATAATCTCCGGGAATAGTGTTGTTATTTCCTCCACCAGTATTTATAGGGTGACTAAAAATCTGGTCGTAATTAGTGAATTGTCCTGCATAGGTTTTTCCCCACCATATACTCGTGTAGCGATTGGTTCTTGATGATTTCCAGTTGCTGTATTCATTACCAGCGAGCCCCTGAATAACATCCCTGTCCATGGTACGTGTGGTAGAAAAGTTACCCCCAATGTTATAACCGAACTGACCTATTTTATTCCTGTAGTTTACAATGATCTCCACGCCTTCAGTTCTGTTGGAATTTAGGTTTTCCTGAGGTAACTCAATGCCAACAGTACCAGGTATTTGTACATCTCTAAGGGCTAATAGACCTTTCATATCTCTTCTGAATACATCAACTGATCCATCCAGTTTTCCATTAAACATGTTAAAGTCCAGTCCAATATTTTTAGTTTCAGCAGTGAACCAGGTAAGATCTGGATTAGTAAGCGCACGTGCCGCTGCGCCATTATAGAATTTACCATCGAAGAAGTAACCCCACACACTGTTGTCATTAGGGTTAAGCGTTGGATAGTTGAAGCCCGAAATGTATTGAAAAGCAGTTGCACTATCATCACCGGTTCTACCGTAAGATGCCCTGATCTTTAAATTGCTCAGGATATCTGTAGGGACTAAATTTTTAAAGAAAGTTTCTTCGCTGATTCGCCATCCGATAGAGCCTGCTGGAAAGAATCCCCATTGATCTGCTCCCGGTTTGAACTTATTGGAACCATCCCTACGGAAACTGAATTCCGCCAGGTATTTGCCCTTATAGTCATAATTTAACCTTCCTATGTAACTCCTTGTTGCTTCTTCACGTAATCCGTTAACATTCATTGATCCCAGTTGTTGGTCGTCTTCCCCACCAAATAAATAATCTATAGGAATGGTTACATTTCGTTGGGCATAAAAATTATCAGATTTGAAATGGCTTTCTTCAAGTAATACCAAAGCCGATACGTTGTGTACCTGATTAAAAGTTTTAGTGTAATTTAACGAGAGCTGAGTAAGTATTGAAACACTGTTTGCATAAGAGCGGTTGATGTAAGCAGGAGAGCCTACCACGGTAGGTGCGTAGGTATCCTGCTCAGCATTATAGGTATATAGTTTATAAGCCCTTTTATGGTCTGTATTGTCATCAGCGTTGTATCCATAATTGTACATTCCTTTTGCCTTCAGTCCTTCAATACCTGGTATGTCGTATTCTAAGGTTAACTGTCCCTGAAAGTTCTTTTGCGTACGTTTTTTATAACCTACTTGGTCAGCATCAGTAATGGAAACAGGATTGGCATCGTCCGGCATTTTATTAGGGTACAATGGATTGTTATTTGCATAGATCTGGTTAGTAGGAACCTGGCTCCAAGCATATTTAAAAATGGTCCATAGATCCTGGAAAGGTTGATTTTTTTGATCTATATGTCCAGAGGTTAATATCTGTGCCCTGATGCGCCTGGTGATATTTACGTTTACATTAGAGCGGAAATTGTAGCGATTATAATCCAAATCACCACTTTTAAAAAGACCATCCTGTTTCATGTAGCCCAGGTTAAAGAAATAATTTGCTTTCTCTGTACCACCATCTACATTCATGTTATGCTGAATTTGAGGCGAAGTAGTGTTAAATGCCGCACCTATCCAGTCTGCCGAAGGGTATTTGCCTTCCAGCCAGGGTTGCATATCTCCATAAGAAAAGGTGGATTCCTGGTTATTAGGGAAATTACTGGCAAAGGATCTTTTATTCTTTTCGTTGGTTAACAACATATAATCAACGGCACCAACACCTTCCGGCATTCCTAAAAATTGTTGCCATCCTTGGTTAACAGAATAATTGATGTCATATTTGCCATCTTTCTTGCCTTTTTTAGTCGTAATTAAAATTACTCCGTTTGCCGCTCTTACACCATAAATTGCAGCAGCAGCATCTTTCAATACAGAGATGTTATCTATCTCATTTGGATCCATCCTTGAAAAATCACCACTACCTCTTGGTATGCCATCAATAACAATTAGCGGACTACCAAAGCCCCTGATGTCAAATGTGTTTTCATAACCACCTGGTTCACTGGTTTTTTGTAATATACGTACACCAGGAATTTTTCCGGTTAACATATTGACCACGTTCTCGTTTTTCGTTACTGTGATCTGTTCCGTGTTTAGGGTAGCGATGGAACCTGTTACTGTCGCTTTCTTTTGTGTACCGTAACCTACTACAATAAGCTCATTAAGTGTATTGTTGTTTTCCTGAAGTGTGATCGCAAAATTTCTTTTGGCGTTTACCTGTAGTTCCTGCGAAAGATAGCCTACATAAGAGATTTGGATGTAAGCATCAGCACTAGGTACGCTAAGGGAAAAACTTCCCTTACTGTCAGTAAAGGTGCCTACTGTAGTGCCTTTTACCTTGATACTTACCCCTGGGAGGCCAATGTTGTTGACATCAGTTATTTTTCCGCTGATATTGACAGGCTGCTGGGCAAGCAAAATGAGGGGAAAAAGAAAAAATAATGTAAATAAGTATTTAATTTTTTTCATACTGTTTAGTTTATATGGTTTGTTTTTAGTTGATTTTGTACCTGAATAGGTATGGAGTTTGCGCTGCCTTTTATGGTCATGGCGAATTAGACTGATGATTGTTCATAATTTAATATTTGGTTATTGCTGTCAATCATGATCGGGTAATCAGAGGGTCGACTTATAATTTGTTAGCAATTAAATGAGTTGATGACTAATAAAAAATTAATAAAATATTACCAAATGGCTGTTAAGCCCGTTTTTTTTGATTTTTTTTAATTTTATCTATTTGTATGGTTAAAATGGTTGGCTAATATTATTTACGTTCTGGTATTTTGAAGGAAAGTGGTTTTTCATTACGCAGAATTTTTGCTGCTTCGCCAGTTAACCATAAATAATGATCTGAAGGTTTACCATCCATATCGATAAATGCTACAGAATTTCCCTGAGGAGGGGTATCGCTTCCTTTAAATATCGCCGTACCTTCGTTAACTTCATCAAACATGGCCACATAAAGCATCGTCGCCCCCGCGTTAAGGGTCGTTACAATTTGTTGCCAGAAGAAACGTCCACCTTGTCTTGGAATTGATCCTACAGGTTTTACATCATCAGGAAATTCTTGTTTACTTAAATTATGCCAGCTAAATCCGGGATAAATGCAGGGCACATAATCAATCTTATTTTCTTTACACCATTTAATATCGTCAACGGTATTGTCACGCAGTCTTTCCATATCATTATGCAATAGTCCGCTATAACGTTGTACAGTCCAGGGCAAAAGCAGGTCTCCTTTTTTTATAAGTTCATGTAGATACGGATCGTTAATGCAATCTGCATTCAGGTTTCTCCATGAGGTGGGAACTCCAAGCATAACGGTACAGCCACCATATACCGGGTCATTTTTAAGAAAATCGATCAATCGCTCTAACCCTATATTTCTAATATTGTAAGGTCTGTCAGGAAATCCCACTCCCCATATGGTAACTACAGGTTTACCATTGTGATGTAAATACGTTTTTTTACCGGCCTGATTGGTGATCTTCAGCTCATCTACCATGCGTTTCCAGTCTTCTATTATTGCCGAGCAGTCTTCTCCCGAAGCTTTTAAGCCAGATAAATCGTACATCAGCGCGATTGCTCTATCATATTTTGACGCGGCTTCAAAAGCATTTTTGAGTATAGTTACAGAGGCCTGGTCTTTATCTTTAACATTACTGAAGAAACGTTGCATGAAAACGCCGTCAACACCATATTCCCGCATCCATTTAAAATGAAGATCAACAGTACTCTTGTCATGGGAACTAAAAAATTTCGCGGCTTGTCCGTTCTTTAATTTAAAAGGGGTTGGATAAGTTACCTTATATTCACTTACATCAGGCCACATATCTATATTACTTACATTTTCATTCCCGTAAGCGAATCTTTTACTTCCAGTCCCATCTCCTTCGGCTCTGAACCAGCCTTGGTAGCCCGCCATTACCAGACCTTTGTAGGACGGGTACAATGTTTCTTTACTATGTTTGGATTGCGCCTGTAGGTTAAGCACTGAAAAGCCGTATAACATAAAAACGGCTATTTTTTTTAAGTTCATATTTAAAATATTTGGTTATTTGTTTGTTGCCTGCCGGCATTTGTTTATTATGAAATATAAACTTATTCTTTAGCCCTTAATAAATAATTAATTTTGGATTACCGTCAGGGAATATCCTGATTGATAGATTTTTTAATTGCAAAAGATGAATTGAAAATCTTACATTAGCTCATAGATAAGGGCTTGGGGAAGCCAAATTTATGTTTCTACCCCGAAATACGATGAGAATAAAAATTTACGCGATCCTTTCTTTATTTTTAATTATTGCTTCATTTCCGGCAAGCGCACAGTCTTATGGTCTTGGTTTTTTTGGACATGAGGTAGTGCAAGATAAAAGAACGAGTCTCGACCTCAGTTTAGAAAAACCAATATGCTTTGATCATAATTTTGAACTGTCTTTCGATCTTTCCTTTATGCCAGGTTATACCGATTACTTTGGATATATTTTTCGGCTGATAGATGAAAAAAATCGCAACATAGACCTGGTCTATGATATGCGCTTTCAGGAAAATAAGCACTTCAAATTAATTATTGGGGACAAAGTATCGGATGTTTCTTTTGATATTGATATCAATAAACTTTATAAGAACTGGTACAATTTAAAACTTCGTTTTGATGTTGAGCTTCAGGAGCTTGTTCTACTCGCTGATGGCAAAGCTTATCATCAGAAAATTAGTTTAAAAAACGAATGTTATAAGCTGCTGATCGGAGCAAATAATTATATGGATTTTAAGGTTAAAGATATACCCCCGATGAAAATAAGGGATATAAAAATAGCTGAAAATGGTAAGATCAGTTACCATTGGCCTTTAAATGAGATGACTGGACTAAAGGCGTCCGAAATTATAAAGGGGAACGACGGGAATGTAACCAACCCCATGTGGATCAGGAAAATGCATCATGATTGGCAGTTGGTTAAGGCTTTTGAGGTAAATGGAGCTGCCAGCGTAGCCTTAAATTCAGATAAAGAACTGTTATATGTGATTGCGGAGGATTCTTTGGGTACCTATGATATTGGTTCGCAAACATTGTCCTTTAAACGTTACAGCTCAGGAAAACAACAATTATTAAGCGGTAACCAATCTGTTTATGATGTGTCTACCAATAAATTGTTGAATTTTTATATGGACCAGAAACTGGTTTCTACATTTAATTTTTCAGACAATTCCTGGGATAGGAAATACGTTCACCCAGATGTGATTACCATTTTCTGGCATCCCAATAAGTTTTATTCTGCTGCAGACAGCTCTTTGTATATGATAGGAGGTTATGGACAATACTTTTATAGGCGAAGCGTGCACAAGTATCGTTTCACTGATAAGAAATGGAGTATATCTGAACCCAAGGGTGATTTTACTCCCCGTTATCTATCTGCTTTAGGGGGCGTAAAAGATGGCGTTTATATTCTTGGTGGTTATGGCAGCTCAACAGGACAACAGATCTTAAATGCTAAGAATATATATGATCTTAATTTTTATGATTTTAAACACAATGTGTTTAAGAAGGTTCTTGAATTAAAACCTAAAAACGAGGAGTTTGCATTTGCAAATTCAATGGTTATAAACGAGAAAACAGGATCTTATTATGCGCTAACATTTCCGAACTATAAATACAACTCATCGCTGCAACTTATACGCGGCTCTTTGACTTCAGCTGACTACACGTTGATGGGGAGTTCTATTCCGTATGCTTTTCATGATATTCATTCCTATGCGGATTTGTATTTCTGCCCTGTCAGTAAAAGGTTCGTAGCAGTCTTGTTGTTGCATGATGAAAAGACGAACGTAACCTCAGTTAAAGTTTATACCTTATATGGACCACCTGAAGAGTATCGTGCAGACCTATCAAAAGAATCGTCTGTAGCTACAAATAAGTATTTTTTCCTTTTGCTCTTTACGCTTTTAGCAATTGCCGGTTTTGTAGTATACAGATGGCGCAAAAGTAAGGTCAAGAATAAGAAAATGGGCGAGATATCAGCATTGCAGGTAGTTAAAGTTGAAGATACTGTGACGGGAGGTTCAGAACCGGTGGTGTCGCCGGTAATAGGGCCTATTAAGAATGCAATATTTCTGTTTGGGAACCTGCAGCTATTTGACAAAGAAGGAGAGGACATTACAAAAAACCTTTCTCCTTTAATAAGGGAACTCTTCCTGGTGGTATTATTGTATACTATAAAAGGTCGGGGCATCAGCACTGAAAAGCTTACTGAAGTGCTTTGGCTTGATAAATCGGTAGAGAGTGCCAGAAATAACAGGTCGGTAAGCATTGCCAAACTTAAATTGATTCTGGAAAGAATGGACGGGTGTCAGATCTCTAAGAACACCGGTTACTGGATGATAGATTTTAATGAGCACAACGTTAAAGTTGATTACAAACAGTACCTTAATATTGTAAATGGCGAAGGGGAAATTGATAAACAAAGTTTAACTAAACTTACAAAAATTGTAAATCGGGGTGGTTTTCTATCTAATCTTGAGTTTGATTGGCTGGATAGTTATAAATCGGATATTTCCAATGAAATTATAGATATTTACCTTCATTATGCCGCAACGGTTAATCCAATGGATGATCCTGAGTTTTTAATCGGTATTGCGAATACCATTTCTTATTTCGATCCTGTTAATGAAGAGGCGATGATTATTAAATGTAAATCATTGGTTTACCTCGGCAAACATTCACTCGCTAAAACTAAATTCGAAACATTTAATAAAGATTATAAGGTGATTTATGGCGAAGAGTTTAAAAAGAGCTTTCAGGAAGTGCTTGGATAGATGTCACTTAATTTTTACATATATCTGTTAATCTATTGATATATCTATTATATTCGTATTCCCGATTATGAAAGCCAAATATCTATTCTCGATTCTCTCTGTTTTTTTTACGCTTTGCTGTAATAAAGGTTTTTCGCAATCATACGGCCTGGGCTTCTATAGCCATGAAGTTGTTCAGGATCAGCGCACAGGTTTGGATTTAAGTCCTGGAAAAACACTTTGTTTTAATTCAAGCTTTGAAATTGCTTTTGATTTCAGCTTCATGCCGGCTAAAGCAGATTACTTCGGTTATATTCTTCGCTTTGTTGATAATAACAACGAGAATATTGATCTGATCTACGACAAAAATTCTAAACAAAAAAATCACTTTAGGCTCATTATAGGAGATAAATTTTCCAAAATTGCGTTTAACATCCCTCGGGATGTTTTATTCAGCTCCTGGAATACAATTAAATTTAAGTTCGATTATGAGCACCAATTGCTTCATTTAACCTGTGGGCAGTTCTCCTCTCAAACCAGTTTAGCCCTTAAAAAGGGGGATTGTTTTAAAATTCTATTTGGGGCCAACGAATACCTGGGATTTAAAACTACGGATGTTCCGCCTATGAAAATCAAAAATGTTAAGATTTCTGAAGGCGGAGATGTAAAATATGCATGGCCTTTAAACGAATATCAGGGGATAATGGTGAGAGAGGAGATGGGTAATAAAGATGCTTCGGTAGTTAATCCTTTATGGATAAAGAAGCTTCACCATGAATGGCAATTGCTACAAACGCTATCAATTAAAGGTGCCGCAAGTGTCGCTTTTGATGCAAAAAAAGAGGTTTTAAATATAATTGGAATAGATTCTTTATATAAATATGATATAAAATCAGGGAAATTAGACCCCATTAACTATTCATCCGGAAATCAAAATCTTTTACGGGGTAACCAATCTTTATATGACGATAAAAACAAGCGCTTACTAAACGTTTACGTCGACCAGAAATTGGTAAGTACATTTGATACGCTTAGTAAAAAGTGGAGTAAGAATTATATTCCTAATACCCCAATTACGGATTTCTGGCAATTCAATAAATTTTACTCCGAAACAGATTCATCTCTGTATCTGATTGGGGGATATGGACATTTTATCTACAAGAACCAAATCCAAAGATATCATTTGCCTTCCGGTACCTGGCAAGATGTAAAGGTTATCGGTGATCGGTTTACGCCCAGATATTTAGCAGCATCAGGTAATACCAAAACAGGTGCCTATATTTTTGGAGGGTTCGGCAGCTCTAGCGGTGAGCAGATCTTAAATCCTAGAAATTTATATGACTTGCTTTATTTTGATGTTAAGAAGAAAACGATAAAGAAAATCTATGAACTGAAGGTGGAAGGAGAGCATTTTGTCTTCGGAAATTCTTTAATCATTAATGAGAAATCGAACACTTATTATGCCTTAGTCTTTCCTAAGCATAAATTCAAGTCGCATTTACAGCTGATACAGGGATCATTGTTAAAACCGGAGTATAAACGTGTTGGCAGCCTGATACCTTATCTTTTTCATGATATTAATTCGTTCGCTGATCTTTTCTATTGTGCTGAAAGTAAAAGGTTTATTGCTGTTACTTTGTTCAGAGACGAGGGTGACCGTACACATGTTCAGATTTATTCTTTATACAGTCCTCCAATTAATGCGGATGTAAAGCTGCTGTCTGGATCCACAAAAAATGTTTTTATTGTTATTTTAACGCTGCTTGCTGCGGTTGGAATTGGATGGTTTATTTATGTCAGGAGAAAGAAACGTGCCGCTGTCGTGATTACACCTGTAATCCATAATGCTGATCCTATTTCGGTCATTTCCGCAAACTCTGCTGCTGTTGTTTCCGATCCTGTTAAACCCCTTTCTGAGAAAAAAGTGGTAGAAGAATGCAAGTCTTCCATTTTTCTGTTTGGCGATATGCAGGTGTTTGACAAACAAGGGCAGGAGATTACCAAGCAATTTACTCCATTGATTAAAGAACTTTTCCTGGTTATTCTATTGTATACCATCAGATGGGAACGTGGCATTAGTTCCGAAAAATTAAAAGAATTGTTGTGGTTTGATAAATCAGACGAAAGCGCCAGGAATAACAGATCTGTTAACATCGCAAAGCTGAAGAGCATTTTAGAGAAGATAGAACATTGCACGGTTTCTAAAGAGACGGGCTACTGGAAAATTATTTGTGATTTCGAAAGTGTCTATGTGGATTATCAACAGTATTTTGAAATCATAAAAGACAAAAAGAAACTGAATAAAGAGAAGATTTCCGAACTGGCAAAAATAATCAAACGTGGTCCGTTTTTGCCCAATACAAGCTATGAATGGATGGATCCATTCAAAGCCGAGATCTCTAATGAGATTATCGATACGTATCTACATTTTGCCCATTCTATTGTCATTGCAGACGACCCGGAGCTGCTGATTGAATTGGCCAACTATATCTTTTATTTCGACTCGATCAATGAAGAGGCGATGGTTATAAAGTGTAAGGCACTGGCGCACCTGGGTAAGCATTCTCAATCTAAAAACACCTACGAGAGCTTTTGTAAGGAATACAAGCTTTTATATGGTGATGACTTTGATAAAAGCTTTAACGATATCCTGTCGGATTAAATCTTAGGTATCCCCATTCTCTAAATTTCTCTTAATGCTGCAAGGGAATTAATTCTTATGCCCTGTTTCGCTATAAATATTGTTTTTTTTAAGATAAAAAGTTGAATTAAGCCTTTTGTTAATGATTTATTATGTAATAATTAATAGGCTGGACGTAATCTTGGTATAAATTAAATACATATGTTAATGTATTAATCATACACAAACCGAGGCCTGACCAAATAAAACTATTAAGCATGAAAAAACAGAAGTGGAGTTTGTTGTCCACAGCATTTACAATTTTAGTCCTGGCAAACAGCAGTTTTGCACAGACAGCAAAAAAAAAGAATATTCCTGTTAAGAAATCCATTTCTACTGTTGCATCGGCAGCCGATATTCTAGCTGGAAAAGCTCTAATCCAAAAGTCTGATTGTGTGGCTTGCCACAAGACGGATGTTAAGCTAGTGGGACCGGGTTTTCTACAAGTCGCAAAAAAGTACCCGGCAACAGAAGATAATTACACTTCATTAGCTTATAAAATTATAAGTGGTGGTACTGGTGTCTGGGGACAGGTACCTATGTCTGCACATTCAGCGTTGTCGCAGCTTGACGCAAAAAAGATGGTTAAATATATACTCTCACTTAAGTAACCTCAATATTAAAATAAACGAATGCAATAAAATATGAAGCAGCGTAAGAAACTTGTATTGAGCATGCTGGCACTGTCGATGCTTATTTATACTTGTAAAATATCCAGGCAAATCGTACAACGTGATGCCAATGGAAATATTATTGTGATTAATAACCCATCACCAGCTTATTTATCTCCTCAGGAGAGTTTGAAAACCATACATCTACCAAAAGGATATCATTTGGAATTGGTGGCAAGCGAACCTATGATTCATGAACCAGTGGCAATTACATGGGACGCGAATGGTAGAATGTACGTGGCTGAGATGAATACCTATATGCAAGACGCAGAGGGTACAGGTGAAATGAAGGCTGTGAGTAGAGTTAAGCGGCTGGAAGACACCAACGGAGATGGGAAAATGGATAAGTCGGTTGTCTTTATAGATAATTTGCTTTTGCCAAGGATGATTCTGGCGCTGGATGATAGAATTTTAGTGAATGAGACCAATTCCAATAATATTTATAGTTACCGGGATACCAATGGTGATGGTAAAGCTGATGAAAAGAAATTAGTTTTCAGAAATGATGACATCAGTACCAGCAATTTAGAGCACCAAAAAAGTGGCTTGATCTGGAACCTGGACAATAAAATATATGTGACTGTCGAAAATAAGCGCTATTACTATGAAGATGGTATGCTTAAAGCAGAGTACTTACATGAAGGCCCGGGAGGCCAATGGGGTTTAACCAGTGACAATTACGGAAGATTGTTTTTTTCTGCAGCAGGAGCAGAGACACCTGCACTTAACTTCCAACAAAATCCTTCGTATGGCAGGTTTGATTTTAATGATCAATATGATAACGAATTTAAAGCCGTGTGGCCAATTATTTCCACTCCGGATGTTCAGGGTGGTTTAAATAGATTAAGGCCCGACAGCACGCTAAATCAGTTTACAGCGTGTACAGGTCAATCGGTATTTAGAGGTACAGCATTGCCGGCTGATGTTCAGGGGGATCTTTTTATATGTGAACCAGTAGGGCGTTTGATCAGACGTGCGAAAGTGATCAATACAAACGGTAAAATAACTTTGAAAAACGCTTATAATAAAGAAGAGTTTATAGCGTCTACAGACATGAATTTTAGACCTGTAAACAGTGTAACCGGTCCGGATGGCTGTTTGTATATTGTTGATATGTACCGTGGAATTATCCAGGAAGGCAATTGGACAAAAAAAGGAACTTACCTGCGTAAACAAATTGATGAAAAGAAGTTTGATAAGAATATTGGTCGTGGAAGGATTTATCGCGTGGTATATGACGGCATAAAACCGGATAAAAATCTACCAAAGATGCTAGATATGACTACAGATAAATTAGTTCCTTATCTGGCGCATACCAATGGCTGGTGGCGAGATAATGCACAAAAACTGATTGTAGTTCGTGCTGATAAATCCGTTGTTCCTGCATTGAAAGCAATGGCATTGAACAAAGGAACAAGCCAACTTGGCCGTATACATGCTTTGTGGACAATGAAAGGACTAAAATCCTTAGACAATGAAACATTGATGCAAGCACTGCGTGATGAAGATGCAGAAGTTCGTAAAACTGCGGTATGGATCGCTGACGAATCCGTTAAAAAAGGCGATGAACAAATCATTAAGGCATTGGATTTACTTAAAAATGATCCTAGTGCCGATGTGCGTTTTCAATTGGCATTGACGATGCGATTTAACAAGTCAGATAGCACGCAAGGTATTATACAGTATATGATGCAGAAGTTTCCTAATGATAAGCTATTGGTCGAATCACAAAAAAACTTCCAGAATAAAAACAATGCACGTGACTTGGCTGCCAAGAAAGCTGCAGCGCTTACAGAAGAAGATCAAAAGGTTTTACTTAAGGGGGCAACCATTTTTAAACAGCTGTGCGCCATTTGTCATGGAGCCGACGGAAAAGGAGTAAGCATTGGCGGAAGCAGTATGCCGGCACCACCTTTGGCGGGCGTAAAAGATGTGAATGGCGATCCTGAAAAGCTGATCAAAATTCTTCTTCATGGATTATCCGGCCCTGTTGATGGTAAAACCTACGCAGATGCCATGCCAGCATTGGGAAGTAACGACGATGAATATATCGCTGCTGTAATTAGTTACATCAGAAATGATATGGGTAATAAAGCTTCTATCGTAAGACCTGCAGATGTAAAGAAAGTCAGAGACAATCATAAGGGCAGGGATAAAAATTGGACCATTCAAGAATTGCAAAACACGACAAAGTAAAATAAATATACATATCGCTATGCACTGATGGCCTCTTTTTAGGGGTCAAATGGGCATGTATTAAATAAAAAAACCGACTCATTAACCTTTAAGCCTTAAAAATGTTAAAAAATATTTTTCAATTGAATGCCAGAAAATCATTAGTCCTGGGGCTGCTATTCGTGATCAACGGATGTGTAAATGCTCAGGAAGAAACATACGCAGGCTCAGGAAATTTAAAATATGTAGATCCCCAAATCGGTAATGTTGGACACTTGTTGCAGCCAACCCGGCCAACTGTGCAACTACCTAATCAAATGATCAGGATGTTTCCACAGAGAAAGGACTATATGGATGATCAGATTTCAAGCTTTCCATTAAATGTGGTTTCACATCGCCTTGGAGAAGTTTTTTCATTGAAACCTTCCACGCAAAATTTGGAATCCTCCAGCTGGAAAGGAAAAATGACCTACGATCATGACCTGGAAGTTACCCGTCCATGGTATTATAGTACTTACCTTATTGATGACGAGGTTAAAGTTTCCTATGCACCGGGTAAAAAAACAGGTTATTATAAATTTCAATTTCCTGCTAAAGGGAACAAAGCATTACTCCTGGATAACTACAATGATGGTTTGAATGAGTTTAATTTTATTTCTGCCACTGAAATAACTGGTGTTGAGGTTTACCATGGCGATATCAAGGTTTACTTGTATGGTGTTTTTAGTGAGGGCGCTGTTGTAGGAACAGTTCAGGATAATAAGCTCTCACCAGTTCGTAAAGTTACTGGCAAGGATACCAGGGCATGGATTCGTTTTCCAGAGAATACTACAGGAAATGTTGAATTCAAATATGCCATATCTTATGTTAGTGCAGAACAAGCTAAAAAGAACTATCAGAATGAATTGAAAAGCACAAGTTTTGATCAGCAGCTGGCAATTGCTGAAGCTGCATGGGCAAAAGTAATCAACCAAATCAAAACAACCGGAGCTACGGAAGCGCAGAGACGCTCATTCTATACCGCTTTATATCGTTGCTACGAACGTATGGTGGATATTACTGAGGATGGGCAGTACTTTAGTGGTTTTGACAATAAAATACACAAAACTAACCGTCCTTTTTATGTGGACGATTGGGCATGGGATACTTACCTGGCGCATCATCCGCTAAGGGTAATTCTTAATCCTGCGCAGGAAGAAGATATGCTACAATCTTATGTGAAGATGTATGAGCAAAGTGGCTGGATACCGACTTTCCCGGTATTATTCGGTGATCATGCTTGTATGAATGGTTTTCACTCTACCCTGAGTTTTTTAGATGGACACAGAAAAGGACTCAAGAATTTCGATTTGGCCAAAGCGTACGAAGGCTTGGTAAAGAATGCCAATGAGGCTACCATGCTTCCATGGAGAAATGGCCCTAAAACAGAGCTTGATGATATTTACTACAGCAAAGGATTTTTTCCTGCGCTACATAAAGGTGAAAAGGAATATGTTTCAACAGTAGATAAATTTGAAAAACGTCAGGCTGTAGCGGTAACATTGGGGCATAGTTATGACGATTGGGCACTGGGACAATTGGCTAAGGATATGGGCAAAGAGGAGGATTACAAAAAATTCAACCTGAGAGGAGCTAACTACAAGAATTTATGGAGCAATGACGCTAAATTATTTATGCCGAAAGACAGTAAAGGTAACTGGATTAAAATTGATCCGAAGTTTGATGGCGGGATGGGTGGCAGAGATTACTATGATGAAAACAACGGTTGGACATATATGTGGCAGGTACAACATGATGTTAGTGGCTTGATGAACCTGATGGGCGGAGCAAAGGCTTTTGAAAACAGATTGGATCAGCTTTTCCGCGAGCCTTTAGGCAGAAGTCAATATGAGTTTCAGGGCACCTTCCCGGATGCAACAGGTTTAGTTGGGCAGTTTTCTATGGGAAATGAGCCAAGCTTTCATATTCCTTACCTGTATAATTATACGTCGTCTCCATGGAAAACGCAAAAACGGATTCGCTTTCTGTTGGATACCTGGTTTAAGGATAATGTATTCGGTATTCCGGGAGACGAAGATGGCGGTGGTATGACTGCATTTGTTGTTTTCTCGTCAATGGGATTTTATCCTGTTACCCCAGGTGTACCTGTGTATACAATTGGTAGCCCGGTTTTTGAAAAGGTAACTATTGATTTGCCAAATGGTAAGACCTTCCAGGTTATAGCGAACAAAAGTTCGGTTCAAAATAAATATATTCAAAGTGCGAAGTTTGATGGTAAGGTACTAGACACGCCCTGGTTTACACACCAGCAATTGGTTGCTGGCGGTAAGCTGGAACTGGAGATGGGACCAATGCCGAATAAAACATGGGGAACTGGGCAGGATTTAAAAGTGTCGAAGTAAGAAATCATGAGAAGAAAAATATATGTACTGTTGATTTGCTGTAGCATGGTTTTTATTGGCCATGCTCAAAATAAGCATGCTAAACAATCCAGATTCCCTAGTTACAAAGGTTTGGTGATGACCGGCTACCAAGGTTGGTTTAATGCGAAAGAGGATGGCGCCAATCGTGGATGGAACCATTATGGAAATATCGATAAAGAAAAAATTGGCGTGGAAATATGGCCGGAAGTATCAGAATATGAGAAAACCTATAAAACACCTTTTAAGCTGGCAAATGGAGACAATGCTTACCTGTTTAGTTCTTATGATGATTCAACAGTAAAGCTTCATTTTAAATGGATGCAACAATATGGAATTGACGGGGCGTTTATTCAACGTTTTGTAGCAAACCTCAAATCCAAAACGGGCACCAATCATAATAATAAAGTGCTTTCAGCTGCACTCAACGCAGCTGAAAAGTATAAAAGAGCAATTGCTGTGATGTACGATTTTTCTGGTATGCATGATGGCGATGAGCAGCTTGTTATTCGTGATTTTAAAAATCTGGTTGACAGTATGAAGTTAACCAATCGTGGTAATAACCAGAGTTATCTATACCACAACAAGAAACCATTGGTAGCACTTTGGGGTGTTGGTTTTAATGATAACAGAAAATATAACCTTAAAAACGTACGTGCGATTATAGATTTCCTTCAAAATGATCCAGTTTACGGTGGCTGTGCTATATTGTTGGGTGTTCCTACGCAATGGCGCGAGCTTGCGGGAGATACAGAATCTGACCCGCAATTGCTGGAAACATTTAAGAAGGTAGACATTATACATCCATGGTTTGTTGGTCGGTTTATAGAATCGAGGATACCGAAGATGATGGATAGGATTAGTGCTGATATAGCCTGGTGTAAACAGGAGAAAGTAGACTATGTTCCAGTTGTTTATCCGGGCTTTAGCTGGCATAACATGAGGCCAGAATCTCCATTGGATCAGATTCCGAGAAATAAGGGACAATTTTTTTGGAAGCAGTTATCTGGTGCTATCCAAAAAGGTGCAGAGATGATCTATGTAGCTATGTTTGATGAGGTTGATGAAGGAACGGCTATTTTTAAAATCAGTAAAAATCCACCCGTTGGAGCTATCGAGTTTGTAAAACCGGAAGTGGACATCCCTTCGGATTATTATTTATACCTGACTGGCTACGCAGGTAAAATGCTGAGGAAAGAAATTCCGTTTCAGCTTAATATTCCAGCGCCAAAAAATAAATAGAATGAAAAAAAATATTCTGTTAGCCCTATTTTTTATAAGTGGCTCATTGTATGCCCAACAGCAAGAAATGAAGTTGTGGTATAATAAACCTGCTGAAAAGATCTGGGAAGCGGCATTGCCAATTGGTAATGGAAGGATCGCTGGTATGGTTTATGGTAATCCGGCAAATGAACTGATCAAACTCAATGAATGTACCGTATGGTCTGGCGGTCCCAACCGCAATGATAATCCAAATGCCTTATCGGCTTTAACAGAGGTCAGACGCTTGATATTTGAAGCCAAATATGCCGAAGCTAGTGATTTGGCAACGGCCAAGATTAAACCAGAGAAGATCAACGGGATGAAGTATCAGCCTGTGGGCGACCTTCACCTGGACTTTAATGGTCATGAGAATTATACTCATTATTACCGGGAACTGGACATCGATAATGCGGTGACGAAGACAACGTATATGGTTAACGGGGTTACATTTATACGAGAAGTATTTGCTTCCTTATCAGACCATGTAATTGTGGTCAGGATTACCGCTGATCAGCCGTCAAAAATTACTTTTAATGCATCGTTTTCAAGTCCTCAAAAATCAACCATTTCCACAAAAGGTAATAATGAATTGCTTTTGTCGGGGATATCTGGAGATAAGGACGGAATAAAAGGTGCGGTTAAGTTTCAGTCACAGATCCGTTTTAAAGCGGAGGGCGGCAATATTTCTGCAACAAATTCGACTATCGCTGTTGAAAACGCGAATGCTGTTACCCTTTATCTTTCTATAGGAACCAATTATAACAGCTATAAAGATATCAGTGGGAATGAAGTTGAACGAGCTGAGGGAAATCTTGCTCCAGCATTAAAAAAATCATATGCAGTTTTGCTGAAAAATCATATTACTGCTTATCAGAAACTGTTCCACCGGGTAAAGATCGATCTGGGTAAAACAGAAGCTATAAAAAATCCTACGGATCAAAGAATAATTGACTTTGCAAAGGGGAATGATCCACAACTTGCCGCGCTTTATTTTCAGTTCGGGAGATATCTTTTAATTTCTTCCTCACAGCCAGGCGGCCAGCCTGCTAATCTTCAGGGAATTTGGAATGATAAAATGGATCCGCCATGGGGTAGTAAGTATACCATTAACATCAATACGGAAATGAATTACTGGCCAGCAGAGGTAACCAATTTATCGGAAACACATGAACCTCTGATCGAAATGGTGAAGGACCTTTCTGTGACTGGTAAAGAAACTGCGAGGGTTATGTATGGCGCAAAAGGTTGGGTGGCCCATCACAATACAGATTTATGGCGTATAACAGGGCCTGTAGATGGTGTTTATTCGGGAATGTGGCCTATGGGGGGAGCTTGGTTAAGCCGGCACTTGTGGGACCGTTTTCTATATAATGGTGATCAAAAATACCTGAGATCTGTTTATGATGCCATGAAGGGATCAGCAGAATTCTACGCAGATTTTTTAATAGAAGAGCCT
This sequence comes from Pedobacter hiemivivus, assembly GCF_005144565.1. NCBI lineage: Bacteria > Pseudomonadati > Bacteroidota > Sphingobacteriia > Sphingobacteriales > Sphingobacteriaceae > Pedobacter > Pedobacter hiemivivus. Next base: position 145,408 of record NZ_SWDX01000002.1, read on the forward strand.
GTAAATAAATGGTTGGTAGTTTCGCCTTCCATATCACCTGAAAATGCACCCGCTATAGCAAAAGGGAAATCAATAGCAGCCGGGGTTACCATGGATAATCAGATTTTATATGAGCTTTTTTCAAATGTAATCAGGGCTTCAGAATTGCTATCAAAGGACAAGGAGTTTGCTGAAAAGCTTAAAGGTTTAAGAAAACGGCTACCTCCAATGCAAATTGGCCAATACGGGCAGCTGCAGGAATGGTTGCAGGATTTGGACAATCCAAGGGATAAGCACAGGCATGTATCACATTTGTTTGGCTTATATCCTGCAGGTCAGATATCCGCTTATCGTACTCCGGAATTGTTTGATGCGGCAAGAACTTCACTTATTCAACGTGGGGATTTATCTACAGGTTGGTCTATGGGTTGGAAAGTAAACCTTTGGGCAAGGTTTCTGGATGGGAATCACGCGTATAAACTGCTGACCGATCAGTTGTCTCCAGTCCGTGAAAAAGCCGAAGGTGGGGGTACCTATCCGAACTTATTTGATGCCCATCCTCCATTTCAAATTGATGGAAACTTTGGATGTACTTCCGGAATAGCAGAAATGCTACTTCAAAGCTATGACGGTGCCATACATCTGCTACCGGCCTTACCCGATGTATGGAAGAATGGGAGTATTAAAGGTTTAAAGGCAAGAGGCGGCTTTGAGGTAGTGAATCTGCAATGGGAAAACGGGAAGTTGAAGCAATTGGTGATCAAGTCATTAAAAGGCGGTAACTGTCGGTTACGTGTACCCAATAAGTTGAAAGGCATAAAGGGATCAATACTAAAACCTGCTAAAGGTTCAAATTCAAATGAATTTTATCAGGTTGATAAGACCCCGGTTCCTATCATTTCAGCCAAAGCTAAACTAAACGCAGTGGAGATCGAACCAACCTTTCTTTTTGACTTCGATACAAAGGTCGGTCAGCTATACACATTTCAGGCCATCTAAACTTAATCATTAAAAAACCAAACCAAGTAATATGAACGAATCAACAACTAAAGTCGCATTTACTGACAAAAAATTCCTGCTCACGCTTGTCTTTGTCACTTCACTTTTTATGTTCTGGGGCATTGCCATTACTATGGCTGATGTATTGAACAAACATTTTCAACATACCATGAGTCTTTCCAAATCACAGTCAGCCTTTGTACAGTTTGCTGTTTTTGGTGCTTATGCTGTGATGGGTATACCTGCGGGTTTGTTTATGAAACGCTTTGGCTATAAAAAAGGGGTATTACTAGGCTTATCGCTTTTTGCGATAGGGGCATTTCTTTTTGTACCTGCTGCCAATATTTCCTCCTTCGCTTTTTTCGGCATTGCCCTGTTTATTGTGGGTTGTGGCTTATCTACGCTAGAAACTGTTGCACACCCATTTGTTGCTTCACTCGGAGATCAGCGCACTAGTGATCAACGCATCAACTTTGCACAGTCTTTTAACGCAGTTGGTGCCATGTTAGGTCCAGCAATTGGTAGCTACTTTTTATTGAGCAATAATGTAGAAGGTAGTACAGACCTTACTTCCGTTAAAATACTATATGCGGTAATTGGCTTAGTTATTTTGTTGGTTTCCATATCGTTTTCTTTTGTTAAAGTCCCGGAAACTACAGATCCGCATGCGGTTTCATCTCTGGATGCCGAGAATATAGATTTTGCACCAGATAAAAAGCTATTTGATCACAAACATTTTGTGTGGGCTGTTGCAGCGCAGTTCTTTAATGTGGCTGCACAGGCAGGAACATGGGCCTTCTTTATTAATTATGGTCACGAAAAAATGGGCTTTAGCGATTCCGAAGCTGGGAATTATATGGTTTTGTTTATGGGGATGATGCTGGCGGGACGTTTTATAGGCACGTTTTTAATGCGTGTAATTGCTCCAAATAAGCTCCTGGCAATATTTGCTTTAGGAAACATTGTGATGTGTATCATCGTTGCTCAAAGCTTTGGTGTAATGTCTTTCGTTGCTTTATTGATGATCAATTTCTTCTTTAGCATCATGTTCCCTACTATATTTAGTTTAGGCCTTAAAAACCTTGGCGCACGTACCCAGCAAGCCGCTTCATACTTGTCAATGGGCGTTGTTGGTGGCGCATTTTTCCCTTTTATTATGGGAGCTATAGCCGACAGAGCTGGAATCGCGAATGCCTATTATGCCCCGATCATTTGTTATGTCGTGATCTTCCTTTTTGCCTATAAGTTTTATAAAGTTAAACACTAAGGCTGTTTTACTTTTTATACCAATTATAACACACAATGACGATAAAAAAAATATACCTGTTTCGAGCCGTTCCTTTAATGTTGCTTTTTTTTACTGTAAATCTGTTCGCGCAATCAAAGATTGATTTAACAGAAAAGTTTGATAATCCTAAAAATAAGCTGGATAAAATCGGTAAAGGATTACTTAAAACAGAAAATGGAGTTTTAAAAAGTAAAGATGCCTATGCAATGTTTGGCGATGCAGATATGGCTCATTACGAATTTAGTTTTAAAGCTCGTACACCAGAAAATGAAAAAGAGGTTCAAATTTGGTCAGGATTTAGGGCTTCCAGCAGAAACGATCGGTATATTCTTGGCCTGAGAGGCGGTATTCAAAACGACTTATATCTGGCCAGATTAGGCTATATGGGCGCAGATGATCATCTTGCCCTAAGGCATCTTGATTTTCCATTAACTCCGGGTAAATGGTACGATATAAAAGTTCAGATTGTGGGCAACCGCATCAAAGTTTTTTTGAATAATGAAACCCTGCCTTGGATTGATGTTCAAGATCCAAATGCGCTGATTTCTCCGAAAGGTAAAGTAGTGTTTGGTGGCAGCTGGATCAATACAGAATTCGATGATTTAAAAATTAAATCACTGGCCGATGATTATTTCTCTGGTAATCCGGTAAAGGAATATCAGGTAAAAAGAGATGATAAAGATCAGCTGCGTATCAAACAAAGGGCTGCGTATCGAGCCATCCAGCTTAAATCAGTAGGTCAATCCAGAACAAAAGTATCTTTAAATGGTGCCTGGTTGTTTAGTCCTGGTTATGAGTCCAAAGCTACTGACGCGATTTTACCTACTGTACCCGATAAGAACTGGCATGTGATGACTGTTCCTCAATTCTGGAATCCAAACAGGGAATGGCTTCATGGAGAAAGATACAATACTGCTAGTAAAGGCGTTGCGGATAATTATTATCAAAAGGAGATTGAACGTTGTGAAGGATACACCTTTGATTATAAAAAAACTGATGTTGGCTATTACAGGCAATGGATTGAACTGCCGGAAAATATTAGTGGAAAATATCTGGAATTAACTTTTGATGCGGTATCAAAAATTGGCGAGGTATTTATCAATGGAAAAAGAGCTTCAGATCCACATATTGGGATGTTTGGAGAATTTAAAGTGAATGCTACACCTTTTTTAAAGCCTGGAAAAAACCTGATTGTTGTTAAAGTATCCCGTGATTATGTAAAAGACATTAAAGATGCAGATAAAGTGACTGACGTTGCTGTAACCGTTCCAGTTACCAATAAAATGTTGAAAGATCTGGCGCATGGTTTCTATAATGATGATCCTGCCGGAATCTGGCAGCCTGTAGCCTTGGTGATTTCGGAGCCGGTAAGGATTACCGATGTCTATATCAAGCCAAAACTAACGGGAGCTGATTTTGAGGTAACTGTAAAAAATAATACGAGCAGTTCACAAAAGTTTTCGATTTCAACAGCAATTGATTCGGAGAAAAGTAAAGCCAAATTATATGATGCGGCAAGTTTAAAAGACCTCTCTTTAAATGCTGGCGAAGAAAAGACATTCACATATAGCGTGGGCAATTTGAAACCGTTATTGTGGACTCCAGCGGCTCCAAACCTATATAATTTCAATTTTGTAGTCAATGCTGCCGGTAAAGAGTCGGATAGGCAGATGATTGTATCAGGATTCAGAACATTCCAAGCTAAGGGCGACTTCTTTTATTTAAATGATAAGCAATATTGGCTAAGAGGAGGGAACCATACGCCAATGTCGCTGGCACCTAATGATACGACCCTTGCCAATCAGTTCAATAAACTATTGCATGATGGAAACATTATGATTACCCGTACCCATACCGCTCCATATAATGAATTGTGGTTGTCCTCGTCAGATCACAATGGGGTAGGTGTAAGCTACGAAGGTGGCTGGCCATGGTTGATGATTAAGAGTAGTATGCCTGATCCCAAATTAATAGAACTTTGGAAAAATGAGTTTTATGATTTAATCAAGAAATATAGAAATCATCCGGCTTTATTGTTTTGGACGGTGAATAACGAGATGAAATTCTACGACAATGATCCTGATTTTGAACAAGCCAAACTTAAAATGGCAATCATCTCTGATGTAGTTAAAAGGATCCGCCAGATTGATCCGACAAGACCGGTTTGTTTTGATTCTAATTATACCCGAAATGAAAAGAAATTTGGTAAAGATTTCTTTACTAAAATTGATGATGGCGATATTGATGATCACCACTGGTACATCAACTGGTACCATGGTTCAATCTTTAATGAATTTAATGGCGAATGGCAAAAGAGCTTTAAAAATGAAGGCCGACCATTAATTAGTCAGGAGTTTTCTACAGGTTATGCTAGTGAAACTGGACATCCAACACGATTTTATACCTATGTGCATCAAAATCCAGCATCACTTGTCGGCAACTATGCTTATGAATTTGCCAACCCTGAATATTTCTTAAAAGCGCAAACATTCATTACAAGGGAATCTGCAGAAGCAGTTCGCAGAACAAACGAAAAGGCGGCTGGTATCTTGCATTTTGCCGCATTGACCTGGTTTAAGAATATCTATCTGGCGGATAAAATTACGCCACATCCAAGTTATCTGGCTATGAAAAAAGCACTGCAACCGATACTTGTTTCTGCAGAACTTTGGGGTAGACATTTTTATGCTGGGACACAGTTGCCAGCAAGGATTTACGTTGTAAATGATAGAGATGAAGGGACAGAGCTTGCTGAAACTGAATTGCAGTGGTCAATACAAGGTGCTGATGGTAAAGCGATCGCAAGTGGTAAAGAAGCTATTGCTCCGGTAGCCTATTATGGACGTAAATGGATCACACCTAAAATTAATATTCCAGCAACTTTACCGACTTCAAGAGTTAACGCAAAGTTGGTTTTGAGGTTACTGGAAAAAGGGAAAGTTGTTTCAGAAAATGATTATGAATTACTGCTTTCTGATAAAAAATGGTTAGCAGCAGATGCTTTAAATGGGAAAACGATTGTACTTGTTGATAAAGGCGATAAAACTACAGCGGTTGCTGATTATGTTGGCTTGACCTATAAAAAACTTAATTCAGTAACAGAGGGAATCCAACAAAAATCGGCTATATTGATTTTAAGCGGCTTGGACGCTTCAAATACTTCAGCGACTGAGATTGGCCAGATTAAGGCTTTTGTTGCAGGAGGGGGCAAATTATTACTGTTAAATTCAGGAAAATTGGCTGTATCCCTATTCCCAGAACAGATTCGTGATGTTTTGCAAGAAAATGGAGAAATCGTTTCTATGGAGATCCCTGAATCAACAGTGTTTGATGATATTGATCCAATGGATACCAGGTATTTTAATAACAATAAAAGAGAGAATCCTTTGGTTATGAAAAATGCCTACAAAATTAACCGTGATCAAGGTGCAGAAGCACTAGCATCATTCGTTAAAATTCATGGGTATTTAGAAGGGACTGTGGCTGAACGCATCAGAAAACTGGATGATATTAAAGGCTTTCCAATAGTAAAGATCAAAAATACTGGAACTGTTATCTTATCAGAAATGATGTTGGATAAGGGGATCACTGATCCAGTAGCAGGGAAGTTGTTCGTTAACATGTTAAAAGAATTATCAACTAATTGATCAATTAGTTGATAATGGAAACCTGGCGTATCATAACACGTTCGTCATCCTGAATTTATTTCAGGATCACTCTTAAGCATGTTTTTTATAGTGGTACGAGATCCTGAAATAAATTCAGGATGACGAAAATACAAAAGGGAGGCAGACCATTTGATCTGCCTCCCTTTTGTATTTAGCCCTTCAGCGCAATCGTGAATCCTTTGGGAAGCCTTGCTTAGGTTTAGGATCGAGTAAGGAGTATTACCTTCAATTTTCCGTTAGTATCTATTGATTTGTTTTGCTGCTGTGCGGAAACGTTTAGGGCCGAGACCAGCATAAATACGACTGGCAGTTAAATGAAAACGACCTGTGAGTTAAACTCACAGGTCGTTTTCATTTAATTAAAGATGATTCAATCCTCAGCGGAGGATATAGCTCTCTTTATAACGGACAGTTTGTAAAACCAAATCCTGTGTTTTGAGGACATATATTGGCAAAATTCCAACTCGCCTTTTTAGGGTGGGTTGCCATATCTGCCGGTAATGGCCCTGTAAAATTGTTAAGCCTCAATTCTAATGAATTCAGGTTTGGCATTTTGCTGAAAACATTAGCCGGAATTGGCCCTATAAAATTAGAGGTATGCATCTGAAGCGAGGTCAATTTGGTCAGATTTGCAAATTCAACAGGAATCGTACCTGTCAGACCAGATCTGCTTAATGTCAAAGCGGTAAGATTGGCCAGATTACCCATCGTTGCTGGGATTGTTCCGGTTAGCTGCTGGTTGTTGTTGTTCATATCAATTGTAGCCACCTCACTTAGGAAACCAATTTGTGGCGGGATAGGCCCTTTTAGGTTTTTTCCTCCGAAATTTAATGCTCTTACCCTGTCAACACCGTTCACTTTCGCTACAACTACTCCACTCCAGCTCGCAGCTGCCGTAGCCTCTGTTAATGGCGCTGTAATATTCCATTTGGTACCTGTCCAATTGGCACCGCCCATTGAATTGTATATCGCAATTAAAACCTGTTTGTCCAGTTCATTTCCCGTTGTAATACCAGCTTGTTTAACACTAACCACAACATTAATGGCTCCATAAGTAATCGTAATGGTTCCGCTCTGATCGATAAAGTTGTTTTTAGGAGCAGTAACCGTTAGTTTACCTCCGTCTCTTACCACAGTAAACCAGGGGGCCGTACTTGTTACATAATTCCATTGCTGATTGGTTGTGATTAGTACGTCTACAGAACTGCCATCTTTGGTAAACTGAACGTTTTTTGTGTTGATATCAAACTCTACAGTACCTTTTTGCGTAACAGTGATAGTCTGATTGAAAATTGGAGAGTCCGCATTTACCGTAACAATTGCGCTGCGCTCACCTTCAGCAGGATTTGCTGTAGCGATCAGTTTTACCTGGTCTCCATTAATCTCCCAGGTTAACCAATCTGCGGTAGAAGTTAAAGACCATGACATATTGCTCCTGATCTCTACAGTCGCATTGTCACTAGGGTTTAGGAATTTCAACGCAGTTTTATCAACAATAAGAGTCGGGGTATTTCCGTGCTGTTTAATTACGATGATTTTGCTTAAACTTTTGTCGGTACTGCTGACTTTAACTTTAGCCACCCGGTCATATAGACTGGCATTCTCCTCCATGGAAAACTCAAGCTGATCGCCTTTTTTAACCACACCGAACCAGGATTGCTCTGCCAGCGTTTCGACGGTCCATTCTATGTTTCCTGTAACGGTAATAACTGCAGTTCCTGTCCTGTCGGTATTTAGATATTCATAAACATCCCTTTCAAGAGTTATGGTGGGTTTATCTGGTGCCTGATTGGGGTCTTTTGAACAATTTACCAAAACAATCATCAGGAGTATTAAGCTGAATATTGATGTTCTTTTCATAATTGATTATAATTAAACTGTTTTTATTTGACTTTGAACTCTTCACGTACGATATCCAGATACTTGCTTCCATATCCTTCTCCGTAATTAGATACTGTCGGCTCAATTTGTGAATCCCATGTCCAATTGTTCATCGATTCAATAAGTACCATACGGTTATTCCCTAAGTTCATCTTGGCAACGTTACAACGTTCTCTGAAATCATTTTCATTTTTTCTGATCGTAGGAGCGCTATAGTCCGGGTTGGCGTTGTTGATGTAAGTGGTATAAGATGGAGATACCGATGGAATAAAATCAATACCGAAATTTTTAGACAGATAGTCCTTATTCAGCTTATAATTCTCATTAATTAATCTGTTTAGCAAATAACTTCTATCCCAGCCAGTGGCACCGCCGCCCACATTACACATATTATCCATGCTCACGGCATCAACTTTTCCCTTATTAAAAAAATACTCAAAACGTGCAGATGGTGTCCATTGCGGCTGACGGGCGATGATGTAAACATCTTTTCCCGTTTGCTCTTTAATAACGCTACGGATATTGTCATACACCTTTTTACTGTCTTCAGTGTACAATTTATCTGCACCTATAAAGACCAGCACTGGGCGACCCTGGGAATGATAATAGTTTAGGTCTTTAAAATAAAGGGAAATCCGTTGCAAAAAGTTATATAAGCGCTGTTCGCGGCTAACGGTTATATTTTGTCCATTCACATTGATTACCGTAGCTGGAGCACCTTCCAAAAGCAGGTTGTTGCTCAATCCAGCACTAAAATTTTGGATGTCTACTGATATGGCGTATTTCATCTCGCCCATATTTACTGAGGGAAGCACAGTATTGTGTTCCGCAAACATGTTTACCAATAAGGAATCTGTACCATTAAGGTTATTCGGAAATAAGACATTTCCATTTTCCCTAATTGGAGGAGTGATTAAAAAATCGATTTTGGATTCTCTGGCCCATCTTGCGATTGAATCCAAACGGCTAACGCTTGCTATTACAGGTTTCAATTCGTAACGTCCCAATGTCGGCTGAACATTTGGCCCTAGCTTTCCAATACTTGTATTATATGTTTCTGTGATTCTCGTCCACTTAATTTCATCAGCTATCAAGGCCCCAGAAGGATCATAAACATAGGCGCCAACCGGAATGTCGGAACTGACAGCAACTTTTGGAATCGTATAGTTTAATGGATAGTCTTCTATGGACGGACTTTTGTCTTTTTTACAGGAGCTGGCCATAAGGGCTATGGTCAATCCTGTCAGTACCATGTTAATATTTCTTTTCATCATGATTATTTCTATGTAGATAATCTCTATTTTTTTAAGCTGTTAAGGTATATAGGTCTTCAAAAGTGACCTGAAGTTATAACTGAAAGCCTTGGTTAAGGCAATGTTTTCATCTGTCTCTCCAGTCATCGATTTTGCGGTTGCTACAACTTCCTCATAGGTTTTACCGTATTTCTTATTGAAATACTCACAATTAGGTTTGATGATTTTATTGCCACCATATATTCTTTCGGCGAAGATGAGATCGGGGTTCAATTTTGCAAAACCCAGGGAAGTATAAACATTATCTCCCCATCTGTCTCCCCTGTAATATGGACTTACTGCTTTTAGGTTTTCAATCCCGTTGTAGTAGGATTCAGTGTTTTTACTCTGCTCTACAATTGGATACACAAAACGCTCGGTCCAGTAATTATAAACGGAATTGTATCCTTCTACATCACTGCTGCCACCATTGGCCAAAAATGGTGGAAAACGAAGTGCGCGTGTCCTGCGTTCCAGGTTCCAGCCTTCTAAACAGTTTAAATAATCCGCTATGTAACGTTGTTTATAAATTTGTTCCAGGTGATTGTCGCGGCCACCTTTTCCACGGATACTGGCACGGTATAATAAGCGTCTGTCCGCAAATCCTTTGCCGTCAGTATTCCATTTTATGCCGTTTTGTGCAAGGTAATTGTCTACGCCTCCTAAATTATATTGTGCAAAAGAAGCTTTAACACCTTGTTCGTAGTATAGTTGTGCTTTTCCTTCCGAACCAAAGAGCATTTCGGCTTCCGCTTTAAGGAAATAGGTATCGGCCCAATTTAGTAAGACCATGCTGGCATTCTCTTTTACAAAATCGGTATGCACAAAAGAGAAATTGTAAGGGCTATTCTTGCTACCCAAGGGATCATTATAGCGATAAGTTTGTCCAGGTACAAAAGCCCATTCCCAACCTGCAGCCAAACTATTTAATTCAGGGAGTGGTACATACGGCATTGCATACTCTACAAGGATAGAATCGACCCGGCTGGCATTTTTACCATCAGCCTGGTGTGCCGCAAAAGTTGGGCAGTCCTTAAGTGTACAGAATTTGAGGTGCGCACGGGTTAAGGTGTCCGAATATAACATAGGTCTTGTCCCGGCTGGCGCCATTACATTCGCTTTCATAGCATAAGCACCTATTCTAGGATCGTTATAAGAAAACAGGTAAGTCGAAAAATATTCGCCCAGGGCAGGGTAGGTCATTTCACTGAAAGTAGTCACATTCTTGATGAATCTGGTGTAATAATAAGAAGCACTTAGAGACTCGTCGCTACCCCATTGCAATTTAACCATCTCATCTAATGAAGAGATTAATTTTGAGTCATCGTTCATTACTGCAGTTGCATGTTCTCTGGCCAAATCCATGGATATATTTTGTACATGCATGGCAACATTTAAACGCAAGGTATTGGTAAACTTTTGCCATTTTACCAGATTCGATTTTCCAAAAGTAGCGCCGCCAAATACTGGGTCACGTTGTATCAGGTCGTTTGGATAAGTAGCTGAGCTGCTATATAGATCCCCGGCATTTTTAAGGTCGTTTAGGACTTGCGTATAAATTTCCTGCTCTGAATCATATTTGAAGTTGATTTTATTTTCGCCAGCAACACTTAAAGCGTCGCTCATTGGCACACTGCCGTATATAGAGGCCATCATGTAGAATACATAAGATTTCCAGGTTTTTACGATAGCCAAACGATTGGCATATTCTGGTTTACCAGCATAATCTTTTTCTAATTTCAGCAGGTCCCGGAGGATCCCCACATAAAACTGACTGAAATAATTATCTCCGATATCCTGGGATGGATTTGTAGCAAAACCAACCACTGCGTATCTGGAAAAGTTCATCAATTTGTTGAAATTCAGTTCCTGAATGAGTTTCATGGTACGCACAACTGTACCTGCAAAAATGTCATTGGCATCTACGGAATAGACCTTGTTATTATTTCTATTGGTTTCTTCAAAATTCTTTGTACAGCTTTGAAAGGCAGCTCCTAAGAAAATGAAAGATAATATATAAGCTATTTTTCTCATTATCGTATTTTTTAAAATGATAGTTTAACATCAAATCCCCAGGTTGCCATCGGTAAACTGAATCCCCTCTCGAATCCCTGGGCATTGCCTGTTGTAGAAGTAGCTTGAGGATCTAAGCCTTTTGGTGTGTTCTGATATAATATGGCTACGTTACGGCCTACGAATGCGATCCTGGCTCCTTTAACCGGAGTTCCTTTAAACCAGGTGTTTTTTAGGCTGTAGCCAAGGGTTACTTCTCTTAATTTAACATAAGAGGCATCATAGATATACCTGGCAGCACTAGAACCACTGTTGTGCGTCCAGTGGTCCATTGGAGCTACCCATGCCATAGAAGGTTTTTCTGCCCAGAATGAACCAACAGATGAATCGTATACCGTATTACCCAGTTGAACTCCTTTTGGACGAAAGCCATCTGGATAAGCTACATAACTCTCCAGGTAATTGGCGCCTGCTTTAATCGTGTTTCCCGGCTGAAGAAATCCTCTTCTTTCATCCCCATTTTCTCCCAATATCAGTTCAGATACCAACGCATCATAGCGTCCATCTAAAGATTGGACGGTACTGCCATCAATACCACCTCTAAATGCGGTATAAGACCATACTTTTCCTCCAGACTGGAAGTCAATCATAAAACCCATATCAACTGGCCCAACTCTGAAACTATTTTGCCAGCCTCCAAACCAGTCGGCTTGTATAGAACCCAAATACTGATCAGGCAAAAACTTAGCCTTTCCGTCAACGCCAACGTAAATTGCGCCGTCACTATTCCGCTTATAATCGTTGCCATAGAAAACACCATAAGGTTTTCCAACTTCTGCATAAAGTTTGATGTTATCACCGCTGGCCATCTCATATCGGGCCACACCATTATTCAGGGAGAGTACTTTTGAATCGTTTTTGGCCCAATTGAATGTTGTATTCCAGTTAAAGAATTTTGTTTTAATCGGGTTAACCATCAAACTTACTTCCAATCCCTTGTTTTGAATCTCACCGGCGTTGATTATCGTTCTACGGTAACCACTGGCTAATGGTGCATCGGCCTCCACAATCTGGTCATTGGTATGTTTGTTGTAATAGGTTACATCCGCGTTCACACGGCCGTTCCAGAGTTTCATTTCTGCTCCAAATTCCCATGATTGGGTTTGTTCTGGCTTAATTGGATTCTTCAGCACGTCCTCGCCGGTAAAATAGGGGATACCCTGGAAAGTGCCGTCATTGGCTCTATAATATCCGCTGTAGAGCCTGTCAAAACCGGTGTCATTTCCAACCTGGGCAAAAGAGCCCCTCAATTTAAGATATGAAAGTACTTTTTTATCTATTTTAAGTGCATCGGTCAATATTAAACTGCTACTGAATGAATAGTAGAAGTAAGAAGAGTTTTTTGGATCTAAAGCACTTGACCATTCATTACGTGCTGTAGCTTCTAAATATGCCCAGTTCTTGTATCCAACATTACCCATTCCAAAAATGGCTTGTTTGTCCTTCTTTTCTGGCTCCGGTGTAACGCCAATAAGTCCTTTGGCATTGGCAATGCTTGCCAAATCCGGGGTGATCAGCATGAAAGCCCTGTTCGATAATTTATCGGCCTTGATATTTTGTATGGATGCGCCAAGATTCGAGTTAAGGGTAAAATCTTGCTGAATCTTTTTGTTAAAGGAAAATAAACCGTTGAAATTGTTGTTGGTACTGGTTCTATTCCACTTATTGTATTCACCATCAACGTCCCAAGGGCTATATAAATTCGTAAGATCCCAGCCCTTTCCTTGTTGCATTTCAGTTGAGGCTACTAATCTCAGTCTTAATAAATTGTTGAACCTGATGTTAGCAGTCAGGCCCGCGTTAAGCGAACTTTTGTCGTCCTGGTTCGGTGTTTCATTTAACAACCAAAATGGGTTTACAAAACCATTGAAGTTAAAGGGCATACCACCAGCTTGTTTCCAGGGCACCAACTCCTCATAAGAAGCATCTCTTGGCAAGTTGGCCATCACATACAATGGGTTTCTATTGCTAGCGTTGCGGTAGCCTCTATTGTCCGTATTTTCATAAATATATCTCACATTGGCATCAATATCCAGGTAGTCGGTAATTTTAGCTGTGCTTCTGAGGTTAAAATTATGTCTACTCATGATATTGAAATTTTCCAGAATATCATCTGCTTTTTGCCCGGTATATGAAAACCTCAGACTCAACACGTCGGTAACTTTATCGACCGCAAAACTGTTGGTAATGGTATTAGAGATTTTATACATGTTCTCGATGGTTTGAGGTTGTGGTGTGTATTCTTTCACTACACCATTTCTACCAACAACATCAAATCCCAGCATCGGCATACCCCAGGAACGCTGATCTTGGTTTCCCATATTAGGATTCCATATTCCGTAAGGTAAATCAGGATTAAAATTTACACCGTTATTAGAGTTTCCAAAATAATTCATTCCTTCTCTTTTAAAAGCGTTACCCTGACCTGCACCGTAAATGTTCTGATAGGTAGGGAAGTTGTATAGGTGTCCAAACATGGCATTAAAGCCATAACTGATACCGAGTCCCTGTTTTCTACCTGCTTTTTTTGTGGTAATTAATATTACACCATTTGCGGCATCGGATCCGTATAAAGCTGCGGCATTTGCACCCTTTAATACCTCAATGTTTTCTACTTCATCAGGATTAATGTTATTCACCGGGCTACCAAAATCCAGGTCACCATTTTCTCCTGATCCATTCAGTACGGGTATTCCGTCAATTACAAACAAGGGTTGGTTGTTTCCAGTCAGCGAGTTATTACCCCTTAGCACTACCCGTGTTGATGCACCTGGGCCGCCTCCGGAAATGATCTGCATCCCCGCAACTTTACCAGCGAGCATGTCCAATAAACTACTTCCCCTGGCCTCAGTCATTGAGGTTGGATCGATGCTCTGTCTGGCGTAGCCTAAAGATTTGGCATCCTGCTTAATTCCCATGGCTACAACTACCACTTCATTCAGGATTTTTGGATCTTCTTGCAACACAACTTTTAATTCCGCATCCGATTTGATCCCAATTTGCTGGGTAATGAAGCCTATAAAGCTTATTCTTATCGTCGAATTAATAGTTGCATTGATTTTAAATTTTCCATTTGCATCCGTTATAGTGCCTTTTTGATCTGCAACGCCAATGATGCTTACAGATGCTCCCCCAATCGGTTGCTGAGTTTTATCAACAACTACACCTTTAAGGGTGATTTGCTTATTCTGACCATGAGCTACTCCGATAACGAAAGTCAGGAGTAAGATCAGATGATATTTATAGATCTTTATTTTCATTTCGGTTAAGTTTAGATACATGTTTTTTAAGCTCCATATTGAAAACTGGAGTTAAGGGTATTGATGTAAAACAGACTAGCTGTTTTAAAATAAAATGCTTGTTAATGCTCATGAAGGTTTGGTTTATGTTGGTTAAAACAGGCTGGTTTAAGGCCTTCAGTCTTTTTCTGCCAGATCTTATTAATTTGCCAGGCTATATTTTAGCAGGCAAGTAAATAAGCCGGATCGGTTGGTTGAATAGGTTAGGTTTTTGGTCATACACAGTTTTGCTTTTTGAAATTTATTATTTGGTTATTTATTTAGATTATCACATTGGCATGTTTTAATCTTTCATAAATTACGTGGTGCCCAATTAATAAAATAATAATAAAGCATTAATTAAGGTGGCTTTAATTCTCTAAAATGCAAGATTAATATCTAATTATCAATTTATTTGATTTAAGCAAAAAGAGTCAGCATTATTAATTCAGGATGACGATCGTATAAAAAAAGGTGTATCATAATTTATGATACACCCAGTTTACCGGTAAAAAAAAGATAAATAATTATGCGCGTTGATATGAATCACTGTTCACAGACTGTTTATTTCTCGAGCGCATGTAAATAACCAGTCCGCCAAATGCAATAATAAGTACAATTGGAATAACAAGTGTGGCTTGTAACACCTCAGGACCAGCAAGGTTTTTGGCCTCGGCTAGTGCTAATGCAGCGGAAGAGTTTTCCGTAGCTGTTGTAGCGCTTTCTAGCGTTGTGCCGTCTGGTAGATGTTTAACAATCAGGTTGTCGTAAAAACTACCCATGAAGATTGTATATATAGAAACGGCAAACATACCCGCGCCGCCCATCAGGTTTAATCCTAATGCACCAGATTTTGGAATATTCTCCGCGACAAAGCCGATCATAGTTGGCCAGAAATAACAAACCCCAATACCGAAAATGATAGCAGCAAAGAAAACGGAATTGCCACTGAATGTACTGAGCATATAAAGTCCTGCCGCCGCGAATATGGCCGAAAGGAGCAATACACCCTGAGGTGCCAGACGATGCACTACAGGCTCTGCAAAACCACGACCAATCACCATAATTCCTGTGGTCAGGGTAAGCAATAGAATTGCATTGTCAGTTACATTTTTAAGTAATAAACCAATCCATTGGCCGGTAAACAATTCGGTAATGGCGGTACCAAACATACAAACGAACATAAAGATAAATAGGGGCGATAGTACCGCTTTATACATATCTGAACTGGTGTATCCAGAAGAAACTCTTTCTGTAACAGGGAAGTCCAGTTTAGAGAATAAGTATCCGTAAACTAATGTTGGAATAATCATCATGGCGACTTGAAGCTTCCAGCCCAAACCCAGATATATAAAAAGGGTAACCAGTAGCGTGCCGATTACAATACCACCTGGAAACCATAAATGGAAATAGTTTAAACGTGTCGTTTTGTTATTGGGATATAAGGTTGCAATCAATGGGTTGCAAGCTGCTTCTACAGTTCCATTGGCGATGCCAATAAGTAAGGTAGAGAAAAATAAAGTCCAGTATCCTTGAGCGAAGATGGTTAATGCGATGCCCACAAGATGAAAAATAAAAGCCATTACCAAAAGGCGTTTCATTCCGATAAGGTCGACAATGAAGCCACCGATAACAATGGCCAAAGGGAAACCCCAAAATGCAGTTGCTGTAATGGTGCCAAGCTGGGTGGCACTTAAATGAAAATCTATAGCCAGTTGGTTCATCATTCCGGCACGTATGCCAAAAGAGAGCGAAGTAACTAATAAAGCCAGGCAGCTTGCCCAGAATAATTTGGAAGTATGAATTTGAGTCATAAGTTTGGTCTTAAATGAATGTTATTTTTTTCGGCCCATGGCATATTTAATTCCACCAAGCAAATGCTGGAGAAATAGTGGTTCTGCAAAGGATTCTTCCGTATGGCCTAATCCGGTATAAAAAGAACGTCCGCCATCATATTTATGATACCAGGCGATCGGATGGTTGTCTCCCATTTTGTTTTTGCCCGCATCATAGCTTTTCTCATCTATAAAAATCAATACATTTAATCCTTGCGCTACATTTCTGAAGTTGTACCACTCATCCTTTCTTTTCCATTGCTCAGGTAGGTGTCCGGTCGAAATGTGTTTGCGATCTGTAACGTTTAAAGTAGCTTGTTGTTGGTTAGGATGACCCGCAAAATAAGCGCCTACTAAATTTCCAAACCAAGGCCAGTTGTACTCACAATCCGTGGCGCTGTGCACACCAGCAAATCCCCCGCCAGCTTGTATGTATTTTTCAAAAGCAGCTTGTTGCTCATTATTTAATACATCGCCGGTAGTGCTTAAAAATATTACAGCGGCATATTGTTTAAGATTTTTATCATTAAAATAGGTGGAATTTGTGGTTGTATCCACCTCAAATTTATTGGCTAAGCCAAGTTTTTGGATCGCATCAATTCCTTGCTTAATTGAGTTGTGGTGGAAGCCCAGCGTTTTACTAAATACCAGAACTTTTTGCTTTCGGGCATAGGCTGAGTTACTGATTATAATCCCGAAAAGGACAATGGATAGGGTTGTTAAAAGAATTCTTTTTCTCATACATTAATTAATTTGGTTTCTCTAATGTAAGATCCTTTAATTAAAAATGTATTAATAATTAGTTAATGGGAAGACTTAATGTTAGTTTTTTTGAAGTTATTTAAGCGTCAAATGTTTTATTAACCCTTTATTATGCTTTTGTTAATCGAAAAAACGAATTTAGGTGAACGGATTTCTATTCACTACATGCTATATTAAAAAATATAATGATTAAACAAATTTATCTATTGTGTGCATTTTTACTATTCCAGGTTGGCTTACATGCTCAGGAGGTAACGGGATTAACAGGAACTGTGCATAACCAAAAGGGAAATGCTATTGCTGGTGCCGCAATTCATTTACTCAATACAAATTATAGTGTTTCTACCAATTCGAAGGGTAGTTTTAATCTTGGACATATTCCGTTCGGAAAGTATAACCTACAGGTTAGCGCTTCGGATTACGCTACATCCATAAAAGAAATTGTTGTCAATAACACACTTTCTCAAATTGATTTAGAACTCATCGCGTCGGATAAGCAATTGGATGAAGTGGTGGTTACTGCTCAAAAAAGTGCTGAAAACATAAACAATGTGCCCCTTAGTATAACTACAATTTCGGCTAGCCAGGTTGAAGCCTATGGCATCCGGAACGTTAGGGACATTCGTACCATTATACCTAATCTGTATGCAGGCAATCCGGGCGACGGCAGGAACGTGGTATCAGTACGCGGAATAGTAAGCACCTCATACGATCCGGCAATTGCCACCTATGTTGATGGGGTAAACCAATTTGGCCTGGATACCTATATTTCGGATTTACTGGATGTAGAAAGGATCGAAGTACTGAGAGGTCCGCAAGGTACTTTATATGGCCGAAATGCCATGGGTGGTGTCATCAATATCATTACAAAGCAACCTGGCAATACCACTTCAGGTTTTGCCGGAATAGATGCGGGTACCTTTGGACAACAGCGTTATCGGCTTGGTTTGCGTACGCCATTGATAGAGAATAAACTGTTTTTTGGGGCAACCGGGATGTATAATGTACAGAATGGGATCTATACCAATGAGTTTACAAATGCCCGCTTTGATCAATTTAGCGGAATTATGGGGAGTTACTTCTTAAAATACCTGGCAAATGATCGGCTGTCGATGGTTTTAAATGTAAAGCACAATGCCAACCGGAACAATGGGACATTCCCATTGGTAGGCTCAATGGAAGCCGCGTTTGACAATCCCTTTAAAGTGAATCAGGATGCGATTGCCCAAATGGTGGATAATTTAATAAATGCATCGTTAGCTGTTAATTACGTTACAGGTAAGCTTAATGTATCTTCGCAGACCGCTTATCAGTCTAACTACAGGTTTTACAAAACACCTATTGATGGAGATTTTTCCCCTTTGGATATTGTTGCTATACAGAACAATTTTGGCAAGGACTGGAACAAAGTGCAGGTTTTAAGTCAGGAGTTTAAATTCAGCTCGTCGACAGCGGTAGAAAGTAGGTTTAATTGGACTGGCGGCCTGTATGGGTTTTATCAACATAGTCCGACAAAACAAGGTACACATTACGGTGAAGACGCAGGGCTATATGGCAGTCCGATTGTTAACTTTACTAACCTGGCTACCCATACAGCTAAAAATATGGGCGTAGCAGCTTACGCACAACTGGGCTATGCTATTACCCCTCAGTTAAGTGCTACAGCAGGGCTCAGGTACGATTATGAATACAAAAAGCTGAATGGCTTTGAGGAAATTATCATGGATGGAATGATGCCTTCATCGAGTCCGGATTTTGAGCGGGATTCAAAAAGTTACCACGCTTTTTCGCCAAAAGTAATCCTAAAATATCAGCCTGTGGCGAATAGCAACTGGTTTGCCAGTTACAATAAAGGCTTCAGAGCTGGTGGTATCAACCAAACGAGTACAGAATCACTCCAATTTGTAACTTATAGGCCAGAAAATAGCAACAGTTTTGAAATTGGTAGTAAGAACACCTTTTTTAATGAGCGTTTGCGGGTGAATGCTGCGGTATTTTATACTGAAGTAAATGACGCACAGGTGCCAACTTTGATCCTTCCTGAAGCCATTACAGTAACTAAAAATGCGGGTAAGCTAAGGAGCAAAGGTGCAGAGTTAGAGATCTCGGCTATTCCTGTAAAAGGCTTGTCTATAGATTATAACCTAGGTTATACCGATGCTAAATACACGGATTTGAAATTGGGGAAAGAGAATGAGGTGTTGAATCTGGATAACAACAGACAGGTATTTACACCTAATTTCACTGCTATGCTCGCTTTACAATATGCATATGAGCTTTCTGCTGAAGCCCATATAAAGCTTATTGGAAGAGGGGAGTGGGCAGCTACAGGTAAACAATATTTTGATCTGGAGAATAAGCTGGAGCAAAAAGCTTATGGCCTGTTCAACGCCAAATTCGGTATTTCCTCAAAAAAACTAGACTTTTTTGTCTGGGGCAGAAACCTGGGTAATAAAATATATGCAGATTATGCTTATGATTTTGGCGCCACCCATTTGGGAAGCCCGAGAACCTATGGTCTTAGCATCAGCACAAAATTTTAAAAACAAATAAATTGAAATATTAATACTTTTTTAAGCTTTAATTAAGCGCGCTATACTTCTTTTGATGGAACAGTGATCAACTGCAACCAAATATTAACAATTTAAACTTAGCGTATGAACCAAGTATCAATTCAATTTATCTCCGCTGGCCTGGCTGTTTTGATGGTCAGCGGCTGTGCTAAAATAAATGCTATCGAAGCCAGTCAGCAAATTTCAACTAATGAGACTTTAAATAGTATCGCTTTAGTTGCTCCAACCGAGTTTATAGGCTCTGTCGTTGGTTTTAACAATACCATTCGCATTGGGGGTGGACCAAATCCTACAGCAGCGGGGAATGTATTGTATAACCTGCCATTGTACAAATCTTCAGCTTCTGAAAATGACTGGTGGGACAATCTGGTAGAGGAATTCGCTTATAGTGGACAGGATTTTTTTGCAGCGAATTGTCGTGGCTACAGCCCTAATTTTCCAAATGTCGATCATGGTGATCCCAGAAAATTAGCCTTATTGTCTCAGGCTATGGATCGTCGTGGCCTGGCAGGAAATTTTAAAATTGCAGTATTTGATGATTGCCCTGCATCCTGGGG
Organism: Pedobacter hiemivivus; assembly: GCF_005144565.1. Classification (NCBI taxonomy): domain Bacteria; kingdom Pseudomonadati; phylum Bacteroidota; class Sphingobacteriia; order Sphingobacteriales; family Sphingobacteriaceae; genus Pedobacter; species Pedobacter hiemivivus. The sequence continues at coordinate 165,593 of NZ_SWDX01000002.1, forward strand.
AGCTAACAGAAATGTCGATAATAATCTTGGTTATCAAAATAGCAGCCCTAAATTTGATTGTGGGGATCTCGCCAATTACAAATACATTTGGGATTATAACATCAAAACTGCTTTTCAGCAGATCCCTGATGCTAAAAGGTTTAAGTATAATGGAAAACCTGTCGTCTTTTTTTGGGGTGTAGGCTCTAGTTGGGCCATCAATTATGGTAATGGCAATTTAAAAAAGATTTTGCAGTATATACGTACTCAATTTAATATAACATTTGGTCAGGATCCTTATCTGGTTGTGGATAAAACATGGTTAGATAGGGATCCATTAGTCAATGATCCTGCAATTATTGATGCCGTAGACAATTGGTTTACGATGGCCAACCCATGGACTTTATGGACCTTTAATAACGTAAAAGTGGGCTCTGGTGTACCTGGATTTAGGGTGGTGCAGGGTACAACAAATATGTTTATAGATGCCAATCATGGAGAGACACTGATCAATACGCTGAACAATACAAAAGGTGCAGGAGCAGTGATGACTTTACTTGAAGGTTTTACGGATTGTGCCGAGAATGCTGCCCTTTTTAGAAGTAAGGATGTGACTTATTATGATTATCCAAATCAGCGCATCAATATTGTACGGCGATATTCAAATGATCCTTATCCGGCAGTACTAAAAATTGAAGCTGAAGGATGCGATTTTTACCATGATTTGAGCGTTGGAAATAGCGGCGGGACGTTCCGGGACGGAGATATTGATATTGTAAAAAACGGAGATACAAATGGGGGCTGGCATGTGAACAATACCCAGGCTAATGAATGGCTGGAGTGGAGGGAATTGCCTTTGTTGGCCAATACAAAATTCCAGTTAAGGTATTCTTCCAGTCAAGCGGCATCGGTTAAGATTTCGGTTGATGGAGTAGACCTGCCGGTAGTGAATTTGCCGGTTACCACAAATGGAGTATGGTCTACTTTTGACCTGGGGACGAAGACTTTTCCACTAAACAGTTTACATACCGTAAGATTAACTATAGTCTCCGGATCCTGCAGCTTGAATTACATCAATCGAACCAGTATCTAGTCATAACATACAAACAAATATAAACACATGAAAAAAATCCTTTTTTGTTTAATGCTGTGCTCAATTTTAGGGCAATCATCTTTCGCTCAACGTTTCGGGAAACTTTTAAAAGAAGCACCTGGTGTCGTTTCCTATACTTTTAGAGATGCTTTTTCTCAAGATGTGCCTGGTACGCTAGATATGATTAAAGCGATGGGTATAACCAATATTGAATTTTCTAGCTTATTTAAATTAAGTGCTGAGCGGATGCGGGCACTATTGGATGAGCGTGGAATGCGTTGCAGCACCTATGGAGTAGGGTACGAAGCCATGAATAATACTGAAAATGTAATCAAAACGGCGAAGATATTAGGCGCCGAATTTGTGCGTATACCATCCATCCCGCATAAGGATGCGATTGATTCAAACATCATCAAAAAAGCAGTGGTAGATTTTAATGTTTTTGGTAAAAAGCTTAAAGAAAGTGGCCTGAGTTTTTGTTATCATAACCATGGTCCTGAATTTGTACCCGGAGGTGCCTTTTTTAAGGAAAGCCTGTTTGATTATCTTGTTCAAAAAACTGATCCAAAATATGTTTCTTTTGAAATGGATGTACTTTGGGTATTGGTGCCAGGGTATAATCCAATTGAATACCTGAATAAATATCCAAAACGTTTTAAATTGATGCATTTAAAGGATCGCCCGAAATCGGGTGGCGAAAATGTTGCCCTTGGTACTGGTCAAATTGATATGAACGACTTACTTAAAACGGCTAAGAAAACAGCTGTTCGATATTTTTATATTGAAGATGAAAGTAAAGGCGTGAAGCAACAGGTTCCCAAAAGTCTGGCGCATTTAAAAAGCCTTTAAAATCATATCTTAGAAAAAAAACACCGAATGTAAACCTTATACGATTATTAAAATGAGTAGTAAAGAATTTTCAAGACGACATTTTTTAAAGCAAACTATGATGTTGTCTGCTGTGGCAGCGATAACCCCAGGCGTACTGATGGGGATGAGTAAAGGAGATATAAAATTTGCCAGCCCTAATGAACGCGTAAACCTGGCTTGTATTGGCATTGGAAACAGGGGTGCCGAAATCCTTCGTGATTTGTACAAAACTGGTCTCGTTAATATCGTAGCCTTATGCGATGTGGATATGGGCGCCGCACAAACATTGGCCGTTTTGAAAGAATTCCCTAACGTACCCCGTTTTCAGGATTTCAGGAAAATGTTTGATAAAATGGGTAATCAGATAGATGCCGTTACCGTTGGCGTACCTGATTTTTCGCATTTCCCTATCACCATGATGGCTATGGGTTTAGGAAAACACGTATATGTTGAAAAGCCGATGGCCCGTACTTTTAATGAGGTAGAGCTCATGATGAAAGCGGCGAAAAAATACGATAAGGTAGTTACACAAATGGGCAACCAGGGGCACTCTGATGCTAATTATTTTCAGTTTAAAGCCTGGAAAGAAGCGGGTATCATTAAGGATGTGACTTCAATAACAGCGCATATGAATGCAGCAAGGCGCTGGCATGGATGGGATATCCATATGAAATCTTTCCCAGCAGCCCAAACAATGCCGGACACACTGGATTGGGACATCTGGCAAATGGCCACAAGGGGACATAATTATAATAAAGATTTTGTGAATGGCCAATGGCGTTGCTGGTTTGATTTAGGAATGGGGGCTCTTGGCGACTGGGGCGCACATATTCTGGATACTGCTCACGAATTCCTTGATTTGGGCTTGCCGTATCAGATTAATCCGGTGTTAGCTGGGCACAACGATTTCTTTTATCCAACAGCTACTACTTTAGCTTTTAAGTTTCCAAAGAGAGGTAATATGCCTGCATTGGATATCAACTGGTATGATGGCGTGAATAACTTACCGCCAATTCCAAAAGGGTATGGTGTTTCCGGTTTAGATCCGAATATACCGCCGCCGAGCACAGGGAAAATTGAGCCGGCAAAATTAAATCCAGGAAAGATAATCTACAGTAAAGAGCTTACTTTTAAAGGAGGATCTCATGGTAGCACATTATCAATTATTCCTGAGGAAAAAGCTTTAGCAATGGCTAGCTCACTACCAGAAGTACCTAAAAGTCCTTCAAACCACTTTAAGAATTTTCTTCAAGCTTGTAAAGGGGAGGAGAAAACACGCTCCCCATTTTCGGTAGCAGGCCCACTTAGTCAGGTATTCTGTCTGGGGGTACTTGCTCAGAAATTAAATACGAAGCTTGAATTTGACCGTAACAAGAAAATCATTACGAATAATAAAGTTGCGAATGCTTTACTTGTCGGTCCACCGCCGCGTAAGGGCTGGGAGCAATACTACAAAGTGTAGTGGTATTTACTACGCAATCAACCTTAAAAGAATTATAAACCAACGAAATTAAATGTTAGATCAGAAGAAAGAATTATTTGATAGTGTAGCAGAACGATTAAAAACGGAAGGCTTCAATATTGTTAACCGTGATGAAACTCGACCATGGGGTGGTTTTTTTGTAATTGATGAAGATCAGGCTCAACAATTTGCGAATGTATATTTTGATAGCCTGAATGTTGACGATTTGAAAATCTCAGGTAAGTTAAGTCCAAAAATATTAATCGTTGCTCCAAAAACCAGACTTTCATGGCAGTATCATCATCGACGTGCAGAAATTTGGAAAGTAGTAAACGGACCGGTTGGAGTGATGACCAATGAAACTGATGACGAAGGACATGTGCAGCAATTGGTATCGAAAGAAACGATTAGATTAAAACAAGGTGAACGTCATCGCTTAATCGGTTTGGGAGATTGGGGTATTGTTTCTGAAATATGGCAGCATACTGATCCCGAAAATCCTTCAGATGAAAGCGATATCGTTAGGGTGCAGGATGATTTTGGAAGATAGGGGATTTCAATAAGATAACCATATTCTTGCCGATCATAAAAGAGCCGTTTCTAGTAATAGTAATGGCTCTTTTGCTGAAGTTTGGTATTCTCTTAGTACGACAGTAGATTTAACCCTGATGAAACAAGGATGATGTAGAGAGTTGATACGGATTTGTCCCTGTTATCCCCCTGTTATGTCCCTGTTTGATCCCTGTTGTCTCCTTGTTTAAGGTTTCTTTAAACGAAGGGATTACCGAGCCTCCTGTAAGGAGTTTTTGAATTTATTAACTTTTGGTTAAGATACGGATTAACTGTTGATTTTATTCTAGGCCCCCTACAAAGACTCTATTTGTTCAATAGTGAGCCCTGTAGCTTCAGCAATAAAATTTAAAGCATGATTTCCGTTTTTTAATTTGATGGCTACTTTTTTAACCCCTTCTTCCCGGCCTTCATCTCTCGCATTTTCCATCACGCTAAAGTAATCACGTTCTATTTTTAATCTTTGATTGTATTCACACATTTCTTCTCGCGTTAAATTGCCAAGTTCAGCAAGCTCAAATACTTTTTCGTATTCTGTACTGCCTACCAAAGATAGCGGTATTTCAGATAATTTTTCCCTTGTTATTTCAGCAAACCTCCAGAGATAATTAATGATAAATCTCACTGTGCTGAAATTTGGTTGAAAACGCAGTGTAATCGCATTTAGCCAAAATAAAATACCGAAAAGCAGTAAAAAAGAACGCTTGAAACAAAATTAAAATGAGGAGGGGTTAATGCTTAATTTTACCCTATTTGCCGAAATATACAGCCGGTAGACAGTGTACTGAAAAAGAAGTTCCCGAAGATCAAAGGGGAATACCTCGAGACCAGGCTGAAAGTGATCACCATTCTGTCGAACCGGGATTCAGCAATTAAGCGATGAGGGATATGAAAGGCAGGTTTTGCAGGAATGGCATATGAAAAATAGAAAAACTTAATGGGCAGGAACAACTTGTATAAAAAAGGAGGTAGTAGCCTCCTTTAAATCAGATTCCAGCCAGGATCAATGTCTTGGAAACATGCTGTGCTTCTCTTTTTCTTAAATCAATGTCATTGCTGATCTGGTATTGTTTTTCTTTTTCGACCAGCTTATGCAATTGTACTGCTGAGATCAGGTTTCTGGAATGAATTTCAAACCTAATGAACATGCTTTCATTCGGTATACGGTGGTGATGGATATATTGATTGATCACTCCGGCATTGATGTCGATCTCTCTCGCAAATTCATTTTGTTTTTTATTCTGAAGTTCCAGGTATTCCTTTAAAACATAACCAAAATTGAGTTCAGGCAGATAATCAGGGCTGTGTACATAATCATCCAGACGAGTGATCAGTAACATTATTCTTTCATAAGCCTTTTGTTCAAAAGTCTGCTGTGCCCTTCTTTTGGCTCTTGCCGCAGCAAGCTCATCATCAGCAGCAGCGCTTTCTGCTTTCGTCATCTCTACGGGAAGCACATAAGCTTCTACGATCTCTTCAGGACTAAGTTCAGTCAATATTTTTTTTATGCTCATGGTATGTACTCCTTTATCAATTTAATGAGTGGTAAGCCTTCAAGAAACAGCTGACGCCCACCGTCAAACATTCCGTATTTTTTTTTGTAATGTTCCTTAAGGTCTGTTTTAGGGATCAGACTGACACAGGGGAATTCATCAAATGCCCTTAAAGCTTCCCTGCAGGCAAATGCAATTAACGTGCCTGCAATTCTGTCAAACACTTTCTCCTTTCCTTTGTTCTCCACTGAAACGGCAAGTAATAGGATTTGTATTCTTTGTTCTTCCGGATGTATCACTAAGGCCATTAAGCCTAAGATATCGTCTTTCAGTGTCAGCTTATATAACTCAGCTTGATCTTTAAATTCCTTCCACTTAAACGCATAACGCTTTATCGTTATTTTGCTAAAATCACTATCCTCCAGCCGACTTACGCTCACTTCGTGTTTTTCGTCTTCGGGCTTCTGAAGTATATGCATACCCAAATATACAAAAATCTTTACAAAGATTGTAAAGATTTTTCAAATTTTAACAAGCTGGTATTGCGGATAACAGGAGTATCGTCAGGGCATAAAAAAGGGAAATTTTCAGCGGCCCTTTTTCCCAAAATACCTGAGTGTTATTTACTGTTCTTTTGGTTCTGTACTTCCAGACGGATGGCCTGGGCTGCATTTTTAAGTTCCAGCATTCCTTTTCTTACCTTGGTTCCAGCTGCGCTGTTGCCGCCTGTGTAGAATTTCTCTGCATCTTTTTCTACAGAGGCTACAAGCTCCTATAATTTTTTAAATTATTCCATTTTTTTCTGTATTTCGGCAGATAGGGTTCTTCGTCATTTTTGGTGAAACCACATGAAAAATAATTATTTTATAGACAGGAATCTTATTCTCTCCGACGATTTGGTGCTAACCAATTGATATCGCTAGTCACTTTACAGATTTTCACCAAAAGTGACGGAGAACCCCAATAATGACCCCTCCATTTCAGTGCAAAGTGGCCGCCAAATGGATTGCCGAGTAAATACAATATTGTTCCTTTCCCTCTAAACAAATATCAACAACTCCTCCCAACTGCTTTTTAGATTCAGCTATTTTACCAAATAATCCATCCTGGACTCAGAAACAGCCCAAAATCAGACCCTCTGGATACCTCAAGTTACGAAATCTCAAAAAATGTGATATAAGCAGCTCAGAAGGGCTGATGGACTAAACACCATACCTTTGATCACAAGAGCTTCCTAGAGGCTCCAATTTCGCTTAAATTCGAAGATTATTCCTTGATGCTATAGTCTAAAAAAGCGGCTAGACAACCAAAACGGCCACTTTGCTCCGGAATCAGGAGTCAGTTTGAAGCGGAATGGAGCGTCAGTTTGAAAACGGAACGAGCGGCCATTTTCCCTGAAATACCCACTTATAGCTAAAGCTTTTCACAATTTAAAGCGAGAATTCATAGTATTTAATTAATTAAGTATTAATCAAATGATAAAAATGGAGGTAGAAGAGATTATTTTCTTAATTTGTTTACACCAAACTAAACGAACCAAACCAAATGTGCTCAGCTCTTATGAAAAAAAGTCTACTATTTCTGTTAATTTTAACACTAACAGTTCCTTTATTTGCTCAAAATCTTTCAGAAGATACGCTGGAACAGTTAAGCCAAACCATCACTAAAAAGCAAGACTTTGATGGACATAAACTGCAACGGATCGCACGATTGGAACAGGCCTTAAACGAGCATTTAAGTCCTGCAGAAAAATATAGGCTCTTTAGCGCCCTGTATCATGAATATAAGTCCTTCAATTATGATAAGGCATTCTTTTTTTCACAAAAAATGCAGGCCACCGGTCGCTTGCTAAATGATCCGGTTAAAATTGCAGATGGTAAGATTAAGTTTGGCTTTATTCTGCTTTCTTCCGGTATGTTTAAAGAAACCTTTGACTCCTTAAATACGGTTGATGTTAAAATTTTACCTGACAGTTTGAAACAAGAGTATTATTTTCTTACTGCACGTACTTATTACGATCTGGCAGATTATGATAAGGATAATTATTATGCGCCAATTTATAATAAAAGGGCTGGCATTTACATCGATTCTGCTATAGCGCTCTCCAGTCCACAGTCTTACAGCTATACTTATAATTTAGGATTAAAATACCTAAAACTTGGCAAACGGGATCAGGCAGCTGTGTTATTAAAAAAGCTAATGAAAGACTATCCGCTTACCGATCATGAGTTGGCGGTTACCGCATCAACATTAAGTGATATATATATTCAGAACGGCGAGAATGACGAGGCCATCAAATTATTGGAGATGGCCGCCATAGCCGATATTAAATCTTCCACAAAGGAAGCTGCCGCAATGCTCAATCTGGCCCAGCTACTGCATAAAAAGGGCGATATAAAAAATGCATATGTCTATATAAACGAGGCTATGAACGACGCTAGTTATTATGGTGCAAGGCAGCGCAAAATGCAGGTTAGTCAGATTTTAATGGTTATTGCCGGAAAAAAGATCAACTCCGTAGAAGAACAGCGACGTATTTTATTTATTTATGCTTCACTACTGACCTTACTTGCCGCGATTGTGATTTTATTTGCCTTTATCATCTCCAGGCAATTGAAGAAACTGCGAAAAGCGGACAAAATTATTGTAAATACCAACATTTCTCTGCAACAAACCATCGATAAACTGAATGAAGCAGATAAGATTAAAGAAGAATATATCGGCTACTATTTTAACCTCATTTCAGAATACATTACCAAGCTTGATCGGTTTAAGCGATCTGTAAACAATAAACTAGTCACCAAAAAGTTTGAAGATATACAGCAATTGGTTAACAACATCAATTTGAAAAAGGAAAAGGAGGAGTTGTTTGTGAATTTCGATAAAGCCTTTCTTACCCTGTTTCCCAACTTTGTAGAAGCCTTTAATTCACTCTTTGCAGCGGAACATCAGGTGAAGCTAAATGCCGGACAATTGTTAAATACAGACCTCAGGATATTTGCACTCATTAGGCTGGGTATAAGTGATACCGAGAAGATTGCGAGTATTTTAGAATACTCTATGAATACCATTTACAATTATAAAGCAAGGATCAAGAGTAAATCTCTAATACCTAATGATGATTTTGAAGATACCATCCTGTCTATTAATACAATATAAGTGATTTGTAGCTTATATTTCGTTTATATTTTTTAATGTCGTCCTATTTGTAACTTACTGTTGTTTAGATTGTTGTGTGTTTTCGTGGTCTGTATCGTTTATATTCGATTTTTGAAAATTGATACTGTCCATTTTTTAGATTCACTTTGATATGTATTTGTGACGACCCATTGGCAGCACGGATAAAAACTAACCAAAATATAAATCTAATGAAAAGACAATTACTAAAATCGCTGGGATTTTGTTGTGTACTTTCACTCGCCTCATTGTTCTCCTTTGCACAAAGGGTAACTGTAAGTGGTAGAGTAACAGATACACACGGAACTCCTTTTCCGGGAGTTAACATCCAATTAAAAGGTTCTACTATTGGTCAGGCTACAAAAGCAGACGGTACTTATAGTATTGTGGTCAACAATGCGGCCGGAGATTGGCTCGTGTTTTCCATGATTGGCTATGCCACCCAGGAGGTTGCTGTAGTCGGAAAAACCGCAATCAGTGTGCAACTACAGGAAGACAACAGACAGTTAAATGAAATTGTTGTCGTAGGTTATGGCACCCAGAGAAGGAAAGATCTTACGGGGTCCATATCATCCGTAAAGGGCGATGATTTTAAAAATCAACCCATAACCAATGCGGTAGAAGCATTGCAGGGCAGAGTTGCAGGTGTTAACATTGTAAAAAACTCTGGTGCACCTGATGCTTCCCCAACCATAATCATCAGGGGGGTATCTTCACTGAATCAGCCTAACCCACTGTACATCGTAGATGGAGTGAGGGTTGATAATGTCAGTAGTATAAACGTGCAGGACATCGAAAGCATGGACGTCCTTAAAGATGCAGCTGCAGCTTCTATATATGGCGCCGCAGCTGCAGGCGGAGTAGTGCTGATTACTACCAAAAAAGGGACATCGCCAATCCCGAAATTTAATTACAATTATCGCTATGGTGTATCTACACCCAAAGTTGGCGAACTGCTGGATAAAGACAATTACATTAAGTTACAGAATATCATTAACCCGGGCAGGTTTACCAATGCCCCACGTTTGGATACTTTAGCCAATACCGACTGGATTGATGAGACCTTCAACAATGGCAGCGAGCAGAATCACAACTTTTCATTTAGTGGTGCGGCTCCAGTGGTAGATTACCTGGTGTCTGGCTTTTATAATAAGCAGGAGGGCGTAGCTAGAAAAAACTTTTCTAACATTGGCGGCGGCAGGATCAATACTAACTTTAAGATAGGTAACTGGCTAAAATTCGGAGAACAGTTATCTGTATCGCGCCGCAGTACTTCTAATCCGCAAAACGTAGGTATAGAGGCTCAATTGCACAATGCACCTTTCCGTACCTTGCCCATCATTCCGGTGTATAATAAGGACGGTTCTTATGGTACATTACCTACAGGGTATCCCTTACTGGCATTCTCAGGGACACATCCGGTAGGCGCTATTGATAATGCAAGCGTAGAGAATTATAAGAATAATTTTCAGGGAAATGTTTATGCAGAAATTAAGTTGCCGTTTGATCTTACTTTCAGGACCAATGTTGGCTACACTTTTTATAATGAAACACAAAACTACTACCAGAATACCTTTTCTATAGGCGGCGTTGGGGCGGGGAAAAACTCCTTAAATAAGGTGGCTATAGAAAGCCAGTCGCTACTAACCAATTATATTCTTACCTATAACAAAACACTGGATAAACACAATATTAACGCCATAGCTGGTTTCGAACAGATCACCGGAAGGTATAACGACGCTAATGTCACCTCAACCGATATATCTGCGGAGGCTGGCAGGGACTATTCACTGGTACCTACAGCAGGCACCACTTACTTTGTTACCGGCAGGAGAGATAACAACGCGCTTGTAAAATCTTTATTTGCCCGCTTAAATTACAATTATAATAGTAAGTATTATTTATCAGCCTCTATCAGGGAAGATGCAAACTTTACCGTTTTTGGTCCCAATAAACAAAGAGGTGTATTTCCATCGGTTTCTGCCGCATGGAACATTTCTGAGGAACCCTTCTTTAAAGCAGCATTGCCTGTAGTGGATAACCTGAAACTACGTGCAAGTTATGGGGAGCTGGGAAACAGTAATATTGGTACCTATGCATTCCTTTCCCTTTACCAGCCATTTAATAGTTTAGGCAACGGAAGTGCCGGAGGGGCCAACTTTGCACCTAATGGAACCATTATACCGGGCGTAACCTATAGCGGTATACCGAATCCAAATCTGCATTGGGAAACCGTAAAAGAAACCAATATAGGTTTGGATGCGGCACTGTTAAGCAACAAACTATACTTCACACTTGAATATTATAACAAAGAGACGAGTGATATGCTGTATGCGCTGCCACTAGCACCAAGTGCCGGTATTGCAGGAAATTACCTTACCAATATTGGTAATGTGAGTAACAAGGGCTTAGAAATTATGCTAGGTTACAGATCCAAAATCAGTGATTTAGGGTTCGATATTAGTGTGACTGGGGGATGGAACAAAAATGAGGTGACCAAACTTACCTCCGAAACCACCTCAGAATTTCTAGACGGATATAATTTTTATAACAATGGGGATATAGCCTTTCAGATCATGCCCAATCAAACCATTACCACCACCAGAAAAGGTCTCCCTTTCGGATCTTTTTATGGATACAAAGTACTGGGCATATTTCAAAATGATGTAGAGGCAGCCAAACAAAAAGTACTGGGAATACCTGCAAGGGCTGGGGATCTGCAATTTCAGGACCTTACCGGCGATGGAGATATTAACGATAGGGATCGCCAGGTGATCGGAAATCCTAACCCTAAGCTGGTATATGGTGCCAATATTCGTTTAAATTTTAAAGGCTTTGATGCGGCATTTTTGTTTACTGGCGTAGCAGGGGTTGATTTATTTAATGGTGTAAAGGCTTATGAAATGCGTCCTTTTTCGGATGGCAATACCTCACCTAGAGTATGGGGAGCATCGTTCTTGAATGGGAATGGGGTAACTAATCAACCACGATTAGGTGTCGTTCAACCAAATGGCAATTTTACCATGGATCCAAATGGGAATTACTCATCCGTAAACAGCTATTTTGTAGAAAGTGGAAATTATCTGAAGCTGAAAAATTTACAGATAGGTTATACCTTCTCTGGGGATATGTTAAAGAAGATTAAAGTGAAAAGCGCAAGAATATTTGCTATGGGAACCAATCTTTTTACCATCACTAATTACAGCGGTCTTGATCCGGAACTAGGCGCTTCATTTTCTCCTTCGGGATATGCCGGTGTAACCTCAAGAGGTATAGATGTGGTTAGCCAGTATCCGCAAACCAAAATCTACTCCTTCGGAATTGATGTCAATTTTTAACCCTATAATCTAAAAAGAGATGAACAAAATATATATCATCATTCTGGCCGTCATAGTTATGTCCGGGTGTAAAAAGGACCCTGTTGTAGTTGGGCCCTCTGATAAAGTTTCAACAGGGTCGTTTCCTAAAAGCTTAAATGACCTCAATACCATTTTGAACCCTGCCTACGGTAATTTAAAAAGCATAGGGCTGTATGGTTTCGAACTGATGCCTAAAGCACTCGAAAACTCTGTGCACGCAGGTGATGCCCAATATAATGGCGATGCAGCCTGGAATGAAATGACTGCAAATAACCTGAGTGTAAACAACGGTAAATCGCAAAATGCATGGGCGGCATTATACGCCGGTGCTGGAGCCTGTAATATCACCCTGGAAGCAGCAGATTTTTATGAGAAAAATTACGCTCCGGCTGGTCAGAAGGCAGATATCGATGCAGTAAGGGGACAGGCAAAATTTATGCGTGCCTTTTATTACTTTCAACTCGAAACTTTGTTTGGCGAAGCTTACATTAAAGCAGGAGGAGTTAATGAAGGTAAAATGGGTGTACCCATTTATACCGAAGTACCTAAAAATGTAGAGTCGACCCAACAAGGTAGGGCCAGCACAAAACAGGTATGGGATTTTATAAAACAGGACCTGAAAGATGCCGCGGTTTTACTGGATAATAAAGTATGGGGCGCTTCCGAAATTGGCAGAGCCACCGAATGGTCTGCAAAAGCATTATTGGGTAAAGCTTATGTGTTTACGGAAGACTGGGCCAATGCTAAAACGACCTTGCTGGATGTGATCAACAACAGCGGAAAGACATTAATGCCTTATGCAAAATATAAAGATGCCTTTAACGGCAATACTGTTAACGAATTTAATGAAGAATCTTTGTTTGAAATGAACATAGATGGCGACAATAAGGGAAATTACGGGCCATGGGGGAACAATCCCAATGCGACTACACTGAATGGGGTAATCTGGTCGCCCTATATCTTAAGTCTTACAGGCACAGAAACAGGTTCCAGACCTTTGGGCTATGGTGGTAATCTAGGTGTCCACGACAAAAATGTAACCCGTTTTGGCTATCCTTTAGGCTATTACACGCTGGTAAATAATCCTGCATTTGATAGCAGCAAACCGCCAACTCCGGCTAATCCTGCAATGATTATGGATCCCACTTATAGGACGGCGGCAACAGCTGTAAGAACCAATAAAACTGCCGATCCGCGTTTATATGTTAACCTGGTGCAACCTTGGCTGGATGTGCTGAACATCAACTGGGAGAATGGTGCTTTTCAGAATATTCCGGTTTCCAAGCCCGATTACCTTGCTGGTGCACCAAACACTTATGGTTGGGGTTTTAGAAAATATGCCGCTATAGATTACCATCTTAACATGGTTAACTATGATAAATGGAATTGGTATTTTCTGCGTATGGCTGATGTTTACCTTCTTTATGCCGAAGCTAGTATTGGCTCTGGCGATGGAGGAACTGGTTTGGAGTACATCAACAAGGTAAGACGCAGGGCATATAGTCTGCCTATCAATTCGGCTTCGGCCAGAGATTATACTTCTCTAACCGCAGCTACTCCTGCTATAAATGATCCTGTATTGGGTACAAATCCACTTCGTTACGAGCGTTGGGCAGAGTTATTCCATGAAGGTCACTGGTGGTTTGATGTTTGCCGCTGGCGCTTAGGTCCGCAGGAAGCAGCATTTTATGGAACCGCAAGAAATTTATCAACTCCGTTAACTTTTAACGAAGCAAAAAGTTACTCCTGGCCAATACCATTAACAGAGTTTAATGCCAATGCTAAAATAGCAGGTCAGCAAAATCCTAATTACTAAATCATCACTCTTTATTATGGTGCTGGATATGTTCCCTGGCACCATAATAATTTACTCTTCTTATGATGAAATTGTGCCTTACATTCTTGTTTTGTTTGCTGGTCAACTGCAGCCTGCTGTTTGGGCAAGGTTCGTTAAAGAATCTGCCAGAGTACAGCCTGCCGCTTACGAATAAAAAGCTAGTCATTGCCCATTGTATGACTAATATTATTCGTTTTAAAGGGCATCCGTTTGAGGATAGTTGCAATCCTGATTATTACTCCGCAAAAGGAAATGTTTCGGCCCCTTTAGGTGGGTTGACACAGGTGAAAGTGATGGCCGATAGCCTAATGGCGAATGCTTCGCTGGATGAGGCTGTGGAGTTTGAGATGCGTGCAGCAATCCGGTCTGGTATTGATGGTTTTCAATTTTATTATACTCTTGGTAGTCCCGATTGGGACAAGATTATTCTTGCTTATTTCAGGGTGGCAGAAAAGGAGCATATCAATTTCAAATTTACCTTCTGTATATCCCATCCTGGTGGCAGTACAGAATCATTAAAGATCGAACAGTTCGCAAAGCGGATCAACTACATTCTGAAAGTCACCGGTAAAGATAATCCACATTGGCTCCGTACACCCGATGGTAGACTGGTCATTTACCTTTGGGATGGGGAGCCTCTGGCGGATATTCCTGCAGATAAGAAGGGCTTGCCCGACCAATTTTACATTGCCCGTGCTTATAAACGACTTGCAGAGGCAGTTAACGAAAGGTTTGCTTGCATATTTACGATCAATAAAGAGATCAGCAAAACGGAATTGAATCACTTTTTGGATTATTTTCCGGCAGCCTGGATGTGGACACTTCCTTATGACAGTAAAAACTATACAGGGCAAATGGTTGCTGCCGAATGTAAACGCAGACAACGTAATTTTACAGCTTCGGTGTTTAATGATTTCTACACTTCAAAATTGCTTAAAAAAGGTACATGGGATATGTACCATAGGGTAGAAGATGCGGTTAAGGCCGGAATTGGAAAGGTAGAGCGGAAATACATTACCACAGGCCTTTCTTATAACTTTAGAAAGTTGCTCGAGTTTGGTATACAGCAGGACGCTTCCTTAATCAATGTCATAACCTGGAATGACTATCCTGAGGGGCATCACCTTGCTCCAGAAATAAACCATAACGAAGGTTTTTCTATTCTACTGAACTATTACAAAAGCATTTGGAAGGGCCAAAGTTCGCCTTATGCCGGTAGAGATGTAGCCATTGTTTTTTTTAAAAAATATTCGCGACAGCTGCAACCATTTCCTTTTAATATTCCTGTGGTTCCGTTTCAAAAAGAAACATTGCCAATAGCTTCAGAAGAGGCAATTGAAGTGGTAACCCTACTCGGTTCGCCCGCCAGCTTAAGGGTAAACGGTAGCATAAAGTCTGTTAAACAAGGCCTCTCTGTTTTAAAATTTCCAATGAAAGCGGGTTCTGTAAATGTTAGTATAGTCAGAAATAATAAAACTACAATTGAATTTACCACACCAGAGGGCATCACCACAAAACCCTACCGGGCGGATAGGATCACTTATAGCTTTAGCAGTGAATTCGAAAATTTTTACAAAAATCTGTATCCAGGATTTAAGCCTGGTTACTCGATTGAATATAATCCTCAATTTAAAAAATTATAAACACAGCATTGATGAAGAAATTAATAATTTGCTTTTTGAGTTTTGCCATTTGCGGACAAATACTGGCCCAGGAAACTAAAACATTTGAAGCAGGACAAGATAAGGTTAAGCTTAAATTTATGCTTAATGCAGATGGAAGACCAATCTATTCGCTGTACTTCGCTGGTAAAACCATAATTGAACCGTCGTCGCTGGGTATGGAGTTGGTAAATGACAGCTCTTTTAACCGACAATTTGAAATTATAGGTACAGAGAAAAAACTGGTTGATGAGCAATGGAACCCTATTTGGGGCGAAGTACGTTCCATAAAGAATAAATACGAACAGTTAACCGTTCAGCTGAAACAAAAAAATGCACCAAACAGATTGATGAATCTCGTTTTTAGGGTGTTCGAAGAGGGCTTAGGCTTTAGGTATGAGTTTCCGAAACAACCGGGATTAAAGTATTTTATTGTGGGAAATGAACTGACCCAATTTAACCTTACAGGTGATCATAAAGCCTTTTGGATTCCAGGGGATTACGATACCAATGAATACTCCTATACCACTTCGGCCCTAAGTAGAGTTGATGCCTGGGAAGTGCAGAAAAAAGCGACTGATATTGCAGTAAGGGTAGTGCCGGATCAGTACGCCGTACAGACTCCATTAATGCTGAAAACAGCCAATGGATTGTACATTAATCTACATGAGGCGGCGCAGATCAATTATCCAGCAATGCAATTGCATGTCAACAGACAGAATTTTAGCCTTTCTGCTCATCTCGTTCCTGATGCATTGGGTAATAAAGCATATTTACATGCACCTTTTAATACGCCATGGCGTACCATATTAGTCGCAGATAATGCAAAAAGTATCCTTGAATCCAAGATGATTCTAAATTTGAATGAACCTTCAGTAATTACAAATACGGATTGGATTAAGCCCATGAAATACGTGGGAGTATGGTGGGAAATGCAAACTGGAAAGGCCAGCTGGAGTTATGCAGATGATCCGGATCAGCTGAGTGCCGATGGGAACCTAATTCCAAGCGGGAAACATGGGGCCAATACGCAAAACGTAAAAAGATACATAGATTTTGCAGCTAAGAATGGAATAGATGGCGTATTGGTTGAAGGCTGGAATACAGGTTGGGAGGACTGGTTTGGGAACTGGAAAGAGGAGGTGTTTGATTTTGTGACGCCTTATCCCGATTTTGATTTACAGGGGATTAGCGATTATGCAAAATCAAAAGGGGTCAAAATGATTATGCATAATGAGACTTCCGGCTCTGCGACAAATTACGAACGACAGCTGGATACGGCATTTAAGTTGATGAACACCTATGGTTATCCGGCAGTGAAAACGGGGTATGTAGGCAAGATCATTCCCCGCGGCGAGCATCATGACGGACAGTGGATGGTTAATCACTATGAAAGAGTGGCACAAAAAGCTGCTGCACATAAAATCATGGTGGATGTCCATGAGCCCAACAGGCCAACCGGTTTACATCGTACTTATCCCAATTGGATGGCTTCGGAAGCTGCAAGGGGAAATGAGTATAATGCATTTAGCGATGGTAATCATCCTGACCATGAAACTATATTGCCCTTTACACGATTAATGGGTGGCCCGATGGATTATACACCAGGTATATTTAAGTTAAAAGGATATGCAAGCTATGCGCCAAACCGACAAGTACACACTACATTAGCGAAGCAATTGGCTCTGTATGTTACCCTTTACAGTCCGCTACAAATGGCTGCAGACCTGCCCGAAAATTATGAAGCGAAAATGGATGCCTTTCAGTTTATAAAGGACGTTGCCGTAGATTGGGACGATACAAAAATTATTGAAGCAGAACCCGGAGATTACCTGACGATTGCCCGTAAGGCAAAAGGAACTGAAAACTGGTTTATCGGTGCAATTACAGATGAGCAGGCGAGGGTAAGCACCATTGCGCTCAATTTTCTGAAAAAAGGGACAAAATATATGGCCAAGGTATACAGGGATGCCAATGATGCGAGTTGGAAAAACAATCCTGAGGCTTATAAAATTGAGCAATATCCAGTTACATCAGCTTCTGTATTAAAACTAAAACTTGCAGAAGGGGGAGGAGCGGCGATAAGCATCATAGCAGTACAATAAGTGTTTTTATTTATTTTTTTTAAATTCTTAACATAGATCAATGGCCTGGGTTATACTTTGATCATATCTTTGTGTCAAATTAATAACCAAGAAAATGAAATTAAAAATCAACACTATTTTATTGTTAGTAGCTGTAGTTGGACTATCAGCTTTTACAAACCCTACTAAACCAGTTGCTTATACTGTAGATGCAGCAAAATCAACGATTACCTGGTTAGGTAAAAAAGTAACAGGATCTCATAACGGAACCATTACTTTAAAATCAGGCTCGTTAAACGTGAACGGTAAAAATGTAACAGGTGGTACATTTGTGATTGATATGACTTCAATTAAAGATGCTGATGGTAGCGATAAGTTAGAAGGTCACTTGAAAGCTGATGATTTCTTTGGTTCAGCTAAATTCCCAACTTCAACTTTCGTAATCACTAAAGTTACTGGTTCAGGAGCTAATCTAACTGTTACAGGCAATTTAACAATCAAAGGTATCACTAAGCCTTTAAGCTTCCCTGCAACTGTAACACCTAATGCTGATGGTACTGTTTCTGCGCTAGCTGGTAAAATCACTGTAGATAGAACTAAATATGATATCAGATATGGTTCAAAATCATTCTTCGATAGCATTGGCGACAAAGCAATTGATGATAACTTTGAAATCGGAGTAAAATTAGTAGCTAAAAAATAATTTCCCAATTAAGGAAAAGGAAGGCTTGCTCAATTTTTGAGCAAGCCTTTTTATTTAATCGGCTAATTATCGTCAAATGATGCGCCGTAGATCACTTCTTTTTTCAAATTCATGATCCTGAAATTGTCGATGGCCCCAACGCCTTTGAATTTAATTTTAATCCCTTTAACATTACCTATAGGTTCATGGTAGCTGTTTTTGTAGATAGATATCCCATTGATAAAGACGTTAACCTGTTTTTTAATCACTTCAATACGTACTTTTTGCCACTGGGATAGATTTATACCAAAAGGTTTAAGATCATGAAAATTTCCGTTGTAATGAACTTCGCCAAAATCGAAGGAGGCAAACTGTGCACAGCCTGGTTTAACAAATTTAACTCGTCCGGTTTTAGATTCGGCTAGATATTCTATGCTGCTATCAAAACAGTCAATGCCACCACTTTTAAGATCGTTCTTTATATCCACTTCGATAATCAGATTGTCCCCATCTATATTGAAATCTTTAATGTTTCTATAGTCCGTCCAGTAGTCTTCCGACGGATCCAAACCAATACTTCGTATTTTATCCGGACGAAGAGAAAGCACCTGATTACTATTGAAAAGGCTAGTATCACCAACCAAAACCTCTTTTAGGCCTTGTTGTACCACACATTTCCATCCGTTTGATACCACCTGGATATTCTGAGCCGCTAAAACTACGCCGTCTGCCAGCAGTTTTAAACGATAATTATCTGGTAGCTTAAATACATAGGTGAATTCTCCTTTGGGCGTCAAGAGGGGACGGAAAAGTCCATAATCAAGGTCAACGGTCGCATTATTGTATTTTATTGCTTTTAAATCGTATCTGAAAGCAAAATTGTTACCAGCTACTTTTTTTATGGTCAGCTCTGCCGATGTTCGCTGTGTTTTCCACACCAGGTAGACAGCGACACACAAAAGGATGATGATTATAGGCAAGATCCAGTTCCGATAATTTACTTTCTTTTTGAAATTTACTGCAGGAGCAGGCGCAATTGTTTCTGATTTTTGATCTGGTTCTATAACATTACTTTGTTTGAAATCAGCCCAGCTGCGGAAGCCAAGATAAATAGCGAGTGCATTTTTTGTTGCCATTTGCGGCTCATAATAACCTTCAGCATCCGGAACTTGTCGTACAATTCTCTTTAATGTTCTTACGCTGATGGATACTTTTGTACTTTCGAAGATCTGGTCACTAAGGTTTTTGAAGTCATAATCTACCCAGTCATGGGTTTTTCCCCAGTCTACTTTTTGCTCGATCAGTGCAATGCACCTTAAAATGTAAGATCTGTTATCCAATTTATTGATAGTTAATTAGCTCGTACAGAGGTGGTTTTTATTGTGCATGTCTATGCCTCATTTTGTCCGC
Organism: Pedobacter hiemivivus; assembly: GCF_005144565.1. NCBI lineage: Bacteria > Pseudomonadati > Bacteroidota > Sphingobacteriia > Sphingobacteriales > Sphingobacteriaceae > Pedobacter > Pedobacter hiemivivus. The sequence goes on from NZ_SWDX01000002.1 coordinate 185,270, forward strand.
CATAAACAATACCCCTGCCACGTAAATTTAAAAATTCAAAATGAAAAACAGCATCAAACTATTTCGTTAAAATTAGTTTGATGCTGTTAATCGAAAACCAAATTATAAATCTTAATGTATAAACAAGAATTTTTTAAGTTTAGGTATGGCATAAAAGCTGCTTTTTTATGTTTGTCCGTGTTCGCTTTCCATGTACAATTTTTGAAAGCACAGGAATTTACAAAGTATGTAAATCCATTTATAGGTACGGGTGGCCATGGACATACCTTTCCCGGCGCTACCCGTCCATTTGGTATGGTACAGTTAAGTCCGGATACCTTTAATGAGGGTTGGGACTGGGTTTCGGGATACCACGCATCCGATCGCTCCATTATGGGCTTTAGCCATACACACCTAAGCGGTACCGGAAGGGGTGATTTACTCGATATTATGGTGATGCCCGGAACAGGGCCAATCCAGTTATTTCCCGGTGATAAACAAAAAACAAAGGGCGGATACCGTTCCGGTTTTGATAAAAAAACGGAGAAGGCAAGTCCTGGCTATTATGCTGTTTTTTTAGAAGATTATAAGATTCTTGCAGAACTGACTACTTCAAAACGGGTCGGTTTCCATCGATATACTTTCCCTAAATCTGATCAGTCTCATGTATTATTCGATTTATTTCATGGATTTAAAAATGATTCTGTATTACTTACGGGAATTCAACTCAAAAATAATTCACTGATTACCGGTTTCAGAAAGTCCAAAGGCTGGGCCGAAGGAAAAGAAAAGGATTTTGCAAATGAGCATATCTTCTTCGCAGCACGTTTCTCCAAGCCTTTTAATAGTTCTGTAATTGCAAAAAATGGGCTTCGTATGGCAGGTAATGACGCCGTTACTGGCAAAGACCTTAAGGTGGTATTGAATTTTAATACTAAAGCGCAAGAAGCCATTTTGATTAAAGTGGGCATTTCTTATGTCAGCGAGCAGGCGGCATTGGCTAACCTTGATGCTGAAATCCATGATTGGGATTTTGATCGCGTAAAACGCGAAGCAGAAAAGGAATGGGATGATGCTTTAAAGGTAATTGAGGTGAAGGACCAGGGTGAAAGCAATAAAACAGTTTTTTATACCGCCTTGTACCATACCATGATTGCACCTTATTTGTATAGTGATGCAGATGGAAAGTACAGGGGCTTTGATGATAAAATTCATACGGCTAAAGACTTTGATCAGTACACCGTTTTTTCCCTTTGGGATACCTTCAGGGCGGCTCATCCGCTTTTTACCATCACACGACCGGAAAAAGTCAATCATTTTATTAAATCGATGCTGAGCCAGTATCAGGAGAGTGGACTGCTTCCTGTATGGCCTTTAGTAGGTAGTGAAACCAATTGTATGATTGGTTATCACGCCATTCCGGTGATTACCGATGCGTATTTTAAGGGCTTTCGTAGTTACGATGTAAACCTGGCTTATAAAGCGATCAAGGCCAGTGCTATGCAAGACCAGTTTGGGATACAATATTTGAAAAAGTTTAATTACGTACCAACAGATCTGGAAAATAAATCAGTTTCGAAAACGCTGGAATACGCTTATGATGATTGGTGTATTGCACAGCTGGCAAAAGCCTTAGGGAAAACCAGCGATTATGCCTACTTCAGTAAGCGTGCGAAGGCTTACGCTAATGTTTTTGATCCAAAAACAGGATTTATGAGGGGAAAGAAAGCTGACGGAACTTTTAATCCAGGATTTGATCCATCTTTTGCCTCATACGGCTATTCAGATTTTATTGAAGGGAACAGTTGGCAGTACTCCTGGTTTGTTCCGCATGATGTTCAAGGCTTGATCCACTTAATGGGAGGGAAGGATAAGTTTACGCAAAAGCTAGACGAACTCTTTGTTCAGAAGAGCAATTCAAATCATGATAAACCTATAGACATTACCGGTCTGATTGGGGAGTATGCCCATGGTAATGAGCCCAGTCATCATGTCGCTTACCTTTATAATGAGGTAGGGCAGCCATGGAAAACGCAGGAAAAAGTACAGGAGATCTGTAACCGGTTTTATACCAATCAGCCTGACGGATTAAGCGGTAATGAAGATTGCGGGCAAATGTCTGCATGGTATGTTTTTAGTGCCATGGGTTTTTACCCGGTTAATCCTGCTGACGGGAAGTACAGTCTGGGTGTTCCATTGTTTAAAGCACTGAATGTGAAGCTGGGGAATAAAACTTTTAAAATCAAAGCTCCAGCCCTTTCCCCTGTCAATAGATATGTGCAGGCTGTGCGCTTGAATGGAAAACTAATCGACAGGTCATGGATTAATCACCAGGAAATCAAAGATGGAGCTGAGCTGGAATTTGTGATGGGACCAGGTATAAACGCTAAATCTTCAAGATAATGACAAGAAACATATTCAGCCTTTTACTGCTCTTGTCCCTTGGTCAGCGCAGTATGGCACAAAAAAAGGAAACCGCATGGTCAGACTATGTAAATCCATTAATAGGTACGGCCATTAGTACCACAGAAAGCGCGCTGCGGCATAGTCAGGATGGATCTGAATTGAGAGGACAGACTTTTCCGGCGGTGGGTGTTCCTAATGGAATGACGAGCTGGACACCTCAAACCCGTGCTACAGAACGGAAGTGTGTGGCGCCTTACTATTATGAAGATCAAAAAATACAAGGTTTTAGGGGTAGTCATTGGCTTAGCGGTTCCTGTACCCAGGATTATGGTAGTTTTACGATTATGCCTATGGCAGGGAAGCTGGAAATAGATCCCGACAAAAGAGCTTCGAGCTATACGCATTCTACAGAACAGGCCAAGCCTTATAGTTATCGTGTAAAGTTAGCGGATTACAACATCCAGACTGCAATGACCGGACTTAGCCATTCAGCTATGTTCAATTTTAGTTTTAATGAAGAAAAAGACGCCTGGATTTGTATCGAACCTAATAGTGACCAAGGTAAAGGCTTTGTGCAGATTGACGTGTCAAAAAACGAAATAACGGGTTATAACCCTGTTCATCGGATTTACCAGGGACAAGGTAAACCTGCTGGTTTCAATGGATATTTTGTGATCGTCTTTGATCGTAGTTTTGAATCCTATGGTACCTGGAATGGTACCCAAATAAAGCATCAATCTGTAAACGAAAAAAGTACCGGCAGTGCCGTTGGGGCATTTGTGAAGTTGCCTTTAAGCAAAGGGAAGCTGATCAAGGTAAAAGTAGGCTGTTCTTTCACCAGCATAGCGCAAGCCAGAAAAAATCTGGCTGCCGAAATACAGGATTGGGATTTTAAAGCGCTGGAACAAAAAGTTGCAGCACAATGGAATGTTGAACTGGCAAAAGTACAGGTAGAGGGTACTGAAAATGAAAAGGTAAATTTTTATACCGCCCTATATCATACCAAATTGCTGCCGAGGGAGGTTAGTGATGTAGACGGGAGCTACAATGCTTTTGCGGCTAGCGGAAAGGTAGAGCAGGCAAAAGGCTTTAAATATTATGATGATTATTCATTATGGGACACCTATCGGTCCTTGCACCCGCTTCAACTGTTACTCGAGCCCTCCAAAACGGAGGACATGGTAACGTCCTTACTAAAAAAAGCGGAACAAGGGGGCTGGCTCCCTATCTTTCCATGCTGGAACAACTATACTTCGGCAATGATAGGTGACCATGCGATTGCGATGATCGGTGATGCCCTGGTCAAAGGAATAGCCAGAAAGGATGCGGAAAAGTTATATCAGGTGATGCGCAAAAATGCTTTCCAGGTAAATAACGATGCACTGAGTTATAAAGATGGAAGGGGACGTCGTGCTTTAGGCTCATACCTCAAATACGGTTATATTCCACTGGAAGATGGAGTTCCTGATGCTTTTCATACCAAAGAACAAGTGTCGAGAACATTGGAATATGCTTATGATGATTATGTACTGGCCCAAGTGGCAAAGCTATTGGGTAAAAAAGAGGATTATCAGTTGTTAATGAAGCGCGCCGGGAATTATAAAAATGTTTTTGACACCAGCACAGGGTATGTAAGAGGGCGTTATGCTGATGGCAAATGGGTCGTTCCTTTTGACCCTTTTGCCATTCGTTCCAGCTTTATTACTGAGGGATCGGCTTTCCAGTACAGCTGGTACGTGCCTCATGATGTTCCGGGCTTAATGGCGCTGATGGGGGGTAAAAAGCAGTTTGTCAAACAGCTCGATCTCTTGTTTGATAAAAGACATTACTGGCATGGCAATGAACCCGGACATCAGAGTGCTTACTTGTATGCCTATGCCGGAATGCCCTGGAAAACCCAGCGCCAGGTTAAAAATATCATTAAAGAGGAATACAGTATGGCACCTGGAGGTTTGAGTGGAAATGAGGATGCAGGTCAGATGTCGGCCTGGCTGGTTTTTGGAATGATGGGCTTTTATCCGGTTTGTCCCGGTACCCCAGATTACATCATCGGTACCCCTTCATTTTCTAAAGTAAGCCTTTCCCTGGCCAATGGTAAAACATTTACGATTACTGCCCCCGGACTGTCCGCCTCTAATTTTTACATTCAAAAAGCAGTGCTAAACGGCCGGGCTATGAACCGGGCTAATTTATCTCATCATGAATTACAGCGTGGTGGGTCGCTTGTCCTATTTATGGGGAATACTCCTAATTCACAATGGGGAAATAAGCCATTGCCATCAGAAAAAATATCAATCAAATAAAACCAAACAATGAAAATTAAAAGTTTATTATGGAAAGCATGCTGTTTGCTGCTTTTTGCGCTTCCCTTTTCCCTATCGGGGAAATTGGAGACGACAGCCAAAGTCCCAAAGGCTTACAACATCTTAGCCTATGGCGCCATTCCCGATGGAAAAAAAGTAAATACTAAAAATATCCAGGAAGCTATAGACGAATGTGCAAAAAATAATGGGGGTAGGGTAGTTGTGCCGGCGGGAAAGTTTATTACCGGAACAATATATCTAAAAAGTAAGGTCAATCTTTACCTGGAAAAAGGGGCGGTTTTATCAGGAAGTACCGATTTAAATGATTATCCCGAAAATAGCTCTCCGGTTTTCGAAGGTTTAAACCTCAGTCTTGTTTTCGCCGAAAATGTAAAGGACATTTCAATTTCTGGAACAGGACTGATAGATGGCAATGGAGATGATCCGGTATTTGAGCGCGTGGACAATAATCCAAGACGCCCAAAAATCCTTTTCTTTATTGGTTGTAATAATATTGTAGTGAGTAACATTGCCCTAAAAAATTCTGCGTTCTGGGTGCAACATTACCTGGCTTGCGATAAGGTAGAGATCAAGGGGATAAACGTATACAGCCATAGTAATTTTAATAATGATGGGATAGATATTGACAGTAAAAACGTAACTGTATCAGACTGTGTAATCAATACCGATGATGATGCGCTTTGCTTTAAAAGTGATACACGGTTTCCCTGTGAAAATGTCAAGGTTAGCAATTGTGTACTTTCGAGTAATTGCAATGCGATAAAAATGGGTACGGCCTCATTTGGAGGATTTAAAAATATTAGCATAACGAATTGCGAAATCAAGCTACCTTCAGAAGATAAGTTCAGAAATTGGAGCACTAAGATTAGTGGCGTTACTTCCAGTATTTCTACGCTTGCAGGCATTGCCCTTGAAATTGTTGATGGGGGCTTTATGGATGGGATCCATATCTCATCTATCAAAATGACAGGTGTACAAACCCCTGTATTTATAAAACTTGGCAATAGGAGACCAGGAAAGGATAAAGATGGAAATCCTAGTCCGGGGAGTTTAAAGAATGTATTTATTGGGAATGTTCAAGCGAAAAGCAATAGTCTGATGAGCAATTCGATAAGCGGTTTGCCCGGTTATGATGTAGAGCATATCAAATTGGAAAACTTCAGTTTTGATATTCCCGGTGGGGGGACAAAAAAAGATGCGGATAGGGAAATTCCCGAAAATGAAAAGGATTATCCTGAAAACAGAATGTTTGGATTTAGCCTGCCAGGAAGTGGATTCTATATACGTCACGCTAAAAATGTGGTCCTAAAGAACATCAAATTTTTGTCGGCAAAAAAGGATGAACGTCCGTTGCTGTTTTTTGAAGATGTGAAAAATGTAAGCATCGATAGGCTTGAAGCAGCAGAACAACTCAATGAATGGTTTGGGAAGTTTGTAAAGAGCGATAATATTAGACTAACGGGGCTTGCTGCAGGGCGTAAAACGATTACGATATCGACCAGGCCTGACGGTTTTACTACGCTTGACAGGGGATTGAATAGCAAAGAAGGGAAAAACTGATTCGCGTGTATTTGCCCGTCTTTGTCCGGCGTGTTTTTTTAAATATGTACCTAATTTAGTTTTCGGTTCTGTGATAAGTATCGTTTCCTGGATAAGGTATTTTAGCAAACCATAATTAATTTTAAACCAAATAACTGTATGATAAATAAAATTTACTTTATGTTCTTTTTTCTCATTTTGCTGGGCTTTAATGTCAAGGCCCAGCAGCAACCAGCGCGATTAAAAATCACGGGGAATGTGAAAGATAAAACCGGCATAGCCATGCCAAGTGTGAGCGTCTTAGTCCAGGGAACTAAACTGGGCGTATCTACCGATTCAAAAGGAAACTATACCATCCAGGTAGCCGACGAAAAATCTGTACTGGTGTTTTCTTATACTGGATTTGTTAGCCAGAATAGAACCGTAGGGAAAAACTGGATTATTGATATCGTACTCGCAGAAGATCAGAGGGGGCTGAATGAAGTTGTTGTGATCGGTTATGGCACCCAAAAGCGGGGAGATGTGATCTCTGCGATTACTTCTGTGAAAGGGAATGAATTACAGAATATTCCTGTTACTAACCTGGACGCTATGATGCAGGGTAAGGCTGCGGGTGTCCAGGTAGTGCAGAATTCGGGTGCACCCGGTGATGAGGCCTATCTGCGAATTCGTGGAAGTGGGTCTTTGTTTGGTGAGAACAGACCCTTGTATGTAATTGATGGGGTGCCTATGAACAATCTTTCTGCTGGTCCCGGACCTCAGAGTACCGATGGACAAAGGGTATCTGCACAAAATGACATCAATCCAAATGATATAGAATCTGTCGAGATCTTAAAGGATGCGGCAGCAGCAGCTATATACGGCTCCCGAGGTGGTAATGGCGTAATCTTGATTACCACTAAAAAAGGAGCTTTGGGCAAAGCGAAATTTAATTTTAGCATGTACACTGGCGCTGCTGAAGTGACCAAAAGATTGGATTTGCTGAATGGTGAGGAGTATGTGAAACTCATTAAAGAAGGTCAGGCAAACGGTGCTCAGCCAGTAGATAATGCCATTGTCAACACAGGGGTAAATACCAATTGGCAGAACGAAGTTTTTCGCTCGGCACCAGTTTCAAATTATGCTTTATCTGTCTCAGGTGGAACGGATAAAGCTACTTATTATGTGTCAGGTAGTTATTTTGATCAGAAAGGAACTATCATTGGACAGAAATTTAAAAGACTGAATGGGCGCGTAAACTTTGATGCAAAGGCAACCGATAACCTGAAAATCGGTGCCAATATAAATGGTAGTCACTCGGTAAATAACCGCAGGGATGGTGGTTTCTCTAACCAGTCTATACTAACACTGGCGCTGGTACAGAACCCAAATAATCCGGTGTATAATCCCGATGGTACGTATTACAAGGATTCCAAAGGAAGACTGAATCCGGTATTGGTTGGGAATGAACTTCGGTTTATTGCCGAAACTGACCGTTATGTTGGAAATGCTTATGGTAACTATACCCTTGCCAAAGGTCTGCAGTTCAAATCAAGTATAGGCTTTGATCATTTAGGGATTACCGATGACCGTTACCTGTCTAGACTCGTAAATAGTGGCGGTAATGCAAGTGGCTCTTTAAGTGTTTATTCAGTTATATTATGGGTAAATGAGAATACACTTTCCTATAATAAAACCTTTAATAAAAATCATAAACTGACCGCTCTGCTTGGCCAAAGTTATCAGGAATCTGCTACCCGCAGAATTGGCGCTGCAGGCAATACCAATTCAACAGATATCATCGAAGCGATAACTGGTTTTACGAACAGAACTGAAGCTTCAGATTATCGTTCCAGATGGGCCATAGTTTCTTATTTTGGTCGCGCTGGATATGCTTATAAAGATCGCTTTTTGTTTGAAGGCGCGTTGAGGATTGATGGTTCTTCCAGGTTTGGTCTGAATAAGCAATTCGGCTATTTCCCTTCTGTGTCTGGGGGGTGGAAAGTGAGTAATGAGGCTTTCATGAAAAAACAACATACCATCAGTAACCTTAAATTACGTGCAAGTATTGGGGTAACAGGTAATAACGAAGGTTTGGGCAATGACTTCCCATCCCTTGCTACTTATAACGTAGGTGCTAATTATGGCACATTGGCGGGGATCGCACCAAGTAGTTTATCAAATATTGATCTGAGCTGGGAGTCTACTACTCAGACCAATTTGGGTTTGGATTTTGGGCTCTTCAAAGACCGTATCAATGTAGTAGTAGATGCTTATAGAAAAGTAACTAACGATCTGATTTTTAAACTGGAACTACCTTTTACCTCTGGTTTTAGCCGCACATTTGGCGCCAATATAGGCCAGATGAAGAATGAGGGATTAGAATTCCAGTTAAACAGCCGAAATTTGGTAGGCAAATTCACATGGACTACTGATTTTAACATCTCCTTTAACCGTAATAAAATTACCGATCTTCCTTTAACAGTAGAAGGAGATCCCAGGAGTGCCGATTTTTCCGAAGGGCTTCCAAATAGTTTCAATACCACTAGTCCAACCAGTATTTTTAGAGTGGGTGAATCAGTAGGATCTTTCTTTGGTTACCGTAATTTGGGGGTAGACCCAGCAACGGGTGATTTTATCTATGAGGACATTACAGGTGATGGCGTAGTTACCACAGCCGACAGACAAATTGTAGGTAATGCCTTACCGATTCATACAGGCGGTATTACGAATACATTTGGTTATAAAGGGTTTGACCTAAGTGTATTCTTTTATTGGTCTTACGGCAATGATGTTTATAACCAGACCAGGAATGTACTGGAAAGAATGAGCAGTTTAAACAATGGAAATAAGAACGTATTGCGCAGATGGACACCACAAAATACAATTACAGATGTACCCAAAGCAATTTGGGGAGATCCTGCTGGTGCAGATGGTTTAACCAATGCTGAGGTATCCCAGCGTTTTATTGAAGATGGATCATTCTTGAGGTTAAAAAATGTAACGCTGGGGTATGTGCTACCTGCTGCTTTTCAAAAACGGATGAGAATCAGCAATGCCCGGTTTTATGTAAGCGGCCAAAACCTGTTTACCGTAACTAATTATTCCGGCTATGATCCGGAAGTTCAAAATCAACAGTTTAAGAATTCGCAATTGGGAATTGACTGGGCCTCACAGCCTCAGCCTCGAACACTGATGTTTGGTTTTAGTCTTGGATTTTAATAATAAAAACATGAAAATAGTAAGATATATATTCCTTTTTGCTGCAATAAACTTCATCCAGGGATGTAGTGTAAATGGTCTGAATCCAGAGGACCGTATTGTGGATGTTAACTTCTGGAAGACTGGCGCGGATGCGGAAGCCGCTGTAATTGGTATTTATGATAAAGTGCAGTCACAGGCAAAGCAGGATCCTGTTGCTTTCGATGTTGGTGCAGATGCATTAGGCGTTTTACAGGTAACAGATGATTACCTGCCAATAGATCAGCACAACATTACGGTTGATAATCCTCGAGTAAGAGACTATTGGGAAAATAATTATGCAGGCATTCACCGTACCAATGATGTGATCAAGCGTATTCCGGGAATTAATGATGCGTCTTTTACGCCTTTGCAACGGGATAATCTTTTAGGAGAGGCTTATTTTTTAAGGGCATACTTTTATTTCAATCTCTTAAGGGCTTATGGTGGTGTGCCGATTATCACTGTGCCCTATGAATCCTTTAATGCTGACTTTACAATTCCACGTGCTACTGTGGATGAAGTTTATGCCTTGATCATTAGTGATCTGCAGATCGCTGAAACCAAATTGCTATTGAAGTTTGGTGACGAGATGCAAACCAGGGGAAGAGCAACCAAGGGCGCTGCAAATGCCTTGCTCGCCAAAGTATTTTTAACTAAAAAAGATTATCCAAATGCGGTAATTCAGGCAACTAAGGTTATCGAAAACCCGAATTATGCGCTAACAATAGGCAGAACCAATTACATTAACATGTTTACGCCAAATGGCCGTAATACCCGGGAGTCAATTTTTGAAATTCAGTTCATCAGCTCTGCTATTGAAGGTCATGGACTTCACCGTTATTATATGCCGCTTGCCAATGCAAACCAGATAGGTGGCGAGTATATTATGGCGCCAACTGCAAAAATTATCAGTGCTTATGAGACTGGAGATTTCAGAAAAGATGCATCACTGGCTTTAACTACCAATCCACCTTTTAGGACTGTAGGACAACCTTATGTAACCAAATATGTAAGAACACTCGCCAATCTGGACGCTAACATCATCGCGATTCGCCTGGCTGATGTGATGCTGATGAAGGCTGAGGCTTTGATGAGGGATGGGAAACCAGCGGATGCGACAGGTATGTTGAACACGATCAGGAGAAGGGCTTTTGGATTGGATCTGAATACCGTTTCTGTACGTGATTTTCCGAGCGCATCGGATATAACTAAAGGCTATACACTTGAATTGGCCATAGAAAATGAACGCTTTCTGGAATTGGCATTTGAGGGACATCGCTGGCATGATTTGGTGAGAACGGGTAGAGCCACTACCGTGCTTGGCATCGTTGCTGAAAAATGTCTATGGCCAATACCTCAGCGTGAACGGGATAGAAATCCTAGGTTGGATCAGAACCTTGGTTATAATTAAGTATACAGTCGAATTTAATTTAACAACATATCAGATATGATGAGATTTAATCGCGTGATCATGGTGTTCAGCTTAGTGCTGATCACCATGATTTTAAAGGCCCAGGACAGAAATATTGGAGTCAATGAAGTTTATCCGCCAGCAATGTTTAAAGAAAATGGTGGCCGTTTTATCAATGTTAAAAAGCTAGTAGAAAGCGGTGTTTATACCGTTAATGCAGCCGGTGATGGTGTTACAGATGACAGCGATGCCATTATTGCCGCAATGGATTGGGTAATGAACCGCTTAAGAGCTTCGGGGCAGCCATGCGGTTGGCGTGAAAGCTGGTACATCTATTTTCCAAACGGCACCTATAGGGTATCTAAACCATTAGTTTATTCGGGTGATCAGGTTCCGGATTGTGTACCTGCACAGGCTTCAGCTACCCGAGAAGGGACAGCAGGGTTAAAATTGGTAGGGCAAAATCGGGATTCTGTAATTATTAAGCTGAACGACAATGCTACCGGCTTTGGAATCGGAATGAAGAAACCGGTTGTTTCTTTTTCTAAATTCGATAAGGGCACTATTTTTAACAATGCACCTGCAGGTTTTCATTTCAGGAACATTACCATTCATACAGGTAGCGGAAATCCAGGTGCTATCGGTCTTGATTTTTACGGGGCTAATACAGCGCGGCTGGATAACGTGAAAATAGTAGGTGCTGGAGAAATCGGGCTGCATGTCAGAATTGGTTCGGCACATGGTTATTACAGCAACCTGGTGATCGACGGCTTTAAATATGGGATATATCTGGATGGAGATGCAGAATCACATCCCGCCATTGAATATGTAAGTTTGAGCAACCATAGCGGAAGTGGAATCCTGCTTTCGGGCATTTCCACTTCCTTACGTAAAGTCTACAGCACAAATGCGATTACTGGGCTTATTTTACAGAAGAAAGGTACCCGTTTCCCACATGCCGTTATTGTAGACAGTAAGTTTGAAAACGGCACTTCCTTGAATACTGGAATTCGCATTAATGATGGATTTCTGTTTGCCAGGAATGTGGAATTGTTGGGCTATGGTACCGGGATTAAAAAATTAGACACTACTGTTGCTGCAAGTGGTACTACTGCTGAATATTCGAGTGGATCTTTTAAAGCTTTTAGCGAAACGAGAGTAAGGAGCGGAGTTGTGAAATCGATGAACCTGGCCGTGCTGGATTATCCTTTGATCGCCTGGGAAGGCAATTTCAATGACTGGGCGAATGTGGATGATTACGGAGCAGTTGGCGATGGGGTAACTGATGATATGACAGCCATTCAGCTGGCCATGAATGCAGGTAAAAAAGTGGTTTACTTTCCTAAAAATAAGTATAAGATTAGTGGTACGGTGAGCATTCCTGCAGCTGTAAAACAGGTACAGGGAGCTGGGGTCTGGATTGAGGCGGGAGGGGTCAAATTTGATGTGAATGCATTATCTGCCGACACGCTATTGTTAAGAGACATTGAACTGGCATCAGGTTCCATAAAGCATACTGCCAAACGTCAGTTGTTTTTAGAAAGTACTTCCTCTGCAGGGAATGTATACACCAGCTTTCTGACGGATTCTGGAACAAAAGTATTTGCCAATAATACCCATGGTTTTGCCCGCTTAGATGGAACGATTAAGTATGTGAAAGCTTATGTCCGATTTGTAAATAATGAGAAAGTAGACCATTTTCAGATCAATGCTGGTATAAGCAGTACGCTTTGGATATTTGGATTTAAGACAGAAAAAACCTATTCGGTGATGAAGGCCAGGGACGGTGCAAAAATGGAAGTACTGGGTGGATTGTTAAACCGCTACGGTACGGATGTTGATCCGGATCCGGTTGGTATACTGAATGACAATTCAGATATTTCTGTAATTGCAGCTACCAATGGGCCTGACCGATATTGGAATCCCATGATTAAAGATATTCAAGGGATTGTAACTAAAAACTGGTTGATGAATGAGTTCCCTTTTCGTGGTTTTGGGACAAATATTGTGATCCCACTGTACGTCAGTTATGGGTTTTAAATTTACTATTCCCATAGTAGATTTTACCTGGGGGTAATTCTTCGGTTGTGAGGGAGGATTTATTTTATAGCTTTGCTGTGTGGTAATTTTTTTGCCCAAAAAATCCCTATTCTCGAGTAAATAATGACCGATTAATTCATTAATTTGAAGCGTAAACGGCTGTTTTTTCTTTATTCGAAAATGTGTGTGCTTTTTGTGGTAATTAGAGTTTATACCTAAATTTTTGTGCAGCACCTCTTTTTTCAAACATGACCCGAATTACCCCTAATTATATAGTAACATTTTTGTTATTTTTTGCTCTTTTTTTTGCGCTCGACTCTCAAGCTCAAAGGTATTATGTCAAAGCTAATGCAACCGGTACCGGTACCGGTACTAGCTGGCAGGATGCTTTTACAACCCTAACTGCAGCCATCACCAAAGCGGTTAGTGGAAATGAAATTTGGGTAGCTAAGGGAACATACGTTTCAGCTGCTACAACAGGGGGGACCTTTACTCTTAAAACAGGTGTTCCGATTTATGGTGGTTTTGCTGGGACTGAAACCTTACTAAGTCAACGTGTAGCTGCGGCAAATGGTCTTTTTACGGTTAATGAAAGTATATTACACGGACAAGATATCAACTATCATGTGGTTAGTTCTGCAAATAACAATACCACTTTGCTGGATGGTTTTACCATTACCCGTGGTTTAACTTCCCGAGGTTCAACTTCTCCTTCTGGGATTTATGCTGGGGCGGGGATTTATGTAGGCAGTGGGGCTGCAATATTTCAAAATTTATGGATTAAGGAAAATAATGCTGCCGGAGCGGGTGGTGGAATTTTTAATGCCGGGACATCCGCGTCTTTTAAAAATCTGGTCGTAGAGAATAACAATCTTCAGCTAGTAACTACCGGAGCAGGGATTTATAATACAGGAGCATCCGCAACTTTTGAGAAAATTATTTTTAAAAATAATACAGGTGCTAGCACTGGTGGTGGATTTAACAACGTTGCAGCCGGTGTTACTATGACAGATGTTAGTTTTGAAAATCATAGTGTGACCACCAATGGAGGCGGACTATTCAACACCGGGAATAATCTAACTGTTAATAGAGCCTCTTTTATTGGGAACTCTGCAGGCCAGCGAGGTGCTGGATTGTATACTGCAGCTACCGGAACAGGTTTTGTGTTGAGCAATGCTGTATTTAGTACAAATGTAGTGACTGGAGCAAATGTGGCCTATCTGGGAGCCGGCTTGCATTACGCGGCAGGATCAGGAGCCGGAAACATCTACAACTGTAGTTTTAGTAATAACACAATTGGCTATGCTGTTGATAATGTAAATACCTATGGAGCAGCATTGTATTCAGGAGTTGTCGCGTTAAATATTTACAATAGTGTTTTTTGGAACAATAAACGTGGGGGAGATGTACTTGATCAGCTCAATACTACTTTTAAGTTCGGTCTTAACTATAACCTCATTCAGGGTGGATTAATTAATTCGGTAAATACGATTATCGGAAATCCAGAGTTTGAAAATGCAACGACTCATGACCTAAGATTGAAGAATGGATCAATAGCCATCAATGCGGGAGTAAATTCCCAGGTCGTAGGTGGTACGGATCTAGCAGGAAATACAAGGATTGTCAATGCTGCGGTTGATCTTGGCGCTTATGAACATCCAATAGGTGCTCCGTCATCCATTGTACTTCAGCCTTCGGCTATTGGTAATGTTACCCGTGGGATTCCCTATCAGTTACAGCTGACAACAACAGGAGCCTCGGCTGCAAGTTTTCAGGTAACCTATGGAAGCCTGCCACCGGGCATTAAACTGAATGCGCAGGGGCTGTTGAGTGGAGTCGCAATGGTGAATGACGATTACACTTTTGTTGTGAGAGCCAGTATGGGGGGACAAACAACCAGTAGGCAGTATACCATCAATGTGAATGCTGCTCCTGCCAGGTTGCATGTTCGGGCAGCATCAACTTCGGGAGCAAACTCAGGATCGAATTGGGCTGATGCTTATGTTAGACTGCAGACCGCGATCGAGATGGCAAAAAGTGGTGATGAGATTTGGGTAGCTAAAGGAACTTATTCGCCGGTGCAGCATATGGATTCTACTTTCAATATGGTTTCTGGTGTCAAAATTTACGGTGGTTTTGCCGGAACGGAGACAGTGCTGAGCGAGCGAGTGGCGGATGCAAAAGGAAAATACACGACTAACGAGTCTATACTGAGTGGGAACTATGTGAACGTCCATGTGCTGAGCAGCATCCTCGCCTTAACACCGGAGTCTACACTGGATGGTTTCACGATTACCGCCGGTAACGCTGTGCAAGCGGGCGTGAAAAGTTACGGTGGAGGTATCTATATTAATAATATTCCAGTAAATGGAACCTATAGCAATCTGATCATCAAAAATAACAATGCCAATATCTATGGAGCGGGAATGTACAACGGTTCAACAGCGATCCGTCTGAAGAACGTTTCATTTGAAAACAATGTGTTGGCGACAGGTTCTACCAGGAACGGAGGGGGACTCTACAATACTGGGGCTAATCTGCAACTGAATGAGGTAACCTTTAAAGGAAACCAGGCGATAAACGGTGGAGGGATGTGGAGCAACATTGCAGGGGTTACCCTAACCAAAGTAACATTCGAGGAAAACGTTGCAACAAATGGAGCTGGACTTTACGCGACTATTGGTCCAATGAACATTAATCAAGCAGCTTTCTTAAAAAATACGAGCACGGGCAATGGTGCTGGACTATGGGGTTCGGGTACTATTGTGGTAAACAACTCGATATTTAGTGCAAACAGCATAACAGGAGCAACAGCAGCTACCGTTACAAACGGGGCAGGGATGTATTTCAGTGGTACTGCGACGGTTACCAATTGTACTTTCAGTAATAACATAACGAATTATACGGTTGCAGGGGCTACCACCATTGGAGCCGGTTTGTATGCTTCTCCTGCAGCATTTGGTATATATAACAGTATTTTCTGGGGCAATAAACGAGGTAATGATGTGGCCGATCAGATCGGTGGACCAGCCACTAGTCTGGCCAATAACCTCATTCAGGATGATTATATTTATGGGGCCAACAACCTCATTGGTAATCCAGAATTTGAAAATGCGCTAACGCATGATCTGCGGTTAAAAAACGGCTCAGTAGCCATCAATGCAGGTAACAATGCCTATGTGGGAACGCCAAATGATTTAGGGGGAAATACGAGGATCATCTATAATACCGTCGATCTAGGGGCGTATGAAAATACAAATGCAAGTGCCGGATCTCTTGTGCTCCTTCCAGCGACTTTACCGGTAGCTCGTAGAGGAACAGCTTATAGCCAGCAATTTAGTACTTCTGCTACTGGCGCTATCACCTGGGACCATACTAGTGGTACACTTCCATTGGGTATGCTCTTTAACAAACAAACTGGACTCCTTAGTGGTGTACCGATGTATTCAGGTGCTTTCACGTTTGTCATCAAGGCTACGCAGAATGGAACAATGGCAACAAGGCAGTATAATTTACAAGTCAACGACGGAGCTACCCGCTGGCATGTTAAAGGCAATGCCACAGGTGCCAATAATGGTGCAGACTGGACAAACGGATTAACCAGGTTACAGTCGGCCTTGGGTATGGCAAAGAGTGGAGACGAAATCTGGGTGGCAAAAGGAGTATATACGCCTGCTGGTCACGTGGATTCAACTTTCAACCTGGTATCGGGCGTGAAGCTGTATGGTGGTTTTGCCGGAACAGAAACACTCCTCTCGCAGCGTATAGCAGATGCCAATGGAAAGTTTACGCTTAACAATGCCGAACTCCATGGTTCTGGGGTAAACAAACATGTGGTTTCCAGCATTACGCTAATGTCGGTAGAGACACTCTTAGATGGTTTTACCATTTCAGGAGGAAACGCCACAATTGCAGCTGTTTATGGTACCGGGATTTTTACTCTTGCTGCCGCTATAAATGGAACCTACAAAAACCTGATCATTAAAAATAATACAGGTGCTACACTTGGCGGAGGGATGTACAATCTTGCTACAGCCATCAAATTGGAAAACGTTCATTTTGAAGGCAACACGGCCACGCTTTCTTCCAGGTACGGCGGGGGACTTTATAACGGTGGAGCAAATGCGATACTAAATAATGTAACCTTCCGTGGCAACCAGGCTATACAGGGTGGAGGTATGCATAATGCCGCTGCCAATGTAACCATCAACAATGCGGTTTTTGAAAATAACAGTGCAACTGCAATCGGTGGTGGTTTGGTTAATACAGTTGCCGGGCTTATCCTGAACAATGTGGTGTTTGAAAATAACGATGCTACGCAAGCTGGTGGTGGATTCTCTAATGGTGGGTTAGCTACACTAACAGATGTAACCTTCAAGTCAAACAGGGCAGGTACAACTGGTGGAGGTATCTCCAGTACGGCTGTATTGACCATCGACCGCGGCTTGTTCATTAACAATTCTTCGGTGCAGCATGGAGGTGGTATTTTTACAAACACTGGTGGTACATTGAATTTCACTAATGTGGCCTTTAGCCGTAATGCCGTAACTTCAACTGCTGGCTTTTTTGGTGGCGGTATGTACATTGGAACAGGAACTAACAATATTGTGAACGCTACTTTTAGTAAGAATACTGTAGCGCGGACGGCTCTGAATAGTGGCGCTGGCTTGTACCGTGCGGCAGGAACAGTAAATGTCTATAACAGTATTTTCTGGGGCAATACACAGGGAACTGGCCTGTCTGATCAGCTCAATACAGGAGTCAGTTCTGTGTCCAATAGTACCATTGAAGATGGTTATGCAACGGGATCAGCTATTCTTGTTGGCGATCCACTGTTTACAGATGCAGCCAATGATGATCTGACCTTAAAAACAGGGGCACTGGCCATAGATAAAGGAAACAACGCTGCTGTAGGAACAACAAAAGATATCGAGGGCAACCCAAGGATTTATAATTCTATTGTGGATCATGGTGCTTATGAAAATCAAGGTGGGGCTTCCCTCAAAATTACACCGCTAACCCTCGGGACAATTACCAGAGGCGCATTGGTCGATATTCAGATGGTTGCGACTGGTGGAACGGGTCCTTTTACCTGGAGTATCTTGACCGGAGAATTGCCATCTGGACTATCCATCACTCCAGCTGGACGGATTTATGGCCGCGTGATGAGACCAACTCCCGGTGGCGATACTTTCGTGATCGCGGTAAACAATGCTACGCTTATTGGTAGTAAACAGTACACCATTGATGCTATTCCCGGACCTGCACGTTTCTATGTGAAAAAGGATGCCTTAGGAAAAGCAACAGGTGCTAACTGGACCGATGCCTTTACCGATCTACAACCAACATTAGCTTATGCAGTTGCCGGAGATGAGATCTGGGTGGCCAAAGGCACTTACTTACCGGGAACTGCTGTTACCCATACTTTTACGATGAAGTCGGGCGTAAAATGGTACGGTGGTTTTGCCGGTACAGAAAATGAATTGACGGAAAGGTTAGCAGATGCCAATAAATTATATGCGGTTAATGAAACCATTCTCTCTGGAAATGGCGTAAGCTACCACGTAGTGACTAACCTCGAGCAATCTACAAAGGAAACTGTTGTTGATGGTTTCAGTATTGCTAATGGTAAAACAGCAGCAGGATCGACGTCTATCGCTTATAGCGCTGCAGGTATCTACAACAATGCCGGTGAAGCGGTATTCAGAAACCTCTGGGTAAAGAACAATATTGCGGATAGATTTGGTGCAGGTATTTACAATAACGGACCAGCTACCTTTGAAAACATTCGCCTCGAGAAAAATATTGTTAGTCGCGGAGCAGGATATGGCGGTGGTTTATACAACTTGAATGCGTTCGTGATCCTGCGCAACCTGACTTTCGTAGAAAATGAAGCCATCATGGGTGGGGGTATGTATAATACCGTTGCCAATCTGACTGCGGAAAATTTGACTTTCCTAAGAAACAAAGCAAGCTCCTCTGGTGGCGGTTTGTACCATAATGTTGGTGTACTGAACCTTAAAAAAACTGTGTTCGAAGGGAATACCGTAATAGGAACTGGTGCCGGGATAACGAGCACTACGGGCTTTAATGGGGAAGATCTGGTTTTTAAAAATAATACGGCCACCACAACGGCAGGTGGAATGGGTAGTACAGGACCACTAACTTTAAACAGAGTTTCTTTTATTGGCAATACATCTGCAGGTGTTGGTGCCGGGCTTCATAATAGTGGAGTTTCAAGACTCGACAATGTGGTATTTAGCCAGAATAAGACGACTACAAATTCTGCGGCAGGTTATGGTGCGGGGATGTACAATAGCTCCGGTGCTTCAGTCCTCAGTAATACCACCTTTAGTAACAATATCAGCGCTTATACACATGCTACCCTTGGCGCTGGTGCTGGGTTTTATTTCAATAGCGGTTCTGCATCCATTTACAATAGTATTTTCTGGGGCAACAAGAGAGGTGCTGGGGTGTCAGATCAAATTAGAGGCGTAGTAACAGTTGCTAATAGTATTGTCGAAAACGGCTATGCGGGGGGAACAAAGATCTCTATAGGAAATCCATTGTTTACCGATGCTGCTACAGATAACGTTAAAATTAAAGGCGGCTCAGCTGCAATCGATGTGGGTGATAACGCAGCCAGTGGGACAGCACTCGATATAGCCAATCTACCAAGGCTAGTGAATGGAATTGTCGACCTTGGTGCTTACGAAAATCAAGGTGGCGAGAGCCTGCTGATCCTACCTGCAACTTTACCTGTTTCAGTTCGTGGTACCAATATAAATACACAGTTTACCGCTACAGGAGGGGGTGCATCATTAACCTGGAGTATTTCTTCGGGGACATTACCTGCCGGACTTAGCTTTAGTGCAACTGGGCTTCTTTCAGGAAGAACGATGTTTGTAGGAACTTATACTTTCGTCGTATCTGTTACTGATGGGGAGTTCGCCGGAACAAAACAATTTAATGTTGTGGTGAGCCCAGGTGCTACCAATATTTATGTAAGTGAAGGAGCAACTGCCGGCCGTAAGGACGGTAGTAACTGGCCAAATGCATTTACGGATTTGCAATTGGCATTAGGACAGGCAACAGCCGGAGATCAGATCTGGGTAGCCAAAGGAAATTATAGCCCTGGGTTATTGGTTACCTCTACCTTTGCCATGAAGGAAAATGTAAAAATCTATGGTGGCTTTGCAGGTACGGAAGAAAACCTTGCCGCAAGAGACACCAGCCTAATACATACCAGTAATAAAAGTATCCTCGACGGAAGTCAGGGCGTAGCCAGTTACCACGTCGTATCCAGCACTACAGCTGTTACTTCGGAGACCATCCTTGATGGATTTACCATTTCAGGTGGACGTACCTTAACCACTACGAGTACCAGTTATCCTAATGTACCTGATCAAGGTGTAAATTATTATGGTGCCGGTATTTATACCAGTTTGGGTCGACCAATATTTAACAACCTTATCCTAACCAATAATACCGCCCTTTTTGGTGGCGGAGCATTTGTCCTTTCGGGAGTAGCTACATTCACCAACACCAAATTTATCGCCAACAGCACCATTGGTAATCTTGGTCGTGGTGCAGCTCTCTATAACCATACTGGCGGGATTACTGTTGATAAGGTGCTTTTTGAAGGAAACACTATTACTGCAGGATCCAGCACTTATGGTGGGGCTATTTTCAATAGCGGAACCGCATTGATCAGCAATAGTACTTTTAAAGATAACATTACCAATGGCACAGGTTATGCCTATGGCGGGGCTTTATATAGCAATAGCAGCTTAGCAGTTAAAATCTCCAATACTACTTTTACAGGGAATCAGGCCCTTAACGGTGGCGCGGTATATAACAATGTAGGTTCACCTGAATTTACTAATGTTACCTTTAAATCAAACCGCTCAAGAGGCATGGGCGGTGCCGTTACCTCAGCTGGTACGCCGCTCTTTGAACGTGTATATTTTATTGACAACGAATCTACGCAGCATGGTGGTGCATTATATACTTCAGGGGCAGCCAGGTTAAACAACGTAATGTTTAGCCGCAACCGTATCGTTGCTGCATCTAATGTAGCCGCATATGGTGGAGCCATGTTTGCCGCTACCACAGCTACGCTAACCAATGTAACTTTCAGTAACAACAGTATTTCCCGTATTGCTGTGGGTGGTGGCGCTTTGTATCGTTCATCTGGTACAGTTAGCGTCAGCAATAGTATCTTTTGGGGTAATACGCGTGCAGAGGGGGTGGCCGATCAGATCATGGGGGTAGTGACCATTGACAAGAGTATCGTACAGAATGGCATTGCCGGAGGAACAAATATTGCCATTGGTAATCCACTCTTTACGGATGCAGCGACAGACAACCTTCGTTTAAGAGGCGGATCGCCCGCTATCGATATGGGTGATAACGCTAAGGTTAGCGGAGCAACAGATGTGGAAGGAAATCTGAGGATCTATAATGATATAGTGGATATGGGTGCCTTCGAAAATCAGGGTACCGCCAGTCTGATCATCAGTCCGGCAACATTACAGGCTTATAGTCGTGGTGACTTGATGAATGTGCCACTAACTGTTTCTGCAGGCGGCGCTAATCTGGTATGGAGCATCACTTCGGGTGTACTACCGCTTGGACTCGGTCTGGATGCCAATGGCGTATTAAAAGGCAGGCCACAGGAAGCAGGAACATTTACTTTTGTAGTAGGTGTTACCGATGGTTCACTTGTCGGTAGAAGGCAATATACCTTACTGGTAAATCCGGCATCTACACAACTATTTGTAAATGTTGCCGCGGTATCCGGCAGGAATGATGGCAGCAGCTGGGAACATGGATATACGGATCTGAAAATGGCCGTTACTAAAGCCCTTGCCGGAGACCAGATTTGGGTAGCCAAAGGAACTTATAGCCCAGGATTATTGGCCACTAGCTGGTTCACTATGAAAGAGGGCGTAAAAATATACGGAGGTTTCGCTGGAACAGAAACAACATTTAACGACAGAGCCCTACCATTGATACACACGAGCAACCAAACCATATTGGACGGTAGTCAAGGCGTAGCAAGCAGGCACGTGGTGTTTAACAATATTGCATTGAGCAATGCCACTTTATTGGACGGCTTTACCATCAGTGGTGGACAAGGCCTGGCGGGTTCCGACTCAGATAACAACCGGGGAGCAGGTATTTATAATTATGCAGCTGTAAAAGCTATTTTCCGCAATCTGAGGGTCATCAATAATAAAGCAGAACGAGGTGCAGGTATCTATAATATGGGTACGGCAGTTTATGATAAAATCTTATTCGAAGGGAATGAGGCGAACTCCGTAGGGGGTGGTTTCTTTAACCTCAATGCGAATGTCACGCTGACCGATGTGACTTTCCGTGGAAACACTGCGAGGCTGAATTCCGGAGGTCTTTCTCAAAGTGGTGGTGTGTTGAATATCGATCGGGGATCTTTCATTGCCAACACTGCCGGTCAGCAGGCTGGGGGTATGTATAACACTTCTGGCACAGCAAACCTGAGCAACGTGATCTTCAGCAGAAATGCTGTGACAACAGTAGGAGCTTACTATGGTGGAGGTATGTTCTCAGCAGCTGCAACCAACCTAAACAATGTTACTTTCAGTGACAATAAGATTGCCTTTACACATGCGACTACTATTGGTGGTGCGGGACTTTACCGTTCGGCAGGTGTGGTGACGGTGAACAACAGCATTTTCTGGGGCAATACCCGTGGAAATAATGTTCCTGATCAGTTGACTGCCGCACAGACTGTGCGTAATTCGATCGTTCAGGGTGGTTATGCAACAGGAACAAATATCCTGATCGGTAATCCTTTGTTTACTAACCCGGCACAGGATGATTTGCAATTGAAAGGCGGATCACCCGCAATTGATGCTGGCGATAATATAAGCAATACAACAAGTATCGATCTCGCAGGAAATCCAAGGATCACCAATGATATCATAGACTTTGGAGCTTATGAAAGTTTGGGTGGTAACGGACTGAAAATTCAGCCTACGGTATTCCCTTCATCAGCACGTGGACTTGATCCTAACTTCCAGATGACGGTTACCGGCGGTACCGGAAATTATACCTGGACATTGCAGTCTGGTACATTGCCTACTGGTTTGGTGCTAACAGAAGATGGATTAATTACTGGCCGACCAACCGTAGCTGGAACGTTTACCTTTGTGATCTCGGTTACCGATGGTACGCTGGTAGGTAGTAAGCAATTCAGTGCAGTGATTACCGATGGGCCATCGCGATTGTATGTAAGACAAGCAGCTACAGGAAATAACAATGGTAGCAACTGGACAAATGCATTTATAGATCTTCAGACAGCATTAGCACAAAGCAAGGCGGGAGATGAGATCTGGGTGGCCAAAGGAACCTATTATACTGGGCCTTTAGCCAGCGCTTACTTTACCTTAAAAGAAGGCGTAAAAATGTATGGTGGTTTCGCCGGAACAGAAGCGCTTCTTACAGAAAGAAACATAGACAACATACGTACCACAAATGAAACCATGCTGGATGGTAGTCAGGGGACGCCGAGTTATCACATTATATATAATACAGCGGCATTAACCAGCGCAACGGTACTGGATGGTTTTAGTATCCAGAACGGGAAAGCAGCCATCAATAGTACCGGAGCCAGTTATTATGGTGGTGGTATTTACAATACCAATGGTGCGGCGGTCTTCAGTCATTTATGGATTAAAAACAACATTGCTGCCTACGGTGGTGGTTTATATCATACTGGAAATGCCGTGTACACAGACATCATTTTTAGTAATAACCAGTCAAAAGGATCAAATGCCAGAGGTGCAGCGGTTTACAATCAGAGTGGTTTTAAACTCACAAAAGGTGTTTTCCAGAATAACCAATTGCTAGAAGGCACGGCTTATGGAGCAGCGATATTCAATTCTGGCCCACTAACGCTTACTGAGGTGAAGTTCGAAAATAACATCATCAGCAATGGATATGGGGGAGCGATTTACTCCAACTCCGGTGCGATAATTGATATTAGTAAAACTGAATTTATAGGAAACAGAGCAAGCACAGGTGGGGCGATATTCCTGGCCAATGGTACAACCACTTTTACGGATGTACAGTTCAAGAACAACACAACCGCAGGCACTGGCGGAGCACTATATGCTGCCGGAGTAGTCAACATTAACAGGGGCGCTTTCATCAATAACACTTCAGTGCAATATGGTGCGGCAATATTTTCGGCCAGTACCCTGAAAATCGACAATACGATCTTCAGTAGAAACAGTGTAACTTCTGCTGCCGCATATTATGGTGGCGCTATTTTCCTGAATTCGGGAAATGCACTGATCAACAACACTAGTTTCAGCAACAATAGTATTGGTTACAATAAAGGAACAGCAACCTTAAGTTATGGTGGGGCTGTGTATCGTTCAGGTGGTACCGCGACCATCAACAATAGTATCTTCTGGGGCAATAAAAGAGGAAATGATGTGCTCGACCAGATGAACGGTGGGCTTATCGTTGGTACTTCTATTGTTCAGAGCGGTTATGCTGCGGGGACAGATATTAAAATCGGAGACCCGATGTTTGTAAATGCGGCTACCGATGACTTGCAGCTAAAAGGAGGTTCATTGGCTATTGATGCCGGTAATAACAACTGGCAGGCTTTTGATAAGGATCTTTCCGGTAATCCAAGGGTAGTAAATGGAACGATCGATTTGGGTGCTTATGAGCAGGATGGCAATGGCCGACTGATGATCAGCCCTGCAGTGATCAATTCTATTCCGAGAGGAACTGCGCTGAATCTGCAAATGGTTGCTACGGGAACTGCGTTGCCAGTTAGCTGGACCTTGCAGACAGGTAAACTACCTACAGGTGTTACCTTCTCTACTGATGGGAAACTCAAAGGCGTGCCTACGGTTATGGGTACTTATACTTTTGTGATTGGAGCTACCGACGGACAGATTTTGGGCAGCAAACAATATACCATCACGGTTCAAAATGGTATCAGTCGTTTGTTTGTTAGCCGTTCAGCTGCAGGTGACAACAATGGTAGCAATTGGGAAAATGCCTTTATAGATGTACAACCTGCCTTGGATCTTGCAGGAGCAGGCGACGAAATCTGGGTAGCAAAAGGTACTTACTTTACGGGGCCGCTGGCTGCTTCAACCTTTAAATTAAAAGAAGGCGTGAAAATGTATGGTGGTTTTGCCGGGACAGAAGCTGCACTGGCAGACCGGAATATGGCTGAGCTCCGTAGTACCAATGAAACGATCCTGGATGGTAGTCAGGGTATAGCCAGTTACCATGTGGTATCTAATACATTGGCGTTAACCTCGGCTACAGTACTCGATGGATTTAGTATCCAGGGTGGTAATGCAACCTATATGAGTGGTAACAACTATCAAGGGGGCGGTATCTATAACGTTCTGGGTGCTGTTCAGTTCAGCAATCTTTGGTTAAAGAACAATAACGGAACTTATGGTGGAGGTATCTACCACAATGGAGATGCAAGCTATACCGATATCCTATTTAGCAACAACCAGGCTAAAGGGACAAGTGCCAGGGGGGCGGGAGTTTACAATTTGAAAGGTTTTAAACTGAGCAAAGGGGTATTTGAAAGCAATAGAATTCTGGAGACTAGTAGTTATCCTGGTTATGGCGCGGGTATCTTTACGAACGGAATATTGGAGCTTTCGGACGTAGAATTTAAAAATAACACGATTCTTAACGGACAGGGAGGAGCGATTTACAGCAACTCCAGTGCGGTGATCAAAATCAAGAAAGGAATATTTACAGAAAACAAAGCCACAACTGGGGGAGCTCTGTTTATCGCCAGCGGAAGTCCGGTACTAGATGAGGTGATCTTCACTGATAATACAGCGACTACAGGTGGAGCCATTTATGCCAGTGGTGTAATGATGCTTAACCGCGCTTCCTTTATTCATAATACGGCAGTGCAGCATGGTGGAGCGATCTGGTCCAACAGTAATCTGAAAATCGACAACAGTATCTTCAGCCGCAATGAGGTGACTTCTACTGCAGCCTATTACGGTGGTGCCATTTACATCAGTTCTAATGATGTATTGATCAACAATAGTAGTTTTAGCAAAAATAATATTGGCTATGCCAAAGGCACAGCAACCCTAAGTTATGGTGCTGCACTGTACCGCAATTCGGGAACAGTAACTATACACAATAGTATCCTTTGGGGTAACACCCGTATGGGTACTGTTGCTGATCAGCTTAATGCAGGCGTTATCGTAGGGAATACTATTGTACAGCAAGATTATGCTACTGGTACGGATGTTAAAATTGGCAATCCTTTATTCCTCGATGCAGCGGCCGATAACCTACAGTTGCAGGGGGGCTCTTTAGCCATTGATGGTGGTGAGAACAGCTGGCAGGCATATGATAAAGATCTGGCAGGTAAAGCCAGGGTGATCAACAGTAGGATCGACCTGGGTGCTTATGAGAATGAAAGTACAGATAGGTTGATCATCAACCCGGAAAGGATTGACCCGATCACGAGAGGAGCTTTTCTAAATCTTCCATTGAGCTATACCGGAACGAGTCTACCAGTTACCTGGAGCCTTCAGGCAGGGAAACTTCCCCCAGGTGTATTATTGACGGCTGATGGAAAGCTAACTGGTGTACCTAATATTATTGGCATCTATACTTTTGTGGTTGGTGCTACGGATGGAAACCTAAGTGGTAACCGACAATATAAAGTAACCGTACAAAATGGTACTGGTAGAATGTATGTGCATCAGGCTGCTGTTGGTGCTAACAATGGTAGTGATTGGACAAATGCCTTCAACGACTTACAAACGGCATTGGAACTGGCAGGCGCAGGAGATGAGATTTGGGTAGCTAAAGGTACTTATTACACTGGCCCGCTGGCGGCATCCACCTTTAAACTAAAAGAGGGTGTGAAAATGTTTGGTGGATTTGCCGGAACAGAAACCACCATCGCAGAAAGGGATACCTTGAAAATCAGAACTGATAACGAAGCCATCCTGGACGGTAGTCAGGGTATTGCAAGTTACCATGTGGTGTATAACGCAGTTGCCCTTACCAATGCAACGGTATTGGATGGTTTCAGTATCCAAGGTGGCGGATCGGCGGTTAATACCTCCAACAATAGCATTAACTTTTATGGTGGGGGTATTTACAATTCGCTGGGCACAGCGGTGTTCCGGAACCTGTGGATCAAGAATAACCTTGGCGTATATGGAGCCGGATTGTATCACAATGGTGATGCCAGCTATACAGATGTGATCTTTAGTAACAATAGGTCTACCGGTTATTATGCCCGTGGATCTGCAGTATATAACGTAAAAGGATTCAAGCTGAACAAAGGGGTATTCGAAAACAACAGAATTATTGAAAGTTCCAGTTATCCGGGATATGGAGCAGCAATGTTTAGTACTGGGGTTGCGGATCTGAATAACGTAAAGTTTGAAAATAATACCGTAACCAATGGGCAAGGTGGTGTCATCTATGTCAATTCGAGCGCAGTTACCAACATCAGCAATGCCAGTTTCAGCGGAAGTAAGGCGACTACCGGTGGGGTTTTATACCTGGCAAGTGGTACAGCAAATCTGAGTAATATTAGCTTTAAAGATAACGTAGCTACTGCTGCGGGTGGAGCAATCTATGCCTCAGGCGTATTGAACATTGACCGTGCTTCATTCCAGAATAATAGTTCAGGACAACATGGTGGTGCCATCTGGAGCAATGCTACATTGAAGATCAGCAATACAACTTTTAGTCGGAATAAAATAAGCAACACGGCTGCTTATTATGGTGGCGCGGTCTTTATCTACAGTGGAATAGCTACGTTGACCAACACCAGTTTCAGTAAAAACAGCATCGGCTATTACAAAACCGGAACGGTAAATTATGGAGGTGGATTGTATAGGAATTCTGGAACGGTGACTTTAAATAACAGTATTCTTTGGGGAAATACCCGTGGAGAAGGAATGCCGGATCAACTGAACCTGAACATTAAGGCCAGCAATACATTGATCAGCGGAGGTTACACCGCCGGGCTGAACATCATAGATGCAAATCCAGCCTTTGTGAATGCAGATGGCGATGACCTGGCGCTTACAAGCTGTTCGCCGGCAATCAATACTGGTGACAATAACCTGTCTTCAGCAGGGACTTTAGATATACTGGGGAACCCAAGAACTAAGGCCGGAGTGATTGATTTGGGGGCGATAGAATACCAGCTGGATGTGATCACTTTAAATCCTACAACTTTGCCTCAAATCCCGCGTGGAGCAGCATTCAATCAGCAACTACAAGGAATTGGTGGAACGGGTACTTATACTTATAAACTGGTCTCGGGCAAGCTTCCTGATGGATTGTCTATGGATGCCTCAGGACTCCTTACGGGCAACCCTATTGTAATCGGCAAGTACACTTTTGTAATCAATGTAACCGACGGAACTTTATGCGGTAACCGCGTTTACAATATGGATGTGGTAGCAGGTACAGGTGTAGTACGTATCCTGGTAAACCAGGCAGCAACTGCCGGTCAAAATAACGGTAGTACCTGGGACAATGCCTATCTTGACTTGCAAAGTGCGCTTAAGGTGGCCCTAGCGGGCGACCAGATTTGGGTGGCCAAAGGAACTTACAGTCCGGGAGCATTAGTGACTTCTTACTTTACTTTAAAAGAAGGCGTTAAAATGTATGGTGGTTTTGCTGCCACAGAGTCCACCCTCGCTGAAAGAGATTCTCTGAATGTCAGAGCGGCTAACGAAACGATCCTGACGGGTAGCAATAACAGCAGGCACGTAGTGTACAACAACATTGCCCTTACTGCGGCGACACTGTTTGATGGATTCAGCATCAGTGGCGGTCGGTCGGTGCCTACAGGTACAAGCACCGGGGAGCCTTATATCGGTGCCGGTATTTACAACAGGATCGGAGCGGCAACATTTAATCACCTTTGGATTAAAAATAACAATTCCAATACTTATGGTGGTGGAATGTACAATGGCGGAACAAGTATCATCAGCAACATCATTTTCGAGAACAATGGAACGCTTAACACTTCCGGATCCTATCGTTACGGTGGTGGTTTATACAATATAGGAGCGGCAACATTCAGACAACTCGAGTTTATCAACAATACAGCTGCTTATGGTGGTGGTATGTACCAGGGCTCAGCAACATTAACGATTAATGACGTATCATTTAAAGACAACAAAGCAACCTTAGGTGGCGGTTTTTACAGTTACTCAGGTAAGGTGACTTTAAATAATGCAACTTTTACAGGGAATACGTCTACTCAACACGGTGCTGGTTTATACCAATGGGCATCCACGTTGACCATTAATAATGCTAAGTTTAGTCGCAATAGGGTAACTGGTACAGGTGCTTATTTTGGTGGTGCAATGTATCAGTATACATCAACCTCGACCTTGGTTAACGTAAGCATGAGCAACAACAGCATTGCTTACGTGAATGCTACGGTAAACAAATATGGCGGGGCCATTTATAAGTATGCAGGAACATTAAATCTGCATAACAGTATCGTTTGGGGTAATGAACGTGGTAATGGCGTACCCGATGAACTTAACCTGAATATCAAACCAGTGAACGCTTTGATTCGTGGTGGATATGCGGCAGGAAAAGTGATCGTAGACAAAGACCCATTATTTAACCTAAGTAATGAAGATGATCTTTCCCTATCGGATTGTTCACCTGCGATCAATATGGGCGATAATTCCCTTTCTGCGGTTATCTTGAAAGATCTTGCGGGACAAGCGCGGGTTAAAACAGAAGTGGTGGATCTGGGTGCTTTTGAAAATCAACAAGACCGGATCAATGTTGGTCCTGCGATATTGCCAGGAGGTTTTAGAGGGGTAATCTACGAACACCAGATGGTTTCTTCCGGTGGATCTGGAAGTTATACTTATGCGGTGAGTTATGGCTCATTGCCAGACGGACTTCTTTTGAGTCCTTCAGGAAGATTGAGGGGAAGGCCGATCAATGCAGGTCTGTATACTTTTAACATCACAGCAAGCGATGGTACTTTATGTGGAAACAGGTTGTACACCTTTGAGGTGAAAGTGGGCACAGGAAAAGTAAGGATCTATGTAAACCAGGCGGCAACCGCAGGTATGAACAACAGTGCAAGCTGGGATCATGCATTCCTGGATTTGCAAAAAGGACTCAGCTCTGCATTGGCAGGAGATACGATCTTCGTGGCCAAAGGTACTTATACACCTGGTCTGAAGGTGAACAATTATTTTACACTGAAAGAAGGCGTTAAGATATATGGCGGTTTTGCAGCGACAGAAAATGAACTTGCGGATCGGGATTCGACGGCCATTATGACGACCAATGAAACCATCCTTGATGGTGCAAACCGCAGTTACCATGTTATATTTAACAAGATGGCTTTAACCAATGCTACGGTGTTGGATGGATTTACAATCCGTGGCGGTAAATCAGCTAACGGAAGTAGTACAGCTGATCCATATAATGGCGGTGGTATTTACAATGCGCTTGGAAAGGCCATATTTAAAAACCTATGGATTAAAAATAACTTCGCTTATTATAGCGGTGGGGGAATTTTCAATAGTGGAGCAGCTATCTTCAGTAACATCATCCTTGAAAATAATACCGTAGTGCAGCTGGGTGGTGGACTTTACAACAATGCTGCCGCTAGCTTTAACAATATCAAATTCATCGGTAATAAAGGTGGTCAGGGTGGGGGAATGTACCACATCACTGCTGCCGTGGGGATGAAAGATGTGGTATTTAAGAACAATATTGCAACAGCAACCGGAGGTGCATTTTACAATGCAACCAATGGAAAACCTAGCATCACAGGTGGATTGTTTGTCGGCAATACTTCTGCACAGCATGGGGGTGCCATTTATCATTTAACAGGTACTTTTAACCTGATTAATGCGGCCTTCAGCAGAAACAGAACTACGGTGAATGGTTATTATGGTGGTGCTTTCTACCATTATACAGGAACGTCGAATATCGTAAACGCGACCTTTAGCAACAACACTTCTGCTTATATCAATGCATCAACAACCACCAAATACGGCGGTGCTTTGTACCGTAATACAGGAACGGTTAATGTTGCCAATAGTATCTTCTGGGGCAATACGCGTGGAAATGCAATCCCGGATCAGATGAATGCAGGAATCGTTGTTTCCACAAGTACAGTACAAAACGGATATGTAACCGGAACAACCATATTGACAAAGGATCCTCAGCTGGCAAACCCTGCTGCGGACGATCTTTCGCTCGCACCTTGCTCGCCGGTGATTAATATGGGAGATAATACAAAGGTTACTGGAACGGCGAAAGACCTTGCGGGCGGAGACCGAATCAAACATACAAAGGTTGATCTTGGAGCTTATGAGTTCCAGGGGGTATATCTTGAAAATGCAGAACAGCAACTTCCGGCGGCCGATCAATGGACCCCCTATAGTCATCAAATTCAACTGGCAGAAGGCGGACCTTATACTTATTCCTTAAGTCAGGGTTTATTGCCTGATGGTTTAGGTTTGAGCAGCTCCGGTGTGATTTCAGGAGAACCATCAAGGGCCGGAGATTACGAATTTACACTGGCAGTTCAGGGGGGTGATGTTTGTGGTTCACTGAAAGTAAAGATCAAAGTGAATCCACGTCTTTCTTATATCATTCAAGTATTGAAACCTTATCCTGTACCGGTTAAGAAAGATACAGGAACACCATTTGGCCAGTTGAACCTGGTGACACAGGTTGAGGTGGTGATGAGTGATAACAGTCATGCCCGATTCCCTGTGACCTGGCAGCCGGGTAACTATGACGGTAATGTGGAAGGTATTTACGAACTCGTAGGTACGTTGACCGTTCCGAATCCTGATGTGAATAGAAATAACCTAACCGCGATAGCGAGGGTTGCGGTCATCACACCGATCTATCCGTATATCATTGATGTAGCAGCACTGCCGCCGGTAAAGGTATTATCAGGCACACCATACAGCGATGTATTGCCGTTATTGCCTAAACAGGCACAGGTGACTTATGATGATGGCATCACGAAGGAAATGTTGAATCTGACCTGGAAGCAGGGTGATTATAATCCTAAGGTAGGGGTATATCGTTTATATGCTACGCTTGGTATTAAGGAAGAGCATGCTAATCCTGCCGACTTTGAAGCAAACGTAGATGTATATGTTCAGCATAACATCATTGCTGTTGAGGATCTGGCCGACATTACGGTGGATTTGAATACACCAGCTGCAAACCTGCCATTACCTGCTACTGTAAGGGTAACTTACCATGATCAGACTACCGGATTCCTGGACGTGATTTGGGACAGAACACAGTATGTAGCAGATAAAGGTGCGGAGTATGACCTTAAGGGAACGCTCCAGTTGACTGATCTTGTTTCTAATACCAATTTGTTATTTGCCAATAATAAAGTGATCATCCGTAAGAACATTGTTTCTGTGGAAGGCCAGTACACGGCAAGTACGCCTTATGATACGCCATTTGATGAGGTGATCCTACCACAAACTGTAAAGGTTAATTTTGACGATGGTACACAGGATACTGTAGGGGTAGAATGGGCTCCTGGTAGTTACAATCAACTGCAAAGCGGTAATTATACCCTTACAGGGACTTTGCTACACAATGAAAGTATCGACAATAAGAACAACATCAACGCACAGATGATCCTTACGGTACTGCCAAAACCTAAGAATATTGTAAGCATTGCAGTGTTGGATACGGTGAAGGTGAACTATGGTACATTGCTGACGGCGATTCCGGAGTTGACCGCAGCGGTACAGGTAACTTACGATGATGGTAGTACCGGTACGTTGAACATGAACTGGGATACCGAAGGTTATGATCCGCTGGTTCCTGAGGTTTATTCCTTTATTGGAGATCCGATACTAATTCCAGGTGTTGTTAATAAAGATTCCAAAACAGCAGAAATAAACATACAGGTAGGCAATAAAAAGATAATCTCCGTACAGAATCCAGCTGCAATCAGCGTTAAATACGGAACACCGGTGGAAGATATTCCTTTCCCAGAAACTGTAAATGTGACTTATAATGACCAATCGGCAGGAACCGAAGGTGTTGTTTGGACTTCTGCAACCTATAATGCACAGCTTCCAGGTGTGTATGAGTTTAAGGGAACACTGGTTACCGGTGATGACATTGACAATCCAGATAGTTTGTTTGCGAAGGTGAATGTGACTGTTGGACCGAAGCCACTTGAAGTGGTTAGCGTTGCCCCAAGTACGGTGCTTGTACCTTTCGGTACCAGCTTTATCAATGCGCAACCTTTGTTCCCTGCACAAGTAACTGCAACTTACGATAATGGTACAACGGGTCTGCTGAACGTGACCTGGGAAGAGGGCGATTACATTGATGATATGTCTGGTGTTTATGAATTGAAAGGTACATTACAGCTTCCTGAGGACATTCTAAATCCAAATGATGTGGAAGCCTTACTAACGGTAACTGTAGGTAAACACCTTATTGATACTTATACCAGTCCGGATTCTATAACGGTAGTTTTCGGTACGGCTCCGGAAGCAGTTACCTTGCCAGGACAGCTGAATGCACAATTTGCAGACGGCGGTAATGAAGACCTGGGTGTGGATTGGGACCTTAGTCCTTATAACGGAAACCTTGCCGGATCTTATGTGTTGAATGGAAGCTTTACGCTGACTGATCAAATAGAGAATCCTAAGCCGATAAATCCGAAAATCGTAGTGACCGTATTGCCGAGAGAGAAGGTGATTGTTTCTTTAAAAACAGATACAATCAAGGTCGCATTTGGTACTCCATTGGAAAATTTACAGTTTCCGTCGATCAGCAAAGCGACATTGGATGATGCCACATTGCTAGATGTTGCCGTACAGGATAATTCATTCAAGTCGGCACTTTACAACGGCGATGCTGCAGGGGAATATCTTTTTGAAGGAGCTATCATTCTGCCTCAGGGAATTTTAAATACGAATAACCTGATGCCAAAAGTCGTGGTGGTAGTCGACAGAAAACAAATTGAAAGTATAGAGAGTCTGCCGGGAATCAACGTAGATTATGATACTGAATTTGACGCGCTGACCTTACCGGAAGCCGTAAAAGTAATTTACAATGATGCCTCAGAAGAACTACTTTCTGTAACCTGGGCTAAGGGTACTTATGACGGTAAGACACCGGGCGTGTATACCTTGCAAGGGACAATGGTTATTCCTGATGATGCTGACAATCCGAAAGGATTGCAACCTGTAATTACGGTAACAGTAGCAGAACGCATTAAAAAGCTACTTTCTATTCGCAGGGATACGGTTGAGGTGAGCTATGGAACGTTGAAGGCGGACATTTCGACCCCAGCTACCGTAATGGGCTTATTTGATGATGGTAGTACAATGAGCCTTGCGGTAACCACATGGGCGAATGCAGACTACGATCCTACAACCCCAGGATCATACGAGTTTTCAGCTGATGTGGTGATGCCAGCCTTGACCGAGAATGCGGATTCAGTTAAGGCTTTACTTACGGTGAACGTGGCCCAACGCTATATTGTTAGTGTTACAGATCCGCTGGCTTTAACTGTTCCTTTCGGTACCACCTTCGGAACGTTGATGCTACCGGAGAAAGTGACGGTGACTTACAACAATAATGAACAGGAAGATTTGCCTGTTAACTGGGATGGACTTACTTATAACGGTATGCTTGCCGGTGAATATATTCTTCCGGGTACAATAATTCCTGGCTCACCTGAAGAAAACAAAGACAATAAAGCAACGGCGATTAAAATAAAGGTATTACCTAAACTGTTGGTGTTGGATTCTGTATTGGTAAATACGCCAGTTCATTTCCCATTTGGCACCACACAGGAGCAGGTTCTTGCAGCTTTGGGAACTCAGCTTGATGCTATATTTACGGATGGATCAACAGGTAAAGTTGCCGTTAGCTGGGAATCCCCGCTGTTCAATGGCAATGTTGCGGGGACTTATAATTTTACTGGTCTGCTCGATATGGAAGGGAAAGCGGAAAATCCTGATGACCTGACACCGAAGGTAGAGGTGATCATCGACAATAAAAACGTGATTGCAGTGGAGAGCCTGGCTGATCTGATTGATGTGTATGGCAAGCCTTTCTCTGCCCTTAATTTGCCATCAACAGTAATGGTCACTTATGACGACCAGACTACAGCCAATCTACCGGTGCTGTGGACTGAAGGCGATTTTGATGCTAACTTGCTGACACCGCAAACCATTCATGGAGAGATTCAGCTGACGGATGATGTGCGGAATGGTGCAAACTTGCAGCCGCAGATTAAGGTAACGCTTTGGAAAGATCTGCTTTCGGTAGCGGAGATTACTCCAATGATCGTGAAATACGGAACGCCATTTGCAAATCTTGCTCTGCCGACATCCATTGAAGTTACTTATAACGACGGGTCGAAAGAGTTGTTGAGCATCACCTGGGATCAGGCGGCTTATACCGCTGCTGCAATAGGAGAGTTGAACCTTACAGGCGAACTTACTTTATCTGCAAATACCTTTAATACCACAGATCAGGTTGCCAGTGTAAAAATTATTATTGAGAAGGCTGCACAAACCATCACTTTTGCACCTGTAGGTGATAAGAATTATGGCGATGTGCCATTCAAACTGATCGCTATGGCTTCTTCAGGATTACCAGTAACTTTTGAACTGCTGGAAGGTAAGCTTGATCTTAACGGTGACATGGCGACAATCGAAGGTGCCGGAGATGTTGTCCTGAAAGTTTCACAAGCTGGAAATGTCTTTTTTGCCCCTGCGGAAGCACAGCAAACCTTTAAAATCAACAAAGCCATGCTGACGGTTTCTGGAGATACCTTAACGAAATACTTCGGCAAAGAGAATCCTCCGTTCACATACCATATGAAAGGATTTAAATACGAGGAAACGGATACGACAGTTCGTGCGGATGCTACGCTGCAAGGTGAACCTGCTTTCAGTACAACGGCAACGCTGAGCAGTCCGGCAGGTGATTATCCGGTAACACTGAGTTTGGGTACACTGCAAGCCGATAACTATGAGTTTACTTTCGAACCGGGCTTGTTGACCGTTAAAAATCTATACCATACGATTACTTTTGAAACGATGGGCGGAACGGCTATAGATCCAATACAAGTGGAAGATGGTACTAAACTTCCTGCGGTAACGACCACAAAACAGGGAATGATTTTTTATACCTGGTTTAGTGACCAACTTATGGAAACAGTTTTTAATTTTGACGCCGCAATCACAGAATCGATGACGCTTTATGCAGATTGGACGATGACAACCTTACCAGATTCGGGAGCACTAAGTATGCGTACTGTGGCAGACTATATGCTTGGCCTAAATGAACTGACTACAGCGGAGCGTACGGCGCCATTCTCGCTATCGCTCTTGAATGGCAAAAGTCACCTCGCGAAGAAGACTGCACCATTCAAACTGAGTGATTGGTATAGTTACGGACCGATGAAAAAGGCATTGTTGAATACCAGTACAGTAACTGCGAAAAGTGAAACTGAGGTTACGATAGCGATGACATTGCTTAACAATGGTGGAACAGCTTTAACAGCCAGTGGTATTTGCTGGAGTACGAATGAGCACCCAAGCCTTGCAGATACAAGAGTGAATGCTGCAAATATTGGCGACACTCAGATCGCAGTGGATGGTTTGATGGTAGGTGTAAATTACTACCTGAAGGCTTTTGTGATCAATCAGGCTGGTGTGAGTTATGGCAACGAGCTGGTGTTCAAAATTAAAGAAGATGGTTCAGTAGAAATGATTAAGAAATAAAAGATATGCAAATCAAACAAAAATGGAGCAGCCATTTAATCCGATTTATGGTGCTCGCTTTAAGTACCTGGTGCTTTCATCCTACGGATGCTAAAGCCCAGTTTGTCGGGAATCCGCTGATTCCTAAAGAAGGGAAAGTGATTATCTATACCAATGACGCCAAAGGTGGGCATCACCAGGTGGCGACGGTTGCTGAACGGAATAACATCAGTGCCGACAGGCGGCAGCCGGGAATGCTGTGTACAGTAATGGACGATGGTACCGGGAAGGCTAAAACTTTCCAGTTGATCTGTAAAGATTTACCTGCAGAGCTGAGTGATAATGCCAACTGGACTGACTTTGCTACCTCTGGTACTGGCGGCGGTGGTACTATTGGGAGCTTTAACGGTAGCCGCCCGATCACAGGAGAATTTTATACGAATGTAAATCCAGGCACTAATGACCTGGCGAAATGGATTGAGGCGGTGTTTTATCCCTCTGTGGGACCATCGGCATCACTTACCGCAACACCATCGGGTGTGGCAGAAATGGGGGCAGCTGGTAGTACTTCTGTTTCCCTGTCATGGAGCGCTGCAAGGGCTGCTGCAACAGAAGAAATTACAGAGATTATGGTAAATGGAACCAATGTTTTTAGTAGTACACCTGCTGCGGGTGCTTCAGTAAGCGGAACACAAAGCGCTACAGCTACAAACAACACCAAAACTTCCTTTACAATGACTGTAAAGACAAAAGATAATAAAACGGCATCGGCGACTGCCTCTATCGACTTTCAGTGGAAGCGTTATTGGGGATTTACCTCTGGTGGTGAGGATGGAGTGTCTTTTGCACCAACAGACGCACAGATTCTGGCCTTGTCTGGCAAGGAGTTCGGTACCACAGCTGCGGTATCCAACAAATCAGCTACGCCAAGTGGTCCACAGAAATTGGTTATTGCTTTTCCAGCTTCATGGGGCGGTGGGACTAAGGTTATTGTTGGGGTAAATGATTCTACAGGTGCTTTTGAGAAGACGACGAGATCGTTTACCAATGCAATTGGAGGTACAACATCCTATGTGATTTATGTGCAGCGTGACAACACCGCTGCGGGACTAACTTTTAATATTCAGTAAGCATGAAGAATATCTATTCATTTTTAATAGTAATGGCATTGACTGGCCTGAGTGCATCGGCACAGGTAAAGGTGATCGGTGCGGTAGAACCCAATGACCTTAGCGATAAATATCCTACACACAATGAGATTTATGGTAAAGGAGGTTTTCGTTCGGTAGCAGATATCGCAGGACGAAATGGCATTACCCCTGCAAGAAGAAGTGTCGGGATGTTGGTGTACGTGATTTCAGAAGAAAAACTTTACCAACTTAAAGGTGGTTTGGTAGATGCAAACTGGACAGAACTTGCTTTTGGCGCAGGAAGCGGCGGTGGTACTGGTACCGTTGTGGCTATTGAAAAGGGTGGAACTGGTGCTATTACTGCGGAAGAAGCAAGAGTAAACCTTGGATTGGGTACCATGGCTATTCAGAACAAAGATGCCGTAGAGATTACCAATGGGGCGATTGATGGCACATTAATTGGTAAACTGACACCTGCGGAAGGTATGTTCACCATTCTGGATGTAAATTCGGAACTGCGTGTGACTGGAAAGGTCATGGTTTCTGGAGATATCACTGCAACAGGGGATGTGACAGCGAATTCCGATGTGCGCCTCAAGAAGAATATTGTGACCATTCCTCCAGTCTCAGAAAGTTTAAGGCGACTACACGCGGTGTCTTATGATCGTAAGGATATGAACCTGCACCAGATCGGATTTATCGCACAGAATGTTCAAGAGTATTTTCCATCGCTGATCCGTATTGATAATGATGCGAACAAAACATTGTCGCTGAATTATCAGACCATGACAGTTCCTTTGCTGAAGGGCTGGCAGGAACATGATGAAGAAATTAGTCAGCTTAAAACTGAGGTTGATCTGTTAAAGAAGGAATTGAAGGAGCTGAAAGAAATACTGCTGCTCAATGCAAAGGGCAAAAAGTAGGCTGCTATTTAGTCGATGTTGAATTAAATTTGATTTAGATCAATACTGAATTGACTAAAGATAGACAAGAGCATTTTGATTCATCGTATCTTTAAAGAAAACATCACCAAGTACTTGATTAAATTATGTTTGAACTACCTTATCTAGAAATTTGTGCGGAGATCTTTGAGAAAAGATTTAAAAATAGAGTTCTGCAAAGAGTAGACATTGAGAAAGAACAATGCGCAAATTTTTCTCAAATAGAGTTAAGCGAGCTGCTGGTTGGGCATGAATTGAAAAGGGTATGGCGCGAAGGTTTGTCTTTGTGGTTCCAATTCAGGAATTATGCGGTCTTGGAGATGAGCTTAATGCCTTCAGCAGAACTGCGCGTAATAGAACAAAGTCTGGAAGCTGATTATGGTTTATTGAATCTTTATTTTAACGGTGGACAAATCCTCTCTGTTGAGGATGTTTACGAATTGAGCATATTCCGTCTGAACCCTATTCAAACAAGTGCTCCTGACGTATTGAGTAAGGAAATGACTTACGAGTACTTAATAGATCAATTTTCTAATAGAAATGAAGAGATTAAATATGTACTAATGGATCAGCGGGTGATTCGAGGAATCGAGGAGGCCTACGCGGATGAAATTCTCTGGTTTGCAGAAATTTCTCCTTTTTCAATAGCAAGTAAAATCCCGCTGGATAAAGTAAAAGTACTGTATAAAACAATTAAATATGTTTTATTGGACAGTATTAAAGAAACAAGAAAACTAAACTTTTTGAAAGTTAATGAAATCGATCCTGATCTATTGCTGATTCATAATTCGAATAAGGAGTGTAGTCCAACAGGGAAACCGATAAAAGTAGAAATACGAGATGATACCACCACTTATTATACTGATGAACAAATTCTTTATGTTTAAGGCTCAGCTTTCTGAGTTAGGATATTTTAAGTAGGCAACCAGCCCAGGAATAACCAACTCCGAAACCTGCAAGAAGAACATTTCCTTTTAGTTTGTCCTCTTTTTTAGCTTCCGTCAAAGCGATAGGAATAGTCGATGAAACTGTATTTCCGCAGTCCTCTAAAAAATAATAGAACTTTTCTTCTTCAATGTTTATTTTCTTCCGAAGATGATTTAGCATATACTTATTGGCCTGGTGAAAAATGTATAAATTAACCTCATCAGCCAGAATGTTATTTTTAGACAATACATTTTTTATTAATTCAGGAACTGCAGTTGAAGTAAAACTAAAAATCTCTGCTCCATTCATGCACAATTTACCTGGGTTAGTCACATTGCCGAATTCATCCAAAACATCCTCATTTTGTAAACTAAGACCTGGAAATCTTAGTCCGCCCTTTTTTACAATAAGGTTTTCAGCACCCTTACCATCAGTTCCAAGTTCAAAACTTCCTATTTCAGCAAATCCATCATTCATGGTTATTAAAGTAGCTGAAGCCGCATCTCCAAATATTGTTCTATTGCTTTTATCCTGTGGATGGATAAATTTACTGTAGGTTTCAGCAGTGATCAATAAAACATTAGTCGCAACACTACTATAAATCAGACCTTTTGAAAGTCCTAGGCCATAAACAAAGCCCGAGCAACCTAAATTAAAATCTAAAGCCCCACAAGAGGTTGGAATTCCTAATTTATTTTGGACAATACAGGCGGTGGTTGGTAAAAAGTAATCCGGACTTTGCGTACATAAAAGGATAAAGTCAATGTGATTCCGATCTATCTGATGTTCTTCAAATAATTTCTCGGCCACCTTAACGGCCATATCTGACGAAAATTCATCCTCATTCGAAATATGGCGATTATAAATTCCAGTTTTACTGGAGATTTTATCTATCGACCATTCCGGGAAGAGTTCATTTATTTCCTGATTATCGAAAACCTTTTCCGGTAAATAATAGGATATGGCCTTAATTTTTGCTTCCATTGTATTGTTAATAGCCTATAATTTTCCTTTTATTATTCTATATATATCGGCCAATGTGCTAGACTTTCCCAAGTCTTCTGCTGTTAAATTAACACCATACTCTGTATCAGACATGGCCATAACTGATAGTGCAGTTAACGAGCTCCATTCATCCAGCTCTCTAAAATTAGTGTCGATCTTGATCAGTTCGGGATCAGTTTCATCAAATTGCTTTGAAAAATTGATGAGAAATTTATGTTCTTCCATAAGAGTTAATATTAGTATTTGTAATAGATTAAGGATTATTTATGAAATTTTACGGGCCTTGCGGGGCTGCCAATTGCGGTACAGTTTGCCGGTAACGATTTGTGGACAACGGCGCCAGCACCTATAATTGTTCCTTCACCGATTTGTAAATGATCTATAATCTGGGCTCCAGTCCCGACAAAAACGTCTTTGTAAATCGTTACTTCTCCTGAAATATTAACTGAGGGCATAAAAGAACAATAATCGCCAATCGTCGTATTGTGTCCCAAAGTACATCCTAAATTAAATATTATATGTTTGCCTATTTCAATGTTTACAGTTATAATATTTCCTGCGCATATGATACAGCCTTCTCCTATAGAAACCTGATCTTTTCCAATGATCACATTAGGATGAATTAATGTTGGATGAACAATTAAGGGATTATTTATTTTACTTAATACCTTTCTTTTTAAAGCAGGTAGAGCTATGGCTACAACTGTACTTAACTCAGTTGAAATGTTATTTAGCGTTTCAATTCTTCCTAAAATAGGATAACCATTAACGATAGTTGATGGCGCTATAACATCGTCGTAATATCCCAAAAGATTATATTTTTTTTCTACTTCATTGATTTGATCAATCAACATTTTAACTTCTCTTCCAAAGCCTCCGGCACAAATTATTGCAATGTCTTTCATCTTTTTTTATTTCCATAATAGCCTGATTGCTGTTAATAAAAATGATTTATCTCTCCATGGAGATCGAGATCGGATTCGAACCGCGTAAGAGATTTTGCTGATCCCTGCCTAACCACTCAGCCACTCGACCTTTATCCAAGGGTTTCATCCATAGATGTTTGTCTTTTATTTAGTGGCTAGCTTGTCTAGCGTTTTTTTTGAACAGTCTACCATAAGCCATATGTTTAGGTACTTACTTTTTGGGATTAATTTTCAGAAGTGTAATATTAACACGAGCACTTGCAAAATGGTTTGTTGAAATAAAATTTATGACAAATCATTTTTCAACTCATGAGATGATTAGTTTATGTAAGTTTGCCAAAACTTAGGACAAGGTTAAATTTATGGAGCATAATTTTACGGCAATTGATTTTGAAACTGCCCATGGTAAACGCTGGAGTATTTGTCAAGTTGGTTTGGTGCGTGTTGAAAATGGGATAATTAAAGAGACTATTAACCGATTAGTTTGTCCACCTGATAATTTTTATTTTTACAGGAACATTGAAGTTCATGGCATTACCCCTGAGCGAACCCGTAGATCTCCTGATTTTTCAACTGTTTGGACTGAAATTTCTCATTTTATCCAAGGACAAGTTGTCGTGGCTCACAATGGTGCTTTTGATTTCAGTTGTCTTTCTCAAACTTTGGATTATTATCAGATTGAACAACCTGTGTATAATAAACAGTGTACCTATAAAATCTACGGACAAAAGTTGGCCTCTCTATGTCAAGAATACCGGATCCCATTAAATCACCATGATGCTTTAAGTGATGCGTTGGCTTGCGCCGAATTATATAAAAGGTATTTGAATAAGTAAAAAAATTACGGTTTTTTATAAAGTACAGCCGTCCCTGGTCCGGTTCCAAAGGGACTAGTAGAGCTAATTGTTACTGACTTTTCATCACTACTTAAGGTGAGTGTTGAATTTGCAGCGGGTTTAACTTCTTCTGTAAGGGTAGCTCCAGGATTAGATTTGGTCCACAAGACCGTGCAGCCCCATGTATTTGTCGTTTTTTTAACTAAATTATAGATATAGCTCGATCCAATAGAGATCAAATTTCTATCCAATGCATTTCTCCAGCCATATTCGGGTTTCGCAGTAGGCGTGATAGAGTAGAATTCGAAATGTTCAAAATTCCCTTTGAACACTATAGTTGCTGCTGAGTTCTGCCAAAATCCGTTGAATGGATGGCAATCATTTAATATGCCAGTGGCTTTGAAATCGAGTTGATTACCGTAATAGGTTTGACCGGTAGTAGTAATGGCATAGGCACGCACGTAGTATTTAACACAGGGTTCAATAGGTGTAGCGAGCACGCTGGTAGACATATTGGTGGTGCCAGGGAGTATGGTACCCGT
Organism: Pedobacter hiemivivus; assembly: GCF_005144565.1. NCBI lineage: Bacteria > Pseudomonadati > Bacteroidota > Sphingobacteriia > Sphingobacteriales > Sphingobacteriaceae > Pedobacter > Pedobacter hiemivivus. Next base: position 228,296 of record NZ_SWDX01000002.1, read on the forward strand.
ATTTTTTCCATTTGAAGTAGTTGGATTTTGGTTTATACTCCAACAGATTCCCCATTCTCTCATTTTGGCAGTTCCAGCTACCTGTATTTTAACGGATACATTAGTGCCAAAATACTCAGTATCGACCGTGGTTAATGTCAGTGCTCCACCTTCTTCGACGACTGGGGACTCAGTTTTATTCTTTTTACAAGAATTAATGATAAAGATCAAGGCAAGAAAGAAAAGCAATAGCTTTATTTTTAATAGATTTTTCATAGGGTCGGCTTTAGCTTCCCAAAAGTAAGCCGGCTTTTTTTAGCGGAAAATACCTAGATATGGGTATTTTTTATGAGTACGGTCTTCTGATAATTTGCTGATTTAAAAATATTTTCATTTTTATCTACTCCCTACCACAAAGTTATTCGTCAATGTGCTAAATAAAGACAAAAATGTCTTTTGCAGATATGCATAAACCAGATATAAAAGAATTGTTAAACAGGTATAAAAGCGGAAACCGTACTGAAGGAAGGAGTATTATCGTAATGGCTTAAACTTTACACACAATAGCGCAAAAAAGACCCGGAAGCGTTTGCACCGCTCCGGATCAGTTAAGGTATAACCTTGGCAAGAGAACCAAACCGTTTCAAAAGTTTTAATTTCACTTACTAACCAAATGTACAAAATTTTTAAGGACCTACTATGGTGGACATCACACCATATAGGGCCAATATTTCTACTCCGAGTAGTTTTATTACTGTTGGGCCTGCTTGTTTGGACTAAAAGTAATGCCGAAAATGGTTATGATTTATGGCTTAGATATAAACCACTTCATGAGACAAGCTTAAAAAATAATTACCACTCTGTTATCAAACAGATTTCTGCAAGTGGAAATTCAGCAAGCCTTATCGCAGCAATTACCGAACTGGAAATCGGAATGAAAGGTTTACTCAATGTATCTTTACCACATGTAAAGACCGTTAATGCAAACGGGACATTGCTGCTCGGAACGCCGAGCACTAACGCTGCTATAGCTAGACTTAATTTGGTAGAATTAAAAGATCTTGGAAAGGAGGGCTACCTGATCAAATCGGTGCAAATCAACGGAAGATCTTGTACAGTAATTGCATCCAATACTGATATTGGTCTACTTTATGGATCGTATCATCTTTTACGTTTGATTCAAACCAGACATTCGATTCAAAAGCTCTTAATCGTCGAGAAGCCAAAGATACAGCATCGTGTACTTAATCATTGGGATAATTTAAACGGGACCATTGAAAGGGGCTATGCCGGCTCTTCTTTATGGGACTGGCAGCGTTTACCAGGGTATCTTGACCCAAGGTATACCGACTATGCAAGGGCAAATGCATCAATAGGTATTAACGGCACCGTAATAAATAATGTAAACGCCAGCGCTAAAAGTTTAACAAAAATCTACCTCGTCAAAGCTGCCGCACTCGCAGATGTATTCAGACCTTATGGAATAAAAGTCTATCTGACCGCACGTTTTAGTGCACCAATAGAAATTGGGGGCTTAAAAACTGCTGATCCTTTAGATCCAGAAGTGATCAAATGGTGGAAACTAAAGGTCGATGAAATTTATAGGTACATCCCGGATTTCGGAGGTTTTTTAGTTAAAGCAAATTCGGAAGGGCAACCAGGACCGCAAGACTATAAGCGTAGTCATGCAGAAGGGGCCAATATGATGGCTGATGCTTTGGCCCCTCATAATGGGGTGGTGATGTGGCGTGCATTTGTGTATGAAAATATTAAGGGAGAAGACCGAGCTAAACAGGCCTACCAGGAATTTAAAAAATTTGACGGAGATTTTAAAAGCAATGTCTTACTACAACCAAAGAATGGTCCAATTGATTTTCAGCCAAGAGAGCCCTTTCATCCATTGTTTGGAGCAATGCCAAAAACACAGCTAATGCTTGAGTTTCAGATTACTCAAGAATATCTTGGCTTTGCAACTCACCTTGTGTATCTGGCTCCTATGTTTAAAGAAACGCTATCAACAGATACCTATGCAAAAGGAAAGGGCTCAACCATTGCAAAAATAGTCGAGGGTAAGCTAGAATCCCATCAGATTTCAGGAATTGCAGGAGTTGCCAATATTGGTAGCGATATCAATTGGACAGGACATCCTTTTGCACAATCCAATTGGTATGCATTTGGGCGAATGGCCTGGAATCCGGAAGCGAGTCCTGAAACCATTGCAGATGACTGGCTGAAGATGACCTTCAGCACTGATCCTTCTTTTGTGGTGCCGGTAAAAGAATACATGTTAGCTTCAAGAGAACATGCTGTACATTATATGATGCCTCTCGGACTCAACCACATTATGAACCTGGGAACACATTATGGCCCTGGACCATGGGATAAAATTCCAGGATGGAATGCGCACGATTACCATTTGGCGGATGCTGAGGGTCTTGGCGTAGATCGTACGGACAAGGGCTCAAATGCGGTGGAGCAGTACTTTCCGGAAGTAAGACAGAAGTATAATGACATCAAAAGTATTCCACCGGAGTTATTGCTTTGGTTCCACCATGTGCCCTGGAAGTACAGGATGCCTACAGGCAAAAGTCTTTGGGAAGAACTGGTATACACTTATTATTCAGGAGTAAGTGCCGTTGAAAAAATGCAGAATACATGGGATGGGCTTAAAGATAAAGTTGATCCCTTACGTTTTGTGCAGGTTAAGCAACTGCTGGCTGAACAACAGCGGGAAGCGGCTTGGTGGCGTGATGGGTCGGTGTTGTATTTTCAAACGTATTCTAAAATGCCATTACCCCAGGGGTTCAAAGTTCCGGCACAAAGCCTGGAACATTACAAGCAAATTAAAATGCCAGATCGAACGGATAAATAATCTAATAAAAAAACAAGCAAAACTGCAAAGTTAAATTTTTAAAAAACTATGTCTAAATTATCTCAACTCATTAAATCAACGTTGTTTCTGTTTCTTTTTATTGGAAGCTTATCTTCCCTTGCACAGGAACCGGTTAACAATGCTCCTGTTCCTTCGGAAATTGAAAACCCTGAATTACTGGGAATTAATAAAGAAGAGGCCCATGCCACATTGATGCCTTATGGTAACTTGAAGCAGGCACTAAATGTCGACAGGAAAGCCTCATCATTAAGTAGAAGTTTAAATGGAACATGGAAGTTTAATTGGGTTCCATGGCCGCAACAAAGACCAGTAGATTTTTATAAGGTGTCATTTGATGTGTCAAAATGGAAGAATATTCCTGTACCCTCCAATTGGCAGGTAGAGGGATATGGCACTCCATTTTATCGGAACATGGGCTATACCTTTAAAACCAATTTTCCTTTTGTAATGAATGACACACCAAAGGAATTTACCTCTTATAAAGAAAGAAATCCAGTTGGAAGTTACAGACGGGATTTTGATCTGCCTTTGGACTGGAAAACGAGACAGATTTTTTTAACCTTCGAAGGTGTGGATGCCGGATTCTTTTTATGGATAAACGGACAAAAAGTTGGTTACAGTGTCAATAGCAGGAATGCAGCAGAGTTTGACATTACAAAGTATACCAAACCAGGTAAAAATATCGTCGCTGTAGAAGTTTATCAATATACCTCAGGCAGTTACCTGGAGGATCAGGATATGTTTCGCTTAAATGGTATTTTCAGGGATGTTACACTTTGGTCAACACCAAAGCAGCACATCAGGGATTATTTTATCAAAACAGACCTTGATGACCAGTACAAAAATGCTACTGTTCAGATCTTAACAAAAATAAAAAATTATAGTACGGTTATAAGCGGGGCTAAAACTGTAGAAGCACGGCTTTATGACGGAGAAAAAGAGGTCCCGGGTTCTACCACTATAATGGCTGTACCTGTGTTAAAACCTGGAGAAGAGGTTTCAGTAAATCTATCTTTTAAAGTGAAAGATCCGGTTAAATGGACTGCCGAAACACCTAAACTATACACTACGGTGATCAACTTAAAAGCCGGACAAACAATTATAGAAACGCTTTCTTCACATACAGGTATCAGGGAGATTGAGATAAAAGGCCGTACATTTTTGGTAAATGGTATTCCAATAAAGTTAAAAGGAGTAAACAGACATGAGCAATGGCCCGATGTTGGCCATGCTGTTACCGAATCCCAGATGATACGGGATCTGGAGGTAATGAAACAAGGTAATTGTAACCACGTTCGAACCTCCCATTATTCTGATGATCCACGTTGGTATGAGTTGTGTGATAAATATGGCATCTGGGTGCTTGCGGAAGCCAATGTGGAGTGCCATGGACTGGAAAACAAATATAGAGAAGATCCTCGTTTGAAATCGGCAATGATAGATCGGAACGTTTCCAATGTCCAGAATTTTAAAAACCATCCTTCGGTGATCATATGGTCTTTGGGTAATGAGAGTGGTAGTGGACCTATAAACTTAGTGGCAGCTTTAAAAGCCGTAAAAGCATTAGATCAGACCAGACCAACGCATTATGAGGGCTTTGGTACTGGAGAAAAAAATCCGGCAGATATTGATAGCCGAATGTATTCCGGTCCTGAATCGGTTGAAAAAAGTGCAAAGGATACGAGTCTTACCAAGCCTTATTATCTTTGCGAATTTGCCCATGCGATGTTTAATTCTATGGGGTCACTGAAGGAATATAACGATTTGTTTGATAAGTATCCCAGTGTACTTGGTGGAGCTATATGGGAGTTCCAGGACCAGGCACTTTGGAATAAGAGAGATCCGAAACATCCAATTCTTGCTTATGGTGGTGGATTTGGGGAATTTCCAAATAATGGGCTTTTTATTCATAAAGGTGTTGTTGCTGCAGACCGAACGCCAAAACCGCATTATCCGGAAATGAAAAGGTTGTTCCAATGGATCGGCACCAGAGATGAAAACCTTAGCAAAGGTTTAATCAAAATAAAAAATAAATACCAGTTTATAAATTTGAATGCATTTAAAGCGAGCTGGATACTTTCAGAAAATGGAATAGAAATTTCTAAAGGCGACTTCGATATTGCAGATATCGGTCCCGGAACAGAGAAGGTTATTAATTTGCCAGTTTCTGTTGTCAATCCCAAGCAAGGTGCGGAGTATTTTTTAAACGTGTCTTATACGTTAATGAAGGACCAGATGTGGGCAAAGAAAGGATATGAAATTGCCTCACAACAGTTAAAAATGCCAGCTCAGAAAAATAGTGTTGAGGTTAAGCAGCCATTAAATGGCAAGGTGGTATTTGCTGAGACTGGTGATGCAATTGAAATTAAAGGTGGAGATTTTAGCGTGGCCTTCGATAAAAAGTCAGGAACTATTTCATCGCTTACACGTGGTGGAATCAATATGCTTCAAACCAACGGTGGTCCCAAGCTGCATTTATGGAGAGCTCCACATCGTAAAGATGATATGTGGGCAGATCCTGACTGGCAAAAGAATGGATTAAGGGATCTGAAATGGACAGTTAATAAAATGGAGACCATGCAGAAAGATGAGGCCACTATTGTAGTAACCGTTGATCTGACTGCTTTGGGTAAGAATGATTTCAAGGTAACCCATTATGTAGTGTATACCATTACTTCCGATGGTAAGTTGAGATCAGTTAATGATGTAAGTTCAAATAAACCTGAATTACCGATCGCACGTATGGGCGTCAGGATTCTGATGGATAAGCAGTTTGGTGATTTTAGTTATTTCGGACGGGGGCCAATGGAAAATTATTCGGATCGTAAATCCGGGTCTGACGTTGGTCTTTATGGTAGTACAGTTTTGGCTCAACTCACTCCTTACGAAAAGCCGATGGAATGTGGTAACCATGAGGATATCAGATGGGCAGCCGTTAAAAATGATATTGGCTATGGACTTAAGGTAGTCTCGTATAAGAATTTATTACAGGTGTCTGCGCTTCCGTATACAGACGAAGAAATGGAAGATGTGGCTTATCGGATTGATCTTCCTCAAAGTAAAGGAACTGTACTTTGTGTAAGTTATAAAACGCTTGGAGTAGGCTCATGGGGTTGTGGTCCTAAACCGCTTGGACCTTACATGCTTTATGCTAAACCAGCTTCGTTTAATTATGAATTGAATTTGTTGAAGCGGAAATAGCTTAGTTGTTACCAAAACATACCAAATATCTAACCACACACAATTAATTATGCGAATTGTATACTTCTTAGGGTTGTTTCTTTTGATGGGGTCCTCTGTTCGGGCACAGGTATCACCTCCTTCATCCAAACCAAAACCGCAAAAAACAATCACTCAAAAACCAAAACCAGATACGGTTATCGTAAGCATGCCAGTAAAGCCGGTTTTGAGTACGAGTGTTAAGGACTTGCAATCTATCAGCTTGCCCTTGTTCCCTGCGTCTTCTTTAAATCAGGCATTAAAAGGTACTGCTGCTGGATTATATGTTCAGGAGCAAAGTGGCGAGCCTGGTGTTTATCAGTATATGCACATTAGGGGTACATTGTTACCACTGTTTTCGGCCGAAGACCTGGTAAGATCGCAGCCCTTGATTGTAATTGATGGAATACCGGTAATTTCAAATGAACATCCCTTTGCCTATGATGTTCAGCTGTACGACTACAGTAGGATAGGCCCGTCAACCAATCTGCTTGCGGGCATTGATCTTGATAATGTTGAATCTGTTCAGTTGCTTAAAGACATTTCTCAATATGCTGTTTATGGACCTAAAGCAGCCAATGGTGTTATTTATGTAAAAACCAAGACAGGAAAAACCAAAAAGGCGATCTCATTCGATTCCTATTTTGGAATAGCGAATCCTGCTCCCGTTACTACTTTTAACGGTGCTACGGAAAACAAGTTCAGAGAACAATTTTATAATCGGTACGCAAGCATGGCGCAAATGCAGAATTATGCTGCTTTTTTAAAGGATTCCCTAAACACTGTTTACTATGGTCCATCAAACTGGACAGATTCTTATTATAAAAAGGCGGCGGTTTATTCGATAAATGCGAGTGCGACTGGTGGAACAGAAAGAGCAAATTTTAAATTTTCATTAGGCAAGGTTGGCAATAATGGCGTTGCTGATGATACTCGGCTTGATAAATATGCTGTTGGTTTTAACTTAAATATGAAACCTGTTAAATGGATGACTGCAACTGCCAATATTATGGCAAGCAGGATGGATAGAAAACGTAACAGGTACAGTCGCGACCGCATAGCTGAAGGCCGTTATTTGCCTGATCTTAGTCAGCCTTTATCACCAAATAATGACATCTATGGTGGAATGCTTACCGCCTACAAGGAGGCGGTTGATGACAATCTAACAAATACTTTAAACGGATATTTTAACATGGGCCTTACATTTGGTAAAGTTAGGTTTAACAGTTTTCTGGGAGTAAGTTACACTGATGGTTCCAGAGATTTGTATAATCCTACAACTTTGCTGGAAACGATTGCCTTTGCCTCAAATTATTTCGGATATAGTCAACGGTTGGTAATTGACAATACCATAAACTATTCTTATAAAATTAATGATAATAACACAATTGATTTTCTTGGCGGTCAGTCGATAAATTGGGACACCTATCGCTATAATTATGCGTATGGATATAGAAACGGCACGGATTACATTAAAGTAAACCTGCTGAACAAAGATGACCTTCAACCCAGTATATTTACCCGTAGGTTAATATTCAGATTCCTGGATAAGACCGTTAATAATCAGGTTTCCTTCTATGGAAAAGCAGATTATAAATATAAAAACTGGTTAACGGTATCGGGGCTTTTGAGGGCTGATGGCATTTCAAATATGCAGCCGACCAATCGATGGTTTTATTCGCCAGTTGTATCAGCTTCATGGAATATTAAAAATCACCTGCTCATCAAAAACAAAACGGTGACGGATTTAAAGCTGAGAGGAAGTTTTGGGATTTTGGGAAGAAATGAACTGAATGACCGTTATGCGCAGGGGTCTCAGTATGTTGTCGATTTTGGGTGGTCTGGAGAACCCCTTGTCCCATCTTATGCGGGTACAGTTGGATTGGTACGTCCCTACACCAAAGGATATATCGGGTATGATATTCCCTGGTCTTACAATGAGCAAATCTCAGTTGGATTTGACTTTTCACTTTGGAAAGGCCGTTTAAACGGGATAATTGACTTGTACGCTAATACCGCTAAGGATCAGCTTCTCGGAGTTCCGGGATTGGCAGAGTACGGCTATACCAAAGCTTATAAGCCGGGTATGGATGTAAACAATTCGGGTGTTGACCTGACACTGACTGCTGATCTGTTACCTGCCAGGAATAAAGTGAAGTGGACTATCTCGCTGGGAGCCAACTATAATAGAAACACATTAAGGTCGCTTCCAGATGGAAGGAAGTCAATTATTATTGGGAATCGTTTATTGCAGGTGGGCAATTCGGTGGATCAGTTCTGGCTGTTAGAAAATAACGGCATCTATAGCGCTGATAATGAGGTGGAAATAAACCCTGCTAATCAGCGTAAGCTAAATTATGAGGGTGTTGATTTAAAGGCAGGAGATCCTAGATGGAAGGATTTGAATGGTGATTTTACGATTAATGAAAAGGACAAAAAACTGATGGGACACATGATGCCTGTCGTGTCCGGAAATTTTTCAAATACCATTTCTTATAAAAAGATAAGTTTAGGGTTTGACTTTTACTATAACCTGGGCAAAAATATTTTAAACAAAGAAATGGCCAACCGTTTTGATTTTATCAATCGTGAAAGCAGTAATGACATTAACTCAATTAAAGAAATTACTTTTTGGCAGGAGCAGGGGAACGTAAAAAAATATCCATTGTATAACGTCTGGAGTAGTGTTATTCCTTATCGTGCGGAACAGGATCTGTTTTTAGAAAATGCGTCGTTCCTGAAGCTTCGTACGGCATCACTGGGATATGACATGACACAATTGATAAATCGTTCCTTTAAAAAGGCCGATGTCAATAGATTTTTTATTTACGCCACAGTCAACAATGTCTTTACGCTTACACCTTATAGTGGCAGAGATCCTGAGTTGGTCGATTATACCGGTTACGACACTGGATATGGCTTGCCTATACCTCGTACTTATACGGTTGGAGTTAAAATGAGTTTATAATCAACAGCACATTTAAATGAGAAAGATATTTCTATTTTTTGCCCTGATAATTATGTTGTCAGGTGCTTGTAAGAACATCCTTGATGTTACTCCGACAAGGGTAGTTGGAGAGGAAAATATGTGGAATGTAATGGAAGACGCCCGGGCCGGCTTGATTGGGGTTTACGGTTTATGCAGATCTGCCCTGGCTGATAATAACAGGTTTTGGTATTATGGCGATGTAAGAATGGCTGATTTTGATGGTACAACCAGAGAGGATATCAAATCAATACATAATAATGAACTTAATGTTCAATATCCGCTTGTTCAGGATTTGTCAGATTGGAGGCGGTTCTACGCCGCTATAAATGCAGCCAATTTATTTATTGAACGTGCGCCCGAGATTTTCAAAAAAGACCCTAGGTATACTGAGCAGAATTTTAACCTGGACATGGCTCAGGCGAGGGTTTTGCGGGCCTTCCTTTATTTTTATATTGTCCGTCTGTGGGGAGATGTTCCGCTGATCACTACTTCGCATGATGGTGAGTTTGCAAATAAGAAAAGGGAAGATCAGCAGAAAGTACTGGCCTTTGCCGCAAATGAGTTAATTGCTTCAGTTCAATATTTACCTTATAGGTTTAATGGTGCTTTTCCTGAACAAACCGGGCAATACTATGGCCGGAATATAGACAATTGGGAATCTGATTTGGTTAGAAAGCATACTGCCTGGGGCATCCTTGCGCATATTTACGCCTGGCAAGGGAATTATGCAGAAACCGCAAGATATGCGCAGCTGGTGATGGATGCTGAGTCAAATCTCGGGCTGGCCACTGCTGCATTTCCCATCAACGGTAGCAATATACGCAGGATGTTCCGTGGCGAAGTCAATGATGAAGTCAAGGCTGTAGTTTTGGGCTTCGGACACAGGTGGAGGCCTGCCGAAACTTCTTTTACCGGGACCATTGAAGGACTTACTTTGGCTCAACCCCTGGTAAATAATAGATTGATACAGGCAATATACGTACCTAAGGATACAATTTTGTCAATTTATAAAGAGGCTAAAGATGATCGGTTTGGAATTGATACCCTGACCAAAAATGTGACAAGTGATCTCTGGTTTACAGGCTTTGATAGACCTTATCCTATGTTTAAAAAGATTTTCGCAGTGGCAGATGTCAGTGTACAGAACACGAATGTGCCAATAGCATATTTTTCCAGTACTACTGTGGTAAACAGAATGGAGGATATTGCTTTGCTCCTGGCAGAAGCCAAGGCGGTATTAAATGATCGTCCGGGTGCAATTGTGATTCTAAACAAAATCAGAACAAAACATGGACTTCCGGTCTATAATCCGCTCGTCAATGGTGAGGCGGTTGATGCCGTATTTAGTGAACGCAGGCGTGAATTGCTGGGTGAAGGGCACAGGTGGTATGATCTGGTCAGGTATAAAAAAATTAAAAACAATGACCTGGAATTTAATGATTTGATACAGTCTGGAGGAATTTACTGGCCCATTAACCGTAACCTGCTTATTCAGAATCCTTTGTTAATACAAAATACTTACTGGCAATAATCAAAATGAAGAAGCTTAATTTATTTAATTATTTAGGATGTGTACTGCTGGGCAGTATAGTCTTTTTCGGATGTGATAAAACGGATAAGGGTGATTATGATTATACCAATCTCAAGACCCCATTTAAAGGTAATACTTATGAGTTTTTAAAAAGTAAACCTGGAATTTTTGATTCTGTGCTGGTGGTTATCGACAGACTGGGACTTAAAGAGGTATTGGAAAAAGAGCGTATCACACTTTTTGCCCCTACTAACCAAAGCTTTGTGTTGGCACTCAATAAATTAAACAATGGTAAGACCATATCATCTCCCAGCTATGTTTCACTCAGCAAGTATCGCGTAAATAATTTGGATAGCCTGATGTGCCGCTATATGATTGCTGGTTTAAACCTCAGTGATTCTATGACGCTCACTGATGGAAAAACGATGAAAAGCTATAAGTATAACTATCCGATGAATGGTAAAAGGAACATTTCCAGATCGGAGGGTTATCAAAATGGTGGTGCCTCGTTGATTACCTTTTCAGATACACGCCGCAGTAGTTTTAAAGCCTCCTGGCTGGGTACAGTTGCTAATTCGATAGATATCCGTACCACTAATGGTATAGTTCATATCCTTGAACCGGGGCATTTATTTGGGTATAATGATTTTTACAAACCGATCCGTTCTCCCTTCAAGGGCTTGCCATTTGAATTCCCATCTGTTATAAATGCAAAGGCAGTACTTGAAGCCGAAGATTTTGATAAAGGTGGCGAGGGAGTAGCTTATCATGCGACTGTATTTCCCTCAAAAAATTACAGACCTACCGAAGGCTTTAGGCTTGAAAACCATGGTGCTTCGACGGCACCGCTTTCAGCAGGTTATTCCTTTCCTTCTACCTGGGATTTACAAGATGGAACTTCCGGTGATTGGGTAATCTATACCATAAACGTATCTGAAGAAGGGGATTACGAAATCATGACCAGGTACCGTAATAGAGCCGGCATTAATTCAGATTTTAGTTTGGTCAGATATAATCTGTCATTTGACTTTATAGAATCAAGTTCTATAGCTATAGTCAAAAGAGATAGTTACCCTGTCTGGTCGGGAAGTATTGTAACCGTGCATCTTAAAAAAGGCATCCATTCTATGCGTTTTTTATGGGAAGTGACCCCATTGGAACTCGACGCATTTCTTGTTAAACGAATAAACTAAATTATATGATCTCGAAAATTAATTGTACATCAGTGCGGTTTAGAGGTAGCTCATTGTTCAAACAGATGATGCTTGGCATCCTGCTTTCAAGTACTGCTTTAACAGCCTGCAAAAAAATATACAACGTTCCGGCGGGTTCTGATTATTTAAGTGAAAGCATCAATTATACCGTTGATACCTATCGCCCGGTATTAGGCCGCACTACTGTCTTTGGAAGCTTTAGTTCTGATGATTCTACTTTCCCTTTAAAGTTTGAAATTGTTAATCCCCGAAATAATGCTGGGACAGCAACAACTGCTTTTTCTCAAACGTCTTCAGCTCTGGTATGGAATGGCAGATATACCGGATTAGAAAAAAGCATAGCTGAAATTGAAGCAAAACGGAGTGTGGAAGAGCGCCCTTTATTTGAAGTGGCTACGTCGGGGGAATTCATTTTATGGGCAGGGGCTAGAAATGATAACTTCCTCAAACCAGTGTCTGACAGTGCCTATGTTTTTGATGTGAGGGTTAGCAATAACGGCGGCAGCCGGCTCATCCGAAAAATAAATATCATTCCCAGAAGAGAACGCCCTTATGAACCTAGCTTTCATATAGATGAAGTAACAGGCTTAAGTAAGCTGGAACCCAATGGTGCTGTAAAGCGCCTGATTCCGGCGATTCTTGCAGGTATGAGAGCCTCAACTTTACAAAGAAATCTGGAACGTGAAATCAGGGATGATCAGAAAAAAACGCTTACGCAGGACTGTTGGGTTTATTTCAAAAAGAAAGCCGGTGATGGTCATTCGCTAACTTTCAAATTTATGGATAAAGATTCACTGCCCATAAATCCGGCAAAGTTTAACAATACGAAGTGGGATCAGCTGGTTCATGGATTTAATATGGAAATGACTCCTCAATATGTGAAGTATGATATTGCTTATCCGGTTCCTTTGATAAAAGCTCCTACAGTTTATACAACTATCGATGGTGCCCAGGCAAATGTAGTTTTTAGTTATAGCCGAATTGGTTTCTCCGGCAGTAGGGAAATAGGCACGATGAGTCTGGCCTTTAATATTTTTGAAAAAGGGGACTGGGAAATTATCTTTTTCTTTCACAATGATACGCCAAAGTTTGAAAATGAATAAGGTTGTAAACACACTGAGGAATCCAGTAAATATGAAAAATAGAATATTGAAATTGCTGTTGATGTTAGTAATGGTGCATTCAGGTATTTACGCACAAAACAAACCAGTCAGAATAAGAGGCTTGGTTACAGAGCGGTCTACCGGTGCGGTAATTCCAGGGGTAAGTATTATTGTGAACAATAAAGCCGTTGGACAATCAAGCAACCAGGGTACTTACTCCATTTCCGTGCCGGAAGGTTCTGAGATCAAATTTCGGATTGTTGGTTATGAGGAGGTTACAGGCAAGGTTAAGCCTGGATCTGATGAACTAAATATACAGATGACCGAGAAAACGTCGGCGCTGCAGGAAACCATTATTAGGGGATATGTATCAACCAGCAGGGAAACCGATGCCGGGTCATCTAAAAAACTTGATGGTAAGAATATTCAGGACGTGCCGGTTGCAAATATTGAGTCTTTGTTACAGGGACAGATTGCAGGATTGAATGTTCAGGTAAATACAGGTGCTCCGGGGTACCGGGGTACAGTATTGATCAGAGGTGTATCCAATATTGATGTAGTGGGGAATGGAGAAGACTCTTTTTTAAATCCAACTTCGCCTTTGTATGTAATTGATGGGATACCAATAGATGCAGAGAGCGAAGCTGCGGATAATGGTTTCAACTCATTAGGGCCGGGAATTAGCCCGCTTTCGATGATTGCTCCTGAAGATGTGGCCAGTATTGAGGTACTTAAAGATGCCCAGGCAACTTCACTGTATGGCTCCAGAGGAGCATATGGTGTGATATTGATCACCACAAGGCAGGGAAATTCTTCTATACCCAGATTGCGTTATTCTTCAAATTTCTTCATAAGCACCCCGCCGAAACTCAGGTCAACCTTAGGTGGGGCCGCTGAGCGGGATTTTAAAATCGGGCAGATACTAAAGTATGGTTCTGTGAATGATATAATTAACAGACTATCAGATTCCTATTACTTATCGGATAGTTTGAGTACCTATTATAACAACTCCACCGATTGGCAGAAAGTATTCTATGGGCCGCAGTTTAATCAACAGCATAATCTTGCTATTGAGGGTGGAGTTAAAGAGTTTATCTATAAAACGAATTTAGGTTTATACAATGAAAAAGGGATCCTTGCCAATACAGGTTTCAACAGGTATACACTGAATTCCAGCTTCACTTATAAACCAAGTGCTAAGTTTTCTGTATATGCCAATATCTTCGGCGGCATTGGTAAAAAAAATAAGGGCAGTGGGGTTGGACTGCTTCAGAATGGCATTGCCAGAAACACTTCGGCATCTTCCTTATTGCCGCCGCCATCATTATACAGTGCTTCGTCAGATGTCATAGGTGCCTTACAGGTGCAAAATGACAACAGCTCCAAGAACCTAAGGACAAGTTTTCAGGTGAATTACCAACCTACCAAAAAAATAAATTTGAGCACTACCGGAAGTTATGATACAACAACGGGAACGGAAGACAGTTTTACACCTGCGGCTGCAAACGGAGAATATGCGAAAGCTTATGCTTATCATGACTCAAAATATACGGTATACAATCGAAATAATATTTCCTACAATACCTCTTTTAAAAAGAGTCACGAACTTTCAATATCCGCCTTCAATGAGGTTTATATTAAAAGCTTCCAGTCTTACGCTGCTGAGCAGACCAGACTGCCGGTGAATTCATACATTGGGCCGATTGGTTATAGCGGAGATTTTGTTACAGGCTCGTCGAGAGGGGGCGGTATGCTTCAGCTTACTAAATCCAGACTGGTGTCTTTTGCTGGTTCTATTGTTTATAATTATAAGAGAAAATATGTATTCAACGGTTCATACCGATTTGATGCAAGTTCCTTTAGCGGAGAGGAAGATCCTTATTCTAAAAACCCTTCCGTTGGTTTAAGGTACAATTTCAGTAAGGAAAAGATCTTTGATGGAGCAAGTAAATGGTTAGAGTATGCTTCTCTTAAAGCAAGCTGGGGTAAAAGTATTTCTCCAACAGGAAATGTTTTTGCTGTGAACGGAACATATGAGAACAAAGGGACTTATAATGGCTTGCCAATTACAGGATTAAAATATGATTTTATTCCAAATCCGGCATTGGGAGCCGCAACAAGAAGTACCTATAATTTTGGTCTAGAAGGTGGTCTGTTTAAGGGACGTATCAGTTTTTCTTTTGACGCGTATTCTAGTCAAATGGATCAGCAAACACGTGAACTACAGTTGAATACAATTATTGGTTACAATAAGGTATTGAGTAACGAGGTCGGATTAACCAATTTTGGGTACGAGGGAGATATCACCATCCAGGTATTGCCACCTAAAAGCAAATTAAGGTGGGTTACAAAGCTTAATGGATCCATGAATACTACTTATCTGACAAAATTACCTGGCGGGGTAAGTCAGATCGTTCAGGGAAATACTGTGTTTTCGGTTGGAAAAAATCCTTTCTCTTATTATTTCTTTAAAAATAATGGCGTATATGCCAGTGACACTGATGTACCGATAAATCCAAAAACCGGTTTGCGAATACGAAATGGGAATAATGCAAATGCTTATTTCCAGGGAGGGGATCCAATCATCCAAGATTTGGATGGGGATTACGTGATTACGGATAAAGACCGTGTTGCCATGGGGAATTCTCAGCCTACTTTTACCGGAGGGTTCATCAATAGTTTTGGATATGGCAACTGGTCTCTTAACATAAATTGCTCTTTTACCATCGATCGTGATGTCATTAATGCCGCAGATGCCTCCCGGTTGAGGATGGCTGGCGACCCTTTTGGTACACAGGCTGTTTTACCAATAGACAATCTCAATTATTGGAAAAAACCAGGTGATCGCGCAAAGTATCCGGATGCGTTGAACTACACCAGGGCTGAACTGATATCGCCATTTAGAACTAATCAATCCCTTTTTATGGAAGACGGTTCCTATTTTAAAGTTAATAACATGACGCTTGGCTATGTATTTAACAGGCAGCTGGTGCAATCACTGTCCATTAAATCTTTAAGGGTATTTACAACGATCAACAACGTAATTACTTTCTCTAACTATTCAGGTTCAAATCCAGAAAATGTATCCAATACAGGTTATGATAATTCTGGGGGATATCCAATGGCGAGAACTTACAGTCTGGGACTGAACGTGGAGTTTTAGGTTTACTTTTAAAATTATACTTATGAAAAAATATATAATATGCCTGTCAGTAGCAATGATTTTTACGAGTTTATCAGGCTGCAAAAAGTTTCTGGATGTAGAATCTATCACTGCGCTTAGTGGTAATAAATTCTGGTCTACGCAGGCTGATGTTGAGTCTTTTACGAATAATTTATATGCCCAGCTCTGGGCCAAGTTTTCAAGCGCTCCGTTTATCTCCTCAACAGGGGAATTGCGGTCGGGTGAAATATTGCCTTCAGTTGATGGTAATTATAACAGTAACAATACAACATCAAGGGTGGTATACCGGTCTTTTGGTATAAACGATCTTAAAACTGTATTGGTTTCGGGACGAGCCTGGACCAATCTCAATTTTGCTTCCATTACACGTTGGCTTGAGTTTTACCAGGTCATCCAGGGAAGTAATATCATGTATGATAAGGTAGATAGAGGTATTCCGGGGATGTCTGACATTGATACAAAGCGGTATAAGGCAGAAGCGGTTTTTATCCGTTGTTTTACCTATTTCTATATGGTTAGGTTGTTCGGAGATGTAGCTTACTATACAGATGCTTATCATTCTGACCCTATAGGCAGGGAAAACTTTGTTTCGGTATTAAATAAATGTATTGCTGAATTAGCAGCCTCCAGGAATGATCTTCCATGGAAGTATGAAGATGCGGCCTTTAATGGTTTTAGGGCTAACAAGGGAGCTGCTATAGATTTATTGATGAATATGAACATGTGGAATGCAGGGTTCGATCAGGCTAACAAGCAAAATTATTACGCAACAACGCAGTTATTAGGACAGGAAATTGTCACCAGTAATGCTTATAGCTTGGTGCCACTTTCCAGATTGCCAACGGTGATGGAAGGCGGTACAGAAGAAGGGTTATTTGCCTTTAAGCAGGGTGTTGATTTCGGAACACCAAACAAAAACGCTTTTCCAGGCGAGATATTGGTTGCCTACCCTCAAAAAGGTAATACAGCTGCAAATGGTACTTATAGCAACGCTTATTTTCGGTCTTCTTATATCAACAAAATATATAATCTGGATGAGGATGACCGTCTGGCTTCATGGTTTGTGAATCCGACTGCAAACGATGGGATCTTCAGTATGAAAAAATTTGCGGGATCCTTATCCTCTACAGGTTTTCCGGATTGGGCAATTGTGATGTTCAGATATGCGGATGCTATTTTATTAAGGGCAGAAGCAGCTGCGGAACTAGGAATG
Source organism: Pedobacter hiemivivus (assembly GCF_005144565.1). Lineage (NCBI taxonomy): Bacteria > Pseudomonadati > Bacteroidota > Sphingobacteriia > Sphingobacteriales > Sphingobacteriaceae > Pedobacter > Pedobacter hiemivivus. Next base: position 245,621 of record NZ_SWDX01000002.1, read on the forward strand.
GATCAGGAGGCGGTAGATATGCTTAACCTGGTGCGTGATCGTGCAGGGGCGAGCTTGTTTGAAATTGGCAGTGCGGAGAATCTTAAGGACGCAATTTTCAGGGAAAGACAGAGAGAGTTCATAGGAGAAGGTTACAGTTTTTTTGATCTGGTAAGAACCCGCAAAATTACGGATGGTAACTGGACGAGTAATCCACTCACTCTTGCCCAGTTTAATGAAGGCGCCTGGACCTGGCCGATTGACGCTTCCGCACTTACAAGGAATCCGTTTATGACCCTGAATTCCTATTGGTTATAATTAAAATAAAGAATAAAAGATGAGAAAATATATGAATTCCGGACGCCTACTATTGGCTTTATTGGCATTTACTATACTGATTTTTGCTGCATGCGGAAAAGATACCTACTATCAGGACGGTGGAAAGGAAAACGCAAAATTTGACGGGAGCATTCTTCAGTATCTGGAGTCCAATCCACGGTACTTTGATACCCTGGTTACGGTCATCAAGTTGGCTGGAATGGAAAAAGAGTTTAACAATGATCAGTTCACTTTTTTTGCGCCTGTTGACAACTCATTCCGCGGGCTGATCAAAACCCTCAATACAGTCTTGTATGCAACAGGGAAGGACACTGTGGTAAACCTTAATGATATCCCTGATGCAATATGGCAGAAATATGTTTCGGTATATATGTTTAAGGGGCTTAAAAAAGTAAACGATTACCCGCAGATTGATTTGAACGCTCGCGGTTTGTACCCCGGGCAAAATTATAAGTCCTTAGGGGATGTGGTTTTTAATATTGGTGCCATTTACGATAATGCAGGGAATGTGAGCGGTACAGGAAGTGAGAACTCACAGGGTGTAAAATATGCGGGATACCGCCATCTATGTATCTCATTTATTCCCAATACTGCTGATCCGCTGGCAAACTGGAATACTGTACTGGTGTCATCTTCGGATATTCAACCCAATAACGGAGTTGTGCATGTGCTTAAAGCAAGCCATACTTTTAGTTTTGATGCCACAAATTTTATCCAGGATGTCCTGTTATCCAGGTAGTATAGCTGGTCATAAATAATAAAAATACGCTGATTAAATATTTAGAATATGAAATATACATACCTATTGTTTGTTGCCTTCTGCCTGTTGTTTTTCTGGGGATGCAAGGAGGATAAGACGCTTTCTGAAAATCCTTACAATGGAGGGGCTAAGCCCCTGGGGATCGGTTTTAATGCCGTTATTCCACCTGTTCCAATCGACGGTAGTTCAGGAACGACAGTTACGTTTACCGCATCTGGCTTATTAAAGTATAAAGGAGCTATTTCTTTTTCTTTTAATGGAGAGGAAGCAGAAATTGTTGATATTCAGGATAATGCTATCGTTGTCAAAGTGCCCGCTATGGCAAGCTCCGGGGCCGTTTCAATTATGGTTGAAGATCAGGTTTTTTATGGTCCTCAATTTAAGGTATTGGGTAAAGTCATGATCGATCCATTTTATAAAGCGATTAACGGTGCCAATAATTTGGTGAGGTCTTATCTTAAACTGGATGATGGAAGATACATTCTTACTGGAAGCTTTAGCGATTATAATGGCCAGGCCAATGAGGCTTCACCGATCAGACGGATTGTGCTGACCTCGGCCAGCGGGGAACTTGACCGTTCCTTAAGATTTGGTTCTGGTGCAGATGATCAGATCAATTCAGTAATTCAATCTCCTAATAAACAAAATTTTTATGTAGGTGGACGCTTTAGTAGTTACGACAGGATGAACAGGTTCATTAGTAACATTACAAGGACAACAGTTAATGGTACAGCTGATTCCATTCGGGTGAACACTTACAGTACTCCCTTCACTGGTAAACAGATTACAGTACCGGCTTTTTCAGGTGGCATAAGTGGTTCGGTACTTAAGCTTTTTAATTCGGGAAACCAGTTGATTGCAGTAGGTAACTTCAGTCATTATGTAAAACGTAACTACACTAATGGAAGGACTATTGTAATTACTAATCCGCTTACTCAGGAGCAGTTTTTTGTTTACAAAGACAGCATCACTACAGACAGTATTTCAATGAAACAACTGATCCGTTTTAATCCGGACGGTACGCTTGACAAATCGTTTCATTTTAATGCCGCCACCGGCAGAAGCTATGAAGGAGGTAATGGCTCCATTAACGCAGCCTTTCAGCAGGCAGATGGTAAGATCATTCTGGTCGGTTCATTCAGTAGGTTTAATGAGCTGCCCTCGGGGAGGATTGTAAGGGTAAATCCTGACGGAACGCTAGATAATACCTTTAATGTAGGAAAAGGGGCCAATGCGTCAATCAGTAGCATTACCTATAATGAAATTTCTAAAAAATTCCTCATCACAGGCACCTTTGGAACCTTCAACAACTTGCCTGCAAAAGGTTTGGCCATGCTCAATCAGGATGGGTCTCTTGATGCTAATTTTGTAGCTAAGGATTTCGCCAACGGTTATCCTTCTTATGCCAAACAGATATCAAATGGCATGATTATCATTAGCGGAGGATTTAAAAAATACAGCAATGTTAAACGTTCAGGCTTTATTATACTGACTGAAACCGGGCTGTTGGCTCCCGGATACAATACCGCCGGTGATTTTTCGGGGAGCATATATGACATTATTGAAGGCAAAAATGCAGAAAATAAAACCTCATTGATTTTACTCGGCAGTATTTCCAAGTTTGACGGAAAACCCATTAATAATATCACTTGTATTTCTTTTACAGAAGAATAATTGCAGATCAAATTACAAATAAAGATCACATGAGAAACAAAATTGTATTATTCCTAGCCGTTTGCATCACACTAGGACTGCTTGGCAGCTGTCAGGATAAATTTAAAAGACTTTTACCTGAAAAGGATTACGTAGATGCACCAAATGTAAATGCTGGCGCACAGAAGGTTTTATATGTTATTGTGGACGGCGCACGTGGGCTTTCTGTTAAAGATGCGCCGGCGCCAAACATAAAAGCTTTAACACAGAAAGCAACTTATTCCTGGACGTCATTAAGTGATGAACTTTATAATGATGCCAGTTCCTGGGCGGATATGCTTACCGGTGTTGGGAAAGATAAACATGGGGTATATAATGAGACCCTGATAGGCAGTAATTTAAGCAAGTACCCAACCATTATTACCAGGATTAAGTCGGCAAGACCAGAGACCAGGATCAGTTCTTTTTCTGCTTCAGATGTTTTTAAAGAAAAGCTTGCAACAGGAGCAGATGTCCGTCAGTCATTTTCTACTGATGCTGCCGTTAAATCTGCTGTCGTTACAGAACTTAGCCAACAGGAAGTGGGTATTGTAATAGCCGAGTTTGGTGGTGTCAACGTCGCTGGAAAAACTTATGGTTATGATTTGTCATTTCCGGAATATAAAACCGCCATCACCAGTTTTGATAGCTATGTGGGAGAAATGGTAGCGGCTTTAAAAGCAAGACCAACCTATAATGCTGAAAACTGGCTGATTGTTGTCACCTCTAGCAGGGGCGGGGCATTTGATATCGTTCCGGCTGACGGAACTGTTTTCAGTAACGCTCAAATCAATACATTTACGATTTTCTCAAGTCCAAAATACAATCTGAAATATATAGATAAACCTTATACCGGTAATCGCTATGATGGTACCTTCCTCAAGTTTGGTGGTATTCAGGATGATGCGATAAGTGCCCGGGTAGCTGATCCTGTTGCTAATGATCAGATTTTTAATTTTGGGGATACCGCCCAGTTCACTATTGAGTTAAAAGTTAAGAAAATCAACAGGGGTACAACTGCTCAGCCTAATTATGACTATTCCTATCCAGCTATTCTTTCCAAAAGAGCATCTAATACTGATAATAGTAGTATAGGATGGACAATTTCTTTGGATGGGAAGAGCTGGGCTATTAATTTCGGAAAGCCTTCTGCTGCTAATTTTTCTGTTAGAGGTCGCGATATTAACGATGGGAATTGGCATACACTAGGTGTTGTTGTTGAAAATAGAGATCTTAAAAGGTATATCAAAACATTTACAGATGGTGTATTTAACGGTGAATCTATGTTACCCGATGGCTGGGGCCCAATAGATCTGCCGGTTGGTACTGATTTGCCAAATTTATTAACACTGGGTTATATTCCTGGACGTATAAACACCGGCCAGGCCTTTAATGGCTTTATCAGCGATGTGAGGATTTGGCGTAAAGCATTGACTAATGAAATCCTTACAAGATTTGCCTGTGATACTTATGTGCTGAAGTCACACCCCAATTTCAAAAGCTTAGCAGGTTACTGGCCATGTACAGAAAGTGCTGGTAATCAGTTGCACGACAATAGCGGGACGTTGGCACATTTTAGTGTCGAAAAAGGTAATGATCCCATCATTAATCCGCTATGGGTCTTCAATTCCAGTTTAATTTGCCCGGTTTCTGCGACTAATCTTGCCAGCACGGTTCCTGCTTCCAGGGATGCAGCAACACAGATTTTAAGCTGGATGTCTATCCTACCGAAGGAGACCTGGAAGTTAGATGGAAGAGTATGGCTTAATCAGTAGTTTGATCTCAAAAAATAAAAGATATGAAAACTAAGTATATAATTATGTTTGTGTTGATCTTCATTCTAAGTGCATGTAAGGATGATATCTTTCCCAATAAAGAGTTCCCAGCGGTAACAACGGGATTTGATTATAAGGATGGCCGTCTGGAGGTCCGCAAATCCATTGTACAGAGAGTCGGAGCCTATATGGATGTTCCTGTAGATATTTCACTTGACGGACCAGCCCCTGCCTATTTTACGATGAACATTACTGCAAATGCAGATACTGTAAATACATTAATCGCAAATGGTGGTCTATTGAATACGGTAGCCTTACCAGCGCAGTCTTTCTCCTACCCAGCAAACACCGAGCTACATTATGGTCGGAACAGTTCAAGGATTTATGTGCGGTTTTATGTTCCAGACCTTGAGATTTACTATGGCCGAAATGTAGCAGTTGCGCTTAAATTATCTAATCCCACAAAAAATAATGAAATAGACCCTTCAAAAAAGACTATAATTCTTGTGCTCAATACAAATGAACTGATAGACCAGAGCGACCTTCGTTTGATTAGGTTTGAAAACGGTGGAGAAAGAATGGTAATTGCGCCAACGTCTGGGAGCAATATTACTCAGGATGCCACTTATTTTAACATTCCTTTAAATGCCAGGCTTATGGGGGCCGTTGGCCAGGATGTTTCTGTAAAAGTATCGTCTAATCAGGATACAGTTCAAAAACTACTGTTAGCAGGTGTACTTCCAGAAAATACTGTAATGTTGGAAAGCTCGAATTATTCTTTGCCTTCAGACCCCGTAAAGATTTTACAAGCAGAGGGGGGGAAGGGAACATTTAATTTAAGAATTAATACCAGGGATATGGCAAGGTACTTTGGTAAAAATATAGCCATTGGTCTAAAGCTGAGCGATCCTACCAGGTATCAGCTAGATCCTCTTGATAAATCGCTGGTAATTATCATCAACACTACGGTACTGAAAGACTTGGGCGGTGTTCTAAAAAATTCATTGCGACCATATGCTGTTGTTCAATCTACTGATAGATGGGGTACACCGGTAGATTGGATTGTTAACGATGCTACAAAGGTACATACTGTTGCTGGGGTAAAATACGGGGGACATGATAAAACAAACACTTGTTTAGTTATTGGAGGAGCCACTGGCAGCCCTATTGTTACAAACGGAAAAGTTTACCAAACCATTACGCTGCCGGCAGGAAGTTATCAATACACCACAAATGCAAAAGACGTAATCAACCCTAATAACGGAGTATTTTATTTTGTGGTGAACGTGGGTGATGGGCTGCCGAACACAGTAGATGTACCCAATTCTGCACTTGCTTTTACACGACCAACCAAAAATGATCATACGCTAACAGCAAGCTTTACACTAAATACGCCTACAAAGGTTTCTATTGGGTTTGTTGCCAGTTCTACAAACGGGAATTTCCTGGTAACAGTTAGAAAGATTGATCTTTTTAATACTACTGTTTATTAAACAATGAAACGGAAAAAATATAATCAAATCTTAAACATGAAATTAAAAAATCTGATCATCCTTCTTTTTAGCATTTCATCCCTGGGATATGCCCAAAAAGTAACACTTAGTGATAGATCCGCTCCGCTATCTGTTTTTCTTCGTTCGGGAACTGTTATGGATGGATCCAGTCAGTGGAAAATGAAGAAAGTTACTGAGGTGAGGGAGAAAGAAATGAAAATATCGGCAGTTAATTATAGTGCTGCTGATTGGATGCCTGCAACTGTACCTGGAACTGTTTTAAGTAGCTTGGTTGCAAATAAGATTTATCCGGATCCATATTTCGGTGATAACAACAGAAAAGAGCGCAAATTGATTCCTGATTTGAATGATGAGGGGGTCGAATTTTATCATTACTGGTTTAGGACAGCGTTCATTATTCCAAAAAGTTTTGCTGGCAAAAGGCTGTGGTTAAAGTTTCACGGAATCAATTATCGTTGTGAAATCTGGATGAATGGAAAGAAACTTGGGAATATGGCTGGCATGTTCAATGCACAGCAGTTTGACGTTAGTGAATTTGCAAACAGGCAGGGTAAAAATGTATTGGCTGTTAAGGTGAAACCAGTAGATATTCCAGGATCTAGTCATAATTCAAAAAAAAACAGGACTGGAGCAATTGGGGAGAATTTTAATGGTGGAGATGGTGAAATTGGCAGAAATGTGACGATGCTGATGTCGGTTGGATGGGACTTTACCAGTCCAGATGGGATCAGGGATCGGAATACGGGGATATGGAAGGATGTAGAGTTGTTTGCTACCGGTGATGTTTTGTTAGCGCATCCTTTCGTGATGACTAAGTTGCCATTGCCAGATACGACTTCAAGCAAGGAAACTGTAAAAGTAGAGCTTTATAACGCCGCTGCTGCCGCTCGTTCGGGTGTGCTGTCTTGTTCGATTAAAGAGGCTGGGGTTGATTTTCAAAAGCAGGTATCGCTGAAAGCGGGCGAAAGAAAGACTATGACCTTAACGCCGGAGGAATTCAGCCAGCTAAAAATTTCAAAACCAAGATTATGGTGGCCGTTAAATAAGGGAAAACAGGAATTGTATACACTTGATCTGAAATTTACTATTGGGGGCAAGGAGAGCAGTAGTGTGACCAGCCGCTTTGGTATCCGGGAAATCACCACGGATCAAAATACCCCTGATCAGTCACGCAGGTTTCTTGTAAACGGGCACCCTGTATTTATTCGGGGCTCTAACTGGGTGCCGGAGGCAATGTTAAGGAATTCTGAACAGCGTACCTATGCCGAATTGCGGTATACCCGACAGGCTGGTATTAATTTCCTGAGACTTTGGGGTGGTGGAATTGCCGAATCAGATTATTTTTATCGGCTTTGTGATGAGATGGGGATTATGGTATGGACTGAGTTCTGGATTACCGGCGATACTCGTTTTCCGACAGATACGGCACTATATTTTAAAAATATGACGAATACGGTAAAAAGGGTTCGAAATCATGCTTCATCTGCTTTTTACGTTTCTGCCAATGAATCTACCGAAATCAAGGGAGCGCGGGAGCTGATGTATGCACTAGATCCAACTAAAGGGTATCAGCCACAATCTGAATGCTGCGGGGTGCATGATGGAAGCCCGTATAAATATGAAAACCCAATGCAGTACTTTGAAAATACAGCTTCAAAAAGAGGAAGCCGGGTAGATGGGTTTAACCCTGAATATGGAGCCCCGATTTTGCCGGTCCTTTCTTCGCTGAAAGACATGATGCCGCAAAAAGAGCTTTGGCCAATCAGCACTGCTGTATGGAATTACATGGATGGGGGAGGTTTCCATCAAATGACCACAAAGTATAGGGAAGCAGTGGAACAGTTTGGCCGTTCTTCGTCAATTGAGGATTTTGCGAGGAAAGCGCAATTTGTCGGGGCAATGAACTACCGGGCACTCTGGGAGGTCTGGAATTACAATAAATTCCAATATGGCGATCGCTTTGCTTCTGGATTATTGTTCTGGTATCACAATAGCCCGTTGCCACAAACCTCAAGTAGGTTTTACGATTGGTTCCTGGAGCCGACTGCCGGACTTTATTATTCCCAGAATGGGTTGGCACCGTTGCACCCGCAATATGATTACATCAAAAATACGGTTTCCGTATATAATGATTACAGGCAGTCATTTAAAGGATATAAAATTATTGCAATGGTTTATAATTTCGAAAGTAAGATGGTATCGAAGCTTGATAAAATTGTAGACATCCCTGCTGACGGATTGGTTAAGGATGCTTTAAAAATTAGCTTTCCGGAGGATATTTCGCAGATACATTTTATCAAACTTGTTTTAGAAGATGCTCGTGGAAAGCAAATCGCTGATGCTTTTTACTGGAGGTCAAATGATAAATATAAAGGGGCCTGGACCATAACGGGGCCAGCTGTATCAGGATTTCAGGATATTAATAAATTGAATAAAACAAAACTTAGCCTAAAAACCAGTCAGAAAACTTTTCCGGGGAAAACAGTGGCAACAGTGCTTGTTGAAAATGAAGGGAATTCTCTTTCTTTCTTTACACAACTCAGGCTAACAGATGGTAGTGGGAAAAGTATCAGACCTGCATTTTATAGTGATAATTTCTTCAATCTTCTACCAGGTGAAAAAAAGGAGATAACGATTGAAATTCCATCCTATGTGCTAAAAGGTAATCGTTTTTCAATTGGTATAGATGCTTTTAATGCGGATTCGCCAAAATAGCCTGGCGGTATCCCGTTAAACTCATGCCTTTCTGCTTCTTAAAGAACTTGTTTAGGTGACTGCCATCGGCAAAGCCGAATTCATCAGCCAGTTCATTGATCCGCAGGTCGCTGTACTTTAACCGCCATTCGATCAGCCGGATCCTGTAGCTGGTAATGAACTGCTGGACGGTTTCTCCGCAAGCTTTTTTGAAATAGACACCCAGGTAAGCCTGGGAAATCCCAAAAGCCTGACTTATTGCGGCCGCAGTCAGCTGATCTGGCCTAAAAATATGGCGCTCAATGTGGTTGATGATCTGGAGGATGCGCTTGTCTGTGTTGGTACGGACATTTTCAGGTCTTATCTTTGAAATGTTCCTTGCCGCAATCACAATCAGCGCGTTCACCAGGTTCATGTCCAGATCCTGCTGGTAAACACCCCCAAGCTTCATTCCAAACAGCAACGATTCGACAATCATTTCAACGAGGCGGCTGTCGTCTTTGCAACGCATTACACAACCCGACAGGTGGGTGGCATAGAAGAGCAGACATTCCAGGTGGTGAATGCTTTTCCATGGGTAGCTGCGAATGTAACTGTCGCTAAACCGGATCAATAGGAACTCTGTTACTTCGCTTATCTCGAAAGTATGTCGGTCGTTGGGCGTGATCAGTAACAGATTCCCGTCACGATAAGCCATACGGTTGCCGTTGATGCAGACTGTGCCTTTACCAGAAATCAGGTATACCATTTCAAAGAAACTATACTGTTTGTCGCCCAAGGGGCAGTGATCGGTTTTGAGATATTCCAGCTCCACCTGCTGGTGCATATTTTGTTTGACCATAATGCAAACATACCTTTTTATCATAGAAATGAACCGAAGGAGTGCGTATTTATCGGTTTACTTTTGTTAAAAATGACCTCAAGAATAAAAACTATGTTTAAAGATAAAAAGAATACACTGACCCTGGCCGCCGTTTGCCTTTCCTCACTGATGTTTGGATTGGAAATTTCAAGTGTCCCGGTATTGCTGCCTACACTCGAAAAATTATTAAGGGGCAATTTCAGTGATGTACAATGGATTATGAATGCCTATACCATTGCCTGCACTACAGTACTGATGGCTTCTGGCACGCTTGCCGATCGCTATGGCTGCAAACTTGTTTTCATGGCCGGGCTTGTGCTTTTTGGTATAACCTCCTTGCTTTGTGGGCTGGCTACATCAATGACACTACTCATCGCCGGACGCTTTTTGCAGGGGCTTGGCGGGGGGATTATGCTGATCTGCCAGGTTGCTATTCTTTCTCATCAGTTCCAGGACGGGCGCGAACGCAGCCGGGCATTTGCTGCCTGGGGTATTGTTTTTGGAATAGGATTGGGGTTTGGGCCGCTAATTGGCGGTCTGATCCTTACATTTTTAAGCTGGAAATGGGTTTTCCTGGTACATGTTCCGCTCAGCTTGCTTACGTTAGGACTTGCATGGGCGGGAGTGCGGGAATCAAGGTCAGCTCAAATACAGCGGCTGGATACCTTAGGTATGGTTAGCCTTTCCATAGCTGTTTTCGGGCTAATCTATTACATTACCCAAGGACCCGCAATGGGGTTTACAAGCGTATACTCCCTGCTGATTCTGGGAGTATCTACAGGGAGTTTTCTAATCTTTTTATATGCAGAAAAGACAAGCGTCCAACCCATGTTTGATTTTACTGTATTCAGGATACGGGACTTTTCCGGTGCTATCATCGGCTCTATAGGCATGAACTTTTGTTTTTGGCCTTTCATGATCTACCTTCCTATCTATTTTCAGGGCGTTTTGGGATACAGCAGCCTTTTGGCTGGTACGGTGTTGTTGGCTTATACGCTGCCCACATTAGTGGTTCCACCACTGGCCGAGCGATTATTGCTGAGATATCGTCCTGGTATCGTTATCCCATTGGGGCTTTTTATCATCGGATTGGGATTTATATTGATGTGGTTTGGCATTTATGCTGCACATTTCGGAACTTGGACTATGATGCCCGGCATGCTGTTGTCTGGCATCGGATTGGGGCTCTCTAATACTACTGTTACGAATACCACTACAGGCGCTGTGAGTCCTGACCGTGCAGGTATGGCTTCGGGGATAGACATGAGTGCAAGACTGATCACCCTGGCAATCAATATCGCTTTGATGGGGTTTTTGTTAAGTAAAGGTGTGTTTATGCATTTAAAGGTTGCATTTGCAGGAACTTTTGATAACCTTCAGCTCCATTCAGCGGCCGAAAAAATCGCAGCAGGTAATTTTGCGGGCCTTCTGGAAAAAATCCCTGGGATTATAACTTTAGACCCAAGTGGTGAGGTAACACATGATGCATTGGCTGGTGGTTTTCAATTGCTGACTTTGTTCAGTGGAATTGGGGTCGTTTTCCTGGCATTGGTTAGTTTCTTTATATTTAAGCCGGGATCACAGAATAAGTAATGCCATGGCATTTGGTGCGGAGTAGATCAACTATTATTATGAATAAAAAGAATACAGGTGAAATCTTAGCGGCTTTATGTTCATTTCAAGTCCAGAAAGTCACTTTTTACACATAATCTGTTGATCTTCAAATTTTAACCGAAAAATGTAGGGTCTTCAATTTAAAAGAATTTATATATTTTTGAATCGAATTGCCAAGTTTGAATTCACAAGCGCTCTATCGGCAAGGGAAAATGAAGCCTAAGCAAGAAGTAAAAGAAACGTCTAAATCATCTCTCAAATTGAAGAGTTCGTATTTCAAAGCAGCATTGGTTATTGCGATAATTATAACCCTTGGAATGTTATTTTTTAAACGCTCGGCTAAATTTATTCCGGTCGAAAATGAGCGTAGTTCTGAACATGAATTTGCTTCTATCACCCTGTCTAGTGGCGAAAAGGTAGTTCTTAATGATGAAAAATCAGGAGTTATTCTCGATGGCAGTCAGTTTAAATATAACGATGGCTCGATTATAAATAGAAACAAAACAAAACAATTCTTTTTTGATAAGCCCTTTTCAGAAATTTTGCTGGAGAAGCAGGCGTTTGCGGTAATTATGTCTCCGGCTAAAAGGATGTACCGTGTAGCGTTACCAGACAGCACTAAAGTCTGGTTAAGAGCAAATTCAAGCCTAAAGATTCCTTCAGATTATAATCAATCTGACAAGCGAATAATTCAACTGACCGGAGAAGCATATTTTGACGTCCCAATTAAAATAGCTTCTTCAACAGAAATGAAGAACGTGCCATTTGTAGTCTTAACAAATAATCAGAAAATAGAGACATTTGGAACAAAGTTTAATGTAAGTGCATACTCAAATGCTAATCACGTGAAAACTACTTTATTGGAAGGGGAATTGAGGCTTAGTTCTTTGGTGAATAAATTATGGTTATCTGTAGATCAAGTAGTTGCAGACCCATTTGAAAGTGTTTCAGCTGGGCAGCCGATCATGCTCAAACCAAATCAACAAGCAAATTTGATAGATTCAAAATTCTATATTGAGACTGTTGTCGCTGAAGAAATAGTTGCCTGGAAAGATGATGAGTTTGTATTCAGAAACACATCTTTGGAAAAGATTATGGATGTAATTTCTGGATGGCATAATATTAAAGTCGTTTATAAAACGGAACGCAGTAAGCATATTTTATTGGGTGGGGAAATATTTAAGAACCAGTCATTATCTACGGTCCTTAAGGGCTTGTCTTTAGCAGTTAAAGTAAACTTTAAGATTGTTGGGAATAAAATAATCGTTTACGGCTTATAATGCGAGTTTTTTCCTGATAAATAGTCTTTTGAGGGATGGGTACTTCTGAGCTTTTTTGGAATTTCACCGACATAGCTTTTAAAAGCCCTACTAAAATAATGAGGCTCTTTGTATCCACATAAAATAGCAATGTCTTTAATTGGTTTATCAGTTGTTAGCAGTAATTCTACAGCGTATTCAATTCGAAGTTTTATAACTTGTTCATGAACAGGTAAACCAAAGGCCATTTTAGATAAACGATCCATTGTTCTGATGGAGAGCATCAAATTTTGAGCTAGTTTACTTGCGCTATCAACTTTAGAAGTTGTAAAATTTGCTAAAATGTACGCTTTGATCCTGGAGGCAGAATCCTGTTGATAAATGGTTGTTAATACTTTTCTCTTAATATTGCTGTAGTATTTATCAATACATTCATCAATAAGATAGTAACCATCGTCGTCAACACCATTGAATATTGAACTATTTAGCAATTTAATTAAACGGCGGGGTATGCTAACCTGTGTTAGGTTGATTTTCTTATTTGTTCGATTATAATAAGATGAAAGTATAATTTCAAACTCCGGCATTTTTCTGCATCGATACATGAACCAGTCTGGCTTAAAATTGATTAATATTATTGTATTCATACCTTCATGAGCAATTTTCCGATATTTTCCTGGAGGATGGTAAGTTAAATAACAGGTTGACTTATTAATATTTACGAGCATATAGAACGAGGGGGAGGTTACTGAGATATCGATCAAAACTTTTTTAGAGAGTGAACCTTCAAACATTTCTACATTTGCGAAGTAGAAGGAGTTGGATCGAACAACCAAAGTTCCCTCATTCAAATGATATTTTTTTAAGTTGGTATTTAAAAGCGGTTTGTCAGACTTAGCTGTTAAATCAGAAAGGATTTCAGATTTAATCGGATCCAAGTGAATAACGATATTCGAGCGCATTTTTGTCCCAGTTTGTTTTGAGCGAAAGGTGATTTAATTAAGATTCTATATATTAAGTCAATCTTTAAGCGGGTAAAAACAACAATTAGGGGATGCAAAAATAAATTAAGATTAGGGTTATACAAATAAAGATAGAATTAACCTGTCATTAAAAACCAATACCACTTGCTTTTGTTATATCTAGTCAAAACCCTATATTATGGAAAATAAAATTCTTGAACTTGAAAAAAAGTATTGGAAAGCAATGGAAACCCGTGATTTTGATACTGTAAGAAGTCTTACCCGTTTCCCCTGCATCGTGGCTGGTAAGGATGGGATAAGAAGTGTGGATGAACCTTCTTTCAAAAAAATGTTTGATTCGGGAGCCGGAAACCAGTTGAAAGTAGTGGATATTTCTGATGCGGAAAGCGAAATCATAGCTGAAGATACTGCGGTTTTAGCCTACCTTGTAGAATTAGAATATAGCATGGAAGGTCGGAAATCTTCAGGAAAATGCGCATGTACATCGACCTGGGTTAAGGTAAATAAAAATTGGGTTTGTGCCATGCATACAGAATCTGATTTAAGAAAATAAGAGATGAATATGGTTATATATATAAGATGATTATTGAAACTGAGAGGCTTTATTTTAGAGAATTATTAGAAACTGATATTAGAGGTGTTTTTAGTTTGGATTCTGACCCTGAAGTGCATCAGTATTTAGGGGGGAATCCAATTGAAAGTGCCCAACAAGCTCTAAATGCTATAAAATTCATTAGACAACAGTACATTGACTATGGAGTGGGCCGTTTAGCAATAATTGAAAAAGAAACCAATAGTTTTGTTGGATGGGGCGGTTTTAAATTAATTACTGATTTAACTAATGGGCATAAGAACTATCATGACTTAGGATATAGATTTCTAAAAACGGCTTGGGGAAAAGGTTATGCCACTGAATCTTCAAAAGCAACAGTAGAATATGGTTTTAATAAACTTAAGCTTCCAGTAATTTATGCTATGGCTGATAGAGGTAATTTGCAATCCCGAAAAGTTCTAAAAAAATGTGGTTTTATAGAAAAAGGGTTATTTGATTATGATCTCGTCCCACATTATTGGTATGAACTTTTTAATCAATCGGGAGTGTAAACCAAAAACTACTACCATTTCCAAGCTCGCTTTCTGCTCCAATTTCCCCATCATGTTTTTTAATAATTTCTGACGATATATATAAGCCAAGGCCTAAACCTGAATATTGGCTCCGACTTTTATCGCCTCTGTAATAACGGTTAAACAAATGGGGGATCTGGTCTCTTGGTATTCCTGGGCCCTGGTCTATTACAGAAACCTTTGCTTTGTTTTTTATTTTTTGAATATCAACAATAATCTCTTTAGACTCTGGGGCATAGTTTCTGGCATTATTTACAAAGTTTATGATCACCTGATCGATTCTATGAGGATCTGCATATACCTTCAAATTCAGGTCTCCTGTGGCTTTAATACTATATATGCCTTCAATTTTGAGGTGATTGCAACAGTCTTCTATCAGTTCAGAGATGGTAAACCAGTTTTTTTTTATATAAAGTTCCCCCTGATTTAACTTACTTGCAATTAGCAGGTCATCGACAAGAATGTTGATTTTATCCAAACTTCTAGAAGCCTTTTCAATTAGAGTGGGCAAGAAATCTGTTTCTGGATGTTTCTGGAGTCTGGTAATTAATTGCATAAAAGCAGATAAGCTGGTGATTGGTGTTTTTAGTTCATGACCAGCAATACTAACAAAATCGTCCTTTTGTTGCTGAAGTTGTTTTAGGTCATGAATATCGGTGGCCGTTACAATCCAAAGGCCAACGATCCCATCTTCTTGAACTGGTTGCATTCGGTTTAAATGCCAACGGTAGGTCCCTTCAGCGCTGCGATATCTGTTTTCAAATTCTCCTCCTTCATGACCTGATCTAATCAAATTATATTTGCGAAGTGTTTCATGTAGGTCATCTGAATGAATCACTTTGAGCCATTTGCTGCCGTATGCTTCAGTGGGATTAAGACCTGTATAATCATACCAACGTTTGTTAAAATAAGTCATTTTTCCCTTGATTGTACTGGTCATTGCCATTTGAGGAAGTGCATTGATCAAAGCCCGAAATCGCTTTTCACTTTTTTCGACTCGTAACTTTGCCTTCACTTGTTCCGTTATTAGATTGGCTACCAGCATTATTCTGTCAGTTTTACCTTTTGAATTTTTCAAGGGCTGATAGACAAGGTTTGAGTAGACTTCCTCTGTTTTATGACTGTGTATCAGAAAAACTTTCACTTCATTTCCATAGTATGGAGTTCCGCTGGTGTAAACTTCATCCATGATCTCGAGAAAACCTTGGCCTTCTAACTCAGGTATGGCTACCTTAAGTGGTTTACCTATAATCGTAGCATGTTTACCCCAAACTTCAAGCATTTTCTCGTTTACCGTTTCAATAATTAGCTCTCTTCCTTTAAATACAGCAATGGCCACAGGTGCATCTGCAAGTAGCGATCGAAATCTGGCTTCTCGTTCTGCAAGTTGTCTTAATGTATCGTAAATCTGATGTTCAGATTTTTTTTGGCTATTAGATTCGTAAAAGGTAACCAATAGCCCACAAACCTTTCCCTCGAGATCATAGAGTTGGCTGCAATTAAAAACCCAGAAACTATTGGCAGGATGTCCGTCCTGTTGTTTTGGGATCAATTGGTCTTCCTGCTCCAACATTTTATTACCGGCCATAGCCATCTCGATACTGGGTTCTATTGCGAGCCAGACTTCCGGCCAGCAGTCCTGGGCTCTCGCCCCTAATGCTTTAGGGTGTTTGTTTAATTTTTCGAGGGTTGTTTTATAAGTGTCATTATAAAATTGAATAAGCTGAGGACCCCACCATAGAAACATTGGAAATTTTGATCTTAGAATAATGTCCAATGCCGTTAGTAAATTTTGCGGCCAGGTATCGGCATTACCTAAACTAGTGTTAGACCAATTGGCCGAATATATTAGATTGCCCATTTCCCCGGCTTCTTTTAGATGCGCGAGATAATCAAAAGATGATTTGCTATGAACTGGCATAATAAAAATCTTTTAGAACGGGTCATGTAGCGTTTGGCGTTACTTTTGTCATTCGTTGGTGTCAACATTCAGCACTGCAAAATGTTTTATAAAATATTCACCTTTTTATCATGAAATAATTGTGATCCTGCAGTTACTTAGGATTCACAAAAACAATTATTTGCAGTATTTAAGTAAAAGTTCATTTGCCGTTTTATTACCCATGAGTTGTATTTTAGTCCAGTCTGCACATGCCCCCTTCAAGTTTCCTAATATTTGTTTGCAGATTCCTCGATGGTATAGATTTTCTACCTCATCAGGCCTTACTTCTAGTGCTCGGTCGTAATGATATAATGCAAGTTCGTAGTCTTTATTATTATAGGCAGTGTTGGCCTTTTGAGAATCGAAATATGATGGTAACGTCTGTTCAGAAGTGAGATATTTTAATGATTGGTTCATCAGTACCGTAACAGTTTTGCCATTGTGCTGAGCTGGCTGCCACATGTTCCTGGCTGAATTAAAGGCTTTGATATATTCGGCGTCATATTTTGGATTGATTCCTTGGATAATTCTAAGACTGTCAGGATGGCCATCTGGATCAATGATAAAAGTAGATAGGAGTTCTCCACTCTTGACATCCATCTTTTTTTTACGGATCAGTTCGTACATATAGGATTGAAAAGACGATCCCTTAAATTGAGCGTAGATTTTTTGTCCGGATTTATAAACGGTATCTGTTCCTTTGATGCTGAAAATGTCATTTGGACTGAGTAGCGTATTGTTTTGGATGAATTGTTCCTTATAAAGCGTGTATTTGATTGCCCATGGATCCTCTAATGATCCACTTGCAGAGCTACTAATGAGCACCAGTTTGTCTGCATTATTCTCCATAATCTTCAGTGTATTCATAACTGATCCTACTTCACTTTTAATAATTAAGCGGTTTCCACTAATTGCAAATAGGTAAGGGGTTCCCTTTTCGTAATAGACGCCTGAAATGCCAATTTGATCTTGATTACTGAAAGTATATTTGAGGTAGGTATACTTAAGAATATTATCCTCGGGAAGCTCATCTCCACTTAAGTAATTGACCTTCGTAGCAACATAAGAGCCGTTTAATTTTACCTGGGCATGGCTAGCCTGTACATAAAGTGTTAAAGCAATGAATATGAGAAAGCGGAACGGAGAGTTTGTTGTAAATTTCATTAGAGCATATAAACCATAAATATAACATTTAGGTTCAATACTTATACATTTGACCAGACTGCCAATTCATTTCCTGCGGGGTCGAGGAAATGAAATCTTCTTCCCCCTGGAAAGCTGAAAATATCTTTAGAGATTTTTCCCCCTGCTTCTATAACTTTATCTTGTATTTGAGAAAGATTATCGTGGTAAAGAATAACTAGTGCGCCGTTTTTAACAATAGCATCACTTTTGAAGAATCCTCCGTCAAG
Source organism: Pedobacter hiemivivus (assembly GCF_005144565.1). Taxonomy (NCBI): domain Bacteria; kingdom Pseudomonadati; phylum Bacteroidota; class Sphingobacteriia; order Sphingobacteriales; family Sphingobacteriaceae; genus Pedobacter; species Pedobacter hiemivivus. The sequence goes on from NZ_SWDX01000002.1 coordinate 263,571, forward strand.
CCCACTTTCGGAAAAAGCGATGTATTCGGGACCATAGTCGGTAAAATTCCAGTTAAACGAGATTTGGTAGAACTGCTTTATTGCGGCCAGATCGTGTGCCTGGAATTCAATGTAATTGATGTGATTATTTTCCATGCTTTCAAATTTAAGAATAATCTGAACCAGGAAACATCTTGTTTACTTTTTTGATTACTTTTTCAACTCTAGATCGCTTACTTTCTTTCTTTCTCAATTCACTAATTCTGGAGCCTAATGTATTTATGAAAATGAATACATCCTCATTATATTCTCCTAATAAATAACTTTGGGTGTAATTTAAATAGCTATTATTCTAATTTCGTATATTTCGTGAATATAGTTTCCAGAATTACATTTGGAAACTATAACCGAGCATAGTCCTAAATACTTTTTGCTCGTGGTCATAGGCCGGCATGATCCATATCGTTGACTGAAGCTTAGGGATCGTGTACCTAAGGTTAGGACCAAGTCCGTGATAACGCCAATCCATAATACCCAAACTGATTTTTTCTGAAAATTGATGGAACATATTGACTTTATATAAGTAGTTATTATTACCATTTCCCCGTTCACCAAGTATCAGGAAGGATGTTTTTCCCTGTTTCCACCATACACTTGCTGAATATCTAGGAGAACTTTGTCCATGCTCAATACCTGCATAGCCCGAGAAACTTAATGATTTAATTGGTGAATAGGATAATCCTATTAAAGCCTGGCTCCACTTTTCGCGAATAAGTCCAAAAAATACTACGGCAAAATGATTACTTATTTTTTTGCTTCCTGCGTAATTTATGACAGGCTCAACTGATCCGTCCTTATTAAACTTACCGTAGAGTTCCAATTGTGCCTGTGCTAACATAGGTAGCCCTAACATGAAGATTCCAATGATAATCTTTGCACGAAATTTTTTGGGATAAGAAAAACATATCGCTAATGCGCTATTATTTGGCATGGTAAGAAGGATAAATAGAAACTGCTCCTATTATTGGAGCAGTCTTCATCTGAAAAAATATATAATATTCTTAAGTTATAAGCCTAACCAGGTATTAGCTGAGTCGCTATTCCTATTCTATTCCATGCATTGATAGTTATAATAGCTAGGATAACTTGGGCCAAATAGCTTTCTCCCAATGCTTCTAAGGCCTCAGTATAGGTTTGGTCCCCAACGTGATTACTGATCAGCGTCACTTCCTCCGTTAAAGCCAGGATGGCGCGCTCGTCTTTGGTAAAAAATGGCGTATCACGCCATGCATTGAGCGCATATATGCGCTGTTCTGTTTCACCCGCCTTACGTGCGTCTCTGGTATGCATATCTATACAAAATGCACATCCATTTATTTGTGATGCCCTAATTTTTATCAAATCTTTGTGGGTCCTGGTTAATGGTGTACTTTCGATGAATTTTTCTAAGCCCAAGATCGCTTTGTAACCTGCTGGTTCTACTTGGTCAATTTTAATACGTGTTTCCATTTTTATCTTTAATTATATGTGTAATTAGATGCTAATCTATTTGAATGATTTAAAATGCTTTTTCAATTTCAGGTGTATCCTCAAGCATTAAGAATTTTGTGATTTTTCCCTCTTTAATTGTGAATCTTTGACAAAAAGTGGTAGTAAATCTTTTACCAGTCATCTTTACTTTTCTCGACATAGTACCAAAAACGGCAGCTTCATAACCATCGATAAAGATATGATCAGGTGTTAGTTCATCATCGCCGTCAACGTGAGCATCAAAAAGTAGTTGCAATGCTTTATGAATAGCTGATTTTTCAGTTTGTTTTCCTGTCCAGGGAAGGCGTGCTGATTTAACGATGTACCAGTCGATATCTTCTGATAGTAGTGAAATAATTGAATTGGCATTTTTCTCAGAAACATTTTTATAAAACTCGTTGAGAATTTCTTGTGTTTGTATATTTATTTCAGTTGTCTTCATCTTAGTTTTTATTAATTAAAATTGATTACTATTCTTAATAGTGTAAACTTAAAAAGTTATTAGTTGTCAATTACATTCCAGTTTTGAAAGATGATCTGGCCCAGATTTGTTTTTTAAATTCATCACACCAACAGCAATCAGGATTAAAATGACGCCAAACCATTGCAAAGGGCTAACGTTCTCCTTTAATAGGAGACTGGCAGCCAAAACAGCAACCGGAATTTCGACAGAGGAAAGGATAGCACCAAGCCCTATGCCTGTTAATGGCATGCCAGCGGTAAACAATAAGGGAGGTAGTACCGTTCCAAATAAGGAGATTAACAATCCCCAACTATAAAATATATGGTAGTTAAAATCGCTGTTTAGCGACGAATGGTAGACGATACATATAATTACAAGTCCTCCTAATATCATATAAAGACTTCTTTGGTAGGGAGAATATTGCGGCTTGATATTTTTAGTGGAGTACATCGTAGCCGTATAACACAAAGCTGCCATCATACCCCAGAGGACGCCTTTCCAATTTAGATCAACGGATTGTCCCAGTAAATTTGTGGCTATAACTGAGCCAATGATTACCATGATGGCAGCTACAATCTTGTTAAGATCAGGAATCTTTTTGGTGATTAACATCTCGAGTATAATACCCATCCACACAGTCTGCATCAGCAGAACAATGGCGAAACTTACCGGTATATGTATAACCGCCAAATAGTAAAATATACTGGTTAAGCCAAGGGATGTTCCTGCAACCATTAATTTCAATTTACTTGTGAATGGAAGCTTGGTCTCAGCTACCTGGGGCCTCTTAATATTTCGGAAAACATTCACAATGAAGAGCGTAATGAACCCTATTCCAAATTGAGATAAAGTCACTTCTGCTGTATTGTAACCTTCTAAATAAGCCTTTTTTACATAAATCCCTAACATTCCATAGCAGGAAGCACCCAAAAATATCAGTATACTCCCTTTCAATTTACCATTCATGACAAACTGAGTTTCTGATTAATTAACGTTCTAAGTTGTTCACGAACGTTCAATATTTCTTCGGTTAAATCGCTACTTTCTCTAGAGGTCCCATTTATAGCTAATTCATCGACATCATGGATTCCCATGATGCCAAAAACCATTTTTAGATAGCTGCTTTGAAAATTCATGTGTGCATTTCTTTCTCCTTTTTCATAACCTTGGCTACCTCTGGAAAGTAAGAGTATTAAGCTTTTATTCTCGAGCAAACCTCTATAAGGTTGATCACCTCTCTGCAGATTTTTGGTGAATGTTTCATTAAACCGCATGATATTGTCTATATATGCTTTAAGCGTACTTGGGATCGACCAGTTATACATCGGGGATGCAAGTACGATAATGTCTGCATCATGCAATTCCTTTATATAAATATCGCTCCATTTAAGCATCTCCCTTTCATTTTCACTTCGATTTTCGGGGGATTTGAGGTTCGCATCAATCCACATTTGGTCGATATGGGAAATCTCACTCTCGCTGAAGTCGCGATATTGAATTTGGTGGGCAAAACCTGTCATTTTCCAATATTCAATGAATGTATCGCTAAGGCTTCTACTAACTGAGTTTTTTGTATTGGCACTTGCATTAATTACTAAAATCTTTTTCATTGCTTTAGGATAATTTATCGTAGACAACTCCTATAAGTTTTAACATGCTTAATTTTAGTTACTTTTATGAAGTAGGTTATCAATACTCCATTTGTAAATTGGAATGTATGATAACAAAAGACTAGCAGCAGAGGCTGTAAATACGCCAAAATTTATTGGTTTTTGTATTCCGACAGATGTCGCCATAAATAAAATGAATGTTAAGGTGAGCAGGGAGCTTCCAATTGCAGCATATTTTGTTTTAAAGCCAATAATCAAAAGCACTGCAATGGTGAATTCTGAGAAAGTAGCTATTCCTCCCATTACATCTACCATCGGTCTACTTAAATATGGCATCAAGGTAGATGTATAATTAATAAAGTTACCCCAATTGCCCCATTCAATATTTCCAGTCCCGATAGGACCTAGAATACCTAACCTGTCTAATACTGGAGTTAGAAATGTGATGCCTAGTGCTCCTCTTAGGAGTAACTGCGGTACTTTAAATGAATTTTCCATAAATTATATCTTTTGTTTATGCAAATCTAATGTCATTCAAAGTCGTATTACTATTCCAGTTTAATCATAACAGATGGCCCAGAGCCGATCTGTTATGAATTTCCTATTCTTTCCATGGGGAGTGTAAGATGCAGTCACAGAAGTTTTTACGATGGAAATTTGGGATCATATAGGCGCAAACGTCCGCCTTGATGTTTCCAAAGGTCGTCTCGGTTTTATGCTCAAATCCACTAAAAAAAGTTGGGATAATATTTTTTTTGAAATCGTTTCTCGGGAAGGCTGTGACGATTTCAATTCTGTTTTCTTCGCTGAGGTTTTCATATCCTTCTCCCATAACATCCAGACCTACACCAGAATACATTAGGGCTACCTCCGGTTCTTTATGCTCTGCAATACCTATAGTGGTATGTAGTGCGATGGTGTCCCAAACCAATTGCAAAGATTCTTTTGGTAAGCCATGGCTTTTGAGGAAATCGCGGGCAGCATTGGCGCCGTCTACTTCGAAACGTAAGTCAGGACTGCTGTAGTGTTTTGTCAAACCCAAATCGTGAAAAACTGAACTGACATACAACAATTCCTGGTCGTATTTCAGTTGCTTTCTTTGACCATTTAAAGAGGAGAACAGAAATACCCTTAGAGAATGATTGTAAATGAATTCTGTTCCGTGTTCCAGTAAAAGTTCTGTAGCCTGGTTGGCGATTTTGCTGTCAGGGATACTTATCCCGGCAACTTTTTTTAATTGATGAACTGACATATTTTTTTGTTTTCCCAAAATTACTGCTGTCTGAGGAATAGGAAATGTCAAATTCGGTTCATCACATGCAAATAGCTGTGATGAATGGATTAATAGCTGAGATTCACTACGAACCTATGATCATAAAATGGGTTCGATATTCTTTGGGAGATATCTGTACGTTCTTTTTGAAAAAATGACTGAACTGCTCTGCGGAACTGAAGTTGAGCTCAAATGCTATTTCTTTTATTGGTCTGGCAGAAAACTGTAAAGATCGCTTTGCCTCTGTAATCAGATGCGCGTTGATCAGTTCCTTAGCTCCTCTGCCGCTGGAGTTTTTTGACACATCAGTCAGTTTTCGAACAGAGATACCTAAAAGTCTGGCGTAGTCCGTTACCTCATGTGAGGTTTGATAATGTTCGTTTATTAAGGAGATAAACTGTCGGTAGATCTTATTTTCATGACTTTCGAACGCGTTTGAAATGGCAATATTCACATTGGCGATTTTGATCATGATAATTTTCAGATAAGCAGCCATTGCATCCAATTTATTGATGTATGCATTTTTATTGTATTCACCGAGCAAGGATTGAAAAAGAACATTAAGCTCCTGGAAGTCATTTGCTGTTAATTGAAGGGATTGATTGGCAGATGCGTTGTTGAACAATACTGCTTTACAATTGTTTGCACTTTGTGGAGCCCTTTCCCAGAAACAGTCGCCAAAACTTAGTTCATATCCTGTAAATTCAGCTCCTTGCTGAAAAGCAATGACCTGACCTTTAGCAATCAGAAAAAGTTCTGCCGAAGAAATTTTAAAAATATGCTCATCTATTTTTAGGGTTCCAATGCCGGAAGTGACCAGGATTATCCGGTGATAAGCAAGCCGCTGAACCCTGATATTAGCAAATGCTTTTTCCTTAAAAAAGTGTATCAAAAACGAATCTTTGATGTCTTTTTCGATATCAATCGGTTCTGCTAGATGAGGATTGGTACTTCCCATAACTTTTAAATTATGCCGCCAGACAATTTTACAATACAAAGATATAAAACATTTCGCGAAATAGACCGAATGGTTTATTTTTGCATTGTAATATTTTAACATGAATAAGGCAGAACGAACCAGAAGATTTATTATCGAAAAATCTGCTTCTATTATTAATAGAAAAGGAATGGCAGGTACCTCACTTAGCGACATTATGGAGGCAACGAAATTGGCTAAGGGGGGAATTTATGGGAACTTTGAAAATAAAGAGGAGATCTGTATGGAGGCTTTTCTTTATTTGACTGAGACGCTTGCCCGGCGTCTGGATGGAGCGGTTAATTTGGGTAGAAATGCAAAGGAGAAATTCCACAACTTACTGGAGGCTTACAAAGGAAATAAAGATGTCGAAGGAGGCTGCCCGATCTTGAATTTCGGTGTGGAAGCTGATGATACACATCCTAATATGAAAGTTTATGTAAAAAAGGCAATCAATTCCTCTCAGAAGCGAATTTTAAATATCATTTCGGATGGTATAGCTAATGAGGAGATATCTTCAACTGTAAATCCGAAGAATTTTAGTGTCAAAGTTTTTGCCATGATTGAAGGTGCTATTTTGTGCAGGAGGGTTGTAGAGAATGATGAGCAAATGAGGATCGTTATGGATTCAATCTGGGAGGAATTTGAATCTTTTTTAAAGTAATTTTTTTTGTCAATAAAAAGACCGATTGGTCTATTAATACATTAATCACTGAAAAACAATGAGAACATTAAAAGAAAATCACCAGGGCTTTAGCACAATACTAGCCATGTCACTGATTCCATTATCAGGGTTTGCAACAGACATCTATCTGCCTTCGCTGCCGGCCATGGCAAAAGATCTACATGTTTCAGCGTCAGCAATCCAGCTTTCTTTGGTGTTATTTATGTTTAGCACAGGGATAAGCCAGATTTTTATTGGGAGTATTCTGGATAGTTTTGGACGGTTTAAGATCAGTATAATCTCACTTGCAGTTTTTTCACTGACTAGTTTCGTCATCGCAATCGTACCCAATATCTATGTGATTTATGCGATGAGAATTATTCAGGGGATTACCATTGCCTTTATTGTGGTGGGCAAACGGGCCTATTTTGTGGATATCTTTTCTGGAGAAAAATTAAAGAGCTATATTAGTTTATTTGCCATTATCTGGGCTTGCGCACCCATTATGGCACCGTTTGTAGGGGGCTATCTGCAAAGTATCTTTGGCTGGCGTTCCAATTTTTATTTCCTGGGCGGCTTGTCACTACTGTTTCTGATTTTAGAACTGATCTATAGTGGGGAATCTTTGAAACATTTTCAACCTTTTAAAATGAAATCGATTTTACAGACCTATGGTGGGATGTTAAAAACGGCTGATTTTTCGCTGGGCTTGCTGATTATTGGTAGTTGCTTTGGACTGGTTGTTATTTACAGTTTGTCCAGTCCTTTTATTATCGAACGTGTGTTTGGCTATTCATCAGTGACTACCGGGTACAGCTCATTGTTGTCGGGATTGTCTATTATGACTGGTGGAATCATTGCCAAATCGCTTCTTAAAAAATCTTTGGTCAAAAAAATAGTAACGGCCTTGGTTTTTCAGGTCAGTTTAGTTTTACTTATGATATTTACCGTGCCCATTGGTACTAATATTTATACTTTAATAGGTTTCACGATTGGAATTCATATGAGTGGTGGATTTATTTTCAATATTATATATGGCTATTGTCTGAGTCGATTTTCGCGAAATGCAGGGGTAGCAAGTGGACTTACTGGCGGAGCTACTTATATGGTCAGTTCTGTATTCAGTTATGGTTTCGCAAATTTATATGCTGTTAAAAGCCAATTTCTGCTTGGGGTGGCGAATATATCTCTAATCCTGCTGATTGGCCTGCTGTTTATTGCTTTTAATGGCCGCCGGAAAAATTATCTCTCCGCGCAGCTGAAAGATGCAGTAGCGGTATCATAATTATTATCAATTTAAACACCTAAAATTACAAATCATGTCTGAATCTATTCAATTAATTCCTAACGGTTCTCTCATTACCGCCACCCCTGAAGAAGGAAGACAGCTCGCTGTTAAAATGGCGAGCTATCATCAAAGCCACTCAGCCTGATGCGGCGATCAGGGAAAGGTTAAGGCCTTTATACGCAGAGGATCCGGCACTGCTAATCGCTATCGGCCAGACCGTAGCTATAGAATTCACTACTATCGCGGCAGCCAATAATTGTTGGAAGAAAGCGGACCAGCTGAAATAAACTTTTAATCCCGTTTTCCTGAAAATATCAAAATCGATGGGAGATTAATGATTGCCGATATTTATTTTTAGTTTTGCGGAGCAGACCTTTAAAGATTCATGGAGCTAAAAGCCGTAAAAGACGCAAATTATTGGATGGAGGCACTTCAAAGGGAAGATCAGAAAGCTCTGGGATATTTCTTTGATTTGCATTACAAGTCTTTGTGTTATTTTGCATGTAGGCTCGTTCAGGATGATGTTGAGGCTGAGGATATTGTTTCGGCCTGCTTTGTCAAACTTTGGGAATCTGAGCGAAAGGTTGTAACGGCAGAAAGCGTGAAGGCTTTCTTGTATATTGCTTGCCGGAATGCCTGTTTTGATTACCTTAAACACCTCAAAGTAAAATCTACTGTCCAGGAAGTCTATTTCAAACAATTGGAGCAGGGCGAGGAGACTATTTTAAATAATATTATCGAGACAGAGGTCCTTGAGATGCTGGTGGCTGAAATTGAACTGCTACCGGAGAAATGCCGTGAGGTTTTTAAGATGATTTATTTCGGGCATAAAAAAACAGATGAAATTGCAAAACAGCTTGATCTTTCTCCCAAAACTGTTCGCAATCACAAAGCGAAAGCTATCGGGCTGCTTAAAAGTGCAATCCTGAAAAAAGGGGTTTCTCACACCTTTTTTCTCGCTTTTCTGCTCTTTCTGGATCGACGCTAAAATTAATTTGATTTTTATTTTCAGGTTGAATGGGCATTCGTATAGGTACAATCGTATCTATATCAATTGACATTAATAAATAGTGGGGTATAAAATCAGACTAAACTATGCTTGAAAAAGAATTTCATATCTCCAGGTTAATTAAAGCGCATTTAAAAGGAGGATTGAATGCTATGCAGGAGCTAGAACTGAATGCTTGGCTTGAACTGTCTGAGGATAACCGCCGACTTTTCAATGATTTTAATCTGGAGCAGGAAGTCCGTAATAAGATCAACAAATATGAGTCTGCAAATAAAGCTGCGATATGGAGTAAAACCATGAGCCGCCTCAATGGTCATAAACCATTGAAATCAACCACACCACTTTGGTATAAGTTAACAGCAGCAGTAGCAGCTGTGGCTATAATTCTATCCAGTATCTATTTCTTTTCGTCCAACGATGGAATACTGGAACAAGTAGATTATGTTAATGATGTGCTACCAGGGAAATCAAGTGCGACACTTACACTTGGTAACGGAGATAAAATTAGTTTAGAGCAAGCTATTAATGGTAAGATCGCTGAGGATTCTGGTATCATTATCACTAAGACGGCTGATGGGGGAATCATTTATCAAACAGATAAGAACAGCTTAAAATCGTCTCAGGAAATAAATACACTCTCTACAGGCAGAGGACAAACGTACATGTTAACTCTGCCTGATCATTCCAAAGTCTGGATGAATGCTTCTTCAAGTCTGACTTATAGTATGGGTTTATTACAAAAAGGAGTACGTCTCATAAAACTAGAGGGAGAAGCATATTTCGAGGTATCCAAGGACAAAATGCATCCATTTATAGTGGAGAGCAATGGGCAGCAGGTGAAAGTTTTGGGTACACATTTTAACATCAGTTCTTACGCGGAGGATGGGGCCACTCAAACCACTTTGCTGGAGGGAAGTGTGGAGGTCAGGAATAAATTGAACATCAGGATTCTTAAGCCTAACCAGCAGGCTAGATATGCCGCAGGGGATATCCAGATCAAAAATGTCAATGCCGAATCATTTGTAGATTGGAAAAATGGCGTTTTTTCATTTGAAAATGAAAGTCTGCAATCGATCATGCGTAAAGTGGCCAGATGGTATGATGTAGAGATGGTTTATCAGGGGACTGAAGAAGAAACTCAGACTTTTTCGGGGACAGTGTCCAAATCGTCAAATGTTTCCAAAGTGCTTAAAACATTCAATGACAGCAGCGATCTTAAATTTAAAATAGAAGGAAGAAAAATTTTTATCAGCCGATAGGCGATTAACTGAATCATCATGGAGACTAACCGACTCCTGTCATAATAAATACTTAATCAACTAAACGAATGAAACACACCAAATTAAAAAGAGATCCTTAATGCCAGGGAAGAGCACACCAATGACAAGGTGTGAAAGCAGACCAGGAATGCAGCAAACATTCCCGGTCGAATGTTCAGGTTAATTACCGCCAACAAATCTTGAAAATCAATTTACGATTCAAACCCAAACAACCAAATGTATGAAAATTTGTACTAAGAACCCATGCTGGTATACCTACCACATGAAAAAACTATTGCTGGTTATGAAAATCACCACATTTCTATTATTGATAGCCATAATGCAGGTTAGCGCAAGCGGTTTCGCCCAAAAAATTACGCTTAGCCAAAAAGAGATTACCCTGAAGGAATTCTTCCGAGCCATAAAAAAGCAAACCGGATATAATGTCTTTTATTCTAACCAATTGATTAATGATTCCAGGAAAATCAATGTTGATTTTGAAAACGAGGATCTGGAGCCAGTCTTGAAAAAAGTTTTGACAGCACATGATTTATCCTTTAATATAAGGGATAAAGACATCTCTGTGAAACCGGAGGAAAAGACATTTTTGGACAATCTTGTTGCCCGTTTTCAAGAAATTGATATCAATGGTAAGATTGTGGATGAAAAAGGAAATGCTTTGCCCGGAACAAACATAAAGATTAAGGGAACAAACAGGTACGTGATTTCGGATAACAATGGAGCTTTTTTACTTAAGTCCGTTGACGAACAAGCTATTGTCGTCATATCATTTGTCGGTCACCGTACTTTGGAAATCCCGGCCAATAAAATTAAGGGCACCATTACTTTACGTGCAGTTTCTGCGAACCTTCAGGAAGTAAGTGTTACGACTGCTTATGGAATAGAACGGAGTAAAAAAGAACTGGGATATTCCGTTGCCCAGGTAAGCGGAGAAGCAATCAACAAGGCAAATAGCGGGAATATATTGAATGGTTTGATAGGAAAGGTTTCCGGCCTGAATATCATGAGCCAAAGCTCGGAAATGTCCCCTAAAATGCGGGTACTGTTAAGAGGAATCCGGTCATTTGGCCAGTCGAGTAATAACCAGCCTCTATTTATATTTAACGGCGCACCGCTTTCTTTTGGTGGCGACATGAATGCTGCACAGCGCTCGTTAGAATTTATCAACAACTTAAATCCTGCGGATGTTGAAGAAGTAACAGTGTTAAAAGGCGCCAATGCAACGGCTATGTATGGACCGGAAGGTGTAAACGGTGTGATCATCATTACCACCAAAAAAGTGAAGCAGGGGGAGATGAGTATCAATGCTAGGGTAAATTCCTCCTACACTCGGTATGATTATAGACAGCGGTCTGATCAACGGACGTTTGGTGTAGGTGATGAGAGTGGTTTTGGAGTTGGGGGCGCACAACCCGGTAACTGGGGGCCTGCTTATGATGGGAAAATTATCAGGGTAGGCTTTCCTGATAAGGATGGTAATTATCAGGAAGTTCCTTACAGTGATCTGGATGACCGCTACAATTTTTTTAATGTCGCCAGGAACACGCGCGCCAATGTTTCCATTGCAGAAGGAAATCTAAACTCTTCCTATTATATAGGTGCAGGATATAACGATCAGACTGGATTGTTGCCGGGGGATAAAACCAGGCAATCTACTTTCTTATACAATACCAACAAGAAAGTTGGAAAGCTATTGGATTTGCAGCTTAATGTAAATTACTCCAATACGATAGCTGACAGGGGCGCTGATGTGAGTTCAAAGGTTTTAAACACCCCCAGTTTTATACCTTTATTAAGCTACAAGGATTATAAAAATTCTCATTGGGCGACATTGGACAACTATTGGTTTGGCATAAACCCTTATGCCGCGCTGGATATGACCAGGTCTTTAGCAAGAGCTAATGCTTTTACAGGTAATTTTATTGCAAACTTTAAACCACTCAAATGGCTGAACATCAAGGATCAGATTTCTGTGAACTATCAGGGGACAAATAATAAAATAAATGCGCAGCCCATTATGTTTTCAGACTTCGCCAGGGTAGATCCGGTTAAAGGACTGGATAAAGATGCATCTACCATTGATCAATTTAGCAGCGCTACAGCATTTAACAATGATCTGTTAATCTCAACAATTCACAAAACCGGCGACTTCCTGATCCGCACAAATCTGGGCAACAGCATTCGCGACAATTTTGATAAGGCGCTTCAAACCTCGGCCAATCTTGTAGTTCCAGTGTTTAATAATGTCTTCGCGAGGACTGATCAAGGTGTTGCCGGACAGGAGAAATATACAACGACAAGGAGCATTTCAGCTTTCGGAAATGTCTCTTTAGGTTATAAAGATAGGGTTTTCCTGGAGCTTACCGGGCGTAATGAATGGGATTCAAAGCGGGCAAAAGTGGCCAGAGGAAAGGATCTTTATTTTGGTGCAAATACCTCACTGATCCTGAAAGAGATCGTGCCTTTTTTAAAGGAACAATCCTGGATTGATATTTTCAAGCTAAGGCTGTCGGCCGCATTTACTGCGAATATGAATATTCTTCCCCAGCAAAGTGAAAAGACTTTCCAATTGCTGATTCCATTTCCCATTACAAATCCAACCACTGGAAAATCAGTTCTTGGATATGCTTTAACAGGGAATCCTAATCCTTTAATCAAACCTGAAAAAGTGTTTTCGCAGGAGTATGGAACAGAGCTAGCTTTTCTGGAAAACCGGATCAAATTTGATGCTGCTTATTACCATCAGATTAATAATGGTGTGATCATGACTGTAGGTATTCCTCCATATAGCGGATATCCTGGTACAGATAATGCAGGTCGCTTTAAAAATACTGGATGGGAATTTGATTTAGGTATAAACCCACTTGTAGACTTTGGAAAAGATGTTGACATATCCCTTACAGGACGGTTTTCTATCAATAATAATGAAGTTTTACAGGTCGCCGATATTTACAATGGTACATTTATTATGAATGATCCGTACGGGAATTTGTTTTATGCGAGAGAAGGACATTCGGCATTTGAATATCCGGTAACAGATTTTAAAAGAAACCCGGAGGGAAAGGTAATTGTAGATAAAAATACTGGATTACCTACTGTAGATACACAGAATCCAAAAATAGCAGGAAAGACATTACCGATATACCAGGGCGGCGTCACTTTGAGTGTAAGGTATAAGCGTTTTACACTGAGTTCCCAAGCAGATTATTCAGCTGGAAATCATTTTCAGTTTAGTTCCGCAAATATACAAACAGGTGTAAGCAATTTAACTTTAATAAACAATAGGGAAATTTTTGTATTCCCAAATTCAGTAATTGAAGACAGTCCTGGCCATTTTATTGAGAATAAGGATGTGCCAGTTTCCAATGCAGGAAAAGATCTTTTTTCCAGGTTCGCAGCGGCAAGTATCCACACCATTACGAACGCATCATACTGGAGAATAAGAGAGGTTTCACTGCAATATGAAATGCCGTTGAAAACCAAGTGGGTAAAAAAGATTTCGGGAAGTATTTACGCCAATAATGTGTTCTCTTTTTATCCCCGCTCTAATATATACGGAGATCCTGTATTAAGCCAGGGCCCGGGCATACCTCAGAGTAGAGCTACAGTGGTTGGCCAAAACTCAACTAGTGACACAAATAATGTGAGTGGTGGCTCTGCTGATGCAAATGCAGGTCCTGGGCTGATTCTATATGGATTTACATTTGGTTTATCCTTTTAACATTATAATCTAAACATATGAAACGATATTTTAACTTTACATTAATAGCAGCAATTTTGTTGACTTTCCTGTCGCAAAGTAGCTGTAAAAAGGGATGGCTGGATGTAAATTACAATCCCCAACAGTTGACAGATAATGTAGTTACGCCGGATTTATTGTTGCCGCCATTACTTCTTGAATGTGCTGCACTCCCGCCTGATTTCGAGATTCTGTCGATGTGGCTAGGCTATTGGGCGGCTCCGACGTTGGGAACAAACCAAAGCCTTACTAACTATACAGACGTTGTAACAGGCTCTATTGCTTCCTCCAGCGTCCCTATACTTGAACAAAAATCTGCAGATCTGGGACAGGAATTTTATCTTGGTATTGCCAAGGTTGTTCGCGCGTTAATGTGGAGCCGTTGTGTGGACAAGTTAAATTTTGTTCCCTATACAGAGGCTTACAATCCCGCTATTCTTCATCCGAAATACGATAATGGTCAACCGATTTATGATGATCTGATCAAACAGTTGACTGAGGCAAGCGGACTGATTAAAAATGCGGATGTGACTAAGAATTTAAAAATTACCATAAGCGATATCATGTTTCATGGCGACAAAACAAAATGGCTACAGTTTATCAATACCTTAAAACTGCGTTTATTAATCCATCAGGCTAACCGTCCTGATAGGGCAGCTTATATTGCTGCTGAGATTCAGGTAATCAAAGACCAGGGATCAGGCTTTCTTCCTATGGGGGTTGAAGGGGCTGTGAATCCTGGTTGGATCATTTCAACTGCCGTAAATCCTTATTTTGGTCTTTATTCCAGTCATAATATCAGAGGAGGAGCAAGAGGAGATATTTATACTGGAATAACCAGTCCAGATATGGCGCACGCCAATGAGTATGGGCTTAATATGCTCAAAAGTGACAATGATCCCAGGATTGGCTTCATTTATTCCTCCACAGACAATGTTAAACCAGCTAGTGGTGCTGAACCTTTTCCGCAACCAGCACCTTCAAATTTCAGGGGGAGCCGTTTTGGACTGTCATTTAGTTCCTTCCAATATCCTTATCAGAACCGGGTTTATCTATCAGCAGTTGGCGGCTCAAGGAATATAGATGTAGTAACTCCTGCTTCAAGCGGCATTATTAAAGGCAATAATATGGACTCCTGGATCATTACCAGCGTGGAGAATGCTTTTCTGCAGGCTGAAGCTGTGTTTCGTGGATGGCTGCCGGGCGATGCTGAGCAGGCCTATCAAACAGCGATAAAAGCCTCTTTTCGCTGGCTTAACCTGGGTGGAAATGCAGCTACGCCTGCACTTTCTGATGCAGTGTTTAATGCCTGGTATAGCTCCCAGGTAAACAATCAAAGAGTAAACTGGACAACAGCACCTGACAAATATAAACTGATCATGTATCAGAAATACATTGGTTTGAATGGCATTGATCCGATCGAGACCTGGACAGACTACAGGAGAAATGGACGTTTTCCTGACGTACCTGTATCTGCTGATCCGACAAGGATTGCCAATACAGTTCCCATCCGGTTTATGTATACTCCGCGCGAAATCCTTACCAATATGGTTGAAATCAAAAAACTGGGCGAGATCAATGCGTTTACGGATAAAATCTGGTGGATGCCTTAATTTTTTAACTAAAAAATATAAAAATGAAAATATATATACTCATGGCAATGGTAATGTTGTCATTAAGCAGTTGCCTTAAAAATAAGGATGAGATTCTAGATTACCGTGGAATAAAGCCTATTGTGATCAATCCTAAATCTAACTATCCTTCAAAAACCATATTGCCAACCCTTCTGACGGATAGTGCATTTGGGGTAACCCGATTGAACCTTATAGCTAAGTACTCGTTTCAGGCTCCCGCACCGCGCGACCTTAAAATCGCCTTTATAAGAGATGACGCTGCTATGGCAAAGTATAATCCTTTTAATACTTTTACGCCGCTGCCTGCGGATGCTTATGAGATGAGCGCAAATGAAGCGATCATTCCAGAGGGGATGCAGCTGGGTGTGCTTCCTGTTAAAATTATTCCGGGAAAAATTGCCGGTAGCAAAAGATACATCATCGCCTTTTCAATTAGCAGTGCTGAAGGTATCGATATTCCGGGAAACTCCAAGACTATTATTATTACCCTTAAGGGACAATAATCCATCCACGTTGACCGGCAGGCTTAGTCTTGCCGGTCAATTTAACTTTCGTTTAATATGAATCCAAAAAAAATGTTGACCGGGCTACTATTGTGCCTGTTTTCAACGCTCTTTTATAAATCTTATGCACAGCAATTACCGCTCGACCCGGAAGTAGTTACCGGTAAACTGGCGAATGGTTTTAGCTATTATGTCCGCAAAAACAGTAACCAAAAGAAACGGGTCACACTTTATCTGGTAAATAAAGTAGGGTCGATTCTGGAAACAGAGCAGCAACTTGGACTTGCCCATTTTATGGAACACATGAGCTTTAACGGTACTACTCATTTTCCTGGGGCAACACTGGTTGATTTTCTGGAAAAGGCAGGTGTCAGATTTGGAGCAGATTTGAATGCCTATACCTCCTTCGATGAAACGGTATATCAGCTTCCCATTCCGATCGATGACCCAAAAATGCTAAGCAGCGGGCTGCAGGTAATCCGGGACTGGGCGGCTGAAGCTACGCTCGACCCCAAGGAAATTGACAAGGAGCGAGGTGTAGTGCTGGAAGAAAAAAGGCTGAGAAATGGTGCGCAACAAAGAATCCAGCAACAAACGTTTCCGATGATGGTTAACCATTCCCGTTATGCGGACCGTCAGCCCATAGGTACTGAAGAAGTTATCAAAAATTTTACCCGTGAAACCATTCTCTCATTTTATAAAGACTGGTATAGGCCTGATCTGCAGTCAATCATTGTTGTTGGTGACGTGGATGTGAAGGATGTGGTAAAGCGTATAGAACATTTATTTTCAGATCTGAAGAACCCAGAGCCATCCAAACCCAGACCTGTATATGATATCGAGTTGTCCGGTAAGAATCAGTTTCTTGCCATTACGGATAAAGAGGCACAGGGCACATTGATGCAGGTAATGATTAAATATCCTCATAAAAAATTACAGTCGCATTTAGATTACCTGGATTACATCAAAAGAAACATTTTTAACCAGGTTCTGGCACTCCGTTTCAGGTCAGTTTCACAGAAAAACGCAGGGAACTATTTGGCTGCAAGTGCGGGTTTAACTTCGGTAACAGCAAATGTTGATGCATTTAATGCGTCGCTTTCTGCACGACCGGGCGAATTGGAAAAGGGTTTTGCTGCATTCTGGTCTGAATTGGCCAAAATCAAAGCGCAGGGATTTACGGAAGCAGAAATTACTGCCGCCAAGTCTCAATATCTGGCTTCTATCCAGGCTTCTTTAGCTGAACGAGATAAAAAGCAATCGGCACAATACGCTAACGAATACGTCCGTCATTTTCTTCATGGAGAAGCAAGCCCTGGTATACCTAAGGAAGCAGAGCTCATTGAAGCTTATTTGCCTACGATCAGTTTGGGCCACCTAAACCAAATGGCCCAACAGCATATAGTTGATTCGAACAGGGATGTGATCCTGATTGCACCTGAATCAGCCAAATCAACTTTGCCTGATGAGGCTACTGTAAACGCTTGGTTCTCGAAATATGAGCAAGTCGCGGGGAGTGGTGATGATACAGACGCACAGAAGCTGATAAAGAAACTTGCAAAAATGCCACTGATTGCTTCCCCTCCGGTAAAAGGTAAGGTGATTTCATCAACAGAAATCAAAGAACTGAAAATTACCGAACTAAAACTTAGCAATGGGGTAAGAGTGATATTGAAGCCTACTACCTTTAAAAATGATGAGATCATTTTCAATGCTTACAGTCCGGGAGGAACCTCCATTTATCCGGATGTTGATTACCAGTCCGCTACCAATGCCGCCCCTTTGGTTACAAGTGGCGGCCTGGGGGATTTTAGTGCAGAAATGCTAATACAAAAATTGACGGGAAAATCCGCATCTGTGAGTCCCTACATAGGCGAGCGTACAGAGGGCATATCCGGTTACAGCAATACCCATGAACTGGAAACGGCCCTTCAACTCATCCATCTTTATTTTACCGAACCCCGTAAAGATACAGCGGCATTTAATGCGATTATGAGCAGAACCAGAGCATCACTTGCAAATCCTGTTCTTACCCCGGAGAAAATGTTTGGTGATACCCTAAGTGCTGTTCTCAGCAATTATAGCGTCCGCAGGAAGTCTGCCGGGCTTGCCGAACTGGAGCAGTTAAGCCTGGACAGGGCATTTGAGATCTATAAAGATCGTTTTAGTGATGCATCTGATTTTACATTTGTGATGGTGGGGAATTTTGATGAGAAAAAGATCAGGCCTTTACTGGAACAATATTTAGGCTCACTGCCTTCAGCAGGCAGGAAAGAAGCCGCAAGGGATCTCAAAATTCAAATACCTGCTGGCAAGATCACAAAGACTTTGTACAGCGGCTCGGAAGACAAAGCAACCGTTCAGCTCGTACTCAGCGGTGATTACCAGTACAGTGAAGAAAACAGGTATAATATGGAAGCCATTAAATACATCCTTGGATTGAAGTTGAATGACAGGTTGAGAGAACAGGAGGGGGGGGTATATTCTCCTTCGGTATCTTTAACTTCGTCACGTAGACCCAGGTCAAGGTATGCTTTTTCCGTAGGTTTTGGCTGCTCACCCGCAAATGTTGAGAAACTGATTGCTTCGGTATGGGAAGAAATTGCTAAACTCCAAAGTAATGGTCCTTCTGCCGATGACCTTGCTAAATTTAAAGCAGAACAGAAAGTGGGCACTAAAAATGCGATGGGAACCAACGCTTTCTGGCTGAGCTATCTGGGTAGTCAATTTCAGGAAGATTCTGATCCTAAACAGATTTTGCATTTTGATGCTGTCATCGATGGCATGACAACTGGTAAATTAAAAGAAGCCATGAATATTTATTTGAATGATAAAAACTACGTGCGTGCGGTACTAATACCCGAAGACAAATCAGTTAATTAATATCTCTCAAATGTACAACGGGGAGGCAGCTCCCTGTTGTACTCAAAAAAACAATTATCTATGAGATCAATCCGTTGCATCCTTTGTGTTGCGGTTTTTTGTTTTACCTGTCTCTCTGCGAACGCACAGATCAGGGTGTCAGCAACCCCGGTGCAGGTGAGCGGGACTATTAAAGGAGTGGTAACATCACAGGCCTCTGGAAAAGTAATCCAGGGTGTTTCTGTGATGGCAAAAACAAAAGATAGTTTATTATTAAGCTATACATTTACTAACGAAAAAGGCGAATATATTTTATCCAAACTCCCATTTGGGCAGGATTTTAAAGTGTTTGTCTCATTGTACGGATACCACCGTGATACCTCCGAGGTTCAAAGATTTAAAGTTTTGGAACCCATGGTGATCAACAGGAACTGGACATTATCCACTGACTTAAATGCGCTGGATGAGGTGACAGTTAAAGCGCGTAAACCGCCATTTGTCATTAGAAAAGACACGCTGGAATTTGATGCTGCTTCATTTAAATTACTTCCACATGCGATACTGGAAGACCTATTGAATCGACTTCCGGGGGTATTGATTGATAAAGAGGGAAATATTACTGTTAATGGCAAAAAGGCAACTAAAATACAAGTCGATGGGAGGGATTTCTTTGGCCGAAACACAGTCATTGCAACAAAAAATCTACCAGCAAATATTATAGATAAGATCCAGGTTACCCCAACTGATGATCCGGCAAAAAGAATTAACAGAATGCTTAACCCGGCTACGGATGATGTAACCATAAACCTGCTGCTGAAGAAAGATCAAAATAGAGGACTACTGGGAAATGTAATGGCTGGCTATGGCACAAAAGATCGTTATTCGGCCAGCGGTATGTTAAGCTCTTTTGGTGGAAAGATTCGATTTGGTCTGTTTGGCTCTGGTGGGAATGGTAATATGATTAATAGTGCTGGAGCAAACCCTGGTGCCGGGCCTTCTGGAATGCCAGTAGGTGGTACACTTACTGCTACCGGTGGTGGTTTAGCCGCAGCTATAAGGGGGGCTAAATCTCCCGGACTTTCGGGTGCTGGACTCAATGACCGAAAAAATCTATCCAGTACATTCAATACCGAGCTAAGTAAGAAGGTTAAGGTTAATGGTAATTATAATTTCAGTCATCAGAAAAGCATACTGGAAAAACAATCACAAAGAATTAATTTCCAGGATTCGGGTAATTTGAAATATTTTGAAGACCAATCAGGTGCCGACTATAACAATACCCATTCTTATTTGACAAATATTGAATTCGCACAAGACACTTTGACTACCTGGCGGTTTATGGCCACAGTAAACTATGCCCCCTTTAAACGTGAAAAACAAATCTCTGCTTTGAGCGAGGGCCCCGATGGTACTAAATTGAACTCTTCAGATATTTATAATCTATCTGATGGTACCCGAAAAGGATTTAGTCATTCCCTGTTTTTTGGGAGGCGCTCGAAGGATGGAAAGACGGGTTTTATACTTAACTGGAATATTAACGGAGATCAGACAGGAGATCAGTTGACTAACTATTCCGAGAATGAGTTTATCAATAATCTTGGCGCATCATCTAAAAATACGATTGACCAAAAGGGAGATTCGAGAAGAAATTCACTAAACAATGATTTGTCTTTACAGTTATCTAGAAATTTAAACAAGTCTTTCACAGGTCAACTGGAGTATAGCTTGAACCAACAATCAAATCGATTGAAAAAGCATCTGTTTAATGTTAATAATGGCTCAGGTAAGTATGATGTTCTGGATAGTACGCAGTCTGGTGATAGTAAGGACAATAATATACAACAAAATGTGTCTTTTCAGCTAGCTTATAACAAGGAGCGCTTCAGTGTGGCCTTGAATGGTGGAATGCGTTTTATTAATCAACGCAACCGGCTTTTTATTCAGGATACCTTAATTACTATAAACCAGCATCAGTTTACGCCAAAACTTATTTTAAATTATTCGCTTGCTAATAATGGTAACCTGAACTTAAGTTATGATATCGCATCTTATGCTCCTTCAGCTGATCAGCTGTCACCAGTAAATGACAACTCTAACCCTTTGTTGGTTATTATAGGTAATCCTTTTCTCAAAACGGGTTTAGGACACAATATCAATGCGGGGTTTAGCAAGTTTTTTCCTAACCATGAAGCCAATCTTCATGTCAACGGAGGAGCGAATTTTATCAAAAACCAAATTATCCAGGATGTCGTTTATGATGATCAGGGAAGACAGGTACAGAGCTATCGAAATGTGGACGGATATAATTCTTTTCGTTTGTCAGGGGGCTTACAAAAAGGATATCATATAAAGGAATTGAGTATTAGACCCTTTATAGATTTGGCCCTAAATAAAAAGCAGGATGTGGGTTTCATTAATTCACATAGAAATGAAACCAAACAATGGCAGTATGGCGGGAATACAGGATTTGCTGTTAGTTATATGAATTTTGTGTCTCTTTCCTCATCGGCGGATGTTTCTTTTAACAAAACGGACTATAGTTTAAATGATCGTGAGGATCTCAATTATAATACTCAGAATTATTCGTTTACGCTAAAAGTAAGCCCCGTTAGCAGAATTGAATTTGGAAGCCAGTTTTCCTACCAGTATAATTCTCAAATTCCAGCGGATTTTCAACGTACTGCAGTGGTATTGAATAGTAGCTTTAGTTGTCGTTTTCTTAAAAGCCAGCAATTAAATTTTAAACTTTTTGTGAATGATGTGTTTAACAATGCCATAGTTAATTCTACTATAGTAACTCCATTTTATAGTGAAAATAGCAGTGTCAATTCCTTAAAAAGATATTTTCTTTTTTCGTTGCAATACAATTTTAATGGCTTATCTGCTGCGAATAAGATCAGGTAGATCGAGGCAAACATTCTTTACTCCAGTCGTTCAGCGCATCAAGGACTGGCTCTAATTTTGCCCCTTTTTCTGTCAAAGTATATCCTACTGTAGGAGGGGCGGTCGCGAATGCCTGACGAACAAGTAACTGATGATGTTCCAGTAATTTTAATTTTGGTAGAATCGTCTAATCAGAGGACCGATGAATATGGTGGCTCTTTTGAAAACAGGTCCCGGTTTGTTTTGGAACTTATTAAGGAACTCATTACTGTAGCTGGTGAGGCAAAAGTAGGCATCAAGCTATCCCCAAGTATTGCCATTCATAACATGTTTGAGCCTAATCCTCTGGAGCTGTATAATTACTTAATAACGGAACTGAACAAGCTACCCATTGCCTATTTTCACCTGATGCAGCCTTTATTTCCTCTGGATGAACTGCCACACTACCCCAAAAATGTACTGACAAGCTTTGGTCATCTAACCGAAAAAAACATTATTGTAAATGGAGGATACAACAGGGAAACAGCAGAAGCGGAACTACAAGCAACGCAGCGCAATTTGTATCTTTTGGTAGCCTGTTTTTGGCCAATCCCGATCTGCCCAGAAGGTTTGAATTAAGTGCAGCACTTAATGAACCCGACAAAACCACAATGTATGGCGGTGGTGATGAAAGGGGGTACATAGATTATCCCGCACTAAACTAAATGACATTTGGATTGATGAAAAAATCCCAGCTGCACATCGTCTGCGCGGCTGGGA
Organism: Pedobacter hiemivivus; assembly: GCF_005144565.1. Lineage (NCBI taxonomy): Bacteria > Pseudomonadati > Bacteroidota > Sphingobacteriia > Sphingobacteriales > Sphingobacteriaceae > Pedobacter > Pedobacter hiemivivus. The sequence goes on from NZ_SWDX01000002.1 coordinate 286,023, forward strand.
TTTTTGAATTTAAACCCTAACAGTTTTTTATAAGCTGTTGTTGGTTTTAGCTGTTTCTGGTAATAATATAAACTGTATGCTGTTCTCCGGACTTAAAAAAAGCGAAGCTGCCTTCTTTAAGTTTTCAGGTGTAACCATTTCCAACGTCTGTTCTGTGCTTAAGACCTCGAGGATATCTTCGCCGTTTTCGTATTGCCCCGCAAGATAATTTAGCCAGTAGGCGTTATCTTTCATAGCCAGTTCGACATTTTTACGGTAAGCGGCTTTATATTTCTGGATATCTGCCAGCGAAACACCCTGAGTACGGATAACTTCCATTTCTTTGTTAACCTCTTCGATCAAATGTGCGGCATTTACAGGTGCACAGCCCAAAGTGAAGAACAGTCCGTATCTGCTCTTAGGATATTTAGTAAACGTAGTCTGCACTGAAGGTGAATATACTTCTCCATCAGCTTCCCTTAATTTTTGAAGGACCTTTATCTGAAGCACATCTCCCAATGCATGTAGTAGCTGATTGTTTTCAGTACTGTACTTGTAATTACCACTAAATATCATTCGGACAGTAGCCTTATTTTCGCTGCCTTTATATATTTTTTTAATGTGTTTTCCTTCCGGTATATGAATGCCGAGGTCACGTGCCTTTTGGTTTCGGTACAATGAAGGTAAACTGCCCAGGTATTGTTCAATAAGTGGTATAATGGATGTTGAGTTGAAGCTCCCGGTAAATACAAAGGTAAAGCCAGCGGCATCAGCGAAGCGATCTTTATAAATCGAATAAACTTTCTCCAGGTCTATTTTATCCAGGCGGTCTGTAGTTAGCGGAGAAAAACGGTAACTGTAATTGCTCAATACATAATTGATGGAATCGGTAAATACATTTCCTGGATCTGCATAACGCATTTTAATGCCTTCCTTGGTCTTGCTGATGATATTTTTAAAGATGGTACTGTCCTTGCGCGGTCGTGTAAACTGGAGATTGACGATCTGAAGTGCAGTTTCCAAATCGGCAACCGTGCTACTGCCATTTATGACATCTGAACGCGGACCAATACTTGCGCTTACGGCAAGGACTTTATTATTTAACACCTGGTTAAGCTGGGCAGGATTAAAGTCGCCCAATCCGAAATTGCTGATCAGGGGGGCTGCATTTGTCGCATTGTCAAACGCTGCCTCATCGTATAGCGACGTGCCTCCTGAACTAAAACCCTTGAAAAGAATCTGGTCATTTTTAAACACTGTAGGCTTTAAAACCACTTTTAATCCATTACTTAGGGTCAACAAGGTTACCTCAAGTTCTGGGATAATTTGCTTTTCAATTACTTTTCCACTGACAGGCTTTATGTCCATCAGTTCAGTTGCAATCTGTTCTTCTTTGAATGGTAGAATTGTTGATTTTGCTGCCCTATCCATCCAGGAAGCAACTGTAGCTTCACCTGGAAGTGCAGCTTTTTCTTTGTCCGTTGCCAGAATCAATATATCGCGGTTGATAGGTTTTATAAAGTCGCGTAGCATGGTATTTAGCGCTTCAACAGTGACCTCATGAATATGGTTTTTCACATATAAGGCTTCCCATTCAATACCTGGTGCGGCTTGCTGGTGTAGAAACAAGTCCTGATATTCCGTTGCATAATTAACCGAGGGGGTGTTATTCTTTTCCGCAAGTGCGCTCTGAAAAGAACGTAGATATTGCTGAGCGGCCTGTTTAAGTTCTGCTGCTGTAAAACCAAAACGTTTCAATTTTTCTAAAAATGTCCAGCTTTGCTCAAAAGCATTTTCCAGCTGTCCCTCTTTTGCTTCGGTATTAAAAATGAAGGCTTCAATACCACCTGCTAATGGTTGAATACTCATACCCATATTTAGGTAGGAAGGATTGTCCTGTCTGTTGATTTCCGAATAACGGCGTGAGGCTAGCATCTTGCTAAAGAGCGCACGTTTGATATGGATCAGGTAGTCCGATTCTGTTTGTAAAACAGGTGCTTTACGTTTAAAAAGGACCTGAAGTGTTGTACCAGACATTTCAGGATCGGTTACGGCCATAAACTGCATTTTACCACTGAGGGGAATACTGTATTTGATGCGCTCGCGCTTGTTAACAGGATTTTTAAGATTCGAAAAATGTTTTTTGATCAGCTCTTCAATACTATTTACATTGATATCTCCAACTACAATCAGTGCCTGAAGATCCGGGCGGTACCAGTCCTGGTGAAACCTTTTGATTGTTGCGGGTTTAAAGCTTGTCAGTATTTTTTCCAGTCCAATAGGCAACCTTTTTACATAGCGGGAGCCATTCAGCATCATGGGATAATACTGATGGGCCATACGGTCTTTCGAACCTTTGGCCAGTCGGCCCTCTTCGAGCACAATTCCCCTTTCTTTTTCTATTTCAGCAGGAGCGAGTGTAGCCTCTTGTGCCCAGTCGCGCATGATTTTTAGACCATTTGCCAACAATAGGGGATCATTTGAAGGGATGGGCAATTGGTATACAGTCTCATCGGTACCCGTATGGGCATTCAGGTCGGCACCAAAGCGGACACCGGCTTTTTGAAGGTAATCTACCAGTTCATTTTTAGGGAAATTTTTTGTTCCGTTAAAATTCATATGCTCCATAAAATGGGCCAGGCCCTGTTGATCCTCATCTTCAAGAATGGAGCCTACATTACTAACCAGATAAAGATGTACCCTGTTTTTAGGCTCTTCGTTGTGGCGGATGTAATAGGTAAAACCGTTGGAAAGTTTACCTGTCCTGACCGCAGGATCTAAGGGGATATTTTGGGCATTTAATTGCATCGACAGACATAATATGGCTGTACTGAATCCTGCAAAGACATGTTTTAAATTCATTTTTTGTAAATTTTATTCAATTCCTCTTCCAACGCTCCGCCTCTTAAGCTAAGTGCGATAATTTTTCCGTTTGGGTCTATTAAAAAGTTTTGAGGAATCCCTTGAATACCATATAGTTTGACCGCTGTATTAACGTCGTTATTTAGATCTGCTACATGAAACCAGTTACTAATACCGTCATCGTGAATTGCCTTCAACCATTGTGATTTTGCCAGTCCTTTATCAAGAGATACACTGAGGATATCAAAACCCTGAGAATGGTACTTTGAATAAGCCGTTTTCAAATGTGGGTTATCTGCCCGGCAGGGAGAACACCAGCTAGCCCAAAAATCAAGTAGAACATATCTACCTTTAAAACTTGAGAGGCTTTGTGGTTTTCCAGCTGTATCTAAAAGGGTAAAATCCTTAGCCAAAGTCCCGATTTTACCAACGCTATTGAAAACCTCTGTATACTCGATGCTTTGAGCTATACGTTTTCCTTCTTCTGAATCCCTAATGGAAGAAGGAAGTAACATAAATAGTGGTTTAGCTTTTTCTATGTCAATTTTATACCCATTAAAAGCATATCTTCTTAAAGCATTTAGCGATAGGAGGGAAGATGGATTTTTGCGGATATAATCGGCAAAAATTTCTGTATTTTCTGTTTTTGCAAACGTTGCATTCATGGCCTTAAAATCATCATTTAAGGGGGATCCAGTAACAGTTGTATTGCTGAATTTTCCATTATGATGAATGACTATTGTTTCTGGAGCTAATACGATTACGATCATTCCGTCTGATGTAGCTTTCGTTTGTAGCAGAGCAAGTGTGCAGCCATTAATTTGGTGGCTGAAAGTATAAGTATTGTTGATGACTTCCACACTGTCATTTATTCTGGGCTTATCTGCTTCGCCAGTAGAATAGTTCAGGTATACCCACTTAATATTTGTATCGGGTAATACTCCAGTAACTTTATAACTATTTTGTTTTTGCGCAAGTAATAATACAGGGGCGAAAAACAATACAACAAATAGGATATTTCTCATTATTTAAAAATTTCGTTTAGCTTCTCTTCCAATGCCTCTCCTCTAAGATTTTTAGCCACAATAACTCCATTAGGATCAATTAGGAAGTTTTGAGGGATGGCTTTAATTCCGTACAGCACTGCAGCTTCATTTTCAAAAGACTTAAGATCAGATACCTGTGTCCAGACCAAACCATCCTTCGCAATTGCATTGATCCAGGCCTGTTTTGCATTTTTGCTATCTAAAGAAACACCTAAGATATTGAAGCCCTTATTTTTATATTTAGTGTAGGCTTTAACTAAATTGGGGTTTTCCGCACGACAAGGGGCACACCAGCTTGCCCAGAAATCAACCAACACATATTTCCCTCTAAAAGAAGATAGGCTTATTGGCTGATCATTTACATCATTCTGAGTGAAATCCTTAGCCTTAGCACCCACTGGAGTTAGCTCATCTAAAGCCTTTCTTTTAGCCAGGGCATCAAGCGCTGCCTGCTTGCGTTTGGCAAAGACAGCAGCTATTGCCAATCCTAGTTTAGCTGATTTTAAGCTCGCAGGAAAACTTTGGTACAGCGTATCGCTCATTTCAGGTGTTACATAGCCTGATGCAATCATGGTATAGGTAAAATATGGGCTAACGGGAGAGGATGGGTTTTTCCTGATGTATTTAATGATGTTGACTAAGGAATTACCCAATAAATTGGTTGATCTCGACGTGATTTCCTTTTTCAATGATTCATCAGTTTTGTAGGCTTCGCTTTGCATAATTGCCTGTATGGCTGCTGATTCTTTAACTGCAAAACTGGTTATTTTAAGGAATTCGGTATGTGCAGTTGTGCTACTCCCGGTTACGATTGCATTGCTGAGCGATTGATCTGATGTAATATCCAGAATACCATTATCCAGCATCACGTTCAATTTGTCTTTCGGTAGCGGTGTATCTGTTTTAGTTAGGGTTATGGTAGCAATAACGGATGCCTCAACATTACCTTTAAAGGTGTATTTATTATTTTTTACCATTGCGCTGTCTATCGGTTTTTCTATAACCGCATCATACATTAGGTAAACCTTTGAAGGCATAGGCATCATTCCAGTAAGGCTACCATTTATGGTGAAATTCTTTGTGGTTTGAGCAGATAGCTGCTCCGGCAAAATAATGGTCAGCATAAGTATTGCTGATAATGCGATTTTGATCATTAGCTTTTTCATGAATTTTGTATATGGTGATATTTAAATGGCCTTTTGGCACAATGATCCTTAAATCAGGAACTAAAGAAATGTTCTAGTTCCTGATTTAAGGGAATAAATGAAGGACTGATTAGTTATATCCGGGTGCCTGGGTCAGGTTAGGATTAGCATTAATATCCGCAGTTGGAATTGGCCATATCTGTTTTTGATTCGTCCAGATACCCCCTTTAAGTGGGGATGCAACAGACATCACCGCGTCAATTGTGCCTGTACGTTTTAAATCAAAAAAGCGGTGGCCCGTTTCTGTGAAAAGCTCGGTGCGTCGTTCCTTTGCTATACTTTCCAGTATTTCAACTTTTGTCACAGCAGCAGTCCCAGTTAAACCTGCTCTACTTCTTACCGCATTAATGTCTGCCTGTGCAGCATTTGCACCGATTAGATTATTTTGCTGAGCTCTGGCTTCCGCGCGAATAAGATACTGTTCTGCAAGTCTCAACATCACTATATTTTCTACAGCATTAACCTTACTTTTATATTTGGTGACCAAATAATGGGTTACTGGTAAGGCAGGAGCTGCAGGGGTTGTTGTTATTCTACGGGCCCATGTCGTTAGCCGTTGATCTGCACTTTCAAAAGAAGAAACCAAAGTAGGGCTTAAAGTGGCAGTTACACCATAAGTGCCCAATGTTGCTGAAAGTGGAAAGACGGCGGGGGCGTCATTAAAATAAACGCTGTAATCTTTTACCCATGGTTGACCTGGCGTAGTTGCATCGATAGCAAAGGACCAGATGGTTTCCTTACTTGCAGCTAAAAAGGTTTGTGTAAGTGCGGGTAATTCATAATTAGCCTTATCGTTAATCAGTATATTTGCCTGCTCTTCGGCTTTAGCCCATTCCCCGGCGTAGAGGTAAACTCTTGCCAGCAGTGCTGTAGCTGCCGTCTTGTTCGGGCGGCTCCGACTTGTAGTCGTAACTCCCGTAGCATTGCGATAATCAGTACTTAATAACGATTGAGCCTCCTGGAGGTCAGCAATAATCTGCTTATAAACTTCAGTTTTGGGCGTACGACCCAGTACATTATTGACCCTAAAATCTGAACTCGTCACCAAAGGCACGTCCCCATAAATATTTGTTAAGTAAAAATGAAGCAATGCACGTAAAAACAATGCTTCCCCAACCCATTGATTTTTATAATTGATCAGCGAAGTAGAAGCACGTATACCTTCAATGGCCAGGTTGCAATTGTAAATATGAATATAAAAATCTGACCAATATTTACGGGCAAGATTACTTGTAATTGCATTTCGGTAAAAAGCATTTAAATCAGCGTTGAGCGACTGATTTGTCAGTTCATCGCTGTACTCCCCTGTGAGAAAACCTATTCCTTGTCCATCAAATTCATTATTCACCGCTAAATTTCCCAAAATATGGTTTATGGTTGCCGCCGCCGACTTGTCATTTGTAAAAGCACTTGATCCGGAAATTTTATTCAGCGGAAGTGGTATTTCTAAATATTTTTTACACCCTGTTGCGAAGATCGCTGCAAGCAAACAAATCGCAAATATATTTTTAAGTTTCATAATGCTGCTGTTTAAAAAGTTAAATTAACACCACCTGTAAATACTCTTAACGGACCTTGTCCTGCTCCCATATTTTCGGGGTCAAAGTCTCCATATTTAGAAACTGTTAAGAGGTTTTGGCCCTGCAGATAAATACTAAGTCTTTTGATAGAAAGATTTTTTAGCATTTCAGTTGGGAATGTATAGGAAATATTAACGTTGTTTAATCTGGCATAATTAACACGGGTGTATGCACCGGTGCTATTTATGAAGTTTTGCTGTTGGAATATCGCTGTGGTACCCTGTATAGCACGGGGAACGTCAGTTATGTCACCAGGTTTTTTCCATCTTCTCAGCATTATCGTTGAGGTATTGTTATTAAAAGTACCTGGTTGAGTGGTAAAGGTTTGGTAGCCAAGCATGTTCTTGCCCATTTGACTTGTGAAAGTAATGTAGGCACTCAGACTAAAATTTTTATAGTTGAAAGTGTTCTGGAAGCCGCCATAATATTTCGGTGCTAAATCTATAAATTCAGTACGATCTTTAATCTCATCTAAACCGGCGCTAAAAAAAGGAAGCCAGTCGCTAATCACATCTCCTTTATAAAAGCTGTGATTACCCGTAGCAGGATTAACACCGGCGTACCTGAACAGTTTTACCCCCGTTATTGGTTTTCCAACTACCCAATTGGTATTTGGAAGAACTTCTACTTTTGGATAGGAGACCAGCACATTTTTTGGAACGGTAATGTTAAAGGCACTGCTCCAACTAAAATCGCGAGTTTTAACATTATTACTGCGCAGTTCCAATTCATAACCCCAGTTTTTCAATACTGCCGGAGAATTTACACTTATACCTGTGAAACCTGTCACACTTGATAGCGGTTGAGGAAGCAGCTGGTTGGATGTTTTATTCTTATAGTAAGCGCCCTCAATCCCAATGCGTCCCTTAAGAAATTCCAGGCTAAGTGCGATCTCCGCTTTTTCATTTTTTTCCCATTGTAGAGATGGGTTAGCTAAAGCATCTGGCTTTAAGCCTACACTTCCCTGGTAAGGAGTTCCATTTGTAAAAGTATTTAAGAACAGGTAATTGTTAATACCGTCTCCACCCACCGTGCCATAACTTCCTCTGATCTTTGCAAAGTTTATGATAGGGGAAAGGAGTTTCTTAAACCAGCGCTCTTCACTGAGAATCCATGCAGCACCTAAGGATCCAAAAAAGCCCATTTGGTTATCTTTTCCAAACTTTGTAGATCCATCATAACGGCCGTTCAGGTTTAGGATATATTTATTATCCCAATTGTAATTCACAATACCAAAGAATCCGAGATATCGTCCTGGACTTTGGTTGTAGCTTGCTGTTACGTTAGTTTTATCTGCAAAGCTAGGATTGTATAGTAGGTCGTCAGAAAGGAAATTATTTCCTGTAATGGTATTGTTGTAATCTAGTGCATTCTGCACTGTGGCTCCTGAAGTAAGATTTAGGGTGCCTTTCCCGCCTAACTTGTGAACATAGTTGACATTTGGTTCAAATGTAAGTGTACGATTATTATAAAACTGTACCGTACTTTCTGTCGTATAAGCAACTGATGGATTATAATAAGTACTAGGCGAGCCATTCAATTGTTTGGATGACAGTAGATTAAATCCAATATTTGTTCTTAAAGTTAATCCTTTTAAAGGAATGTACTTTATTTCGGCATTGGAGATCAGGTTATTGGTGTTGTTTTTATTGATGATATTAAATACTCTTGCAGCGTTCTCACCAGTTTCCCAGTTTAGTCTTCCATCGGGTAAGTATAGTGGAGGTGCATTAGGTGCTAAATTTGTAGAATAGCCAGATCCAAAATCATAAGCTACCATGTCATTGATGTTATCGGTATAACTTCCTGAAAGACTGATGTAAAATTTATTATCCTTGCTGCTCGAATTCAGATTAAAGTTAATTCCGCCCCTGCGATTAGACCCTTTTACACTTTGAATATCTTTCTGCTTATTGTAGCTCGCACCAATTAAGAAATTCATCCTTTCGTTACCACCAGAATAAGTGGCGTTGGCGTTGGTCACCATAGCCCTATTGCCACTCAGTTCCTTTACCCAATCTGAATACCTGTCCTGGGGCCAGGTTCCATTGATGTCTTTATCAAGAGGTCCGGGAGTTGCCTTATCATTAGCAATTGCTTCTCTTCTCAATTCCAGGTACTGTTCCGTATTTAAGAACTCTGGACTTACACCCCGAACAGTTATACCTGTATTCATATTTATGTTAAATGAGGGTTCTCCTGCCTTACCCTTTTTGGTGGTGATCAGGACAACGCCATATGCACCTCTGGAACCATATATAGAGGTGGCATCCGCATCTTTTAGAAAATCTATACTTTCTATCATTGACATGTCCAGGTAATCGAGTGCGTTCCCGCCTTTTAATTCATCAGAAGGGAAATTACCCAGCATTGGCAGTTTTCCGCTTGGATAGGGTACACCGTCTACTATAAATAAAGGCTGACTGGCGCCACCAAGAGAGTTTTTTCCTCTGATGGATATTTGAAAGGGTGTTCCCGGACGCCCGCTCTTTTGTTGTACGAATACACCTGGGACGCGGTTTTGAATTGCCTGTAAAACATTTGGAACAGGATTTTTCATCAATTCAACGGCTTTTATTGTGGTAGAACTACCGGTCGCGAGCCTTTTAGTCGTTGTTCCGTAAGCTAATATCTGTACTTGATCCAGTTCACTTGTCGCAATTTTTAATCTGACGATTATAGGATTTTTAAGACCGCTAATGGACACTTCCTGGGTGATATAGCCAATGTAGCTGAATTGCAGGACGGCGTTCGGTTCTACGAGCAACATACTGAATTTTCCATCCTTATCGGAGCTGGTGTGTAGGTCGGTATTTTTGACCTTGATGTTTACAGCAGCCATTGGTTCGCCATGTTCGTCAAGTACGGTCCCGATTATTAAAGTTGGAATCTTTCTCGTCGAATTAATGATAAGGCCATTGATTGGTTTGGAATTGATGACTACATTTTTTTCAATGATCGTATAAACTAGTGGAAGCTTATCGAATAGTTGATCTAATACCTCCTTCAGGGTGGCATTTTTGAAATTCACACTAACTTTTGGCATAGCCTTGATCAGTTCAAGTTTAGAAAAAAAGTTATATCCGCTCTGTTGCTCAATCTGTGAAATAACAGATTCAAGACTTACATTCTTTTCAGTCATGTTGATGGTCTGACTAAAAGCGGCTGCATTTACTTGAAGGCAGCCTATGATCATTAGTAAAGTGGTTAGCTTCATGATAATGAATATTTTTTTAAACCGCATGAATTTTAAATTCCACGGTTCACAATTTGTTAGAAATTGCATACTTTCGTAAGGTTTGAGTTTACTGATTAGTTGATTGGTAATGGTATAAAAGCTAGTCTCAGACCTTCTGCCGGGTCATGCACGAACATGATCCGGTTTTTTCTGACACTAGGGGGTGTACAGCCTAGCCATACACTACATGTGATTGAGTAGTTATTTTACGATAATCTTTTTCCCTTCTATTTTAAAGTTAATCCCACTTGTTTCCAATATATTCAGTACCTGTGATACCTTTACATTTCTGGATACTTTCCCCTTGTAGTGATCCTCAGGAGGCTTACCCTGATAAATCACCTCTACATTATACCAACGGCCAATCTGGTTCATGATGGTCTTGATGTCTGCGTTTTCAAACTGGAACCAGCCATCCTTCCAGGCTACTGCTTCTGATGTGTTAACTGTATTGATCTGTATCCCTGGTTTACTGGCACCATTAGCTATGGCAGACTGCTGTCCGGGTCTAAGTAAAGCTTCATTACCATCACTAAGTATTTTCACACTACCTTCCAGTAAAGTTGTCCTTGCATATTCTTCCGCAGGATAGGCATTTACATTAAAATGAGTGCCTAATACTTGAACAGTTTGTTTTTCGGTGATCACACGGAAGGGCCTATTTGCATTTTTTGCTACTTCGAAATAGGCTTCACCGGAAAGTTCAACATTCCGTTCCCCATTTTTAAAAATTGTAGGGTAACGCAGGCTGGATGCAGCGTTTAGATAAACAATGCTATTATCTGGGAGCTGTACCCGGAATGTTTCGCCTTTTGTTGTTGTTAATGTATTATAAGCAGTTGCGGTATTACTTTTATCCTTAATGGCCTGATAGGAAATCAGCCCATCGGCGGATTTCGTTATCTTTACCCCTGGATCCATTGCCAGCAATCCATTGATTGCCTCAGAAATATGGATTTTCTTACCACTAGCCAGGAGTAAGGTTGCTCCCTGCTTACCAGGGGCCACATCATTTGTATATTTAGTATGCTGAATAATTTCCCCCTGATTGCGGTTGGTATAGAAATAAATTGCCAGGCTGGTACTCAGTAGCAACACCGCGGCTGCCACAAATCGAGGCCATAAGCTTACTTTTTTAACCACAGGATATGGAGCCAGTTCTAAACGCGCATCAATGCCCGCCTTAATAGCCAGCTTTAATCGTTCTTTTTCCTTATTCTCCAAGAGCTCTATTACACTGGTTTCAGCCATAAAGAACTGGTAATAAGAATGAAGGAACTGTTCTTCCTGCTTAGAAGCCCTTCCTTCAATATATTTTGACAAAATGTCTAAAAACTGCGCCTTCTCCATTTGTAATTGCTGCTATTTAACAACATGAGTAGGCAAATGGAAAAAGCCCCACGCGGAATGAAAATATTTTTTTATTGGTTTTGGCTCATTAAGTAAGCGATGGACAAAAGAGAAGCCCTAAGTATGGTCAGTGCCCTGGCCAGTTGGTTTTGTACCGTCTTGCGGGAAATTTTAAGTTCCTGAGCGATTTGTGAAGTAGTCAGATCTTCATGAAAACGCATTCTAAAAATAGTTTGTTTGGCGGCTGGGAGTGAACTAACCAGGGATTCATAATTCTTAAAGAATTCTTCGAGTAAGATTTCGGCATCCGCTTGTGGGTAATATACTCTTGCTTCCATGATCAGGTCAGTTATCGGAAGGAAGCGGTTATTTAGCTTTAGCTGCCTGAATACGTTGTTGCGACAGGCAGAAAACAAGTAGGCTTCAAGGTTGTCGATGTAATTAGTTTCTTTGTGCGTCCACAAGGAGATGAAAACATCCTGGGTGATGTCCTTGGCCATGGTTCCATCGTTTAGTTTTTTAAAAGCCTGGTCATAAACTTTATCCCAGTGCTTTTCATACAAATAGTCAAAAGCATGCCGATCTCCTTCTCGCAACATCAGAAGTAATTGCTGATCGGTGTGACTACTGTAATCTAACATGATACTTGAATTCTTCCCCCTATACAATTTACGAAATTTTTCGGAACAAAACTGTATAAATTTTTCCGTATTCTATATAACCTTTTTCAAGATACCCAATGCTGCTATCATTTCACTTTCATTGAGGGAAGCAAAACCCATTCTCATCCCATTAGCCGAAAAGGATTCATTTTTATAAAAATGTCCATTTTCGATGTAAAGACCTTTTTTTAAAGCCTCTTCAGCGGTTTTGATTAAATCAATCTTTTGATTAAAATTTGACCAGACAGCGAGCCCGCCATCTGGTATCTCAAATTCTATGACTTCGTTGAATTCAGATTTGAGGATCTCGCAAAAAAGATTTCTACGCTGCTTATATATTTTTAGTGACTTTCGGAAATGCCTATCCATTTCGCCATTGTCAAACATCATGGCAAAAGCATCTTCCAGTAAGGTATCTCCTTGTTTGTCGATCAGCCCCCTTAATGAGGCTGCGGCTTCAACAAAAGCTGGAGGACCAATCATAAATCCAATTCGCAAGGCGGGAGCAAAAGTTTTTGAAATGGAACCGATATAAATTACGTTGTGATTGTGATCAATACTTGCTAATGGCAGGTAAGGTTTATTATCATAATGAAAGTCAAAATCATAATCATCTTCAATGATTGCAAACCGGTGTTCTTTGGCAAGTTTTAATAGTTTCAACCTTCGTTCCATGCTAGTGGTTACCGCTGTTGGAAAGTGATGGTGCGGAATGATATATACCGCCTTTATTTTTTTGACTGTTAAAAGCGCTTCGAGATAATCAATATCCATTCCATTGGCATCAATAGGGACCCGCAGGAGATTTGCACCGACATAGCTGAAAGTGTCATCTGCAAAACCGTAATTTGAAATTCCAACGGCGATGTTATCTGTAGGTTGGAGTAATAGCTGAGCTGCTAAATAAATCCCCATTTGGCTACCTTTTGTAATGATTATTTGTTCAGAAGAAACATTTAGGCCTCTGGTGTTGGATAAATAATCGCAAAGAGAGGATCGCAGATGTTGGGAGCCTTTGGAGTCTCCGTATTTCAGGAAGTTTTTTCCATAAAATTTTCTGGAGATGCTTCGATATTCCCGCATGAGTTGATCAACTGGTGCAAGGCGTACATCAGGAAAACCCGCATCAATAGCGAGATCTGCTTTGTGGAGGTTGTTGCTGGGAATTGCATTACTAAACTTGTTGGTCCAGATGAAAGCTTCCTGAACATTTTTATTTAAGGTTGGTTCTGGAAGTTGGGGCTTGGAAATTATTGGCAAGTTGGAAAGTACAAAAATTCCTTTTCGTTCAATAGATTCAGCCCAGCCCTGACTAATCAGCTCTTCATAGGCCAATTTAACGGTATTTCTATTGATACCTATCAACTCCGCTAATACGCGGGAACTTGGTAATATATCTGATGGCTGTAGTGTACCGTTGGTGATCAATAAGATAAATATGTTGCAAACCTGGATATGTAAGGTCACAGGTGCATTTCGGTCAATCTGGATTAATGATTTATATGGTAACATCTGGGCTGTTTTTTTTATAGAAATTATCCTATAAATATAATCCAATATCTGTATTTTTCAACATAGCGAATAAACATAGCGAATAAAATATAGGAAGACTTAATATGTCCACAATGTTCTGGTAATATAGCTTACTCACTTTTGGCGGGTGAAACAATTAGAAGATTCTGCGCTACTGGGATTATTGCGTAATTCTGATTATAAAGCATTTGACGAATTATATCTGCGTTTCTGGAAAACGCTTTATATGCACGCGTTAAAGAAGACAGGAAGTAGTGATGATGCGTCTGATCTTGTCCAAGAGGTTTTTACAGATCTCTGGGATAGAAGAAAAAACATACCAGAAATTAATGCCCCCTTTAAACACTATCTGCGCAGCATACTGATTTTTAAAGTCGCTGATTATTTTCGCCGTAAAGGATTCAGCGAGCTTCATATTGCAGATTTTGAAGAGTTCCTAAGCAATACCCCTGCAGAGTCCGTTGCTACACCAGCGATACATGAAGAGCATAGGCAGCAGTTTGATAAGGCTCTTGCCCTTATCAATAAGACCGTGGCCAATATGCCAAAAAAAATGCGGAGGATTTTTGTGATGAGCAGATCTGGTAAATATTCGGTTTCGCAAATTGCAGAATCGCTGGATATTTCCAACCAGACCGTTAAGAACCAAACTGCCAACGCTATGCAGCGGCTAAGAAAGGCGACTGCAGATTTTTCACTGAATATATTTTTTCTTGCTCTTTTTTACTGGTTAACGATAAGTTAATAGAAGCTTAACGATAAGTTTCTGGTACTTTTTGGTTTCTCTACGACTTTATAGGTGAATGAGACCAAAAAAGTATACGTTAAAGAACCTGTTTAACAGGATGGCGAAAGGAGTAGCCACTAAAGAAGAAAAACAAACAGCACAGCAATGGTACAGCAGACTGGATTTGACCGGGGGCGAAGCATTTGGTTCTGCTGAAGAAGAACTCCGTATACAGGAACGTATGCGCCTGAATTTACATGCCCATGTGCATCAGAACAAAATATTAAAGCTTTATAGATCTTTGTCTGTACAAAAGATTGCTGCTGTACTTTCCTTTGCCTTGCTAACTCTGGCCATAGGAGGGTATTTGCTTAAGAATCATCCGATACAGCAATACCAGGTTGCATCAGGAAACCAACACATTAGAGCTGTAACATTGCCTGATGGTACTCGGGTTATGCTTAATATGGGCTCGAGCATCAGTTGGAAGAGCAACTATAATACATTAAACAGAGCGGTGCATCTTGTTGGCGAAGCTTACTTTGATGTGAAGAAAGACAAACAACGGCCTTTCATTGTCAGTTCCGCTAATATCAATACCATCGTACTTGGTACAGCTTTTACCGTTGAGGCTTATCCCACAGAGAACCATCTGAATGTTTCGCTGATCCGGGGAAAGGTAAAAATAGAAGATGAGGACAATCAGGACAATAAGGTATTCCTGCTGCCAGGGAATATGGCTAGTTACGATACTGGAACCGGAAAAATAGAAGTTAGGGCCACTGCTGTGGAAGCTCCTGACGCCTGGACGCATGGAGCCCTGGTTTTCAATGACATTCCACTTGCAACCGCTATAGAACGCTTAAGTACAAAATATCATTTAAACATCCAGTATGACAAAACTGAAATGGAAAAGAAAAAAGTGACCGCTTCTTTCCACGTTGTTAGCTGGCAGGAAGCCCTCCATAGCATATTGTTTGCGAATAATATGAGCTACATCATTAAAGACAATACAATTCACATAATCAACAATTAGTAATGAATTACAATTTTACCAAATTATTTCTGGTCCTGCTGTTCACCGTGTTTTATCATGGGGGCACCTATGCGCAGCAACTTGGATCTAACCAGTCCGTTTCAATTAGCATCTCGAATGGAAATGCATTGCAGCTGATTAAGGAGTTGGAGAAACAATCTACCGGTTACTCCTTTTCCTATTCCAGTGAAAAGTTGGAGGCTGTGAGATTAAATAAGATCAGCTTCAATAATATGGGCTTGCTGGATGCCCTCAAAATTATCGAAAAAGAATATAGGCTGATTTTTTCCATCCAGGAAAAAACAATTTCAGTAAGTACTATGCCTGTTTCATTACCATCACGGAACTTACCGGTAACCAAGGCGCTGCTTAGAGAGGTAAGGGGAGTGGTTCGTGATTCCATGGGAGGTGTTCCAGGCGTGTCCGTGAGGATTAAAGGTACATCTATTGGAACGATTACCGATACGGATGGTAGATACCTGATCTCAGTACCTAATGATAAAGCCATCATCCAGTATTCCATGGTTGGCTACATCACAAAGGAAATCGTTGCCTCTGGGCAACAACTGATCAATGTTACACTCGAATCCGCCTCAGGAAATCTAAACGAAGTAGTGGTAGTAGCCTTCGGAACCCAAAAAAAAACGGATATGGTAGGTTCGGTAACTTCAATCAACGTAAAGGATCTGAAAGTTCCTTCCAGCAACCTGACTACCGCATTGGCTGGACGTGCGGCTGGTATCATCGCTTATCAGCGTAGCGGAGAACCGGGACAAGACAATGCAGATTTTTTTGTACGGGGGATTACAACCTTCGGAAGCAATACTTCTCCATTAATTTTGATTGATGGTATGGAACTGACAACAACAGATCTTGCCCGGCTTCAGCCGGATGATATTGCCAGCTTCTCCATACTAAAGGATGCGACCTCGACAGCTGTATATGGTGCAAGAGGGGCAAATGGTATCATATTGGTTACTACAAAGCAAGGTGCTGTTGGAAAAGCAAAACTATCCTTCCGTTTGGAGAATTCTGTATCCAGCGCAACTAAGGATCTGGAACTAGCTGATCCAATTACCTATATGAGACTTTCCAATGAAGCCATCTTAACAAGGGACCCGCTGGGCACGCTGCTCTATTCGGAGGAAAAGATTGTCAATACTCAGGCCGGTAAAAATTCCATCATTTATCCCGCCAATAATTGGAAAGAAATGTTGTTTAAGGACAATGCGATTACCCAGCGCGCCAATCTGAATATCAGTGGCGGCGGTGGAATTGCCAGGTACTTTGTTTCCGGTGCCTACAATAAGGATAATGGTATGCTAAATGTTGATCAGCGCAACAATTATAACAACAATATCAACCTGAAAAGTTATACCCTTCGTTCAAATGTTACTGTTGATGTAACGAAATCTACCGAAATGATTGTTCGGCTGAGTGGAAACTTTGATGACTACAGTGGGCCGATAGACGGTGGTTCGGGTATGTATAGAAAGGTAATGAGGTCTAATCCTTCGTTGTTTCCTGCGTATTTCCCCGCCGATGAACAGCATCAGTTTGTAAACCACATTATGTATGGAAACTATGGTGGGGGAAATTACCTTAACCCTTATGCCGATATGACAAAAGGATACAAAGATTACTCAAGATCACTTATGCTGGCGCAGTTTGAAGTAAAGCAAGAGCTGTCAAGTATCATAAAGGGACTTTCATTCCGCACGATGTTAAATGCGAACAGAACATCATATTTTGACGTGAACAGAGCTTATACCCCATACTTCTATACTTTGGGGGGATATGATCAACTGAATGATAAATACACCATTACCAACCTGAATGAGTCAACCGCTACAGAATATCTGGGCTATACTGAAGGGCAAAAAATAGTTCAATCCTCTTTTTACCTGGAATCGATGCTCAACTATAATCAAACTTTTAACAAGCACGGTGTAAATGGTTTGCTGGTTTACAGGATGATGGAAAATATTGAAGCAAACGCAGGTGATCTTCAGGAATCCCTTCCTTTTAGAAACCTTGGTGTATCAGGGAGAGCAACTTATTCTTATGATAACCGCTATTTCGCAGAGTTTAACTTTGGTTATAACGGATCGGAACGTTTTGATGAATCCAAGCGTTTTGGCTTTTTCCCTGCCGCAGGTGTAGCATGGAATATTTCCAATGAAAAGTTTTTTTCCAGGATTAAGCCAATAGTCAGTAATTTAAAATTGCGTGCTACCTATGGCCTTATCGGTAATGATGCCATTGGTGATAAGAGCGATCGGTTTTTTTATCTTTCCAATGTTGATATGAATTCGGTCCCAAGGTCGGCAACATTTGGCAATGGACAAGGTGAAATGTTTACCCTGAAGGGGGTGTCTGTATCCAGGTATGCTAACCCGGATATTAGCTGGGAAGTTGCTACAAAAAAGAATTTCGCGCTGGAAATAGGGCTCTTTAATAAAATAAATTTCCAGGCAGAATATTATAATGAATCAAGGGACAATATCCTGATGACCCGTTCTGTACCTAATACCCTGGGCTTGACCTCTCCGGTACGGGCCAATGTGGGGAAAGCATCAGGGAAGGGAACGGACATCTCTATAGATTATTCTGAAACGCTGAACAACAATATGTGGTTCTCGGCGAGAGGAAACTTTACTTATGCAACAAATAAATTTGAGGTATACGAGGAACCTCAGTATAACGAAGCGTACCGTTACAAAGTAGGTAATCCCATAAATCAATCCTATGGATATATTGCCGAGCGGTTATTTGTTGATGATGAAGAAGCTTTAAACTCACCTAAACAAAATTTTGGTGAATATGGGGGAGGTGACATCAAGTATACTGATGTAAATCGCGACGGACAGATTACAGAGGCCGACAAAGTGCCGATCGGTAATCCAACCGTTCCTCAGATCATTTATGGTTTTGGATTTTCAATGGGCATCAAAAATTTTGACTTTAGTGGATTCTTCCAGGGACTTGCCAATGAGTCTTTCTGGATAGATGCTAAAGCTACCTCACCCTTTGCTTCTTACAGAACAGACGCAGAAATTGCGGATAAAGTACTTGATGGTAAAATATTAAATAATCAATTACTGAAAGCATATGCCGACAGCCACTGGTCTGAAGACAACCGAGATGTATATGCGTTATGGCCAAGATTAAGTCCTGAAATCAATGAAAATAATTCGCAAACCAGTACCTGGTTCATGCGTGATGGGGCATTTTTACGCCTTAAAACAGTTGAACTTGGTTATACGCTTCCAAAAAGCTGGCAGAAAAAACTGGGTACCAGTTCATTTCGGATTTATGCCAGTGGGACTAATCTTTTCAATTTTAGCAAGTTTGATTTATGGGATGTGGAAATGGGAGGGAATGGCCTGGGTTACCCACTGCAAAAAGTTTTTAATGTGGGTATTAACGTGACATTTAACTAGAAATCATGATTGCAATACAAACGAAGTCGATGAATATGATGAAAAAAAATGTAATTAAAGTGGCATTTGTGCTGCTTGTATTATCTACAATGCTCTCTTGTAAAAAATACCTGGATGTTGTGCCCGATAACGTGCCAACGATAGAAAGTGCTTTTACCATGCGTACTCAAGCCCAAAAATTCCTGTTCACCTGTTATTCATACATGCCTAAAGAAGGCGATCTTACAGATGATCCTGGTATCCTTGCCGGTGATGAGATATGGGATCAGCCGCTTAAAGGTGCTTATTTTCAAATAGCCAGGGGCTTTCAGAAAGTGAGTTCGCCATATGGTGACAGGTGGACTAATTTGTACAGGGCGCTTAGAGATTGTAATATCTTTTTAGAAAACGTAGGAAAAGTGCCTGATCTGGATGAAGAAGAAAGGAGACGATGGATCTCAGAGGTAAAGTTCCTAAAAGCATACTACCATTTTTATTTGGTAAGGATGTATGGTCCCGTGCCGATCATCAAAAATAATTTATCAATTGACGCTGATCCAGATATGATGCGGGTAAAGCGTGATCCGGTAGATTCATGCTTTAGTTATATCACCAGCCAGATAGACGAAGCTGTGGAATCACTTCCCCTTACCGTGGTTAACCCCACAACAGAGGCGGGGCGCATTACGCAGCCCATTGCGCTAGCGTTGAAAGCTAAGGTACTGGTTACTGCAGCAAGTCCCCTCTTTAACGGAAATGCAGAACAGGCCAGACTTAAAAATGCAGACGGAACAGCCCTTTTTAATCCTGTATATTCAAAAGTAAAGTGGGATTCTGCGGCTGTGGCCTGTAAAAAGGCAATTGATCTGTGTCATTCTGTAGGGATGAAGCTATATACTTTTAATCCTGATTTTCAGCAATACAACATCACGCCCACAACCAAAACGCAGATGAGTATCAGGAATAGTTTTGCCGAAAAATGGAATAGTGAGATTATCTGGGCCAATACGCAAACCCTGCCTGCGGTAACTACCTTGCAAACGTTGGCAGCCACCTGGTGGGATCCAACCATGCTCGATATTTCCAGTATCAGGGGCGAATTGTCTCCTCCTTTAAAGATCGCTGAGATGTTCTATTCCAGGAATGGCGTTCCCATTACCGAAGATAAGACATGGAACTATAATAACAGGTATAGTCTGCGTACAGCTCAGGAAAATGAAAAATTATCTATTAGAAAGGACTATGAAACTGCCCAGCTTAATTTTGACAGGGAGCCAAGATTTTATGCGGATCTTGGTTTTGATGGGGGGATTTGGTACGGACAGGGTAAGTATGACGACAGTCAGGAATTATTTTATCTCCAGGCCAAGTTTAAACAACGCAACGGAGCTGGAAAGGCTAATTTTAGTACGGTGACCGGATATTACATAAAAAAATATGTGCATTACCAAAATGTGATTGTCGGTACTACCTGTTCTACAAATCCATTTCCTTGGCCTATTATCCGTTTATCAGATCTTTATCTGCTGTATGCCGAAGCTCAAAATGAATCGGAGGCAACACCCAGTGAAGAGACTTTTAAATACATCAATCTGGTAAGGGAAAGGGCAGGTCTGAACAGCGTACAGTCATCTTGGACCAATTTTTCCACCAATCCTGAAAAGTTCAGCAGCACTTCGGGTATGCGTGAGATCATTCATAAAGAAAGACTTATTGAGTTGGCTTTTGAATCACAGCGTTTGTGGGACTTAAGACGCTGGAAAGAAGCAGCCAAGGAGTTGAACACATCGATCACATCCTGGGATATGGGGCAGGAAGCTGCGGTCGGATATTACAGACCGGTAAGTCTGTTCAACCAAACCTTTGCTTCGAAGGATTATTTCTGGCCAATCAGCGAAGCAAATATCACAGCGAATAGGAATCTTGTTCAGAACCTGGGCTGGTAACGCTTCATAAATGATCGTTTTAACACCATTTAAAAACAGATAAATACGGATGAAAAACCTATATTTTATAATTTCGATAATTATAGCTACACTCTTGTACAGCTGTACAAAAGAAGAAAGACTGGACCATATAGATGCCAACGCACCGGCACCAGCACCGATCAGCAATGTGAAAATTAAAGAACTGCCGGGAGCTGCTAAGCTTTCTTACAAGATTCCCGTAGATCAGAACCTGGCCTATGTAAAAGCCATTTATGAAATACAGCCGGGTGTATTCAGAGAAGCCAAAACATCCAGGTATGCAGATACATTGGCGCTGGTAGGTTTTGGGGATACCAAAAGTTACGAAGTAAAGATCTATAGTGTAGGCAAGAACGAAAAGGAATCTGCTCCTGTAATCGTCAATGTCAGCCCTCAAACACCTCCTGTCAGATCGGTGTTTTCAACAGTTGATGTCGAATCTACTTTTGGCGGAGTAACGGTAACTTTTGACAATGCAACTAAAGCAGATCTTGCCATAGAGGTAATGATGGATACTACTGGCAAGAATACCTGGGCACCAGTAACCTCTTATTATTCAGCAGCAGTAAAGGGTAAATTTTCTGCAAGGGGCTTAAAAAGCCAGGAGAAAAAATTTGCGGTATACATAAGGGATCGCTGGAGCAATAAATCAGATACCCTGGTTAAACTCCTGACACCAAAATTTGAAACACAGATATCAAAATTGAGTTGGGTTTCCATGCAAATGCCACTTGATTCCTGGAGGCCAGTAAACTCGGGCTATAGCGTTTCAAAAATATGGGATGGAAAATGGGGGATACTTACGGGGGATACTTTCGCAACGCCCAATGGTTCTACCATACCTTCCTGGTTTAGTATAGATCTCGGAAAGAAAATCCTGTTGAGCAGATTTAAGGAACATCAGGCACCTACGTCGCATTTATACATTGCATCGGCAGTTAAAAAGTTCGAACTGTGGGGCTCTAATGCGCCTAATCCTGATGGCTCTTTTAACGGATGGGTATTGTTGGGGGCATTCGAATCGTACAAGCCATCAGGATTACCAATGGGCCAGACTACTGCAGAAGATAAAAATTATGGCAATTTTCTCGGAGAGGATTTTCTTTTTGAGGAAACACCACCAGCTGTGCGTTACCTGCGCTGGAAAACTGTGGAAACCTATAGCAGTACGGGGCAAATAGTTATAGCTGAGCTCACTTTATTCGGGGAAGTACAGCCCTAATTGTATATCATGAATATGAAAATTAATCGTATGAAAATAAAACATCATCAAATCGTGCTGCTTGCCATAACCATATGCGCAGTTGCTGCCTGTACGAAAATGGATAGCAGTTACAAAGAATTTATTGTTCCGGGAGGGCTAACCTATGCAGGCAGGGTAACTAAGCCTGTTGTCCAGTCGGGCCGCGAAAGAATCAGAATCTCCTGGCTCCGCGGCGCGGATGCCAATGTGAAACTGGCAAGGATATACTGGAACAATTATGCAGATTCTGTTAGTGTACCAATTCCAGCCAGTGGCGACACCATTAGTGTGATCATTGATCATTTGGAGGAAAGGCCCTATACTTTTATTGCACGTACTTTTGATGATAAGGGAAATAAATCTGTTGACGTAGAATTACTGGGTGAAACTTATGGTCCTAAGTATCAATCATTATTGGTCACGCGTCCGGTAGTTCAGAGTGAAAATATGGGAACAAATCTACTGATAACCTGGAGCAATGCCAATAAAACCGGCGGGGCCTATGTAACGGAAGTAGAATATATCAATACTGCGAATGTAGTTACCGTAAAGCGTTTTGGTGTGGATGAAGTCAGCTCTGCAATTTCAGACTATAAACCAGGCAGCACCTACAGATACAGAACGGAGTATCGTCCAGGTGCAAGCATAGATCCTTTTTATACAGGATATACTTCGCTGATTGTATCTTCAAAAATACCGAAATCAGGCCTTGTGGTTACAGCTGACTCTTTTGCTGCTACCTCTCAGCTTGCCAATGGCGGAGGTCCTGCCAAATTTGCTTTTGATGATGACCTGAATACTTTCTGGCATACCCATCATACTCCCGCACCAGTTCCGGTATTCCCACATTGGTTGGCAGTCGACCTTCAGAAAACTTATAACATAACCAGGGTTGAGCTGATTTGCAGGGCAGGCGCAACAGGAGTTACAAATAGTTTTACCACATTTATTATCCAGGGAAGTATGAACGGAACAACCTGGACAGATTACGATACGTTTACACTGATACAAAAAGATGAAGCGCAAAGTTTTGCTCCAAAAAACACTGCGAAAATGCGCTTTTTCAGAATCTATGCCACTGCAGGCCCCGCCGTACATACCAGTTTAGCTGAGTTTACCGTATACGGTTATGAAGCCCCATAAAATAATCTTATAAATATCATGATATCAGCAAAAAATAATTTTTCAGTGCTATTGATTGCACTATTACTGGTTTCCGGTTGCAGTCCTAAAGTAGCAGGCAACGGAAACACAACAGATGAAGACATTTCAGGAGAGTTTAGCATTGCCGTGCTCCCCGATACTCAATATTATACCTCTGAAAAGAATGGCGGTAAAAAGGAAATGTTTACGGCGCAAACCCAGTGGATTGTAAATAATGCCGTTAAGGAGAATATAGCCTATGTCATCCATCTTGGTGATATATCCGATGATGGTGAGAAGTTCCCTGAGCAATGGGTCAATGCAGCCGAATCGATGTATGTATTGGAAAAACCACAATCGGGGTATCCACAGGGGATACCTTACGGTATGGCGGTAGGTAACCATGACCAGACCAAGAGCCAGTATCCGCTGAGCGGCAAGACAGATCAGTATAATAAGTATTTTGGCATTGAGCACTTTAAGGGTAAAAAATGGTATGGTGGACACTATCGTGATGATAATGACAGCCACTACGACCTTTTTATTGCAGGGGGTATAAAATTTATCAGCATATTCCTTGAATATGATTCTTATGATGAAGATATTGAGGGAATGAACAAATGGGCTAGCCAGTTGTTGGAAAAATATAGCGATAGAAAGGCAATCTTAGTGAGCCACTCGATGATCCATTTCAATAAGACCGTTGGTACCAATGAGAAGGGCTTTCCAGCCTTTTCCAAGCAGGGAAAAAGGATATTTGACGGGCTTAAGCGCTTTCCCAACGTATTTCTTACCCTTTCAGGTCATGTGGGCGACAATGGTGAAGGTTATCGTCAGGACGGTTATGCAGGTAATGTCGTTAAATCTCTTTTGTCTGATTACCAGAGTAGGCCAAATGGAGGTCACGGGCTGATGCGCCTAATGAAGTTTTCAAAATCCAGGGATCTGATCAGTGTACGTACCTTTTCTCCATTTACAGGAGAAGAAGAAAAGGATGCTGACAGTCAGTTTACATTACCCTTATTCCACCACACTAACGTGGCAAGGTACCTGGATTATAATAACGATCAGACTACTGAGTTGATGTCGTTCTCGGCGGGGAATTGGAAGATCGCTAATCATGCAGACATAGCATTTGGAAAGGCAGGAGATATAGCCGTTCCCGCCGACTATAATGGAGATGGAAAGGTAGAGCTTGCTGTATTCCGGCCGTCAGAAGGTAAATTTTATACTCAGGATGGAAAAACAGTCATCCTGGGCCGCAATGGTGATATACCTGTATGTGGAGATTATAATGGAGACGGTTTTGCTGATTTTGCAGTTTACCGGCCAGCTAATCTGACCTGGTATTTCGATGGCATGGATAGCATCAGATTTGGCCATAAAATGGGCATACCGGTTCCGGCGGATTATGATGGCGACGGAATTTTGGATGTTGGATTTTTTCGCAGAGACAACTCTTTATGGCAGACCAGCCTGGGCAACATTCCATTACAGGTTCAGCATGTTGCCGGAGACATACCAGTTCCTGCTGATTATAATGGCGATGGTAAAGCCGAAATGGCGGTATTCAGGCCTTCTACAGGAGAATGGATCATTGATAAAATTAAGCAGCCAGTAAAGTTTGGTCAGGCTGGAGATCTACCAGTGCCGGGGAATTATTATAACGATGGAAAGGCTTATCCGGCCGTGTACCGCAACAATAAGCTGATCCTGCAAAATAAAGAAGTCGATTTTAAGACGGGGGATAAGGAGACATTGATCAACCTCCCTTATGCCATACGTAAATTTTTCTTTTAAAATTCTCGCTTAAATTGTGATGGTATTATGGAGCCTGTCTTTCTGGACAGGCTCCATGTATTTTTGTGCCTGTTTGTCTAAAACATATGCTTAAATTGCGCTTTTTTATGTAATAGTTATGGAACCACTAAAAGAAATGTTTAATCGCGAATTTTATCGGCGTTTTGCAGGTGTATTTGCTAACATAGATAAAGGCTTTAATGAAAATGCGTTTGTAAATGAGGTTACCTATAATCTTGATGAACTAGAGCTGAACGGCCGGTTACGTAATACTTCTGTCGTTTTACAAAAATACCTGCCTAAGGATTTTAAAAAGGCTGTTGATATTCTTTACAATGCAGCTCCAACACTAAGACGTGGCTATACTGCTTTAGTTTTACCCGATTTTGTAGGACGCTATGGTAAGGAATATTTTCATCTTTCTATGGAAGCGCTCAAGGATTTTACATCCTTTGGCTCTTCAGAGTTTGCCGTTAGAGAATTTCTGAAGACTGATTTGAATAAAACCCTGGAAGTAATGCAACTTTGGGCCGAAGATAGAGATGAACATGTGAGGAGACTTGCTTCTGAAGGGAGCAGGCCCCGTTTACCCTGGTCATTTAAGCTTGAAGAGATTATTAAAAATCCTTCTCTTACAACTAATATTCTAGATAAGCTGAAGGCGGACGAATCACCTTATGTACGTAAATCAGTCGCCAATCATCTTAACGACATTTCTAAAGATAATACCAGTTATATGCTGGGCCTGGTTAAAAGTTGGGACAATAGTCATCCTCATACGTATTGGATTATCAAACACGCAAGTAGAACACTTATAAAAAAAGGTAATTTGGATTCATTGTCATTGTTTGATTTTGAGAAAGACATAAAACTTAGTATAACTAATTTTAGAATAAATTCGAATCATCTTCGACTTGGTGAAGACCTGCAATTTAGCTTTGAACTTACTAGTTTAAAGAATACTCCACAAAAGTTGGTTATTGATTATGCTATACATTACTCAAAGGCTCTTGGAAACCAGTCAAAAAAAGTGTTTAAATTAAAGGAAATGATATTGCAACCAAATCAGGTTGTACAGCTTTCTAAAAAACAGCTATTTAAAGACCTCACTACACGTAAACATTATATGGGAAAACATCTTGTTGAGATTATTGTAAATGGGAATGAATTTGGAAATATTGAATTTGATCTTTCTTGTTAACTGTCAAAACTGAACTTGCATCGCAAATCCGAATAAATTGAATTTTATACTTTGCATTTAGTCCAATTGCATTAGTAGTTTCAATCCAGCTTTTAGGTGTAAGAGAGAAGCTGTTCGTGCCAGATAAATTTTTAATTCCATCGAATTCGATGGAATTAAAATGAGGATTATGTAGAACTTCCCAAAGTCCGACAAAATCTATTGTGCTTCTATTTCTTAACCAGTTTTGAATAATGTAATCTGTTCTTTCCTTGTCTTTATACAAGGCTATACCCGTTAGCGATATATAATCTGCATTGTTTTGTTGAAAGATAGAGATTTCTATTCCCTGTACTGTAATCTGTTTTTTTGCTACCATGTTAATACTATAAATGATTAAGTGTGAATCTATAGCACTTTACATTTAATGTGGTTAGAATTTGAAGTATTTATTTTTATCAGGATGGACTTAATAAAGGTATTCTTCACCCTCATTACCAAAATATCACTAATTACGCCGTCCCGACTAGCGCCGTCCAGGAGAGGTTAATTTTATGATTGCTCATTAAATCAAATCTCAGTACATTTTTTCTGAATTAAAATGGACAATCATTCCAAAATACTAAGCTAATTTATAGTCATATTGGAACGATTGTCCATGTCATAGCGGTAAAATCTACGGACAAATACGATCAACCTCCCTCGGAGTGATTTTATGATATTTCTTAAATACCCTGCTAAAATATAATGGATCAGGGTAACCAAGCTCTGTAGCAATCTCCTTAACTAACTTACTAGTCGTTGTAAGCCTCACCATCGCTTTAGTCATTTTAAGTTTTAGAATATATTCATTCGGCGACATTTGAAATTCCTTCTTGATCAGGCGTATAAAACTGCTCCTTGACATATTGAATTTATTGGCCAGTTCAACTAAATCATCTACTACTTCATCCGTATAATTTTGATGAATAAATCTGGTAATTTGGGCTATTTTTTGTTTGTTTATGCTATTGGTATCATATTGTTTTGCAATTAAGCTGTTCTGATATTTGCTCAGGATATTTTCAATAATAAGACTGATTTCTACGTCAGCTTTTAAGCTTTTGGTATTTTTAACCGATTGTTTTTTAGTGAGTTGTTTTTTTATTAGGTTGAAAATACTTTTGGCAATCGTACAGTGGGGTAGTGTAAGGTATGAGACTGTTGGTGATTGATAGACATCTGCTAAAGGTTTAAATTGCGGTACCTCATTAAGTTTGCGAATGTAATAATCATCTCTAAAAGTTAAGAGTATCATTTTATGGTCGCCGGCCGAAAATTGCCAATTGTATTTACCCGCTCGGAGATAGCTTAAAGCACAACTATTTCCCATAGTTTCTGAGACGGGATTACCCAGCTGATCCGAAAGAACAGATTGACCATCATGCATGACAAACATAAAGAAAGATGATTTATGGATCAGTGTATCAAAAGTGAAGTCTTTAAAAAGGCTAAATTCAAATAGCTCTAAATGAACCAGGTAATTGCTTAATGATTGTACAAATATCCTGTTTTCGGACAACGAAAATAGGCTTGTAATTGCCCCTCTTAAAGGGATTGTCGTAAAATAAGGTAGTGGATCAGCGTTGATAGTTTTGAACAGCGCGGAAATAAATTGGAGCGTGATAAGCGGTTGCATAATGAATATAGGGATAGGTTAATTGTAAAGTTTATTCAATGCATTGAGTACATCGAGTTCGTCAACGCCTTTATATTCACTGAATTCTTTTACCGTAATAAACTGGCGTTTTTTCTTGTTGATTTCTTTGCGGATAGATTTAAAAATCCGTTGCGCCTGTCGCTCACCTACTTTTAGTAAGCTTGCCGCTTCTTTGGGATAAATGCATAATCGTTGCATGCTATGGTTTGGTTAAAACCGCAACAGGTTAAGTGGCGCTTAGCGTACAGATCAACAAACCCATACGGAACCCAACTGGCAGTTGGTTAATGACTAATTTATTGCTTAAAAATAATAAATATTCTATTGTTATGCAAATAATTATGCAATGCATAGAGATTAAGCAATCGTTTGCATGCCTCATTTATCATAATTAGATGGTTTTGTTGATTAATTATATAAGTACTTAATAAAAAGTAGGATAAGATCGTATAGTGAAACGACCTATTGCGACCAAGAACGACAGTCTGCGGCATAAAACGACATTTTACGACATCTTGAATTTTTTGGTGACATATATTGCTTCGAAATATTATAAACCACTAAAAATCAGAGGTATGAAAAGGGAATGTTGTGTGAAGTTCATCTCCGGGAACTCTCCACCTGTGGCTTGCTCAGCGCCTAAGACAAACAGGTACTTTCTAGGTACCTTCTAGGTACATCATAGGTACCTGCTAGGTGTCTACACCTACAAGGTAGGGCTGAGGTACTAAAGAGGTAGGTATGAAACGGCCATTTGAAGTAGGCTGATGTGTTGACGATGGAATTAACTAATAGTAAAACTGTTTTTAAGAGTTTAATAATTGAAAATGAATCGATAATATGGCGAGATTACCAAAAGGAATATTAGGGCCAATTACAGGAATAGTTGGACCGGTAGTAGGTGCAGTATGGAAGGGTGTAGTACCTTATGTACGTTTGAGACCAAAGAAGAAAAAAAAGAAAAAAAGGAAAGTATCACCCGCACAGCATGCTAATGAGGGGAAATTTAGATTCGGTAACCTTTGGATGATTCCATTTCATCCTTACATTATCACTGGTTTTCAAAATATGCCTTTGGATAAACCGGCAATAAGCATTGCCTTTGCCATAAATTATAGTCAGGCTATTATGGGGACTTATCCAGATTTCGAAATTGATTATGCTAAAGTGGTACTCAGTATTGGTGATTTACCAGGCTTAGAAGAACCTACTATAGCATTTACAGCTTCGGATACGTTGGAACTACATTGGATCGACACTAAGCGTCGGTTCACTTCTTTTGATGACCAAATTATGCTGGTTCTATATAGTCGGGAGTTGGCGATGACAGATGGTTTTATTGGTGGGATTAAACGGGCAACTAAAAAATGCAGTTTTCAGTTTGATGGCGAGTTGGTTGGGAAAGCGCTGGATGTGTATGTTTCAGTGCTCTCGCTCAATAGAAAAAAAATAGCGAACAGTATTTACCTGGGGAGGATCGAACCATGAGAAGGCCACCAGATATGACGCTTCAGAAACTAGTGCTGGAGCGTATGTCTCCAAGGACTGCTGCCATGAGTAACGAAGAAATTGAGCGATGGATAGCGGCCCTACCCGAAATTAATGACGAAATCATTCACTTTACAAGGCAGACCGTTTTTGGCTCTTTGCCCGATAGATTGGTGATCAGACATTTAAATCATTTTTGTATGGAATGTACCTTAATGCTGAATGCTTTGTATGACTATTCAGATCGCAGGAGAGAGATGGAACAATTGTATGAAATGGTTTTGAACTGTGTGTTGGTTGTCTTTGAATCTCATCGTCAAAACTACCGTAAATACCTGGATCTGAATGTCTCAATGCCGATCATTTTATACCATGAGGCCGCGCAAAAAATAGAAAATGGGATTGCATTAATGGTGACTGCAATGACAAGGTACCATGCTCATAAAACGCTGCAAGCAATCGTAATCAGTAAAATGAGCAATCTATTGAAAAATGGAACTGGCACCTGGCATCAGGTCAGTTATCTCGAAAAATTGCAGCAATACATTATGAAACTTTGTACTGGGGGTTACGAAAATATTAATGTTCCCTTGTGGCACTTATTGGTAGCTGCAAACTTCAATACCTCCGGTTTTATTGCTTATTGTAAAAGTTGTATAGAGGAGGATATAGCCGGAAATTATGAAATCAGAGACCAGTACGATTGTTTGTATCGGCACCAACGAGAATTGACTATCCTGTTTAATTATCCTGAATTTTTGAAGTTTGAGCCGAAACAGCCTAAAGTGAAAGAGGTGTTACTGCAATACGTGAATTCGGAATTGAACATAATGGATAGAAAATATCGAATGGTCAATGAAAATAAAGTCGTTGATCCTGTAGCACCGAGGAGCAGAGTGTCAGTGTCGATTTCTGTAGATGCCCTCGCTTATTTTTTCAGATTGCTGACGATGGCAGAGGTTACAACCTGTTCTAAAAATGAATTGATACTTTTCATCTCCAGAAATTTTCGTACACCAGGTGCCGGAGAAGGAGATTTGTCCCTAAAGAGCATTGAGAATAAGTACAGGCAGGTGGTCAGGAATACGGCAATTACCCTAAAGTCCATTTTATCAAAAATGTTAAAACAACTCAATGAAGAATTCAAATAGTATAGCATACAGCGGAGCGATGATAAAAAAGATGGGATACATAGCGATTTGTGGGGTAATCATGGGGATTATTGTTTCAGGAAAGCGTATCGCACTTTCGGGAGAATTGAAGAGCCTTAAAATGCTGATTGACCCTATCCATGTTGATCTGGTAGAGGATTTGGATTTGTTACGTATCCTTGACGAGCCTCATGTAAAATTTGCTTCGGAGCTTGCCGATTATATTCAGTTTGAAGTGCTGAACCCTTATGGATTAGTGAATTCGTTAGACGATGACGTAGTCTTGGAAGATGAATGGGCTACGGAAAAGGGTTGGGAGCTACATTGGCGGTTTATGTTTTATCTCCTCCATCCAAAAGTTCGTGATCGCTATGTTAATTTCAATAGAATTTTACTGACTTCACAGCGGGTGATTTATGAGCTATTGAAGCTGATGGTAACTGGGGAAACCAGGATGTCTGATCCTACTTATCGAACCAACTACAGTCCTGGAAGGTTAAAGGCATTGATGATTGGGAATGAGGACCCCAATGTAGTGATGATGGCCGAATTGATCAATCATATAAAAGATTATGAAGTCAAAAGCCGGGCGATAACAGAAATTCCAAAGAAAAGAACGCGCCGCTGACATAGGTTTAAAAGCCTTTTTTGCCAAATTTAGAGGGGGGAGTTCCCAACTCCCCCCAACTGGACAAGCGATGTCTTTTGTAGTTTATTTGTGCTGTTGTTTGTGAAAGGTGATACTGCAGGATTGCTGATATCGGACAACATAACTAATAGATTTTTAAACCTTAATTTTTTTAAAATGGGAATTATCAGACATGGGATCCTCGGCGGATTCCGAAAAAAGGTCGGTACCGTTGTGGGTGCCTTTTTTAGAGACCTAAATGTAATCCGGGCCTTGCCTAGGATTAGCAATAAGCCTGCTACCAAGGTACAGGCTACTCAACGTTCCAGTTTTGGCCTGGTTACAGGCTTCTTAAGTTCATTTAGTGACTTTATAGAATTGTTCTATGGCAACAGATCTGCATCAAAATCACCTATGAACGAAGCAGTTTCCTACCACTTAAAAGAAGCTGTTACAACTGTTGGATCAGTGCTTGAGATGGATTACACAAAAGTAATGTTTGCTCGTGGTAAATTGAAGTTGCCCGCTGAAATGAACCTCGCAGCCACAGTGGAGGGTAAAGTGGATTTTGAATGGAGTACTAATGCAGATAGCGATGATAACAAGTATAGAGCTGCAACAGATATGGCCAATTTGCTGGTGTACAACCCCGCAAAGGGTGAATTTGTTAGCCTAATGGGGGCTGCTCCCCGCTCTGCAGGGGTCTTTAAATTACAGCTACCGCCAGAATTTGGTGAAGATTATGTGCATGGCTACATCAACTTTAGTTCGATAGATAAAAAAGGACTGGTATCGAACAGCAAGTATGTAGGAAAGATCATGATTGTTG
This sequence comes from Pedobacter hiemivivus, assembly GCF_005144565.1. Taxonomy (NCBI): domain Bacteria; kingdom Pseudomonadati; phylum Bacteroidota; class Sphingobacteriia; order Sphingobacteriales; family Sphingobacteriaceae; genus Pedobacter; species Pedobacter hiemivivus. The sequence goes on from NZ_SWDX01000002.1 coordinate 317,791, forward strand.
CTATGACCTAAATGAATAGGCTGTATCGTTAGTCCGGATTAACGATACAGCCTGATTTTCTTAACATTTCTTAAAACAAAATAGGATGAACATTTTAAAAATAACAAAGGATGATGTTTCCAGGAGAAACTATATGCCTTATCTATTATTTGGCTTATGCTTATTGCTGTGGCCGCTGTTACAGCGTGTGATTATGAATTGGGATCCTATGATGGGTGTTATTGATCCAAACATCTGGTTGTTGATCTTAATGAGCCTGATCTGCTTTCTGATCGTGACAGGTTTATGTTGGTGGCTGTTACAAAGTTTTTGGATGGCTTTAGGATTGCCTTTATTAACTGAGATGGTTTTATCTTTTAAAAAATTAGCGTTATGGCAACAATTAGGATTTTATTGGGCATCATTTGCTTTGCTGTTGTTGGCAGCAGTTGGGGTGCTGACGGCAATCGTATAACTGATGGAGACACAAGAACTGTCATCGAAACAGCTAAAAAAGAAATTGGCGTTCGGGAATCTGCGGAAAACGCTGGTCCCCGGGTGGACCAATACAATGCGTATGTGGGACTTAAAAAAGCGCCATGGTGTGCGTCGTTTGTTTCCTGGTGCTTTGGGCAAGCTGGGTATTCGCAACCGCGCACAGCCTGGAGTCCTTCGCTTTTTCCCACTGATCGGCTTGCCAAGAATCCGGTGGCTGGAATGGTGTTGGGGATCTATTTTGAGCATTTGAAGCGAGTTGGTCATTGCGGCATCGTCGAAGAGGTAAGGAATGACTGGGTTTATTCGATCGAAGGAAATACGAATTTAAATGGAAGCAGGGAAGGGGATGGGGTTTATCGGAGAATGAGACATAAGAGGAGCGTGTATTGTTTTGCGGATTGGCTTAAAAAAACATAGAAAATGAAGAGAATATTTATTGCTATTGTAGGGTGCTTATTTGGTTGCGCTTTATTTAATAAGACAAGTAAAACGACTACTATAGATAAGCAATCATCGGAAAAGCAGCTGGAATCGAGTCAGCTGCTTTTTAAAACTGCAAATAAAGAAACGCAGATCTTTACGTACTGGAATGATAGTGGGTTTTATCAGATTCAAAATATCAGGGAGCAAGTGAATGTAGCGAAAACTGATAAATTGAAAGCAGAGGAGAAACAACTGGCTAAGCAGGAAACAATAGTGAAAAAGACTGAACCGTTAAACTTCTGGGTTTATATTATCCTATTAATAGGAATGCTAGGTTGCTATTGGTTTTTTACGAGGTTTGTCTCTTGAACGTTAGTCTCTTGTTTGCTATCATCAGCAAATTCCAATGTAAAGGTCGTTCCTTTGCCAGGTATACTATTAAAGCTGATCCGGCCTTTCTGCATCTCCGTATACTCTTTGCACAAGTTCAGGCCAAGCCCAATACCTTTTTCGTTGTTTGTGCCATAAGTTGATACTGCATTCAGCTTAAAAAGATCTCCCTGCATTGCTATAGGGATACCCACGCCATTATCCATGATGTGTAACTTGACGTAGCCGGAATCATAAGAACTGTATAGCTGAATTTCTCCCCCGGAAAGGGTAAACTTTACTGCGTTATTTACCAGGTTCCTGATCACCAACTTAAGCATATCCAGGTCTGCAGTCAGCTCAATGGATGGGTCAATATTTGCAACGATCGCTACAGCTTTTATATCCGCGGCTGCTTGCTGCACAAGCAGACAGGAAGATACGACGTTAGATAAGTTCAGTCTCACCATGTTTACGCTGATGCCTCCGTCCATTTGCGATTTTGTCCAGTTCAGTAAATTCTGCAACATCACCTGCGTATTTTTTGTCTCATTGAGCAAGTTGTTTTCCAGAAAGCGGCGTTCCTCTGGCGACAAATCATATTCGTTAAGCATCTCTAAAAAAATGGCGATGGAGTTGAGTGGAGAACGCAAGTCATGAGATAAAATAGACAATAACCTGGTCTTAGAATCGTTGGCTTCTTTTAAAGCTAGGGAAGCTGTCAGCGCATTATTCTTTTCCCGCTGATAACTGTTGATCAGGTAAGAAAGTACCGCACCTATACACACGACTACAGAGATGTAAGTAGTCGCTGTGTCTAGGAACAAATCACTACGTTTTGTATAAGAGACTTTGACAAATTCATTGTTATAATACTCAAACAGCAATAGCCCACCAACAAAACTCACATTCATTAGCATCCAAAATAGATACTGTCGGGTCGGCATTACCGACAATGTAAAAACCAGTGAGAGGAGGTAAAGTATTAATGTAGGACCGTGTATGCCTGAATTAATGAAGTAATTAAATACCATCAAGACGTTAGTGCCGGCGCTAAATAGGATGAAACTAAGCCGCAACCTTCCAAAATACCGGGAATTGATGTACATCGCTAAAGTGACAATCCAGGCCGTTGAAAGTGCGACATTGACCAATGGAACCTTTATGACCAAATTTACCAGTAATGCCAAAGGAAGACCGATCATAGCAATCACACTTACTTCATGAAATATCCTGGCCTGTAGCGTAGTGTCAGCGTTGCTGCCGATCAATTTGGCATGTTGCCGTCTAATAGATTTGATCATCAAAAGAATTACAGGTTTTAAAAGGCGCAAATTTATGAAAATTCCGATCAGGTAGTTGAAAGTCTCTGCCAAGTCGACCTTTTCCAATTGCGCACACCCTGTGTGCGCAATTGGAAAAGAAGAAAAAAAACAATAAAAGTTTTGGTTTAATTAAAAAGTTTATATATTCGTGTACGTTAACGTTAACACGTTCGACGAACCAAATATAGGCAGGTTGTTAAGAGTATTGAAATTCGCTTTAATTAAAAAATAATCAAGGCGAATTTTTTTAAATTATTTACGGGTACGTTAACGTAATAGTGATAGCCCTTTTTATTAATGATTTAATTGCGATGTTTAAATAAAAAAAACAGATGGGATCAGTAAAAGTAAATTCACTTAGTTCAAGAGAGACGTTAATTTCCATGTTTATTCTGGGAGGCTTATTTTTCGTCTTTGGTTTCATCACCTGGATCAATGCAATCTTAATTCCTTACTTCAAAATCGCTTGCGAACTGAGTAATTTTCAATCCTACCTCGTAGCCTTTGCCTTTTATATATCTTATTTTATCATGTCGTTGCCTTCTTCTTATTTGTTGAAGCGGGTAGGGTTTAAAAAAGGGATTATGTATGGCCTATGGGTAATGGCAATAGGGGTATTTATATTTATCCCAGCTGCACTGAGTAGGACCTATGAAGTGTTTCTGGTTGGCCTATTTACTATAGGATCTGGTTTAGCCATATTGCAAACTGCTGCGAATCCTTACATCACCATTTTAGGTCCCATAGAGAAAGCCGCAAAGCGCATTAGCTTTATGGGCATATGTAATAAAGGGGCTGGTATTTTGGCTCCACTCATATTTGCTCATGTGATATTTAAGGTTGCAGATAACGAAATGTTAAAGCAATTGCCTTTAATGGGGGCGACTGAAAGAGGCGTAGTTTTAGACGAGTTAATTAGAAGGGTAATCCTTCCATATGGTGTTTTGGGCATCGTGTTGGCTACCCTTGGTATATTGATCCGTTTTTCTCCGCTGCCGGAGATCGATACCGAGCAGGAGAATGAAGAGCTGTCCATCATCAATGCCGATAAAAAAAGTCTGTTTGATTTTCCCTATTTAATACTGGGCGTTTTAGCCATATTCTTTCATGTAGGTACACAAGTAATTGCCATTGATACAATCATTGGTTATGCAAGTGTAATGGGGATGCCGATTATGGAAGCGAAAGTTTTCCCTTCTTATACGTTGTTTACCACCATTATAGGCTATGGCTTAGGCATCATCCTGATCCCAAAATACATTTCACAAGTCAATGTTCTGCGCTTTTGCACCCTTTTGGGCGCCCTATTAACGCTTTTAATTATTTACAGTTCCGGTACCTATACCATTTTAGGTCATTCGATAGATATCTCCATCTGGTTTATCGTGTTGTTGGGCTTAGCCAATTCATTGGTTTGGGCAGGGATCTGGCCTTTGGCTTTAAATAACCTGGGTCGCTTTACAAAGGTGGGGGCATCCATGTTGATTATGGCACTCTGTGGAAGTGCGATTTTTCCATTGATATATGGCCATGTAGCCGATTTGTATGATGTAAGGACCGCCTACTGGATATTATTCCCTTGTTACCTCTACCTGGTGTTCTATGCTTTCTACGGACATCTGATCAAACGCTGGTTACCCACATTTAAAAAGAACAGTATGCAAGAGTCGGAACTGATGAGCAAAGTCAACTCCTAGCCTATTCAAAAAAAGCTTTCAAATACAACCAAATATAAACAAGCATACCTAAACCTAAACCAAACAAGATATGAAGAGGGAAACAAATTAAAATTAGTAGTAAGATGAAACCAGTCCGGGGATTTTATCCCTGTAATTATTAAAAATTTTAACTCAAAAGAATGAAAAAACAACTATTAAAGCACGCACTTTTATGTACTTCTGTTTTAATACTCTCTTCAAGCGTAAATGCGGCTTCGGAGAAATTTGTTAAGGAAACAAAAGTTAAGCACATAAACATTAACAATGCTAAGGATATATTAATTAAAGGTACAGTAAAGGGCGAAGGCGGTTCCGCATTGTCGGGCGTTACTGTTACGGTTAAGGACAGCAAGATTGGTACTAAAACCAATGCTTCTGGTGAATATCAACTCAATGCACCCGAAGGTGCTACTTTAGTGTTTAGCTATGTAGGCTATGTTCAACAAAGCATCAGTGTGGGGAACAAATCTGTCATCAATGTAACCATGTCAATTGATGAAGGTAAATATCAAATGAACGAGGTGGTGGTCGTGGGTTACGGTACGCAAAAACGTTCGGATATCACCGGATCGGTAACTTCAGTGCCAAAGGAAAGATTAGCTGGTTTGCCAGTTACCAACGTGCTATCTGCCATTCAAGGTACCACAGCAGGATTAAATGTTTCGTCACCCTCATCTGTACCTGGTAGTTCGCCAACGGTATTGGTTAGAGGGGTGAACTCTATCAATGCGGGTACTGGCCCACTGACAGTTATTGATGGAGTGCCATTTAGTAATTTGGGTGGCTCTATGAATGACATTAACCCTAATGATATCGCTTCTATTGAGATTCTTAAGGATGCATCAGCAGTAGCTATTTATGGAACACGTGGTTCTAGTGGTGTAATCTTAATCACGACAAAAAGAGGAAAAACCGGAGAGCCTACGATTAGATACAGTGTTTATGGAGGACCTGAGTATCAGATCAAAAATTTACACCCCTTAAGTGGACCAGAGTATGCGGAGAAATATTTAGAATTTTTAAGACAAAGTAATCGACCAGTTGCCAATCCGCCAGTACCTAACCAATATGAAATTGCCAATTATAATACCGGTACTACAGTAGATTGGTTAAAAGAAATCTCTCAATCTGGTAGTATTCAAGATCATAACTTGAGCATCTCAGGGGGTACAGAAAAGATTAAATACTTTGTGTCTGGTGCTTATCAGAAGCAAAAGGGGGTATTAAAAGGCTATCAATTTACTCGTGCTTCTGTACGCTCCAATTTGGATGCAACAGTTACCTCATGGTTAACGGCAGGTACTTCGTTATTTTTCGCCAACAGTAATGCGGATGGGGGAACGGTAACTTACAGTAGTGCGTTGCAGATGAGCCCTTATGGACGTTTACGTGAGCCAAATGGGGATTATACGATTTTTCCTATGTTTGGTGAAACTCTTTTCAGAAACCCATTGCTGGGTTTAAATCAAGATGTAAACAATCGTGACAAAAACTTGAATGGTACTTTTTATGCCGAAGTTAAGCCAGCTTTTATTAAAGGATTAAAGTATAGGTTTAATGGAAATTATACTTTTCAGCCTACTAAGGACGATTTTTACTCCGGCCCCGATGCAGGTGATACATTCTCGGGAACTGCAAGTGTACAAAAAGAAGAAACTGAAGGCTGGTTGTTAGAACACATCCTTTCTTACAATAAAGATTGGAATGACCATCATTTCGATGTAACCGCGTTGTATGGTGCACAAGAGAAGATATATACGAGATTAAATGTTAGAGGGACCACATTTGTAAATGATGATTTATCCTTCAATAACATTGGTGCAGCAGGTGCAGTTGTACCTACTTCCCTCTATTCCAGAGAGGCCATGGTTTCTCAAATGGGCCGTTTAAATTATTCTTATAAGAGTAAATATTTAATTACAGCCACTGTGAGAAGGGATGGATTTTCGGCTTTTGGATCAGCAACAAGTAAGTATGGTACCTTTCCTTCCATTGCTTTAGGTTGGAACATTTCTAATGAGAGTTTCTTAAAAAATGTATCACAGATTGATAACATCAAGTTGAGAGCTTCGTATGGGAAATCTGGAAATCAAGCGATCAGTGCTTATCAGACGATTACCACGCAAGGAGTCACCAAGTATATCTACAATGGGGTAACTACTACAGGATTAGTATCTAGCTCTGCACTTGTTAATGGCGTATTAGGAAATACTAAACTAAATTGGGAAAGCACTACTGGAACGAACTTAGCCGTTGACTTCTCTTTATTTGGCAGTAGGATTTCGGGTACTGTAGAAGTTTATAAAACCGAAACTAACGATGTTTTATTGAGACGTAGGTTACCTGCCATCATTGGTTTTCCAAGCATCTTTGACAACTTAGGTAAAGTAGCGAACAAAGGGATAGAATTTACTTTAAATACAGTAAACATTAAAAATGACAATTTTACCTGGTCTACGAATTTTAACTTTTCGGCCAGCAGAAATAAAATTGTTTCCTTGTATGGCGATAACCTAGATGATATAGGTAACAAATGGTTTATTGGTAAATCATTGTACGCTATATATGATTATAAGCTAGAAGGCGTTTGGCAAACAGGTGAAGATCCTTCAAATGTTGACCCAACAGCGAAGCCTGGAGACTTAAAGTTTGCAGATCTTAATGGCGATAAAAAAATTACGGAAGCGGATAAGTCTTACCTGGGTAACAGCTTGCCTAAATGGACAGGTGGTATGATCAATAATTTTAAATACAAAAATTTTGGTCTGAGTGTTTTCGTTCAAACTTCTCAGGGATCCTTGATCAATAATCCATTACTAAACCTGCAAACTTATGGCGGTCGTGTAAATATACCAAGAGAACTTAGCTATTGGACACCAACAAACAACAATAATGAGGCGCCTTCTTTAACTTATTCGAACCCACGTTTGTATGCTTATCCAACAAAACAGAACTATTGGAGAATAAAGGACATTACACTTAGCTACAATTTATCTACTAAAGTTGCAGAGCAGTTAAAGTTAGGCAGTTTGTCGGTGTTTGCTAGCGGTCGTAACCTACATACCGTTACCAATTGGATTGGAACAGATCCTGAGTTGAGTGTGAATGCAACCCCAGCTATACAAGCAGGATTGGCTAACCAACCGCTAACCTACGGAGTATACCCATTAGTGACTAGCGTTGTCGTTGGTTTAAACATAACATTACGTTAATCTTTAAAAATAAAATTATGAAAAAGCATATTCTTTTATCATTCATATTTATTGCAAGTGTTGGCTTAATTTCTTGTAGTAAGAGTTTTTTAGATGAAAAATCTGACTCTAGTTATTCGCCATCTACGAGTTTTAAAAATGTTGCTGGTTTAGAGGCCGGAATTGCAGGTCTACAGGCAACTGTTAGGGAGCAATATACCATTCAGAACCACCAGTCGCTACTCGCTGTTTTTCAAGTAGGAACGGATGTAGCAATTAGTGGCCAGGAAAATCCTGAATTAATTCCTTATCATGATTATTCAAGGCTTTTGCCTGTAGATCCATCAGCCCTATACTACTGGACCTGGTCTTACAGAGTGATTACCAATGCCAATCAAATTTTGAGAGGTACCGCAGATCCTACAGCCACGTTAACTGATGCTCAACGTAAATTATATACTGCAGAGGCCCGTTTTTTTAGAGCTTATGCCTATAATTTCCTGGTTACTTTATGGGGAGAAGTTCCATTGCTCGATCGTCCATATGATGAGCCTAAAACAGATTTTACCCGTGCTAGCGTAGCCGATTTGAACAAATTGATCAATGATGACCTTTTATACGCTACGGTTAATTTACCTGCTATAGATCAGGTTTCTAAACCAGGTCGTATCAGTAAAGAGGCTGCTTCGCAATTGTTTGCAGAAGTGTATTTGAGACAGGGTAAAAATGATTTGGCAGAGGCACAATGTCTGGCGGTTATTGCCGGTAACTTCAAGTTAGTGGATACCAGATACGGAGTTAAAAAAACTGAGCCAGGTGATCCTTTCTCAGATATGTTTATTACTGGTAATCAACGCCGTCGTCAGGGAAATACCGAAGCCATTTGGGTGCAGGAATTAGAATTCAATATACCTGGTGGTGCGACGAATTTGGATCAACACCGTAGAGTTTGGGTACCTTTTTATGGTAACGTTTCGGGAATGTTGGTTTGCGATTCATTAGGTGGACGTGGTGTGGGCCGTTTACGCTTAAGTCCTTGGGTGATCAAAAGCGCATACACAGGGTCGGGAGCTAATGATATGCGTAATTCTAAATACAATCTTCGCCGTGACTTCTACTACAACGATCCTAGTAAACCAGCTTTATTCGGGAAAAAAGTAGTTCCAACTCCGGCTGATACTTTATGGAGTATTGTTCCTTACACTACAAAATGGAATCATTTTATCGCTACAGATCCTACTGGAAATGGAGCTTTTAAAGATTTAATTATGATGCGTTTGGGGGAAACTTATTTGTTATTGGCAGAAGCGCAATTCAAACAAAACAACCCAGGTGGTGCTGCCATCAGTATCAATAAATTAAGAACCAGAGCAAATGCAGCACAGGTATCAGCAGCTGACATTACGTTGAATTTTATTTTAGACGAACGCGTAAGAGAATTGATTGGTGAGGAAAATAGAAGAATGACTTTGGTGAGAACGGGAACTTTACTCGATAGGGTAACGCGACTAAACATTAAGGAAAATACAACCATTAAGCCTTACAATGTGCTTTTACCTATTCCGCAGACTGAGATTGACTTAAATAAGGATGCGAAATTGGGTCAAAACTTGGGCTATAATTAATACCTGAAAATAGGGGGTATCATTAATCCGGTCGTCATGACGACCGACTAGACAAAAAGATTGTCATGACGACCAGATTAATGATACAGCCTGTTTTAATTACAAGATTTATATTTTTTAACATAAAAATTGCCGCATAGGCTAGTAAAAAAAGGTTTTAAGCCTATTAAATGAGAAATTTATTTGTACCGTTCCTGGATCAATATACAGCCAATGATGACATTGAAAAAGTCTCGACTTTATTAGATGCTTTACCAAAAAACCGAATCGCTCAGCAGCCATGGCCTGAATTCAATAGTGATTTGCAAGCCAATTTTAGCATTGCACATAGCAATGATTTCCTAATGTTAAAATATGTGGTAACTGAGGATGTAATTAAGGTGGCCACAACTGAATTAAATGGGGCAGTGCACAAAGATAATTGTGTGGAATTTTTTGTGTCGTTTGGAGCGGATAAGTCTTATTACAATATCGAGGTGAATTGCGTTGGCGTATGTTTAATCGCTTACGGAAAAGGAAGATCAAATAGAGATTTCTTGCCAAAGGAGTTGGTGAAAAGGATAAAAACACATGCTGTTATTAAAACGGCAGCAGAAAATAGTAGGCGCAAATATGTATGGGAAATCACATTAATGATTCCGATAGTGGTATTTGCATTTAGTAATTTAAAAACGCTAAGCCAACAAAGGGGCTTTGGCAATTTTTTTAAGTGTGGTGATGATTTACCGCAACCACACTTTTACAGTTGGAATGAAATAGAGGCCGAAAGTCCTGATTTTCATTTACCTGAGTTCTTTGGATCATTAGCATTTGGTTAAGCTGTTGATCTCAAAATATAAAATCTACATATGAAGAAAGTTAAAATAATTAATGGCCAGATCATCACACCTTATCGCATCATTAAAAACGGTACGCTATTAATTAATGGTCATCAAATAGAAGCAATAGAAGAGGGAGATATCGAAGCAGCAGATTATGAGCTGATCGATGCAAAGGGGAATTATGTTTCTCCGGGCTTTATCGATATTCATATTCATGGTGGTGGCGGGCATGATTTTATGGACGCAACGGAAGAGGCCTATCTGAAAATTGCTGAAATTCATGCTACTTACGGGACCACCGCAATGGCGCCCACAACATTAACCTGTGCCAAAGAAGATCTGTTAAAAGCAATAGATCTTTATAAAAGTACAAATGCTAAAAATACCAAAGGTGCACAGTTTATAGGCATGCACTTAGAGGGGCCTTATTTTGCGCTTAGTCAGAGTGGCGCGCAAGATCCAAGGTACATCAGAAACCCTGATCTGGAGGAGTATAAAGAAGTAATTGCCTACGGTGCTGAGGCAATTAAACGCTGGAGTGTTGCCCCTGAATTACCGGGTGCTATTGAAATGGGTAAATACTTGAAATCGCATGGAATTATTGCAGCTATTGCCCATACGGATGCCATTTATGAAGAGGTTTTAGAGGCGGTAGAAAATGGCTATAGTCTGGCCACGCACCTGTATTCGGCTATGTCTGGCGTAACCAGACGAAATACGTATCGCTATGCAGGCGTGATTGAAAGTGCTTTTTTAATTGATGCGATGGACGTAGAGATCATTGCGGATGGGATTCATTTGCCAGCACCATTATTGAAACTGGTTTATAAAATTAAAGGACCTGATCGCATTGCGCTAATTACAGATGCCATGCGTGGGGCAGGAATGCCAGAAGGGGAGAGTATCCTCGGAAATAAGGACACTGGATTGAAAGTGATTATCGAAAATGGAGTTGCAATTATGGCCGACAGATCTTCTTTTGCAGGAAGTGTGGCTACGACAGACCGATTGGTAAGAACGATGGTTCAGATGGCTGATATCCCATTGGTAGAAGCAGTTAGGATGATGTCTAGAACACCAGCTACGATCATGGGTGTTGAAAATACAAAAGGAACGCTAACTGTAGGCAAAGATGCTGATGTGTTAATTTTTGATGAAAACATCAACATCAAAACGACCATGATTAATGGGACAGTAGTCTATTCCTCAGCAGATTTTGTATAACTTAAAGAAAGATTTAGATGAAAGAATTTATAAAAGATAAATTAACCGTGAAGGTTTTTGAGAACAGAAACCTGATGGGAGCAGCGGTTGCTACGGCTGTTGCAGAACGCATAAACATATTATTGAGCACACAACCCTTCGTTAATATCATATTTGGTGCAGCCCCTTCTCAGAATGAATTTTTTGAGGAATTGCTGAAAAAAGACATCGATTGGTCTAGACTCAATGCTTTCCACATGGATGAGTACGTAAACCTGGCTGCAGATGCGCCGCAAGGATTTGGTAACTTTATCAAAGCACGTTTATTTGATTTAGCGCCTTTTAACACGGTAAATTATATCAACGGAAATGAAGCTGATTTTGAGGCTGAGTGTACGCGCTATACCGCATTGTTAAATGAGTTTGAAACGGATATTGTATGCTTAGGCATTGGAGAAAATACGCATTTGGCATTTAACGATCCGCATGTAGCTGCGATTAATGATCCTTATTTTGTGAAGCGTGTGGATTTGGATCAACAGTGTCGCAACCAACAAGTTAATGATGGCTGTTTTACCACGATCAATGAAGTACCTACGCATGCTTTAACGCTAACCCTGCCTGCTTTGCTTAAAGCGCCTTATGCTTTTTGTACTGTGCCTACTGAGAAAAAGGCCCAGGCCGTTTACCATACCTTAAATGAGGATATTAGCGATAGATTTCCTTCTACTCATTTAAGAAATCACAAAAATGCAATCTTGTTTTTGGATGATCAAAGTAGTGTAAGCATTTAACATCAGAACAAAGATTTTTAAACCTAAACAACCAAGAAAATGAAATGTGAATTAAGTACAGAGCAGATTCAGTTTTTTCAAACTAATGGATTTATTGTCATCGAAGATTTTTTATCAGCTGAAGAGTTAACGCAATGGCGGGAAGCAGTTACGGAAGCGGTAAAGGACAGAAATGGTGTAAAAATGCCTGGAAAAGAAGGTAAAGTTGGGATGGATGATGGGATCAATAAGGACGCTGAATATTTTTCCAAAGTTTTTGATCAACTGCTAAATCTTTGGCAAACCAATGATAAGGTAAAAGAGATTATGTTGGATGAGCGTATTGGTAAAATGGCTGCACAGCTTTCTGGTGCCAGTGGGATCAGAATATGGCACGATCAGGCCCTATTTAAACGTCCTTGGGCAAATCCAACATCTTGGCATTTAGATACCCCATTTTGGTCTTTCTCTGATAGAAAAGCTTTATCGATTTGGGTAGCCCTGGATGATGCGACCTTAGAAAATGGTTGCTTATACTTTATTCCGGCATCATTTAAACAAACAACTTTTGTAAATAAGGGAATAGGGAAAAATATGGATGGCATTTTTGAAGCTTACCCGCAATTTGCTCAGGTAGCTTCAGTGTCGGCCGCTATGAAAGCTGGAAGTTGCTCTTTCCATAATGGATTGACCATACATGGTGCAGGCGCCAATATGAGTAGTGGATATAGAAGAGCCATGACTTGTGCTTATATGCCAGATGGAAATACATTTAATGGTGAACCTAATATTTTACCTGAGCCCTATCTGAGTACGCTTAAAGTTGGCGACTTGCTGAATAATGACGAACAAAACCCACTGATTTATAAATCGTAAAGAATGGATTTATCCCTAAAGTTTTTGTGTCCGCGTTGGGGTTTTGAAGATATTCCCTGGCCTGTTTTTTTGAAACGCGTAAAAGAAGCCAATTATGCTGGTATTGAATGGTTCCCTTATGGAGAAACCTGTGATGTGCAAGAGGTATTGGATTTGTTGAAGGATTATGATTTGGATTTTGCTATTGTAATGACGGTGATTAAACCTTATGCCAATTTGGAGCAATACCTGGAAAATCTTAAGCAGGAATTGAGTCAATTGATGGAGATGAGAACAGAATCTAAAGCGCCCTTATTTTTTAGTGCTCAAATCGGTAGAGAATACTTTAACGCGGATGAAATACAAGCCTGCCTGGCGGTTTGTAATCAGATTGAGGATCAATATCAAACGCCAATCAATCAAGAAACGCACCGTAATAAATGGTCGTATGCGGCACATAATGTAGCGCCAATATTAGCAAAGAATCCGGATTTAAAATTAACGCTGGATGTTTCTCATTGGTTTTGTGTTTCTGAAAGTTATCTGAAAGATCAGCAAGCTGCGGTAGATAATGCCATCGCACATGCCCGCCACATTCATGCAAGGGTAGGGAGTACACAAAGTTCGCAAGTTTGGGATCCGGCAAATGCCGAATATGAGGAGGCTTTAGCAGCCCACGTTCAGATTTGGGACAAATGGGTGAACCAAATGAGAATAAATAAAATGCCGATCACGATTACTCCGGAGTTTGGACCAGTGCCTTACATGGTAAAGGGGAATAGGACAATGTCTCTAAGTGATGAACAATGGCGAATCAATTTATGGATGAAAGACTTTTTACAAAAGCGGTACAGCTAAAATAGGAACTATGAAGAGGAAAACATTTTTACAGCAAAGTGCTATTTTTTCTGTTGCCAGCTTATTGATGTTAAAGAATAATGCTTTTTCTAAGTCAGTAGTAAATACGCTGATAGATGATACCGATGCGGATTTATACCAGCTCTTTAAGAACCCATCCATCGGTTACAGGCCATTTGTGCGCTGGTGGTGGAATGGGAACAAGATAGAAAGAACGGAGTTGGCGAGAGAGCTTAAACTGTTAAAAGAAGCAGGAATTGGTGGGGTAGAAATCAATCCAATTTCCTTTCCATCCAATACGGATGATATGGGCATCCCATCTGTAGATTGGCTAAGTGAGGAGTGGATAGACTTATTGAAGTTCACGTTGACCGAAGCGAAAAAACTGGGCATGACTTGTGATCTTTTAGCGGGCACAGGATTCCCTTTTGGGGCTGGTTTTTTAGCTGATGAAGACCGTGCTCAAGTAGTGGTGGTAGCTGTGAAAAAACTGGTAGGTCCTTTAAAAACTGAAATCTCCTTATTTGATATTTTTAAAGAAGCTGATCCCGCAACTTTGAGTCCTTATACCGGGCGTAAAATGGAGCTTTTGGGACTAAGTATTGTTCCAGATCCTTTGACGAGTATGGACCAGGTGAAAAATATTACCAATCAAGTCGTAAATGATGGGGTGAAAATTGACTTGCCGAAAGGGAATTTTGCCGTTTATGGTTTAGTGAAAATAGATGGTTTTATGAAAGTGATACAAGGTGCACCCGGTGGGGCTGGACCGGTACTGAATCATTTTAATGAAAAGGCTGTCAAAAATTACCTCAATAAAATTACGGGCACCATTCAAACCCGAATTGGCCCATTAGCACCAGATGTACGTTCCTTTTTTGTCGATAGTTTAGAAATGGAAGGCGCCAATTGGTCGACTGACATGATGGTCGAGTTTAAAAAACGAAGAGGCTATGATCTGTATCCATACTTGCCATTTATACTCTTCAAAACGGGTAGGATGGGGAACACGATTGACCTATATTATACCGTAAACATCAGTCCGGAAATGAAAAAGATGCTGAACAGGATGCGGTATGATTTTGAATACACCAAAGCTGAGCTTTTTAGAGAAAGATTTTCGAAGAGCTTTGTGGAATGGTGTGCTGAAAACAAAATAAAATCAAGAGCACAGGCTTATGGTAGAGGACATTTTCCATTAGAGGGCAGCTTTGATATGGATATCCCTGAATGCGAAACCTGGATGAAATATGGTATAGGCGAGGAGATCTCAGAACGGGATTTCATGAAGTATCCATGGCATTTAGGCCGTGGTAATACCATGATCAATAAATATGTTTCTTCAGCGGCGCATTTGAAAGGTAAAAAACTGATCAGCTCTGAGGAACTAACCAATACAGATATGGTATTTAATGAGTCGCTGGAGTTGTTTAAAATAGCGGGCGATCAAAGTACGATTTCAGGAGTTACGCATCCCATTTTTCATGGGTTTAATTACTCCCCACCGGATGCTGCTTTCCCTGGTTGGATCACCTATGGTGGTTATTTTAATGAACAAAATACCATGTGGCCGTATTTTAAGCATTATACGGATTACAGAGCAAGGCAGTCTGCATTATTACAACAAGCTACTTTTTTTGCGGATATAGCGATTATGGCACCAATTGCTGATATGTGGGGAGAGTTTGGCGCGCAAATGGAACCCTTTCCCTGGGGTGTAACACCACCTTATCAACAGTTGATTTGGGAATCTATTCATCAAAATGGAAATGCTTGTGATTATGTGTCTGAACAGGTAATTGCAGATGCAGATTTTAAAGGTGGTTGGATGACCTATGGTCCGAGAAAGTACCACACGCTATTTTTAATAGAAGTACGAAGTATTTTGCCTGAAACGGCGAAGAAACTATATGATTTTGTGAAAGCAGGTGGCCGGATCTTCTGCATAGAAGCTTATCCAGAGCAATCTTTAGGTTGGTTTAATCACGAACAAAAGGATGCAGAAGTAAAGCAATGGGTGACAAAATTAAAAGCATACCCAGATCGATTCATTTTCTTAGCAAAACCGGCGGCAAATTTTAAAGACTGGTATCAAACGATTCAAGCAAAGTATAAGGTAACGCCATATGTTAAAATCGCCAAGCCAAATACTTTCGTTACCCAGGTGCGGTATCAAACGAAAAACTCAGATATCTTTTTGTTTAACAATGCTAGTGCCCATCTCAGTATCGATTTAGACGCTACGTTTTTACCGGAGATTACAGATAAAAAACAAGCTTGGATTTGGGATGCAGTAACTGGTGAGCGCTTTAAACTGGACTTGAAGGATAGGAGTTTAAAAATAAAACTGTGTCCTGCTGATTCAAAAATTATTGTTTTCAATAAGGATAGAAATGGTAAAAACTGGGATCCAGTTCCTGAGGTAACACCAAATGCGATGGGCTTAAAATCCCCTTGGAAAGCGGAGTTTACTCATATGGATGGGACCGTGAAAAACCAAGATTTGGCTGAACTGAGCGATTTAAAAGATTTACCTGATTACACCTATTTTTCTGGTACGGTTTCGTACAAAAATACCATCACATTAGCTAATCCTGCAAACCTTCATTATTTAGATTTAGGGCAGGTATTTGGCATAGCAGAATTGATTGTGAATGGGGAGAATTTAGGTACGCAATGGTATGGACGTAGAGCTTATGCACTCGGAAATCTGTTGAAAAAAGGCACCAATAATATTGAGATTAAAGTGACTACGGTAATGCTGAATTACATGAAATCTTTAACAGAAAATACGACCGCACAATATTGGTCGAACAATAAAAAGAAAGAACAACCACTTCAATCCATGGGTTTGGTTGGCCCTATTAATTTATTTTAAAAATATTAAGAAGATGAAAAACAAGAAAATGATTCTGATGCTGTTAATTCTAATTCAGTCTGCCGCTGTTTTTGCAAAAGACTATAAAGCATCATTTTTTCATATCAAATCAGACGGCTCAACAATGAATACCCGTTCTATTCAGTTTGCGATAGATTACATCAGCAAAAACGGTGGTGGCAGATTGGTTTTCTATGTGGGTAGATATTTGACAGGTTCTATTTATATGAAATCTAACGTTACGATTCAACTGGAAGAAGGTGCTGTTTTATTGGGCTCAACCAATCCTTTTGATTACGATAGAATTGGAAATACTGCGCTTATTCATGCAAGGGATGTAGAAAATGTAGGCATTACTGGTAAAGGAATGATTGATGGACAGGGTAGGGCATTGGCCAATAATTCTATCGCTTATGCAAATGATGGGTTGATTGTGGATATTTTGAAATATGATCGTACCCGTGAGTCCATCCGACCAATGGTGATTTACTTTTACAACTGCGTAAATGTGAATATCAAAGACTTGATTCTTCAAAATTCGGCTTGTTGGTTACAGACTTATGAGCGATGCAAAAATATGGTGATCGACAACATTACGGTAAACAACGTTGCTTATTGGAATAGTGATGGTATTGATATTGTTGATTGTGATAATGTGGTGATTACGAACAATAAAATAGATGCTGCGGATGATGGAATTTGTTTGAAATCACATACTGAGGGCTTTTTCTGTCACAATGTATTGATCGAAAATAACATTGTACGTACCAGTGCAAACGGAATCAAATTAGGTACAGCTGGCAAAGGTGGTTTCAGAAACATTAAAATATTGAACAATACGGTTTACAACACGTATCGCTCGGCTATCGCTTTGCAAAGTGTTGATGGTGGCTTTTTGGAAGATATTGTGGTGGATGGCTTAAAAAGCACCAATACTGGTCATGTGATCTTTCTAAGATTAGGAGAACGGATTCCAGGTAAAAAGTCGACCATGAAAAGAATATCCATCAAAAATGTGGTAGCAGATGTACCTATTGGTAAAGCGGATGCGGGTTATGATTATGAGGGACCGATTGAAGATATGCCAAGAAATATCTCTCCAATTATTATCGCTGGTTTACCTGGACAATACATTGAGGATGTAACCTTCAGTAATTTTGAAGTTTCTTATCCTGGTGCGGGTAGTAAATACATGGCTTATATCGCATTGGATAAATTGGACAGCATTCCGGAAGAGTCTGCAGGTTATCCTGAGTTTTCGATGTTTAAAGAAGTTCCTGCCTGGGGTATTTATGTGAGACATGCGAAAAATATCAATTTCTCGAATCTGAATATGAAAGCAGAAAAGAAGGATTACAGATTGCCAATTGTAATGGATGATGTACATGGCGCAGAATTGAAGAAAATCACGTTTCAGCAGATCGATCAGAAAAAATTATTGCATACCTATAAGTCAACAAATGTAAAGGTTAATTAAATGACCTATATTTAATCCCATCTTAATTCTTCTTTGCAATGAATCAGTTTAGCAGATGTTTAATTGTTACCGCTTTGATCGGGACTGTCGCAAGTGTTGTAAATGCGCAAAATAAAAATGACTTATATAAGTACGTAAAACCCATTATTGGTACTCAAAAAATGGGGCATACTTATCCAGGAGCTACCGTACCGTTTGGTATGGTACAATTGAGTCCGGATACCGATACGCTTTCTTACGAAGATAATGGAAAGTATAATAAGGATGTTTATCGGTATTGCGCAGGTTATCAGTATGATGATCCGACGATTGTAGGCTTTAGCCATACGCATTACAGTGGTACAGGGCATTCGGATTTGGGTGATTTTTTAGTGATGCCAACTGTTGGAAAGGTACAACTTAACCCAGGAACAGCTACACATCCGGAAAACGGTTACCGTTCAAAATTCAGTCACCAGAATGAGGTAGCGGAAGCCAATTATTACAAGGTGAAGCTGGATGATGATGGTGTTTTGGCAGAGTTAACCACTTCTGCAAGAATTGGTTTTCATCAGTATACTTTTCCGAAATCTGCAGCGTCCAATATCATATTGGATTTGATGCATGGTCTTTATAACTACGACAATAAAAATGTATGGACTTATGTTCGGGTAGTAAATGATTCTTTGGTAGTTGGTTATAGACAAACGAATGGCTGGGCAAAAAACCGAACGGTATATTTTGCGATGTCTTTCTCTAAGCCATTTAAGTCATACGGCGCTAAAGATTTTACTAAAAAAGAGGTTTACAAAGGGTTTTGGGCAAAGTTTGACCAGACCAAAAACTTCCCGGAGCTGGCTGCGAGGCAAATTAGAATGTATTTTAATTTCGATACGGAAGAGGCGGAAAAGGTAAAGATCAAGTTTGCGATTTCATCGGTGAGCAGCGACAATGCCTTGATGAATATGAAGGCCGAAATACCGGGCTGGGATTTTAATCAGGTTAAAGAACAAGGTCAGCAGGCTTGGAATAAGGAGCTTCAAAAGATTGAAGTGAAAACAGAGAAAAAGGAAGATGCCATCAATTTTTATACGGCGATGTATCACGCCTTTTTGAGTCCAACGGTTTATATGGACCTGAACAATGAGTACAAGGGTTTAGACCAGAAGATACATCAGGCCAAAGGATTTGCAAATTATACCACGTTTTCTTTATGGGATACTTACAGAACTTTACATCCCTTTTTTAACATCATCCAGCCACAAAGAAATAACGATATGGTGAAATCTATGCTGGCGCATTTTGATCAAAGTGCTTTACCGATGTTGCCTATATGGTCTAACTCGGCAAATGATACCTGGTGTATGAGTGGTTACCATAGCGTATCTGTAGTTGCGGATGCGATTATTAAGGGCAATTTTACTGGAGATGTAAATAAAGCTTTGGCAGCTTGCGTGGCGACTGCAAATCAACGTAATTTTGAAGGTATAGGAGATTATATTGATAAAGGTTATGTACCATCAGATAAAAACCGGACAGCAGTATCTAATACGCTGGAATACGCTTATGACGATTGGTGTATTGCACAATTGGCTAAAAAAATAGGTAATACTGAAGTTTACAATGCTTTTATTAAACGTGCTGAAAACTGGAGAAATGTGTATGATGCATCGATTGGTTTTATGAGACCACGCTTATCTGACGGATCTTTTAGAAAAGAGTTTGATGTTTTAGAAACTGAAGGGCAGGGATTTATTGAGGGTAATGCCTGGAATTATAGTTTGTATGTTCCTCAAAACCCTGAGGCATTAATTGAACTGATGGGTGGTGATAAAAAATTTGTTCCGCATTTAGATTCGTTGTTTACAATGGATTTGCCTGATGTCTTTTTTGCGCATACAGAGGACATTACGAGAGAAGGTATCATTGGTAACTATGTACACGGAAATGAGCCAGCGCACCATGTGGCTTACCTTTACAATTATACCTCACAGCCTTGGAAAACTCAGAAAACTGTACGGATGATTTTGGGTAAACAATATCATAACGGGCCTGATGGTTTAGGTGGAAATGATGATTGCGGACAAATGAGCGCCTGGTACATGATGTCATCACTTGGTTTTTATCCAATGGCACCGGGTTCTGACCGTTATGAGTTAGGCAGTCCGTCGGTATTAAATGCAAGCCTAAACCTCGAAAATGGTAAGCAATTTATTGTGGAAGCTAAAAACCAAAGTGCTAAAAATGTTTATGTAAAGCAGGTGCTTTTAAATGGAAAAGTATTAAATCGTTTATATATTACCCATGGCGAAATTGTTGGCGGTGGGAAATTAACTTTTATTATGGCTTCGGTGCCGAATAAAAAGAGCAGTTAAAGAGAGCGATTAAAGAGTAGATAAATGAGGTTACCCATATTTTATAGCGTCCTGGCTATGGTTTGTTTTACAATAAGTAAGGCCCATAGTCAGGATGAATTTCAAATCATTGAATCCAGAACCACGAAGTATATCAAAGCCGAAGTTGAAATCAATCAGCTCAATGAGGACCTCAAAAAGAATGCATTAGCGATTCAAAATGATGGACGTTGGTTGGGGATTGATTATTCCTCTAAAGCTGAAACGAGTTGGGCCCCGCTGGTCCATTTAAATAGAATTAAGCAATTTGCACTAGCTTTAAACGACGCAGGGCCTGCCGGGGATAAGAAATTGGCTTCGCAAACCATCAACGCTCTGCGGTATTGGGCACAGCAACGCCCGAGCAGTAAGAATTGGTTTCAAAATGACATTGCTTCTCCGACAGCTATAGGGGAGATCTTGATGCTCTTAAAAAGCAGCAATACGGTACCCTCAACTTTACAGGATTCCTTGATCAACTTGATGAAGCAAGGGGATGTGATTAGGGCCGCTGGTGCTAATAAATCGGATATCGCTATTCACATGATGTATCGGGCTTGTCTAACCAGAGATAAAACACTGATGGACTCGGCCGTTGATCAGGCATTTAAACCCATTACCTTAGGCAATAGACAAGGCTTACAATACGATTATTCTTATTTGCAGCATGGGCCGCAATTGCAGATCGCGAGCTATGGTCAGGTGTTTTTAAATGGCGAATATAAGGTGGCATCCTGGTTATTGGGAACCAGTTATGCGCTCCCAACAGAAAAGTTAAAAATACTGGATCAGTACTTAATCGGTACTTATTTAAAGACGATTAGGGGCAGGTATATTGATTTTAATACTGAGGGCCGGGGGATTTCGAGAAATGATGTTTTAGATAAAAACAATATTACATCGAAAGCAGGAACACACAGCTTATTGGCGTTGGCAAAAGAAGTAAATCCAAAAAATACAATGGTGTTAGATGAGGCAGAGCAACGAATTCTGCAAATTCAAGCGCCCTCTTTTGGAATCAAACCTAGCCATACTCATTTTTATAAGAGCGACTATACGCTCCACAATCGGCCGGCTTATTCCTTTAACGTAAGGACCGTTTCCAGACGTACCGTTAGAACGGAATTTGGAAATAATGAGAATTTAATTGGTAAGTTTTTACCTGATGGCTCTACCAATATCCAGCGTAGCGGTGCAGAGTATTATAATATCATGCCGGTTTGGGAATGGGATAAAATTCCGGGTGTAACCAGTAGGGATTATAAGGTAGATCAAAGAACTACGATTGAGTGGGGAGAAAGAGGAGTAGGCTCTTTTATTGGAGGTACATCTGACGGGGTATATGGCACAACGGTTTATCAATTGGATTATGATGAGGTGACTGCAAAAAAAGCATGGTTTTTCTTTGATGATGAAGTGGTTTGTTTAGGTGCTGATATCAATAGTTTGGCTAAGGAAGCGATTACGACTACGGTTAATCAAGCTTGGGCAAAGGGGCCGGTAAGGGTTTTTGATCAAGATATCAAGCGAATCTGGCAGGATAGCGTGGGTTATTATTTTCCAAACCAGGGCGATATCAAATGGACTAGCGGAAAGCAAAGCGGTCGCTGGAGCTTAATCAATGCCAATAGATCGAAAAATGTGGTGCAAGGAAAGGTGTTTAAGTTATGGCTTAATCATGACCATGATCCAGTTAAAGGATCTTATGCCTATATTGTAAAACCAAATATCAGTGAAAATGAGATGAAAAGTAACAAGGCTTTGAATACCAAAATATTAGAAAATACACCTCTTGTGCAGGCTGTTGAAAATGAAGATTTGCAAATGGTTCAGGTGGTGTTTTATGAGGCGGGTAGTTTGACAAGGCCAAATTTTTCTGTGACTGTTGATCAGCCTTGTGTTTTATTAATCAAAGCGTTGAAGACAAAAAATCCCATATTATATCTTTCAGATCCCACTCAGAAATTAACAGATTTACACATCAGTTTTAGTTCTGAATTTCTTGAAATCAAGGAACCTTTTCCGATCAGTCTGCCACAAGGAGATCAGAAAGGTGCAACTGTAAATTTCCAATTTAATTAAACCCCAATATTAACGTATAGTATCCATCCAGACATGAAGAAAATAGTTGTACTTTTTATTTTAATGACCTCGATCATTGCGAATGGCATTGCCCAGAAAAAGCCATTGGTAGACGTAGATAGAGCGTTTGACTTTGCGACTAAGCAATACACCAATATGTTGGCCAGTCACCCAGACTTAACCAAATTTCCACAGTCTACAAAACCGAATGGAGCACCTGATGACAGGACTTCTGAATGGTGGTGTAGCGGTTTTTTTGGCGGATCTTTATGGTATTTATATGAATACACTGGCGGGGCGAACTGGAAAGCTGCCGCAGATAAATGGACAAAAGCTTTAGATAAAGAAAAGCACAATACAAGGACGCATGATTTAGGTTTTATGCTGTATTGTCCGTATGGAAATGGCTACCGCTTGACTCAAAATAAGGAGTATATAGAGCCGATGGTTACTGGTGCAAATTCATTGGCGACCAGGTTTAATCCTGCTTATGGTTTGATCAAATCATGGGATAAACATGCGGATTGTGAATATCCGGTGATTATCGACAATATGATGAACCTGGAGTTTTTATTTTGGGCTGCTAAACAATCAAAAGACAAAAGATTGTACAACATCGCGGTAACGCATGCAGACAATACTTTAAAACATCATTTCAGAAAAGATTTTAGCAGTTATCATGTGGTTTGTTATTTGCCAGGGACCAAAGTTTATAGACAAAAAACGCACCAGGGTGCAGCAGATTCTTCTGCCTGGGCAAGGGGACAAGCATGGGCAATGTATGGGTATTCGATGATGTATAGAGAAACGAAGGATAAGAAGTATCTTAAACAGGCTGAGGGGATCGCTAATTTTGTCATCAAGCATCCAAATCTTCCTGCGGATAAAGTACCTTATTGGGATTTTGATAGACCAAACGAAGAAAGAGATGCTTCGGCAGCAGCTGTGTTTGCTTCTGCATTTTTAGAAATGAGTACGTTTAGCAAAAAGAACAAAGATTTGTATTTCTCTACGGCCGAGCAAATGTTGGCTAGTTTAGCTTCTCCGGCCTATACGGCGAATTTGAATGAGAACAATAATTTTATTTTAAAACATTCGGTAGGGCATAAGCCAGCAAAATCTGAGATCAATACCCCAATTGTTTATGCAGATTATTATTACTTAGAAGCCTTATTAAGGTATAAAAAATTAACAGCGCTATAGGCGCTGTTAATTTCTATATGATTTATAATTCTCTTTCGTGATGATGTCAATTGGCATGTAATAGGTAGGTTCTATTTCGCCATTTAACACCAGGTTTTGATATAGGGCCATGATGCCTTTATAGCCTTGCTCTTGAGGTTTTTGGCAGATTAAGAAATCTATTACTCCTTTTTTTAAGTGTTCGATGCTTTGGGGTAGGAAATCGTAGCCCACTAAAAAAACATGTTCCTGATTTGTTTTTTCTAAGAATTGAGCGACAGAGAAAACCCTGGAGTTGGTTACAAAAATGGCTTTAACATCGGTATGCTCGCTTAATACTTCCGTCAATCGCTTGGCTACTGAAAGGTAATCGGTATCGGGTGTAATGTCGGTTTTTACAATTCGAACCTGCTTTTCATGTGCTTTGAAGTAAGCCCTAAAACCTTCTTCTTTTCGCGACAAGTGATGATAGCTATCGATCTCTTTGGAGATGTTTACAATCAAAATTTTATCCCCTTCTTTGACTAAGTAGTTGACCATGTGGGCGCTCAAATGTCCACTTTGAAATAAATCCGGACCAATGTAACTCAGTCTGGATTCATTTGGAATATCAGAGTTGATGAAAACCTGTGGGATTTTTTTAAGGTTACAAAGTTTAGCAAAGGCTAGTGATTCTTCAATAAAAATGGGGGCAACCAATATGCCATCAACCTCAGCTTTAAGGATGTTTTTCGTTTGATTTACGAAAGACTGTTTATCATTCTGATCATAAAAATATTTATCAATCACAATTCCAAATTGCTTGATCTCGGCTTCGGCCATTTCGATGCCTTTAATCGGGGCATCCCAAAATTCTGTTTCTTTAGAAACAGCGGGAATTAAACTGGCAAAGCGCAATACTTTTTTAGAGGCTAGTCTACGTGCCAAAATGTTAGGCTGGTAATCCAGATCTTTCATGATGGCCAATATTTTATTCTTGGTTGTGTTTGAAACACCTGTTCTGTTATGTAATACTCTATCAACAGTACCTATAGAAACATTCGCCCGCCTCGCTATTTCCTTTACACCAGTTTGCATATTTGTTTTCATTTGCGCATATCGAATTCTTCTGTAAAAGTATTACTAAATCCGTTAATAAAAACTTAAATATATAAAAAGAATGCTGCTGTTTATTTAATTAAAAAATTGGCATCTTCTTGTATTCCTTCAGTGTTTGAGGCTAATAAAGTTTCATCATTTACCATTTGTATCGCTTCGCTTGCGGATGGATAATTTCCTTTGTAAGGCTTGTTACTAATGAGATTATAGGCCGAGATTAAGGACCATCGTGGTGCATCACTAAGATTGGCATCTGAACGGTGTAAGGTGTTGCTATGGAAGAACAATGTATCTCCAGCTTCCATTTCCACATACACCAGTTCTAGTCGCTTCAATAGCTCATCTACTCTTTCTTGATTGGCACCAACCTGTTCTCCGCTAAAGCCATGTTCGATCCTTCCGGTTAGATGTGAGCCTTTAATAACTTGTAAGCAACCATTTTCTTTAGTGGCCGGACTTAATGCCGTGAGCACGCTTAACATCTGCGGATATAGGAAACCATCACGGTACCAATAGCCGTAATCCTGATGCCATTCCCATGCCCCCCCAACTTTGGGTTCTTTTTGCATCAATTTGGAATGAAAATGTGCAGGTTCGCCTTCCAATAAAAGTTGGACGCCTTCGACAATTCGTTTAGAACGTGCCAATAAGCTATAGGCATCATCTGCTAAGGAATACCACAAAGCCAATTTAGTTCTAAGGCCGTTAGCATCGCCTCTGTCAAATGATTTATTGCTGATGACCTGGTCGTGAATGGCAATGTCATATAGCTTTTTTACCTCTTCGGGGTTTAGCATTCCTTTGATCAATACATAGCCATTTTCGTTAAAGAGGGCTTGGTCTGCTGCACTTAATTTTTTATAATCCATTTTCTTATGTTTGATTTGTTTTTATTGTGGGTATTAAACGGGTAAGTAGGGTGTAGCCTATTAGATAGGTGCAGCCAACGATCAGGAATATGCTGCTATAACTGCCTGTGAGTGCTAAAATTCGTCCGGTTAGCAGGGATAAGACAATGCCACCACTTACAGCGGAAAGCGTAGCTACGCCCATCACTGTACCTACTTCGTCTGATGGAAAAACGTCAGTAATGGTAGCGAATATATTTGCTGTCCAACCGCAGTGCGCTGCCGCTCCTAAGCCAATCAGGACTACTGCCATCCATAAATTATCGACAAAGCCAACTCCGCATAGCAATAAGCCGATTAAGGCGCATACCAATAGTGCTTGTTTTCTGGCTGCATATACGCTTTTGCCTTTTTTAATCAAATAGGAAGAGTAGGCGCCACCTGCAAGGCTGCCGATATCTGCCAATACGTAAACCGTAACTAATGGCCAGCCTAAGGAGCCAGTACTTACTGCTTTGGTTTCGTTTAAGAATTTAGGCAGCCAGTATAGCAAAAACCACCAGGTTGGATCGGAAATAAACCGAACCAGACAGATGGTTAATACTTCCTTTTTGAAAACGACTTGTTTCCAGCTTTTTGGGCTTGGTGTTTCTTGACTTATTTGGGAAGCTTGGGTAGGAATTAGCTCAGGTGCTTTTTCGGGTGTTTTATAGGTGATCATCCAAAAAAACATCCATATAAAACCTAAAGCTCCGGTTAGGATAAAGGCCCATTGCCAACCAAATTTATAAGCAATAAAAGGAATCAATAGAGGAGCTACAATGGCACCAATATTTGAACCTGCATTGAAAAATCCGGTGGCAAAGGCCCTTTGAGAAGCGGGGAATAATTCGGCCACTGTTTTAACACTGGCAGGGAAGTTAACAGATTCTCCCAATCCTAAGCTGAAACGGGCCATTGCAAAACCAACTGCTCCTTTTGCAAAAGCATGGGCCATGCCTGCGGCACTCCATAAGGCTACGCCAATAGCGAAGATCCATTTGGTGCCAAACTTATCTAATAATTTTCCGGTTAGGACTACTCCTAAGCCGTACGAAATCTGGAATGCGGTTACGATATAGCTGTACTCTACTTCGCTCCAATTGTACAAATGTTGCAGTTCTGGCGCCAAAATGCTGAGCACATGCCTGTCCAGGTAATTGATCGTGGTGCTAAAAAAGAGGAGGATGCATATTTTCCATCCGTAAGAGATTTTCATGTCGTTCAATTATAGAATGAAGACCTCATTCTGTTGTGTTTAAATATTTGGTTTAAACGAAGCTAGGATAAAAACGGAGCAGGCTTTAGCGCTAATTTTGCTTTATGTAGAACAAATTTTGCGCTTATGGTGTTTTATAGGATTAAATGATTAATTTTTGTGCAATGAAAGCACTTCATCTTAAAGTTCCGGCTTACAGTAAATTTCATATTGATGCAAGAAGAGAGCAGGTCAGTTATTTTGCAAATCCCTGGCATTTTCATGATGAGCTGGAGATTACTTTTGTGATTAAAAGTGAAGGAACTAAATTTATTGGTGATTACATCTCTGAATTTAAACCGGGTGAAATCATCCTTTTGGGTTCGCGTTTACCACATTATTGGCGTAACCACAGTAGTTATTATCAAGACACAGCAGAGAAGGGTGCGGAAGCCATTATTATTAGGTTTAATCAGGATTATGCTGGGAATGAATTTCTTAAAATTCCACCGATGAAACCTGTTCTTGATTTACTGAATGATGCTAAAAGGGGCATCCATATTCGGGAGCCACATTCTGATTTACAACAAAAGTTGATTGATTTTTTGACGCTTAACGAATCGCAGCGGACTATAGCGCTAACCGCTATTTTATTGAGTATTGCAACGGAGAAACCCTATGATTATTTATGTAGTATAGGTTATGCGCATCAGTACAAAAGCAACGACATTGAAAAAATAGATGCGGTTTATGATTATGTGCTGGACAATTTTAAAGCAGATTTGAGCCTAGATGATATTGCTTTAAGATGTAGTATGAACACTGCTGCATTTTGTAGGTATTTTAAAAGGAAAACGGGGAAGACTTTTGTCGATTTTATGAATGAGATTAGGTTGGGGAATGCAGCTAAATTATTGTTAAAAGGAGATTTGACAATTGCTGAGGTGGCCTTTGAATCTGGGTTTAACAACCCATCTTATTTTAACCGCTTGTTTAAGCGATTGAAGGGGGTAACCCCCACAGCATATCAATCACAGTACCTAAATACAAATGAATTATCGAATGGAAATTGAATTTTATATCCCCAGATGGGGGAATAGGCATTTATCATGGGCTGATTTTGCAGAGAAAACGAAGCTTGCCGGTTATGCAGGGGTAGAGGCAAATTTGCCAGCAGAGGAAGAGGAGCAATTGGACATGTTTACGCAATTAAAGAATAATGGTTTGCGTTGGATTGGTCAGCATTTTGAAACTGCTACCGCAGATTTTGCAGCGCACGTTAAACAATATGAAGCACGATTGTATGCTTTAGCGACTGCAAAGCCTGTCTTAATCAATTCGCAAACGGGGAAGGACTTTTTTACGTTCGACCAAAATAGTGAGTTGATTGCGCTAGCAGCCAGGATAAGTAAAGAAACCGATGTAAGGATACTACACGAAACGCATCGTGGTAAATTTAGTTTTTGCACTTCGGCTACCGCTCCGTATTTACATCAGTTTCCTGATTTAAGGTTAACTGCAGATTTTTCTCATTGGTGCTGTGTGGCTGAGTCGTATCTGCAGGACCAACAAGAAGTGCTACAACTGGCTATCGATCGGACAGATCATTTTCATTCCCGCGTTGGCTTTCCTGGTGGTCCCCAGGTAAATCATCCGGCAGCCCCAGAATGGAAAGAGGCACTTGATTTTCATTGTGAGTGGTGGGATGCTATTGTACAACGTCACTCCGATTTGAAAACCAAGACCTTAACTGTTACTTGTGAATTTGGTCCTTATCCCTATATGCCGCAATTGCCATTTAATCAAGAGCCAGTTAGCGACTTATGGGAGGTAAATCTTTTTATGAAAAACTTTCTGGAAAAGCGGTATACAGATTTATCGGATTAACCAATAGCCCAATATCGATATCCCTCTAGGATACCAATAGCCAATCCAAACGTCATCCTTTTTAAGCAACCCATCATTGTACGCATATGGGCTATTTTTGTTCCATTGGTAAACGTAGTGGGCTGAGGAATGTTTAATGCCATACCATTGCGCCGCTACTACATCGGCGACAATGGTTTTGCTAAACCAGGTAGTGCCTTCCTGAGTGGTTAATTTAATGCCATAGTCGGTTATGCTTTGTGCATACGTTGCTGCGTAATCTTTTTTCAGTACTGCGGCTAGCTGCTGGAGTATTGGCGATTTACAGGCAACGAGACCTGGTAAAAATAGACCCTCGCCAATCACTACCGAACGTTGGTTCCATTTAGGGAAACCTTCATCTAAACTTACCGGAATAAACCCGTATTTCTGTTGTGCTTTTTTTAAGGTGGCGAGAATGAGGTTGGCTTCTTTTTCAAACTGAAGTGCTTGTTTATTTCTTAAGCCTTCATTATTTACGGCAACACCCATGTTTTTATAACCGGCACCTTCTCCATCAACTACGCCTTTTTTTGTGGCATCTATGGCATGAACTTGGGCTTTATTAGATAAAGCGCTGAACATCTCGGCAGCTACCGCATAGGCGCTTAATTGTTTGGCGCCTAAGAATGTGTTGTCTGGCGAAAGTTTGAGTGCTTCATTGGCGTCATAGGTGGTCCAGCCGTAGGCCTTATCGGCGATTCCATTTCCATTGGTATCTCTATTGATGACAGATTGTAGTAAGACATCAACTGTACCCAGCATAGATTTTACAAAAGCATCATCATGACTGATTTTCCAATAGTAATAAAGTAACAATACGAAGGAGGTATTTTCTTCTACGGCCATATGGGGACCGTAGTTGTAGTTGGCTGTTTCACTTACAAAAGGTAAATCGCCCACATCATGATACAAGTAAGGGCCATATTCTGCGGCAGTCATACCTTGCTGGTAGGCCGGTTTGTTTTGAACTGCATTGGCTGGTACTGTAAGTTCTGTCCGGGCGATATAGTTTGTCCATTGGCTCAGTTGAAGTTTTAAGCGCCAAGGGCAAAAAATAGCACTTACTTCAGTTTCGTGGGCTACATCTACCGTACTCAGGTGTTTAAATCTGCCTTCTGAAACATAAAATCTGGCTGTTTTATGTTCATCCAATAAAAAGTAGGTGTTTGCTAAATCAGTATGAAAAGTTAAGGCTAAAACCCATTTCTCCTGATCCGTTAAAGCTCCATTCATTAAACTATCCTCAAATTTTTGGGTAAGGCGTATGTTTTGCTCAAAATTTTCTGTAGCATATTGTAAAACCTCATTTATGCTTTTCCAGTAATGGGTATAGTAAAATTTGAGTGGCAGGTTTACTCGTTTATCCTCAATCACCGTATGATTGTGATGGGTTGCATAAATTTGATTGAACTCTTTATTAGCTTGTTGAGGTAGGTTGAATTCATAAAATAATCCACCAAAACCATTGTCACTAAAAGTCCCTTTCGCAGGGGTTTTAATCGCTGTCAGGGCCAGTTTACCATTTAAGTTGGCGTTATCTTTAAATAGAACTGTCTGCTCTGTATTGTCTGGTTTCATTGGTTCAAGGCTCATGAAGTTGAAGCCTTTTACAGGTGTTTTAGCGATCCCAACTTTTAGTTTACAGTCGACAGCGGTTTTGCTTTCGTTTGCTACATTAATCTGTAAGTAAAAGCCAGGGAAGATCTGAGTTTTTATGGCCGAACTATCCGCTAGATCTTTTGAAGATGTAAAGGAAGAAATCAGTGTAAAATTAACTTTAAGGCCTTCGGGTGTTTCTCCGGTAAGGAGCATGGATGTTGGTCCGAATCGGAGTTGTTGGTTTTTAAAATAGCTAGCGTTTCTAGGTAGCTTTGTGGTTCTAAAACAATATGTCTTTTGGTTAACGGTTAAGCCAATCAGTAAACCTGTTTGCTCATCCATATCGAAACCCAAACTACCGGTTTGCATGCTTTGTTTTTCATTGAGCAAAGAGAAAGTAAAGCGACTGCCCAAACGCGAATTTAGTAAGGAGAAGTTTGTGCTGTCTGTAAGTGGGGTGGATATTAAGCTTTGATCGACTTTGAAACTTTGAGCGGTAGCAGTTAAGGATAGGCCTACTGACAAGATCGTGAACAGTATCTTTTGATAATTCATTAGGAAATTTTAAGATTTAGAAATGATTAATTGCTTTTAAAACTTGAAGCGGGTAGGCCTTCGTTATTGTAAAGGTTGGCACCATCGGGACTATCTGCCCAGGCATAACGCACAGCGATAGGCTTGGTAATGGCATCGTTCCAAACTACGACTTGTTTTCCTACTATTTTGGCTTGTGCAGGTACAAATTCTTTTCCATCTGCAGATATGCTGAATAGATTTAATTTTTCGCCAACACACTTTAGCCCTGTTCCAATATGATCAAAGGAAACGTAAATCTGCTTGTCCTGAATTTTTGCTGATTTGTAAATGGGACCAGAAAAGACAAGGTTTTCGTGATAGGCAACTCGCTCTGCCGCTAAAGCCAGGCGCTTTCCTACATCTAATTTATTGGCTGGATGTATGTCGTCTTTCTCTCCAATATCGTGTATAACCGCCATGGCGGTGTGTGGTGTTTTTAAGGTCTTCATCTGGGCTTCTCTCAATAAGGCCCAATTACTATGGAGTGGTTCTATACCTGTACTTGAATAATTGGCCAATTGCACAAACAAAAACGGCAAGTTTGCTTGTTGCCAATCCTCGCGCCAGGTATTGATTAAGGAGGTTAGTAAAGCTTGATATTGTTCTGGTTTAGGGGTATTACTTTCGCCTTGATACCAGGTTATCCCTTTAATACTGTAATCAGAAAGGGGTTTAATCATAGCATAATAATAGGCTGTAGGGCTGTGGCCTGATAATCCATTCCCTCTAGGTAAAACTGCGGTTTCAATTCCGGATTTGAATTTCCAGGTGCCATTTAATGGTATGGAATCATCCGAAAATTTGAGTTGGTAGCTGTTTTTTGGATTGAAAGCAATTGCATTAGTTGGACTGATCAGTCTGATGGTGATGCTATTTTTTCCTGCTTTTAGTATTCCAGGTTTGATGGGATAATTACGGTTGGTATAGCCGCTGTTTATAGCTCCTATTTTTTGCCCATTTAGGTAAGTTTCATCCTGCGTCTGCATTATTCCTAAAGAAAGACTAGCGGCTTTTCCCGCTAAATGCTCAGGGACATTTAGCTCAGTTTTAAACCATATGGAGCCATATTTTGGTGTTTTTATTTTTTCAGTTAGCTGCGCTAAGCTTGCAATTTCTTGCCAATTTGCTGCATCCTGATAAGGGGTTAAAAACCACTTCTCGTTTATTCCTAAATCATCTTCTTTTATTGATTTATACCAGGCTTTTGATTTTAATTGATGTTCATTCAATATACGAGCTACTTCGGCAGTATCTTTTAACTTTTGGGCTACTTTGTCGTAATCCGGAAAAGTTTTTAAGGATTCGCTATTTACCCAAGATTGGGCTGGTGTGCCACCTACACTTGAATGGATGATGCCTATTGGTACTTTATATTTTTCATACAAATCTTTTGCGAAAAAATAAGCTACTGCCGAAAAAGACAAAACCGTTTGGGGGCTTGCGCTTACCCAGCCGTTATCACTACTTACATCTGGTATTGGGTTAAAAGCCATGTCTCTTTTAACCAGAAATTGCCTGATCATTGGATAATTACTTTGCTCAATAATTTGAGGGTAATTTGCTTTGATGTTAGGTCTACCCATGGTAGCTTCCATATTGGACTGCCCTGAACACAGCCAAACATCACCTATCAGCAAATCTTGAAGGTCAATGTTGTTAATCTGCATATGGAATGGCCCACCAGCTTGCTGTGGTTCAATATTTATGGTCCATTTGTGATCAGAACCAGCTTTTGTAGTGTATTTTTTGTTTTTAAAAGTTAGGGTTATGGATTCTCCAATATCGGCCCAACCCCAAATCTTAACGTTTTGATCTCTTTGCAATACCATTCCGTTGCTTACCAATCGGGGAAGCTTAACTTCGGCGTGTACAGCAATAGTAAATAACAGCAGGGCGGTGATGCAATGTATGAACTTTTTCATGGTGGCTATATTTGGTCATACAATAATAGCATATTCCGTTTGATAATTAGTGATAAATTACAATAAAAACATATAAGTTATCGTACACGAAGTGCTATTGTGGTTTTAATAGACCTATGGTAGCTCGAAGAATTCTACTTTGCCAGTTTCCATTTTATAGATACCACCAACGATTTTAATCTCCCCTTTTGTTTCCATTTCCTTTAAGATGGGGCTCTTCTCCCTAATGTTATGGATACTGAGTTTTACATTTTCCAGGCAAATGTGGTCAACGTATTCTTTGTTTTTGGTAGTCTTTTCTCCTTCGAATGGGGTATCTGCAGTGACTACAGGGCGAATTTTTGAGAGTAAAGCGGTAATGTTTCCAAGTTTAACATTGTCAATCGCTGCTTTTATCGCTCCGCAATGCTCATGTCCCAAAACCACAATAACCTTAGAGCCAGATACTTTACAGGCATACTCCAGGCTTCCCAGGATATCCTCGTTTACAATATTTCCGGCGACGCGAGCGACAAAGAGGTCTCCAATTCCCCGATGGAATACATCTTCTACGGGCACGCGGGAATCCAGGCAGGATAGTATTACAGCTTTAGGGTATTGTCCTAATGCAGCTTGACGAATTCTTGTTGAATTGTTACGAACGGTTAGGGCGTCAGAAACAAAATCTTCATTTCCTTTTTTTAGGATGGCTATAACCGTGTCGGGGGTCAGTTCAGCCTGCTGTTCAACTGTTAAAACCTTCTCCGAAAGCACTTCAGCGCTGTCTATTTCAATTTTTTCCTTCTTCTTTCCCATATCATTAGGAGATTTCGTATTGTTTTGACATGCAATTAAACCAGTTACCCCTAAGAGTAGAGCTGTCATCAGTACTTTTGAAATGCTCATTATGGTATGAATTAAGATTTGTTTTATGGAGTGGTTTGTGTATTTGTTGCTGCATATAAGAAAGTTAACGTTTTATTTTTGCAAAAAAAAGAGGGCGATGATGATCGCCCTCTTTTTGTAAACTCGTTATAAAATGTCCGTCATTCTGAATGTATTTCAGAATCTCGCGCCAGCTTTTTTTAAATTTTGCTGAGTTCAGCATTGATGAAGCTTAACTCTTCGCTACTTAAATCAAAATTCATTGATTCGGCATTGGAAACTGCCTGTGCTGCATTTCTCGCACCAGCCAATACGATGGTGATGCCTTTTTGCAAACTTGTCCAACGTAACACCAATTGAGCAAGACTAGCATTCTTTTCGGCCGCAATTGGACCAATACTCTCCAGAAACACCTTTACTTTTTCTAAATCAAATTGACCAAAATATCCATTTCTGTGGTCATCGCTTTTAAGCTTCTCGTTCTCGAAATATTTACCAGAAAGTAATCCTCTTTCCATCGGACTGTAAACGATGATTCCAATATTGTTTGCTATCGAGTAAGGTACAAGATCATCTTCGATGCCGCGGTTGAGCATACTATAACCTACTTGGTTTGAAGCTGGGATAAATGTTTTGCTGGCTTCTTTTAACAGATCCACGCTGTGATTGGAGACAGCCGCTGCACGAACTTTACCTTGTTTAATCAAGCTTTCCATAGCTTCCATTGTTTCATCAATGGGGGTAGTCGCATCTGGCCAATGTTGTTGGATCAGATCGATGTAATCTGTGTTTAAACGTTTCAGACTTTCTTCTACTTCTTTGATGATGTTCGCTTTTGAGGATAGTTTATAGATCGGGGTACTTTTTCCGTTTTCGTCTAAATCAAAGAAATGCTCGCCTTTGCCCTGATTGCTGCCATCCCAAACTAAACCGAACTTGGTTAATAGCTGTACTTTGGTCCTGTCTTTTCCTTTTAAAGCCCTTCCAATCAATTCTTCACTTAATCCGAAACCATAAAAAGGAGCGGTATCTAAAGTGGTGACACCATTGTCTATAGAAGCATGGATCGAATCTATAGAGTCTTTCTGCTCATTTCCACCCCACATGGTACCGCCAATGGCAAATGCACCGTAAGTAATTGTAGACAATTCTAAATCTGTATTTCCTAATTTTCTGTATTCCATTTTGTTGTTTTTTTGACGGGGCAAAATTCCCTAAAAAATCAGCATCATCATAATAGTATAAATAGTAGGTAGGTATTATAAAAATGATAGTGTTTTAAAACGTTACATTCCTATTTATGGTTTTCAGCACAATAATTGTAGTTTTAGT
Organism: Pedobacter hiemivivus; assembly: GCF_005144565.1. Classification (NCBI taxonomy): domain Bacteria; kingdom Pseudomonadati; phylum Bacteroidota; class Sphingobacteriia; order Sphingobacteriales; family Sphingobacteriaceae; genus Pedobacter; species Pedobacter hiemivivus. The sequence goes on from NZ_SWDX01000002.1 coordinate 352,804, forward strand.
TTTGGCGTTCAATATTTTACTTAATCCCAAATTGATGAAGAAAAAATTACCATTGCCTTTATGGACGATTATATCCCCAATAGTAGCCTGGTTAGCGTATTTTGGCAACTCCTTGGACCTGGGAACTTTCTATATATTTTTTCTTGCAGCTGTCCTGATTGCAGGAGTACTTGCTGCGGTGCACCATGCTGAAGTTGTCGCACATCGTGTGGGCGAGCCATTTGGTACCCTGCTATTGGCCCTTGCCATTACGGTAATTGAGGTCGCATTAATTGTCTCTCTGATGCTCACTGGTGGTCCGGATACGGCTGCACTTGCCCGGGATACAGTTCTGGCTGCGGTGATGATTATTTTAACTGGAATTATTGGTTTGTGCTTACTGGTAGGGGGTGCAAAGTTTAAGGAACAGGTGTTTAGCTTGCCTGGGGTAAGTGCGGCTTTGGTTACGCTTACAGCCATATTGGTGTTGACACTGATTCTTCCAAATTATACCACCAGTAAGGAAGGTCCTGAATACTCTCAGGTTCAACTTATCTTTGTAGCTGTGGTATGTTTGGTATTGTATGGTGCTTTTGTAATGGTTCAAACCATGAGACACCGCGATTTCTTTTTACCACCAGATGCTGATGGTAATGAAGAAGTACACGCTGAACCGCCAACGAATAAGGTTGCATTGTTAAGTACATTTTTATTGGTTTTATGCCTGGGCGTTGTAGTGTTGTTAGCAAAAGCACTGGCGCCTGATATAGAAAATGCGGTAGTGAACTTTGGCGCGCCAAAGTCATTAGTTGGGGTGATCATCGCAGCAGTAGTATTATTGCCGGAAGGTCTTGCAGCCTATCGTGCAGCTAGAAAGAACCGTTTACAAACAAGCTTGAATCTGGCATTAGGATCTGCACTGGCAAGTATCGGTTTAACCATTCCAGCTGTCGCAATTGTATCTATCGTAACTGGAATGACTATCACGTTGGGAATTGATATGAAGGCTACGGTATTGCTGCTATTGGCGCAGTTTACCATCATGCTTTCGTTGGCAACTGGGCGTACTAATGTGTTGCAAGGAGTTGTGTTGTTAGTGGTATTTATGGTTTATCTTTTTACTATTATAGCGCCATAAGAAAAGGAGAATAGAAATCTATTCAGATTTCTATTCTCTAACCTCTAGTTCTTCATCAAACAGTTCAAAAAATAGGTTTTGCAATTTATGAACATGCTGTAGTGTTTTATAATCTCCTGAGTCATCATTCGCTGGTACTTGCTTGTAGCACTCAAAATATTCATCTTCTTCAATATGATACAAGAAGAAATTGTATTCAGGATGTTGATAGTAACCACCACCATTGTCATTAAATCTAAACTTGTTAACTAGCCAGTCTTTAGTTATGGAAATTGGAGTAAAGTCTTCAGCAAAGTCAATATCTGGCCCACAAAGCACCTGAAACAACTCCTCCTTATTCATGCAATAATTGGAAATTCTTAATTCTGTGTTTTTCATATTGCCTCAAATCTACAAATAGATTTAATAAACCTATGATAGGTTATCTATAGGATCTTGAGCTTGTGTTCGGTGTTTCAGACCCGATAAAAAGGACTTCTATAGGGAATGCATCATTGGATTAAACTGTAGAAGACAGTGCTACTAGCATTTGGGATTCCAGAAATATGGTGTAAATCAAGGCAAATAACAGGCAATACCAGAGGATGTCGATTTCCTTTCTCCATTTAATCCAGGATGCGGTTACGATAAAAAGTGGGAGCGTAATGAGATAAATTATAATGAAGTTAAATATAAAATCGAAAGGCGTGGAGTAATGATCAGTTATGAATACGGTAATGCCCATCTGTGCCAGCCAAACTGAAATAGGGAGGAGAAAGCATAAAAAATATTTCCAACCCCATTTCATCGGTACTGCTTCTGGGTAAGTTTTGCGGTAGTTTTTTACGATGAGCATAATCATCAAAATGACCAGCATTGTCAATACGGCGAGTTGGATATACTTCATGGTAATCGTATCTGCTCGGGTATTAATCCTGTCAGAAAAAATCATCCGATCCCCTTCGAATTTTTGAATTTGAGTGGTTTCTCCTTTAATGAAGGTCTTTTTAGTAACGACAGTATTTGCATGCTCCCGATAGGTCCATATGGAGTCTTCGATCCCATTTTTATAAAAACCTTCTATTAGCGTAGTATCGCCATTTTTCCTGATGAATTTTCCATCCAAACGGCCGCCTTTGAATCGGAGTGAGTCTTCATAATTCGGGGCTTTAAGTGTAAGGTAGGTCATCTTTCCCGGAGGCATTAGACTTTCAATTTTTGGCATTTGATTGTGTAGAGACTCATCCAGACTGGTAAGGAAAAGGTTTTTATTGTAGTCGTCGCTTTTAACAGGTCGTCTGGTAGTCTCTAGTTGTTTCACCTCAACTACGAGTAACGAATCGAAAGTGTGAATCCTAAAGTCTTCTTCATAATAATTGGAATCGGGCAATACGTTAGACTTAAAAAGTACATACTGTGGCTGCTCAAAACTTTGAATATATCTAGGCATGCTACTCGCGCAAAAGGCGAAAAATGCCAACACGGCGATAAATTGAGGATTTAAGTTAATGTTGAAAGTCAGGCCATTTAAAGCATACCAAGCTAGCGGCAGAACAATCAAAGCCAAAAGGTCAGTTGGGTCTACTACTCGTTGAATGGGGAAGAAATAGGTACTGAAAAAATCAATAAATATTGAAGAATAGCTGCTTTTCCAATATATAAACAGCAATCCGGTAAGGACAAATATTGGCAGTCTGTGTTTAGGGAACAAGACTGACCAGAAAATCGGGAATATAAATAATCCACAGCAATCTGATAGTTTGCCTGTGAAAGTATTATGAAAAGCTTCTTTTAGATAGAAATCGTTAAGTATCAATAGTGCTAAGCAAATGAGGAAAGGTAAGGAGGTTAACGGTTTTAATCGATTGGAGATACGCATACTTAATTAGCTTTCCAGTTTATACAAAAAAAAGGGTTTGGTAACCCAAAGAGATGAGCATGAAGGTTTATTATTAAAGGGAATAAAATTACGGTAAATGCTACATGGAAAGCAACACTGCTACATAATGAAAGATAGCTGCTGCCAATACCATTGCATGCCATAATGCATGAGAATAGGGCCGTTTACCAAATAGATAAAAAGCTGTTCCTATGGAATAAAAGCCAGCGCCAATAAACAACATGATAATCACTGAATCTGGAAGTGCTGCAAAAAACTTATTTCCGCCAATTAACATCATCCATCCCATTAGCAGGTAAATGATCGTGGAAATGATATTGTATCTACCGGTGTACCATATTTTAAAAAATATACCCACAACCGTAAGTCCCCATAATATGCAAAGCAACATGATCCCGAAACTATTGTTCATATAGATCAGTAAAAAAGGCGTATAAGTTCCAGCAATAAGGAAGTAAATACTGATGTGATCAAGGATTTCAAAGAGTCTTTTTACCCCAAATTCTAGAGCCAGGTGGTATACCATTGAACAAGTGAATAGCATGAGGAAACAAAAGCCGTAAATACCAGCTCCGACTATGGCAGGTACATTGTTATGGGCTGTGGCTATTCCGATGAGTACGGGCAAACCGCTAACACCAAATAGTACCCCAATACCATGGATTAGTCCATGGAGGAGCTCTTGCTTTCTGGTAAATTTTTCCTTAATTCCATTCATTAAATAAGTAACAATTGAAACCCGTAAAAGTTAACCTATTAGGAAAAATGGGTAACTCTAACGCATCTTTTCAAATACAAACTTTGGATTTTTATAATTGATTGGAATGTGCTTTTTGAAATAGGGGATGTTCATGTAAATTTCCAGAGATCCTTCTCCCATAATTAACTGATCATCTTTTTTTAATAACGCAATTGGAGCGGTATGCCACTTTTCTATTCCGTAATGTTGGAATCGGTAGGTCCCCTTTAAAGTATCTCCTTTTATAATTCCCGTAACACCACCAGAATCTTTGTATGCGCCATGGTAATTGACTTCATATTGGCCGTAGAACTCCTTATCGGTCAGTTTTATTTTAAGTATTGCGGTATCCCCTTTATTGATAGCTTGGTACATTGTTGCAGTTTCATCACGATCTATCTCACTATTGTAGCAACTGGATAGGATAAAAATTATCCCTAAAAACGGTAATAACGGTTTCTTCATGTACCTATTTGATTATTTTCAAATATAGCTATAGGTACTGAAATCTTTCCTAATTTTGGCCCTAAGACGATATTATCATTATGCTTGGATTAAAATTATTGACAGACCCACGTTGGGCAAACATTGCTGAATCAAATTTAGAGGAGATCTTAACTGATCATGCCTGGTGCGAACAAAAAGCAGCAACTAATGCCATCACCCTGATTGCCAATAATTCGGAGCACATGGATTTGGTGGAAGCCCTTACTGCTATTGCAATTGAAGAAATGCAACACTTTCAAATGGTGGTCGATATTATCAATCAACGTGGTTACACCCTTGGTCGTGAACGTAAAGATGATTATGTAGGTCAACTGGTTAAATTTAGTCGTAGAGATGGCAGTAGGAACAACGCTTTTATCGACCGTCTTTTATTTGCTGCAATGATTGAAGCAAGAAGCTGCGAGCGTTTTCGTGTATTGTCGCAAAACATTAAAGATCACGAATTGGCAAAATTCTACCATGATTTGATGGTGTCGGAAGCAGGACATTACACGGTGTTTCTAAATTTTGCCCGTAAATATACCATCGATATTGATGTAGATAAAAGATGGAAAGAGTGGCTTGAATTTGAAGGCGAGCTGATTCAGAGCTTCGGTAACAAAGAAGCCATTCATGGCTAATCAAAAAAATAGTAAACTATACTGAGATAGTAATGTTATAGGGCTGCATTTAAAAATTACTAAAATGAAAAAAGTCCTTAGTATTACAGCATTGGTTGCGGCTTTTGCATTTACACTTAGTTCATGCGGTTGTGATGATGAGACCAAAAAACAACCAGTAACTCCACCCACAGAGGATATGATGGTCCCACCAGCGGCGGAGGCTATTAACAATACTTTAACTTTATCAGCTCATGATGAGATGAAGTTTGATAAAACGGAATTAAAGGCATTAGCTGGAAAACCAATTACATTAACATTTGCACACATTGGTACAATGGATAAAAATACAATGGGCCATAATTTTATCCTGTTAAAAAAAGGTACGGATATTGACGATTTTGTGAAAAAAGCGTTAACAGCAAAGGACAACGATTATATTCCTAAATCTGAAAGTGATAAAATTATTGCTCATACCAAGTTACTTCCAGGTGGGGCAACTGATACAATTGAGTTTACAGTCCCTGAAAAAGGTACCTATGATTTTATTTGTTCTTTTCCAGGACATGCTGCTACAATGAGGGGGAAATTTATTGTAGAGTAGTATTAATTACACGGACTATGTTCCTGATTTTAAATTTCAGGGAACATGGTTTGTGCTCTTTCACCAATCAAAGGCATTGGTTTTTTCTCTCCATTTAAAACACCAATAAATCCAATGATCCAGATAATAAATAGGCCGACGTATACAATGTATGCAAGGTAAATAATCCCAAACATACCTGTAGTAGCTATTAATATCCCCAGAAAAAAGCTGAGTGCAAAGTATATAACTGTTGATATGATTGCGAACAGCAAAGTTTGTCTCAAATGATAACTACCAAAGTCCGTTTTTTTGTCTTTATGCAGTGCAAAGTAGGCAATTAACCATAAAATTATACCGAAATAGCTCAATATAGCAGCTGTTTTTCCATTGTCTGAAGTAACAGGCGTTGGGTTAAAAGGTTTGTTAGTTTCCATTTTAAGATGCTTTTAAGATTGTAAATTATTGGTAGGCTGTTAAATATATTCCAATAATGATGCCACAGAAGTTTTAAGCACAATTCTTAGGTCCCATATACTATTGGAGCTTCAATACCTACTTTTTTTAGTTTTTGGAATAAATGATGCGGATCGAATGGTTTTGAAAGATAGTCGTTCATTCCTGATTTTTTTACCCTTTCCGCTACATTGTTGTTTACACTCGCTGTAAGCGCAATAATATGGATGTTAGCCTTTTTCTTATTGTTTAGACTACGAATGGCTTCAGTTACCTCATAGCCGTCCATTTCGGGCATATAAAGATCCATTAAGATCACATCAAAATCTCCTTGTTCTAATTTTTGCAATGCAAATAGTCCATTTTCAGCAATTGTGGGGACAATATTCCATTGTTCAAGTGTTTTTTTTATGACAAGAATATTTACAGGGTTATCCTCGGCAACCAATATTTTAAGGTGAGCCAATTCATACTTCGCGTCTAGCGGCTTATGAATGATCGTTGAATCAGCAACAAGATATGGAAAGGTAATGTCGAAAAAGAATTTTGCACCAGTATTCACGTTGCTTACCATTTCAATATCACTATTAAACATTTTTAAGACTTTTTTAACAATAGGAAGGCCAAGACCGGTACCACCATAGTGGCGACTTGTACTTGTTGAAGCCTGGGTAAATGGCTCAAAAATATGCTGCTGTTTATGGAGTTCTACGCCGATGCCCGTATCCTCAATTGTAAAACGAATAGTGATTAGCGTATCACTGAGGTCGATAGTTTCGGTATACAGGCCCACATATCCACTTTCTGTAAATTTAATTGCATTGTTTAATAGGTTAACCAATACCTGGGTTAAGCGGGTAGGATCGCCGATTACAATTTTATCTTCAAGTTCATCAGCAATGCTGAGTTTTAAATCCAGCATTTTTTCCTGAGCCTTTAGTTTAAGACTGCAGTAGTTGTTTTTTAGTAGGGTGGAGAGGTCGAAAGCAATGTGTTCCAGCTCAACCTTATCAGAATCAAATTTATTAAAATCAAGAATATTATTAACGAGCAACAGTAGGTTTTCAGCCGAAAACTTAAGAACAGAAAGGTTTTCCTCTTGATCCTCGCGTGGATTTTGTAGTAGTAACGCATTGGATATACCAATTACGCCATTTAAAGGGGTACGCAATTCGTGCGACATTGTCGACAAAAACTCCATTCGAGTATTAGATACTTTTTTAAGATCAGACAGCGTTGTATTCAGCTTCTCGTTCAGCTCCTTTAGCTCATTTTTTGTTTGAGTCAGATTAATGAAATTACGATTAAAAGCTTTGAAAAAATAATAATGGAGATAGACGATTAATAAAAAATTATAGGCTGTGACAAATAGATAGGTGGCTTGATTAACTTCTTGTGGGCCAGATCCTAAGTAGAAATAGTTTTTGCTGTCAATACCGGTGTATATGATTACGGGTAATATGTTAATAGCCGAATAAAACCATCCCCATTTTAAACCATGCATATAAAAGCTAAGCGCACAGGCAAACCAGATAAATTGCAGGGTTTCTACATTAATATCTTGCACATACACCGATAAATTACTCCAAACGGCGAACGTGAGCAAACAAAGTGATATATGAGAAGCTAGTCTCCAGGCGCGGGTATAATAAATCAGACCTAAAAGCATTAAAGCGGCGAGGAAAACTGTACTAACCCTGATCAGATGTAAGGTCTGCCCCCCTAAAATATAGGCAACGGTTAATATAGCTGTGAAAGGGAGGTATAGTATCAGGATATAGGAAAGCATTTTAGCACGAGCTTGATTTATAGGATCAGTTTCGGGCTTCGCTAATTTGATGACAAAATTTTCAATAGGTTGAAATAGATGAATCATAATTATTTTTTAATTTAATAAAAAAAAACAATGGAAGGCGAGGGTCTTAAGAAAATACTAATGGTGTCTGGTTAGGATCGAGCTGGATACAGAGTTTGTATTCAATGGATAACAATAACAAAAGTTTATGTTTAATGTTTTTATTATTTATCTTTTTCGTAAAGATAGAAAATCTTTAATTCTAAGAATTGTATCCTCGTAAAATATCTGATACGTATCTTTTGTTACATAGCCAATATGGGGTGTAGCTAATAAATTGGGTAGCCATCGGAAGGGATGGTTGGTTGGTAGCGGTTCTATCTCATAGACATCTAATGCGGCGCCAGCGATTCTTTTGTTTTTTAAGGTCGCAATAAGATCGGTTTCATTGATTAATGGCCCCCTCGAGGTATTGATAAGATAGGCTGTTGGTTTCATTAATGAAAGCTCTTTTGAGGTAATAATGTTTCTAGATCTTGAGCTTAAAATTAAGTGTACACTTACAAAATCAGCCATCTTAAACAAGCCTTCTTTACTAACTAACTTTGCACCATGCTCATTTGCTTTTTCTAAAGTAAGGTTTTCGCTCCAGGCAACCACCTCCATTTCAAACGCTTTGGCATACCGCGCTATTACACTCCCAATATTACCTAAACCAACAATTCCAATAGTTTTCCCTTTCAGGTCTACGCCAATTTCCTTTTGCCAATGCCCTTCGCGTAAGGAGGTGGATTCAGGAACAATATGTCTTGATAAGGCAAGCAGCAAAGCCCAGGTCAACTCAGGAGCTCCACTTGCATGATAACCGGTCGTTGAAATGGTAACACCAAATTCTTCAGCGGCCTTTGCATCTATAGAGGCATTGCGAAGGCCGGTAGAGATAATCAATTTAAGGTTGGGTAACTGGGAAAGAATTTCCCTGGTTAAGGGGGTTCGTTCGCGCATGACACAGATCACATCAAATTGCATTAATCGTTTTATAATTGCAGTTTGATCTGTGATGTGGTCATTAAAGACTACTATGTTGGTCGTTTTCTGTAGGCTGGACCAATCGCCATAGGAAAGGGCTACATTTTGGTAATCATCTAATATTGCAATTTGGGGAAGTTTCATTTGTCTGATTTTTTACAAGAAACAAGTTACAGCTTATTAAGTTTCTCAATAGGTAATTTTGATAGAATAATTTATATCTTGTGTTGACAAATGATAATCGAAAATTAATTTTATGCGTAAAAATCTTATTGTATTCGGTATGAGTTGCCTATTGATGGCAGGTTCGGCCGAATGTTTATTTGCATCGGCTAACAAGATAGCTGTTGAACCACAAGCTGTAGCGCCCAAAGATCTGATAGGTCGTTGGGATATCACTGTTGATGAGAACGGAAAATCTGCGCCGTCATGGCTGGAAGTAAAGCTTTCTGGCTTTCGTACTTTAGTAGGCTATTTTGTGGCTTCCTCTGGTAGTGCCCGTCCGGTTGCTGAGGTAAAGTTTGACAATGGTAAGTTCAGGTTCGAGATTCCACCACAATGGGAAAGTGGTACTCAGAATTTTGTGATAGAAGGTGAATTGGTAGGGGACGGAATCCAGGGAACCATGGTGACCAGTGAGGGTAAAAAGTACAACTGGAAAGGCGTAAAAGCTCCTTATTTGAAAAGAACGGCTGCTCCGGTATGGGGAAAGTCGATCAATTTATTTAATGGAAAAGACTTAACCGGTTGGAAGGCTACAGGCAAAAACCAATGGGTAGTAAAAGATGGTGTTTTAACTAGCCCAAAAGCAGGATCTAACTTAATAACCGACCAAAAATTTGAAGATTTTAAACTACATGTTGAATTCAAATATGCAAAAGGAGGAAATAGTGGTGTGTATTTGAGAGGTCGTTATGAAACGCAAATAGAAGATAGTCCGAAAGATGCACATCCTAACAGTGTTTTGTTTGGTGGGATCTATGGATTTTTGACAGCCAATGAAATGGTAACGCTTGGACCTGATCAATGGCAAGTATATGATATTACATTGGTTGGTAGAATGGTAACCGTAGTTGCTAATGGTAAAACCATCATTAGTAATCAGGAAATACCAGGCATCACTGGTGGAGCTTTAGATAGCAACGAAGGGGAACCGGGACCAATTTATCTTCAAGGTGATCATCAGCCTATAGAATTTAGAAAAATAGTAATTACGCCTGCTAAGTAAACGGCTATATTATTCAAGTATTGAAGCCTGATCATTATTTATGATCAGGCTTTTATTTTACCCCAAAACATTTGAGGATGTAAAAGGGTTTTATAGGTCAAGGGTTAAATTAAATTATTATGGCATCTTTTCGAATTGAACACGATTTTTTAGGGGAAAAAGAAATTAGCAATGACTGTTATTATGGCGTTCAGACGATGCGGGCTAAGGAAAATTTCGACATTACGGGCATCCCAATCGGTAGTGAGCCTCTTTTGATAAAGGCCTTTGGTCATGTTAAAAAAGCTGCGGCATTAGCCAACAGAGATCTGGGTATTTTGGATGCAAAAAAGGCCGAAGCGATTGCTTATGCTTGTGATAGATTGATTGCTGGAGAGTTTACAGATCAGTTCATCAGCGATCTGATACAGGGTGGTGCCGGAACATCAACCAATATGAATGCAAACGAGGTAATTGCCAACCTGGGATTGGAATATATGGGCTATAAAAAGGGCGAATACATTCATTTGCACCCAAATAATGATGTAAACCTTTCCCAAAGTACTAATGATGCTTACCCCACTGCATTTAGAATTGCTGTTTACCTTAAAATCGCTGCTTTTTCAGTTGCCGTTGAAAAATTGCAAAAAGCATTTTTTGATAAAGGAAAAGAGTTTGAGGATGTTTTGAAAATGGGAAGAACCCAGCTTCAGGATGCTGTACCTATGACGCTGGGACAGGAGTTTAATGCTTTTGCGACTACTTTAGGAGAAGATGTAATGCGCATCAGAGAGTCCGCTTTACTCATCACCGAAGTAAATATGGGCGCAACGGCGATCGGTACTGGAGTTAACGCTCCAGAAGGTTATTCGGAACTTTGCGTGAAATATCTTGCAGAGATTAGCAAAGTACCGGTAATTCTTTCTGCCGACTTGATTGAAGCAACTTATGATACAGGTGCTTACGTACAATTGAGTGGAACCTTAAAACGTAATGCCATTAAATTGAGTAAGATTTGTAATGATTTGAGGCTATTGAGTAGCGGTCCACGCTGCGGTCTCAACGAAATCAACCTTCCTGCTATGCAGCCAGGTTCATCTATTATGCCAGGCAAAGTGAACCCTGTAATACCAGAACTGATGAACCAGACCTGTTTTTATGTGATTGGTGCAGACCTTACCGTAACTATGGCAGCGGAAGCGGGACAGTTGCAGCTTAATGTGATGGAACCCGTAATTGGTATGGCATTGTTTACCTCATTACAATACCTAACTAAAGCTTGTAATGCCCTTAGAAAAAAATGCGTTGTTGGTATCACAGCCAATGTAGAGCATTGCAAAAATATGGTGATGCAAAGTATAGGAATTGTAACGCAGCTGAATCCAATTTTGGGTTATGAAGAATGTTCTTCTATTGCCAAAGAAGCACTAAAAACTGGGAAGTCGATTCATGAGATAGTTGTAACCGAGAGAAAGCTGATTACTCAGGCCAAATGGGATGAAATTTATTCCATTGAGAACCTAATTCATCCTAAATTTATTGCGCAATGATATTAAACAAAATGGCCCAACTGAACTCAGTTGGGCTATTTTGTTTTAGGCTCGCCGTCATCCTGAATTTATTTCAGGACCACGCACTTACCATTTAAAACCTGCCTAAACGAGGTCCTGAAATAAATTCAGGATGACGACTGTTTTACATACCTTCGTTTAAGAAAAATGTAATGCTAATTACCTGTTAATTGCTCAGTAACCTGAGTTTTTTTACCATTAATAGTTAATGTTAAATCAACAATCCCCTTAGCAAGGTTATGTTTTGAACCTTCTTTTACACTAATTTCTGGAGCTTTGCTTCCTTCAAAAGGATAAAGTACAGTTGTAAAACTTACAGTTTTGTTGTCGTTCTTAGCTTTTTCAAATGCAAAAGCAGGGCGTGCAACTTCTTTACGGTATTTATAAGATACTTTACCTTCTTCTTCTGTTAATACAGCACCTTTATTTAGGGTTTGGATCAACAGGTTGTTACCATCATTATAACCAGTTTGTACACTGTTGTTTGACTTATTAAAAGTAGTACCACTTTCTTCAGCAAGCTGGAAGTGGATACCTACATTACCTTTTGCATCACCAATAGCCTCATCAATAATCACAAAATACTTTTTATCGATGAACAATACACTACGGCGGTGGTTCAGTTCCTTGTAACTCTGGTTATTATATACCAATAAGTCTACGGCAGGACTGGTTTTCCAGGTCAGCAATTTCGCATTGCAACTATCCATATTGATATTGTCAAGCGTTAAGGTTTTGTGTACTTTAGTCTGACGGTAAGCATCTCTCAATTTCTGAATTTCAGCACTTCCGCTGTAAACATAAGCACCTGCATCTGGCATGAAATTGCGACCTTTTACCCAAAGATCAAACGTGCCATTGTCTGGCTGACTGTGGAAGAATGCTGGTGGGCTGGCTCTTAACACCATTACCGTAGCATCATTTTTCCAACCGTTTCTAAAAGTATAGAAACCACCGGTTTTTAACGCATTTGATAAATATGCAGGTGCAGTACCTTGTTTTCCATCTGTGGCGAAATACTTAATTACCTGGTTGTGTGGGAATACCTGCAACCAGTCTTTGTATTCCTTTTGCATTTCACTCTTACCAGTTAATTTGGCATCACCAAACATTGGGTAAGAATAATCAGGGAAAGAGAAATTAGTTAAAGCGATGATCATTTCTTCAATTGTTTTCTTGTAGCTTTCCGGAAACTCGTTAGACATTCCTGTCAGTTGAGTCATGCGCAATGCTTTCAAAAAGATATTGATCGCAGCTACGTGATAATTTGGAGAAAGCTCAAATTGCAATCCATCTGGATAGATTTGTTTCTTGATCTCTGCATTTAAGATTTCGACACCACTTTTTCTCCAGGTATCAGCAGCTTTCAACTCAGGGAAGAAACAACCTGCATAAATGATCCTTTGCGCTTCAAACAACAGGTGATTTCCTTGCTTAGAGTAATTGTTAAGGATATGATTTGCTTGTTGGTTGTAAGTATTAAGGAATTCAAGCAAGAAATCAGGAGTAAAATTAGGAGAGCTCACAAACATGTTGAACATACCTGGTTGATCCTGAATCCTTGTAGAAACCTCTAAGGGACGCCATGCAAAACGATCATTCTCTTTAGACAAGCCTTTTGGGTTCTTTTTTACCCAGTCGCGGAACTGGAAAACCCATTCTTTAGCATATTTCTCATCACCGGTTGACCAGTAAGCCAATCCCATTGGTTGCCACCAATATGTGCGGTGTAATTGCCAACGGATCTCATTGTCCTTAATTGGCCAATGTTGCCAGTTGATATCCTGACCATAATCAATAAATCCGTATCCTGGATGAACATAGAATTGGTGCAGCAAACCTTTATCTGCTTTTTCAAGTACCCCTGCAGGAAGTTTTTTTCCAGCAAAGCGGGCTTTATCTTCCATATTATAATCAGGATGCTTAATGTTATCCCTTTTTCTATAATATTTTAATAAGGCTTTGGCTGCATTTTCATAATCCTTAGCTGCAACGAGTTTGTTTACCTCTTCCAGACCGGGGTAATTCAGGTTCAGATTACTGAAGCTGTCTTTAGTCACCGGCGTACCTTGCGGCTTGGCAAATAATAGGGTAGGCGCAAGGGCAAGCAAGAGGATGATCTTTTTTACGTTCATCGTTATTTGGTTTTTAAATTAAGCTTTCGCGATTGTTTTCAAATCAATTTTTTTAATCTCTGCGTATCTTTTTAAAGCTTCCATGAAGTAATAATCAGCATAGTTTAAAGGTGTATCGATTTCCGAATTGTAAAGGAGTGCACCAACGCTGTGTTTCAGGATAAAAAACTGATTTTCTCCTGGCTTAGCTAAATACTCATCTGATGATAACGTTTTTAAAATATCTTCAGCAAATTTAAAATATTTATCGCCGTCTTTTACTTGTGTACTTAAATCTAACAATGCCGAAGCGATTACAGCAGCGGCAGAAGCGTCTCTTGGAGAACGGTCAGCGTTATGCACATCAAAATCCCAAAGTGGAATTTTATCCTTAGGCATTTTTGGGTGATTCATGATAAACGCGGCAACTTTTTCAGCTTGTTCTAAGAATTTTTTGTCTTTCGTATCTCTAAAGCTCATGGCATAGCCATATACTGCCCATGCTTGTCCTCTAGCCCATGCCGACTCGTGTGTTAAACCTTGGTGGGTTTCTCTTTGTAATACTTTTCCAGATAAAGTATCGTAGCTAATTACGTGGTATGAGCTGTAATCTTTTCTGAAATGGTTTTTCATCGTTGTTACGGCATGTGTTTTCGCAGCTGCAAACCATTCTGGTTTCTTGAATTCGTTTCCTGCCCAGTATAAATACTCCAGGTTCATCATGTTGTCGATAATTACCGGGAACTGCCAGTGACCAAAATCCCATGAACGAATAGCACCTACTTTTTTGTTGAAACGTGAATATAAATTAGTAGCACCATTTTCTAAGGGCTTACGATAAACTTGATCACCTGTTAATCTGTAACCATTGCCATAAGAGCAATACAACATAAAACCTACATCATGGGTATCCTTAATGTATTGTAACGAGTCTAATCCAAGCGTGAATCTTTTAGCTTGGTCTGCTAAATTTTTATCACCCGATAACTCATATCCGTACCATAATGTACCTGGGAAAAATCCTGTTGTCCAATCGCGCACAGGAGCTAACCTTACCGTTCCATCAGGGTTGATAGATCTTGGATTCATTCCTGGTGTAAAAGTTTGCGCTGCTTTTGTCAACTGATATACCGCAGTCTTTGTCGATTTCTTTAACCAATCATCTCCGTTGTCCTTCGTGACTGCCTTACTATTTGTTGATCCCATCAAAGCGATAGAAGCAATAAATGCACCTACTAATGTTTTCATAATTATGTTTTGTTTTTTATGCTTTTGGAGCTATTAATTTTAGATATTAATGATTTTATGAAGGTAGGGAGCAAAAAAAACAGCGGCTTTAGGAATCGGATATATTCATTTCGAAATTGATGAATGCATGGAGATTTTTAACGGCTAAGCGTCCCGTTTTGTAAAATAATTACTGCTTTAACCAAAATTGATAGTATTTTAAACAATACCTAAATTAGTTCTTGGTAGACTCCTATACTTTCGTTTTTATCGAAAAAACCAAATACTAATAATGGGTAATTTAAAATTCATATTATCGGCTTTGGTTGCAGGAATGGGCTTAAGCTCCTGCCAGCATCCTCAAAAAGTCGAAACTACTAAAAGACCGAATATTGTGTTTATCATGACAGATGACCACACCATTCAAGCCATGAGTGCTTACGGTAGTAAACTTGTTAAAACGCCTAACCTGGACAGAATTGCCAACGAAGGCATTTTGTTTAACAATTGTTTTGTAACCAATGCAGTTTGTGGTCCTTCAAGAGCTACCATCCTGACCGGTAAATACAGTCACCTTAACGGCTTGAATGATAATTCTAAAGTATTCGATAGTACACAGGTGATCTATCCTCAATTGTTAAAACAGGCAGGTTACCAAACTGCAATGATCGGTAAATGGCACCTGGGCTCAACTCCAATGGGCTTCGATTATTACAGTATCTTACCTAATCAGGGGCAGTATTATCAACCTGAATTTTTGGAAAATGGTAAAAAAGTCAAAGAACAAGGCTATGTAACTGATGTAATTACAGATAAGGCCATTGGTTTTCTGGAGAAAAGAGATCATGACAAGCCTTTTATGATGATTTATCAGCATAAAGCACCGCACCGTAACTGGCTGCCTGCACCAAGGCATTTGGGGATGTTTGACAATACGGTTTTCCCAGAACCGGATAATCTGTTAGATGATTTTAATAACAGAGGCCGGGCTGCTAAAGAGCAACTGATGAACATCTCAACAGATATGTGGCCTGCCTGGGATCTTAAAATGCTTTCAACAGCACAGTTAGATTCTATGGCTAAGTTGCCGAACGAAAAGTTTAAAGATGCTAAGGGTGATGATTATAAACAAGCCAATGATCCATCATTAGATAAAGCTCGCTTTTTCGAAGTGTATAACCGCATGACGGATGCTGAGAAAGTACAATGGAAAAAAGTATACGACAAACGTGTTGCTGAGTTTAAAAAGTTAAACCCTAAGGGGGCTGATTTGGTACGTTGGAAATACCAACAATATATGCGTGATTATTTGGCTTGCGTGGTTTCTGTAGATGAAAACGTAGGTAGATTAATGGATTACCTTAAAAAAATAGGAGAGTTGGACAATACCATTATTGTTTATACTTCAGATCAAGGTTTCTTTTTAGGTGAGCATGGATATTTCGACAAGCGTTTTATGTACGATGAATCATTCAGGACACCATTATTGGTAAGATATCCAGCGTCTATTAAGGCAGGTTCGGTAAGCAATGCTTTTGCCATGAATCTTGATTTTGCACCAACCTTATTGGATTATTCAGGTGTTAAAATTCCTGATGATATGCAAGGTGTGTCCTTGCGTCCTTTATTGGATAATGCAGGTAAAGCACCTGAAAACTGGCGTAAAGCAGTATATTATCATTACTATGAATATCCTAGTTGGCATGCAGTGAAAAGGCATTATGGCATCAGGACTGAGCGCTATAAGCTAATCCATTTTTACAATGATGTGGATGAGTGGGAGCTTTATGATATGCAAAAGGATCCAAAGGAAATGAAGAATTTGTATGGCAATAAAGCTTACGAACCGGTAGTAAAAGAGTTAAAAGAACAACTTAAAAAACTACAGATTCAATTTAAAGACACAGATCCAACTGAAACTAACTCTAAATAAATCACGAAGATGAAATTTAACAATTTTAAATACATCCCCGCTGCACTATTGATGGTGCTCATCTGGGCTTCCTGTGCTCCTGAAAAGAAGCAAGAACGTCCAAATATTCTAATGATCATGTCTGATAACCAGTCATGGAATCACGTAGGTAGTTATGGAGACAAAACTGTACGTACGCCTAATATGGATTTAATTGCCAAACAAGGGGTTCGTTTTACCAATGCTTTTTGCAGTTCTCCTTCTTGTACACCTGCAAGGGCAGGCATGTTAGCTGGACAAGATATCTGGCGTTTAAAAGAAGGTGCTAATTTATGGGGCGTATTGCCTGTTCAATACAAAGTTTATCCTGACATATTAGAAGAATCAGGTTATGCTGTTGGTTACCAGGGAAAAGGATGGGGACCAGGTAGTTTTGAAGCAAATAAACGTCTTAGAAATCCTGGAGGAAACAAGTTTTCTAGTTTCTCGGAATTCTTAAAGAATAAACCAGAAGGACCTTGGAGTTATTGGCTAAGTAGTTTGCATCCACATAGACCTTATGTAGAAGGTTCTGGAGAAAAAGCTGGAATAGACCCTGCCAAAGTAAAAGTACCTGGATATTTACCTGACCACATCGATATCAGAAAAGATATCGCTGATTATTATGCAGCAATAGAAACATTTGACAAAGAAATTGGTGAGACCCTAAAGGAACTGAAAGCAACTGGCCAATTGGAAAACACCGTTATTGTGATTTGCAGTGATAACGGTTGGCAAATGCCTCGTGGCTTAGCTAATTTATACGATTTTGGTACACATGTACCACTTATTATATCTTGGCCAGGTAAATTTAAGCAGGATGTAGTAGTTGATAATATGGTAACGCTAAACGATTTGGCTCCGACATTTTTAGCTTTGGGCGGAACTAAAATCCCTGCTGAAATGACAGGGAAAAGTCTGTTGCCAATAGTTGAAAAGGATGGAAAAGATGATTTACAAAGAGAGTATGTGGTGCTTGGTCGTGAGCGTCATGCTTTTGTTAGACAGCATGGTTTAGGTTATCCGGGTAGGGCAATACGTACTAAAGAATTTTTATATATTAAGAATTATGAGTCAAACAGATGGCCAGCGGGTGACCCACCGTTTTATGGGGATATAGATCCATATATGTTCAACTGGCCTGGTGCAACTAAGTACTATCTGATCGAAAATAGAAATGCCCCAAAAGTTAAACCATTTTTTGAATTGGCAATGGGCAAAAGGCCTGCTGAAGAGTTATTTGATATCAACAAAGATCCTGATCAATTACATAACCTGGCGGCAGATCCCGCATATGCGAAAATTAAACAAAAATTGGCCGTTCAAATGCGTGATTACCTGGTGAAAACACAGGATCCAAGAGAAACTGGTGGTGATACAAAGGTTTGGGATACGGCTGATTACTTTAGCGAAGTTGATAAAAAACCGAAACCAAGTAAGGAAATGCAAAAGCGTTTCAAATTGGATTCTGCTTACGATTATTTAAAATAAGGATGAAGATGTACAAAGTCAAAGGACTATTGATGGCTGCCGTTTTACTGGCAGGATTTGGAAATGCTAAGGCACAAGCCCAAAAGGCAAATGCTTCAAAGCCTAATATCATCATTATCATGACGGATCAGCAAACTGCTGATGCAATGAGTAATGCGGGTAATAAAGATCTACATACACCTGCCATGGATGTCCTGGCGGCAAATGGAACTCGTTTTACCCGTGCTTATTGTGCTCAACCACTTTGTACGCCTTCCAGATCATCGATCTTTAGTGGAAAAATGCCCCATGAAAGCGGCTTTACAGGAAATGCTCCTGAAAAAGACGGACAATGGCCGGATTCTGTACTGATGATGGGTAAAATACTAAAGGCAGGAGGCTATAAAACCGGCTATGTCGGCAAATGGCACCTGCCTGTTCCTGTTACCAAGGTAGAACAGCATGGTTTTGAAACCATCGAAAATACTGGTGCCGGGGATTATACCGACGCGGTTACACCATCACGTTGTGCTGCTTTTATTAAAAAAAATAAGGCTAATCCATTTTTGTTGGTAGCTTCTTTCCTTAATCCACATGATATTTGTGAGTGGGCTAGGGGCGACGAATTGAAAATGGATGTATTAGGTACAGCACCTGATACTGCATTTTGTCCTAAATTACCGGCCAACTGGCGCATCAATCCAAATGAGCCAGCTATCATCAGAGAACAACAAAAAGTAAGTCCGCGTACCTATCCATCTGTTGGATGGGACGAAACGCAATGGCGTAAATACCGTTGGGCTTATAACCGATTGGTAGAGAAGGTAGATAATTACGTGGCTATGGTTTTAGGCTCATTGAAGAAATATGGTATCGAAGACAATACCATCATCATTTTTACCAGTGATCATGGCGACGGTTATGCTGCACATGAATGGAACCAAAAACAGGTTCTTTATGAAGAATCAGCTAAAATACCATTTATGATCTCTAAGATTGGACAATGGAAAGCAAAAACCGACGATCAGTTGGTTTGCAATGGCATTGATATTATCCCTACAATTTGTGGCTTTACAGGTGTCGAAGCTCCAGCTTATTTAAAAGGGCTTGATTTAAGTAAACGTATTGAAAACCATGCAGTTAAACTGCGTGATACGCTAGTTATAGAAACAGACTTTGCTGATAATGAAATATTATTAGGTATTAAAGGTAGAGCGGTGATTACCAAAGATTTTAAATATATCGTTTACGATAAAGGAGAGATTAGAGAGCAATTGTTTGACCTTGAAAGCGATCCAGGTGAGACAAATAATCTATCCGTAAAATCTACCCATAAGAAGAAACTGAACCAAATGCGTAGCTATCTTAATAATTGGTGCAAAACACATCAAGATTCATTTTATGCGCTAAAAAAATAAAACATGGCTACAAGCTTAGCACTCATCCTTCAATCGGCCTTGCTTTTTTCGCCGGTTAACCAAACCAATCAACAGCAGGTTATTAAACAGCTGGATACTGGGATGCTTCACCCACGTACCCGCGAATGGGCATATCCTGTAAACCGTGTTGAAGTCCCCAATGACAGTCCATATTTGCTTTGGCCTGGGATAAAAGGTAAAACTGTAAAATACAAAGTGCTATTGGCAACAGATAGTCTGTTTAAAAAGGATGTGATTGCAGGTGCCGAACAACGTTGGGCGGTATACCCATTACATCGAAGCCTAAAACCAGGTAGATGGTATTGGAAATATGCCGCAGTGGAGCAAGCTGGAGGGAAATGGAACTGGTCGCCCGTATATGATTTTGTAGTTAAAAAGAAGGCAAAAAACTTGGCTGTTTCACCTGCTGTATCAACAGTGTTGGAAAAGAGTAAGGCTGCTCATCCTCGCTTATGGGGCATGAACAAAGATGCTGATGCTTTTTATACCAACAATCAGCAAAACCCCGAAGCGAAGCTTTTTATAGCTGCTTCAACGAAATTACTAGGGCAGCCTTTGCCTGAAGAAAAACCAACACGTCCACGCGATACCACAGGGATGACTGCCCTGCAACGCAAGCAGATGGTAGAGTTTATGTACCATGGCTTTGGCGAAAAGGTTGCTACACCCATCAGAAACTTATGTATTGCTTATCAGTTAAGCAAAGATGAACGTTTTATCAAAGAAGCGATAAAAAGAGCCGTTCATGTGGCTAAGATGAATCCGGAGAGCTTGGCTACCCGCGATGATTTTAACAATGGAAATATTCTTGAAGGTTTGGCCTGGCTGTATGATGCTGGATATAAGTTACTGACTGCAGAAGAAAAAGCTGTATTGAAAAAGACGATCGGCATACGTGGGCAAAGGATCTATGAAGGTTTGCCCAACCGCTTTGAACTTCAAATGTGTGATAACCATGTTTGGCAACATATTTTGCGCAATTTCTCTATTGCAGCGGTTGCTGTAGCAGGTGATTTGCCTGAAGCCAATGAATGGCTGACTTATGTGTATGAAGTATGGACTGCACGTTTCCCGGTATTGGGAACTAACGATGGAGGCTGGCACGAAGGTAATGGTTATTTTAGGGTGCATTATGAAACATTGATCTATTTGCCAGAGCTATTTGGTAATATTTCTGGGGTAGATTATTTTAAACAGCCCTGGATGCAGAATCTTCCATATTATCTGTTGTATAGCTACCCGCCAAATTCAACATCTACCGCGGTGGGTGATATGCACGAGAATTTAAAGGGGATGGTGAAGATGCAAGCCATATTTGCTGATGCACTTTCGATGAAAATGAACAATCCATACCTAAACTGGTATGTTTCAGAAATAAAGAAAAGTAAACCTGAATATTTTAAAGGGAATGATGATTTTCAGTTGTTTAGATTGTTGAATTTCAATCCAAAAGTGTTAAGAAAAACAGCTTTGCCTTCGGCTTTGCCAAAAGGTAGGGAATTTAGGGATATTGGTTTAGCAGCTATGCATTCCGACTTGACGCATGCAGATAACGAACTGGCGAGTTATTTAATGGCCAATCCTTTTGGTGCTGCGGGTCATGGTCATGCTGCTCAAAATGCATTTACGATCAATTATAAAGGTAAAAAGGTATTTGGTGGTACTGGATTTTACAGCAATTTTAGTGATGCGCATAACCTTTTGGATTATCGCTCATCGAGAGGATACAATACGATTTTAGCAGATAGCCTTGGCCAAAGGATAGGTGAGGATGGCTACGGATGGATGCCACGCTTTATGACGGGGGAGCATATTCAATACGCTTTGGGCGACGCCTCCAATGCCTATGGCGAGGTGAATACCGATTTTTGGTTGGGCCGCTTTAAAGAAATCGGAATTAAAGCTGATCAAAGTAGTGGTTATGGCAATTCTGGTGTGAAATTGTACCGAAGACACATGCTACAATTGGATAGCAATTATGTGGTGTTATATGATGAATTGGAAGCTGACAAACCTGTAAAATGGACTACCCAGCTACACAGCCCATTTGTAATGAATGGAAAAAGTACTGCAAATGCCCTACAACAGCAATTTGATGTGAAAATAGGATTTGGTAGTGTAAGCGCGGCTATTTACGGACACACTCCTTTGCAAATGGTCATACATGACAAATACAATTACCCTGCAAAAAACTGGAAAGGTAAGACCGATGATGAAGGAAATATCATCGAGTTCAAAAATCAATGGCATGCAGGTATAAGTACCGTTAATCCTGTGCAGGCAAATCGTTTTTTAACCATCATTCAGTTAAAAAACAAAACTGTAGAGGTGATTAAAGTAGTGAATGAGGTAAATGGACTTTACAACCTAAAAGTAGGCGGCTGGGATATTATGGCTGAGCTAAATGCGGCTAATTCAGCCTCGTTGGTTGTAAAATCAGCTGCTGAAAATGCTGCCTTTAGTTATGGTGTTATGCCAGTTAAAATAAACGGAAAAGTCTATGAGCACAGTCTAAAAGGTAGCTCTATGTTAATTGAATTCAAAAATAATACATTAAATAGGCAAGAAGTTGTGGATAGTTGGCCAGATGTAGTTAATTTTGATGCTGGATTTAAGCGTAAGTAATTTTGTGTCGGTGCTATGAGGAAAGCAATATCTTTTTGTCTATTGGTGTGGTTGGTGTTATCAGTCCAGATCATACACGCACAAGATATTGCTGAACAACCTGTAAAACGTTATTTTAGAGGTGTTTCTGTTGATAAAGGCTTGTCTCAAAGTACAGTGTTTTCTATTGTACAGGATACCCTTGGTTTTATGTGGATGGCCACTCAGGATGGACTTAATCGATATGATGGAGAAAGCTTTACGGTATACAGGTCTTCTAAAACCGACAAAACCAGTCTGCAATCCAACTATATCCGCAGCATTTACCTGGACCATAAAGGCCAGTTATGGGTGGGTGGTAACCAAGGTGTGAGTCGTTACGACTATGCAACTAATAGTTTTGAGAATTATAAATTACCACGCAAATCTGGCGAATGGTACATTTCATCAATTATACAAGATGCAGGGAAGTTGATCTGGGCCAGCTCAAGTGCAGGAGAGATCTTTTATCTGGATCAAGAAACCGCTCAGTTTAAGCAGATCAATTTTGATGCCTCTGCTTATGATATTAGGTCTATAACGCGCCTGGCCTTGTTAAAAAACACCTTGTTGGTGGGAACTGATGTTGGCTTGTTTAAGCTGAATGGGGCTACCAAGAAACTGACAGCTATAAATCTGGGTGTAGATAAGCCTAGAATCAATGAGGTTTTTATCGACGGGCAATCGTTATTGGTTGGTACCGAAGGTCATGGCTTAATTAAATACAGCACGACTACAGGTGCATTGAGTAATTATAGGCACAATACCAGCAATTCTACGGGACTTGCTGATAATGACGTTCGTGGCATCAATAAGGACGCACAGGGCAACATTTGGCTGGGTACCTTTAGAGGACTTTCCATCCTAGATGCTAAGGACGGTACTATTCAAAATTATTATCACCATGTTTCTATACCTTATACCATTAATCAGAACTCTGTACGTTGCGTATATCGCGATAAGCAGGATGGAATGTGGTTGGGTACTTTTTATGGTGGGATAAACTATTACCATCATAATGACATTAAGTTTAATATCTTAAATCAGAATACGGGAACGCTGTCTTTAAACGATCAGGTCGTAAATGTAATTAAGCAGGATAGTAAAGGTGATTTCTGGATCGGTACCAACGATAAAGGCTTAAATTATTGGAACAGAGAGGCCAATACAATTAAATATTATACCTACAAAGAATCTGGTCAGGGCGCAATAAGTTCTAATAACATCAAAGCTATCATTTTTGATCAGAGCGGTAAATTGCTGGTCGGTACGCACAATGAAGGATTGAATTACTTTGATCCCGCTACTGGAAAAAGTAGGGTGTACAAACATTCGTCTACAGATCCAAAAAGTATTGCGGGAAACATGGTTTATGCGTTGTTAAAAGACCATAAGAATCGAATATGGGTGGGTACACGTACCGGCTTTGATGAGTTTAATCTTGCCGACCAGTCTTTTAAACATGTTTACATTGATAAGGCTGGGAAGCGGTTAACTTCTGATGAAGTAACCTATTTGCTTGAGGATTCTAAAAAGAGAATCTGGATAGGTACAACAAATGGTGTAAATATGTTTTATCCGGATAATCAATTGTTTGATGCTTTTCCGGGTACTTTACTCAGCAATGATGTAGTAAGTTGTATCGCTGAGGACAATAAAAAGCGGATATGGATAGGTACTCGCGATGGATTAAACCTATTTGATGAAAGTAAGCGATCATTTGTCAGTTTTAATACGCGTAAGGATTTCCTTAAAGGAACGATCTATGGCATAGTACCTGATGATGAGGGTTTTTTATGGATTTCGACCAATAAAGGTTTGGTTAAGTTTAATCCGGATACCCGTAAAATACAGATTTTTGACAATAAGGACGGTTTGCAGAACAACCAGTTTAATCTCTATGCTTTTTGTAAGGCAGCCGATGGGATGATGCTTTTTGGGGGGATAAATGGGATTTCCTATTTCTATCCAAAAGCCTTAAAGCAAGAGCCAATGAAGTTAAAGGTAAACTTCACTGGTATCGAGGTATTTAATAAAACAGTTGTGCCTAATGATGGTTCAGATATCCTGGATCAACACATCGATCAGGCAAAAAGGTTGACTTTTAAGCATGAGTTTAAGCAGTTTACGATCTTTTTTAATGCTTTTAATTACATCTCACCTAATAAAACAAAATACGAATATAAGCTAGAAGGTTTTGATGTGGATTGGCAGATGGCCGAAGGCGTGTCTAAGGCTAGTTATACCAATGTGCAGCCCGGCAAATATGTATTTAAGGTAAGGGCTATTGGTCCTCTGGGCGAAAGTAGCGCAGAGAAAAGTCTGGATATCGTGATTTCACCACCTTGGTGGAACAGCGGTTGGTTTTACCTGCTAATGACCATATTGCTTGCTGCTGCTGGATACATGGTATATCGTGTGGTTTCTGAACGGATAAGAGCACAGCACCAACTAAAGCTGGAGCGTGTGGAACATGAAAAGGTCGATTACATCAACAAGATGAAAATGGAGTTTTTTACTAATGTTTCTCATGAGTTCCGTACGCCTTTAACCTTGATTCTTGCCCCATTAGAAGAAATTTTGAGCAAGCCAGTTACTGATAAACCGTTAAGGAAACATCATGAGTTGATGATGCACAATGCAAAGCGTTTGTATCACCTGGTTGAACAACTTTTTGATTTTAAGAAAGCGGAGTTAGGGACTAAAAAACTGAAGGTAAGTAAAGGGGATATGGTTAGTTTTATCCATGATGTTTATGGTTCGTTTACCACTTTATCTGAAAAGAACAAAGTCAATTATACTTTCCGATCTACAGAGGCGAGGTTGCCTTTCTATTTCGATAAGGATGCTGTAGAAAAGATTATGTTTAACCTGCTTTCTAACGCATTTAAATATACTCCAGAAGGAGGCTCAATAAATGTTGAATTTGCCAGTAAGAATGGTAATGCAGTCATTAAGGTGAGTGATACTGGAATAGGTATTGATGTGCAACATAAGGATAGGGTTTTCGATAGATTTTATCAGGTAGATGGCAGAGAGATGAACCTGGGATCAGGTGTTGGTCTGGCTTTCACCAAGCGCCTGGTTGAATTGCATCATGGATCAATAACTGTAGATAGTACGTTGGGTAAAGGCAGCGTTTTTGTTGTGGTTTTACCATTGGCAGATGAGTTTTATGATGCTGATGAACGTGTGGAAGCGCCAACGTATGAATTTTCTGTCGGAAATGAAGTCAGTAACCAGATTGAAGAAAATGAAGAATTTGAGGTGTTGGAAACGGAAGGCTCCGCTCTTGAAAAAGAGAAACTGATGGTGATTGATGATAATCCTGAAATAGTAGGTTATCTTAAAAATTACTTTGATCATATTTACCAGGTAAGCGTTGCTTATGATGGAAAGGAAGCATTAGCACTGTTGGAAGAAGAGCCTGTAGACCTGATCATTTGTGATGTAATGATGCCTGAGTTGGATGGGATACACTTTTGTAAGCGGATCAAACAAAATATTCAAACCTGTCATATTCCAGTGATCTTGCTGACCGCTAAAAACGAAACCAATCATCAGATTAAAGGATTGGAAGTAGGGGCCGATGATTATGTTACCAAACCTTTTTCTATCGCTCTGCTCGAAGCCAAGCTGCAAAACATCAGCCGTTCGCGTAAAAGGCTAAAAGAATATTATTCCAGCTCGAAAGAGATCGTTCCAGAAAATATAGCTTTCAATACGCTTGATGAGGACTTTTTAAGAGAAGCCATTGCCATAATTGAGTCGCACATTACTGAATCTGATTTTTCTGTAGATAAGTTTAGTCGCGAGATTGGTATGAGTAGGTCTAACCTTTATTTAAAATTGAAAGCCATTACCGGCGAATCTGCAACAGATTTTATCAAGCGTATCCGCTTTAAAAAAGCAGTAGAACTGATGGAGTCTCGGCAGTATACCATTGCGCAAGTTGCCTATATGTCGGGCTTTAATTCGCCTTCTTATTTCTCTACCGCTTTTAAGCAATATTATGATTGTATGCCAACAGAATACCTTGCAAAAAAGGATGGCGATGTTAATTAAACTTTTTTAGCACAAAATCTAAATCATTTAAGACAATATTGAAATCTTCCCGGGGTCTTTACAACTAATTTCGATTTTGTAATTGAAACCTGAGAAAAATTGACAAAATCGTATGCTATAGGAATTGATGTGGGTGGTTCATCTTTAAAATGTGGACTGGTAAGCAACACGGGAGAAGTGATCTATTCCTTTTTATTTCCGCTAAATAATATTTTAACAGAGGGCGAAGTCATTGCATTAATCAATGCAGCTATTCGTAAGTGCGTGGAGCATGCTCCCGAAAAAGTAATTGGAGTAGGTATCGGTTTCCCTGGTATTGTAGACCAGAATATAGTGATCGCTGGCGCGGATAATCTTCCCGGATTTGAAAACCTGGATCTAGGTAAAATCATTGCTGCTTCTACCAGTTTAAATGTGGTGATTGATAATGATGCCAACATGATGGGCTGGGGTGAACTTGTTTATGGGGCTGCCGGCGATTGTACCGATGTGGTTTTTCTAACTATTGGCACAGGAATCGGAGGTGGGTTGATCATCGACGGTAAGTTGTATGGTGGTTATAAAAATAGGGGTACAGAATTGGGACACATCACTATCCAGCATGCTGGAATAGCATGTTCTTGTGGATCATCAGGTTGTTTCGAAGCTTATGCTTCCGTAACTGCCTTAATTAATGATTATGCCTTGCTGCATGGTACAGGTACAGAAGGCATCACCGGAAAAATGATTGTAGAGAATTATCTGGCCAAAGAGCAGAAAGCCATCTCGGCTATGCAAAAACATTTCGACTACATGGCTACAGGTATTGCTAGTTATATAAATGTATTTAGTCCGCAAAAAGTAGTGCTGGGCGGTGGTATCACTGAATCTGGTAAATTCTATATTGAAGAAATCAAATCAAGAGTGATGGAAAGGGTGATGCCTGGAACCTCACAGTACACCCACATTGTGGCTGCAAAATTAGGTAATCAGGCAGGATTGCTAGGTTGTGCAGCAAGAGTATTTTCAAAATTTTAACCATTTATAAGAATTTGTATGCAGCGTAATAATTTTTTGGTTGGCGTGATCCTATTGATCTGGTTCGTCATCTCATTTGTGACTAACATCCTTGGGCCATTGATGCCCATCATCATTCAGACTTATAAATTGAGCCTTACGATGGCGGCTTTTTTGCCTTTTTCGTTCTTTTTGGCTTATGGAATTATGTCTATTCCATCGGGGATGATGATTGAGCGAATTGGGGAGAAGAAATCGATGTTGATCGCTTTTTCCTTGAATTTTATTGGTGCCTTAGCTTTCGGTTTATATCCGCAATATGGCATTGCACTAGGCTCTCTATTTATCATTGGGATAGGAATGGCAATGCTACAAGTGATTATTAACCCGCTAATGCGTACTGCAGGTGGCGAAGAGAACTTTGCTTTCTTTTCGGTGATGGGACAATTGGTGTTCGGATTGGCTTCCTTTATCAGCCCCTTTGTATTCTCTTATCTTTTAGCCGCACTATCTACCAGTCCGATTGAAAATCCGTTAATAGCTATGCTAGCAGGTTTGGTAAAAGACAATTTATCATGGACTGCATTGTATTGGCTGTTTAGCTTTATCTTTTTATTGATTCTATTGTTACTTTCCTTTATCAAAATGCCTGTGGTAGAATTAAAGGATGATGAGAAATCAGGAGCTAAAGGTGTTTATCTGGGCTTGCTTAAAAACAAAGAAGTGCTGTTGTTTTTTGTTGGGATAGTCGCTTATGTGGGAACAGAGCAGGCATTGGCCAATTGGATGTCTGAGTTCTTAAGGGCTTACCATGGTGTAGATCCTAATCAAGAAGGAGCACAGGCGGTGGCTTGGTTCTGGGGCTTAATGTCGCTAGGTTGTTTATTGGGTTTGGCTTTATTAAAATTATGGGATTCTAAATTAATTCTTAAAATAGCTACACTGATTTCGATGGTTACAGTTTCTGTGGCTTTATTTGGGGATAAGGATATGGCATTATATGCTTTTCCGACAGCAGGATTCTTTATCTCTGTCATGTTCTCTATTATTTTCTCATTAGCTTTAAACTCGGTAGCGCAACATCATGGTTCTTTTTCAGGGATTCTGTGTTCAGGTATTTTTGGCGGGGCGTTGGTACCGTTAATTATTGGTTCGTTGGGCGATGCAATAGGCTTGCGTTATGCGCTGATGTTCGTTTACATCACATTGGCTTATATCCTGTTTCTAGCTTATTATGCTAAGCCGATGATTAACAACAAGACCGTAAGTTTGAAAGAATTGTTTAATTAAAGGCTTGCATAGGCCTTCGGTAAGGCTTCGGACACGCGTTTACCTTTAAAGGAGCCTTTAAGGGTTGTCAAAGGGCTTTCATAGGACTATTAGTCCTACGAGGTGCCTACGATATTCCTATGGTACTCCTTATCCGATCCTAACCCTGAGCAAGGCTTCCCGAAGGATCTCCAAAAGTTGATCAAACTCTCAGATTTTTCCTCCTTAAATATAAAAAAGGCAGTATCAATTCATGATACTGCCTTTTACAGATGGTACTGTTAACTACTTTTTAAACGTAGTTTCAGTTGTATACTTGATTTGATCTGATCCAGCTTGCTGAACCAGCTCGTTAAATATAACCAGCTCACTGTTGTTGATCTTTCTGATTTCGTACAATTCATCTTCGCCATCTTCAAGATCTTTGAGGATTAATTGTGTGCCGTTTATTTTGTAACTGAATTGATCACCTTCGTTATCGGCTGCAGTTCCATTGCTCTTAAACTCAACATAATTAGAGCGATCGGGAGCAGTTTGGCTACTTTGATCTGTTACTTTTCCGTTTGTATATACGATGTTAATATAAGAATGTAGGTACCATTTGCCTACAATACCGCCGGCATCTTCGTCTTTGTCTTTTTTACATCCTGTGATGGTTACAGTTGCAATGAGTAATAATAGTAAAGTAAAATTTTTCATAATCATTCTGTTTAAATAGGTTTTAAATTTTGTGTAAAAAAACAAATTCATAAAATGGCTTACAATACCTAGAAATGGGTATTTATAGGCAAGTATTACGCTGAGTATCACAGCTTTTTTACAGCTTAAAATGCCCAATGGCAACATCGTACAGGATTTTGGGGAAATACTACAGTAAAGCCTGTACGTCAGTTACTATATTTGATATTTGCATATTTAACCAAATATTTCTGAATCTGTTTTAAGCTTCAGATTTGCTGAAATCTGTATTGAATGAGAAATTTCCCCATTTTTATTTGTTTATGCTTTATGCTTTTTAGCACTATCGAATCCGGTGCAACAGTAGCTTATAAAAAAAATAAACGAACCATCGTTATTCCTGCTCAAAGTAATCCGAGGGTCAAGTTTGGAGCCGATAAATTAGCAAAGTCTTTATCATTAATTGGTTATGATGTTAAGATTGTACAGAACGATAAAGCACCAACTGGCACTGAGCTGATTTTAATCGGTGTAAAAGGAGATCAACTATTAACGGGTTTATCAACACTAATCAATAATTCAGGTAAAGCGCCCGGGAAAGAAGGCTTTAGCATCAATTATACTAAAAACAAGAACCTCGTTATCGAAGGTACAGATCCTTCTGGCGCCTTGTACGGTTGCATGGAATTGGCCGATGGGATAAAAATCAAAGGTAAACTCCCAGATAATATAGCGCTCACTGATCAGCCGGAGATGGTATTGCGTGGCACTTGCATTGGTTTACAGAAGCCCGATTACCTGCCTGGTAGAGATGTGTATGAATATCCTTATACACCAGAAACGTTCCCTTGGTTTTATGATAAAGCACTATGGTTACAATATTTAGATATGATGGTAGAGAACCGTTACAATTCATTGTATCTCTGGAATGGGCACCCTTTCTCCTCGTTAGTGCGACTTAAAGATTATCCTTATGCAGTAGAGGTAGACGATGCAACCTTTAAAAAGAACGAAGAGATGTTTAAGTTCTTAGCTCAGGAAGCTGATAAACGTGGTATTTGGATCATTCAGATGTTTTATAATATTCTTATTCCAAAACCTTTTGCAGAAAAACATCACTTAAAAACTCAGGATAGAAATCGGCCAATTATTCCTTTGATAGCCGATTACACCAGAAAGTCTATTGCGGCATTTGTAGAAAAGTATCCTAATGTAGGTTTGTTGGTTGCTCTCGGTGAGGCTATGGAAGGAGTGGGACAAGATGATATCGATTGGTTTACAAAGACCATTATTCCTGGTGTAAAAGATGGATTAAAAGCTGCAGGTATTAAAAATGAACCACCAATTGTATTGAGAGCCCATGATACCGATGCGCCAAGTGTGATGGCAGCATCCTTACCGCTCTATAAAAATTTGTATACAGAAAATAAGTTTAATGGTGAAGCCTTAACAACTTATACCCCAAGAGGAAGCTGGGCAGAATTGCACAGAAAGTTGAGTGCAATTGGTACCGTTCATATCGCCAATGTACATATTCTGGCCAATCTGGAACCTTTTCGCTATGGATCTGCTGATTTTATCCAGAAATCTGTGCAGGCCATGAACAAAATATATGGCGCCAGAGGCTTGCACCTTTATCCTCAGTCTGGGTATTGGGATTGGCCTTATACGGCCGATAAGATTACCGAAAGGCAGTTGCAGGTTGATCGGGATTGGATTTGGTATAAAGAATGGGGCAGGTATGCATGGAACTCTACCAGGGATAGAAATGAAGAAATTAATTACTGGGGACAGGAATTAGCCAATAAGTACGGTACTGATCTTAATGCTGGGAAAGCAATTCTGGATGCTTATGAAGAATCGGGAGAAATCTCTCCTAAGCTTTTGCGTCGTTACGGGATTACTGATGGAAACAGGCAGACTTTAACATTAGGGATGCTGATGACGCAGCTGATTAACCCTTACCGTTATGGCTTATTTACCTTAATGTACGAATCTGAAGCTCCGGAAGGTGAAATGATCATTGAGTATGCAGAGAAGGAATGGAAAAAACAGGGACATATTGGTGAAACACCAGTTCAAGTGGCCAAAGAGGTGATCGAACATGGTAAGAAAGCATTGGTGGCGATCAACAAAGCTTCGTCGACAGTTACTAAAGATACAGCTGAGTTTAGAAGGCTTAGAAACGATATGCACTGCTACGATGCAATGGCGAATTTTTATGCTGAAAAAGTGAAATCTGCACTATGGGTTTTGCGCTTTAAATATTCTAATGATGTAGCGGATTTAGAGAAGGCCTTACCATTTTTGGAGAAGAGTGTGGCTCATTATGCTGACCTGGTTAAATTGACTCAGAATGATTACCTGTATGCAAACAGTATGCAGACCAAACAGCGTAAAATACCGATGCGTGGGGTGGATAAAACGTTTATTCACTGGAAAGAAATGCTACCCGTGTTTACCAAAGAGTTGAACCACTTCAAAAGGAGCATTGACTCTTTGAAATCAGCTGGTTCAGGAAAAGCAAACGTGTTAATGCCATTTAAAAATGCTTCCGTTAAACTATTGTCAGGCAACGAAAGCTATGTAATTAGTAAAGATGCGCTGGTATTTACTGATTCGGTAGCGAAGATAAAAGACATTACGAAGCAATTGGTAGGGCTTAAAGGCTTGAAGTTGAATAAAGCGCAACAAATAAAATCGGGTACTACACTCAAGTTTAGCAATACTGTACCTGTAAAAGTATTGATAGGTTTCTTCAATAAAAAAGGCCCTGGTTACCTCGCTGCGCCTGAACTGGAAACTGATGCAAGTGCAAATAATTACGGACAATCCGAGATCAAGATCTCTAATGCCTTGGTTTTAGATGGGTATCCCCCAATTAATGTACATGCTTATTCGTTTGAGCCAGGAACAAATACCTTAACTTTAGGAAAGGGTGCTTGTATGGTTCTTGGTTTTATTAATGAGAATCAGGAAATGCGCATTTATAACGCAGGATTGGATGGTAAGGGTAAAGATATTGACTGGTTATTTGAATAATGATGAATAGAAAGAAATTGATAGCTATTGCCTTGTTTTTGTTAGGAGGAACAGGAGTCTTTGCACAGTCGCAAGTGGGACAGGCAAAGCTTAAAAAATACGTGACTTACTTTAACTCCATTGATACGGAGGCGGTAAAGAACTTTGTGCCTAATGCACAAGCATTTGATTGGTTGGTGCAAAATGTGCCTTTGTTGGATTGTCCGGATGAGGTGTTGGAGCAAAACTATTATTACCGCTGGTGGTCTTTCCGTAAGCACCTTGTAAAGACACCTGAGGGCTTTATTTTCACAGAGTTCATAGAACCGGTTAAACATGCCGGTAAATACAATTCCATCAGCTGTGCGTTGGGACATCATATCTACGAAGGCCGTTGGCTTAAAAATACCGATTACTTGAAGGAGTACATTGATTTCTGGCTATATCATGCTGATGTTGGTCAGACTAAGCAACGTTTCCACCAGTTTAGCAGTTGGTTGGACGATGCGGTTTACCAGAATTATCTGGTAACACCCGATCTAGCTCATTTAAAGCGGATTTTGCCAGCACTAGATGCCGATTATGCCAAATGGGAGAAGGAAAGACAGCTAAAAAGTGGTTTGTTCTGGCAATTTGATGTAAAAGATGGTATGGAAGAGTCTGTTAGTGGATCGAGGAAAGATCAAAACAGACGACCAACCATCAGCAGCTATATGTACGGAAATGCTAAAGCGCTGGCCAGTATAGCTGATCTAACCGGTGATAAGGCATTGGTGCAGAAATATAATGGCAAAGCTGCACAACTTAAAAAGTTGGTGCAGGATAGCCTTTGGGATAGCAAAGATAGCTTCTTTAAAACTAAACACCCTGATGGGCAGTATGCTCGCGCTCGTGAAGCCATCGGCTTTGTACCATGGGATTTTGACCTGCCAGCAGATCAAGCCGTTTATGCCAAGGCCTGGGATCAAATATTGGATACCGCAGGATTTAATGCGCCATGGGGCTTAACGACTGCCGAAAGAAGGGAGCCGACATTTAGAACCAGGGGTTCTGGACATAGTTGTGAGTGGGATGGTGCTTTATGGCCTTTTGCCAGCTCTCAAACCTTAAAGGGCTTAGCAAATTTGCTAACCAATTATAAGCATCACGGTAAAATGACATCAAAAGTCTTTTATGATGAACTGCACAAATACGCGAAATCTCATCAAAAGAATGGTAAGCCTTATTTGGGAGAGTATCAGGATGAAAAGAATGGGGAATGGTTGAAAGGAGATAATCCAAGAAGTAGTTTTTATAACCACTCTACCTTTTGCGATTTGGTGATCAATGACCTAATCGGGATTAAACCAAGGGCTGACCATGCTGTCGGTTTTTATCCGCTTATTCCTGAAGGACAATGGGACTGGTTTTCATTGGACAACATTTCTTACCACGGAAAAACGCTTAAGGTGGTTTGGGATAAAACCGGTAAGAAATATAAAAAGGGAAAGGGATTGTACATCTATGCAGATGGCAAAGAAATTTATCGTGCCGCGAACTTAAAGCCAGCAGTAATTCAAATAAATAAAAATTAATATAGCCGAAATGAAGTTTTATAGCCCGTATCCTATCGTCAGAATAGTTGTCGTTTTTATGGTATGCTGTTTTGCAATGGTATTAAATGTCAATGCGCAATCTTATTACAATGTATTGAAATATGGTGCAAAGAACGATAGTAGTAAGCTGGCTACAATAGCGATTAAAAAGGCCATTGATGCAGCTTCAAAAGCTGGTGGGGGTACTGTTTATTTTCCTGCCGGAAAGTACTTAACTGGGGCAATACATCTGAAAAGTAACATTACCATTTTTATTGATGCTGGAGCAGAACTTCATTTTAGTGATAATTTTGATGATTACCTGCCTATGGTAAAGAGCAGGTATGAAGGAGTTGATGTAACTAGTTTTTCCCCTTTATTTTATGCTTATGAAGCAGACAATATCGCGATTAAGGGGCGCGGTATTATAGATGGACATGGTAAAAAATGGTGGGATTTTGTAGAAGGTTATAAAGAAGGCCAACCACGATCTAAATGGCAACACCAGTTTGATACGCTCAATAAGGATATTTTAATGCCTGATGAGCCTAAGCAGATGAAACGTGGTTTTTTGCGTCCACCATTCATTCAAACGATGTATTGTAAAAATGTATTGATAGAAGGCATTACCATCCGTAATTCTCCTTTCTGGACTGTTAATCCTGAGTTTTGTGAAAATGTAACTGTTCATGCCGTAACGATTAATAACCCTGGTTCTTTTGCTCCAAATACGGATGGCATTAATCCGGAGTCTTGTAAGAACGTACACATTTCTGATTGCCATATTAGTGTTGGTGATGACTGTATTACCATTAAATCGGGTAAAGATGCACCGGGTAGAAAAATGGCTGCCCCGGCAGAGAATTATACCATTACCAATTGCACCATGTTATCTGGTCATGGCGGAGTGGTTATTGGTAGCGAAATGTCTGGCGATGTGCGAAAAATCACCATTTCTAATTGTGTATTTGATGGCACGGACCGTGGAATCCGGATCAAATCCGCTCGCGGTAGGGGTGGCGTAGTTGAAGAAATCAGGGTGGATAACATTATCATGAAAAATATAGGTCAACAAGCTATTGTGCTTGATCTTCAGTATGCTAAATCAATAGTTGAACCTGTTTCTGAGCGTACACCAAGGTTTAGGAACATCCATTTTAGTAACATAACGGGCCAGGTTAATCAGGCTGCTTATTTGAATGGATTAGAAGAAATGCCTATTGAGAATATCAGTTTTAACGACATTAATATGGATGCTAAAACGGGATTTGATATCCATAATTCCAGCAGAATAGAATTTCATAATGTGCAGGTGAATACAGAAATAGGCCCTTCAGTGAAAGTTGAGAATGTAAATATGTTGACTGTTAATGGGTTGAAGAGTTATTCGCCTCATAAAAATTCAGCAGTAATAGACCTTAAAAACGTAACAGACGCATTTATTTACAATTCTTTCCCGGTTGCAGGCACGGAAATCTATTTAAAAATTATTGGAGAAAAAAGTAAAAATATAACGCTAGGAAATAATAACTTTAGTCATGCTAAAACTCCTGTTTTAACTGCGAGGGAAGTTACAGAAGGAGTAAGGGTTATTTCGGGAGATTCAATTAAGTAATTTAATTTGTATCAACATGAAATTCATGAGCTCCTCGACCTGGATGTATGTAGTAGTGATCAACTGTTTGACCATTATACATGCCAATGCCCAACAACCTGCCTATCAACTTTGGTATACCAAACCTGCGGTAAAATGGACTGATGCTTTGCCCATTGGCAATGGACGTATCGGAGCCATGATATACGCCGGAGTAGAAAAAGACCATATTCAGTTTAATGAAGAGACCTTATGGACAGGTGGCCCTAGAGATTATAATCATAAAGGGGCTGCAAGCGCTCTTGGCGAGATTAGGAAATTACTTTTTGAAGGGAAACAAGAAGCCGCAGAAAAGCTAGCTACTGAAAAATTTATGGGTAGCCAGAGTGGAGCGGGGGACAGGGATAAATGGACTGCCGAAATGAAAGCCTTGAAAGGTATGCAGGGTAATCCGGCTTTAGAGAGTTATGACGACAAGGAATGGAAAACGATTAAAGTTCCAAGTTATGAAGGTTGGGAAACGGTAGGGTTATCAGGCTTTGATGGTGCAGTATGGTTACGTACTACCTTTGATGCACCTGAAGGCTGGATTGGCAAAGATTTGGTACTCGACCTGAACCGCATCCGTGATCAGGATTTTACTTATGTGAACGGAACATTGGTTGGCAATACAGATGGTACAACACCGAGAAAGTATACGATTCCAGGTAAATTGATTAAAAAGGGAACAAATACCATTGCCATACAAGTATTGAATTATTTCGATAAAGGTGGCATTGCAGGCTATAAAGATACGAGTCGGGCTATAGCAGTTTATCCGGAAGGTGATCAGCCAGAAAAGGGAGTATCACTGGTTAAAGAATGGAAATATAAAATACAGAACGATGAACCACCAGTAGTGTCGCAGTTTCAGGCAAGTTATCAACCCTTTGGCGACTTATACCTGAATTTTAAAAACCATACTGCTTCAGTTACTAATTACAAGCGCAAACTAGATTTAAGTACAGCAATTGCCAGTACATCTTATGCCTTAAACGGAGTAAATTATTTGCGTGAATATTTTGCAAGTCAGCCTAATCAGGCTGTTGTAATTCGCTTAACTGCCGATAAAAAAGGAAGCATTAGTTTAGATGCTTTGCTGGCTAGTCCACATAAATATTCTGTTGTTAAAAAACTAAACGAAACCACCATTTTGCTTAGTTTAAGTGTAAGAGGAGGTGTTTTAAAAGGTCAGAGTCAGCTAAAGGCGGTGGTCACAAAAGGGAAGTTGTTGGTTAGTCAGGGCAAGTTAAGCATCAGCAATGCTGATGAAGTTGTTCTTTACCTTACCGCGGGTACCAACTTTATCAACGATAAGAATGTGGCTGGAAATCCTGCTATTGCTTGTTTAAATGCCATTACAAGCTTACAGAATAAAACTTATGCTCAAGTTAAAGCAGCACATGTAAAAGAGTACCAGAAATACTATAATCCTTTTTCTATTAGTTTTGGAAAGAGTGAGCATGAAAACTTACCTACCGATGAGCGTATTGAAAAATTTGCAGGGTCGTCTGATGCTCCATTTGCGGCTTTATATGTGCAATATGGCAGGTATTTGTTGATTTCCAGTTCACGACCGGGAACACAGCCCGCAAATTTACAGGGCATTTGGAATGATTTGTTAACTCCACCATGGGGAAGTAAGTACACGACCAATATTAACTTGGAAATGAATTATTGGCCAACAGGTATTTTGAATCTTGGTGCCATGAATGAGCCTTTGTTTAAAAAGATGCAAGGACTTGCAAAAAATGGTGCTGTGACGGCTAAAGTACACTACAATGCAAATGGCTGGGTGTTACACCACAATACCGATCTGTGGAATGGTACGGCACCTATCAATGCGTCTAATCATGGGATCTGGGTTTCTGGCGCAGGTTGGTTAAGTCAGCATTTATGGGAGCATTACCAGTTTACGCAAGACAGGCTTTTTCTTAAAAATGAAGCCTATCCTTTAATGAAGCAGGCGGCAGTTTTCTTCGTAGATTTCTTAATTAAAGATCCTAAAACGGGCTGGTTGATCAGTACCCCTTCTAATTCTCCAGAAAATGGAGGGCTCGTGGCGGGACCAACTATGGATCATCAGATCATCCGGACATTATTTAAAAACTGTGTTGCAGCCAGTGAACTGCTAGGAGCGGATGCTGAATTTAGAAAAGTGCTGCAGGAAAAAATGACACTGATTGCACCCAATCAGATTGGTAAATATGGACAGCTGCAGGAATGGCTGGAAGATAAAGACGATACCACCAATGTACATCGGCATGTTTCGCATTTATGGGGAGTGCATCCGGGCAACGACATTACCTGGGATACACCAGATATGATGCGGGCCGCACGGCAGTCGCTGATCTATAGAGGTGACGCGGGGACAGGTTGGAGCCTGGCTTGGAAGATCAATTTCTGGGCAAGGTTTAAAGATGGCGATCATGCGATGAAAATGGTGAAAATGCTGATTAGTCCTGCCGAAAAAGGCGGGGGAGCTTACGTGAATCTATTTGATGCACATCCACCATTTCAGATTGATGGTAATTTTGGTGGTGCCGCGGGAATTGCCGAAATGCTTTTACAAAGCCATACCCAGTTTGTTGAATTGTTGCCTGCATTACCTGCAGATATCACAGAGGGTGAAGTGAAAGGGATGTGCGCGCGTGGAGGTTTTGAATTAAATTTTAAATGGAGTAAGGGTGTGTTAACAACATTAGAGATCTCTTCGAAAACAGGAGGTGTATGCTTGTTGCGGTACGGAAATAAAATTACCAGTATCGCCACACAAAAGGGGGAAATATATAAATTGAATGGAGATTTGGAGCGATTATAAAAGAAAACTTATTGTTTTTTTGATAGGTATTCTTTTAACAGGCACAGGTTTTGCACAGACAGGACTACGTAAAAGCACTACACTAAATAACAACTGGCAAAGTATTGCCAATGATACAAATATCAATGCCTATACTGGTTTTGAACAAAGCAGCTTTAATGACAAAAGTTGGAAAACAGTCAATGTTCCGCACAATTGGGACCAATATGAGGGCTACCGTAGAATGTTGCATGGCAACAGACATGGCTATGCCTGGTACCGTAAAACCTTTACAACTACAACGGCAGCAAAAATTGGAAAGCGTTTCTTCCTTTATTTTGAAGGCGTAGGCTCGTATGCTAGTATTTGGCTAAATGGTAAGAAGGTGGGCTACCATGCAGGTGGCCGTACCACTTTTACATTGGATGTAACGAATGTGATCAAATTAAACAATCAACCTAACTTGTTGGCTGTACGTGCTGATCATCCGGCGAATATCCAAGACTTGCCCTGGGTAGATGGAGGCTGTTCGACAGAAAGGGGTTTTTCTGAAGGCTCTCAGCCAATGGGGATTTTCAGACCAGTACATTTGGTTGTGACGAGTGACGTTAGGATTGAACCTTTCGGTGTGCACATCTGGAATGATGATCAAGTATCTGAGAAATCAGCGATGCTGAAAATGGAGACGGAAATTAAGAATTATGGTGCAAGGACTCGTACTATAACCGTACTGAGCCAGTTATTTGATCAAGATGGTAAAAAAGTAACAGAAAGTAGAAACATAAATAGGTTATCGCCTGGTAAGACATTAACAGTAGCTCAGCAAACGGCACAATTGAAAGATGTAAAGCTATGGTCTCTAGAAAATCCTTACTTATATACGCTTAAAACAAGCATTGCAGAAGGGAATAAAGTGATTGATGAGTTGAGTACGCCTTATGGTATTCGTTGGATTAGCTGGCCAATAGGAGCAAAACCGGCAGATCCTAAACGATTTTTATTGAACGGAAAGCCTGTCTTTATCAATGGAGTAGCGGAGTATGAGCACCTGATAGGAAATAGTCATGCTTTTAGTGCTGAGCAGATCAGATCTCGCGTGATGCAGATTAAAGCCGCCGGTTTTAATTCTTTTCGCGATGCGCACCAGCCACATAACTTGCTTTACCAGGAATATTGGGACAAGTTGGGCATTTTATCCTGGACGCAGATGGCTGCTCATATCTGGTACGATACGCCTCAA
Source organism: Pedobacter hiemivivus (assembly GCF_005144565.1). Classification (NCBI taxonomy): domain Bacteria; kingdom Pseudomonadati; phylum Bacteroidota; class Sphingobacteriia; order Sphingobacteriales; family Sphingobacteriaceae; genus Pedobacter; species Pedobacter hiemivivus. Next base: position 392,406 of record NZ_SWDX01000002.1, read on the forward strand.
TTTAGGGCTAACTTTAAATCATTGCTTACCGATTGGGTAAAAGAACGACGCAATAGTCCTTCGGTGGTATTATGGGGACTGGAAAATGAAAGCACATTGCCCGAAGATTTTGCTAAAGAGTGCACCGAGCTTATCCGTAAGCTTGATCCTACGGCATCTGCACAGCGAAAAGTAACCACTTGTAATGGTGGTAAAGGAACGGATTGGGATGTACCACAAAACTGGACAGGTACTTATGGTGGCGATCCCTTAACGTATGCAGATGATATACAAAGACAGGTGCTTATTGGCGAGTATGGCGCCTGGCGGACGCTTGATTTGCATACCGAAGGCCCCTTTATGCAAAAAGCTGTGTATAGCGAAAATAACATGACTCAATTGATGGAGACCAAGGTTAGGCTTGCTGAATCTGTAAAAGATAAGACGACAGGGCATTATTTCTGGTTGTTCAGTTCGCATGATAATCCGGGTAGGGTACAAGGTGGAGAGGGCTTAAGAGAGTTGGATCGTGTAGGGCCTATAAATTACAAAGGTATGTTTACGCCCTGGGAAGAGCCTTTGGATGTATTTTATATGTTTAGAGCCAATTATGCGCCAAAACAAACGGAGCCTATGGTGTATATTGTTTCGCATACCTGGCCAGAAAGATGGCTGAAACCGGGTAAAAAAGACAGCATTACAGTATATTCTAATTGCGATGAGGTAGAGCTTTTTAATGATGTAAACAAGGCATCCTTAGGGAAAAGAAAACGAGGTATTATTGGCACCCATTTCCAATGGGACGCCGTTGATGTCCAATATAATGTGCTTTATGCAGTGGGCTATGTAAATGGAAAAGCTGTTGCTAAGGATTATATTGTATTGAATAATTTGCCACAGGCGCCTCATTTTAATGAATTTAATAAGGGGGCTGAAAACATAACGGCTTCTGTAAAAGATTATAATTATTTATATAGGGTAAACTGCGGTGGCGCAGCGTATACAGATCAGAATGGTCAATTATGGTCGGCCGATAGACAGCTAACGGATGGTGGTTTTGGTTCTCGGTCCTGGACGACAAATTTCCCTGGTATGCCTGCATTTTTTGCCAGTCAGCGCCGCACATTTGATCCGATTAAAGGCAGCAGAGACTGGAAGTTATTCCAAACCTTTAGATACGGTCGTGATCAGTTGAGTTATCATTTTCCTGTTCCAGATGGAGAATATATGGTAGAACTCTATTTTATTGAACCATGGTTAGGTACTGGCGGAGGTATGAATGCGGAAAGGATGCGTTTGTTTGATGTGGCTGTAAATGGGCATACACTACTTAAAGATATGGATATATGGACTGCAGTAGGGCATGACACTGCTTTAAAGAAAACAGTAAAGGCTAATGTTAAAGGCGGACAGCTCGTTATCTCCTTCCCTCAGGTAAAATCTGGGCAAGCGGTGATTTCGGCAATTGCTATTGCTTCGACAGCTAAAAGCATAAAACCGGCAAAGGAGAGTAAAAGTATTATTGAACTGACTAATGGAAGTAGTTTTAGATCAAATACATGGATGGATCTGGGCGATCAGCAATATACCGATGATCCTATTTATTTCAGTTCATTACCTTCAGCGCTGTACGGTGCAGAATGGGTACAGACATCTATTAAAACAACAACTGCTTTAGAGTTTAAGGTTAGTGCTGATGCGGATGTATATGTGGCAGTTGATGCTGTAGCTAAGCGGCCGGTTTGGTTGGCTAATTTTGAGGATACCAAAACAACACTGCAAAATAGCCGAGGACAAACCTTCAATGTTTATAAGAAACGCTATCTTAAGGATGAAATGGTAAGGCCTGGCGAAAAAGCACCTCATACAGCCATGTATACGATTGCTGTATTGCCTCTAAGCAATATGCAGCCTGCGTACGACCTTAAAACGGTAACGACCTACAAAGCAACGGATGCGAGTTTTAAAGGTGAGGGATTGGTAAAAGAAGAACTGATGGGCAAGGAGCGTGTTACCTTTAAAAAGCCGTCTGGAGATGTATTGGAATGGCACATGATAGTTGGTGTTGCTGATACCTATTCCCTTACCATAAAATATCATAATCCGTTTGAACGATCACTAAAAGGGAAAATAGAGGTGTTAACCATGGATGGCACTGTATTAAAAGCCGCCGAATCTGTTGAGTTTACACCAACAAAAAAAGGGAAATGGAATTATTTCAATACCAATACAGGCACAATGATCAACGCGGGTACTTATAGGGTCCGGTTAATTGCAGTAGATGCAGCGGGATTGAGTATGGATGGTCTTGATGTGCAATAAACTCTTATTACTCATTTAAATATTTCCGCTTATAATCTAATGGAGTCATGCCTGTTACTTTTTTAAAGTGTCTGTAAAAATTAGATACATTATTAAACCCACAGTCAAAGCAGATCATTTCTGTAGGGAGTTTGCTTTCAATTAAGAAGCGGCAGGCATGACTTACTCTAATCTCAATCAGGAAATCATAATAGGTTTTCTTAGTCATCAATTTAAAATACCTGCAAAATGAGGTGATGCTCAGGTTGCTTAAGGACGCGATCTCCTCTAGTGTAATGTCGTTTTTGTAATTGGTCATCGTATAAGTACATATCTTATTGATACGTAGTGTTTCCGATTCGTTAGATTGGTAGAAAGTATTTTTGCCATTTACTATTGTGGCATATTCGTCCGTTTCGGCCAAGGTTTTTAAAATGCTGAGCAGGATGATGATGCGATCGAGGTTGGTTGCCTCAATAGAAGATTTCATCAGCTCGGCTAGTTTATCCTTGGCCTTCCCAGTAATTACCATTCCGCTTTTAGCCTTCTCAAATAACTTTGGGATCAGGTAAGCTTCCGGTAGGCTCAATAGATTTTTACCCAAGCAATCCGGTAGAAACTGAATTACCATGGCTTCTACATGGAGGTCGGGATTGTTCTGGAAGTATTCGTCCTTACAGCGCCAGGTATGTGGGAGGTTCTCTCCCAGTAGAACCATTTCATCAGGTGTGAAATTACTGATGTTGTCGCCTATAAAACGGACACCTTCACCTTTAATTATATAGTGAAGTTCAAGTTCCGGATGGTAGTGCCAGACGTTTCCAAAGTCGGGCTTAATATCATGGCGTATACTAAAGGAGCTTTGGAGCGTACTCGGGATTTTATGGAAATGAGGCTTCATTTTTATTTTTTATATTTGAATATAATATTTATATTTAATTATTGAAAACGATGATTTAGCAAATCCTGTATATAATTCACTAAAGTTATGGGATTTTATGATAATATCCTATAATAATTTGCTAATAACCATCAGTAATTGATAAGTGCTATTGTTGAGTTTTGTATAAGGGCAATAGGAGATAACCAAATTATAAACCGAAATATTCTTTTTATATGAAGAATACATTCAGTAATAAATTATGAAACAGCGGGAAAATAAAGGAATTTTATTGGTTTCCATCGAAGATGTAGGGCTGTCGGCAAATCAAAATTGCTGGGAAGCGGAGTCGTCAATGGAGTGTGATCTGACCAAGAAACATCGTTTTATAAATTCTGCAAAACCCTTGTAAAAACTTTAATACAATCACTTAACCAAACAAATGAATTATGAAACGTGTTTACCTATTACTGACTTTAATGCTCTCAGGTATCGTTGGTGTATTTGCGCAAAATAATGCCATTGCCGATAACGAAAAGACTGCATACTTAAAGGTGATCACTCAGCGCGCCGACAAGATTGCAGCTGTACTTAACATAAGTGATGTTGCGAAACAAGAAAAGGTTAGAGACATTATTCGTGATCAATATAATAGTTTGAATGATATTTATACGGAGCGTGATGCAAATGTTAAGGCAATAAAAGAGGCTAACAGTGCTGATAAAGTAGCTGCTGAAGCCGCACTAAAGGAAGAAGCAACTAAAACAGATGATAAATTAGCAAAGCTTCATAAAAAATACCTGAGTAAACTGTCTTCGAAATTAACTGCAGAACAAGTGGATCAGGTAAAAAATGGGATGACTTATAATGTTCTGCCTATTACTTATAAGGCTTATCAGGAACAAATATTAACGCTTACCGAAGATCAGAAAAAGCAGATCTTCACTTGGCTTACGGAAGCACGCGAACATGCTATTGATGCAGAATCATCGGATAAAAAACATGCATGGTTCGGTAAATATAAAGGTAGAATCAACAATTACCTGTCTGCAGCCGGCTATGATTTGAAGAAAGAAGGGCAGGAGTGGGAGAAGCGTAGGAAAGCCACTGCAAAGCAAAAAGGAAACTAAAATATAAACGCGCTCAATTTGGTTAGATAGGCGCTCTCAAAAGTTCTTATTTGGTTAGAAAAATTCCCGTTACTGGTTAGCGTAACAATCGGTAACGGGTTTTTCTTTTATCAACGAAACGTAAACTGTAATATCATTATAAACAATTAAGCAAAGTCATTTGATCAAACATTTACTTTAAAACCAAGCCATTAACATCTTCTCAGCTTAGACCAAAAATATAGTGTTTAATGAAAAGGCAGTCTTATCGTTGATTCATTAAATAAAAAATTAACCATTTTATAATACAAACCAAGTATGAACTTTAGACTTTTACGAACGTTAAAAGGGGTAGTAGTATTATCCTTGCTTTTTTGTGCTTCATCGTACGCGCAAGTAAAGAAAATTACAGGTAAAGTTACTGACGGCAGTGACGGTGGGCCAATGCCCGGTGTTAATGTCAGCATTAAGGGGAAACCCAGTAATGTAGCCACGAATGCCGATGGTATTTACACCATTCAGGCCGATCCTGCAACTGACGCATTGGTATTCTCTTATATCGGTTTCAAAAGACAGACGATCGTATTGGCAGGGAAATCTACATTAAATGTTTCTTTGGCTTCTGACAATTCTGATCTGGATGAAGTGATCGTAGTAGGTTATGGTACCAAAAAGAAATCGGAAATCTTAGGATCGGTGGCGGTTATTTCTGGTGAAGAAATTCAGGATATTCCTGCACCGAACCTTGCGGGAGCTTTAAGAAACCGGATTGCAGGTGTTGGCGTCAGTCAGACATCAGGTCGCCCGGGCTCACCTATTACCTTAAATATTAGAAATTCAACTTCATCTGAGACGGCACGTACCGTGGGTGTTACCAGTGAACCTCTCTATATTATTGATGGGATTACGGTTAATAAAGAAGCTTTTGATAACATTGATGCATCAATGGTCGAAAATATGTCTTTTTTAAAGGATGCATCGGCCGCAATTTATGGAGCTGCGGGAGCGAAAGGTGTTGTTTTAGTTACCACTAAGCGAGGAAAAGTTGGAAAGCCAACCTTATCGTATAATGGCTATGTTGGGGTTTCAGATGCCACCAGAACTCCGGAAATGTTATCGGCCTACGATCAGGCTTTACTATTAAATGATGGCTATCGCCAATCGGGTGCACCGCTTTCCAGTTACTTTTTACCGGCTGATCTGGAGCTTCTTCAAGGTCAGAATTATAAAAGTTGGTATGATGAAATCTGGCAGGCTTCTACTACTCAGCGTCATAACCTTAGTATCTCAGGTGGTAGTGATAAAATCACATTCTTTGCCGGAGGTAGTTACCAGAACGAGGATGCAAACTTTAAAGGCATGAACTTCGATAAATATAGCTTCAGAAGTGGTGTGGTAGCTACTATTGTTAATGGTTTAAAAGCAGACATAAATTTCAATGTGGATTGGAATATCAGAAATGCACAACATAACCTTACGGATCAGGATGATGCATTTTTCGAGAAAATTATTACAGTACCAAGGTGGGTTCCAAACAGTATTGACGGGAAATTTGTAAACTTCAACAATGCGGTAAACCCAAATGCATTACTTAACTCTGGCTATTACGATAGACGTAAATCAAAAGGTTATAGAATAAATGCAAATTTAACGTACCAACCTGTATTCCTGAAAGGCTTTACCGCAAAATTTCAGGTTTCTCAGGGAAGTAATTCGACAAATAGCAGAACTTATATTCCGCCGTATCAAACCTATAACTTCGCTAAAATTGGTAACAATGGCCAAGTGTATACGAATCAACTCGCTGCAGTTTCTCCGGTTGTAGAACAGGTTGCTACTGGAAACCAAAGAATTAATCCTGGACTTTCCGAAAGTAATAGCTATCAGGGATTTTTAACGTTACAATATGGAAGAACATTTGGTAAACATACATTTGATGTTCTTGCAGGTGGGGAACAATCAGAGTCAAATAATGAAACTTTATCTGTATACAGATCAAACCAGTTGATACCAGGCAGTGAAGATTTATGGGGATTCGATGTGAACACACTTACTTTACAGAATAGTTCACGTGGTGAAACCGTAAAAAGATCAGTATTTGGTCGTGCATCATATGATTTTGATAAAAAATACCTGCTTGATTTTGTAATCCGTTCCGATGCATCCTCCAATTTTGCACCGGGTAAACGCTGGGGTTTATCTCCCAGCATAGGTTTAGGCTGGATTATTAGTCAGGAGAATTTCTTTAAAAATACGCCGTTCCTAAGCTTTGTTAATTATCTGAAGTTTAAAGTGAATTATGGCGTAACAGGGGATGATCGCGTGGATCAAAGATTATGGCAGGCACGTTATACCATTGATACGAACAGCGGCTATATTTATGGTGATGCAAATGCCAATGGTTTAAATCCATCATATTTTCCTAATCCAGACCTTACCTGGGAAAAGAAAAGAACGCTTAATGTTGGTATCGAAACAAGCATGTTCAACAATAAACTTGATGTCAATATTGAGGCGTTTCAAAACCGTAACTATGACGGAATTGACAGGGGTGGAAATAACCTGTACCCACTATACGGAGGATTTACCGCTCCAATTGTTAACTATAGGGAGACCTATAACTGGGGCTCTGAGTTCACAGTTGGTTATAAAGCAAAACTGACCACTGATCTGTTTATGAATGCAAGTGTAAACTTCACGTATGGCAATTCTGTAAATACAAGCTTGATTTATGCATCTGGCGACTTGATAAATAACGTAGCTCCGGATTGGGTTACTTCATTCGGTACTAATCCAAATAAATATAACTCCAGTAACATTGGTTTAAGAACTGCAGGTATGTTTAGAACTCAGGCTCAGGTTGATGCTTTTATGACGAAAAATCCTAATTATAGGATATATACCAGAATTCCGGAACCGGGTTTTCTATATTTCGAAGATACCAATAACGACGGTGTAATTACCGATAACGATATGGTTCCGCTTTATGATAAAACGAATTCCTGGTTCGCAGGAGGTTTCAATTTAAACTTTTCTTACAAAGCATTATCTCTGCAAACCAATATCGTTGCCAGGTTTGGCGGTAAAGCATTTTACGATAGTAAGGCGAGAAACGCACCAACTACTACTAGAAACGTATTATCGATCTGGAAAGACCGTTGGACACAGGACAATCCTATGGAAGGAAAATATCCTCGTTTCGATGATCCTTCAATAGCCAAAAACTCTGATTTTTGGGCTGTTGATGGTACCACAATCCGTATCAATACCATGACACTGAGCTATAAGGCACCCACTAAGTTTGTAAATAGACTTGGATTAAGTGGAGCCAGATTGTTGCTTACCGGTAACAATTTGTGGACTTTGGTGAATCCGTTAGATTATAAAGATCCGTATTCGTCAACTGCATATGATTATCCAATCCTGAGAACAGTTTCTTTAGGTTTAAATGTTAACTTATAATTTTTGAATCATGATTAAGCAATTTAAAACCAACATAAAAAGATCTTTAATTATCCTTTCTATGGCAGCTTGCCTGCCAGCTTGTAAAAAGGGCTTTTTCGATCTTCCTGATCGTGGCGGCGTTGATAATGCCATTTGGAGTACAGACGGAGCCGTTCAGCTTCATCTCAACAGGACATACGATGTCGTTATTCCGACATTCCCTTTTCAGGTAATTATTAATGAACGAAATGGTGTCCACCTGGCCAGCGATGAAAATTATTTCTCAGAGACAGATCAATATACACGTGCAGCCCTGGGCTTACAGGGTGTTCTGACGAATAATGATGTAAGATGGGCTGGTAATAGGTATAACAATAATTCCGCTATAGGTGAAAATAAATATTTCGACATTCAAAGATGTAACGAAGCTATAAAATTTCTTCCGGAAGGTACTTTGTCTGAAGCAAAAAAGAATGAGTATCTGGGACAATATTATGCCTTAAGGGCGATGACTTTTTTTGAGCTGGTTAAGGTATATGGGGGGATTCCTTTGCCGATTGAGCCTCAAGCTCCGGAAAGCGTTTATACCGGAGGCAGAAAAAGTGCTAAAGTGTGTTTTGATCAGATCATTTCTGATTTGGATAAAGCAATTACCATGCTCGAAGGTTTCAATCCGCAAGACGGGAATGGTCGTGGAAAGATCACAAAGCTGATTGCAGTTTGTCTTAAGGCCAAAGTATTATTTTATTGGGCTAGTCCACAATTCAATCCGACTAATGATGGTAAACATCCTTATCAGCCTGGTAGATGGACAGATGCTTTAAATGCGAACAAATTAGCCTACGATATGAGTATAGCGGCGGGAAGAAGACTACAGGCTAACTATGCGGATATTTTCAGGGTAGAGGGAGGACTAAACACAGAAGCAATTTTAGTTAGAACACATTCAGCTACAATTGAAAGGAGAGGTCATGATACAGAATATAGATGCAGACCTGCTTCTGAAAGCGGAGGCCCTACAACAGGCTTTATGCCTTCTATCAAAATGCTTGAGGCCTATCCGATGAAAGATGGACTTCCGAGAAATACATCAACGGCTTATCCTTACGATCCGATTATGTTTTGGCAAAACAGAGATCCAAGATTTGATGCTACAATAGCCTATAATGGCGGGCCCTGGGCTTTAAGCGGTAATGCTGCAAGAAGGCAATGGACGTATAACCAGGCTGTAAGTGAGAGTAATGGCAATGGTGTATATTGTAAACGCTTTACCTCTCCTACTTTAGTCGCAGGAAACGTAAGATATACAAATAATATCGGAGGAAATGGGTTTGACTGGATCGAACTCAGACTAGCGGAAGTGATGTTGAATTATGCGGATTGTTTAAATGAAACCGGAAATTTAGGTGGAGCGAAGGACCTGGTTAGACAAATCAGGGTAAGGGCCGGAATAATAGCCGGTACAGCTGATTATGGATTGAATCCAGCGGGTGGCCCTGACGCAATGCGGACACTGATTCTTAATGAGCGAATGGTCGAGTTTGCTTTCGAAAATAAACGCAATTCTGATTTGAGAAGATCACGCACCATGCATTTGTTAACCGGAAGCATGCAGAAGCTCGAAATTACGTTGGTAAAACCTCCTGTTGGAACTGTGCTAAATGATAAAGGTGTTTTGGAAGCAGTGACAGGTGGTGTCATGTTCAGGGAAACGCTGAATACTAACGATAAAACTGTCTATACCAAATACTTCAATACAGTTATTACTACAAATGGCAGCTACTCACCTTATAACGTTCCAGAGTTTCATTATTTCTATACCTTCCATGATGATTTCGTAAATAATGGTCTCAACATAGCCCCAACAATTGGATGGGCTGGAGGTACATTTGATCCGCTTGATTAAGCTGAATTTATAGAGAATTGCATTTTAAAACTTAAAGAAATGAAAATTAAAAATATATCAAAGTTCTTCCTTCTGGCGTCAAGTGTATTTATGCTGACGTCTTGTAAGAAAGAAGCCGACAGTATTTTCGATATGTTCGAAGATGTTACGGTTACATTTAACAACAGCGACCCTAAAACTGTAGTTGATTATAAACAAGTGGATGATAATACAGAAGTCTGGATTGACTTTACCATCAATTCGGCAAAGGAAGATATGTATACGGTTACTGTGGAAAGAACAACGGGTACAGGTTTTGATCGCTCTACAGTATATACTTTGACCAATGACCAACGCAGAAGTTTTTCTACTATTTTCAAATATAAATTACAGCGCGACGGTCAAACCAGTTTCCGTGTTTTTGCGAGGAACCAAAAGGGAGTTTATATAGGAGATGGATATAAAAAAGTTGTTGTGGATGGAAAAACAAGTTATAAAGTGTTTTTGAATAGAAACATTTATTTGCCTGATACTGTTGCAAAAGTATTGCCATCATTCTTTTCATTAAATGAAGGAACATTGTTTAGTTATAACGATGGTGCGGCAAATGCGGCTAAAATTGATTTTGGAGTTTATAGAAAGGCGTACCTTAATTCAAGTGGTCAGACAGAATATGCTGTAAATCTGTACTCCATTAGTACGCCTACAAGTCCATTAACTGTCTATGACGTGAGTACCTGGAGCCCAAAAAGAACTACGAAATTCAGTGCTCCGATTGCAACTCAGGTAGCTATTTTTGGGGGGAATGCAGTTTCAGGATCGACTATTGAAACATTAGCTAAAGCAAGAACCATTAATCTTAATGCGACTGTAGGCGCGACAGCAGCTGCAGGATTGGTTACAGGAAGTGCTATATTTTTCCTGACACCCGAAGGGAAGTATGGAATGATGCTGATCAATTCAGTTACTTCTGATTTTGAGAAGAAACCATTATTGAATGTAAGTGTGAAAATGCAAAATTAATTGTTGTGAATGTTTATATAAAGCCGCTACCGAAAGGAGCGGCTTTTTTTGTGAATCTTCTATTGAAAAAGTTGCATGTGGCTGACATTTCTAATTTCTGATTCTATCGTTTGTTACACTCCTGTTATATATTCTAGTGGTAGTTTTTTGTAAAATATTCGAGACATAAAATGTTAATTAGACATTTAAAAAATGAATTGGTAAGATTGTACAATTCCTTGAAAAAATGCTACAGTAAACAATGTGCTATTGATTGCATTTTTGAAACCTGGATCAACAACCCTATTTATAAACTTAAACAGCAATCAATTTCAGATTTAAAATTCTGATCATATAAACCATCTACGATGATTTTTGTCTTCGGATAAACTGACCATCAATTCCGCACTCTTTTATTAGAAATACAAAGAAAACTACCAAATTTTAAATCGTTTGACGAGAAGAAGTATGAAACAAAAACCGCTTTTTAAAAGCAAGGGATTAAAGGGGATATGGGCTCCTTTGGTCATGGCACTTTTTTTACCCGTATCAAGTTTTGCAGCAGAATCCAATATTAAAAGTGCTGACAAGGGTGGCATGTTTTTCCACCAGGTAAACATTACAGGAACAATCAAAGATAGCAAAGGGCAACCCCTTCCTGGTGCCAGTGTTAAAATTAAAGGGACTAGTACTGGTACATCAACCGATGCAAACGGTGCTTTTAGATTGAACCTGCCCAGTGGAGCTGAGACGCTAGTCATTAGTATGATGGGTTACAAAACTCAGGAAATACCAGCTGCTGGTAAAACAACTATTTCAGTCACACTTGCAGATGAAACTTCAGATTTGGATGAAGTGATTGTAGTTGGTTATGGTACAGTGAAAAAACGTGATCTTACCGGTGCTGTATCCTCCGTAAAAGCAGATGATATTGTCCTTACACCAACTGCTAATGCGATGAATGCCCTGCAAGGAAAAGTATCGGGTATGGATATCACGACACTTTCGGGTAAATCTGGATCGAGCCCAAAAATCAGACTCAGAGGTAACCGTTCAGCTTTTGGTAGCAATGACCCTTTGTACATCATTGATGGTATTCAAGGTAGTTATGCTGAGCTTAATCCGAATGACATTGAGTCGATTGATGTGTTGAAAGATGCTTCGTCTACTGCGATATATGGTTCCGCTGGAGCAAACGGGGTGGTAATGATCACCACTAAAAAAGGAAAAGCAGGAAGTAGCACCATCAGCTTTGATTCTTTCTTTGGATATAATGGGTTTCCTAAATATCCGCACGGGCTTACCGGAGACAATTATATCAAGTTGAAGCGTGAAGCTTATCGTGGAGCTAATGATGTTTATCCCGAGTTTATGAGTAACATTTTTACCATACCGGGTCAGCTTGCCGCATACGAAGCCGGTAAATGGGTAGACTGGGTAGATTTGGCCCTGAGAGATGGAACACAGCAGAATTATAGCGTGGCCGTTACCGGAGGAACAGAAAAAACAAAAGCTTACCTGTCTTTAAACTATAACAATGAACAAGGCTTGATCAAAAATGATCAGAATAAAAAGTATGCGGTACGTGCGAATATAGATCATACCTTATCTAAGATTTTTAAGGTAGGAACCAATTTGCAGTTAACCTATACTGACAATGATGCGGCTGCCCAGAATATTTTCGGAAACAGTCTTACCTTCGCTCCGCTGGGAGATGCCTTTGATGCTAATGGAAAGATCAACAATAAACCTGTGGAAGGCGTTACCAACCCATTGTCTGATCAGATCGAAAACCAATATGAAAACAATACCTTAAATACCTATTTTGCGGGTAATGCTTATCTGGAAGTTAAACCCATCAACGGTTTATCTTTCCGTTCAGTGATTGGAACTACTTTAGTGTCTTCCAGGAATGGGAAATACTTTGGAACTCAATCTATTGCTAATCCCGTGGCGGGTTATAAAATCCCTGCTGCAGTAATTGAGAACCAGAGAACGGTCAATTATCGTTGGGAAAATATCCTGACTTATGATTTTGACATCAAAGATAACCACCATTTTAGCGTTACTGGCGTAACCTCTCTTGCTAAAAACCGGACTGAAAGTAATTCTGCAGGTGCTTCTGGATTTGATATGGATTCCTATTCTTACCATAACCTCAGTGCCGGAACATCAGCAATTATCAATTCGGCCTATATGCAGGATCAATCCACGTCATTCGTAGGTAGAATGAACTATAACTATAAAGGTAAATACCTATTGTCATTGTCTAACCGTTGGGATGGTGTATCCAGATTATCTGTAGGGCACAAATGGGACTCGTTTCCTGCAGGTGCTGTTGCCTGGAGAATTAGCGATGAAGATTTCTTTAAAGAAGTTAAAAGTCTATCCAGTCTTAAACTTCGCATAGGATATGGTGTAACAGGAAACTCAGGAGGTGTACTTGCTTATGGGACACAGGCAGGAGGCTATAATGCACCACGGCCAGTTGGCTTTGGAGATGTTGCTGCCCCTACATTTATTCTGAACCAGTTGCTGGCAAACAGGGAACTGGGTTGGGAAAAATCTTACAATACCAATATAGGTTTGGATGCTGAATTTTTTAAAGGCATTGTAAATCTGACGGTGGATTGGTATAATACTGATACGAAAGACATGTTGTACCAGCGGGATCTTCCAGCTTCTCTTGGTGGGTCATGGGGGGCGCCATTTAAGATTTGGCAAAATATCGGTGAAATGAACAATAAGGGATTAGAGATCCTGGTCAGCACACGCAATATCGAACGCGACAATTTTTCATGGGGCAGTACATTTACTTTTGCAACCAATAAAGAAAAAATTACCTCACTTCCTGGAGGTAAAGACCTGATATCAAGTAAGTTTTTTTACGGTCAACCGCTAACGGCACACTACGACTATAAATACTTAGGCATCTGGCAAGAAAATGAAGCGGTAGAGGCGGCAAAGTATAATTCTGAACCTGGCGACATTAAGGTGGCTACTGATGGTACATTTAATGCTGATGGAAAGCATCCCTATAGTGCCACTGACAAGGTTGTATTAGGTTCTGAGGTTCCTGACTGGACAGCTGGTTTACAGAATAATTTTAGATATAAGAATTTTGATGCCAGCGTAATGCTTACTGCGCGTTGGGGGCAAATGATTGCGAGTAACCTGATTACACGCTACAATCCGATTAGTGCAACTACAGGAAATAGCCCTGATGATATTGATTATTGGACACCTGAAAATCCAGGTGCATATTTACCAAGACCTGGAATTCATTCCAGCACATCTGGTTATATAGGTTTTGATGCCTTAAAATATGTAAACGGATCTTTCTTTAAAATCAGAAACCTCACTCTGGGTTATACTTTGCCAAAAGGTATATCGAAGAAAGTAGCATTGCAAAAACTTCGTTTTTATGCTACAGCAAACAATCCATTCATCTTTACCAAAAGTGATTTGTTAAAGTATCAGGATCCGGAAACAAATGGTTCTGATAATTTTCCCTTAACTAAACAGTTTGTACTCGGACTAAACGTTACATTTTAATTTTTTACAGACATGAAGATCAAAAATATATACATTGCCATGCTAGGACTGGGACTATTTACCGGTTCTTGTTCACTGGAAGAGATAAATCCTTCGGGGGTAACGGTAGATAAAGTTGCGGCTAACAAAGCTGGATTCAATAAGCTGGTAGCCAGTTGTTATTTTGACTTGTCAAGATATTTCTATGGACGTAACTTACTACTGGTGACGGAAGGTGGAACGGATATCTGGACCGCTGATCTTAATACCAACAACAATCAAAATTACATGAAGTATGCTTCTGGTGGTGCAATGTCGATTGATATGGCAAAAGACTACTGGAATGGCGCGTACGATGCCATCAACTATTGCAATGTCGTTATCCTAAGGGCAAACGAGGTACAGGATTTTAGCAGTGAGCAGGAAAAGAATGCACTTGTTGCCGAAGCTCACTTTTTAAGAGCATTGTATTATTTCCACCTGGTGGAGCAATTTGGTGCAATTCCACTAAGTACTACAGAAACCGATGCACCTGTTTTAGAGTCATTCCGTACTTCACAGCTGGAAGTTTATGAAAAAGTCATTCTACCTGATCTACGTTTTGCCGTTGACAATCTGCCTACTACCGTAACAGTTGCTCAAGCAGGACGCCCGTCAAAAAAATCGGCTCTTGGTCTTCTAGCAAAAGCTTGCCTTCAGACTAAGGAATATGGAACGGATAAATACCTGGAAGAAGCAATTACTGCTGCTAAAAAGCTAATAGATGCACCAGCCACTTATAACACACGTCTGTACAATAACTTTGTTGACAATTTTAATGCAGCAAATAATAAAAATAACCTTGAAGCACTTTACCAGCTTCCTTATTCACAAAATTATGGTTCTACAAACCTTTATGATCATAATAACGACTTTAAGCGTTTTTATTGTACGCCAACGGCATTTGGGGCGATTGTATCAGGAGGATTTGAAACTGTGGTGGGTCGCTGGTCAGGTGGTAACTTTATGCCAACAAAATACCTGATGGATGTATTTAAGAATCCTGACGGAAGCCTGGATCCAAGATATGCGTTGTCGTTTCAAACCAGCTGGACCGCTAATACAAATTACAGCTGGAATGCAGATGCCATCAGGCAGTTTGATCGGGTAGGTGCTGCGGTACCTGCAGGCACTACAGTTGCAACTGCTGAGCTGTCGATTAAAATTATACGCCCTGAGGAAGCTGGTTACACTGCGGAACAGGCTACAAGATTAGCTCAGAAATATATCGTTGTTGATTACAAAGATTTATATGGTGACGACCAAAAAGTTAAAATGAAATATACAAGGGTAAACCAGGCTCCAGGAGAAGTAGAAAATCCTTTTATCCGTTTTTATCCTTCTTTAACAAAGTTTAACTCAGGCTCATTCATCAGTCCGAAAGCTAATAATTATACTAGTGATGCTTTTGCAACGGTAATGCGCCTAGGTGAAGTGTACCTGATTGCTGCAGAAGCTGAGTTTTACCTGCGTGGAGCAAACGGAACTGCAGCAGGATATGTAAATGCTTTAAGAACAAGGGTAGTGGGCCAACAGGTTAGTGCTGCTGATATATCTTTACAGTTTTTACTCGACGAACGTGCAAGGGAGCTTTGCGGTGAGTACGGTAGATGGTACGACTTGAAACGTGTCGGAAAGCTAAATAAAACTTATCTGATGGAAAAGAATCCGGATGTAGGACAATATTTTGTTGACGGAAGACATGGGGTAAGACCGATTCCGCAAGGGCAGATCGATGCAATCAGTAATCCTGCCGGATTCCAGAACCCGGGTTATTAGAAATAAATTCGATTTTAGATCGTACGCAAAAGGCTGTTATCGAAAGGTAACAGCTTTTTTTATCTACAGCCTACTCCTGATGTAGCTATGTTGTTAGTTTTTAAGAGAGTAGTTTACATATAGTGAAATGTTTTTTATTGATTTATTGGTATAAGTTTATATATTCGAAGCGTCTTAATTAACGAAATAAAATATATGAGAAAATTATTTACAGTTTTGCTATTGGCAGGAAGCTGTTTTACTGCATTTGCACAAGAAAAGGGCAGTTTTGAATTTGGATTTAACGTAGGTTATAATGCTGCGACTGTAACAAGCGGTTCTATGACGAATACTAGTTATAGGAGTGGATTTAACGTTGGTGCCGTTGGTGACTACTTTTTTTCGGATAGATGGAGTATTAAAGCAAAACTAACTTACGATCAAAAAGGTTGGGATAATGGTTATATCACTAATCTAGATAATGGACAGAGTTTTGCAACTAATTATCGCATGGATTATTTAACAATACCAGTTATGGCAAACTGGCATTTTGGTAAAAAAAGAAATTGGTATCTGAATTTCGGTCCTTATGCAGGAATTTTATTGAGTGCTAAAGAAACAGCATTTAATACAGATTTAAAAGAACTTTCAGCCAGTGCTGATCTAGGGTTAGTACTTGGAATAGGTGTTAAAATACCTATTGCAAAAAATGTGAAAATTATATTTGAAGCTGATGGACAAAGTGGGATTACTGATGTTTTTAAAGAAAACCAAGGCACAACCATCAGAAATTCCAGAAGTAGTCTTAACACTGGATTAGTATTCGACTTTTAAAATAGGGTTCGGGAAATTTTTATCGAGGGTGTATCATAAATCATGATCACCCTTTTTTCATTGGAGTTTTAATCTGTTTTAGCGCTCCGCTTGTAACATCTCCGCGACATAAAACGTTATTCTGACGCATATAAAATCAATCTGATAAGATTGTACAATAGCTAGAAAAAATGCTATAGTAAAAGCCATTTTATAGATCGCATTTTTGAATTAATATAGCATCTAACCAAATTTATAAACCGAACATGTCAGACTGATTTCGTATTTATAGTTGAATATATTTTTTATATATAAATTAATTGCGTACTTTTTGTTGTTCAATTATTCGAGACATTGATGAAAAAGAGATTTTTGCACTTCGTATTTTCTGCGGCACTTGTTGTTGCGGCACCCTCAGCTTTCGCACAATATCCTAACATACCGTCTGATATTAAAAAAGAATCAGAAGATATGATGAAAGAAGCTTACCGCCAATCAGACCTTGCGTGGCAAAAAGCACTTCCTATTATAGAAAAAGAAGCTAAAGAGGGGAAACCTTATGTTCCATGGGCAGGCCGCCCGGTAGATCTTCCACAATCAGAACTTTTGGCTTTTCCGGGGGCTGAAGGTGGTGGTGCTCATAGTTTTGGTGGTCGTGGTGGTCGTGTAATTGTCGTTTCCAATCTAAACGATAGCGGTCCCGGTTCTTTGCGCGATGCCTGCGAGCAGGGGGGAGCAAGGATTGTCGTATTTAATGTATCAGGAATTATCCGCATTAAAACACCTTTAATTATAAGAGCACCTTACATTACCATTTCAGGTCAGACTGCTCCTGGTGACGGAGTTTGTGTGGCTGGTGAGTCGGTTTGGTTAAACACTCATGATGTGATTGTTCGTTTTATGCGTTTCAGAAGGGGTGAAACCTTTGTGGGGCGTAGGGATGATGCTATTGGAGGAAACCCGGTAGGTAACATCATGATTGACCACGTATCGGCAAGCTGGGGACTAGATGAAAATATGTCTATGTACCGCCACATGTACAACGATAGCACAGGTAAAACCGACGTTAAGTTGGCGACTGTAAATATTACTATTCAGAACTCTATCTTCTCTGAAGCTTTAGATACCTGGAATCATGCCTTTGGTAGTACTCTGGGGGGCGAGAACTGTAACTTTATGCGTAACCTTTGGGCAGATAATGGTGCCCGTAACCCATCAATCGGATGGAATGGCATCTTTAATTTTGCTAATAATGTGATCTTTAACTGGAACAATCGTTCAACAGATGGTGGCGATTATACAGCTATGTATAATATTATCAACAATTATTATAAACCAGGTCCGGTAACTTCATTAAAGGATCCAATCAGTTATAGAATATTAAAACCTGAATCCGGCAGGAGCAAATTGCCTTATGTAGTATTTGGAAGAGCTTATGTAGAAGGAAACATCATTGAAGGCAATGAAAAAGTAACTAAAGACAACTGGGACGGTGGTGTGCAGTTAGAAGATAAGAAAGGTAACCTGATGACTTACGAGCAGGCTAAATCATATTTTGCTGCGATGCGGGTTAAAAAACCTTTCCCAATGGCAGAAATGACCATTTTACCAACAATGGACGCCCATAAATACGTACTAGCCAATGTTGGTGCTACTTTACCTAAACGTGATGCTGTGGATACACGTGTAATTGAGCAGGTGAGAACGGGTAAAATTACTTACGCTGCTAATGTTAAACTATCAGATAAGCCAGATTTTGAGCACCGCAGATTGCCAAAAGATTCTTATAAAATGGGAATCATTACTGATATCAGTCAAGTAGGTGGGTACCCAGAATATAAAGGAAAACCATATAAAGATTCGGATAATGATGGTATGCCAGATAGCTATGAGACAAAAAACGGATTAAATCCTAAAGATGCTTCAGATGCAGCTAAAATCACAAAAAGTGGTTACTCAAATATCGAAGTTTATTTAAATAGTGTTGTTCCAGTAAAAACCGTTAAGCCATAATAACATGAAAGTATTTTCTTTGATATTGGCGGTTGCCGCTGTTGGAATTGGAAATAATGTCTTTGCACAATATCCGGTAATTCCGCCGGCAATGGAAGCTAAAGCCGATTCTATTTTAGCGGTTATTGAGCACAATTCAGATCGTCAGTTCGAAAAAGTTAAATCTATTCTAGATCGTGACACAAAAAATGGTAAGCCGTTTATTCCATGGGCAGCTAAACCATCTGATCTTCCACAAGCAAAAATACCTGCATTTCCTGGAGCAGAAGGTGGTGGTGCATTATCATTCGGTGGTCGTGGTGGTAAAGTCTATGTAGTGACTACATTGGCGGATTCAGGTCCTGGCTCTCTGCGAGAAGCTTGTGAGCAAGGTGGTGCCCGCATCGTTGTATTCAATGTAGCAGGTATCATTAAACTGAAAACGCCCCTAATTATTCGCACGCCTTATATCACTATTGCAGGGCAAACAGCTCCCGGAGATGGTGTATGCGTGGCTGGAGAGTCTGTATGGATGAATACACATGATGTGGTGATCCGCTACATGCGTTTCCGTCGTGGAGCAACTGATGTGACTCGTAGAGATGATGCCATTGGTGGTAACCCTGTAGGAAATATCATTATGGATCATGTGTCAGCAAGCTGGGGATTAGACGAAAATATGTCTATCTACAGGCATGTATATGATCCAAAAGATGGTTCAAAACCCATCAAGCTACCCACAGTAAATGTAACCATACAAAACTCTATATTTTCCGAAGCACTAGATACATATAATCATGCTTTTGGGAGTACGATCGGTGGTTTAAACAGTACGTTTATGCGTAACCTTTGGGCATCCAATATTAGTCGTAATCCTTCAGTGGGGATGTACGGTGATTTTGGTTTTGTAAACAACGTCGTATTTAATTGGTGGAACCGCAGTGCGGATGGTGGAGACAATAATTCTTTTTATAATTTCATCAATAATTATTACAAGCCAGGGCCAATTACACCCTTAGACCAGCCTATTGCCTACCGGATTTTAAAACCTGAAAGTGGAAGAGATAAACGGTATGCCCATGTGTTTGGAAAGGCTTATATCAATGGGAATATTATTGAAGGCAATGAAAAGGTAACTAAGAATAACTGGGATGGTGGTGTACAGGTTGAAGGTGTAGCCAATAAACAAAGTTTATTAGACTCTATGCGTGTAGACAAACCTATGCCCATGGCTAAAGTAACTATATTGGATACTCGTAAGGCTTATGATTATACCCTTATGAATGTTGGTGCAAATTTGCCTGTTCGAGATGCGGTAGATAAAAGAATTATTGAGCAGGTGAAGACAGGTAAGATTTCTTATATAGATGGTGGCAAAACAGGATTGGGTAAATCGTATGTGAAACGTCGTTTACCTGAAGATTCTTATAAGAAAGGTATCATATCTGATATCAGTCAGGTGGGTGGATATCCAGAGTACAAAGGCACGCCTTACAAAGATTCTGACAATGATGGTATGCCTGATGCATGGGAAGTTAAAAATGGCTTAAACCCTAAAGATGCGTCTGATGCAACAAAGATCACTAAAAATGGTTATTCAAATATTGAAAATTACCTCAATAGTGTGGTACCTTTAAAAGAGGTGAAACCATAAAATCATTCCTTAATTCAACATCTTTAACCAAATATGATACTGACAAATCAACATTCTTTAAAAAAGCAATGCATGGAAAAAGTAAGGCCCGCTTTGCTTTATGCATTTTTGGTTTGTTTAAATGTAAGTCCTGTACTTGCACAAAAAGTAAAAGTAGTTGAGCTACCCAAGCCCATATTTAAAGGTAAAGATGGCAAACTGAACTATACACCTGATGAAAAAGGTAACCGTATCCCCGATTTTTCTTATGTAGGTTTCATGGCTGGTGAAAAGGCCATTCCTGATGCCTTGGTGAAGGTTGTTGTGCCTGTTAAGGAAGGCGATGCAACGCTAAGAATCCAGTCGGCCATAAACTACGTGGCTTCTTTGCCTGTAGGAAAAGATGGTTTGAGAGGAGCTGTTTTACTGCAAAAAGGGAAGTATGAGGTGGCGGGTACGCTGAAAATCGGGGCTTCCGGGGTGGTTTTGCGTGGTAGCGGTATGGAGACAGACGGAACGATTTTATATGCCACAGGACTGGATCGGCTAGGTGTGTTGCGTGTTTTAGGGAAGGATGACCGTGTGAAAGAAAAGCCAGTTATCATTACAGATAAGTATGTTCCTGTGAATGCCTTGAAAGTTATACTAGCTAATGCTTCAGCATTTAAAAAGGGCGATCAGGTGATCGTACGACGGGCATCGACAAAAACCTGGATTGATGTGCTGGGAACAGATCATTTTGGAGGAGGCATTACTTCACTGGGATGGAAACCTGGACAGCGAGATATCAATTGGGATAGGAAAGTAGTTGCCATAAATGGTAGTGAATTAACTTTAGATGCACCTTTAACGACTGCACTGGATGCAGATTATGGTGAAGCCACTGTATCAAAATATACATGGAATGGCAGAATTTCGAATTCCGGAGTAGAAAATTTAAGATTTGTATCTGCTTATGATGAGCATAATCCTAAAGATGAATACCATCGCTGGACAGGTATTTCATTAGAAAATGTTAAAGACGCATGGGTAAGACAAGTGGTATTTGAACATTTTGCAGGTTCGGTTGTAACTGTTCAGGAAACGGCAAACAGAATTACCGTAGAAGATTGTAAATCATTAGCTCCCGTCTCGGAGATTGGCGGTGAACGCAGGTATACTTTTTTAACTACCGGTGGCCAAACCTTGTTTCAAAGACTTTATTCAGAATATGGTTATCATGACTTTGCAACAGGTTTTTGTGCGCCAGGCCCTAATGCTTTTGTTCAATGCCAAGCCTATTTGCCATTTAGCTTTAGTGGGGCAATCGACAGTTGGGCATCAGGAGTATTGTTTGATGTGGTAAACATTGATGGACAAGCGCTGAGTTTTATGAACCGTGGACAAGATGGACAGGGGGCTGGATGGGCTGCAGCAAATAGTGTTTTTTGGCAGTGTACAGCGGCAAGAGTAGATTGCTATCAACCACCAACAGCACAAAACTGGGCTTTTGGTACCTGGGCACAGTTTGCCGGGGATGGGTATTGGGATATGTCGAACGAACAGATTCAGCCACGTAGTTTATATTATGCGCAATTAAAAGACAGAATAGGAGTAGAAGCAGATTCGCGCGCATTTATTATGCCTGTGGAAACCGAGGCTTCTAGTAGTCCACCTGTAGATGTTGCTATGAAATTAACGAAGTTATCTGTTAAGCCTGCAATGATGCTTATAGAATATATAGATCAGGCATCCCAAAGACAAAAGATAAATACAGCTGTTGGTTCAGCTAAAAGTATAGATAAGATTGGGATAGAAAAACCAGTACAATCTCGATTGGCAGCGGCAATGTTGTTAAGTAATGGCTGGTTGGTACGTGGCAATGCGGTAGTAACCGGAGATAGGCAGGATGTACAATGGTGGAATGGAAGCGCAAGACCATATGGCTTGAAAAGCACTAAGCCGCACATTACCCGTTTTGTTCCCGGACGTTCGGGGAAAGGTTTAACGGACGACCTTGATCAAGCCACCGATTCTATGAAAAATGGAACAGTAAAGATTTTAGATCACAATTATGGGTTGTGGTATGATCGCCGTCGTGACGATCATGAACGCATCAGGAGGATGGACGGAGAGGTGTGGACACCTTTTTATGAATTGCCATTTGCCAGAAGTGGGCAAGATAAAGCCTGGGATGGTTTAAGTAAATACGACTTGACGAAATATAACTTATGGTATTGGGACAGGCTTAAACAGTTTGCTGATCTAGCCGATCAAAAAAGTTTGGTACTGATTCACCAGAACTATTTTCAGCACAACATTATAGAAGCTGGAGCGCATTATGCGGATTATCCATGGCGTACCGCCAATAACATCAATAGTACTGGTTTTCCAGAACCGGTTCCTTATGCGGGAGATAAGCGCATATTTATGGCCGAACAGTATTACGACATTACCAATCCAACTCGTAGAGAATTACACCGTGCCTATATCCGCAAGTGTTTGGATAATTTTAGGGACAACACTGGGGTAATCCAATTGATAGGAGCAGAATTTACTGGCCCTTTGCATTTTGTGCAGTTTTGGATTGATACTATAAAGGAATGGGAAAAAGAAACAGGTAAACATCCAGTAATTGGTTTAAGCACGACTAAGGATGTACAAGATGCGATCCTTGCTGATAAAGACAGAGCAGCTGTGGTTGATCTGATCGACATTCGTTATTGGCATTATCAGGCCGACGGAACAGCATATGCGCCGCAAGGTGGACAGAATCTGGCTCCACGTCAACATGCACGATTACTAAAACCTAAAAAGACATCATTTGAACAGGTATACCATGCAGTTTCAGAATACCGTTTACAATATCCTGAAAAAGCAGTTATCTATTCGGGAGATAGTTATGATGCTTTTGGTTGGGCTATTTTTATGGCTGGTGGATCGCTGTCAGATATTCCTGGTTTTAACAGTACCTTGCTTTCGGCAGCTGCAGGAATGAAGTCTGCTGCAATGACAGGGGCGCCTGCCGGACAGTATGCTTTGGCAAACCCTGGTAAAGCATATATATACTATAACAATTCAGCAGCTTCATTAAAGATCGATCTAAGCGCTGCTGCCGGTAATTATACTGTAAAACGTATCGATCCACGTAGCGGTGCTATGGTTAATGAGGAAAAGATCAAAGGTGGATCTGTCATCGAATTAAAGAAGCTTTCATCAGGAGACGAAGTAGTTTTCATCAACAAAATTTAAAAATATTATTACAATGAATAAAAGGGGACTCTTATTTGCCATGATCTCGTTAGCGCTGTTTGGTTGCGCTTCTAACAAGAAACCTGTGGACTCTAAAGGTTTACAGGTTTCAGAGAATGGCAGGTTTTTAACAGAAGATGGCAAACCATTCTTTTGGTTAGGTGATACAGGATGGCTTTTGTTTAATAAAACCACACGTGAACAGGCTGATCAATATCTGGAAGACCGCAAACAAAAGGGATTTAATGTGGTGCAAGTGATGGTATTACATAGTGTGCCATCCGTAAACATTTATGGTGATTCCTCATTGGTAAATGGTGACATCTCTAAGCCAAAGATTACCGAAGGCAGTTCTTTTGCAGATTCTACACAGTATGATTTCTGGGATCATATTGATTATGTGGTTGATAAAGCTAAAGAAAAAGGTATTTATATGGCGATGGTACCGGTTTGGGGTACCAATGTGAAGAACAAGAAAGTATCTCTTGAGCAGGCAAAGATATATGCAGAATTTTTAGCCAAAAGGTATAAAGATAAAAGCAACATCATTTGGTTAAATGGTGGCGACATCAAAGGCTCCGAAGGCGCTAAAGTTTGGGAAATGATTGGAAGCACGCTTCAGGCTAATGACCCAAATCACTTGGTTACCTTTCATCCAAGAGGCCGAACTGGCTCCTCAGAGTGGTTTCATGATGCCAAATGGTTAGATTTTAATATGGCACAATCGGGTCATCGTCGCTACGATCAGGATACCTCAGCTAAAGAGAAATGGCATTATGGCGAAGACAACTGGAAGTATATTGAAAAAGATTATAACCTAAAAGTGGTTAAGCCGACAATTGATGCTGAGCCTTCATATGAGGGGATACCACAAGGTTTACATGATGTAAAACAGCCAAGATGGAAGGATGCTGATGTAAGAAGATATGGTTATTGGTCGGTTTTTGCAGGTGCATTTGGTTATACTTATGGTGATAACTCTGTAATGCAATTTTATAATCCAGCAAGTAAAGAGGCGGCAGCCTATGGTGCAACAAAACCATGGCAGGAAGCTTTAAATGATCCAGGAGCAGGACAAATGCTGTATTTGAAAAATCTGATGTTATCTCGAAATGCTTATCTAGGTAGAGTGCCAGATCAATCCTTAATTGTAGGTGCAGTGGGTGGTGATGGCGAAAAATACAATAGATTAATGGCTACCAGGGGCGAGGATTACATTTTCGTATACACCTATACTGGTAGAAATATTCCATTGAAAATGGGTGTGCTCCCTGGTGATCAGGTTAAAGCCTCATGGTTTAGCCCACGTGATGGGAAAACGACCCCTATTGGGGATGTTGAAAATAAAGGAACACATCAATTCGATCCACCGGGAGAAGAAAAGAACGGTAACGATTGGGTATTGATTGTAGATAAAATATAATGATGAATGGCATGAAACGTACCTATCGTTTGTTTTTGTTATTTGGTTTGGTGGTAACATTTAGCTCTTGTGCTAAAAAGGGCTATTTGTTTACCTCTTTTCATGAGCCTGCAAATGAAGGATTGCGTATGTTATACAGCTATGATGGTTATAAGTGGGTGGACCTGAATAAGATTTATCTGAAACCTGAGATTGGAAAGCAAAAGATTATGCGAGATCCTTCGATGGTGCAAGGGCCTGATGGTGTTTTTCATTTGGTATGGACTTGTGGTTGGAAAGGCGAGAGGGGCTTTGGTTATGCCAGCTCTAAAGATTTAATTCATTGGTCTGAGCAACAATTTATTCCTGTATTGCAAAATGAGCCGACAACAGTAAATGTTTGGGCACCCGAATTGTTTTATGATGAGGTTAAGAAAGAGTTTATTATAATTTGGGCATCGACTATCCCTTATCGTTTTGCAAAAGGGGTAGAAGAGGAAGAGAACAACCACAGGATGTATACAATTACCACTAAGGATTTTAAAACGTTTAGTGAGGCAAAGTTATTCCTTGATCCGGGATTTAGTGTAATTGATGCGGTTATTGTAAAGAAAGCCACTGAAGATTATGTGTTGGTATTGAAAGACAATACCAGGCCAAACAGGAATTTAAAGGTCGCCTTTAGTAAAGATGACATAGGGCCATATACAGGAGTTTCGGAAGCATTTAGTGGTAAGCTTACTGAAGGCCCAACTGTGGTTAAGCTGGGGAAAGACTGGTTGATTTACTATGATGCCTATGGCGAGAAAAGGTATGCGGCCATAAAAACCAGTGATTTTAAAAGTTTTAAGGATGTTTCTGCCGAAACGATAATTCCGGAGGGGCATAAGCATGGGACAATAGTGCCCGTAAGTAGGAAAGTAATTAAGCGCCTTCGTCATCCTGAATTTATTTCAGGATCTCGAAAGAGAAAGGTGGAATAGCGAGTGCGAGGTCCTGAAATAAATTCAGGATGACGGCTCAAATAAATTGAAATAATAACAATGAAGATATATAACAAAATTTGGTTAGCCTCAGTACTTTTTATATCAGTACAAGCGGCACAAGCACAAGATACCTTGCGGTATACCGGTACAACAATCGTTAATGCCGATTACCACCATGGTCAGCTTGTGCCTGCCGTAGGGGTACATAATATCCAGACATTTCGTGCAAATAGGGAACATCCTGAGCTTGCAGATGGACTAAACTGGACTTATAACCATGCACCAATGTTGGCTTACTGGAACAATACATTTTATCTGGAATACCTAAGTGATCCAGTCGGAGAGCACATTCCACCAAGCAGAACTTTGTTGCAAACTTCTAAAGATGGCTACAATTGGTCTAAGCCCGACATTATTTTTCCACCCTACAAAATTCCTGATGGATGGAAAAAAGAAGGTGTTCCTGGGATGGCAAAAGATTTATATGCCACGATGCACCAGCGTGTGGGTTTTTATGTTTCGAAAGCAGATCGCTTGTATGCTTTAGCTTATTATGGCATTGCTATGGATAAAACAGATGATCCTAACGATGGAAAAGGAATAGGCAGGGTAATCAGGGAGATTAAAAAAGATGGAACTTATGGTCCAATTTATTTGTTGAGACCGAATTCTACCTGGGATATGAAGCATACGCTTTATCCGATGTATACCAGTAGTAAAGATAAAAGCTTAGTAATTGCCTGTAAAGAAATTTTGGCCAGTCCGCTGATGATGCAGCAAATGGTAGAGGAAGCAGATAGAAATGATCCTTTAATACCGCTAAACAGACCTGTAAAGGCTTTTAGTTATTATCACATGGCTAATGGCAAAGTAGTAGGCTTATGGAAACACGCCTTAACTTCTGTAAGTAATGATCATGGTAAAACATGGCAGTATACTCCTTTAAGGGCACCTGGGGTGGTAAATAGCAATGCTAAAATATGGGGGCAACGGACATCAGATGGTCGTTATGCCATTGTGTACAACCCTTCAGAATTCCGCTGGCCATTAGCGGTTTCAACCAGTGATGATGGTTTGAATTATAAAGATCTTTTGCTCGTAAATGGTGAAATATCGCAAATGCGTTATGGTGGCAATTATAAATCTTATGGGCCACAGTATATCCGTGGAATTCCGGAGACCGATGGTAAACCAACAGATGGAAAGATGTGGCTTACCTATAGCATGAATAAGGAGGACATCTGGGTAGCAAAAGTTCCAGTGCCGGTAACGGCTAAAGTGTCTGGCCCTGTAAATGAAGCATTCAATTCTCTTCCTGATGGACAAGAACTGAAACTATGGAATACTTTTAGTCCACTTTGGGCCTCTGTGAAAATTGAAAAAGCACCTGATGGCACAAAGGCACTTACCTTAAGAGATAAAGATCCTTATGATTATGCGAAAGCAGATCGGGTAATTCCTGCAGCAAGAAGAGTAAACGTAGAATTTTCGGTAACGCCAGTACAAAACAATACGGGATCATTGCAGATAGAGTTTCAGGATGCAAAAGGTACTGCGGCGGCTAGATTGATATTTGGCGCCGATGGCGAGTTTACAGCCAAAGTGGGCTACCGCAATTCTGGAATCATGAAGTACGAAGCTGGAAAAACATATAACGTTCGTGTAGAATTGGATATGAACAAGCGGATGTACAACATTTTTGTAAACGGTGAAAGCAAAGGAACACGTTTAATGTTTGTTCCGGTAGCTTCATTTGAACGGGTAGTGTTCAGAACAGGTGATGTACGTCGTTATCCCGATGTAGATACCCCTACAGATCAAGATTATGATCTGAAAGATCCTGGTACTCCGGTAAAAGAAGCCATTTACTATATCAAATCATTAAAAACAGCAGCATTTTAATATAAAGGATGATGGGCTTAAAAAGATATTTTCTGTTGATTGCGTTACTGGGAATGATGGTTGAGGCCAATGCGAAGATACTTTTGCCGCAAATTCTTTCCAATAATATGGTTTTGCAGCGCGATAAGCCTTTAAATGTCTGGGGTTTTGGCACAGCAGGTGAAGCTGTAACCGTAAGCTTTGCTGGTCAGGTTAAGCAGACACAAACCGATGCAAATGGTAAATGGAAGGTGGTTTTAGCACCTTTACAAACTTCTGCGGTTCCAGCTAGTATGACCATTAAAGGTACAAACACGATCATTCTTGATAATATCTTAGTTGGAGAAGTTTGGCTTTGTTCGGGACAATCGAACATGGAGTATGGCATGCGCAAGCTAAGCAAATTGAAAAAGCCTCTGAAAGAAAAGCTGGGTTACCCAGTTGATGAACTCGAAAGGGCCAATAACTCCCAAATCCGTATCTTTTTAGTCAATAGAAAGGAGCTAAGCAAACCAGATTCTATCCATAAAAGCTGGAGTATCGCTCAGGATTCTGCTTTAAAGAATTTCTCAGCAGCAGGCTATTTCTTTGCCAAAGAGCTGTACGATAAACTACATATACCGATAGGGATCATCTCTTCGGCGGTAAGTGGTAGTCCGATTGAACCCTGGATACCTAAAGAAAGTTTGGAAACAGGGTATTTTGAAGGACAGAAGGTAGGGAATGATCCCGGTAAGTTTTATACGCCAATGATTGAACCATTAACGCTTTTCGCTTTGCGAGGGTTTTTGTGGTATCAAGGCGAAACCAATTGCTTTTTAAAGGAGAAGATCAGCTATAGTTATAAAATGAAAGCCCTAATCAATAGTTGGAGAACGGCTTGGAGCAATGCTTCCGGTGTATCTGGCAAAGGAGCCGAACTGCCATTTTATTATGTACAAATTGCGCCATTTAATTATTCAACAACCAAGGGTAAGGTGGTATTAGATGCTGAAACGGAACCTGAATTCTGGGAGGCACAGGCACAATTGCTAAGGTTGCCTAATACAGGAATTGTGGTTACTACCGATTTAAATGATTATCCCGAGGATTTGCACCCTACTTATAAATGGGAGATAGGTCGCAGGTTAGCCCTTTGGGCCCTGGCCAATAACTATGGTAAAAAGATAAATTATTCAGGCCCCATTTATCAGTCGGTAACCCTTAAAGGGAAAACTGCTGAATTGGAATTTGATCACATTGGCAAAGGACTGCTAAGTGCAGATGGCAAAGCATTAGATTGTTTTACCATAGCTGCTGCCGATGGGAAGTTTATACCTGCCGACGCCCAGATCAAGGGCAATAAAATTATAGTATCCGCAAAAGGCTTGAAGAAACCAATTGCAGTACGTTTTGGATGGAATGAGGCCATGCGACCTAACCTGTATAATAAGGACGGTTTACCCGCTTTGCCATTCAGGACAGATAACCCATTAACAAAACAATTTAAACCTATATAAATCAGATCCTCTATTCATGAAGCTTACGCCGATCCTTTCTTTTATTTTGCTGATGCTATTCAGCTCTGTCCGCGCCCAGCAGACGGAGCAACTCTATTTGTCTGGAACCGGGAATGACCATACTGTAAAATGGGATTTTTTCTGTACTGGAGGAATGAACTCAGGAAAATGGTCAACTATATCGGTGCCCTCAAATTGGGAGCTGCAGGGTTTCGGTAAATACGATTATGGTTTCTCGAAAGACAGCGTAAGAGGTAAGGAACAAGGTTTATATAAGTATAATTTTAAAGTCCCTGCCGGTTGGAAGGGCAAAAATATCAACATCGTATTTGAAGGATCGATGACCGATACTGAAGTAAAGATCAATGGTAAATCGGCCGGAGCAGTTCATCAGGGAGCCTTTTATGCATTTCGTTATGATATAACTGGGCTTTTAAAATACGGAGCAGATAACTTGCTCGAAGCAAAAGTGTCAAAACACTCGGCCAATAAATCCGTGAATGAAGCGGAGCGAAAGGCTGATTTCTGGTTGTTTGGTGGAATCTTCAGACCCGTATATCTGGAAGCCTTGCCTTTACCACATATAGAAAATGTAGCTATAGATGCGAAAGCAGATGGACAATTTAAAGCAGAGGTTCAGGTAGCTGGGAACGCAGATGAGGTAGCCGTACAGTTGTATACTGCCGATGGTGAAAAGTATGGTTTGCCGTTTGAAGGAAGCTTGAAAAAAGGATCAGCAGTGATTAATGGAGTATTCAATTCCCCTAAATTATGGTCTTCCGAGTTTCCTAATTTATATAAAGCAACCTTTACTTTATATAAAAAGAATAAAGCTATTCATACCTTATCTAAAAAGATCGGTTTCAGGACTGTGGAGGTCAAAGAACGAGACGGGATATATGTGAATGGTGTTAAAATGAAATTTAAAGGGGTAAATCGTCATTCTTTCCGCCCTGAATCCGGCAGGACTTTAAGCAAAAAGAACAGTATTGAGGATGTTGAATTGATGAAGGAGATGAATATGAATGCGGTACGCATGTCGCATTACCCACCCGATGGTCATTTTCTGGATGTATGTGATTCTCTAGGTTTATATGTAATGGATGAGCTTGCCGGTTGGCATGGACATTATGATACCCCAACAGGTACAAAGCTGGTCAAAGAGATGATGAGACACGACCTAAATCATGCCTCTATTGTAATTTGGGCAAATGGAAATGAAGGTGGTCACAATCGCGAGCTTGATCCCTTGTTTGCACAGGAGGATATTCAAAAACGTCCTGTTGTTCATCCATGGGAAGATTTTAATGGTTTTGATACACAGCATTATCGTGAGTACAATTATGGCATAGGTAACTACAGACATGGCCATAGTATTGTGATGCCTACTGAATTTTTACACGGTATGTATGATGGTGGGCATGGTGCCGGATTAGAAGATTACTGGAATGATATGCTTCTTAATCCATTATCAGCAGGTGGTTTCCTTTGGGATTTTGCTGATCAGGGGGTAGTTCGTACCGATAAAAACAACACGATAGATACTGATGGAAATCGTGGTGCAGATGGTATTGTGGGGCCTTACCACGAAAAAGAAGGTAGCTTTTTTGCCATTAAAGAGATTTGGAGCCCAGTATTTTTTGAGCACCGTGAAATGACAGCTGGATTTGATGGGGTATTTAATATAGAGAACCGTTATCATTTTGCTAACCTCAATACCTGCCAGTTTGATTGGAAATTATTGAACCTTAAAACTAAGGAAGAGCTAAAAGGAAAATCCACGGCACCGGCTGTTAAACCACTTGAAAAGGGTCGATTAACAGTAGGACTTCCTGTAAACTGGACTTCTTTCGATGTCTTGTATATTACAACTACAGATATGCATGGAAAAGAGCTGTACACTTGGAGTTTCCCGATTACCCTTCCGAAAAAAGAAGCTTCAATGTTGGTTAAAAAAGAAGGGACATCTGTTGTAACGATTGCAGAAAGAGATTCGTTATTTACGACTACTGCCAATGGTGTTTCCTTAAGTTTTAGCAAGAAAACAGGTGTTCTTCGTGAAGTGAGAAATAAAAAAGGCATTATTCCTTTTACGAACGGACCTACAATCCAGGAAGGGGCAACTAATTTCAGAAACATCAGCCACCGCATGGAAGGGCAGAACCTGATCATTGAATCCTCATTCGATAGAAAAGAAGCTTATAATATTTTGCAATGGACAGTTTATCCTTCAGGTATGTTAAAGCTGAATGTAAAATACTTCCCTGCAGAATACCTGACGAACTTCATTGGATTGAACTTCTCTTTCCCGGAAGACCAGATTAAAGGGGTAGAATATATGGGAAGGGGGCCATCCCGTGTTTGGAAGAACCGTTTAAAAGGAAATCAGTTTGGTATTTGGAAAAAGGATTATAACAATACAGAAACTGGTGAAGCTTGGGTATATCCGGAGTTTAAAGGTTATCATTCCAACGTGTATTGGTGTAAATTCATTACGAAGGATCAGCCATTTACAGTGATTACCGAGAATGAGGATATCTTTTTAAGATTGTTTAGTGCGGCTTGGAAAACAGATCAATGGCATAATTATGAACCGTTGCTCCCTTCGGGCGATATTTCGTTCATGCATGGGATTCCGGGAATAGGTACAAAAACGCAAAGAGCAGATAGAAGTGGTCCGATGGCCATGAAGAATATTTTTTACGATTATGAGAAGGACCCTGCCAGGGCGCTGAACATGACGCTATATTTTGATTTTTCAACCAATAATTAATTGCTTAAATTCAATAGAAAAAGCCTGAACCAAATGATACTTAAACGATATACGATACTTGCAGCTATTTTAATGCTAAGCTTTACTGGGGCGTTTGCCCAGGTATCGTTGCAAAACTTGCGCTGTGAGCTGCTACAAGATCCTTTAGGTATTGACGTGGTTCAACCGAGATTAAGCTGGGAAATTACCTCAGTGCAACGCGATGTTAAGCAAACAGCTTATCACATTCTGGTGGCTTCGTCGCTAGATAAGCTTACAGAGAAAGATGCAGACATATGGAATTCAGGTAAGGTAAATTCATCTGAATCGATTTACAACCAATACACAGGGGCGACATTAAAGAGTAAAAACAAATATTATTGGAAGGTTAAAGTTTCCACAAATAAAGGCGATGCCAATTGGAGTACTGTGGCTTCATGGTCAATGGGATTACTACAGTATAAAGACTGGGAAGGCCGATGGATAGGGTTTGATCGCTACTTTCCATGGGATAATCAAACTGAGGGGCGTTTATCTGCTCGTTATTTCAGAAAAGAGTTTTCAACGAATAAAACTGTGGCATCCGCTACCGCGTACATTATGGGTATGGGCTTATATGAGCTGTATATTGACGGTAAAAAAATCGGTAATCAGGTTTTGGCTCCTGCGCCTACGGATTATACAAAGAACATAAAGTACAATGCCTTAGATATTACAGCGCAACTTAAGCAGGGTAAACATGCTATTGGCGTTATCCTCGGAAACGGTCGTTTCTTTGCCATGCGTCAGGCCAAAGCCTACAAGGTGAAAACATTTGGCTTCCCTAAATTATTGGTACAAGTGGTCATTAAATATACAGATGGCTCCACTGCATCAATTAAAACTGATGATACCTGGAAAGGTACTGCTGATGGGCCAATTCTTGCCAATAATGAATACGATGGCGAGGTATATGATGCCCGTAAGGAGTTTAAAGGCTGGAGCGAGCCCGGATTTGACGAAAGTAAATGGCTTAAAAGCGAGTATGTGCAGGAACCTGGTGGGACCTATGAAGCGCAGCTGAATGAAGGGATGAAGGTGATGAAAAATATTGCAGCTGTATCCATTACCAAGCGCCCGAACGGTAAATACATCATAGACTTTGGGCAAAACTTTGCTGGTTGGGTGAAATTTAATGTTAAAGGAACTAAAAGTGCTGTTGTTTCTTTGCGTTTTGCTGAGTCGTTGGAACCAAATGGTGAGCTATTCAGAACAAACTTACGCGATGCAAAAGCGACCGATACGTATACGCTTAAAGGAGAGGGGACAGAGACCTGGTCGCCAAGATTTACTTATCAGGGCTTCCGTTATGTAGAATTGAGCGGCTATCCTGGAATTCCTCAAAAAAGTGATTTTATCGGATGTCTGGTTTCTGATGACATGAGGACGGGAGGGACTTTTGAATCCTCAAATAGCCTGCTCAACCAGATTTTTAAAAACTCATGGTGGGGCATTGCATCTAACTATAAAGGGATGCCCGTTGATTGTCCACAGCGCAATGAGCGCCAGCCTTGGTTAGGCGATAGGACTGTTGGTGCCTATGGAGAAAGCTTTTTATTCGACAATACCGCTTTATATAAAAAATGGTTGGACGATATTCGTTATGCTCAAAAAGAAGATGGTGCAATACCTGATGTTGCCCCGGCATTTTGGAGGTATTATAGTGATAATGTGACCTGGCCTGCAACCTTGCTTTTTGTGTCTGATATGTTGTATAAGCAAACAGGTGATATTACTGTGCTTCAGAAAAACTATCCGGCAGTGAAAAAATGGATGGGATATATGAAGGACAGGTATATGAACACTGAGGGGATCATGACGAAAGATAGTTATGGCGACTGGTGTGCGCCACCTGTAACTGCTGAAGATGGAAAAGGTGTAAATGCCGATCAGAAACATCCTAGTGCGTTAATTGCTACCGCTTATTATTATCAGCTGGCTACAATGATGGCCGACTACAGTACGATTACGGGCAACGGAGGTGATAGCGCCGGTTATGTTGCATTGGCTTCTGAATTGAAAAAGGCCTTTAACGGTAAATTTTATAATGCACAAGGGTATTATGGCGAAAATAAGCTAACAGATAATCTGTTGCCTGTTTATTTTGGAATGGTTGAAGAGCGGCATAAGGAGAAAGTAGTAAAGCAGATCTGTTACATTATTGAAGAAAAGAATAAAGGACACTTGAGCACCGGAGTACAGGGAACAAATTTTCTGATGCGTACGTTGACTGCAATTGGAAGAAGTGACCTTGCTTACCGGATAGCTTCGCAGAAAACTTATCCTTCCTGGGGATATATGATCGAAAATGGTGCTACAGCGATCTGGGAGTTGTGGAATGGAAATACTGCCGCTCCAAAAATGAACTCTCAGAACCATGTGATGATGCTTGGTGATTTATTGATCTGGTATTATGAGAACTTGGCCGGTATTAAAGCTGGGGCACCGGGATTTAAGGAGATTGTAATGAAACCAGAGCTGATCGAAGGGCTGGATAAAGTAAACGGGGAGTATAATTCTGTTTATGGCTTAATTAAAAGTAGCTGGACTAAATCTGCAACTGATTTTAAATGGAATATAAGTATTCCTGTTAATACAACTGCAAGGATCAATATTCCAGCAAAATCTGTTGGACAAGTAAAAGAAGGTAAAGATAAAGCAACCGATGTTAAAGGATTGAAATTTATTAAAATGGATGACAATAGAGCTGTATTTGAATTGGGCTCAGGTGATTATTCATTTGTATCTGAACTATAAATTATAGAAATGATGAACAAAACCACTAAGTTTTTGATGATCTGCGGGATGATGGCAGGTATTTCTTTTTCTTCATTGAATAGGGCGCATGCTCAGAATGATATTGTTATTCCAGGTGATGTGTTGGCGAAGGCAACAGAGTATGCCACTGCATTGAAACTGGAAGACGCTGCCAAAAGCAAGCGAATAGAAACTGTAGTGGCTATTCATATGACCAAAGTAAAAGACTGGCACAATGATCATCTGGCAACAACAGTGCCTTCGGGTATCAATCCGGTAACCGGGAACAAGCTGAGTGATCTGGATAAACAAATTATAGCAGATTCGGCAATGCCTGTATCTGTACATCAGGAATTGATGGAAGGACTGCGTAACGACTTAAGCCCGGAGCAGGTAGAAACAATATTGGATAAGTATACGATAGGCAAAGTAGCTTTTACAATGGCCGGTTATAAAGCCATTGTGCCCGATTTGACTGCCGCAGAAGAAGCTAAAATTTTGGGATTTTTGAAAGAAGCAAGGGAGATGGCGGTAGATTATAAGAGCATGAAACAGATCTCTGCCATTTTTGAGATCTATAAAACAAAGGCGGAGCAATTTCTTAACAACAACGGCCGTAGTTGGAGGGCCTTATATAGTGATTATACAAAAAAGATTAAGGCTGAAAAGGCCGCTAAGAAACAATAATATTCAATCATTAAGCAATACAAAAATGTTAAAAAGAAGAGCAGGGGTAATAGTTTTACTGATTTGTCTGGCAAGTTTGGGCGTAAATGCACAATCGCAAAAATGGCGGTCAGGTATTATCACAGATGATTTTTTATATGAAAGGGCAGCGTTCCCGTCATGCCATTCGGCAACCATTGCCGAAACTCCAACAGGTTTGGTGGCAGCTTATTTTGGCGGGACTAAGGAGCGTCACCCAGATGTAGAAATTTATATTAGCCGTAAAGTAAACGGGACATGGATAGCGCCTGTTTCAGTAGCCAATGGCATACAAAATGATAAATTAAGATTACCAACATGGAACCCTGTATTGTACCAGGTGCCTGGCGGCGATCTATTACTTTTTTATAAAATAGGCCCTAAACCATCTGAATGGTGGGGAATGATGCGTACCTCTAAAGATGGCGGGATTACCTGGTCTGACGCTAAAAAGTTACCTGATGGATACATAGGCCCCGTTAAAAACAAACCTGTTTTGCTAAGCAATGGCAATTTGTTCAATCCTTCGAGTAAAGAAGGAGATGGCTGGAAAGTACATTTTGAGGTAACGAAAGACAATGGTCAAAGCTGGCGTACAGTTGGTCCAATAGCCGGGAACGGATTGGATGCCATACAACCAAGCATCTTAGATCACGGAAAAGGTAAGTTGCAGATTTTAGCTAGAAGTAAAAACAGGGCGCTGGTAGAATCATGGTCGACCGATAACGGGGAAACCTGGTCGCCCTTGGCTAAAACCAGTTTGCCAAATAATAATTCCGGGACTGATGCGGTCACTATGAAAGATGGTCGTCATGTATTGGTTTATAATCATGTATTGCCTCCTGGTGATTTGGCTAAAGGGCCAAGAACACCATTAAATGTGGCTATTTCTAAGGATGGCAAAGAATGGTATGCAGCCTTGATTTTGGAAGATTCTCCGATCAGTCAGTACTCTTATCCGGCCGTGATTCAGACCGCCGATGGTATGTTGCATTTCATTTATACCTGGAGAAGAGAGAAGATCAAACACGTCGTAGTCGATCCGTCCAAGCTGAAACTTAAAAAGATTGTAAATGGCGTTTGGCCAAAACTAAAAGGATATACCGCACCTGTGATTACAGAAGTTAAAAACGAGGAGTAAGCTGATGAAACGAATAGCCCTATTTCTAACCCTTGGATTTTCGCTGATTATAAGCGGCGCTATTGGACAAACGCAAAATTCAGACCTGTTATACCGGCAGTCGCTTAAAACGGTGCTGGCGGAGATAGAAAGTCGTTTTAAAGTGAAGATAAAATACAATGATGATCAAGTAAAGGATCGTTGGGTGAATTATGCACTTTGGCGTTTCAGACCAGAACTAGACGAAACATTGTCTAATGTGTTGGCCCCATTGGATTTAAAGGTAAATAAGGAGAAAGAAGGCGTTTATAAGTTAAAGGAATACGAATATTACCGCTGGAATGTACAAGATGGGCAGGATAAGCTGGACCAATTGGCTAAGCTATATCATGATAAAGCCAGTTGGGAAAAACGTAAGGCTTTAATCAAACCAGGTTTATATGAAGCGCAGGGCTTGTCGCCTTTGCCGGCCAAACCTTCATCAGAACCCATCATTACTCCTAAGAGAGTAATGGATGGGTATACTGTAGAAAACATTGCTATCGAAATATTACCCGGACTGTACGTGAATGGTTCATTGTACAAGCCTTTAAAAATTAAAGGAAAGATCCCGGTAATGCTAAGTCCAGATGGACATTGGGCGCAGCAACGTTATCGGGCCGACTGTCAGATTCGCTGTGCAATGATGGCGCGTATGGGCGTAATGGCTGTGAGTTACGATCTGTTTGCCTGGGGCGAATCTTTGCTTCAGTTTAAGTCGGAAGACCATAGGCGAAGTCTGGCGCATACCATACAAACACTTGGTGGTATCAGGATACTGGATTACGTTTTATCCCTGAAAGAAACCGATAAGGGTAGGGTGGGGATAAGTGGTGGATCGGGTGGTGGAAGTCATACTGTTTTAATGGCTGCTATGGACGATCGTATTAAACTAAGTGTTCCGGTAGTTTCTTTATCGTCTTCATTTTATGGTGGTTGTCCATGTGAAAGTGGAATGCCGATTCATCTGTGTGCAGGTGGTACGAACAACGTAGAGATCGCTGCAATGACCGCGCCTAACCCACAGTTAGTAGTGTCGGATGGGAAGGATTGGACGGTTACTGTACCAGATCATGATATGCCTTTTCTTAAAAAAATATACGGTTACTATGGTCGGCCTGATCTTGTAGAGAATGTTCACCTGCCTGATGAAGGTCATGATTTTGGGCCTTCAAAACGGAAGGCTGTTTATGATTTTGTCATTAAAAATTTTAAGCTTGATGCAGCCTTGGTAAGGGATAAAACTGGTCAATATGATGAAAGCAAATGCACGATTGAAAAAGAACCGGCGATGTATGTGTTTGGTGATAAAGGCGAGCGTTTACCTGCAAATGCTATAAAAGGATTTGAACAATTAGAACAGGTGTTTAAAGCCAGTACTTCAAAATAAAACTATGGAAAATCGTCGTCAGTTTATCGGGAAGTTGACTCTGCTTACGGGTGGGTTAATGCTCAGTAATCAGTTTACATGGGCTTTAAGGTTGAAAGAGCAGCGGTATAAAGTTGCGGTTGTCGATCTTATGATCTTGAAGCGGCAAAAGCTAGGCGCTTTTCAGTTGACTATGGATATCGGTGCTGATGGTGTGGAACTGGACATGGGTGGATTGGGCAACAGGGATACTTTTGACAATAAACTGGCTGATCCGCTAACCCGAAAGGAGTTTATGGATACGGCTAAAGCACTGAATTTGGAGATCTGTTCGCTAGCTATGACAGGTTTTTATGCGCAATCGCTGGCTACAAGGCCCACTTACCAGCAAATGGTTGGTGATTGTATTGCGACCATGAAAGCGATGAATGTGAAGGTGGCCTTTTTGCCGTTGGGCATACAGGGTGATTTGGTAAAGAATCCTGAGTTGAGACCTGCTTTAGTGGAACGCTTAAAGGTGGTTGGAAGCATGGCAATGAAGGCAGGAGTGGTGATTGGTATTGAAACGGCTTTAGATGCTACTGCTGAGTTACAATTCTTAAAAGACATAGGTTCGAGTGCCGTAAAAAGCTATTTCAACTTTTCTAATGCCATAAAAAACGGTCGCGATTTGAATAAGGAGTTGCGGATTTTGGGTAAAAAGAATATCATTCAGATTCATTGCACCAACGACGATGGCGTATGGTTACAGAACGATCCTAAGATTGATATGAAAGCCGTACGCAAAACATTAGATGATATGGGTTGGAAAGGCTGGTTGGTTGTTGAGCGCTCCAGAGACCAAAAAGATCCAAGAAATGTGAAGTGGAATTTTACTGCAAATACAGCTTATGTGAAGTCTGTATTTCAATCAGATATATAACCCGTAATGATAAACTTTAAACCTTCTTGGTTGGTCTTGCTTGTGGGTTTGCTATTGGGTAATCTCAGTAGTAAAGCCGCCGATATCTACGTTTCCCTGAAAGGGTCCGACAGGAATGAAGGCACGAAAATAGCCCCCGTAGCGAGCTTATTAAACGCCTTGCGTAAGGCTCGTGAATTGAGACGTTTAAAAGACCCTTCGATAAAAAACGGGATCAATATTTTTATAGAAAAAGGAGTTTACTATTTAACCGAAAGCGTGATTCTGCGGCCTGAAGATTCAGGGACTGCGGAGAGTCCAACAGTCATCACTTCACTGGATGAGGATCAAGCTGTTTTAAGTGGCGGTTTACTAGTCTCTGGATGGAAAAAGGTAGTTAATAACGTATCTGGGTTGCCAAATGCAGCTAAAGGTAAAATTTGGGTATCGGATGTATCTAGTCTGGGAAATAGTGTTTTAGAATTTAGACAGCTGTGGATTGATGGAAAAAAGGCTGTCAGAGCCAGAGATTGGAATGGCGAGCAAATGGGCAGGATTTTAAGCTGGGATTTTCCCGCAAAAACCTGCAAGATTCCTTTTTTACCGGGTAAAGATGCTGCTGGATTAGCACAGATAAAAGGTATAGAAATGGTGATCCAGCAATGGTGGGCCATTGCCAATTTGAGGGTGAAATCGATTCAGGTAAATGGAGCGGAAGCGGAGTTGAGCTTTATGGAACCTGAGCGTCGTGTGCAATCTGAACACCCTTGGCCTGCCCCATGGATATCTACTAAGACAGGCAACTCTCCATACTATTTAACCAACGCTATTCAGTTTCTGGATGAGCCAGGAGAATGGTATGAAGATTTAAAAAATGGCAAGGTTTATTACTGGCCTAGAGCTGGTGAAAACATGAACACCGCTAAGGTTGTTGTACCAAATTTGGAGACTTTAGTGCGGATAGAGGGCACGATTGATAATCCGGTAGCGTATGTGTCGTTCAAAGGTGTTTCCTTTCAACACGCGGGCTGGTTAAGGCCTTCTCGCTTTGGTCATGTGCCGCATCAAGCCGGGATGTACATGCTGGATGCTTATAAATTGAAAATTCCGGGTACTCCCGACAAAAAAGGATTGGAGAATCAGGCTTGGGTAGGTCGCCCAGCAGCAGCCGTTGAAGTCAGTTATGCGCAGCACACCGGTTTTGAAGGTTGTAGGTTTGAACATCATGCTTCAACCGGACTGGATTATAAGCGGGGAACCCATGATAACAAAATTAAAGGTAATCTTTTTAAAGATATAGGTGGTAGTGCTATATTGGTGGGTGTTTTTTCTGATGAAGCCACTGAGGTGCATTTGCCATATAACCCAACAGATCAGCGCGAAATATGTACGAATGAAAGTATTACCAATAACCTGATTACCGATGCAACCAATGAAGATTGGGGCTGTGTGGGCATTGGTGCTGGTTATGTAAGGGGGATCAATATCGCACATAACGAGATTAGTGATGTAGCTTATTCAGGCATCAGTATGGGCTGGGGCTGGACTAAGTCCAGTAATGCTATGCGTGACAATACCATTCATGCCAACAAGATTCATCACTACGGGAAGTATCTGTATGATGTTGCTGGCATTTATACTTTGTCGGCCCAACCAGGTTCTGTGATCACGAATAACTATATCGATAGCATTTATAAAGCGCCTTATCCGCATGATCCTGAACATTGGTTTTACCTGTATACCGATGAAGGTTCTTCCTATTTTACAGTGAAGAATAACTGGACCCCTGCAGAGAAATATTTGCAGAATGCCAATGGCCCCGACAATGTCTGGCTGGGTAATGGCCCTAAGGTGAATGATAGTGTTAAAGTTAAAGCTGGGCTTGAATTTGATTATCGTTATTTGTTGAATAGTAGATCAGTAAATAATAATAATCAATCCTTGAATAGTATCGAGTCAGGAAATGGAAACGAGATAGTGATAGAGGTTGTCCCACCCTCATCTGCAGAATTGAGTAAGCCATTGATGGTAGAGATATGTAGAGAAAAGGGCATCTCTGCTTCTGCGATTTATCAATGGAATAATCGCTTATTGGTGTATGCGACAACGAATGAAGCCGAGGCTTTGATGCGACAATTTCAGCAACGGATTAAAGGGGCAGAGGTTAGATTGTACAAGGATGTGTTTTATAAGTTTGACAGGAAAAAGCATTGTGGACAGGAGCCGGTTAAGGAATGGGATAACATCATTTTGAGCACTAATCTGGTAAAGGATGAGGCGATGCAAAAGGAGTATCTGAACTATCATGCTACACAATTTGAAAAATGGCCAGAAGTAGCCAAAGGTTTTTGTAATGCTGATTTTCAGCAGTTGCGAATCTTTAAAAACGGAAGGCAGTTGATGTTGGTGATCAGTATTCCGAAAGGCGCAAGCTTAGATGAGTTAAACCCGAAAACTACGCTGAACAACCCAAGGGTTGATCAATGGAATGCTTTAATGAAGAAGTATCAGGAAGGTATATCAGGCACTAGGCCGGACGAGGTTTGGGTGTTTTTTGCGCAGAATAAATAGTTTAAAGCGATTCGTTTTAAAGCGCTTCGTCATCCTGAATTTATTTCAGGATATCGAAAGAGAAATTGGCTTTGCTAGTGCGAGGTCCTGAAATAAATTCAGGATGACGTGGAGTATAAAGATTGGGAGTTAAAACAAAAGGAATAAAAGAAATTAAGGAATATGTTAAAATTAGGAATATTAGGCTTAGGAGAGGGAAGAAGCACGATGTCTGCTGCCCTTGCAAGTGATAAATACGAGTTGGTGAAAATCTGTGATGCAAATGAGGAGGTGTGTAAACAACGGGCTAAGGAGTTCGACTTCCCTCACTATACCACCAGCTATCAGGAAATGCTAGATGATGCGGCTATTGATGTCATTGCTATATACACCCCAGATCATTTGCACGCAGATCACGTAAAACAAGCGCTGTTGCACGATAAGCATGTCGTTTGCACCAAACCCTTCATTGATGATTTGGGACGCGCTAAGGAGCTCTTAGCCGTTTCAAAGCAAAGTGGTAAGAAAGTGTTTGTTGGTCAGAGTTCTCGTTTCTTCGAGCCTTACAAGCGACAAAGGACAGACTATACTGCGGGTATCATTGGCGACCTGATCACTATAGAGTGCCATTACAATGCGGATCACCGCTGGTTCCTGGAAAAGAAATGGGCCTTGGAAGCTTCTTTTAAGTGGCTTTACGGTGGCTTAAGTCATCCTGTTGACTTCATTAGATGGTATCTGCCTGAAATTGAAGAGGTAATGGGATATGGGATGATCAGCGCCAATGGTAAAAAAGCTGGCTTAAAAAATGAGGATACCATGCATTTTATCTTCAAATCAACTGACGGCAGGATCGCCCGTGTAAGTGGTTCTTATACTGGTCCGATACAGCCGGCATATCGCGAAAGCGAGATGAGTTGTGTGTTAAGGGGGACAGAAGGCGCTAGTCAGGCCGATTACCACGAACTCCGCTATGCGGTAACCACCAATACCGGAGAAGAGCAATTGATTACCTGGGGAGATGCAAAATTGAAGCATTTCTTCCGTTTCGAAGGACAAAGTCACCATGCCGGAGAATACCAGAATTACCTGGAGTACTTTGCCGACAGCATAGAAAACAATACGGTTGCCTATCCGGATTTAAAAGAAGGAATAGGTACGATTGCTTTGTTACAGGCTATGGATAGGTCTTTGCAAACCGGTATTCCTGTAAAAATCAATGATATTCTGAATGAATACCAGTTGCTAAGAGCTGATCTCGGACTGTAAATAAAACATAAACCAATCAAACCAAAATAAACTTAATGGGAAATATCGTAGAACGCTTAACTAGCTTGGATTACATCATTGTAGTCGCTTATCTGGTTATTCTAATCCTTATCGGCTATAGGGCCAGCTTCTCCAAGAAGAATGAAGATGAAACCCTATTTCTAGCCAATAAATCGCTAGGCTGGTCTAGTATTGGGTTTAACATGTGGGGAACCAATGTTGGTCCTTCTATGTTGTTGGCTTTTGCCAGTATAGGCTATAGCACAGGTATTGTGGCGGTTAATTTCGATTGGTACGCCTTTGTATTCCTATTTTTACTCGCCATTGTTTTTGCGCCTAAATACTTGGCAGCAAAAGTAAGCACCATGCCTGAGTTTATGGGTAAAAGGTATGGCGACTCTACACAGAATATTTTAGC
Source organism: Pedobacter hiemivivus (assembly GCF_005144565.1). NCBI lineage: Bacteria > Pseudomonadati > Bacteroidota > Sphingobacteriia > Sphingobacteriales > Sphingobacteriaceae > Pedobacter > Pedobacter hiemivivus. The sequence goes on from NZ_SWDX01000002.1 coordinate 435,693, forward strand.
CTGGTATGCACTAATCAAGATATTAATTTCCTGGTTATCGCTAGGCTTGTTTGCCGGGGGCTTTTTAGTACGACAAATTCTGGGCATTCCAATGTGGCAATCCGTAACTGTATTGGTTGCTTTTGCCGGTTTGTTTACTTTTTTTGGTGGTTTAAAAGCTATTGCTAAGGTAAACGTCTTTCAAATGATCCTGCTCATTTTTGTATCCCTTGCGCTTACGATATTGGGTTTGCACAAAGTAGGTGGTATTGAGGCTTTGTATAGTAAAACACCATCGCATTACTGGAATTTGATTCAACCAGCTAGTGATCCTAAATATCCGTGGTATGCCATTTTGTTGGGGTATCCGGTAGCTGCAGTCGCTTTCTTTTGTACAGATCAGGCTATGGTGCAATCTGTGTTGGGGGCTAAGAATCTGGAACAAGGTCAACTGGGCGTTAGCTTTATTGGCTGGTTAAAAATCTTGTCACTGCCTTTGTTTATCATCACTGGCGTGCTGTGTTTTGTGTTGTTTCCAGACTTGAAAGATCCTAACGAAGCCTATATGACGATGGTTACTAATTTATTCCCCCCGGGGATGAATGGATTGGTGATTGTGGTGCTGATTGCGGTGTTGGTAGGAACTATTGGTTCTTCTCTAAACTCTTTGAGTACCGTGTTTACCATGGATGTGTATGTGAAAAATATCAACCCACAAGCTACCAATAAGCAGATCATTAGGATGGGTAGGATATCTGTCATTGCCGGGTGTATACTTGCAGTAATTGTTGTGCTGGCGATAGATAACATAAAGGGATTGAATTTGTTCGATGTTTTTCAGTCGGTGTTGGGCTTTATTGCTCCGCCTTTATCAGTGGTTTTCTTGCTGACCGTTTTCTGGAAAAGGACCACTCGAAAAGCTGTAAATTTTACGCTATCCGTAGGTTCTGTTTTAAGCTTAGGTACCGGGGTGACCTACCTATGGATTCTTCCACCAGATAAATATCCTTTCTGGCCGCATTACCTGATTCTTTCCTTTTTGATTTTTTTGGGTTTACTGATCATCGCTATAGTGATTTCTTTGGCTGATCGGAATCCAACGGTTTACGAGATCAACGAACTAGACAAAAGTGCAATCGAAAAACCAACGAAGCGGGTCTGGGTATCCTGGATTGCGCTGGCAATTGTAATGGTTGCTTTATATATTCTTTTTTAACGGACATTAATTTTAATAGACGCATATGAAATTTTTAAAAACTGGTCTACAAAAGTTTGGAGCGCTTGTGCTCTTGTTAACAGTGCTGTGTGCAGACGCTAGCCAAGCGCAGAGTGCCAAAAAAGCTTCCTGGATCTGGTACCCCGGTGATCTGGATATTTGGGTATCCAATAAAATGCAGAACCGCAGAACAGAAAGGGGAGCTTTTCTTCCACCATTCTGGAAAATGGACAGTCATTATGTACTGGTTGAGTTTCATAAGGAATTTAATCTGGCCAATGCTGAGGAAGTAAAACTTTATGTGGAAGGACAGTACAATGTGAAGATTGATGGACAAGCTTTTTCTGGTTATCCGAAAAAGATTACCATTCCTGCAGGCAAGCATAAGTTGAGCTTAAAAGTGTATGGGCAGGATAAGGTTCCAGCGATATTGGTTCAAGGTAAAACAGTGGTTTCAGATGAAAGCTGGTTAACTACCTTTGAAGATAAGGAATGGATTGATGAGAGTGGAAAGGCCTCTGATAAGTCGGGAACGACCTTTGTTTCGGTAGGCTCCTGGAATTTAACCGATCCGCTATCGCCCCCCTCAAAGTTCAAGTTAGCTACTAAGCAAATGGAGGCTGTAAAAACCGATAAGGTGGATAAAGGCTTTGTGGCTGATTTTGGCAAAGAAACCTTTGGCTTTCTTAAGCTTCATGGCTTAAAGGGAAAGGGGAAGCTGCATATTTATTACGGTGAATCAAGAGAAGAGGCTTTATCTGCTGATAAATGTGAAACCCTTGATTTATTAGAAATCGACTTAAAGGGTAAAACGGATTCGGTGATTGAGCTGTCTAAAGCCTTTCGCTATGTGAACTGTCAGCCTGAAGGTGATGTTACCCTTGATCAGGTAAGCATGCTGTATGAGTATGCACCAGTAACAGAAAAGGGGAATTTTCGCTGTTCCGATGAACAAGTCAACAAGATTTATGAGGTATCCAAATACACGTTTCATTTAAACACCCGTGAGTTTTTCATCGACGGAATTAAGCGCGATAGATGGGTATGGTCGGGTGATGCTTACCAAAGCTACCTGATGAATTACTACTCCTTCAATGAATCGCCAATTGTGAAAAGGACTTTGTTGGCGCAAAGGGGGAAAGATCCGGTAACGGCTCACATCAATACCATTATGGATTACTCCTTTTATTGGTTTCTGGGGATTTATGATTACTACCAGTATTCTGGAGATCAGAAGTTTGTACAGGATATTTATCCAAGGATGAAAAGTTTGATGGATTATGTGTTAAACCGTAGGAATAAAGATGGTTTGTTGGAATGGATGCCGGGAGACTGGATTTTTATTGACTGGGCGGATAAGCTAAGTAAAGACGGGGAAGTGAGTTTTGAGCAATTGTTGTTTTGTCGGAGTTTGGAAACCATGGCACTTTGTGCGGATATGGCAAAGGATACTGAAGCGGCTGCCAACTACAAAAAGCTTGCTGCAGATTTAAAGGCAAAGATATTTAAACTGTATTGGGACGAGAGCAAACATGCGCTAGTACACAGCAGAGTTGGTGGTAAGCCTACTGACAATGTAACGCGTTACGCTAATATGTTCGGTATTTTCTTCGATTACTTTACACCTGCTCAAAAGCTAGATGTGAAACAACATGTGTTGATGAATGATCAAATCAAGAAGATTACTACACCATACATGCGTTTTTATGAGTTGGAAGCACTTTGTGCGATGGGCGAGCAGTCGTATGTGCTGAAACAAATGAAAGATTACTGGGGCGGTATGTTGGATTTGGGCGCCACTTCTTTTTGGGAAGAGTACAATCCAGATAAGAAAGGTACGGAGCATTTAGCGATGTATGGGCGCCCGTTTGGTAAAAGCCTTTGTCATGCCTGGGGTGCAAGTCCGATTTATCTATTGGGTAAGTATTATTTAGGTGTTAAGCCGCTTTCGGCTGGATATGAAACTTATGTTGTGGAACCTGCTTTGGGCGGGTTGGACTGGATGGAGGGTAAGGTACCGACACCTTCAGGAGAGATTTCGTTGTATTGCAGCAAAAAAGAGATTAAAGTGAAGTCTGACGGGGGATCGGGTGTGTTGAGGTTCAAAAGTGTTTCTAAACCGGTTGTGAAAGGTGGAGAGGCTGTTGAAGTAGGGAAAAGGACTTATGAACTTAAGCTGAAAAAGGGTGTAGCTTACGTTGTTTCTTATAAGAAGTAATCACAAAAAAGTCACCGTCTCACAAAGAGCGTCTGAGGCCTCCTTGGTAGACGGTGACTTTTTTAATTGATCATTTTTCCATTGGTTACTGGACTACAGTAAAAGGACTGGTTCGTCGTTGCCAAGTTCCTTTTGCTTTGTCTTCTACTAAAAATGATATACTACCATAAGTGGCACCTAAAGGGAAATCTTGAGGAATGGTGAGGGTGATTTCTGTATCTGTAATCTGCATAGGAACACTACGTGTTATTCTGCTGGTAATGGCAACTGTAGCATATCTGCCTGTTTGTGCATAATATTTTAAGGTACCCGGTGTGGCACTGTGTTTAAAAACGATAGATTGCCCGCGTTTAACTGTGAGTACATCGGCAGGAAGCGTAACGGTTCCGAGTGCCAGTAGAGGTCTATCTATGTAGTATGGACCTTTGGTCAGGTTGCGTTTTCCAGTGATCACTTTAATGTGATAATGACTGGTATCCTGGCTAAGCACCAGGGGTATGTTTACGTTTACTGCGTTGTTAGAAATAGAATTAATGGTCAGTAGTGTTTCTTTTTTATTCTTATCCACCAGATATACAGAGGTCTGTGTTGCGTCAGGAATGAGATAATCACCAAAGAGACTCATTGACCTGTTTAAATTTATCACCAGCTCATTGACCTCAAAATAAGGAAGAGGTTGGTTATTAGCAATCTTTAAAGTGTAAGTATTGATGGAGCCATTCTGCGCTTTTACTTCATAGCTGAAACCTTCTTTGAAGGGGATTTTTGAGCCACTTTTCGGAGTAATTATCGCACGGTCGGAAACTGCAATCTGTGGCTGTATGGAATCCGGCTGATCCTGAAACGGAGGCCAGTAAATGATGATGTTTTTCTCTTGTATAGCGGCATTTAGTTCTGTGCCAGAAACATCTTTGATACTGAATTTTTCGATTTCATTGTACGGGAAATCAGGATACTTCTTTTTACAGGAATAAGTTAGCATCAGCAGGAGTGCTGCCAGCGCATAGTTAAAGACTAAAAGCTTGTGTTTAAAAATCTCTTTTTGCATTTTATATTATTTCAGATCAGTGCATCATCTCATTGCGGGATATGCAATTATAATAGAGGCAACATAACCCACGCTGTTGCCTCTGTTTATTTTATTGGCCGTTGGTTTTACAGCTTGCGGTAACGGATTACTGTATTTGCTTTATTTTGCAAGTTCACACCAGAACCCCAGCTAATCGCATCGGTAAAGGCTACCAATTGAATAGCATAAGTATTTACTCCATCGTTAATAAATACGTAAAAGTTTGGAATTGGTGTTGGTCCGTTTGGTGCAACATAGTTATACCATCCGTTTGGTGTACCACCACCTGTATTCATGCCAACTATACTTGCGGTTGTTGCTGCGGAATAATCAGACAAAGTAAGATCACAAATTGCTTTACCTGGTGCAAGTAAGTATTTTAATGTACCTGGAGTCGATATGAAAGAATTAGAGCTACTGGTAAACCATGCATTTACATCGGTAAAAGTTGAGAGTGAATCCTGATCGGGCGTGTTCAGGTCAACATAAACCGTATCAAATCCAACACGTGTCCTGGAATAACCTCCTCTGCCTAATACTTTGTAAGAAGAAGTATCACAGGTACTTGATAAGGCAGAGATATTGCTGCTTCTTTTCCCGTTAGCGGTTAAGAGCTCTTCAGTTCCTGCTTGTTCTTTTTTACAAGATACTGCGATCAGACCAACTGCGGCTATGATTGCGACAGTTTTAAACATTGTTTTAATTTTAAGCGTCATAAATTTAATTTTAAATGTTAAAATATAATATAGGAATGTGGATTCGAGGTTAATTGGTTACTGTAATTGAGGCTGTTTTATTTAGGGTAGCCCAGTTGTTGAATAAAATTTTCATAGGAATATAAAGGTGTTCGCCTAATGGGAAGTCATTAGGGATAATTAGTGTGATAGCGGTATTGTTATAGCTTTTTATAGGTAAATCATAAGTAATACCAGCGATAGTAACATTGACCGATTTTAATCCGATAATTACAGTTTCCGGCGCGGCTGAATAAACAATTTCATCACCTCTTTTCACCTCTTTCGATCCGATGAGCACATCCGGTTGTTTATATATAATGTGTATTTGTGGAAGTTCTTTCACATGCCCCAGAAAGCTAATCCGCCCTTTATAGTAGCCTGTATCAATGTCAGTAGGGATTTCTAGTGCGTTCAAATAATATTCGTAAAGACCACTACCAGTTACCAATATACCTCCGTTTAGAAGGGTTTCTTTACTTGTTTTTACTGATATGAGGTGTACTTTTGCTAAACCAGTGCCAGTTGCCATAAAGTTTCCAGTTACACTCAGTGTTGTTCTTGGGTAAAATACACCGGTATTGCTCCATCTTACCGTTAAATCAGGTGTGTTTTGCTGGACAATTTTAAGCTTGTATACCTGTGTACTACCGTCTTTCGCTTTTACGGTATAACTTGTACCAGTTTCATTTAGATCGATAGGTAAAACTTCTTCCGTAAGCCTGGCGCCTTCAGATACTTTAATTTCCGGATCGATCACAGCTAATCCATAATAGTATGGAATATACACTGTAATGGATTTATCAATCTGATCAATAGATCCGAAGATCACCGTATCTGGTAGATTGACAATTTTGAACTCTGTAATCTTGTTTTGAGGAAGAGGAGCAAGCTCCATGGTCTTTGTACAGGAGTAAGTAAGTAACAGTATTAATAAGCTGGAAGCGTAAGAAATGTGTAGTAGTAACCGTGACATTTTAGTTTGGTAAGCGTAAATCATATGTTTTTATTTTTAATCAATCTAAATAAGATTACAAATATGTACATATTAAACTATAGGATGCTAACGCTAAAGGGATTATGTTTTTACTATTTCGGGATTTAATTTTGGATTCGGGATCGGTAAACAATCGCATAAAGTTTGGTGCCTGATTATTAACTGCTAGTTGTCGATTGATTAACTACTAATTAATGGATATTGGACGGCTTAGCCCGTTCAGTGTCCGTTCAATGTCCGTTCAACGGCCGTTCAAATGCTGTTCAATAGACTTTAACTTTAAGGAAACTTTTCTGGCCAAATTGGAAGCCGAGAGTTGCGATTTCCAATTTAGTTGTCCATGAACATTGAACATATGTACCGGGATAAATAACTTAGCATTCTGCCAATATACTTGAACCGATATCGACTAAGAATATTGAATTTAGTCGAATGAAGTTTTCTACGATGCTATTGGTTGGTTTTTTAATGGTTGGGTACAGCCATGCAAAAGACATTTATATTTCTCCAAAAGGGAGTGATAAAAATAAAGGAACGATGGATAGCCCCTTCGCAACCTTGTACAGAGCGCAAATGGAAGCAAGAAAATATAAAGCCGAGCAGGTGAATATACTATTGCGAAAAGGAGCTTATGATTTAAGCCGACCTATAGTTTTTACAGTCGAAGATAGTCGTGCTCAAGGCAAGGGACTTAACATTCAGGCATATCAGCAGGAGACAGTCTTTGTTAAAGGTTCGGCTAAATTAAACTTGAGCTGGGAGGAGAAGGATGGTGTTTATTCCGCTAAAGTCCCCCAATCAGGACTGATCTTTGATCAGCTTTATGTAAATGGTGTATTGATGCAGATGGCAAGGTATCCTAATTATCAACAAGGAAAGGTGCCTTTTAATGGCACTGCATCGGATGTATTAAATGCAGCGCATATTCAGAAATGGAAAGCCCCTGAAGGAGCTTTCTTACATGCCATGCAGACGGCCATGTGGGGAGGTTTTGCCTATCAGATTAAGGGAAAGAACGGAACGAAGTTGGAAATGGAGGGTGGATGGCAAAATAATCGTCCCACTACTATGCACAAAGATTACCGTTTTATTGAAAATATAGCGGAAGAGCTGGATACCTTAAATGAATGGTATTTTGATAAGCAGCAACAAGAACTTTATTTAAAGACCAATGTGAATTTGTCAACTGCCCTGATTGAGACGCCTCAAATGGAAAGTTTATTGGAAATAAAAGGTTCGGCTGCCAGGCCAGTGAAAAACATCACAATAAAGGGGATCACTTTTACTCATGCCCTGCGTACTTTTATGAAAAACAAAGAACCTTTATTGCGAAGTGACTGGACCATATACCGTAAGGGGGCCATTACCATTGAAGGCGGCGAGTACATCAACATAGAAAAATGCGTATTCACTGAGTTGGGTGGTAATGTGATGGTGTATAGTAATTATAACAAGCAGCATATGTTTTCTGGTAACCATATCTATAATTCGGGAAGTAGTGCCGTGGTGTTTGTTGGCGATCCTAAGGCTGTTCGTTCTCCTTCTTTTCAATATAGTCAATTTGTGGACTTAAAGAATATGGATACGAAATTAGGTCCTATTGGAAACAATTTCCCTTCTGAATGTACGGTGTACGATAATCTGATCCATAACATTGGCCAGGTAGAAAAACAAACAGCTGGTGTACATATCTCTATGGCACAAAATATTAAAGTAAGTCACAATACCATTTATGATGTGCCAAGAGCTGGTATTAATATAAACGAAGGTACTTGGGGTGGCCATAACATCGAGTATAACGACGTTTTTAATACAGTACTGGAAACTGGAGACCATGGTGCATTTAATTCTTGGGGCCGTGATAGGTTCTGGCATCCTAAACGGGCTGTCATGGATAGTATTGCGGCTAATCGGCGAGAATTGATATTTCTTGATGCAATGAGACCTACTTTGATTTTTAACAATAGATTCAGGTGTGATCATGGATGGGATATCGATTTGGATGATGGTTCTTCTAATTACATCATCAAAAATAATGTGTGTCTAAATGGGGGCTTAAAGCTAAGAGAAGGATTTAAAAGAGTAGTGGAAAATAATATAATGATCAACAATTCATTTCATCCACATGTGTGGTTTAGGGACAGTCAAGATGTATTTAAACATAATATTGTTGCTGCGATGTATTTCCCAATTCAAATTAAAGATTGGGGAAAACAAGTAGATGATAATCTTTTTCCAGATGAGGCTTCGCTAAAAAAAGCACAGGAATTGAAGATCGATCCCAACTCATTGGCTGGTGATCCACAATTTATGAATGCAGAAAAAGGAGATTATCGGGTAAGGGCAGGTTCAAAAGCCTTTGTTGTCGGATTTAAGAATTTTGAGATGAACTTTGGGGTAGTATCAGCAGGTCTGATCAAAAAGGCTAAAAAAGTAGCTATTCCTTTAATTGTGCCGAAGGTATGGAAAGAAGATGCTGTATATGATTTTGCAGGTGTTAAAGTGAAAAATCTGACTACACTTGCTGAAAGATCAGCGACTGGAATGCCTACTGAGACGGGGGTATTGGTGCTTAATGTAAATAATGCAAGTTTAATGAACAATACAATTAAGCCTAATGATGTGATTCTGCAAATGGGCAATCATCCTGTTCTTACAGTTAAAGATCTGATGGAAGCAAGGCAGTCTTCTCAAAGTAAGACCACTGTTGTACTTAAGGTGTTCAGGAACCAGAAGGAGCAGGAGGTTACGGTAAAATTGAAATAGCTAAGTTCATTTTTTGTCTTCTGGAACTTTGTTTTCGGCGATGCTTTCAATTTCTTTATTTAGAAAAAAGGATAATCCTGTTCTGATGACAACGGTTCCTGCCAATATGCCTAAATCATCGAATGATGGATTAAGGATGGTGTCGATGATATCCGATGCGATCAGGAACTCCAGACCTAGTAATAAATAATAACCCACTTCTATTTTGATTTGAACGGTTTTTGCTAATGAAAAGGAATTCTTGAAACGGCTTAACTCGTTGCTGATAAATTTAAGGAGACCAAGTGCGGCACCGTAGCAGATGATCGCGATGCTGGCATAGCTGATGATCTCGGATAAGGATTGGAGCACGTAATTCATTTGCAGATGGGATTTATATAAAAATAACAAATTATTTTATATCTCCCCTGTATTCCAATTTATTAGATTTAAATCTTATAATTGTAGTGTTATAACATGGTTTAACGGCGCTCTATACTTTTGTTTATTATTAATGACACAGAAAAAAGGTATGATAATTACCGCCGGCCAGTTCGAAATCTTTGTTCGTGATAACTATCGTTTTTTATGTTTGGTCGCATTCAGACATCTGGGGGATATGGATATCGCCAAGGATATGGTACAAGATTTTTTTGTTGATTTTTGGAACAGAAGAGATAAGCTAAATATCCAAACATCTTTAGATGCCTATGCTACCCGCGCGCTCAAGTATCTCTGTATTGCCTATAAGAACAAACACAAGTCGACAATTAGTCTGGACGAGCATCCTGTAGAAATAGAAGCGCTTGATGTGGAGGACGAACTGAACTATGCACTCAAAAATGAAACGATGCACGATCGTCTTGCCATTGCTATAGACAAATTACCGGTAGAGCGAAAGAAGATTTTTATTTTAAGCAATAAGGACGGGTTAACCTATCAGCAAATAGCCGATCAGCTTGGAATTTCCATTAATACTGTAAAAACACAAATCAAAAAAGCTTACGCTTTTATTCGTGAAGATATGAATGACCTTACCATTCTAGTTATTTTGCTGTCTTCTATAAAAAACTTTTAATTTTTTTTCATTTCCGATCACCCTTTTTTATTTTTTTATCACATACCTATAGATATGGACAATTACGATCAGTATAATTCTTCTGAATGGCAGGTGTTTATTGCTGAATTACAGCAAAAAGAAACTGCTTTGCTTCGTAAAAAAGCGGAATTGACGTTGCATGTTGACGAGGAAGTACAATTAGAAGAAATTCAGAGCGTACTATTGGATGCTAACTTAAAGGCAGCTTTTCCTTTGATTGATATCGAGGATGGTTGGCAGGGAATAAACAGCAAAATGAATGTTCAGGTAAAATCTGTTCGCTTAAACCCAATGCGCCGTTATCTTGCTTATGCAGCTTCAGTATTACTGGTTGTTGGCTTAGGTTGGTTTGCTTTAAGCCAAAATGACAAATTGGACAAGAGTCGGCCAACTGCGATTATAAATGATGTAGATAAACATAAAGCTACGTTGATCTTGGAAAATGGAACTGCTATTGCCTTAGACAATAAAACTAAGCAAAAGATAGCAGGTGGAACAGCTGTATTATCAGATTCTGCTAGAGCAATCAGCTATCAATCGGCCAATGCAGTAGCCAATGTTTACCACACCTTGGTAGTGCCTCGGGGTGGAGAATATAAACTGGTGATGAGCGATGGAACAGAAGTTTGGCTGAACTCGGAAACCAGGTTACGCTACCCAGCAGTATTAAACGAAACAGGTGATAGGATGGTTTACCTGGAAAGTGGGGAGGCGTATTTTAAAGTAACTAAAAATAAGCATGCACCGTTCTTAGTAAACCTGAATGGAATGCAGGTTGAAGTGTTGGGGACATCGTTCAACATCAATACCTTCAATCAAAAAATTAGTACCACGCTTGTTGAGGGAAGCATAAAGGTGAACCGTAAAGGAAAAGCAGCACTTTTCCAGGTACCGGGCGAGCAATCTAATTTTGATCCGATAACAAAGGATATCAGCAAATCAGAAGTTGATGTATACCCTTATACATCCTGGAAGGATGGCTGGTTGGTGTTTAACGACAATTCTCTTGATGAAGTGTTGGAACAGGTCGGTCGCTGGTACGACTATAACGTTTCTTTTGAATCGCCAGAGCTTAAGGTACTTAGGTTTGGAGGTAAATTGCGCAAATCGAAAAGGATTACCGATGTGCTTAATGTTATAGAACGTTCTAATGAACTTAAATACAGGATTTCAGGTCAAACAATTTATATATATAATAAAAAATAATCCACCACAAATCAACTAACAACTAAACCGTATTCAATGAGAGAAAAATTTACTAAACCGATTATCGGAGGGGGCGCTCTTTGCCTAAAAAAACTCTTTTTTCTGTTCGCATTTTTACTGATGACCAGTCAAGTCAGCTTTGCACAGAACAGGAACATTACGTTAAACATGAAAAATGCCAAGCGTACTACAATACTTAATGAGATTAAAAAACAGGTGGATATGGAGTTCTTTTACAATGTTAAAGAACTCGATAAGTATGGCCCAATCTCCATAAATGTTAAAAATGAATCCATAACTGAAGTGATTAAACTTTTGATTAAGGACACCAATCTTAAGTATACCATTGATAACAATGTCGTAAACATCCTGCTGGTAGGTGAGACCACCAAGGCAGGCGAATATTTGGGGCTTATGCTGAATGTTTCAGGAAAGATTACTGATGAAGATGGTAGGCCACTACCTGGTGCTAGTATTAAGGATTCAAAGAGTGGGAATGCGACTAGCAGCAATAGTAATGGAGAATATAGCATCAACGTAAGAAGGGGATCTACGCTGACTTTCAGTTATGTGGGTGCCGAAGCGTTTAAAACTTCTATTAATGCTATTGGGGTTACAGAAGTTAAACAAAATGTACAGCTAAATACTTCAGGAAGTGTTTTGAATGAAGTAACCATATCGACAGGTTATCAGGATATTACCAAACGTAATCTGGTAGGTTCTATTGCTACGGTAAAGGCTGAGGATATTAAGGCTGCGGGTATCAGAAGTATTGACCAGCTTTTGCAGGGACAACTTGCCGGTGTTTTGGTAGCCAATCAGACTGGTATAATTGGTTCCTCGCCAAAAGTTAGGGTTAGGGGAACCTCTACTTTGCTAGGTAATCAGGAGCCTGTTTGGGTCGTGGATGGCATTATCCAGCAAGATCGTTTGCCTTTTGATTATTCGTTGATCAATACCACTAGTAGTAGTGGTATTAGAGACCTAATTGGTAGCTCGGTTTCTTTTTTAAATATTGAAGATATTCAGGATATTTCTGTTTTGAAAGATGCGTCGGCAACAGCCATTTATGGAACTAAAGCTGCCAATGGGGTAATTGTGATTACTACTAAAAAAGGCAAAGCTGGGCCTGCCAGATTTAATTATGTAACTAATTTATCTATTTCAGCAGCGCCATCTTACGATGATTTCAACCTGATGAACTCTAAGGAGCGTATTGATGTTTCTAAAGAGATTTATGCCAGGGGGCTTACCTTTCAATATGTACCGGATAACCTCTCGTATGAAGGATATTTAAGCAAACTACTTAATAAAACCATTACCCAGGAACAGTTTAATACCGAAGTGGGGAAACTGGAAACCATGAACACAGACTGGTTTGGTTTACTATACCAAAACCCGTTTAGCCAGAATCACTCTTTAAGCGTATCTGGAGGAACTGATAAGATCAGGTATTATGCCTCTATGGGCTATGCCAGCAATCGTGGAAACACCATTGGTAATGGTCAGGATACTTATAACGGAAACCTGAGCATTAATGTCGACGTATCTAAAAAGCTAAAACTGGGTTTTAGGTTAGGTGGTAACATGGGTAATACAACTGGCTTTTACCAGATAAACCCGTTTAATTATGCTTTTAATACCAGTCGTGCTATTCCGGCTTTTAATGAGGATGGTAGCTATTATGCCTATAAAAAGAGCAGTGATTTTGACAGTTTTAACATTCTTCGTGAAAGAGATTATACAGGAAATAAAAATAAGTCGACTAATTTTTCTGCCACAACAAATCTGGAGTATCGGTTCTTAAGTGATTTTACCTTTCAATCGCTTCTTGGTATAAATTATACCCAAACGAATGGGGAAAGCTATGCGGCTGCACAATCTTATTATATCGCACAGAATTTCCGTTACAATGCTTATAACTCTGCTGTTCCCGGTACACCAGCTTATCTGGCATCTTATTTACCTCAGGGTGGTGTGCTGAACACTACAGGGATAAACAACCAATCCTATACGTTTAGGAACTCAATTACATACAATAAGAATTTCAGGAAGGATAGGGATAATCTGACCATCCTTGCAGGATCTGAGCTGAGAAGTTCGAAGTATGATGGTATGAGCCAAACCAATTTCGGTTACATGCCAGAGCGTGGGCGTACTTTTGCGGAGACTCCAGCAACTTATCTTCCTGTTGGTGTGGGCGCAACACTTCTGCAAAGTCCTTTACTCTATAGAGATATACCTGTCATAACGGATCAGAAATCTAACTTCGTGTCTTACTTTGGTACAGCTACCTACAACTGGGACAATAGATATGTGGTTAATGCCACCATCAGAACTGATGCTTCCAATAGGTTCGGCCAGTCTACAAATAACCGTTTCCTGCCTATTTGGTCGGCGGGTATAAAGTGGAATGTAATGGAGGAGGCGTTTTTTAGTGACAAGCTGAAATGGCTGAGCCAGTTCTCTATCAGGGGAACTTATGGCTTTCAGGGGAATGTGGCTGAAAACTTCGGACCTGAATTGATACTACAGTATCCTACGAGATCTATTAGTACTGTAACAGGAGAGGGGCTTCTCAATATAAAGAGTCTGGGCTATCCTGACCTGCGTTGGGAGAAAACAGTAACGGTAAACTTTGGGCTTGACTTTGCTCTATTCAGTAATCGTATTTCGGGAAGTGTAGACTATTATAATAAAAAGACCACTGATGCCCTGACAGAAGTTGTGATCCCAGTTGAATATGGTGTTGCGACCATGCCGGTCAATGCAGGGAATATCAACAATCATGGTTATGAACTTTACCTGAATTTTGTACCCGTAAGTTCTAAAGATCTTACCTGGGGGATAAATTTCAATACAGCAAGGAATTTTAACCAAGTTACCAAATCAGGAAATAACCAACTGGAGGGCTGGAATGCCCTGGCTAATGGAACAAGCTACCTAGAGGGGTATGCAGCCAGCAGTTTCTTCGCTTTTAATTATAAGGGGCTGGATCCTGTTACAGGTTATCCAACCTTTAACATCCCGGCATTAACTGACGAGAGTAAAAAGAATGTGTCGTTGTTAATGGATTATGCCGGACAGCTGGATCCCAAGTTTACAGGTGGGTTTGGTACGAACATCCGCTATAAGAATTTTACGCTGAACTCGAGCTTCACAGTTAGCCTGGGTGCCAAAAAGTTTTTGGCACCATTGTACAACAACAGTGACCGCTCTGCCCCATACCCGACGCAAAACCTATCTTCTGCATTAAATGATCGCTGGAGGAAGCCTGGTGATGAAACATTTACCAATATCCCTTCATTGCCAACAGCAAATATTCCTTCTACATACATCGGTAACACAAGTTATCCAATATATAATCTGTATGATTATTCAACTGCAAGGGTCGTTAACGCCGATTACCTGCGTTGCCGAAACATTGGCTTGTCTTATGCCATTCCACCAAAAATGTTGGCTAAGGCACATATCCAACAGCTTAGTTTACAGGCTTCGGTGACCAATCTTTTTTACATCGCTTCAGGCAAACTTGATGGGATAGATCCTGAGGTATCAGGGAACAACCTGCCAATTCCCAGGACGTATTCGTTAACCTTAAACGTTGGCTTTTAATTAGACAGCTATGAAAAAATATATAACCTTAGGTTTGCTCTCATTTACTTTAATATTGGGCTCTTGTAAAAAGTTTCTGGAAGAAAGTAATCAGAATTTATTGCGGCCAACTACGGCATCCGACCTGGCACAAACCTTGTTGGGTGAAGGATTTCCATTGACAGACCGATTCCATACCTATATGGATGTGATCACAGATGATGTGGAAGCTAACTTTCTGAATGATCCGTTTCAGATTGCCGCATTATCCAGATGGGCTCCTGCATTTTTGTGGAAGAATACCATGTTTGAAGATATGCCTGTTTCAGGTATACCCGGAACCGATAGTTACACTACCTATTATTCAAGAATAAAAGGATGCAATGTGGTGCTGGATTATCTGGGTAAGGTTTCGGGATCGGAAGCTGAAAAGGCTAAAATAAAAGGCGAAGCTTTATTTCTTCGGGGCTTCTATTACTTTAACCTGGTCAATTTATATGGAAAAGCATACGGAGCAAATGGAAGCAATCCGGATAGTGATTTAGGGGTGCCTTTGGTACTGAGTTCGGATGTGACCAGGGATTTGATTAAAAGAGCAACTGTTACCCAGGTTTATGCTCAGGTAGAAAAAGATCTGCTAGAGGCTAATACCTTGTTAAGTTCTACATCAGGATCTAATATTTATCATCCGGGTGTCGCTGCGACCTGCCTGTTGCTTTCCAGAGTTTATTTGTATTCAAGGCAATGGGACAAGAGTATAGATTATGCTACTAAAGCTTTGGCTATTAAATCTACCCTGAAGAATCTGAATGAGGTAACTGCTAATCCCGCATCAGGATTTGATGAGGCAAGCCCTCCTTACCAGATGGCTAATGCCTTGGTCAGTCCGGAGGTGTACTGGGGATATGGATTTGACAAGGATTATGCTGATGCAGCTTTAGGTGCTGGAGTTTCGGGGATTATATTTGAAAAAGCGGCTTTTACCGTATCTGCATCGCTTTCGGATGCTTATGAAGTAGATGACAGACGAAATGTGCTGTACTTTAATTACGGTGGACAGTACAATCCGAATACAGGAGTTTTGATTTGGTCCAAATTTTATGGTTTTAAATATGGATCATTAACCTCCATTATACAGAATAGTAAGGCGTTTCGAGTTTCAGAAGCTTATTTGAATAGGGCCGAAGCGAATATACAGAAAGCGTTGGCTGGTAATGGGCAGGGAATCAACGGGGCGCTTGCTGATCTCAATTTATTACGTTCAAAACGTATAACCACATCTAAATTCCAGAACATTAACATTACAGATCCTACTGCGTTATTTGAGTTTTACAAGGCCGAACGCCGCAGGGAATTGTGCTTTGAAGACCAAAGGTGGTTTGATTTGAGAAGATGGAATTTATCGGTTAGCCATTCTATACAGCTATCAGCAACCGCTACGGATTCAAAAACCATTTTACCGGGCGATCCTGAGTTTACTTTGCCGATTCCGCAAACAGCCTTACGCGCTAATCCTGAACTTGTACAAAACCCTTAATCTTTTAGATGATGAAATACATAGCTTTAATTATAGTTTTCCTGGGATTTGTTTTACCGGGATGCAAAAAAAAGGAAGTGCTTGAGCCGAGTGTATCCAAAATTGAATATAAACTTCCGCAGGGGACAAATGCTTTTGATACAGAGCTGGTTAACATCTACCAGAACTACGGCAGTTATTTTCTTTATAAATTTAATCCTGCTGTAGATTTTGCCTGGGTGCCGGCTGCCGTAGGTACAGATAATTTATTTAGCACTAAATTTTCCTGTGAGCAGGCTGATGAGGCTGCTGTAGCAAAAGTTTTGCCTTTTGTACAGAAGAACTGGTTGAGCCTTTATCCGGATACATTTTTGAAACGGACGCTACCTTTTAAAGTACTTTTTGCTAAAAATCTGAAAAGACTGGTAAATCCAAATAGCGCTGATAATACTTTAAGCAATACGGGAATTAGTTCGGGAACGTTTCCTAATACCATTTTGGGCTATTATCACATTACGATAAGCAACTTTGCACCATCATTTGATGGGATGACGGTAACACAGAAAACATTTTTTAAGGGCGACATGCACATTGAGTATTGGAATTATATGTTTGCTACTGGGAAAGTCGCCATGGCAACTAATTTTGCCTCGGTTAGTAATTATACCCTGACCGTTTCCGCGTCGACGATGTATGCAAATGGTTTTTTAGATACCAGGGCCAAATCGCAGAATAATCCACAGATGTACGATATCAGGACTTATGTTAAGGCGATAACTAACAATTCAAAAGCTACACTTGACAATACTATACTTAAGCCTACTAACGATACCAAAGGTTTGGTAAAACAGAAGTATAACCTGGTGATCAACTATTACAAAACCGTTCACAATGTTGATCTGCAGGCCATAGGCGACGCAGTGCTGGTACCATAATTAAACACAAAACGCAAATGAAATCATTAATAATAGCAGCATCATTTACACTTCTTTTTTCGGGAATGGTCTTTGGTCATGGTTTAAGGCCTGGTATTCCGGTTCCTGAGCAAAAGGAAAGCCTGGCAGTTGATACCCTGAAAAGAAGAATTTTAAAAGCCTGGAACAGTGAACTTTTTTGGAAAGGTGACATCAGTCTGGAAAACTTTGAAAAGGAAGTACTCAATTGCAGGGAAAAGGCTGCGGTATTGATCAAAGAACAGCCTTCAAAGGCTAATGAAAATAAAGTGTTTGCTGATTTTGCAGAATTGTCTGCACGCAGGAATTTTTTGAGGAACCAAAAAGGCAGATCGGTTGTGCCGAAAAGTTTTTACGACTTGCTGGATATATTGAGTATCGATGATCCATTATTTCAAAACAAGGAAACAAGTGAGTTCTCTAATTTTTTCAATGCTTATGTGGCTATGCTGCATTATCGTTTAGGAAAACCTGAACCTACAATGTATGACCAGTCAAAATACGCTTTAAACCATTTGAAAAATGAGGAATTGAAAACAGATTTTGTTGGAAGGAACATTTTTTCGAGTAACAATTACCACATGATGGGTACTGAAATGGTAGAGCTGATCAGAGATGTAAATAAGTTGTCTAAGGATGAAACCTTTAAGAAAAAGGTGAATGAGCAATTGGCTTTATACTCGCCGATAATGGCAGGTAAACCGGCACCTGATTTTGAATTGCCAGACCAGCATGGAAAAATGGTGAAGTTATCCCATTTCAAGGGTAAAGCGGTGATCATTGATATGTGGGCTACCTGGTGCAGCGTTTGTATCAAAGAGATGCCTTATTTCGATGCTTTTAAAAAGGAAATGAAAGACCGTAAGGATGTGGTATTCATGACTATCGGCTGGGAACAACCTGATGCCATACCAAAATGGCGAAAGTTTGTAGAAGAAAAGAACCTTGAGGGGATTCAGTTAATTTCGGAGCGTAAAAAGAATGAAACAGATAACAGGGATAACCTAGAGCAGAAGCTTATGCTCAATGTAATGCCTCGTTATATTTTTATTGACAAGCAAGGCAAGTTTGTAGATTCCTATGGTCCATACCCAAGCAAACCTGGCTTTAAAGAAATGCTGTTGAAAACCATCGCTAAAAATTAAAAACCATTATAAAAGAATTAAGATCAAAATGAAATTTTCAAAACTATATATCGCTTTATTATTTGCTGCTGGTTATGTTGCAAATGTAGAAGCACAGGTCGTAGTGCCAACCCCGGGAATAGCGAACAATCCTACCCAAAAGGCAAAAAAGCCAGCTGCCCCTCAAAATTGGGAACACCTTTCAATCGGTAAAGATGGAGTGTATGGTATAGAGTCAGATAAAGCCTACAAGGAATTCCCTAAAAGCAAAACAAAGAAAAAGCTTATTGTAGCCATTATAGATTCTGGTGTAGATACTGCACATGCCGATCTGAAAAATATCCTTTGGATAAACGGAAAGGAAATTAAAGGAAACGGTAAAGATGACGACAATAACGGTTATATAGATGATATTCATGGTTGGAACTTCCTGGGGAGCGCAGATGGAAAAAACAACGTGGTTAAAACAAATTTGGAAGCAGACAGGGAATACCTGCGTTTAAGAGATCAGTACTTAAACGTTTCTTTTGACGACTATCGAAAAAATCCTAAGTATGCCTACTTCCGTTCAGTAGTGAGCAAATCGGTATTGGGTAGCAAGGAGTTTGCTGTTGTTATCGTGAAACGACTGGCGGAAGAGAATAAAAAGCTGATACAAGAAATTCAAGAGAAAAACCCGGGAAAAGTGCTGCATATGATAGATTATGCCGGTTATCAGCCAACAGATAGTATGTTCATATATGCGCAATCGGCCGTAATGATGGGGGTAATGTATAAGAAGGTGCCTGATACTACTTTATTGGCTCCTTTTATCCAGAAATTTTCTAATGATATGATTGCTTCGAATCAAAAAGAGTACCTGAGTGCTAAAGAATCGGTAACCGATAACAGGGTTTTAATGAACGATGATTTTAGAGCAAATGCTTCCAGGTATTATGGTAACAATATACTCTCATTACCACATATTGAACATGGTACACATGTAGCCGGTATAGTTGCTGCAGAGCGGAACAATGGTATTGGCCTGGATGGGATTGCTGATAATGTTTTGATTATGGCCATACGTGCTGTTCCGGATGGCGACGAGTACGATAAAGATATCGCCAACGGCATTCGTTATGCGGTTGACAATGGTGCCAAAATTATCAGCATGAGCTTTGGTAAACCTTTTTCGCCCCAGAAACAATGGGTAGATGATGCATTCAAATATGCTGAACAAAAAGGGGTGCTGATTGTAAAAGCTGCTGGTAATGATTCAAAAAACCTTGATGTAGACAAGACTTTCCCAGACGCAGTATTTTTAGATGGTAAAAAGGCTGGCAATGTGATCACTGTAGGAGCATCAACCCCTGATGCAAAAACCGCTTCATTTAGCAATTATGGAAAAACTACCGTGGATCTGTTCGCGCCCGGAACGGAAATCTATTCTACTATACCAGGTAGTGAATATAAGAACATGCAGGGAACCAGTATGGCATGTCCTGTTGTGAGCGGGGTTGCAGCATTGGTTTGGTCTCGCTTTCCAAACCTAACTTACCTTCAACTGAAGGAGATTTTGCTTAAATCAGTTACCAAAGTATCAGGTACTACTTTATTACCTGGCGCACAAAACCCAACTGAAGTACCTTTTTCTACCCTTTCGGTTACTGGCGGAATTGTAAATGCCTATGAAGCCTTAAAACTGGCTAAAACCTATAAATAATTTATGAAGAACAAAATTTACCTGGCGGCATTTCTTGTGCTGCTGGGTTTTTCATGCGCTTATGCACAGGGTGCGACAGTTAAGCCAGATACTATCCCTTTTCAATATCAGAACAATATGATCATTGTTAAAGTAGAAGTTAATGGTAAGCCCCGAAATTTTTTCTTTGATACAGGAGCTCCCACCTTGATCTCTAAAGAATTACAGCAGGAACTGAATGTTGAGCTTGGGGCAGGCAGAATAGTTACAGATGCCAGTAGTAAAAACATTGAAATGAGTGGGGCAGTGCTACAGTCTTTAAAAATGGGCGGTTTAAAGCTGAATGATGTACCTGTTACTGTCTTTGATATGCGGAGCAGCATCCCACAATTGGCTTGCATGGACATAGAAGGCTTTTTAGGAGTGGATGTGTTTAAGCAAAAGGTTTTACAAATAGATCTCCAAAATAAAAGGTTGATTGTCTCGACCAGTTCAGCTGAACTAAAACCGAATGAGCTATTCGTAAGTAAAATGACTTTACTCAAAGTGCAGAACTCGCCATTAGTAGAAGTGAGGTTTGGGAAAGTTTTTGTTGAAAATGCATTGTTTGATACTGGTATGACGGGAGACTTATACAGTATTGCGAATCAAACCTATAAATATGTAAATCAGTCTAGCTCTTTAAATGAGTACATTGTGGCCAGGGGTTATGGCGGAGTTTCGAAAGTTGCTTCGGGTACCGAGACTGAAAGCGAAAAAATCAAACTGAAGTTTGATGAACTCAGCATTGGAAAGGCAATAATTAAAAATCCTGTCACCAATACAGGAAATCATCCTTATTCCTTATTGGGCGTACAACTTTTGAAATATGGTAAAGTGACCATGGATTTTATCCATGAAAGATTTTATTTTGAACCTCTTGTTCAAAATACAGTGGCTTTAGTTGAAAAAATAACGGGTTTCGACCTTAAAATAGAAGGTAATGCCTTTTTTATAGGTATTGTCTGGAAAAACTCTCCTGCGGAAAAAGCGGGGCTCAAAACAGGCTATAAAATTATTGAATATGGCAGCAAAAACGTCGAAAATTTAAGTCAGGAAGATATGTGTAAGGTTTTGCTGGGCGATGCTAAGGATGAGCCTGTCAAGGAGAAGAAGGCATTAAAGCTAAAATTTATAGATGATAAGGGCGAGGTAAGGTCTCTTATTTTACCAATGGTTGATATTACCAGTTTAAAGTTGTAATGTCTTATTTGCATCAAAGTTGCAATTAGTGTTTGTATTGTCTTTGTAAATACGCAACTTCGTTGCAAAACAATATTGCAATGGAAAAGAATCAAAATTATGATGTAGTTATCATCGGTGGAAGTTATGCCGGGCTGTCGGCAGCTTTAGCGCTCGGGAGAGCAATAAGAAATGTACTGGTTATTGATAATGGAAATCCTTGTAACCGTCAGACACCGCATTCCCATAACTTTCTTACCCAGGATGGTAACACTCCGGCAAGTATAACCGCATTAGGGAAGGCCGAAATTATGCGGTATCCGACAATAGAATTTTTAACGGATCTGGTGACTGCCGTAAAAGGCGAGAACAATAACTTTGATGTTATTACGAACTCCGGTAAAGCTATAAAAGCACGCAAGTTGCTATTCAGCACAGGTGTAAAAGATCTGATGCCAGATATTCCTGGTTTTGCGGATTGCTGGGGGATATCTGTGATTCACTGTCCTTATTGCCATGGTTATGAGTTTAAAGATCAGGCTACAGGTATTCTAGCCAATGGAGATACGGCCTATGAAATGGCATTAATGATTAATAATTGGACAAAGAAATTAACTGTTTTTACCAATGGGAAAGCAGAATTAACTGAAGCGCAGCAGCAACAGTTAACCAGTTTGAAAATAGATGTGATTGAAAAAAACTTGGAGGAGATTGAGCATCAAGCTGGTTCAATGAATCGAATCATGTTCACTGATGGCAGCAACCAGATCCTAAACGCACTATATGCTAGGCCACCATTTGAACAACATTGTCTCGTCCCAAAAGAAATTGGCTGCGAAATCAATAAAATGGGTTACATACAAATAGACGATCTTCAGAAAACAACTGTTGCCGGCGTATTTGCTGCAGGCGATAACACCAGCAAATTTCGAGCAGTTTCGGCTGCAGTCGCAGCGGGTGGCAAGGCAGGAGCTTTTATTAATCACGAATTGATTGCCCATGGGTAATCAATTCGATTTCTTCGATTGAAAGTTCAATTTATTTTGTTTTTCATAATTTGATGCACAAGATTTGTGCGTATGGATACTGTGATATTTTTTCGGATATTGCTGCGGGAAATATAGTTAGCAAAGAATGCTTTTGACGGAAACCTTTGATGAACAATACTGGATAATCGCTTTTCGAAAGGGTAATGATCATGCGCTATCGCATTTCTTTGAATTGCATTATAGATCACTTTGTTATTTTGCCGGAAGGTTATTGCAGGATGATATGGAGGCCGAAGAGGTAGTTTCTGATTGTTTTTACAAGTTATGGGAGCGCCATCAAGATTTTGAAACTGCCCAAAATATCAAAGCATTTTTGTACATCAGCTGCCGCAATGCTTGTTTGAACCATCTTAAAAAGACGAAACGTAAAACGGCTATACAGCAGGAGTATATTAAGCACCTAGAAGAAGGTGAAGAAACCATCTTCTATGAGGTGATTGAAACGGAAATCTTGACCATACTGAGTCAGGAGATTGAAGGATTACCAGATAAATGTCGTGAGGTTTTTAAATTGATCTATCTGGAGAACCGTAAAACAGATGAAATAGCTGCAATGCTAGGCCTCTCGGTACAAACCGTAAGAAATCATAAAACAAGAGCTATAGAACTCCTTAAAACATCATTTTTGAAGAAAGGCGTGTCCGCCGCAATGACATTAGCATTCCTGTTATTTATAGATCGATAAAAAAAACAAAATTCTTTTGGTTGTTTTTTTAATATTGTTGTTTCTATAACAAAATAGGAATATAGATGATCCCTCAGCAAAAATTTGAAGTAGCATATGAAATCTCCATCCTTGTTGCGGGATATCTTAGAGGAGATTTAACCAAGGAGCAAGAAACTAAACTAAAGGAATGGCAACAGGCTTCAAATGACCATTTAAACTGGTTTAATGATTTTTGCCAGCAGGAAAAGATAGATCAGCAGTTAAAAATGTACCATGCCACAAATAAAGCCTCGGTATGGAATAAAACTCAGGATAAAATATTGGCTGCTGCCAAGGTTCGGACTAAGGGAAGAATGGGTTTATGGCAGAGAATAGCCGTAGCAGCTTCAATATTGCTTTGCTTAAGTATTGGTCTTCATTTTTATCTAACTAAGTATACCAGTTTCTTTTTGGAACAACAGGCATCCCGAAGTGGAATTACTGCAGGTGGAAATAAAGCATTTTTGACCTTAAGCGACGGAAAAAAGATCGTGCTGAGTGAGACTAAAAATGGAGTAACTATAGATGCAACCAAATTAGCCTACAGTGATGGTACTGAAATCCAGGCCATTTCTGCATCAGGAGATACTTCGCACTACGCTAAAGTAAGTACCCCACGAGGAGGAACTTATGAGGTTGTATTGCCTGATGGGACTAGAGTTTGGCTAAATGCCGCTTCGGGACTGAGCTTCCCTACTAAATTTATCGGGACATCGCGCAAGGTGGAGTTGAGTGGCGAGGCTTACTTTGAGGTAGCAAAGGATAAAATGCACCCATTTATTGTGGAGAGTAAGGGACAGCAGGTAGAAGTATTAGGTACACACTTTAACATAAATGCCTATCAGGAAGAAGTAAATGTGAAAACTACTTTGCTGGAGGGTGCTGTAAAAATAACAACAAGTGGTGGAGCAAAATTACTGAAACCTGGGCAGCAGTCTGATTTGATCAACGGAGAAATAAGCATAAGGGAAGTAAATGTTGAAAATACTGTCGCTTGGAAAAATGGAGAATTTTCATTTAAGAACGAAGAGTTGGGAAGCATTATGAGAAAAATTGCAAGATGGTATAATGTTGAGGTTGTCTTTAATAATAAAGAACTCAGCAAAAAGACACTCAGTGGCAATATTTCCAGATTTGAGCAAGTTTCTAAAGTACTTCGGATTTTGGAACTGACAGGAGATATAAAATTTAAAATTCAAGGAAAAACTGTAACTGTATACTAGCGCAATAGAACCTAAACCAATATAACAAAAACATGAAGAACCTTCAAATAGACCATTAGCCAAATCTAGAAAAGTTTTACGGAGAAAAAAGGACCCCGATCTTGCCATCGAAGCCCTTAAAATATCTGATAAGACCTAAAATCGTTGTAGAACACAAAATTTATCAACTTAACCAGACAAACAAATGTATAAAATTTATACTATAATATTGTGTTGGCCGGAACGCCATATGCCTAAAATTATGCGAACTATTGATTCGGTTTTTGACCAAATCGATGAGGACAGTAAAAATAAATGGATCATGCGAATTAACCTTATTACTGTTTTAATGATTGCAACTTTTTTACAAGTTAGTGCTGCGGGTTTTGCACAGCAGCTTACTTTAGCTAAAAAGAATGTTTCATTAGAGCAGGTATTCCAGGAAATTAAAAAACAAACGGGGTACAATGTCATTTACTTTGATAGCCAGTTGAATGATCAAAAAAAACTGGATGTTAACTTCAAGAGAACGGCGCTTAAAGATGTGCTGGAATATTGTCTTAAAAATCAATCCCTGGTTTTTGCAATTGATGAAAAAACGATAGTGATCAAAAAAGAAGACAAATCACTTTTTGATAGAGTGATTGATAAATTCAAATCTTTTGATGTGTACGGAACTGTCTTTGATGATGAAGGGAATGTCCTGCCTGGCGCAACGGTGCGCATAAAAGGTTCTTCCAAATCTATAGTTACACCTTCGGATGGTGTATTTGCCTTTTCGGAGGTAGATGAAAGCACTGTTTTAGTTTTTTCTTACGTTGGGTATAGGACTCAGGAAATTGCGGTAAAGGGGAAAAGGATGCCTTTAAAAGTAGTGCTTGTTTCGACAAAGAGTGATCTGGAAGAGGTGAATGTGACCTTTAGTACAGGTTATCAAAGTATTCCAAAAGATAGGGCAACAGGGGCTTATACTGTTATTTCTGGAGAGGAGATCGGGAAAAAGGTTGCACCAAATATGTTGGAGCGTCTGGAAGGAGCTGGTTCCGGTTTATTGGTTAATGTGGGCACGCCAGATCGTAGCCTTACTCAAGGCCGTGATAATTTTACGATACGGGGTACATCTACCATCAATTCTGAAAAGAAACCACTAATTGTTTTGGATGGTTTTCCTACAGAATTGGATCTGGTAAATATAAATCCTGATAATGTCGAAAACATCACGATCTTAAAGGATGCAGCTGCGGCGAGTATTTGGGGGGTAAGAGCCGCAAATGGTGTTATTGTTATTGAATCGAAAAAGGGGACTTATTCCAATAAACCACAGGTGAGTTTTTCTAGTGTTTTTTCGCTAACAGGCAGACCTCGATTAGATTACAGGAAAGTACTCAATTCTGCTCAATATTTAGATCTTGAAAAGGAGTTGGTAGACAAAGGGATTCTTCCTGGTCAAAAATTAGCGTTCTCTATTTATCCACTACCAGTAACCACCGGGGCAAACCTATACATGCAATTTAAGCGAGGAACTATTACTCAGCAACAGTATAATGATGAGGTGGGGCGGCTTAGCAAAATTGATGTGAACGATCAGTATCAGCAATATCTTTTGCAGTCTCCATTTTCTCAGCAATATAATGTAAGCGTTAGTGGCGGATCGTCCATCACACGTAATTATCTCTCTGCTTCCTATACCGATGAACAGACCAATAATAAAGGTGATTATGGCAGCAGGATGGTTGTTAACTTTAGTAATGAGACCAAAATAACGCCAAAGCTTACTTTTTCTGCCGAAACCTTTGTTACACTAATGAAACAGGAAAATAACGGTATTGGATTGAGTGCCAATCAACCAGGAACAAATGCATTGTTGCCTTATGATCAGATTGTTGATGCAAATGGGAATGCAACCAATTTCTCTTATAAAGCAAAGGCACAAACACTGGATTCCTTGGAGAAACGTTATTATTTACCCTGGAAATATAATTATATAGATGAGCTAGCTAATGCTGATAATACCTTTAGATCTTTAGCTTATAGGCTAACTGCGGGGTTAAATTATAAAATTATGCCTTGGATGAGTGCGGATTTGAAGTATATGACCGAGCGGGAATTTGATAAGACAAGGAATTATTACAGTCCCGACACTTATATGGCAAGAAATACCATTAACACCTATACGGTTGCAACTACGCATGTAAGAGGAGTTCCGATTGGTGGGATTCTTGACCTTAATGATGTAGAACAAAATAATTACAACATCAGGGGGCAATTGAATTTTAATCCTGATCTGGGAGCGGCAGGCCGTCTTGATGCCATCATAGGAGCCGAGTTTAGAGAAACCTTGCGCTCCGGCTATGGAAATCGTGCTTATGGTTATGATAACCGCTTGCTTAGCTCAATTCCTGTGAATTATACACAGGTTTATAAAACTGTTGATGGTGATGCGAAAGTTCCATACGGCCTTAACGTTATTAATCGAAAAGATAGATATGCTTCGATCTTTGGGAACTTTACCTATACCTATAAATCTAAATATTCGTTGTCTGGAAGTTTCCGTAAAGACGATTCTAATTTATTTGGTGCTTCAAAGGAGTTTCGTACAGTTCCTTTATGGTCGATTGGTGGAATGTGGCGGGCAAAAGATGAGGGTTTTATGGCTCCGGTAGAATGGCTTTCTAAATTGAATTTAAGGGCCACTGCGGGATACAATGGGAATCTAAATAAGGACACTTCCCCTTACCTGGTGATGCAGCAATCGGGCAATAACCTGATTAACAATGATCCTTATGGAAGTATTTATAACCCTGCAAACCCTCAACTACGATGGGAAAGGGTTCAAACCTATAATATTGGAACAGAATTTTCCTTATTTAATTCCAGAATTAGCGGAAGTGTGGATGCTTACTGGCGCAAAAGTCTGGATTTGCTTGGAAATGTAGACATCAATCCTACGTATGGTTTTACCTCACTATTGGCTAATAGGCTGGAAATGAAAAGCCGTGGAGTAGATGTTGAGCTGAGTGCCAGGGCAATCAATAATACAGGATTCAGTTGGACTCCATCTGTAAATGTTTCATTCAATACGAATAAGGTAACGAAGGCTTATTTTCAACAAGAAACCACTAGTTACTACACCAACACGAATAGCCCTAAACAGGGCCAAGAGCTAGGGAGTTTGTATACCTATAAGTATGCTGGACTTAATGAAAAGGGGAATGCAATGATTTACAATGGTAAGGGTGAAAAGGTTCTTGCCGATCTGGTGACTTTTGATGAGAAGGATCTAGGTGCTTTGCAATTTCAAGGAAATGTTACACCTCATTATTTTGGTGGAATATCAAACACATTTACTTATAAAGATTTTGAACTGTTTACGTTATTTACTTTTAAAGCAGGGCACAAATTTATGCGCCCAACTGCAAATGAGGTTTTTAAACTACCTTATACTAGGCTTGCGCAGGCTGATCTGGCAAATAGATGGAGGGTGCCTGGAGATGAGTCGAAGACGAATATCCCCGCTATAGATCCTCAACATACTGGAACTTTCCGCTACATTGATAGCGACTGTTTCGTGGAAGATGCCAGCTATATCAGGTGGCGTGATGTTACTTTAACCTACCATATTCCAGTAAAGAAAATGAAGTGGAATGCCTTTCAAATGTTAAGCATTAGTGCAACTGGTAGAAATCTGGCACTTTGGACAGCTAACAAAGAACGAATAGACCCTGATTATCTTGATAATTTGAGTTTGACAACTTTACCACCGTCTAAATCCATTGTCTTTAGTGTAAAAGCGACTTTTTAAACTTTAATCCTGAAACTATGTACACTCAAAAATATTACTATATATTATTAATTGTCTTCTCAATTTCTGCCAGTTCGTGTAGGAAGTATGTGGAGCTTGAACCTCAAGGCAAAATTATACCCAGTACGGTAAATGATTATCAGTTGTTGTTAAACAACAGTGGGGTATTCAATTTGTCTTATGGAAGTGTGGATTATCCAACAGATGATATCGCTTTATTAAATGATGATTTCATCAATAGTTTTGATGTGCGATCTTTACAGATTTATAAATGGGCTGACTTGTTTTATCAGGCCAATGAAGGTGATCCGGAATGGAACTTGTTTTACAAGCAAGTATACAATGCCAATGTGGCCATTCAGGGATTGCCGGAAGCAAAATCTGGCGATGCAAATTTAAAAACACAGCTAATTGCAGAAGCTAAAGTGCATCGCGCATATGCTTATTTGTGTCTGGTTAATCTATATGCAAAGGAATATCATGCAAGTAGTGCAGCAACCGATCTGGGCGTGCCTTTACTTACTGAGCCTGGTTATACACAGAGTCTGAAACGCGCTACTGTCAAAGCTGTTTATGATTTGATCTTAAGTGACCTAAATGCTGGAGTGGAAACACTTCCATCATTGTCTACAAGTAAAACTGCACCATCAAAATCTGCAGCATATGCATTATTGGCTCGTACTTATCTGTATATGGGTGAGTATCAGAAAGCTTTAGATAATGCCAATTTATCACTCGGTATACAGTCGGCTCTTTTTAATCTTAATCCTTATGTGAATATGGGAGCTGGGTCTGGTTATCCAGACGGTTTCTTTCTTCCAACTAGTCAGGATAATCCGGAAGTGATATGGATGAAAGCAAGTAGTGATGGTGGGGGTAATTTTCCGCTGAGTGATGAATTGATAACCTTGCTGGGCACAAAAGACCTGAGGACTCATTTCTTTACCTATTATGTTGGGCCAGATGGAGATCCTATTGGGATTTTTAACTATCCGGGTACCTATCACACCTACTTCGCTCCATTTGAAACGGTTCCTGGGAGTACTCAAATTGGCCCAACTGTGCCTGAAATGATGCTGATTAAGGCCGAATGTCTAGCAAGGACGCAGAAAGGGCAGGCAGGGTTAACTGTGGTGAATGAACTACGCAAATTCAGATTTAAGCCAGCCGAGTATACCAGTTTAACTGCAGCTAATGATGATGCAGCTTTGCTATTAATTTTACAGGAAAGAAGAAGAGAGCTTTTTTGCAAAGGGTTTCGTCTTTTCGATCTGAAAAGATTTAATACTGATCCAAAGTTGGCAAAGACAATCACACATCCGCTTAAAACACAACAGCTGACATTGGTACCAGGGAGTAACCGTTATGTATACCCGATTCCAACTAAAGTGATCAATGCTAATCAGGAAATAGATCAGAATCCAAGGTAATCCGGGCATTAAATAATTAGAGAAACATGAAAAAGTATATCACAATGTTGTTCCTGTTGACAGGAACAACACTTTCAGTTTGTGCACAAGGAATTGAGTTTAACCATGGGAATTGGACTGAAATTAAAGCACAAGCTAAAAAAGAAAATAAAATGGTTTTTTTAGACTTCTATACCGTTTGGTGTGCCCCCTGCAAAAAGATGGCTATGGAGGTTTTTCCATTACCCGAAGCGGGGGAGTTCTTTAACAAGCATTTTATCAATGTAAAGGTTGATGCAGAGAAAGGCGAGGGCGTAGATCTTGCGAAAACATATCGTCCGTCTGGTTATCCAACGTTGGTTTTTACGGATGCGGAAGGAAAGCAGCTTTATCGTACTGGCGGGGCCGAAAATGTATCGGAACTGATTAAGTATGCGAAAATTGCACTTAATCCACAGGGAAATTATGAGCGTTTAAAGGAAAAGTATGTTAAAAATGAATTGAGTAAGGAGGAGCTGTACAATTACATGATCATCGTTAAAGCAAAAGGAAAGGACGCTGAAGTAAACGGAGTTTTTGATAGATATTTCGGATTGTTTAACCAGACCAGCAAGCAGGCTTTTGAAATGATAGAAGAATATGTGAGCTCGAGCGATTCCAAATCCTTTAAATACCTACAAGCACATCGGAATGATTTTTATCGTGCAGCAGGAAAAAAACAGGTCGATGATTTTATGAAAAAAGTACTGATCAGGGAATTGGGTGCACAGTTTTTTTATTACAACAAAAATGAGCCTTTAGCTCGCTATCTCGCAGCCAAGGAAGTACTAAAATTGAAGGTCAGTCTGACTGAAAAGGAGGAGCTACAGCTCGATAAATCCTATTATCAGCAGGTAAAGGATGAAGATAACTTTATTAAGACAGCTGCTGTTTTGGTGAAAAAGTATATCTATAAAAATGATGAAGAGATCAGCATGATCCTCGGTGGAGCCTATATGGTGAAAAAAGAAGAGAATTTGCTATTGCTTAAAAAATGGGCAGAAATGGCTGTGGCTATTAAAGATAATTCCTTAAACTATTTGTCGCTGGCCATGATTTGCGACAGCTTAAATGATAAAACCAATGCATTGAAATACATTGATCTCTGTATCGCTGTTTCTAAGCGGGATGACGATGGGAAAGCTGAGATGATCGGACAGTTTAAACAGCGGATCATACAACACAATTAATTCAAAAATATTCAAACCATAAATTATGAAAAAGCACTTATTTATTGCTCTAACTATAGTATTGACCGGAGTTGCGTCAATATCAGCCTTTGCACAAGGAATGACTTTTAACCATGGTACTTGGGCTGAGGTCAAAGCACTGGCAAAAGCACAAAACAAGCTGATATTTGTTGATTTTTATACGGTATGGTGTGCACCCTGTAAACAAATGACGATGAATGTATTTCCTCAAAAGGAAGCTGGAGATTTTTACAACAAGAACTTTATAGCTTATAAAGTTGATGCAGAGAAAGGTGAGGGGCCTGCGTTGGCCAAAGAATACAAAGTATCCGGTTATCCGACTTTGGCATACATCAATTACAACGGAGAAGTAATTCACAGATTAACAAGTTCTACTGATGTTAGGGAACTGATTGAGCACGGTAAACTGGCGCTGACACCTCGCAATGATTATGAGCAGTTGAAAGGAAAGTTTGCTAAAAATGAGCTTAACAAAGAAGAATTGTATCATTACTTTGTTATTGTTAAAACTAAGGGCGATGACAAAGAAACCAATATGGTTTTCGATCGTTACTTTGATGCAGTTGCAAATGTTAGTGCCGAAACATTCAGTTTAATAACGGACAATGTAAGTTCAACAGATAGTAAACATTTTAAATATCTAGAAGCCCATACCAAAGAATTTGCCGCCCAGGTTGGAAAAGAAAAAGTGGAGAACTTTATCAGGAAGGAGTATCTACAGGAATTTCAAGCAAAGGTTTGGTATAAGTCTTTTCCAACATTTGCAGCATACCAGGATGCAAAAGCGATATTACAAAAACAGATCAATTTAACGGAGAAAGAAGCATTGGCTTTTGATACCGATTATTACTTGCGTGCAGAGGATGAAGAAAACTATATGGTTAATGCAAATAAGTTGGTTGAAAAGTTTTATTATAATGACGATCTGCAGATCAGTAATGTTCTTGGTGGAGGATCCAGGTTGGTTAAAAAGGAAAAGAATCTGCTGATTACAAAGGCCTGGGCGGAACGGGCATTGGCCATAAAAGATAATTTTATCAATAATGCAACATTGGCGATGATTTATAAAATCCTAAAAAATAAACTTATGGCCATAAAATATATTGATATATCTATTGAACAGTGCAAGAAAGAAAAAAATGGTTATGAGGATAGAGCGGGTATGCTTAAAAAAGAAATAGAAGACGCTACCTATTAATCGCCCCCCTGTTCCATACTACGGCAGTAAGTAGTAAAATTGGTTACTCCGAAAAGACCTTCTGAGCTTTGCTCCCTTTTTCAGGGAGCCTAAGATCAGGGAGTCTTAGGGGAGTATACCTATTTTACCTTTTACAGTGTTAATACCCCAATCCGCTCTTCAATCTTCTTCGCGCATTTAATCGCCTCAGCCAAAATATCTTCATTGTCCATATCCTTATTCACATTTAAAGCGGTAAGACTGGAAACGGTCAAACAAGCAATAATTCCGGTGCTTCCTCGACCAATAGGAACCGATACATCTACTACCCCTGCGGCCAGATCACTGGTTCTGATGTAAGCCCCCTTGTTTTGGATCCCTTGCAAAGAGTTTAAGAACTTTTTTTTATCCTTATCAGCATAGGTCTGGTATATCTCATTACCACTTAAGATAATTTCCTGCTCAGTTTCCGGCATGTAAGCGAGTAATACTTTTCCGGAAGCAGTTAAAGGCAAAGGGAAAAGGTTTCCTTCTTCAATAGACAGTGCTATTGGCCCTGGACTTTTAGCATGAATGATGACCATCACCTGGTTCATATATAATATACTAAGGTGACAGGATTGCATCACCGCATTGGCTAGTTCTTCTAGTGGATATTGTGCAGCCTTACGCAATTCATCAACAGGTGAGTGGCGATGCGAAAGATAAAATAGCTTTAAAGAAAGTCTGTATTTTCCAGAAACCTCGTCCCTCAAAATATAACCTCTACTTTCCAAACTCATCAACATTCTGTAAATTTCATTTGGGCTTTTGTCTATACCAGTAGCAATCTCGGTCTGAGAAAGCGGTATAGATTGTGCAGAGAGATATTCAAGAATATCTAAACCTTTATCTAATGCTGGTGCCTGATATTTAATTTCCTTTTCCTTCATAGAAACAAGCGTGTAACTTTTTAATTGACAAACATACTAAATGCTTTTTAATCATTCTTCTATAGTGGGATGAGTAAAAAGATACCTAAATATATACTTTCATATTTGAAATAAATATTTATATTTGAATTAACAACCATTTGTAAACCCAATACCTTGTTAATCTTTAAACTAAAGAACTAATTTAGTTATAGCAGGTGTTAATCTTATCAACTGAATGAGCAAGCTACTATATTTCCTTGGTTTATTTCTTTTCACATTGCCTGTATTTTCGCAAGGTTTAACTGCGAATGATTTGCGGTGTGAGTATAGAGTGAATCCAATGGGGGTTGAAGCAGCTTCGCCTTCATTGAGCTGGAAAATAGGAGCTTCTGAAAGGAATGTTCAACAGTCAGCCTATCATATAATTGTAGCCGATGATGCTACTTTGTTAACTAAAAATATCGGAAACATATGGGACTCTAAAAAAGTCGGTTCAGGTAAATCTTTGCAAGTAAGTTATAAGGGGAAGCCTTTAGCTTCCGGGAAAACCTACTATTGGAAAGTAAAGGTTTGGGACAATAAAGGCAATGCTTCAAGCTGGACTAATACAGCAAAATGGCAAATGGGACTTTTATCTGTCGCTGAGTGGAAGAATGCCTCTTGGATTGCTTACGAGAAACTGGCAGATTCTAATGTAACCGTGCTGCCGAAGGACAATAAAAAGGATACCTATTTTGGAAGTAATGTATTGCCGCTTTTAAGAAAGGATTTTGTCGTTAAAAAGCCGATAGCGAAAGCCAGCTTGTTTATCAGTGGTCTGGGGCATTTCGATATGAGTTTGAACGGTAAAAAGCAGGGCGATCACTTTTTGGATGCCGGTTGGGTAAAATATGATAAGGAAGCTTTATATGTAACTTTTGATGTGACTAGCGACTTGCGTAAAGGAGCAAACACAATTGGTGTGATGCTGGGCAATGGTTTTTATTACGTACCACCTGTAAAAGGAAGGTTCAGGAAATCAAAACCAGCATTTGGCTATCCAAAAATGATATGCAGGTTGTTGCTTGAATATAAAGATGGTACTACAGAAAACATCATCAGCGATAAAAGCTGGAAAACAGCTTCGGGACCAATTACTTTTTCAAGTATATACGGCGGAGAGGATTATGATGCACGCTTAGAACAGCAAGGCTGGGATTCTTCATCTTTTAAAGATAGAGACTGGAAAAACGTGTTAATTGTAGATGGACCGCCCGCGATTAGATCGCAACAGGCAGAGCCACTTAAAATATTTGAAAACTTTACTGCACAAAAAATTACTAAAATCTCAGCAGGAGAATGGATCTACGATCTGGGACAAAATGCTGCTGGTATCATAAGTTTAAAAGTAAAGGGGAATAAGGGCGATACCATCAGAGTTTATCCTGCTGAATTACTTAAAGATGGAAGGGCTAACCAGAAGCCTACCGGAAGTCCGTTTTATTTCGAGTACGTATTAAAAGGTATTGGGGAAGAAATCTGGCAGCCACGTTTTACCTATTATGGTTTCAGGTATTTGGAAGTAAGAGGAGCTACGCCCACAGGAAATAAAAAAGAAAATAACTTGCCAGAAATATTGGAATTAAAAGGCTTGCATACCCGTAATGCAGCAGGCCGGGTGGGCGAGTTTGCCTCTTCAAATCAACTGTTCAATCAAACAGATAAACTGATCGATTGGGCTATAAAAAGCAATATGGCTAGCGTATTTACAGACTGCCCACATCGCGAGAAGCTGGGTTGGTTGGAAGAATCACATTTGATGGCTTCATCGGTTATGTATAATTATGATGTGACGACGTTGGCTACTAAAGTCGTAAATGACGTGATTACCTCACAATTGGGTAATGGCCTGATTCCAGAAATTGCGCCTGAATATATCCAGTTCACCTGGGGTGGTGAGATGTTCCGAGATTCTCCGGAGTGGGGCAGTACAGGAATTATCCTTCCTTGGTATTTGTACGAATGGTATGGTAATACTGAAGTGATGAAAAATGCTTATCCAACCATGCAACGTTACTTGGCTTACTTACAAACTAAAGCAGAAAATAACATTTTAAAACAAGGCCTGGGGGATTGGTATGATATCGGTCCTAAACGTCCTGGCGTTTCACAGCAAACTCCAATGGGCGTAACCGGAACAGCTATTTACTATTATGATTTATGCTTGATGCAAAAAATGGCGACGCTAATGGGCAAACCTACAGATGCAGCAAAGTATGCTGCTTTGGCGACTGCGGTTAAACAAGCTTTCAATACTACCTTCTTTAATAAGGAAACCAAGCAATATGCTACCGGCAGTCAAACTGCTAATGCTATGGCGATCTATATGCAATTGGTTGAGCCGCACTATAAGGATGCCGTTTTGGCTAACCTGATCAAAGATATCCGAGATAGGAACAATGCTTTAACCGCTGGTGATATTGGCTATCGCTATGTTTTGAGGGTTTTAGAACAGGAAAATCGTTCGGATGTGATCTTTGACATGAACAGCAGGAGCGATGTGCCGGGCTATGGTTATCAGTTGGCACATGGTGCAACAGCGCTAACAGAGTCTTGGGCAGCATTGCCCGAGGTTTCCAATAACCACTTTATGCTTGGACATATTATGGAGTGGTTTTATAGTGGGGTAGCGGGGATAAGGCAGGAAGCCGGATCGGTAGCCTTTAATCATATCCGTATTTATCCGGAACCTGTGGGAGATCTGACCTCAGCAAAAGGCAGTTATTTGTCGCCTTATGGACTGATTGCTACAGATTGGAAGAAATCTCCGAATGTATTTGAGCTTTCTGTTGTGGTTCCTGCAAACTCAAAAGCAACGGTATATCTTCCTGCAAAGGCAAATCAATTGATCAGCGAAAGTGGTATTGCGGTAAAAAAAGATAATACAGTGGTTAAGTTGGCTGGTTTTGAAAAGGACAGAGCTATTATTCATATCGGTTCCGGCATTTACAAATTTAAAGTACAATAGATTTTAATCATGAAGCTTATACAGTTATCTATCCTTACTTTTTTTATTTCATCAACAGCTTTAGCGCAGTCGGGAAAACATTCGATCTCTGCGGCTAAAATGCAGCAGATTTATGAGGAGGTTAAAACACCTTATAAATATGGATTGGTGATGGTGCCGGAGGATGAGCAGCATAAGATGGATTGTCCTACTATTTTTCGTGAAGGAAAGTTTTGGTACATGACCTACCTGATTTACAGCGGTCGTGGTTATGAGACCTGGTTGTCTAAAAGCAGCGATCTTTTGCACTGGGAAAATATGGGCCGTTTAATGTCTTTTGGTGATGCCGGTAAATGGGATGATAATCAGAAAGCAGGCTACAATGCTTTAACAAGCACCAAATGGGGTGGCGACTACAAGCTCGGCAAGTTTAATGGCAAATACTGGATGTCATATTTTGGAGGCAAAGAGAAAGGTTACGAAGTAGAACCATTGAGTATTGGAATGGCATATACCGATAAAAGTCCGGCTGTAGTTCAGGAATGGCAGCGCTTAGAAAACCCTGTTTTAAGTGCTACTGATGCAGAAGTAAGGTGGTGGGAAAACCGTCATAAGCTTTTTAAAAGTACGGTAATTGAAGATAAAAAGAGGTTGACCGGACATCCATTTGTGATGTATTACAACGCTGTTGGTGATTCATTGGAAAACAATAAAAAAACGAGGTGGTACGAGCGGATTGGAATGGCGGTGTCCGAAGATATGTTGCATTGGAAGAGGTTTGGTAAAGACCCTGTAGTGCATCAGCCTGTCGGGATTACCGGTGATGGCGTAATTCAGAAGATTAAAAATACTTGGGTGATGTTTTATTTCGGTGCGTTTTGGCAAGATAGAAAAGGAGCCTTTAATCGCTTTGCAGCTTCAGATGATTTGGTAAACTGGACGGATTGGACGGGAGATAATTTGATCCAATCCTCGGAACCTTATGATGCGTTGTATGCTCATAAATCATTCGTTTTAAAACATAAAGGGGTGGTTTATCATTTCTATTGTGCTGTAAATAAAAAAGATCAGCGTGGTATCGCTGTGGCAACTTCTAAAGATTTAGGAAAAAGTAAGCTTGACTTTGTTTCGGGTAATAATAAATAAAGAATATTAAAGTATGATGTTAAGAAAGAACCTGGTATTGCTTTTATTGATGCTGATTGTTGGTGTTAGAGCCAATAGCCAGTCTCGTATACACCAAAGTTTTAATCAGGACTGGAAGTTTTTTTTAGGTGATGTTACTGCGGCTAAATCGTCGGATTTTAGCGATTTAAGTTGGAGGAAGCTAAGCTTACCTCACGATTGGAGCATTGAAGGGAAGTTTGATCTAAAGAACCCAGCAAAGCCAGAAGGTGGAGGTTTGCCTACCGGAGTTGCCTGGTATAGAAAAACGTTTACATTACCTGCTAATTTGCAACAGAAAAACATATTCATCGAGTTTGATGGCGTATATAAGAATAGTGAGATATGGATAAATGGTCATTTATTGGGTAAACGTCCTTATGGCTATTCTTCATTTAACTACGAACTAACTAAGTATTTAAAGCCAGGTGAAAATGTGATTGCTGTACGGGTAGATAATTCTGCTCAGCCAGATTCCCGCTGGTATTCAGGATCGGGTATTTATCGTAACGTTTGGTTAACCGCAACAGAGAATATAGCTATTGATCATTGGGGGACATTTGTAAGCACATCTGCTGTAAGTAAAACTACTGCAAAGCTGAATTTTAAAACAGAGATCAGGAATAAAGCCGGATTAAAAGGGGAGATCGATGTGCAATCGCAGGTTTACGATGCAAAGGGCAAATTGGTAGCTGCGGTTAGAACTGACCATATCACATTGAACGATACATTGGTAACAGTAGCGCAATCTAGTACTGTCGATCAACCGGAACTGTGGTCTGTAAATAATCCTCATCTCTATAAAGTAGTAACGAAGGTTTTTTCGGGTAAGAGATTGGTAGACAACTATGAAACACCGCTTGGGATCCGCTATTTTAACTTTGATGCGGCAAAAGGCTTTACGCTTAATGGCGAATACCTAAAAATATTGGGTGTTTGTATGCACCATGATTTGGGAGCTTTAGGTGCCGCTGTTAATGTTAGGGCAATGGAACGCCAGCTGGAGATCATGAAAGATATGGGGGCGAACGCCATCCGTACTGCACATAATCCGCCTGCGCCTGAATTGCTTGATCTATGCGATAAAATGGGTTTCCTTGTAATGGATGAGGCTTTTGATATGTGGGCCAAAAAGAAGAACAAACAAGATTATCACCTGAGCTGGAACGAATGGCATGTGAGGGATTTGCAGGATATGGTAAAACGCGATAGAAACCATCCCTCGATTATTGTATGGAGCATTGGAAACGAAATCCGTGAGCAGTTTGACAGTACTGGTGTTGCTATGACTAAAGAATTGGTGAAGTTGGTTAAGGATTTAGATACGACTCGTTTGCTTACCTCTGCATTGACAGAAACTGATGCTAAAAAGAATTTTATATACCAGTCGGGTGCATTAGATATCTATGGATTAAATTACAACCATAAGTTGTATAAGGATTTTCCTAAAAATTACCCCGGACAAAAGTTTATTGCTACAGAAACTACCTCTTCATTAGATACCCGAGGTTTTTATGAAATGCCATCTGATAGTATTCGTCGCTGGCCAAAAGATGGCAAAACGAAGTTTACAGAAGGTAATGCTGAGTTTGCCGCTTCGTCCTATGATAATGTTTCTGCTTACTGGGGTTCTACACACGAAGAAACCTGGAGAGAAGCTAAAAAATATGATCATGTTTCTGGCTTATTTGTATGGACAGGATTTGATTATTTAGGTGAGCCATTGCCTTACCCATGGCCTGCGAGAAGCTCTTATTTCGGTATCGTGGATCTGGCCGGATTCCCTAAGGATGCTTATTATATGTACCAAAGTGAGTGGACAAACAAGCCGGTATTACACCTCTTTCCACACTGGAATTGGACAGTAGGTAAAATGGTTGATGTTTGGGCTTATTACAACAATGCAGATGAGGTAGAGCTATTCTTGAATGGGAAATCATTAGGGAAAAGAACCAAACAAGGGGAGGACTTGCATGTGGTATGGTCGGTAAAATACGAACCAGGTACCTTAAAGGCTATTTCTAAAAAGAATGGGCAGGTGGTATTGGTTAAGGAGATTAACACTGCCGGTAAGCCGGCCAAAATAGAATTGCTTGCAGATAGAACTCAAATTGGAGCAGATGGAAAGGATCTTTCCTTTGTAACGGTAAGGATTTTGGATGCTCAGGGGAATTTAGTGCCCGATGCAGATAATCTGGTTCAGTTTAAACTGGAAGGTGAAGCTACAATTGCAGGTGTGGATAATGGTTTTCAGGCAAGTCTGGAACCTTTTAAAGCAGATTACCGCAAGGCGTATCGCGGCTTATGTCTGGCTATTGTACAGGCAAAAAACAAAGCAGGTAAATTAAAATTAACAGCAACATCTGCAGGACTAAAGTCCGCATTAGTATCGATTAGTGTAAAAGGAATAAAGTAAAAAGAGGTCATGAGTGACAAGATTAATTTAAAAGGAATAACGTGGAATCACAGTCGGGGCTTTGTACCCATGGTGGCTACGGCACAGCGGTTTTCGGAATTAAACCCATCAGTAGAAATTACCTGGGAAAAGAGAAGTTTGCAACAATTTGCTGATTTTTCAATACAAGAGTTGGCACAGCGTTTTGATCTGTTGGTAATCGATCACCCATGGGCAGGTTTTGCAGCTAAAACTGAATCTATCTTGCCGTTGGATACCTATCTGACGAAAGCTTACTTAGATGATCAGCGTGTAAATACAGTTGGACATTCGTTTGAGAGCTATTCGTATGACGGTCACCAATGGGCTTTGCCTATAGATGCGGCTACACCAGTGGCTTCGAGCAGACCTGATCTGTTGGAGAAACATGGCTTTG
Organism: Pedobacter hiemivivus; assembly: GCF_005144565.1. Classification (NCBI taxonomy): domain Bacteria; kingdom Pseudomonadati; phylum Bacteroidota; class Sphingobacteriia; order Sphingobacteriales; family Sphingobacteriaceae; genus Pedobacter; species Pedobacter hiemivivus. The sequence continues at coordinate 475,535 of NZ_SWDX01000002.1, forward strand.
AATTGCCTGAGTCTTTTGCCGATTTGCTGAAATTGGCCGATAAAGGTCTAGTCGCTTTTGCGGGGATCCCTATTGATGTGTTGATGAATTTTTATACTTTCTGCTGTTCTCTGGGTGAAGACCCTTGTCAGCTAGAAGATTTGATTGTCTCCCGTTATATCGGTGTAAAAGCATTGCAAATGTACCGTGAACTGGCTTCAAAAATTCATCCGGATAACTTTAAAAGAAACCCGATACAAGTATATGAAGCGATGACCTTGGGCGATGACCTAGCTTACTGTCCATTTGCTTATGGTTACTCTAACTATTCAAGAAATGGTTATGCGCGTAAGCCGCTGCATTTTCATGATATGATTAGCTTGGATGGAGAGACTAATTTACGCAGCACACTAGGCGGTACAGGGTTAGCGGTATCATCTGGTTCGAAAAATATAGAAATGGCAGTGAAATATGCAGCTTATGTAGCTTCGCCAGCCTGTCAGCAAAGCGTTTTCTTTGAGAACGGTGGTCAACCCGGACATTTGAGTGCCTGGACAGCTCCTGATGTGAATGCCAAATCAAACAATTTCTTTGCGAATACATTACCTGCTTTGCAGCGTGCGTTTCTTCGTCCACGGTATCACGGACACATGTTTTTTCAGGATCATGCGGGAGATATCGTAAGAGATTACCTCATGAATGGAGGATCGGAATTACTGGTGTTGGAGCAGATGAATAAATTGTATGTGGAATCAAGAAGCTTAATATTATCATGAGAAGGCCACTTGAAGGAATACTAGTCTTAGAGTTTTGCCAGTTTTTAGCAGGACCTTCCGCTGGATTAAAACTGGCCGATTTAGGGGCTCGTGTGATTAAGATTGAGCGCCCGGTAAAAGGGGATGCTTGTAGACAACTGGCTATCAAAAACCTATTTGTTGATGAGGATAGCTTGCTTTTTCATACCATCAATAGAAATAAAGAATCATACGCGGCAGATTTGAAGAATCCTGAAGATCTGGATGTCATCAGGAAACTGATTGCCAGAGCTGATGTGATGACGCATAATTTCAGGCCCGGGGTAATGGAGAAAATCGGATTGGATTATCAGTCAGTACAAGCCCTTAACCCTAAAATTATATATGCTGCGGTAACAGGATATGGCAATGAGGGCCCTTGGGCAAATAAACCAGGACAGGATCTACTCGTGCAATCCGTTTCGGGATTAACCCATTTATCGGGTAGTAGTGAAGAAGGACCTGTGCCTTTCGGCTTATCGGTAACGGACATTATGTGCGGTAACCACCTTACGCAGGGGATTATTGCTGCTTTAATTAAGCGAGCCAAAACAAATAAAAGTGTGCTGGTAGAAGTGAGTTTGCTGGAATCGGCATTGGATGTGCAGTTTGAAGTACTGACGACCTACTTGAGCGATGGTGGTCAATTACCAAAAAGAAGTAAGGTGAAAGGAAGCGGACATGCTTATCTAAGTGCACCTTATGGAACTTATGAGACCAGTGATGGTTACATCGCATTAGCGATGGGCGATTTAGGTAAAATTAGTGAGCTGATTGGTTGTGATATTTCAGCTGTTTATATGAACGCTGGTGATTCTTTTGAAAATAGAGATGCATTGTTAGCGTTGCTAGGACAGACTTTTAAAACCAATACCAACCAACATTGGTTGAGTATATTGGAACCTCAGGATATCTGGTGTGCAAGTGTACTAAACTATAAAGAAGCGACAGAGTTGGAAGTGTTTAAAAAGATGGAAATCAGACAACTGCTAGATCTTGGGAATGGCAGAACACTGGATACCACAAGAGCACCGATGCAGATTGATGGGCGTAAATTATTTGCCAGTAAAGCGGCGCCTAAAATTGGTGCCGATAACGAAAAGATTAACAAAGAATTTGATTTGAAATAGTATATGAAACCCCTTGAAGAATATTTAGTAGTTGATTTTAGCCAGTTTCTGTCGGGCCCTTCTGCAAGTCTGCGATTGGCCGATATGGGTGCAAGGGTAATTAAAATAGAGCGGTTAGGTGTTGGCGATATTTGTCGTACTTTATATACGTCTAATGTGATCATGAACGGAGAATCTTCCGTATTTCATGCCATCAACCGCAATAAAGAAAGTTTTGAAGTAAACTTAAAGGACGAACAAGATTGCCAAATGGTACGTGAACTGTTGGCAAAGGCTGATGTGATGATCCATAACTTTCGTCCGGGTGTGATGGAAAGATTGGGCTTTGATTACGGATCTGTACAAGAAATTAACCCCGAAATTATTTATGCAGAACTTTCTGGCTATGGGGCAGAAGTTGACGGTAAAGGGAAACCTGGGCAAGACTTGTTGTTGCAATCTGTTACCGGCTTAACCTGGTTAAGTGGTAATGCAGATAGTGGGCCTGTCGCAATGGGCTTATCTATTGTAGATATGCTCGCCGGTTCGCACTTGGCACAGGGTATTTTAGCCTGTTTGTTCCGCAAAATAACGAGTAAAGTAGGGGCCTTGGTACAGGTGAGTATGATCGAGTCGGCTTATGATTTTCAGTTTGAAACCATTACCACTTTTATGAATGAAGGAGAGATCCTTCCAGAACGGACAGCGAAGAACAATGCAAATGCCTATTTGGGTGCTCCGTACGGTATTTATAAAACTGAGGGTGGATACATCGCACTGGCGATGGGCTCGATACCGGTTTTAGCTGATTTATTGGGTTGTGACGAATTAAAGAAATATACAGATCCAGCAGAAGCTTTTGATAAACGTGATGAGATTAAACCTATTCTCGCAGATCACTTGCTAACTGGGACTACGGAAAAATGGTTGGCGATTTTAGAGCCTGCAGACATATGGTGTGCAGATGTACTGAACTGGAAGCAACTGATAGATCATGAGGGTTTTAAAGCCTTAAATATGATTCAGGAGGTGAAAATGAACGATGGTTATCAGTATCAAACTACAAGATGTCCGATTAGGATTGATGGAGAATTGCTAACTTCCGCCAAAGGTTCACCTAAATTGGGACAGGATAATGAACAGATCATCCGCCAGTTTATTAATGTAAAATCAAGTATCCATGAGTAAAAATGAAGTATTCAGAATAGCCGTACGCAAGTTTGGCCCCTTTGAATCTGCCATGCAAAAAGTATGGGATCAATATTGTCTTAATTCCGGTTGTGAATTGAAGGCTGAACTGGTACCCCTGGATTTGCATGAACTTCATGAAACTACACTAGTGCAAAATGGCCTTAAAAATGGAGATTGGGATGTTGCACACATCAATACGGATTGGCTTTATGAAGGATATACCAGTGGTGCTTTTGAGGATTTGAAACCTTTTATAGCCGCAAAATCTCCTTCAGCATTTCCACAAGGATGGAGCAATTCCTTATTGGCTTCACAGCAATTTGAAGAGGCTATTGTTGGATTGCCATTTCATGATGGGCCAGAATGTCTGATCTATAGAAAGGACCTGTTTGATGATCCAGATGCACAAAAAAACTATTTAGAACAATATGGGAGGGCGTTAGTCGTGCCCCAAACATGGGCTGATTTCCAACAGGTAGCCCAGTTCTTTAACCGTCCGGAGCAAAACTTATATGGAAGCGTATTTGCCTGTTATCCTGACGGACACAATACTGTATTTGATTTTTGTCTGCAATTGTGGAGCCGAGGCGGAACGCTTGTGGACGAGCAAGACAGGGTTAACGTAAATACTCCGCAAGCTATCGAAGGACTTGAATTTTACCGAGAAATCATTAAAGATAAAAACGCAGTACATCCTGGCTCAGTAAGTTTTGACTCTGTGCAAGCAGGTGCGGCATTTGCAAGGGGTGAGGTGGCGATGATGATCAACTGGTTTGGCTTTGCCTCTGTTTGTGAGGTAGATTCGGCCTCTGCGGTAAAAGGGAAGGTAGAAGTTGGCTTGTTACCAGTTTCTTCGGGTAGCAAATCAGCATCTTTAAATGTTTACTGGTTGTATACTGTAGGGGCTGGTAGTAAGCATAAACAAACAGCTTACGATTTTATCCGGTTTGCTGTAAATGAAGAAAATGATAAACTGCTAACCCTTGAGGGCGGGATTGGTTGTCGGATTTCGACCTGGAAAGACGAAGAAGTAAACCAGATTGTTCCTTATTACCATAAACTGGAACAATTGCACGAATCTGCTAAAACACTACCGCAGAAGCACAATTGGGCAGACATCGCATCTTTAATTGATGAAATGGTACTGAGCACTGTAAATTCAGAACTACCTGTTGCTGAAATTGTAAAAAAGGCTCAGGATAAAATTAATTTAATAGACAAGTAGACCTATATGGACATCATATATCAACCTCAGCTACCTGAAACCAACCAACCCATTATTATTATTGGTGCTGGTGGTATTGTGGCTGATGCCCATCTTCCTGCTTATAGGAAGGCAGGTTTTACAGTTCATGGAATTGTAAACCGGACGAGAGCAAAAGCGGAGAAATTGGCTGAGGATTTTCAAATTCCTCATGTTTATGATTCGGTGGCAGAAGCAGTAGCAAATGCACCTGAAAATACGGTGTACGACCTGACCATTATGCCTGAACAGTATCTGGAGGTTTTAGCACAATTACCAGATGGAGTGGCAGTGCTGATCCAGAAGCCGATGGGCGACAATTTTGATCAGGCTAAAGAGATACTGGAGTTATGTAGGAAGAAAAAATTGATAGCAGCCATTAACTTCCAGCTTCGTTTTGCACCTTTTGTAAGTGCAGCGAGATATATGATAGAGCAGGGCATGATTGGCGAGCTTTATGATATGGAAGTTCGTGTGACCATTAAAACACCTTGGGAGATTTTTCCGCATGTGATGGTCCATCCTCGCCTGGAAATTCTTTACCATAGTATCCATTATGTTGACATGCTCCGTTCTTTTTTAGGGGATCCGGAAACAGTAATGGCGAAGACTTTAAAGCATCCTGCTAAAGCACTTTCATCTTCACGTTCTACCATTTTAATGGATTACGGAGATACCATGCACGCAGTGATTAATACCAATCATGACCATGATTTTGGTCCCCATAATCAGGAGTGTTTCATCAAATGGGAGGGGACAAAGGGTGCGATTAAGGCAAACGTAGGTTTACTCATGGATTATCCGCACGGCATTCCTGATGTGTTTGAATATTGCCTGATTGAAGCGGGTAAAGCCCCAGAATGGAAGCAGGTAGAACTGGAAGGTTCCTGGTTTCCAGAGGCATTTATAGGGACGATGGCAAGTTTAATGCGATATAAGGAAGGCTCATCTGATATTCTCCATACCAGTGTGGAAGATGTGATCAATACGATGGCAGTAGTAGAAAGTGCTTACCTATCCAGCGACAAAGGTGGGGTAAAGGTAAGCGAGCAGTTGAAAAATTAATAAAAGAGCAATGTATTTTAAATCAATATTTTTTGAAGATTACCAGTTAGGAGAGAAAAGGGTAACATTGGGACGTACCATTACAGAAACAGATTTTGTAGTTCATGCAGGCCATACAGGAGACTTTTTTCCGCACCATATGGACGAAGAATGGTGTAAAACTCAACCTTTTAAACATAGAATTGCCCATGGAACAATGATATTTAGCATCGGCATTGGGTTAACGGCATCGGAGATTAACCCTGAAGCTTTTTCTAAAGGTTACGACCGCCTTCGCTTTGTAAAACCGGTATTTATTGGAGATACCATTCATTCAGAGATTACTATCTCGGAGAAAGCCGAAGCTAAAAAACCGGAATACGGAACAATAACAGAGCATGTAGAAATTAAAAACCAGCATGGAGAAGTGGTACTAGTCTGTGATCACCTACTGCTCGTGAAAAAGAAATAACCCTATCAAGAACCAACCTAAAATTAACATATGAACCACATTACAGAAGCGGAAGCAATTGTCTTAATAGATCCGGCAGCGGGTAACAAAGGAGATACAGCCACAGGTAAAAAGTATCTAGTGCCATTTATTCTTGTTGTAAGCTTATTCTTCTTGTGGGGAATGGCACATAACCTCGATTCGATACTCATCCCGCATTTAAAAAAAGCCTGTAATCTCAACAATAGAGAATCCACCTTAATTGATACGTCAGTTTTCCTGGCTTACTTCTTAATGGCCATTCCGGCAGGCATGATCCTTAAAAAATGGGGGTATAAATCCACTATGATTACAGGTTTATTAGCCTTTGCTTTTGGTGCATTTCTATTTGTTCCGGCAGCAAACAACCTATCATACCTCACTTTTCTAACTGCACTTTTTATTATTGGCTGTGGCTTAACCCTACTGGAAACGTCAGCGAACCCTTATGCCGCTATATTGGGAAGTCCAGATAAGGCGGCCTGGAGGCTTAATCTTGCTGCTACATTCAATGGTTTGGCGGCACCATTAGCTACCATTGTTGGGCGATTTATCCTTTCAGGAAAATCCCATACACAAGATGAACTGGCAGCAATGACAGATACTGTTAGAAACAATTACTTCCTGACGGAAGCTGCAACTGTAAAGACTCCATACATTATCTTAGGAACTGTTTTGGTTTCTGTAGCCTTACTATTTTATTTTATGAAGCTGCCTGAAGTGAAAACCATAAGTAAAGATGGTATTTCAAAAGGTAGTTTCTTAGGCGCCTTAAAACACAAGCATTTAAGATGGGCAGTGATTGCTCAGTTTTTTTATGTAGGCGCTCAAGTATGTGTAACAAGTTTTTTTATTCGGGCTGCACAACAAGCAGGTGGATTTGACGAATATACTGCACTCTATTATTTAGGCCTTTATGGTACATTATTTCTAGTTGGACGTTTTGTTGGAACGTTATTACTTCGCTATATCTCATCAAACAAACTATTGGCAATTTATGCCGTAATCTCAGCTCTACTTAGCATTGTTGCCATTTTTGGAGACGGAGCATATGTAGTATATGCATTGGGTGGTCTTGGTTTCTTTATGTCTATTATGTTCCCGACTATATTCGCCCTAGGGATTGATGGTATTGGTGACGATACCAAACCTGGTTCTTCCTGGCTGATCATGTCGATAGTGGGGGGCGCAATCCTTCCTTATGCTATGGGGACGCTGATTGATTTTAACGGAGATAATATTCAGATCGGTTACAGTATTCCATTGGTTTGCTATCTGATCATCTTATATTTTGGATTAAAGGGGTACAAAATTGCCCATAAATAGAAATTAAGATATGAGTTTTAAAAGAAAAGGGATCTTGTTTGTTTTTATAATCTGGTGTATCCTGGCAGTAATGCCTGTTTATGCCCAGCAAAAAGAAACAACTAAACCCTGGGTGTTCTGGTACTGGATGCAGGCAGGTGTTTCTAAACCTGGTATTACCGCAGATTTGGAGGCTATGAAAGCCGCTGGAATAGGTGGTGCATACCTGATGCCAATTAAAGGTGCAGCTAATCCACCAATATTTACGCCTCCAGCAGAACAACTGAGTCCGCAATGGTGGACCATGGTAAAGTTTGCTATGGATGAAGCTAAACGCCTAGATCTAAAGCTGGGGATGCATGTGAGTGACGGTTTTGCCCTGGCAGGTGGACCATGGATTACACCTGAGTTATCTATGCAGAAAGTTGTGTCTACTCAATTGAATATCAAGGGAGCAACTTCTGGTCAGATTAAGTTAGCACAGCCCGAAACTATTGCGGGTTATTATAAAGACATTGCGGTGTATGCTTATCGTTCACCAGAAGGCGCAGGTATATCTACACAAACTATTGTTCCAATTGTTACGACAAGTAATGGTATTGATGCGAGTGGATTGGTAGTGCCTGGTAATAAAAAGAGCTTTGGCAGTAATGAACCTTGTTGGATTCAGTATGCCTTTGCGCAACCCTTTACCACACGTACTATTACAGTTCGAACTAGTGGGAATAACTATCAGGCAGAGCGACTGGAAGTTCAGGTGAGTGATGATGGAAAGGTGTTTAGGTCTGTAGGGCGATTAGAGCCGCCACGTCATGGCTGGCAAGATACAGATGCCGACGTAACGCATACCCTAGTTCCGGTTACGGCAAAGTATTATCGCTTTGTATATGATAAAAAAGGATCTGAGCCGGGGGCAGAAGACCTTGATGCAGCGAAATGGAAACCATCTTTAAAACTGGTTAATTTGGAACTTTCTGCCGAACCAAGAATCAATCAATACGAGGGAAAGGCTGCTGAGGTATGGAGAATCAGTAAACGTAGTACTGCAGCTCAGCTCCCAGATCGGCTTTGTGTGCCTTTAAATAAGATCATAGATCTGACCAGTAAATTAAATGCGGATGGTAGTTTAAACTGGAAAGCGCCTAAAGGAAATTGGACGATACTGAGAATCGGGCATACCTCTACTGGGCATAAAAATGCCACAGGTGGCGGAGGAATAGGTTTGGAGAGTGATAAGTTTAACCCAGTAGCGGTGAAATTACAGTTTGACAGCTGGTATGGAGAAGCTTTAAAGCATGGTGGTCCTGAGATTGCCTCGAAAGTTTTGAGCGTATTTCATGTAGATAGCTGGGAATGCGGCAGCCAAAACTGGTCGCCTTTATTTGCCGCAGAATTTAAGAAACGGAGAGGGTACGATATGATGCCTTATCTACCCGTAATGGCTGGCATTCCAGTGCAAAATGCAGCTGTTTCTGAAGGTTTTCTTTACGATTTACGTAGAACAATTGCTGAACTGGTAGTAGATCAGTTCTATAAAACACTGGCTGCGCTGGCTAAGGAAAAGAAAGTAGCCTTTACAGCAGAGAGTGTTGCACCAACCATGGTTAGCGATGGCCTAATGCATTATAAAACTGTGGATGTGCCAATGGGTGAGTTCTGGTTAAATAGCCCGACTCATGATAAGCCCAATGACATGATGGATGCGATTTCTGGTGCTCATATTTATGGTAAAAATATTATTCAGGCAGAAGCATTTACTACGGTACGTATGGACTGGAGTGAGCATCCCGGTAATATGAAAACTTTACAAGACAGGAATTATGCGCTGGGCATCAATAAGATGGTTTACCACGTGTTTACCCATAATCCATGGATGGATCGGAAACCGGGGATGACACTGGATGGTGTGGGTTTATACTTTCAACGTGATCAGACTTGGTGGAAGCCAGGCAAAGCATGGGTAGATTATGCAGAACGTGCTCAGACATTATTACAACAGGGAAATCCGGTAATAGATATCGCAGTTTTTACTGGCGATGAGATTCCTCGTAGATCAGTATTACCTGATCGATTGGTGTCCGTTTTACCAGGTGTTTTTGGAAAAGACGTAGTAGATAATGAGCAAAAACGGTTGATGAATGTTGGTGAGCCTTTGAGGATAAAACCGATGGGAGTAAGCCATTCCGCAAATATGGCTGATCCTGAAAACTGGGTTAACCCTTTACGGGGATATGCTTACGATTCTTTTAATCCTGATGTGCTAAGTACCGCAGTAGTTAAAAATAATAAAGTAGTTTTTGCATCTGGGGCAAGTTATGCCATATTGGTTATCCCTGGTAAAACGGCTATGAATCCAAACTACCAGTACATGAATTTTGAAACTGTAAAGCAATTGCTGGTTTTGGTAAAAGCAGGTGCAACGGTTCTGTTGAATGAAAAGCCACTTTATCAGTCGGGCTTAAGACAGGTTGCAGAAATTGAATTTAAAAAGGTAGTTGATGAATTATGGAAGCCAGGAAAAAATGGCGATGGTCAGGTGATTATCGGCCCTTATCAGGGAGAGACATTTAAACAATTAGGACTTGATCGTGATTTGCATATTGTAGAGGCAGGACAAAATGTTTATGCAAAATACATAGCATATGCCCACAGAAATACTGTTGATAAAGATATTTATTTTATTGCAAATCAGTTGGATAAAGAACGTTTGCTAGATCTTTCATTTCGTATTGCTGATCTGAAAACTGCACCCGAGTTTTATGATGCGGTTTCGGGTGAAACCTGGAAAGTGAAGAACTGGTCTGTTGTGGATGGAAGATTGGAATTACAGGTTAAACTGGAGCCTAATGCATCGGTATTTGTAATTTTTGATCGCAATGCTAACCCGGCTCATTCTGTTGAAGGGACAAACAATTGGTCGGAATTTACGACCACTCAGGTATTGGATAAGGATTGGCAAGTGACCTTTGATCCTCAATATGGTGGCCCTTCGAAACCCGTGCTTTTTAAGGATTTAACCGATTGGAGTTTGAATCAAGATTCCTTAATCCGTTATTATTCGGGTACAGCAACCTATAACAAAAACATAAATATCAAGTCAAAGAAAACTGATCAAGTATGGCTTGATTTAGGCGCAGTTGCTAATATTGCTGATGTGAAAGTCAACAATATTTCTTGTGGGATAGTTTGGACGCCGCCATATCGTGTGGAGATCAGTAAAGCGCTTCGTAACGGCAACAACCAGATCAGTATCGAACTGAGTAATACCTGGGCAAACCGTTTAATTGGCGATCAACGCTTGCCTGAAAATAAACGGATTACAAAAACTACGGCGCCTTACCGCCTGGAAGGTAAACCTTTGCTAAAAGCTGGATTACTGGGGCCGGTAACGATCCAGACTATTAAGTAGATACTATTAACCGAATCATAAAAACCAAAATATAAACCATGAAAAGGATATTTATCATCTCTGCGTTGCTTTTTTCGGTACAGATGAGTTATGCACAGGACAAAAGCCTGGTTAACACAAAACAAAGTAGTCACGCTAAACTGCACAGTCCGAATATGAAGGATGTGAATTGGACAAAAGGTTTCTGGGCTGACCGATTTAAGGTAGCCAGGGAAACTATGGTGCCAAATATGTGGGACATCTATAACGATGAGCACATCAGTCATGCTTTTAAGAATTTTGAAATTGCTGCCGGACTGGATACCGGGTCACATAAAGGTCCTTCTTTTCATGATGGTGATTACTATAAAACACTAGAAGCCATGGCTAGTATGTATGCTTCAACTCATGATAAGAAATTGGAAGCTAAGATGGATAAGGCCATTGCCGTAATTGCAAAATCACAGCGGGAAGATGGCTATATCTACACAAAGGCAATGATTGAACAGCGTAAAACGGGCTCAAACAATCAGTTTCAGGATAGGTTGAGTTTTGAAGCTTACAATATTGGCCATTTAATGACTGCTGCTTGCGTGCATTATCGAGCCACGGGGAAAACCAATTTATTGGAAGTCGCTAAAAAAGCAACAGAATATCTGTACAATTTTTACCAAAAGGCATCCCCAGCATTGGCCAGAAATGCCATCTGTCCCTCTCATTACATGGGGGTAATTGAAATGTACCGAACTACTAAAGAACCACGATATCTGGAATTGGCTAAACACCTGATTGCCATTAAAGGTAAAATTGAAGATGGTACAGATGACAATCAAGATCGGATACCTTTTTTACAACAAACTAAAGCAATGGGACATGCGGTAAGAGCAAATTATCTCTACGCCGGTGTAGCTGATTTATATGCGGAAACTGGTAACGATTCCCTGATGCATACCTTGAATTTGATGTGGGATGATGTAAACCAGCACAAGATGTACATCACAGGAGGCTGTGGCTCTTTATATGATGGTACTTCTCCAGATGGGACATCCTACAACCCCGCCGAGGTTCAAAAGATCCACCAGGCTTTCGGTAGGGATTATCAGTTGCCAAACTTCACGGCTCATAATGAAACTTGTGCCAATATTGGTAATGTATTATGGAACTGGAGAATGCTGCAAATCAGTGGTGATGCAAAATATGCTGATGTAATGGAGCTGGCTTTACACAATAGTGTACTTTCAGGTATTAGTCTGGACGGTAAGAAATTTTTATACACCAATCCTTTAAGCTACTCTGATGATCTGCCTTTTAAACAACGTTGGTCAAAAGAGCGAGTGCCTTACATTGGTTTGTCAAATTGTTGCCCGCCAAATGTAGTCCGTACCATTGCAGAGGTTAGTGATTATGCCTATAGTATTTCTGATAAAGGTTTGTGGTTCAATCTTTATGGTGGTAATACCATTCAGACCAGCTTAAGTGATGGATCGAAAGTTAGCCTTGTTCAGGAAACTAATTACCCATGGGATGGCAACATCAAGATTAGTGTTAAAGCAACTGGTAATAAGCCTTATTCCATGTTTTTCCGTATTCCGGGCTGGACATCTAATGCGACTTTAAAGGTAAATGGACAAACTGAAAACCTGGTATTAACACCAGGGACTTATGCGGAATTGAACCGTAGATGGAAAGCCGGTGATCAGGTAGAACTGGTATTGCCTATGGAAGCGCAATTGGTAGAGTCAAATCCGCTTGTGGAAGAAACAAGGAACCAGGTAGCAGTTAAAAGGGGACCTGTAGTTTATTGCCTGGAATCTCAGGATTTGCCTGGTAAAAGAATCTTTAATGTCTTTATACCAGCTAAAATTGATTTAAAGGCCAGCCCTATTCAAATTGATGGAGCAAACATGATGAGTCTGGAAGGTAATGCGCAGCTTATTGAGAATAAAGACTGGAAAAATGTGTTATATCGTCCACTCAATGAATCAAATACCACTACGCCGATTAGGTTGGTGCCTTACTTCGCCTGGGGCAACCGTGGGCGTTCGGAAATGTCAGTTTGGTTACCCGTAAGTAGATAAGAACAAGAGAAATGGAAAGAGTAACTGCAAAATATTATATAGAAACACCACTTGATCTTGAAAAATCAGCTCAGGTATTGGCCGGAGAGCAGTCGTCGGGAACTTTTATTGCCGTTCCTGGTGAGACCGAGGAATTGAAACAACGTTTCGCCGCTAGAGTAGAAAATATCACTCTTATGGATGTGGCAGATAGCCCTGCTATTCCGGGTGTGCTTTCCTCGGGAGGAAAATACCAGCGAGCCATGATAGAGGTATCCTGGTCCGTAGAGAATTTTGGTTATAACCTGCCTGTTTTGGTATCAACTTTACAGGGGAATCTTTACGAACTAACCCAGTTTACCGGTCTAAAACTTATGGATCTAGAACTGCCGGCCTCTTATGCCAATGCTTATAAAGGACCAAAGTTTGGCATTGAGGGGTGTAGGAAGCTGACAGGAGTTTATGGTAGACCATTGATTGGTACGATCATTAAGCCGAGTATCGGTATGACACCCGAACAAACAGCTGAGCTGGTTAACACATTGGCAAAGGCTGGTATTGACTTTGTGAAGGATGATGAATTATTAGGCTCTTCTGCCAATTCTCCATTCGATATGCGTGTGGATGCGGTAATGGATGTGATCAATAGACATGCGGATCAAACTGGTAAAAAGGTGATGTATGCCTTTAATATCAGTGATGATATCGACCGGATGCAGCGCAATTATGAAAAGGTACTCCAATCTGGAGGAACTTCTGTAATGATTAGCCTGAATAGTGTGGGGCTGTCTGGCGTAAAGAAAATAGGAGATATGGGAGAACTAGCGATACATGGTCACCGCAATGGCTGGGGCATGCTCAATCGTCATCCTTTACTGGGGATCGAATTTCCGGCTTACCAGAAATTATGGAGATTGGCAGGTGTAGATCAGATTCATGTCAATGGGATTCAGAATAAGTTCTGGGAATCAGATGATTCAGTAGTTAAATCTATTGAAGCTTGTCTGACGCCCTTGTTAGGTGGCTATTCGGTATTGCCGGTGGTGTCTTCCGGACAATGGGGAGGCCAGGCACCTGAAACTTATCGACGCACTAAAACTGTCGATTTGCTGTATATGGCTGGCGGCGGTATTATGGCTCATCCTGATGGACCAGCTGGTGGAGTCGTTGCCTTGCAACAAGCCTGGCAGGCAGCAGTTGATGGTTTGTCTGTAGCCGAAGCTGCGTCAAAATACCTGGAGTTTGGTCATTCCGTATCTGTATTTGGTAAAAAATAACCGTAAGGGAAACATGGAAAATAACCGCTTACTTATTGCTTTTTACGGGGATGATTTTACCGGATCAACGGATGCACTGGAATTTTTAAGTAGAGCTGGTATCAAAACAGTCTTGTTTATTGAAGCCCCCTCCACAGCGCAACTATCGCGTTACCCAGGATTGCAAGCTATTGGTGTAGCAGGTAAGAGTCGTACACTTTCGCCAGTTGAAATGGAAGTAGTGCTAAGGCCTGCTTTTACCGCATTGCAGAAACTCAACCCGCGTCACGTGCACTATAAAGTTTGCTCAACCTTCGATTCATCGCCAGCTATTGGTAGCATTGGTAAGGCAATTGATATTGGTGCATCTGTATTTAAAACGGCGGTTGTTCCATTGCTGGCAGCAGCACCACATCTGGGACGGTATGGCTTATTTGGCAACCTTTTCGCCCGCATGGGCATAGGAACTGAAGGGGAAATTTATCGTCTGGATAGGCATCCCTCTATGCGAAATCATCCAACAACGCCGGCCGATGAAAGCGATATTCGTTTACATCTTGGCAAACAAACAGATAAAAATATAGGGTTGTTTAACATTCTTGAGCTCCATAAATACCAGGAACAGGCTTTCAATCCGGATTTTTCGACATATGAAATCGTATTATTTGATGCGCTCATAGAAGAAGATCTTAAAAGTGTCGGACAGCTGATAGACGGACAAGCGGGCGATGAACAAATTGTTTTCTCTGCAGGATCGTCAGCTATAGAAATGGCTCTGGGAAATCACTGGCAGGAGAGGGGGGTATTACAGGAACAGAAAGAATGGAAACTTATTAAAGCCGATGGGCCTATATTGGTTGTCTCAGGAAGTTGTTCTTCGGTAACTTCCGAACAGATCCGTTACGCCTTGAATCATGGTTTTACAGAATTGCCGATTGATACAGTAACGTTAGCAAGCCAGGCGACTGAGGCTGATCTTTTTATGGAAACAGGCTTTATCAAGGCTGCAGCTGAAAAGTATGCGCAGAAAGCTATCGGATTAATCAATGAAGGGAAAAAACCTTTGGTTCATACTAGTCTGGGTAATGATGATCCCCGTGTGGGCGATACTGATAAAATATTTAAAGAGAAAGGCTTTGGTAAGACTGCCACAGCACAATTGTATGGTCAGCTGCTTGGTCAGATTGCAAGGTTAACGGCAGAAAAAACTGAGCTTAAAAGAATCATTATTGCCGGTGGGGATACTTCAAGTTATGCGGCCAGGGCAATGGGGATAGAAGCCGTTGAGATGATTGCCCCACTCTCGCCCGGAGCGCCTTTGTGCCTTGCTTATGCCCCCGGATCTGCTGTTGACCACTTACAGCTAGTCTTTAAAGGGGGACAGGTCGGAAAAGAAGATTTTTTAACATTAACCTAATATAACCTAAAATATGAAAACTAAAACACTCGGACTTGTTCATACCTCAGCTACGTTGGTTCCTGTTTTTCAGAAACTTTGCAGTGATTATCTACCTGGCGTAAATGTATTTAATATAGTAGATGATAGTCTGATTAAAGATGTCATTAGTCGCAATGAACTGACAAAATTAACTTCCAGAAGGGTAGTAGATCATGTCGCCTCAGCAGAAGCTGCCGGGGCAGATTTTATTCTGGTTACTTGCTCTTCTATAGGTGCAGCCATCGAAGCCGCTGCTGGTTTAACTAGTGTTCCAGTTTTAAGAGTAGATCAACCTATGGCCGATCTTGCCGTGAAAACAGGTAAAAGAATTGGAGTGATCGCAACATTGCCTACTACACTTGGCCCAACAAGTGACCTTGTTAAACGCCGTGCAGCAATTGCAGGTAAAGAAATAGAGTTAACGTCTATATTATGTGAAGGCGCATTTGAAGCTTTAATGGGCGGACAGCCTGAAAAGCATGATGAAATGGTGGCTAAAGCATTGATCGAACTTTCTGCAAAAGTTGATGTAATTGTACTTGCACAAGCTTCTATGTCGCGCGTGGTTGATGGATTGCCTGATGCGGAAAAACGTATTCCAATACTTGCAAGTCCGGCTCTTGCCATTCAACACATTGCAGGTTTATTTAAATAGGACATCATGTATAATTTTCGCAGATTATGCCTGCTGTTTGCGCTGATTGCATTCGTAGTGCTGTTGGTTGGTCTTTTTAGATCAGATCCTGCACTATGGCAACCCGCTGCAGTCGTGATGGCAGTAACAGTCGCTATAGGAATTGGCGCGCTGGAAACCTTAAAAAATTACCAGTATACCGCCTGGATCATTACTGCTGTAGTTGCAGGAATGATTTATCCTGCTGCTTTTCTGAAATGGGGCGAGTTTGACCTCCGTAACAAATGGCTCATCCTCGTGGTGGTACAAATGGTGATGTTTGGTATGGGAATACACATGAGCCTTCGCGATTTTACTGGCTTGGGTAGCACAGGAAAAGGGGTGGTAATTGGCTTGTTGTGTCATTTTACCATTATGCCATTAATGGGGTATATGTTGACACGTGTGTTTCATTTTGAAACTGAAATTGCAGCGGGAATCATCTTAATCGGTTCCTGTTCTAGTGGCTTAGCCTCTAATGTGATGGTTTATATTGCTCGTGCAAATCTCGTATTATCGGTTGCTGTTACCGCAATGGCCACGCTGATCGCGCCATTTCTGACGCCGTTGCTGATGAAATTACTGGCGGGTACGCTGATTGAGATTAAATTCTTCAATATGATGATGGAGATCATTAAGATTGTGATCGTTCCTATCGGTGCGGCACTGGTTCATGATTATTTGAAACGGGCAACGCCAAAAGGTTGGAAGCGGATTAAACTGATTGCTGCGGTATGTGTGCTTTGGTTGCTGACTTTACCTTTGGGAATGTGGAGCGGGCTTGAACGTGTCTTTTCTACTGAGTGTATGGAATCTGTTGAGATCCTGAGCTTTTTTGCAGGCGCATTTCTTGTAGGATTGATTTATCACTTATTTACATTGAAATTTAATAATCTGGATCAGCTGATGCCTTATATTTCTATGTTCGGTATCGTTTATTTTACAACAGTTACAACTGCAGCCGGTAGAGATAACCTGTTAAAAGTCGGTTTTATTTTGTTTCTTGCATCTGTGATCCATAATGGAGCTGGTTACCTTTTTGGTTATTTGTTAAGCCGGATATTTGGTCTGGATAAGAGATCATCAAGGACCGTCGCCTTCGAAGTAGGTTTGCAGAATGGAGGTATGGCTTCAGGTTTAGCAGGTTCCATGGGTAAATTGGGAACCGTTGGACTTGCGGCAGCCGTATTTAGTCCATGGATGAACATTTCCGGGTCAATCCTAGCTAATTACTGGAGAAGACAGGCGCTAAAAGAAGAAGAACTAGAAAAATCAATTCAAAAAATATATGAAGAAGCTTAAAACCATTATTTCAAGATCAGGAACAACGGTTTTGTTCCTTGCCTTTTTTGTAGGTTCATCTTTTGCAGCCATAAAACCGGCCTCTATTTTTACGGACCACATGGTACTTCAGCAGAAAGCTGATGTTGCGATATGGGGTTGGGCTAATGCAGGTAGTGGTGTTACTTTAATTCCATCATGGGATAAAAAGAAATATACAATAAAAGCGGATGCCAACGGCAAATGGAAGCTGAAAATAGCGACTCCAAAAGCAGGTGGCCCTTATGAAATAAGTATAAGTGATGGTATTGCGCTTACCTTAAAAGATATTTTGATTGGTGAGGTTTGGTTTTGCGGCGGACAATCGAATATGGAGATGCCGATGAAAGGGTTTAAAAGTCAGCCTATTTTAGGATCAAATGAAGCCATTTTAAAATCTTCCAATTCTCAGATTCGATTGTATACTGTGCCAAGATCATCTATAACGGAAAGGCAAGACAATAGTAAACCGTCCGACTGGAAGCTTGCTGGACCAGAAGCTGTGTCTAACTTTAGTGCTACCGCTTATTATTTTGGTAAATTATTGAGTGAAATGCTTAACGTTCCAGTTGGACTGATTAACGATAGTTATGGCGGTTCAACAATAGAAGCATGGATGTCACCCGAATTGTTAAAGTCTTTTCCTGAAGTTAAAATTCCATCAAAAGGAGATGCGATTAAAGAGGTAAGTCGCACACCAACTACGCTATACAATGGAATGTTGTATCCTGCTATTGGTTACGGTATCCGTGGGGCGATTTGGTACCAGGGAGAATCTAATCAGACCCGACCGGATAGATATGGAGATTTATTTCCTGCAATGGTTAAGGAATGGCGAAATGTATGGGGAATGGGCGAGTTTCCATTTTACTATGCACAAATTGCACCTTTTAAATATGTAAAAGACCCGGCAACTCAGATGGGTAAGGAATTTAACTCAGCATTTATCAGAGATGTACAACGGAAATCCATTTCCAAAATATCCAATTCGGGGATGGCAGTGCTAATGGACATTGGTGAAGAACGTAATATTCATCCGGCAGATAAAGAAAAGGGAGGAGTACGATTAGCTTACCTGGCATTGGGCAATACTTATGGCGTTAAAGGTTTTAGTTATGCCAGTCCTGATTATGAATCTATGACTGTTATAGATGGTTCGGCAATCCTAAAATTTCAGAATGCATCAAATGGACTTACCTCATTTGGAAAGCCTTTGTCGGAGTTTGAAATTGCTGGGGAGGATAAGGTGTTTTATCCGGCAAAGGCAGTGCTTTCGGGAAGCAGCGTAACGGTTTCATCTGACGCTGTTAAAGCTCCGGTAGCGGTGCGTTATGCTTTTAAAGATTTTGTAATTGGCGATTTGTATGGAAATGAAGGTTTACCAGTTTCCTCATTTAGAACGGATGACTGGGAAAAGTAAACTTCTTTTTATTTGGATAATATTATCCAGCTGTTTATGGACTGCGCAAGCACAAAATAAGCAAGTTGAGGCTAATCTGGTATGGAACAGTCAGAGTGAAAACGCTGCTGGTTCTATGCCTTGCGGCGGCGGTGATATTGGGATGAATATCTGGGTGGAAAAAGGAGAACTACTTTTTTACATCTCCAGAAGCGGAACCTTCGACGAAAACAATACTTTGTTAAAAATGGGACGAGTAAGATTGAAGTTAAGCCCAAATCCTTTCGACGCAGGCAGTACTTTTAAGCAAGAGTTGGTTTTAAAAGAAGGCTATGTAAAAGTGACTGGTACAAAAGCAGGATTGCAGACGGAAGTGAAAATTTGGGTTGATGTTTTTAAACCCATCGTTCATCTTGAATTGAAAAGTAACCAGAAGACTTTTGCTGAGGCGGCTTTTGAAAGCTGGAGAAATGAAGATCGCTTAACCAAAGGAAAAGAAAACAACCAAAACTCCTATAAATGGGCACCGCAGGGCGAGGTAAAAACCTTTAAAGACAGCATAGCATTTAAGAATAATGGATTGCTGTTTTTCCATCAGAACAAAGACTTTTCTGTTTTTGATGTTACGGTAACGCAGCAAGGAATGGACAGCGTTAAAGATAAGTTGTTTAATCCGCTAAAGCACCTGGTATTTGGAGGCTCAATGCAAGGAGATGGCTTGATCCCGGGAGGAACATATACCGGGAGCTATTCAGGCACCCCATTTAAAGGTTGGAAACTTAAAAATACCAAGGCCTCAAATACCATAAATATTGCAATTACTTTACATACTGCTCAAACCCCATATATCAACACTTGGGAAAGCGAACTAAGAAAAATAGCAGCTACTGCAATTAAAACTAAACCTGCTTTTGAAAGCAGTAAAAACTGGTGGAAGAACTATTGGGAACGTAGCTTTATTGAAATGAGTAGCCAACAGCAGCCCTTAGTTGCACAAGCAGGAAAGAACTATCAGTTATTTCGTTATATGTTGGGCTGTAATGCTTTTGGAGCTTATCCCACTAAATTTAACGGTGGTCTGTTCACCTACGACCCAAGATTGGTAGATTCAACGTTAAAATATACACCTGATTTTAGAAACTGGGGTGGAGGAACACATACCGCACAAAACCAACGATTGGTATACTGGCCAATGCTGAAAAGTGGGGATGCCGAAATGATGAAGCCGCAATTTGATTTCTATACTAATCTATTGCGCAATGCAGAGCTGCGAAGCGAATTTTATTGGGGTCATAAAGGGGCTGGTTTTACGGAGCAATTAGAGAACTTTGGCTTGCCAAATCCAGCTGAGTATGGCTGGAAGAGACCTGCAGGGTATGATAAAGGTATGGAATACAATGCCTGGCTGGAATACGAATGGGATACTGTACTTGAGTTTTGTATGATGATGCTGGAGACGGAAAGCTATGCGGGAAAAGATGTAAAACCATACCTTCCATTTATAGAAAGTTGTCTTAATTTTTTTGATACCCATTACAGCTATTTGGCTAGACAAAGGGGTAGCAAAGCACTGGATGGCAATGGCCATTTGGTTTTGTACCCCGGATCTGCAGCAGAGACCTATAAGATGGCTTACAATGCCACATCAACCATTGCCGCATTGAAAACCGTATTGGGGCGTTTACTGGAGCTCAAAGGTGGCTCTGAAGCACAAAGGGAAACATGGGCCGCAATGTTAAAACGTATTCCACCAATTAGCTTTAGGGAGTTTGATGGACATCCGACGATTGCTCCGGCGAAAGTATGGGAACGAGTAAATAATACGGAAAGTCCTCAATTATACCCTGTTTATCCATGGGGGATTTATGGAGTTGGCAAACCCGGATTGGATACCGCTATCAACACTTTTAAATACGATACCGATGTGCTGAAATTTAAGAGCCATGTGGGTTGGAAGCAGGATAATATTTTTGCAGCAAGGCTAGGGCTCGTAAAAGAAGCCGCGGAATTCACCCTGTTAAAATTAAAAGATTCGGGCAGAAGGTTTCCTGCATTTTGGGGACCTGGATTTGATTGGGTGCCCGACCATAACTGGGGCGGATCAGGAATGATTGGTTTACAGGAAATGCTATTGCAAACCCATAAGGAAAAGATTTTCTTATTCCCGGCATGGCCTAAAGAATGGGATGTCCATTTTAAATTGCATGCCCCTCATCAAACCACAGTAGAGGCCGTATGGAAGAATGGAAAGGTAGAATTGTTAAAAGTAATCCCCGAATCGAGAAGGAAAGATATCGTGATTTTAGTAAAATAAGGTTTTGGCAACGATTGCGTATTTATTTTGCAGACTTTACTAAAATCACTGTTTAAAACTATGTAGACTTGTATTGAAACCATTTATAACACACATGTATGAAAATGAGACCTCTTATATTTAGCTTAATAGCCTTTGTCATGTTGGCACCACAGGCTAATGCACAAAATGCCAATACAAAGGCTAAGCCTTTATCTGATCAGATGGCAGCTACGGTAATGGAAGTATGGAAGGAAAGATCCAAAAAATGGTCGTATGATGATGGAGTTGTTCAAGATGGAATGAACGAGATCTGGAGAAGAACCGGTAATGCGGTATACTTCAAATACGTTCAAGATAAAATGGATCAGTTTATTTCTGCAGAAGGAGTTATAGATACTTATAGCCAGGATCATTTTAACATTGATAACGTAAAAAACGGTACGGTTTTACTCGATCTTTATAAAGTAACCGGACAACAGAAATATTTTAAGGCAGCAACTACACTATGGGAGCAATTGCAAAAACACCCGAGAACAAAAGAAGGCGGTTTCTGGCACAAAAAAATATATCCTAACCAGATGTGGCTGGATGGCTTGTACATGGGACAGCCTTTTTATGCGGAGTATGCAGCATTAATTAATAATAAAGCGGCCTTTGATGACATTGCGAACCAATTCATCTTTATGGAGAAAAATGCCAGGGATACAAAGACTGGATTGTTGTACCATGGCTGGGATGAATCAAAAGTAGAGCGTTGGGCTGATCCAAAAACAGGTTTATCGCCACATATTTGGGCCAGAGCAATGGGCTGGTATGCGATGGCACTGGTAGATGCATTGGATAATTTCCCTAAGGATCATCCGCAAAGAAAGGAATTGATTAATATTTTGAACCGATTGGCCGTTGCTATCAAAAGTGTACAAAACAATAAAACGGGTGTATGGTACGATATTTTAGACCGTCCAAATGATAAAGGTAATTACTTTGAGTCCTCAGCTTCCGCTATGTTTGTGTATGCTATTGCTAAAGGTGTAAGAATGCAATACTTACCACAATCGTACTTTGCAGTCGCTGATAAAGGTTACAAAGGGATGCAACAGGAATTTGTTGAACAACGTGCGGAGAACATGGTGAACCTTAAAGGTACAGTTACTGTATCTGGTTTGGGTGGTAAACCTTATCGTGATGGTAGTTATGCTTATTATTTAAGCGAAAAAGTAATCACCAATGATCCAAAAGGTGTTGGCGCTTTTTTAAAGGCGATCAACGAAATGGAGATTGCAGCTATGCCTAAATCAGGTTTAGGGAAAACAGTCATGTTGGATTCGTATTTTAATCATGAAACGAAGAAAGATCAAAGCGGTAATGTGGTTTCATGGCATTACAAATGGGAAGAAATGTCCAACGGAGGTTTTTCTATGTGGGGAGAGCAATTTAACAATGCAGGTTTTAAAACTTCAGCCTTGTACAATGCGCCTACAGCTACAAATCTTAAAAAGGCTTCAGTATACATCATCGTAGATCCCGATACGGAAAAAGAAACCGCTAAGCCGAATTTTATTGCTGCCAATGACATTAAGAATATTACGGACTGGGTTAAAGCAGGTGGTATCTTGATATTGATGGGGAACGATACCGGAAATGTAGAATTTGATCATTTTAACCAGCTGGCTAAGAACTTCGGTGTTCAATTCAACAAAGACAGCAAGGGCAGAGTAGTTGGCAATAAGTTCGAAATGGGCAAGGCAATTGTTCCTGTTGGCAATGAGCTTTTTAAAACTTCGCAACAATTGTACATAAAGGAGTATAGTACGTTAAAACTAGTGGCGCCGGCTAAACCCGTGCTTAAAGATAAGGATGGAAATAATATGATGGCTGTGGCCAAACTAGGTAAAGGTGCTGTATTTGTTATTGGCGATCCATGGTTGTACAATGAGTATGTAGATGGAAGAAAATTGCCTGCTGAATACGATAATTTTAAAGCTGGACAAGATTTAGTGAACTGGGTTGGTAAACAGCTCATGAAGAAATAATTTTAGAGATATAAATGAAGACACTCGTTTGCAGTACACCAGGTACATTTGAATACACTACAAGTGAAAAACCTGTATTAACAGCCGGCAACGCAATTATAAAAATTAAACGCATCGGTATCTGCGGTACGGATTTACATGCTTTTGAAGGTACACAACCTTTTTTTAATTACCCAAGAATCTTGGGTCACGAACTTTCTGGTGAATTACAAGAGTTTGATGGGGCTGAGGGCTTTGAAAAAGGAGAAACCGTTACATTTATTCCTTATTTTAACTGTGGCGTATGTATTGCCTGTAGATCAGGCAAGCCAAACTGCTGTACGGATATTAAAGTTTGCGGGGTGCATGTAGATGGTGGAATGGCTGAATACCTTTCGGTTCCTTCACATACGCTGATCCATGGTGAAGGCTTAAGTTTTGATGAACTGGCATTGGTAGAGCCACTGGCTATTGGAGCCCATGGTGTGCGTAGAGCTGCTATTGAAAAGGATGAATTTGTGTTGGTAATAGGAGCGGGACCGATAGGTTTAGGAACTATGGAGTTTTCCAGAATTGCCGGAGCTAAAGTGATTGCGCTGGATATTAACGATGCACGTTTACAGTTTTGCAAGGATAAGTTGAATATACCTTATGTAGTGAATGCCCTTGCTTCTGATGTTTTAGAGCAATTGCAGGCAATTACAGACGGTGATATGCCAACAGTAGTCATAGATGCTACAGGAAGTTTAAAAGCGATTAATAATGCCTTTCAGTATATGGCACACGGTGCGCGTTTTGTATTGATTGGCTTGCAGAAAGAAAACATTTCCTTTAGTCACCCTGAGTTTCATAAACGCGAAGCCACTTTGATGAGCAGTCGAAATGCAACAAGAACCGATTTTGAGCATGTAATTGCTTCCATGAAAGCGGGTTTGGTAAAGCCAACCACTTACATCACACATAAAGTTCAGTTTGCTGAAGTAAAAGACGAGTTTCAAAGTTGGCTTGATCCTGCAAATGGGGTGATCAAGGCGATGGTAGAAGTATAATCATTATAGGCTCCAATTTAGCGGATTGAACTAATTGGAGCCTATAAAATTTAGTCTCTGTTCCAAAATGCAGGTGGCTCTATGCCTAAGCTGCGTAAATAAACAGTACCCTGTGCACGATGATGAATCTCGTTGTCGATGAAATATAAAATGGTGGAATAAACAGGCCCTTCATATTGACCAAAAGCTAAAACCACTTCCTGAAACCGGGCTTCAGAAATCTCTGGCCAAAATGCAATGATCACTTCGGTGGATTGATCCCATAATTTAAGTAAGCCTTCCTTAGTGCGGTCTTCCTTGTTTAAAGAATGTTGATCAAAGCCACTTGCGTTTTCCCAATTGTCGGTTGCAATGCCTCTTATACCAGGACCTGCGATGTCTATAATTTCCTTCATCATCTCAGCAAATGGACGCATACCGCCAATGCTGTAATCAAATAATTTATCTTCAGGAAAGGCTTCAATTACACGTCTGGTAAGGCGACGGTGGCCTAGCCATTCATTTAAAAAATTTTCTGTAGAAACGAATGGCATAGTTTCGGTGGTGGTTGTCGTTGTCATAATCTTATTTTTTTATGGGTGTATGTATTTTCTAATACAAAGAAAACACAGCCCACTGACAACCCTATGGCAGCGCGTTTTTTAAATTTTAATTGTTACCGGTTCATCTTTTCCGTTATGACAAGTTACACAAGAAATATTCATTAATTTTCCTTCTTTGTCTTTTTCGTGGAAATATTTCTTGTTGATCTTGTTAGTCATTCGCATCATATCCCTTGCAATTTCCTTTTTAGGATTTTCATCACTTGCAAAGTCAAGCTTTTTAGGGTTGTCTTTGCGTGGAGAGTGGCAGTAATTACATTTTACACCTAATGCAAGTTTAAAGCCATCCATAACTTTATCAAGGTCATCATGACTGATGTTCTTTGGAAGTACTTTAAGGTTTGTCGCTTTAGGTTCTTGTTTAGGTTCTTGTTGCGGCATAAAAGCACTTAGCATCACAACTGTACCTAATATTAGAGAAAAAGTAATCGTCTTTTTATAGCGCATAAATAATGATTTAATGTATGAACCAATATAGATAGATTAGATTACTATGACAAAACTATTGTTTATTGGGAATTAATCTTAATAATCTACTGTCCATTAGCATGGAATGGGGGCATTTCTAAAGTATAGGCCAGTTCTCTTTTAGCTTCATTAATCACAAACTGGCTACGCACAGTCCCTACATCTGGCAGGTTGGCTAATCTATTTACTACAAACTCCTTGTAAGCCTGCATGTTGCTAACCACGATTTTTAAGATAAAATCGAAATCTCCTGTCATGTGATAGCATTCCATTACTTCGGTAAATTTAACTACTTCCTGCTCAAAGTTTTTTAAGGACTGGGTACTATGGTCTTTCAGTTGAATCGAGGTGAAGGAGGTCAACATTTCACCCAGTTTTTCTCGGTTAATGATGGTGAGTGTACCAATAATATAGCCGATCTCTTTGAGTCGCTCCACTCGATTGAAAATGGTATTTCCGGCTTTATGTAGCTTTAAACCAAGTTGTTTGTTGGTCAACGAGGCATCTTTTTGAATGAGGCGTAAAAGTTGTAGATCAGTCTGATCCAAAGTTGTAGTAGTCATATAACCATAGTTTTTTACGCTTGTTTTTTGCAAATTAAATCTATTCTGTTCAGATTGTCAAGTAGTTAGCTTTAATTCTGTCAGATAGATACTTTGTTACACTTTAAAGAATTTAATTCTGTTTGAAAGGTGTTTAATGGAAGATTTTTCCAAATTAGCTACTGTGTATGGATTTATCAATCATGCTGATCAAATTTGTGTACATTCTATACCGCGACTACTTTGCTAGTAGTCAACTAATTTCTGAAAAATGAGTTTAAATTTTTTAAGTATCAATCGCCTGGATGAGTATAAGCGCGACGCAAAGTTGCAAAGTACCATTAGTTTCCGCTTAATGTGGTTAGATGAAGGCGAAAGTATGGTTTTTGTACCATCTGGTGTTTCTTTTGATCTGGATATTTATCCTTCAACAGGATGGATTTTTTCGTTCAATGAGCTTTTTTATAGGGACTTTTTGGATCGGTACCCTCAGGATTACAACTGTGCTTTGATGGCGAAAAGGTCGTCTGATTATGTGTTTATTCCATTAGCTGTGAAGTTACGAATGGAAATGTCTGAATTGGCAGATTTGTTGGTAAGGGCACTAAAGGAAGGGCAATCAGAATTGTTCTTGCAGGCCTATGCAGATTTGATTCTGCTAAATGCCAATCAGGCATATGTGGGGATACATAGTAAATAAAGCAGGTATTTATATAACAAAGGGGTATTTGTTTTTACAAATACCCCTTTGTTATTTCCATTCGAGATCGCGAATTATTCTTAATAATTGCTTTCGTTTGCCATTGAAATAAAATTGCTTTTTTGTTATCCTTATGAATAATAGGATATTATTTTTTAGTAATTTTACAAAAGGGGAAATCTTCATGGCCATTTATAGTTCATATACTGATTTGGAACTTATTGCTTTGTTAAAAAAAGGTGAGAAGGTTGCGCTTGCCGAGATTTACAGAAGGTATCAGGGCGTTTTGTATAGCCATGCCTACCGTCGCTTGCCGGACAGAGAGGAAGTAAGAGATATCATACAGGAATTGTTTGTTTACCTCTGGACTAGCAGGGAGCAACTTCATATGACCAGTCTTTCTTCCTATCTTTATGCTGCAGTTCGAAATCGCGTATTAAACCAGTATAGAAATAAAAAGGTAAGGGATAATTTTGCTGCTTCATTACAGGAATTTATAGATCAGGGCGAAAATGTGATTGAAGATCAGCTGAGGGAAAAGGAGCTTGCCTTACTTGTTGAAAAGGAAATTGCCGCCTTACCCGATCAAATGCGCCTTGTTTTTGAAATGAGCCGTAAGCTGGAGATGAGCCATAATGAAATTGCCGAGGCACTTAATTTATCGCCGCATACCGTTCGTAATCAGGTGCATAATGCCTTGAAAATTTTACGTGTTAAACTAGGCGCCAACATCCTGTTTATATTATTTTAACTTTTTTTAAATACTGTCTAGTCTATAGCCTGCTTAGCCGTGTCTTATCATTATAGCGTGAAATTTCGCTTAACGTGAACATGGAATTTAAGCAAGCTGAAAAAATAATTGAAGTATACAATAACGGAACTGCAAGTGCTGAGGAAAGGGATTTGGTGGAAAGTTGGTATTTGAAACATAAAACGGGGAATACATTAAGTGCTGTAGAGATACAGGAGGAGCATGATTTGGGTTTCCAAGCATTGAATGCTTATTTAAATGAACCCCGTAAAATCAGTTTATGGCCTCGTATCGCAAGTGTGGCCGCTATTTTATTGGTGATGGGATCAGGATTTTATTTTTATAGAATTCAGAACAGAGGTATAAAGGATAAAATTTCTTTGGCGCAGGATATCCCACCTGGTAGAAACACTGCGATACTAACATTGGCAGGTGGTAAAACCATCAATTTAAGTGATGCAAAGAATGGAGTAGTTATAGCGGCCGGAAAAGTGGCTTATAGTGACGGTACCCGTGTTGCTGTACCTGAAGCAGTCGAATCCTATGTGCCTCTGGAAATGACCGCTAGTACACCACGCGGTGGCATTTATAATGTGACTTTACCGGATGGGACTACTGTTATGCTCAATGCGGAAAGTAGTTTGAAATTCCCTTCCGTTTTCAAAGGGAAAAATCGGAAAGTGGAATTACGTGGAGAAGCCTACTTTGAAGT
This sequence comes from Pedobacter hiemivivus, assembly GCF_005144565.1. NCBI lineage: Bacteria > Pseudomonadati > Bacteroidota > Sphingobacteriia > Sphingobacteriales > Sphingobacteriaceae > Pedobacter > Pedobacter hiemivivus. Next base: position 503,353 of record NZ_SWDX01000002.1, read on the forward strand.
CGCTAAAGATAAGTCGCATCCTTTTGTCGTACAATCAGAGGGACAGACTGTTGAAGTATTGGGTACACATTTCAATATCAATAGTTATGTTTCTAACCGTTACATAAAAACAACCCTACTGGAAGGGAGTGTAAAGGTAACTGGAAAGGATAATGAACTGGTACTGCTGCCAGGAGAGCAGTCTAAATTAACCGCCGGACAGTTGAATGTACAGATAGTTGACATTGAAGAAGCTGTTTCCTGGAAGAATGGGTATTTCCGGTTCAACGATGAAAATATTGTTGATGTGATGCAGAAAATTGCGCGCTGGTATGATATAGAAGTGGTTTATAAAGATAAACCAACGTTAGAAGGATTTACAGGAACTATTTCACGAAAATCAAATATCAGTGATGTACTGGATATGCTGGAAAGGACAAAAATCGTTCACTTTGAGATCGAAGGAAGGAGGGTTATGGTAATGAATTAAACTTTTACTACCTGAACCCTTAAAAAAGGTTACCCTGGCTTCAGAACCAGGATAACCCAATAAGCGGTTTACATCAATAATCTAAACTATCAACTAAGCGACATGCCAGTCCATCTTCGAAAATGTAGGCCTGTCGTTTCTAAACCATGCTAAGCAAATGTACAATTTTTACACAAAAAGGTTGATACAGCTTTTGGGCTGTATTTCCAAAATCCAGTTGATGATGTGCCGGGCCATGGGGCCAGTAAGTGAAACGGGAAAAAGAAAATGGATTATGCGAGTTAACCTAACCACTTTACTCTTAATCACAGTTATCCTGCAGGTAAGTGCGGGAAGCTATGCGCAAAAAATCACGCTATCTGAAAATAATGCGCCCATTAAATATGTTCTTGATAAAATCAGAACTCAAAGCGGGTACGACTTTCTGTTTACTACTACCAATTTAAAAAATGCAAAACCTGTTACTATACAGGTGAAGAACGCAGATCTGAAAGTGGTATTGGAACAGGTTTTTGAAGGACAGCCCTTTGATTATTCCGTAGCTAAAAACTCTGTTGTAGTGTCCAAAAAAGAATCTTCCTTTCTGGATAAACTCAAGAATGTTTTTTCTGCTATTGATGTTCGCGGTCGTGTTGTGGATGAAAACGGGAAGCCCATGGCGGGAGTGAGCATCAAATTAAAAAACAACTCCGGAAGACCCGTTGTTAGTAATGAACAAGGTTTTTTTACCACTACAGTTCCAGATAATTCTGTGCTTGTTTTTTCTTACGTTGGCTATGTAACACTAGAGTTGCCTGTTCGCCCTAGTATGCTTATTGTTATGCAATTCGGCCAGAACAAGCTGGAGGAAACCGTTGTGGTAGGTTATGGAACAACCAAAAGAAAGGATTTAACAGGTTCTGTTGCATCAGTAAATATCTCTGAAGTAAGGGATGTACCTTTTGCCACCTTTGATCAGGCACTGAGCGGTAAGGCTGCCGGGGTACAAGTGGTGCAGGCTGATGGCTCCCCTGGTGGTGTGGCTAAGATCAGGATCAGGGGCGGGACCTCCCTGATGGGGGGGAATGACCCATTATACATTATCGACGGAGTGCAGATACAAGTTCAGAATCGTTACCAGCAAGGTGCGTCTGATATTGTGAGCCCGGTGGAAAGAGGTGGGAATGACGACCCGAATTTTTCGGTGGCAGGTTCTTTTGCCCGCGGATTGAATAGTTTGGGTGGACTGAATATCAATGATATTGAAACAATAGACATCCTTAAAGATGCTTCCGCTACAGCTATATATGGTTCAAGAGCGGCAAATGGGGTAGTGATCATTACCACCAAGAAAGGTAAAATGAACCAGAAGCCAGTCTTTGAAGCAAATTATTACACAGGAGTAAGCCTGGCGGAGAACGAAAAGGTATTGAACAGAGACCAATATATCATGATTGTCAAAGAGGCTGCTAAAAACCTGAATGATGCACGTGCAGCCAAAATTCCGGTGCTTGCACCAAATGCGCTGGCTACACAGATACTTACTGATCCAGGTTATTTTGGAACAGCAAATACGGACTGGCTTGACCTGGTGACCCGTACTGGGATCACTCAAAATGCAGACCTTTCTGTGAGGGGTGGTGGTGCTGGTTCGCGTTATTATACCTCACTTAGCTACAACAGTTCAGAAGGAACGGTACTAGGAACAGATTTCAAGCGTATTGCAGGAAAGGTAAGTCTGGATAATGACATCACCAGCAAACTACGTTTCAATACCAATCTGGATTATGGCTTCAGTACCAATAACATCACCAACGGACTATATACACAGGCTATATTTGCACCTCCTACTGTAGATCCATACAATGCAGACGGCAGTATTAAAATTATTGATCCTGCATCACTCGGTGCCTATGCGTATGAAGGATTTCAAAACCCGCTTTTACTTACAAAAGGAATTAATAAGTCTAACAACTTTTTCCTAATTGGTAGTCTGACAGGTGAATATGATATCATAAAAGACCTCACCTTTAGAAGCTCAGTTTCCGTAAATTACAATAATTACCGTCAGAACAACTATATTCCGAGTACTGTGGCAATAGCCACACCAAATGGAACAGGAAGCTCGGGTAATGGTACCGCTACACAGGCACAGGCTGAACAGGTAAATACCTTCATCCAGAATACAATAACCTGGAATAAAGAATTCAATGAAAATCACCGTTTGAATGTCGTTGCCGGTACAGATTGGCAGATTACCAAAGGAAATGCTTTTTCTGCAAGCGGACAGGGCTTTCCCGATGATGAATATTTAAATAACCTGTCTTCAGCGGCTGTAACTTTACCTTCAACGGGTACATCAGATCAGAATTCATTATTGAGTTTTTACATGAGAGCGAATTATAGCCTGATGGATAAATATGTGTTTACATTTACGGGGAGATCGGATGCTTCTTCAAAATTTCCCATAGCTAACCGTGTAGGTTATTTCCCTTCGGGAGGTGTGGCCTGGAGGATTTCGCAGGAGAATTTTTTAAAGAATGTGAAATGGATAAGTGAGATCAAACTTAGAGCGAGTGCCGGGTATACAGGTACTCAGAACATCGGTAATAATCTGTTCTATACACTTTATTCACCTGTGTCATATGCCGGATTAAACGGGCTTTCTCCCTCGCAGCTTGGTAATGAACGGCTTAAGTGGGAGTCTACCTTGCAAAAAGATGGAGGTATAGATTTTTCTTTTTTTAATTCCCGTCTTCGCGGAGGTGTAGGTTATTATGAAAAAAACACCAGTGGCGTTTTGTTCCCCACCACAGTAGCGGGAAGTTCCGGTTTTAATCAGGTGACTTCAAATATTGCCAACATTCGTAACCGCGGACTGGAAATTGAATTAAGTGGAGATATTATCAGAGGAAAAAATTTCCAATGGTCGGGTAGTATTAATGTGTCCGGCAACCGTTCCAAAGTACTTGCAATTTCTAACCAAGTTGACGATCCAAACAATCCGGGCATCTATCAATTTGGAAATACAGTGCTGAAAGTGGGAGAACCGGTAGGTCTGCTGTACGGAAGGGTGTTCGATAAAATCCTTAAAACACAGGCCGAAGTGGATGCTTATAAAGTAGGAAATGTACTTGCCGGCAGTTATCCATACCTCGGCATCGGTGATCCTAGTTATATATTGGACCCTGATGCTTTTGGTCCTGGACTCCGTTATTTTGCGGACGATATCATTGGAAAGGCAGAACCTAAATTTTACGGGGGTTATACCAACAGGATGAGCTATAAAGATTTCAGTTTGACCACACTGGCAACTTTCTCTTATGGTGGCGACATTTATTACCTGGCAGATGTACAGAACCAGGATATGGCAAAAAGGACAAACAAAGGTGTTAGAATTCTTGACCGCTGGACTCCGGAAAATACTGATGCTACAAGGCCACGCCTGATTCAGGGCCAGGGCTCTTACGCTTACGCTGCCAGTAACAATGTATATGACGCTTCGTTCATCAAGCTAAAATCGGTAACCATTGCCTATCAGTTTCCAAAAAGCCTGACGAGCAAATGGAAACTGAATGGAATATCTGCATACGTTTCCGCAACTAACCTGTTCACCATCACGAACTATCCGGGTGTAGATCCTGAGACAAGTAATGATCCGTACAGTCTGATTGGCGGATATAGTGATTCAGGAGGTTATCCATACGTTAGACAGTTCAGCCTGGGAATCCGGGTAGGTTTATAGTATAGGGGAATAGAATTTAATTATAACAAAGGACATGAAAACATTATATAAATTTCTGACAGTTGGTATCATGCTCATTGGGGCCTACGGCTGTAAAAAAGAACTTAGTGCACCACCTAAAAATGCCAAAGTTGAAGGAAATACCATTTTAGACCAGGCCACATCACAGATTGCTTTGAATGGTGCTTATTACAATTTTGCTAATGCAACGAATATCAAAACCGGCTGGCAGCAACACCAGATTCTTCCAGCACAATTTGCAGGCTATTTAGGCTACGGTTTTGGTGCGAGCGCTTCTGAGGAAAATATGACTGAAGGTGCGGCTGGTAGTTATTGGGATGAATCTTACAAAGCACTGAATAGTACTAATGGTGTGATCAAAGGAGTTAATGAGCTTGCAGATAATAAGTTCACAGGCAACAGAAAAAAAGAAATAATTGCAGAAGCGAAATTCATTCGTGCTTATTCACACTTCAAACTGTTGAGTTACTATGGAGAATGGTACAAGATTGGCAGTGCGCAGGGAGTTTTATTGAGGGATGAGCTCTCAACATTGACTAATATCACTAAAAAGCGCAGCACCGTTAAGGAAAGCTATGATTTCATCATTGCTGATTTAAATGAAGTGATCGCTAATGGTCCGGTAAGCAATCCAAACCATTATGCAACCAAATGGGCGGCAATGTTGTTGAAAATGCGTGTATTGATGAGCCGGGCAGGAACCGGAAATTATACTGAGGTAATAGCTCTTGCAGATAACATCATGCAGAACAGCCCTTATGTATTGGAAGCCAGTCAGCAAAACCTGTTTCATACCATTGGTTTGTCAAGTAAGGAAGTGATTTTAGGAATTAAGCCCCAGGCGCTTCAGTCTAGCGATCCGTATTCCAAAACCAGGCAATACTATCCCGGTGCTTCATCTCTTTATGTGGCCAAATCGGCTTTAAAAGATCTTTATGCCAATGATCCTAGGGGAAGCTGGGTGATTGGTACGGCAAGTGCTTATTCACAATATTCGCCAAATACCTTCTATTTCAATAAATATAATGCACAAGGTTCTACTCCTTCGGCATTGACTGAAACAGATTATGCCATGCGGCTGACGGAAGTTTACTTACTGAAAGCGGAAGCTATAATAAGATCGGGAGGAAGCCTGGGCACAGCAAAAACACTGATCCATCAGATACAGGAAAAGGCGGGAATCACTGCAGTTTCCAATAATTTCCATTATTTAGCTGTCGAGGCTGCAAATACTCCTGATGCACTATTATTGGAGCTATATAAAGAAACCTCAAAAAGTATGGTGGGAGAGGATGGCAGCGAATGGATGGCATTATTGCGTTTCCCGTTAGTCACTGTGATGCAGTTAAAACCCACAATTACCAGCCAGATTCAGTATATCATTCCTGTTCCAAAGAGCGAATTTATTTACAATCCGCAATTTGGAGATCAAAATACCGGATACAGCGCAAACTAATATACCATTGCATAGTGCGGTGCCCCGATAGGGTGCCGCACTGATTTGACCAGGATATATACGATTGAAAACAAATTTATACAGATGAAAAATTATTTATTGACATTGTTATTGCTTGCCGGTATTCATCAGGTAATGGCGCAGGATGGCTCATTTACGTTGCAGGGCAAAATTAAAGGACAAAGTACTGGAATTTTAAAATTGTCATACCCTACTGCAGATGGAGGATATGTCCAGGACAGCACCGCGATTCAGAATGGGAAATTTGAATTCAAAGGTAAAGTGGCCGATCCGGTTATGGCTTATATTATGGGAGCTGTAAAAAGCCAAGGTTTCGACGATCCCAATATGGCTACCTTTTTTATCGAGCCCGGAAAACTGAGCATGTCGTTAACTGCTGGTGATTTCAAAAACCTAAAATTAACTGGTTCTAAAACCCATGATGAATTGGTTGTACTGAACCTTCGTAAAAAATCACAGCTAGAGCAAATGCGTGTTTTGTCGGCTGCCTATGACAAAGCCAACATGGCATATATAGCTGCAAGGAAAGCCGGAAAGCCTGAAGGTGAACTGGAAGTGCTGAAGGAAGCTGCGAATGTAGAAAAGGATAAGATGGATCCTTTAAGGGAGGAAATGGATAAAATCGACATGGAATATATCAGGACTCATCCTGATTCAGATTATTCAGCCTATGCCTTAAGTTGGAAGGTATCTTCGCTACCACTTGCTGAATCAAAGCTGCTTTATGCAAAACTATCAGACCGTATAAAGCAAAGCAGCTATGGAAAAAAAATTGCAGATGAGGTCAAGAGCCTGGAAGGTGGATCGCCCGGAAGTTCGGCCTCGGTATTTAGTTCAACGGACATCAACGGACAGCCATTAAGTCTGGCAGATTTTAAAGGTGAAAAATATGTATTGCTCGATTTCTGGGCCAGCTGGTGTGTACCTTGTCGTAAAGGAAACCCACATTTGTTGTCGTTGTACAGTAAATATAAAGACAAAGGTTTGGAAATTATTGGTGTATCTGATGACGACAGTAACAATGAAGCCTGGAAAAAGGCCGTTGCACAGGACAAGATCGGTGTGTGGAAACACGTTCTGAGAGGATTGAAAAGAACTGCCACGGGATATGATAAAACGAACGACATTACTGAACCTTATGCCATTCATTCGCTACCAACCAAAATCCTCGTAGATAAAAATGGAATGATCATCGGCCGCTATGGTGGAGGTGGCGAAAATGACGAAGCTATGGATAAGAAACTGGCTGAAATTTTTAACTAGTAAATCAATAAAAAACTATGAAATCACTTAAAATTTTAACTGCTGCCGCGATGTTCTGCATGGCTGGTACAGCTTTAGGTCAGCAGGTCCGGGTCAATGGAAACATTAAAGGACTGGGCGATGCTGAACTGAATTTTCATTATTACGATGGTAATGAACCTAAAACTAGTAATGTGAAAGTAACAGGTGATAAATTTACCTGGACTGCCCCTATGCCCAACCCACAAAAAATCACCATCATGTTCCCCAAAAGAGCGGTATGGGTCTTTGTTGAGCCTGGAAATATCGAAATGAACGGGAGTGCCGATTCGCTCGACAAGATTAGATTAAGCGGCTCAAAAATACAAACGGAGGCAGACACTTATGACAAGTTGCTGGAGCCATTTTCATCTCAGGAAATGCCCTTATACCAGAAATATGGTAAGGTTAGTAAAGAAGAGCAGTTGCAACTGGAGCAAAAGCTTGCCGATATCAGGAAACAAAAACGTGTTGTAGCCAATAACTATATTGCATCACATCCTGAAAGTCCGTTTAGCTTAAGTTTAGTTACAGACCGTGCAGGAATGGGTGAATACAAAGATATACAGGCTATATATGATCAGCTGGGTAAAAACATAAAAGCAACCCCGGAAGGAAAACGTTTGAATGAACGTCTTGTGATACTAAAACGGAGCGCAATTGGAACCCCGATGTTAAATTTTACACAAAATGATACAGAAGGAAAACCAGTTAACTTTGCAGCATTTAAAGGGAAGTACGTACTGATCGATTTCTGGGCAAGCTGGTGTGGGCCATGTCGGGCAGAGAACCCGAATGTATTGAAAGCGTACAATAAATACAAAGATCAGAACTTCACCGTTGTCGGCGTTTCTCTTGATGACAAGGGCGATAATTGGAAAAAAGCAATAAAAGATGACGGAATGCCATGGACACAGCTTTCAGATCTGAAAGGTTGGAAAAATGAAGTGTCTACTTATTACGGAATTATGGGCATCCCAAGTACATTACTGGTTGATCCGCAGGGAAAAATTATTGCAAAAGATTTAAGAGGTGAAATCCTGAACAAGAAACTCGAAGAAATATTTAATAACTAACCTAATGAACATAAGATATTTAACTCTTGTTGCGCTGTTGTTTGCACAAACAGTTAGTGGGATTGCGCAAACTAAATCGGCTGGCTATAAGCTAACAGGCACTGTAAAAGGAATTGCCGATGGTGAGGTGGAACTTACAAGCTATGATTTCCGGACCAGGACAAACAAAAAACTCAATACCGCAAAAGTTAAGAACGGTAAGTTCACAATGACCGGAAAATTGAATACTCCGGAACTTATGGGGCTTTCTTTTACCCCTGGCAACTGGGGAACGCGGGTTTTTCTGGAAAATGTCCCTGTTAACATTAGCATTGATACCGCAGGCTCAACGCATTATGATTATACCAAATATGGGGATAAAAAAGGTGCCACGCTCCAGCAGGTTAAAGTAGGCGGATCTGTAAGTCATGCTGATTACGAAGATTACGAAAACAAGACGAAGGGCAGCAAAAAAAGAGATGAGGTATTTTCACGGCAATTGGATTACATCCGACCCTTTATTGCTAAAAAACCTTCATCTGTTGCAGGCGTCTATATGCTCAGCACGCATTATATGTTTAATTCGGATATGCCACTTAACGATCTGGAACAATTGATGGCGAAATTTACTGGTGAGGCAAAAAAAACGCTCTATTTCAATAATCTTCAAAAAGAAATTGCTGAAAGAAGGGCTGTATTGCCCGGTAATTTTGCGGAAGATTTTACTTTGCTGCAAAGGGACAGTACAAAATTCACGCTTTCATCCACCAGAGGTAAATATGTGATGATCGATTTCTGGGCGAGCTGGTGCAAACCCTGCAGGGAGGCCATCCCGCATTGGAAAGAGGTATACGCAAAATATAAAGGTAAAGGTTTTGAGATTGTGAGTGTAACGAACGACAGCAGATGGAATGACTGGGTCAAAGCTATGGATGTAGAAAAAATGCCATGGATACAGACCATTGATGAATTTCCAGTAAAAAACATGCCGGCAAGGGTAGTAAGTAAGTATAAACATGGTACGATACCGCTTTATGTATTGCTGGATAAAGAAGGTAAGATATTAGTGAAATCTGGCAATGAAGAAGATATTGATCATAAATTGGCTGAGCTATTGGGCAATTAAAATTAATGTATTCTCTTGTAAATGGGTAATTACTATGTAATTAGAACGGGGATTTGTGATAAACAAATCCCCGTTCTAATTGATGTATAATCTGCTTACCAGAACTTCACATACAGCGCTGCAATGATCAACAGCGTAACCACTATTAATGCCATCGTAGATGGAGCAACTTTGAACATCGCTTTATCCAGTTCGAAAGCTTTAGGATTAACTTTAGGTCCTGCCAAACTCATGACAATCATGATCGCCATGGTAAAGAAGAAGGAGAGTCCCATACAGATGTGGAAAGGAATCTCAAAGCCACCCTTGCCATTAGGATAGGCAGTATATAATAGCGTATCGTTTCCTAATAAACCCGGCGCCATCTCGTTAAAGAAAACAGACAAAAGGAAACCAGATAAAACACCTGCGATAGCTGCTGCACCTGTAGTTCTTTTCCAGAACATACCTAGGATGAACATCGCAAAAACACCCGGACTGATAAAGCCTGTATATTTTTGAATAAAGGTGAAACCACCTTCTCCGCCGATGCCTAAAAGGTCGTTCCAAGTAAACAACACCGCTAGGATCATTCCTACAAATACGGTTGTCCTACCTACAAAAACCAGGTTCTTTTGTTCTGTACCTTTCTTAAAGTACTTCGAATAGATGTCTAGTGTAAAGATTGTAGAGATACTATTTACTTTGCCAGCCAGTGAAGCTACAATCGCCGCGGTAAGTGCTGCTACAGATAAACCTTTAAGGCCCGTCGGTAAAAAGGTCAGTACCGCTGAGTAAGCACCATCTTTACCGCCAATCAGTTGTGGTAAATGTCCACCTTTATACAAAACATAGGCTGCGATACCGGGTAGCATTACAATTAAAGGCATCAGGAGCTTTAAAAAGCCCGCAAATAAAATACCTGTTCTGGCAGTTTGCAGGTCGGCGCCTAAAGCACGTTGTGTGATGTACTGGTTACAGCCCCAATAGTTCAGATTGATGATCCAGATACCGGCAACATAGGAGGCCAGCCCGGGGAAAGTAAGGTATTTGCTGATTTCATTTTGTGTAGATTCAGCTGTTGGCTTCGGAATGATCATCTTAAAATGCTCCGGAGCCTGCTCCATTAAAACATTAAAACCCGCGATGGCATTGGCACCTACACCAAATTTTTGTCCCACTACAGTTAAGGCAATATAGGTGGTCACCAGTCCGCCGAAAATTAAAACACCTACTTGAATTACGTCTGTATAGGCAACTACCTTCATTCCACCCAGCGAAATAATCAGGGCAAAAACGGCAAGTCCAATCATAATGACGTGCAGATAATCGCCACCGGTTAATCCGTTAATGGCAACAGCACCTAAATAAAGTATGGAGGTCAGGTTTACGAATACATATAAAAACAACCAGAATATGGCCATAATCAAAGCGACAGATTCATTATACCTGGTTTTGAGGAACTGTGGCATGGTGTAGATCTTATTTTTAAGATATACGGGGATGAACCATACAGCAACAATGATCAATGCGATCGCAGCGATCCATTCATAAGCGGCTACTGCAATACCAAGGAAAAATCCTTCACCACTCATGCCGATAAATTGTTCGGCAGAGATATTAGAAGCGATGAGTGAGGCCCCAATGGCCCACCAGGTTAAAGTACCTTCGGCTAGAAAGAAGGCCTTGGCGTCATGCTCGTCCTTTTTGCGCTGGCGGTAAATGTAATACCCATAGCCGGATACGACTAAAAAGTAGATGATGAAAACTACATAATCTGTAGTTACTAGACTATTGTTCATAGTAGGTCATTTGGTTATTTACTTATAAAAGACTTCGTTCCATTGTAGCTCATTTCTGAACTGATTGATTTTAGTATCAGCACCGATATTTACATATTCGATACCTGCAATATTGGCGAAATCCAAAAGATGCGCTGTCGTTAGGTTCTGACTGTACGCCGTATGGTGCGCACCACCTGCGTAAATCCAGGCTGCACATCCGGTTTTCATATCAGGAAGTGGTTTCCATAATACCTGTGCTACAGGTAGATTTGGAAGTTGATGTTCAGGCTCAACGGCTTTAACTTCATTAACCAGTAAACGGAAGCGGTTACCCATATCAATAATAGAGGCATTGAGTGCGTCGCCACCGGCTACGTTAAATATAAGCCTGGCGGGATCTGCCTTACCACCAATTCCAAGTGGATGTACTTCAAGGCGCGCTTTGCCATTGGCAAGTGAAGCATCTACTTCAAGCATGTGCGAACCCAACACCATTGAATTAGCAGGATCGAAATGATAAGTATAATCTTCCATGAAAGCGTTAGCACCTGGAAGTCCGGCACCCATTACTTTACAGGCTCTTACTAAGGCTGTGGTTTTCCAGTCACCCTCTCCAGCAAAGCCATAGCCTGCAGCCATCAAACGTTGTGCTGCGATGCCCGGTAACTGTACCATACCATGCAGATCTTCAAAAGTATCACTGAAGCCTTTGAATCCTCCATCTTCCAGGAATTTCTTTAAACCAAGCTCTATTTTTGCAGCTTCATACACTGAAGCATGTCTGTCTCCACCACGAAGAAGGTCTGCTGTCATCGTATAGGTAGCTTCATATTCTGTCAGCAATTCCTGAATAGCTGTTTCTGGGATACTGTTGATTATCGCAACCAGATCTCCTATACCATAGGTATTTACTTCAAAACCGAATTTAAGTTCAGCTTCAACTTTATCGCCGTCCGTAACTGCTACATAACGCATGTTATCTCCAAAACGAGCGAATTTGGCACCCTGCCAGTCATGCCATCCGGCAGCGGCACGTGTCCATGTGTCAATTTCTTGTACTACCTCTTCATCCTGCCAATGCCCAACAACTACCTTACGGTCTTTACGCATTCTGGTCACCATAAATCCAAATTCACGGTCTCCATGCGCACTTTGGTTCAGGTTCATGAAATCCATATCAATGGTATCCCATGGAATATCGCGGTTAAACTGTGTATGTAGGTGCAATAGTGGTTTCTGAAGGATATTTAATCCCCTGATCCACATCTTGGCCGGAGAAAAAGTATGCATCCAGGTAATTACACCGATACAATTGGCACTAATGTTGGCCTGCTGAAGTGTTTCGAAGATTTCGTCCGCTGTTTTTACAATTGGCTTATACACAATGCGGACATGGATAGCCTGCGCCGCATCTAATGATGCCGCCACCTGTTGTGCATGTGATGCTACTTGTTTTAAGGTTTCTTCACCATAAAGGTGCTGAGTTCCGGTGATGAACCATACCTCTAAATTTTTTAAATTGATCATATTAAATGTAATTATCTAATTATTCTGTTATTGTCCGTAATAAGAATCAGCACCATGTTTTCTTTCATAATGCTTTTTAATTAATGAATCTTTTAATTTGGGTACGTCTTTGCGTATTTGTTCAGTAAGAAAGGCCATTCTTGCCAGTTCTTCTACTACCGCACTATTGTATACCGCTTTTTCAGCTGTTTTTGCCCAGGTAAAAGGCGCATGGTTGCCAACGAGGATCATTTCTACCTCTTTGTAGCTTAGTCCAGCCGCTTTTAAATGGTTCATGATCTGGAATCCGGTTTCGTATTCATAGTTTCCAGTGATCATGTCATCCTGCATAGGAGGGGCGCAGGGAATGTCGACCGTTAGGTGATCCGCATGCGTGGTTCCATAAATCGGAATTGCCCTTTGCGATTGCGCCCATGCCGTTCCATAAGTAGAATGCGTGTGTACAATCCCGCCAATCTCTTCCCAATGCTTATACAATACTGCATGTGTTTTTGTATCAGATGAGGGGCGAAGTGTTCCTTCAACGGTATTCCCATCAAAGTCTACAATCACCATTTTCTCTGGCGAGAGTTCTTCATAAGGTACACCGCTCGGTTTTATGGCAAATACACCCGCAGCTCTATCTGCCGCGCTGGCATTACCAAAGGTGAAAAGTACCAGCCCTAGTTTAGGGAGTTGCATATTTGCCAGGTACGCTTTTTCTTTAATTTCCTGATAGTTGTTCATGGTGATTATTTTATAGTACTAGCTTCGATAAATCCGCCAAGCGTTTTATATTGTAAAAAGCGGGCTTCATAATAAGCGATGGTTTCTGCTTCTGGGGTATATTCTTTGTCGAAACCACTACCCATACCCAGCATCGCGGCTTCAACGTTCGGATAAATGCCTGCTACAACGGCCGCAAACATGGCTGCACCTAAAGCACAAGTATGTTCAAACTGATGGATACGGATCGGCATATTCAATACATTCGCCATAGTTTGCATTACGAAAGGTGATTTTTTAGCTACACCGCCAATACCGATGATACCTTTTACCGGAATACCTTCGGCTATAAAACGGTCGACAATATTTTTAGCGCCAAAGCAAGTCGCCTCTACCAATGCTCTAAATACGCGAGGGGCATCAGAAGCTAAATCAAGGTTGCTGAGCGCACCCTTCAATTCCTGATTGGCATCAGGGGTTCTTCTTCCATTTAACCAGTCAATCGCCAGTTCATCCTCCTCTGTTCTTGGCAGCAAAGCAGCTTGCTTACTCAGTTCCGGAATAAGCTGATCTAAAAGTTCTTTTTCCAATGCAGCAGCCGTATGGCTATCTAGCAGTGCCGAATTCCTTAATAAGTTTTTTATTGGCCAGGCCAGCACTTCTTTAAACCAGGCATATACATCGCCAAAGGCCGATTGTCCGGCTTCAAGACCAGGCATTCCCGGGATCACAGAACCATTCACTTGTCCACAAATCCCCTTGATGAGTTTACCCTCCATATCGGCTTGTGGCACCACTAAAATATCGCAGGTAGAAGTACCCATCACTTTGCTTAAATGATAAGGTTCAATTTGGCCACCAACAGCACCCATATGTGCATCAAAGGCGCCAACACCTACCACGACATCTGTATTTAAGCCTAAACGTTCGGCCCATTCTGTACTGAGGTTTCCGGCGGATACATCAGAAGTGAACGTATCTTTAAACAAACGGTCTGTAAAACCATCCAAGATTGGATCTAATGCCGTAAAGAATTCATTTGGGGGCAAACCGCCAAACTCTTCAGCCCAAAGGGCTTTGTGTCCGGCTGCACAACGACTTCTTTTCATTTCCGAAATGTCGTTTCCTCCAGTAAGTAGGAACGGTACCCAGTCGCAATGCTCTACCCAGGAATAACAAGCCTCCTTTACGGCTACATCAGCACGTAAAATGTGCAATAACTTAGCCCAGAACCATTCTGACGAATAGATGCCACCACAATATTTAAGATAGTTGATGTCATATTTTGCCGCATGGTTGTTGATTTGCATGGCTTCCTTTACAGAAGTATGGTCTTTCCATAGCACAAACATCGCATTAGGATTTTGCTCAAATTCAGGTAAAAGGGCAAGCGGTGTACCTGCTTGATTTACCGCCACTGGTGAAGAACCGGTGGTATCCACTGCAATTGCTTTTATAGCAGCAGCGATGCTATCGCCACCGGCTTTAAGGATACAGTCTTTTATGCTTTGTTCTAGACCTTCAATATAGTCTAAGGGATGTTGTCTGAACTGATTTTTTGCAGGATTGCAGAATAACCCTTTCTGCCAGCGGGGGTAATAGAAAACGGATGAAGCCAGTTCTGCTCCATTGTTTGCGTTGATAATTACTGAACGCACAGAATCCGATCCATAATCAACCCCTATAACGTATTGATCTTTGCTCATATTTAGTTAAATAAATGTCTAATTAACGTTTATTTAATTTAATAAAAGAATTTATTTTAAGAATCCTGCTTTATGAGCTAAAGGGTTCTTATACAGATATTAGTTTGTCCGGGTTTGGAATGAAGTTTAGGAATGCCTGGAAGTTTGCTTTATACTTTTTCTTATCCAACTTAAAATAAAACGCACCTTTTTTAGAACCAGATTTATCTTTTTCAGCAAGTTTGATCAGCAACTTAGTTGCCGTTAATTTTCGGATAAAGTTGCGGTTGTCTATTTGTGTATTGTATACATCTTCATACAAGTTTTGAAGTTGCGGAATGGTGAATTTTTTAGGTAAAAGTTCGAAAAGAATAGGGTGTAAGGCCGCTTTATATCTTATTTTCTTTTTTGCCGCTTCCACCATTTCACCATGGTCAAAGATCAATTCAGGTGCATCTTTCAAGAGGAACCATTCGGCATGATACTGATCGCTAATCTGTGTTTCGTATTTATGAATGTCGATTAATGCAAAATAAGTAACCGATAAGGTTCTTTCAATGGGATCCCTTAACGGGTCACCATATGCCTGGATTTGCTCCAGGTAAACACCCTCAAGTCCGGTAAGCTGAGTAAGTACCCGGTTGGCTGCACCATCCAGACTCTCCTCGGGCCTAACAAAACCTCCCATCAAACTCCATTTATCCTTTTCCGGTTCAAAGCCTCGTTTAATTAGGAGAATCTTTAAATGCTCTCCATCAAATCCAAAAACAATGCAATCAACGGCAATTAAAAAACGAGTCTGATCAGTATATTTTTTCATTAGTTCTTTGGGCTAAATATCTATAGTTGTAAATGTATCATATTTTGAATATTAATAGTTGTTTTGACATTTAATATTCTTTTTATACATTAGTAATAAGATCAAATATATAAAAACGCATTATGAACAAAAATTTCAAATCCATTTGTTTAATTTTTATTTCGGTATGGACATTAAGCGGTTGTAGCAATGGAAACAATCATCAATCTACCGGAAATGACGCTTTGGCTGTTTCGACTGCCCATATACCAGATGCAAACGGATTTAAGGCCAGCATAGCGGGGAAGAATGTTGAACTTTTTGTATTAAAAAATAAAAACGGAGTAGAAGCTGCAATTACCAATTATGGTGGACGAGTGGTATCCTTGTTGGTGCCGGATAAACATATGGCACTTCAAGATGTAGTATTAGGTTACGATAGCCTGAAAGCTTATCAGAAAAAAGGAGAACCATTCTTTGGGGCATTAATTGGTCGTTATGGAAATCGTATCGGGCAAGGAAAGTTTACATTAGAAGGCAAAACTTATCAATTGGAACTGAATGATGGCGTGAATACGCTTCATGGTGGATTTGACGGTTTTTTTGGTAAGGTTTGGGATGCTAAGAAAGTGAACGATCAAACTCTCGAATTGAGTTATTTCTCTAAAGATGGAGAAGCTGGGTATCCGGGAAATTTAACGGTTAAGGTAACCTATGAATTAACCGATGAGAATGCTTTGAAAATAAGCTACAACGCAACTACAGATAAGCATACTGTATTGAACCTAACCAACCATGCCTATTTTAATTTGAATGGGGCAGGAGATTCAACAATTACAGATCATTTGCTGTCAATTGATGCAGATACTTATACTCCAGTTGATTCTACTTTAATTCCTACAGGAAAATTGGAACAAGTTGCAGGAACACCATTTGATTTTAACAAACCAACCTTAATTGGTGCAAGGATCAATGATCAAAACGAGCAGTTGAAATTTGGAAAGGGCTACGATCATAATTTTGTATTGAGAAAAGGTAATGGGCTTCAGAAGGTGGCTACAGTTGTCAGTTCTAAAACTGGTATTGTGATGGATATTTTAACGGAAGAACCAGGATTACAGTTTTATAGTGGTAATTTCTTAATTGGGGCTGACCATGATGGTAAAGGTCAGGTGAGTTATCCGCACCGTTCAGCTTTTTGTTTGGAAACCCAACATTTCCCTGATTCACCGAATCAATCTACGTTTCCTACAACGGAATTAAAACCAGGACAAGCGTATAAAACGGTAACCGTTTATAAGTTTAGCGTTCAGAAATAACGAATAGACATTATTCATACAGGCTCTTTTTGTTTAGCTGCCGTAACAAATATGAAAGTAAAATCATATTTTTACGCTAAACCAAATGAGCCTGTCCAATGTCACCATCATTTTTTTGGATTAAACTGTCCCTGTTATTCATGCTATTGTGTGGATATAGGTCAGCCATTGCCCAAAAAGACAAGATTACTTTTAAACACCTTACTGTTGAAGATGGGCTTTCTCAAAGCAGTGTGCTTTCTATTGCGCAAGACAGCATGGGCTTCATGTGGTTTGGAACAAAGGATGGCTTAAATAAGTATAATACCAGAAATTTTGAGGTCTATAAACGCGAAAGAGGAAACAGTTCCTCATTAAGTAGTGGGCAGAATATTAATGCTTTATTGACCGATACCAAAGGTAATTTATGGGTAGCTACACAAAAAGGATTGAGTAGGTATTTGCCTGAAACCAACTCTTTTCAACGCTACCAATATGATCCCAAACGGAAAAATAGCCTTAGCAATAATATTGTAAGAAGTATTTTTGAAGACAATAAGGGGCATATTTGGGTAGGAACGGATAGCGGATTAAATAAGTTAATTGGTGGTAACAGTTTTGTTCGATTTATGCCTGGTAAAGGGAGCAGCCCTGGCTTAGCAAATCAGCTGGTTAAATCTGTTCATCAGGATCATAAAGGTGTGATGTGGATCGGAACTATCCAGGGGCTAACAAGATTAGAATTCAAAAATGGGAAATATAACTATCAATCTTATTTCCATAAGCCCGGAGATCCGGAAAGTCTTATTGATGATGACATCAGTGTGGTTTTTGAAGATCCACAGCATAACCTGTGGGTAGGAACACATAATGATGGCCTGGACTTAATGGATCGCGAGAAGGGAACTTTTAGGCATTTCGTGACTAAAAAAGGAGATCCCAATAGCATTAGTAGCAATGTAATTCGTAAGATTAAAACAGATCAGAATGGTCGATTGTGGATTTCTACCCTTCATGGTATAAACATATTAGATCTGAATACTTTTAAATTCAAAGTGTTAAACCATAATCCCGAAGATCCTACAAGTTTAAATCACAATTCTATCTATGATATGGTGAAGGATGCGACTGAATCGATGTGGGTGGGTACCTATTTCGGCGGCGTAAACTTTTATCATCCCAATGCAACACCATTTAGAGAATACAAGACCAGCTTAGGCAAAAATGGGATCAGTAGTAATGTCGTAAGTTCTATTGTTGAAGATAAATACCACAACTTATGGATCGGAACTGAGGCCGAAGGACTCAATTATTTCGATCGTAAAACAGGTAAGTTTACCAGCTTTAAGCACGATTCAGAAAATATCAATTCACTTAGCTCAAATTTGGTTAAAGCAGTTTCAATTGATCAAAATGGGGAGGTTTGGATAGGTACCTATGAGGGAGGGCTTGATGTTTATTTGCCTGAGACAAAAACCTTTAGGCATTATAAGCCAAATTATACTGACCCTAAAGCTTTAAATTCTAATCGGATTGTCTGTTTGTTACACGATAGTAAAAACAGACTCTGGATAGGCACACGGGCACAAGGTATTTTTATATATAACGAAAAGGAAAATAACTTCGCGCCCTATAGCAGTCCCGGAAATCATCATGATTTAAAGTTTCTTAGGTATTTATTTGAAGATTCTAAGAAAAACATCTGGATCGCCACTAATTCAGGAACCTATATTCTTGATCCCGTAACCAACAAAATAAAAACGTTTAAGATTGATGACAACAGCACAAAATTTGATGACATCAACCTTATTCAGGAAGATTCACGTGGGATAATTTGGCTGGGAAGTTATGATGCAGGACTAATTCGTTATCAGCCAGCAACTCATAAAATTCGTTTTTACACCATGAAAAATGGATTGCCGAGCAATGTTATTCTGGGGATTTTAGAAGATGAGGTTGGAAATCTGTGGATCAGTACTGACAACGGATTGGCTAAATTTGATCGAAAATCTTTCAAAACCTATACTGTCGAAGATGGATTGCCGGGTAACGTATTTAATTACAATTCGTTTTATAAAGATACCCAAGGGCAGCTTTATTTTGGGGGATACAATGGCCTAGTGAGTTTCTATCCTAACCAAATCAAAGAAAATAAAAAAATCCCAAAAGTTATTTTTACCCGATTGAGGCTTTTTAACAAGACAGTTGCTATAGGTGATGAAAGTAACTTGTTGAGTCGCAACATTAGCTTGACCAAAGAACTTACTTTTTCACATGCTCAGAATATTTTTAGTGTAGAGTTTGCTGTCCTTAATTACATCAAATCGGAGAAAAACAAATATGCTTATAAACTTGAGGGGCTTGATAAAGAGTGGAACTATGTAACTACTCCAACGGCTACATTTTACAATCTTCCATCTGGTACGTATAAATTATTGATCAAGGGATCAAATAATGATGGGGTTTGGAGCGATCAGCCAGAAGAAATGATCATCCATATTGCTCCCCCGTTTTGGAAAACCTGGTGGGCTTATCTGATTTATATAATTTTATTTTCTGCGATCTTATTTCTTGTATTTAGGTTTCTATGGATCAGGGCTTTATTGAGGAAGGAACATGAAGTTTACCAAATGAAAATGGACTTCTTTACCAATGTTTCTCATGAGATCAGAACGCCTTTGACGCTGATTATAGGCCCTTTAGAGAATTTAATTAATGATACAAAAGAATATCCTGGGATAAATCGTCGATTGCTTACCGTAAGAAAGAATGCCGGAAGGTTAACCCGTTTAGTTAACGAGTTGATGGATTTCAGAAAGCAGGAGGCAGGTAAATTGACTTTAAATGTGTCTCCAGAAGATATAGTGGAATTTGCAAAAGAGATCTTTTTATCATTCCAGTACCTGGCGATAAAACATCATATTGATTATCAGTTTATCAGCAACGACGATCATATAGAGGTGTATTTTGATTCGGAACAACTGGAAAAGGTGTTTTTTAATTTATTATCAAATGCATTTAAGTTTACCCCCGAATATGGTATCATAAATCTATCGGTAAATCGGACAGAAAATGGATTTGTAGAAATAACTGTATGTGACAATGGTAAGGGGATTCCTGAAGAAAGTAGAGCTAAATTGTTTACCAATTTTTACCAGGTAAAAGATCCGCTTTCAAGAAACAATGGAACAGGGATTGGACTGGCCTTATCAAAAAAAATAGCCCGATTACATCATGGTGATCTAATTCTTTTGCCAAGTCCTGCGCTTAGTGAAGCAAATGTTCAAACTTGTTTTAGCTTAAAACTACGAACTGGCTGCAGTCATTTTAAAAAGAGCGAACTTAGTCCACAGTTTGTAAACGTGGAGAGTCCTGTGTTGTACCAGTTGCCACAAGAGTTTGAGGAGATGCCGGATCTGGAGTTGACGAAAGAGCTGCCTGCTGAAGATAGGATTACAATATTGATTGTGGAAGATAACCGTGAAATACGCGATTTTATTAAGCAGTCGTTAAAACACGCCTATCACATCATTGAAGCCGAGGATGGCCAACAGGGCACGCAGATCGCATTTGAAAAAATACCCGACATTATCGTTAGTGATGTGATGATGCCTGTTATGGATGGATTGGAGTTGTGTCGTGTACTTAAAACAGATCCACGAACCAGCCATATTCCTATCATTCTGTTAACTGCACGCTCAGGAAATATACACGAGGTGAGCGGACTAAAAACGGGTGCAGAGGCTTATATCACCAAGCCTTTCAGTATTGATGTGTTACTGCTTAACATTAACAACCTGCTCACACTGCAAAATAATATGCGCAGAAAGTTTAGTCAGCAAATTACCTTGCAGCCTTCCAATGTACTCATTGAATCTACAGACGAAGAGTTCTTAAATAAAATCATGACCATCATCGAGCATAATTTTAGTATTGATGAGTTTAATGTAAATGTGCTGGCTGCTGATGTAGGAATGAGCACGCCAATTCTGTATAAAAAGATTAAAGCGCTGACGGGCTTAACTGTTAATAATTTCATTAAATCAGTGCGCTTAAAAAGGGCAGCCCAGTTGTTGCAACAACAAACTTATACTGTATATGAAGTGGCTTATATGGTAGGTTTTAGCGATAGTAAATATTTCAGTAAGGAATTCGCTAAGCAATTTGGACGCACGCCAAGTGATTATGCCGAAGAGGTCTAGGTATAACCAAATCCATCTGATCGTATGAGGTTGTAATCATAGATATTTTGCCTAGGTGTTGGCAGGGCACCAGTTGGGATAACCGTCCTATCTGATGTCAAAAAAGTTTAATAGAATGCCAATTATTTCGCAGATGGGAGGCCTTGTAATCTCCTATATTTGATGGAGATGCTAACCAGATATTACATCCCAATATACATATTTATCGCCGTGTTCTTTTGGCTCCAGAGCACTAGTGCCCAAATAAAGGGGACAATTTGGGATACAAAAGAAATTTATAAGGTGCCCAACTATGAAACCATAAGTACGGATTCGGCAATTGGAATAGTGTATCAGGGTTTGACTTATAAAGGTCAGTCAAAAAACGTATTTGCTTATTACGCCAGTCCCGGAACATTAAGTGGCGACCGATCAAAAGATAAAAATTTACCGGCAGTAGTATTGGTTCATGGTGGTGGTGGGACAGCATTTAAAGCCTGGGCAATTTTATGGGCTAAAAAAGGATATGCAGCCATAGCTATGGATTTGCGAGGTAACGACGCTAAGAAACAACATCTAGCTGGTGGCTTTGATGAGCCGGGTTCGTTAACTCCATACTTTACCATTACCCCCAATTTGAATGAGCAATGGATGTATCAGGCGGTAGGAGATGTGATATTGGCACATAACCTAATCAGGAGTTTTGCAGCGGTAGATAGTAATAGAACGGCCCTTACAGGCATTAGTTGGGGTGGGATCATTAGCTGTTCATTGGCTGGTATTGATAATCGCTTTAAAGCCGTTGTGCCTGTATATGGCTGCGGTTATCTATTTCACAACAGTGCAATGCTTAAAGAATTGGACAAATTGAGCGCATCAGATAAGGCTACATGGGTTAAGCAATACGACCCTTCTCAATATGTAGGAAAAGCGAAGATGCCTGTGTTGTTTATAAATGGAACAAACGATGGACATTTTTATTTGGATAGTTATGCCAAGACCTACAACATGGTGAAAGATAAAAACCTTTCTATAAAAATTGGCCTTAAACATAACCATAGTTATGGCTGGGGGAATGACGAAATTTATCATTTTATCAATAGTTATCTAAATGGTACTGCCTCTTTGCCAAAGTTAGGTGCCATTGAAATGAAAAAGGGTTCAATAACCTCAAAAATTAAAACCGTTGTTCCTATTGATCAAGCTTATCTTAATTATACAATGGATACGACATCGGTATTAAAAGATAGAAAATGGGAACGCAAGGTGGTAACAATAAAAGATCATAAGGTGTGGTTATCGGGACTTCCTGATGGAATTACGATTTGGTATTTTTCGGTAATTGATAAAAGAGGATTACAGGTTTCTGGTGAATTGCAGTGGATGGTTGTCAATTAAAATGCTTAATTTTAGTTACAACTTGAGCTATGCCATACAACCAGTTAAGCGACGAAGAATTGGCCGATCTTTTAAAAGAGGGAGATCGGGATGCTTATACTGTGATTTTTGATCGTTTTTATGGTTTGTTGTTCATCCATGCCTGCAAGTTATTGCGTAATGAGGATGAGGCGAAAGATGTAGTTCAGGAACTGTTTGAAGTGCTGTGGACACGTCGGGAAGGCCTTTCATTTGAACATAGCTTGTCAGCTTATCTGTATGCATCAATAAGAAACCGTATCATCAACCGAATTTCACATCATGAAGTTGAACATAAGTACATCAATTCCTTACGCGGATTTATAGATCGTGATACTTATTTTGCAGATTATAGGGTAAGGGAGCATGAAATGAAGAAGATGATTGAGGAAGAAATCTCTGCCTTGCCCTCAAAAATGAGAGAGATTTTTGAATTGAGTAGGAGGGATTACCTTTCCCATAAAGAGATTGCTGAAAAATTGCAGATATCTGAGCACACCGTACGTACCCACGTTAAAAAAGCTTTACGAATACTCAAACCAAAACTAGGGATCATCGCGTATTTATTTCTGTATTCTAACAGCCTTTAAGTACTATTAAAAGCTTTTTTTATTTTTATTTTCAAAAGGAGTACCCTATACCCCCTACGTTTCCTGTTATAATAGCATAAAGTTAAAATACCAAATATACTGTATGCGTAGAGACCCAAAAAGATTGTTGGAGAAGTACAAAGCCGGCAACTGTTCAGATCAAGAAAAGGCAATTGTAGAAAGCTGGTACCTGGAATTAAAATCCGAGGAGGGGACGCCAACGCATACCATTATAGAAAATACTAAGGATAAAGTTTGGGCAGCCTTGTCTGCTGCTGAAGACACTACGACAAAAAGGCCAAACATAAAAACAATTTATCTGCGTAAAGCTGCAGCCTGGGCTGCTGTTATTTTTATAATTGGGGCGGTCGGATTGTTTTTTCTAAACAAATCAAAGGTGCAGCAAGTCGCTAATCATACCGTAAAAAAGAACGATGTACTTCCTGGTGGTAATAAAGCATTTTTGACCTTGGCTGATGGTAGGAAAATATCATTAACAGATGCCGCGAATGGGGAACTTGCCAAACAAGAGGGACTAGTGATCAAGAAAACTGCTGATGGGCAATTGGTATATACCGTAGCTGGTTCTGATAAAGAAGGGGGAAATGGAGCCCCACTATTTAATACCATTGAGACTCCTAACGGCGGGAAATATCAGATTAATTTGCCTGACGGCACTAAAGTATGGCTAAATGCAGCCTCATCTTTGCGGTATCCAACAAAGTTTACAGGCAGTACAAGGACTGTGGAGTTGAAAGGTGAAGGGTATTTTGAAGTAGCGAAAGTAACGGTCAAAAGCAGTTCTGCTGGTATTAAGGCAGGTTCTAGGGTGCCTTTTATTGTTAAAACGGCCTACCAGGAAGTGGAAGTATTGGGAACACATTTTAACATCAATGGTTATAAAGATGAAGCCGATATTAAAACAACCTTATTAGAAGGTTCTGTGCGTGTCTCTTTAAAAGGAGATTGGAATAATCCATCCAAAATTAACGATTCAAAATTGTTAAGTCCTGGTGAGCAAAGCCAGTTAAATGAAAAAAACATTAATGTAAAAGCTGTGGATATCGAAAGTGTGATGGCCTGGAAAGCAGGTGATTTTATTTTTGATGGTGATGATTTGAAAAGTATCATGCGAAAAATAGCTAGATGGTATGATGTAGAGGTGATTTACAAAGGAGAATTCGAGAATTTGAAGTTCGGTGGATTAATGTCTCGCTCTAAAAATATTTCCTCGGTATTGGGGATTATGGAGTCGACCGGAAGGATTCATTTTGCTATTGAAGGCAATCGGATTACTGTGTTACACAGTGAAAAGTAAATGAGTAAATAATATACTAACCAAATATAATTAAAAACGTAACGCCTATGAAAAGAGAAAAAGACCCAGAATAAGCATCTTATTTGAGGTACTAAAGCCAAAGATTTCCGCCTGTTGCGAATTCTAATAAAAACCGGAAGTGACTGGAATCACTCCCGGTAAAAATGGCTGGGATACCCTCCAACAGTTAATTTTTCGTTTAACCCAACTAACCAAATGTATGAACTTTTACAAACAATCTGTATGTAAGCCACGGGGCTTTGTGCATAAATTTCTGGTAATCATGAAATTTACTACAATTCTACTGGTCACCGCCTTTTTGCAACTTGCTCAGGCCAGTAACGCGCAGCGCATCACAATTTCCAAAAAGAATGCTACGCTGCAACAGTTATTTAAAGAAATCCGTAAACAAAGTGGTTACGATTTCTTTTACAATCAAGAAGACATTAAAAAAGCTAAAAGAATTGATATTTCAGTTCAGAATCAAACGCTGGAAGATGTTTTAAGGCTTTGTTTTGAAGACCAACCTTTTACTTTTATGTTTAAGGACCGAACGGTGGTTGTCAAAGAAAGTAAGCCAAATGAAGTATTATGGAGTAATTTTATTCAAAAAGTAGAGCTGAAAGGAAAGGTGACCGATGAAAAAGGAGGTCCTATGCCCGGCGTAAGTATAAAACTTAAAGGTAGTAATGTTGCTACCATGACCGATTGGAATGGTAGTTATGCTTTAACCTTGCCGGATGGAAATGGCACCCTTGTTTTTAGTTTCGTAGGCTATGCCTCACAAGAGATTAAGGTAGATAATAGGACCTGGATTAGTGTGGTGTTGAAAGAAGAGGATAGTGCCCTTTCTGAAATTGTGGTGGTAGGTTATGGTACACAGAAGAAAAAGGATTTAACAGGTGCAGTGTCTTCTATTTCGGCTAAAAGTGTAGAGAATCTACCAATTGCCCGTGCAGATCAGATGATTCAGGGTAGAGCAAGTGGGGTACAGGTTACGCAAACCCAATCACAACCTGGTGGAGTATCGAGTTTAAGGATTCGTGGTACAAATTCTATCAATACAAGCAATGAACCACTATTTGTGGTGGATGGATTTCCTGGAGCAGGTAATTTAAACACCATTAATCCCAACGACATACAGTCCATCGATATCTTAAAAGATGCCTCATCAATTGCTATTTATGGGAGCAGAGGCGCGAATGGAGTTGTGATCATAACGACTAAAAAAGGAACAGCCGGTCAGTCTGCCGTTAATTTCGAAGCGTATTACGGATTGCAAAAAGTAAGAAAGCCTTATAAAATGATGAATGCCACCGAGTTTGGTACTTATCTGAACGATGCACAAAAATTAACGAATATAGAAACCCCGACCTTGGCAAAGGCCTTACCTTATACTGATGCACAGATTGCTGCATTGGGTGAGGGAACTGATTGGCAAAATGAGCTTTTTCAAACAGCTCCAATTAGTAATTACCAGCTAAATTTTATAGGTGGAACTCCAGAAACCAAATACAACCTGAGCATGAACTATTTCGACCAACAGGGAATTATTATCAATTCCGGTTATAAGAGAGCCTCTATTAGATTTAACCTCGATAAAAAGGTTGGTGAAAAGTTGAATTTTGGCTTTAGTTCTCAGCTGACTGGCAGTATTGACAATAGAGCACTTGTTAACACCGGTGGTGGCTCAGCAGGAGGCGTTTTGTTGGATGCTTTAAGAATTAATCCTGCTGTTCCTGTGATGACGAATGGCGATTATACCTATCAAAATGGACCAACGGGGTATACCTTTGCCTTGGGAAATCCAATTGCTTATGCGAACAAAACAACGAACCAATATAAAGACTTGCGCGGTTTGATTAATTTTTATGGAGAATATGAAATTATCAAAGGGCTAAAATTTAAAACCACAGCTGGAACAGATTTCGATTTTCTAACAAGAAATCTCTATATCCCTTCCGATATATTTTTGGGTAGCAACACATTGGGGTCGGCAAGAAAAGAGTATGCAAACGCTGTAAGTTGGGTAAATGAAAATACGCTAACTTATGATAAACAGCTAAATGAAAACAATGCTATTAACATTATAGGTGGCTTTAGTATGCAACAATTTGATACTAACGATTTTTTCTCTGCCAGTACAAACTTTTTCACCAATGTACTTGGATATGATAATATTGGGCTAGGCGCTAATGTGTTAACTCCAGGCTCTACCCACAATAAAAATACGTTGGCTTCTTTCTTTGGTCGTGCAAATTACCGTTTAATGGATAAATACCTGTTTACGTTTACTATGCGGGCAGATGGTTCTTCTAAATTCGGCAAAAATAACAAATGGGGATATTTTCCTTCCGGAGCAATTGCATGGCGGATTATTGAAGAAGATTTTATGAAATCGCTTCCTTTTATCAGCGATTTAAAGCTACGCGGTAGTTTGGGCGTATCCGGTAATCAGGAAATTGACCCATATCAATCCATCGGACGCTATCCAACAAATAGTGCAACTTTAGGCGGCAGTACTCGTGTGGTTGGCGTATCGCCAGCCAATATTGCTAACCCGAATCTTTCATGGGAATCAACTTCGTCGTTCGACATTGGTTTAGATCTGGCCTTCTTTAAAAATAGAATTACTATGACGGCCGATTATTACAGCAAGCATACTAAAGATTTGTTGTTGAATGTTGCTGTGCCACGTACTACTGGTTATGCAAGTATCTTATTGAATGCGGGAGGTGTCGATAATAAAGGCTTTGAGTTCGCTATTAACAGTGAAAATATCAACGGAAAATCTTTCCAATGGACAACCAACTTAAATTTCTCATTGAACCGCAATAAGGTTACTGATCTTGCTGGTGAGAAAGAACGTTTTGTGGGGGATGCCAGTAGCAGTCTTTTCCCATCAGGAACCGGCGGGACCAATGTTTTAAGAGTAGGTGAGTCTATTGGTTCATTTTATGGTTATCGTTTTGTTGGCATCTGGCAAACAAAAGAGGAGATTGCTGCCAGTGGTATTAGTGGTGTATTGCCTGGTGACCCAAGGTATGCTGATTTGAACAATGACAAGGTAATTGATGCGAAGGATCGTGAAATTGTGGGACATGCACAACCTAAGTTTATTTATGGAGTGACCAATAATTTCACTTATGGTCGTTTAAACCTAAATCTATTTATACAGGGGGTGCAAGGAGATGATGTGTTGAATTTAAATAAATATGAGTTGGAATCAGGCGATTTTACGACCAATAAACTGGCCACTGTAAACGACAGATGGACTGGGCCAAACACCAGTAACACTATTCCAAAGGCCAACAGTACCTTACGTAGAAGAACTGGTATTACAAGTGATGTAGTAGAAAATGGAAGTTTTCTACGCTTGAAAACGGTATCCTTATCTTATAACCTACCGCTTGGCAAAGGATTGGGTAAAACCATTAAATCAGCTAGTATTTATGTGACTGGGACTAATCTTTTAACTTTTACAAAGTATAGTGGTTATGACCCTGAGGTGAACTCATTTGTAAATACAAATGTTTTGAGTTTAAATACAGATTATAACGCTTACCCGACAACCAAAATGTACACTGCTGGGGTAAGAGTTGGGTTTTAATTGATTTATTTATTAAGAACAAGACAATGAAGAAGATATATATAATATTAGCTATGCTGATGGTAGTCAGTACTTCATCCTGTAAAAAGTTTTTGGAGGAAGATCCTTATGATTTTATCTCAGAAGAGAAATTTTATAAAACTGAAGGTGATGCACTCGCTGCTTTGAATGGGGTAATAAACATTATGCAATTGCAACAGTATTACGGTCGTACTGTTTGGATTGTGAATGATTTAACCGGCGATCAAATGAAAGTTGGTGCGCCACAAACCAACCGACCTGAATTGTATAGCCAGACCTATACCTCAACCAATGGCGAGATCAGCAACTGGTGGAACAATTCTTACGTGTTGATTAATCGAGCAAATGATGTGATCAAAAATGTTGAAGGTGGACCAATTCCTGCTGTCTCCAGAGACAATATTGTTGGTAATGCAAAATTTTTGCGGGCACTGGCTTACTTTGATTTAATAAGAAGTTTTGGTGATATACCTTTGATTACGAAACCTACAGTGGGAACAGACGATTTCAAGCCTGTACGTACGCCGATTAAAACGGTATATGCTCAGGTTATTGAAGATTTAATATTTGCCGAAACCAATTGTACAAAGGAGGATAAGATTCCGGCAGCGAGTAAAGGCAGAGTTTCGAGTGGTGCTGCCAGCGCTTTATTGGCCAAGGTTTATTTAACCAGAGCATCAAGTACAGCGGCAGAACCTACTGATTATCAAAATGCCCTTACGCAATGTAATAAGGTAATTGCAGTAAGTCCAGCAGTATACACCTTGTTGCCTTTTGCGGATGTGTTTGATCCGAATAAGAAAGCTGCAAATAAAGAAGAGATTTTTGCTGTTCAGTTTGGTTTGCCACCTAATACAGGCAATATTACCCCTCGTATGCACTTACCAAAAGCTGTTGCGCCTTTTGATGGAAATGAAGCTTTTTATGTGGAGAATTCTTTTGCACTATCTTATGCGGTAACAGACACAAGGAGAGCCGCAACCATTGGAGCAGTACCAGCAAGCAGTAATTTCTATTACCTTAAATTTACTGATCCATCTAGACAAGGAAATAGTGCCAGAAATAACTGGGTTATTTTACGCTATGCTGATGTTTTGTTGATGCAGTCTGAAGCGATGAACCAGATTAACACCGGCGATCCTAATAAATTTAATGGTATCAATGCAGTTAGGGGTAGAGCGGGGCTGTTACCTTTAAGTTTTGTAACTACACCGGGTAAGGATGATTTTATCACCGCACTGGTAAATGAAAGAGGTTGGGAGTTTGCAGCTGAGGGGCAAAGACGATATGATTTGCTTAGACTTGGCAGAATGAAGGACCAGCAATTAAAAGTGCATAATATTCTGCTAGCTGATAAGTATCTGTTGATGCCGATTCCTGAAACGGAAAGAACGGCAAATGGTAACCTGACTCAGAATCCAGATTTTTAATAAATCAAAAATAATTAGAAATGGCAACGGTTATAATAACTGTTGCCATTTTTAGTTTTGCAATTTGCCAAGAAAATTGAATAAAATGCTAGTCTGATATGTACTAATTGTATTACATTTGTTATACACTAACCAAATGCAATATTATCTGAGCCTGTTTATGTCAGTTTTTGACATATCATCCGTCGGTAATAGATAGTTTTTACTGTTATATGTCAGGATATCACTTACATACAGATGAAGAATTGTTTGTTCTGATTAAGGAAGGGAATCATAGGGCCTACACGCAAGTCTTTGATCGTTTCTATTCACTATTATACCTGCATGCCTTAAAAATTCTTTTAGATGAGGATGAGGCAAAGGATTTAGTTCAGGAATTGTTCGAAATGATATGGCTGAAACGTGATTCATTAACAGTGAATGGAAGTGTATCTGCTTACCTATATGCATCCACGCGGAATATGGTGTTAAATCAGATTGCACACAAAAAAGTAAAAACCAAATACTTAGACTCTCTTGGCGAATTTATTGGACAGGAGGATTATCTCACTGATTTTTATGTTAGGGAAAAAGAATTAAAACGCATCATCGAAAAGGAGATCTCGGCTTTACCTCAAAAAATGAGTGAGATTTTTAAGTTAAGCCGTACAGAATATCTGTCCCACAAAGAAATCGCTTCACGATTACATTTGTCAGAATTGACAGTTAAAACACAGGTGAAAAGGGCTTTAAGGATACTGAAGCCTAAGCTGGGGTTTATCATTGGACTGATGCTATTATTTATTTTATAATTTTTTTCTTCGCACATACCCCCAAGCCTTATAGCTTCTTGTCTTATGACTGAAAAAAGCTAAAGGGTATAGTTATGATGGACGATCCGCAGAAATTATTAGATAAATACAACGCAGGTTTATGTACGGAGGAAGAAAAGGCCGCTGTTGAAAGTTGGTATCTGAAGTTGAGTTCGACTGACGTTGAAGGCTTGGATATTGCATCCGCTGCACGTACAAAGGCAATGGTTTGGTCATCTTTAATAGCAAACGAACCAGTGCTGAAAATACGGCGCCAATGGTATCTGGCCTCAGCAGCAGCTGTATTTGTAATTGGTTTTGCGGGCTACTTTTATTTAAGTCCTGCTACAACAGCACAGCAATTGGCTGTTCATCAACCAAAGAACAATAAGATCGTTCCCGGAAGTAACAAAGCTTTTTTAACCTTGGCCGATGGGCGTAAAATTTCATTGACTGATGCCAATAGTGGTGAAATTGTTAAACAGGAAGGATTGTCTATCAATAAAACTGCTGATGGGAAAATCGTTTATACTGTTGTTGATCAAGGAAAAAATGGGGGGCTAGAGAAAATAGCTTTCAATACAATTGAAACTCCCAAAGGCGGACAATATCAGATTAATTTACCCGATGGTACCAAGGTGTGGCTAAACGCGGCCTCATCCCTTCGATATCCCACAAAATTTGCTGCAAATATTAGAAAAGTAGAACTTACCGGAGAAGGGTACTTTGAAGTAGCAAAGGTGCATATTCCTTTTGTGGTTAAGACCGCAGGACAGGAGGTAGAGGTGCTGGGTACCCATTTCAACATCAATAGCTACAAAGATGAAGACGATATCAAAACGACTTTGTTGGAAGGATCGGTACGTGTAATTCCATTTGGTACTCATAAAAACAACTCTTCTAAGTTATTGAAACCGGGCGAACAAAGTCAGTTAAATGAAAGTGATATCAAGGTTAAGGCAGTAGACACAGAATCTATTGTTGCCTGGAAAAATGGTGATTTTGTATTCAAGGGAGATGATTTCAGGACCATAATGAATAAGGTAGCAAGATGGTATGATGTAGAGGTGATTTACAAAGGGGATTTCGATAATTTGAAATTCGGGGGCTATATATCCCGTTCCAAAGACATTTCTGCAGTATTAAACATTATGGAATCAACAGGTAAAGTTCGTTTTACTGTAGCAGGAAAGAAGATTACAGTTTTTAAGTAGCATAAAAATAAACAAGCAAATAATACAACCAAAAAATTAAACAACATGAAAAAGCAATACACTAAACAACAAGTACCTTAATTATGGTGTAAAGGCCTGAAAAACCGAGAGTGCTTCGAACCACTCCCGGTAAAAATGGCTGGGATACCCGCAAACAGTTAATTTTTTTCGTTTAACCCCAACTAACCAAATGTATGAACTTTTATAAACAATCTGTAGGTAAGCCACCGGGCTTAGTACATAAATTTCTGTTGATAATGAAATTTACCACAATTTTGTTGGTCACAGCCTTTTTGCAATTTGCACAGGCAAGTAAGGCACAACGCATTACTTTTTCACAAAAGAATGTGACGCTGGAAGAGGTCTTTAAGGAAATCCGTAAGCAAAGCGGTTATGATTTCTTTTATGATATTGAAGATCTTAAAAAAGCAAAAAGAGTTGATCTTTCTGTAAAAAATGAGACGCTAGATGAGGTGTTGAAGCGTTGCTTCGAAAACCAGCCTTTTACTTATCTGTTAAGTAATAAAACGGTTATCATTAAGGAAAACCGACAACCAGCCATTCGTACGAATAGTTCAATTCAGAAAGTAGAACTGAAAGGAAAAGTGACCGACGAAAAGGGCGGAGGATTACCGGGCGTAAGTATAAAACTGAAAGGTAGTAATGTCGGGACCATGACGGATGCGAATGGTAATTATGCATTAACATTACCTGATGGATCTGGAACACTTGTTTTTAGCTTCGTAGGCTTTGCCACACAAGAGATTGCTATAGGTAATAGAACAAACATCAATGTGGTCTTAAAAGAAGAGAATAGTGCCCTCTCTGAGATTGTGGTAGTGGGTTACGGTACACAAAAGAAAGTGAACTTAACTGGAGCTGTAAGTAATGTTTCCGGTACTGAGTTAACCAGCAGACAAGCGCCGAATACCACGTCGTTATTGCAGGGTAGAATGCCTGGTGTTCAGGTGGTACAAAACTCTGGTCAGCCCGGAGCCGAAAGTGCAACGATCCAGATACGCGGTATGGGGACTTTTAGTAAGGCTTCCAATGACCCATTGGTTTTGATTGATGGAATTGAGGGTAACTTAAATAATGTAAACCCTAATCAGATAGAAAGCATTTCTGTATTAAAGGATGCAGCTTCGGCAGCAATTTATGGCTCAAGAGCAGCCAACGGTGTTATCCTGGTAACCACTAAAATGGGTAAAGCTGGAAGACTAAATATCGATTACAGTTATAATTATGGCAGTCAGCGGGCCACTTCTGTTTACGATAGGATCACCAATTCTGTTCAGTTTATGGAGTTGTTGAATAAGGCTATCGATCATACGGGTACAAGTGCTAACCAGAGATACTCAGCTGCACAGATTGAAGAATATCGTCAAGGAGCGATTACTAATCCGGCTCAATATCCAAGTTACGATTGGATGGACGCAATATTTCGCACAGCGCCAATGCAACAGCATTACCTGAGTGTAAATGGGGGTAAAGAAGGTACAACCTATAATTTTGGCGCCGGGTACCTAAATCAGGATGGAATACTGATTGCTACAGGATATAAAAGGTATGATGCTCAGTTTAACTTTAAAACGGATCTGAACAAGAAGGTAACTTTTGGTACTAACATTTCCTTCTCAAAAGGCAAGCGGAATGAAACTGCCTTGAATGGTAATTTTGATGGTAATTCTACTGAAGATCAGATTCTGAGTGCGCTTGCTGCTCACCCTACTTTTACGCCTAAATTGCCAGATGGAAGTGGAAGGTATGCTGCTAAAGCCTATATTTTTGAAGGTGGAAATAAAAACCCTGTTGCTACAGCCGAAAATGGTGGTAGATATGTGAACAATCATTATGCTTTGGCTTCTGCCTATTTAAACGTAGATATTCTTCCTGGATTGAAAGGAGAAATCAAAGGTGCGGTTAAATACAATGAAAGAGAAACCAAGGTACATGTAGTTGGTATTCCTGGATATATGTTTTTACCTGACAATACTGGGGCGTATGCGTTCAATACGCAATGGAACGGTACCGTTGGTGAAAATAACTTAACTGTACGTGATGATAAAGATGTACAGTATACCATTTTTGGAACATTAAACTACACTAAAAAAATTGCGGAAAATCATAATTTCAGTGCATTACTGGGTGCTAGCCAGGAAACCTTTAGATACGATCGTTTACAGGGATTTAAAAGAAATGCACCGTCAGATGATCTGTTAGACCCGAGCATTTATGAACCAGGTGGTCAGACTGTCGACGGCTTTAGTTATGAATGGGCATTGCAGTCACTTTTTGGCAGGGTAAACTATGATTATAAAGAGAAGTATCTATTGGAAGCGAATTTCCGTTATGATGGTTCTTCTCGTTTTCCAACCGGAAATAAATGGGGCTTTTTCCCTTCTGCTTCGGCTGGGTGGAGAATCTCTCAGGAAGATTTCTTAAAAGATGTGAGTTGGGTGAGTAACCTTAAGGCCAGAGTATCATGGGGACAGGTCGGTAACCAGAACGTGAACAGAACGCTTTTAGGTGAGTCAATGCCATATCCTTATCAGTCTGTATTAAATCCTTACTTATATTTCATCGGCGGAAGTTTGCAACAAGGTGTAACGCAGACAGATTTAATCAGAAGGGATGTGAAATGGGAAACTACTACAGTGACCAATTTAGGTCTGGATTTTAACCTTTTTGGCTCTCGCTTATTTGGCTCTGTAGATTGGTATACTAAAAGAACAACCGATATCTTAAGAGAGCTTCAGGTTCCTGATTTTATTGGATTAGTTGGACCAACAGTAAATAGCGGTGAAATGAAAAACACCGGTTTGGAGTTTCTCTTGGGCTATGAAGGTAAAATAAATGATTTCCGCTATAAGGTACAGGGGAACTTCGAAACCTATAAAAATAAAGTAGTAAAATTTGGTGCCCGAGAGATTAATAGTGCCAATGGAACCATTACACAAGAAGGATTGCCTTATCAGTCTTACCTCATGTATATTTTTGATGGTATATATCAAAATCAAAGCGAAATTGATAATGGACCAACGCCAATAGTGAAACCTAAACCGGGCGACATGAAGTATAGAGATGTGAGCGGGCCAAATGGTGTACCAGATGGAAAAATAACAACTGATGACCGTATGGTTGTAGGTGGTGCTTTTCCTAAATTTAACTATGGACTTACCGTTAATGCAGAGTACAAGAATTTTGACTTAAGTTTCTTTCTTCAAGGTGTTCAAGGAAGAAAAATTTATGTGAGAGAATGGGGGATTGCACCATTTAGACAAGCTGGTCCACCTCCAACATTCTGGAAAGATGCATGGGATGGAGAAGGTACTTCCAACACGATACCACATATCTTTAATGAAGTGTATGCGCCTAATACGCAGGTGTCTGACTGGTGGTTACAAGATGCTTCCTACATTAGGTTAAAGAACCTGCAGTTGGGGTATAATTTTCCTGCTAAGTGGATCAATAAAGCTAAAATGCAAGGTTTGCGTTTATATGTTTCAGGTGATAACCTGTTTACAATCACTGACTTTTTTGATGGAAGTGATCCTGAGCGTGCAGCTGCAAGTGGCAGGGCTGCGATATATCCACAGGCTAAAATTTATTCGTTTGGACTTAAAGTTACTTTTTAATCCTAGATAAGATGAAAACATATATAAAAATAGGGCTTCTTC
This sequence comes from Pedobacter hiemivivus, assembly GCF_005144565.1. Taxonomy (NCBI): domain Bacteria; kingdom Pseudomonadati; phylum Bacteroidota; class Sphingobacteriia; order Sphingobacteriales; family Sphingobacteriaceae; genus Pedobacter; species Pedobacter hiemivivus. Next base: position 538,534 of record NZ_SWDX01000002.1, read on the forward strand.
TGATGTCAGCAGTTTTTGTGACTTCATGTAAAAAGACACTTGATAAAGATCCGCTTTCAAATCCCAAAGAAGAGAATTTTTGGAGAACAGAAGCCGAGGCGGGCAAGGCTTTAGTAGCTTGCTACGCAAAACTAAAAGAACCAATTTTCTCGAATGGAAAAACTCAGAGTGGTAACTCTTTGTATTGGGAAGCGCTTTCTGATAATGCATCAAATACCTCTAATTATGAATCTTTTGATGTGGTGATGAGAGGTGATCATAATCAGGCAACAACAGGTATTGTGAGTAAAACCTTTACGTTCGGTTTTCAGGGCATTGCGTCTTGTAATTATTTCCTGGCCAATGTAGATAGGGTTCCTAATCTGTTGGAGGTTACGAAGAAAAGGATGATAGGTGAAGCTTTATTCTTAAGAGCCTTTTACTATAATGAGTTGACTCAGTTGTATGGGGATCTTCCTATAATTCTGCAACCTGCAGAGCTTGATGGTGATTATTTGAATACCCCCAGGTCACCAAAGGCTGCAGTGGTTACTCAAATTCTTAAGGATCTGGATCTGGCTATTTCTTATTTAGAACAGAAAGCTTATACAGATGGACGTGCGGTTAAAGGAACGGCTATTGCATTAAAAACAAAAGTATTGTTAAATAATGAACGATATGGAGAGGCTGCTGATGCCGCATGGACTTTGATAGGGGATGCTGCAAATCCGTTTCAACTTTCTGATAATTATGCTGGTATTTTCTTTGGCAATCAGCTCAATAATAAGGAAATCATGTTTTCTGTCCAGTTTAGGGCTCCGGATGATTTTCACTCTTTAGATCAGGTGATAGGGGGTAGGATGTCTATATTTCCAACTGTAGAATTAAGAAATGCCTATGAAGCAAATGATCCAAGAAGAAAAATGACCATTTTCGAAGCTGGAGATCCATGGGCTTATAATCCAGGAGGTTTTAAACAGGCTGGAAGTACTGCAGAAGGCCAAATTCCTTATACAGGTATGGCCATTAAAAAGTGGGTAAATACATCGATTAATAATGCTTCTGGAGCGACCTTAAGTGATCAGCATATGGTTAAAATCAGATATGCCGATTTACTATTGATGTATGCTGAAGCTATGTTTGAAAGTGGTCAGGGGACAGATCTTCGTGCCTTAAAAGCGCTAAATGATGTCAGAGCAAGACCGGGTGTAAATATGCCTGCAAAATTGGTACTTACAAGGGATGTTGTTAGAAATGAACGCAGGATAGAGTTGGCTTTTGAAGGTTTGCGCTACAATGATTTAATCAGATGGAAAGTAGCAGATCAGGTTATTCCTTTAGTCCCTTATGACGCAAAAGGAACAAAGAGAAAGTTCAAATCTTATCTCTTCCCAATTCCTCTTGGACAAATGGATATCATGAGAGGTGTGTGGACGCAAAACACTGGGTTTTAAATTGTGAAGGAACATAATCAAAATATATGACCAGATCTCTGTTAATGCTAATGGTACTTATGCTGGGGTTCTTCAGCAGAGTTTATGCTCAGGAAATATATGCCGGGCGATATAGGGCTGTTTTTACAAAGGCACCAGAGTTGGTGCCAACCAAGAAAACGCCTGATGGACCATTAGCTGGAAATGGAGATATTGGTCTTACCCTTGGTGGTAGCCCAGATCAATTGTCTTTCTATCTGGGTAAAAATGACTTCTGGCGGGCATATCCGGTTTACCCTGGTGGTGGGATTGCCTTGCCTGGTTGGTTAGAAGTGAATATTAGCGCCCTAAAGGGCGCTAATTATTATGCCGAGCAAGTGCAGGACAAGGCCTTCATAAAGGGAGAGTTTACGAAGAATCAACTTAAAGTGTCATTGAAAGCCTGGGTAGCAGCCACGCGCAATACTGTAGTGGCCGAGTTTACAGCGAACAATGCCTGTAATTTGAAACTTGGACTGAAATCTACGGAAGGCAACACATCTGTTAATACCGCGGGAGTAGATGGGGACGTGATTTGGGTAACCCGATCATTTGAAAATACTCCTTTACTGGAATGGCCGTCTAATGTAGCCATGGCCTTAAAAGTATTAGGTGCAAACCTCGAAAAGGATGGAAGTGTAGATTTGAAACCAAACGAAAAGGTTACGCTTACCATTACGATGTACACCAATCAAGATCGTAAAGATTGGAAAGCGGCCACTATAAAAGAGGCTCATAGTCTTACAGAAAATAAGGTTACTGAAATAAAAGAGGAGCACGAGGCATGGTGGAAAGACTTCTGGAGTCAATCTAAAGTTGAGATTGGAGATCCATTTATAGAAAAGTATTATTACGCATCACAGTATTTATTTGGTGCTACATCTAGAGGAGATAAGTTTGCTCCTGGAATTTGGGGGCCTTTTGTGACTCGTGATTCTGCAGCATGGGGTGGTGACTATCACCTCAATTACAATTATCAGGCTCCTTATTGGGCAGCTTACTCATCCAATCACATTGATGAAACGGCTAATTTTGATCAGCCCTTGCTGGATTATATGGACAAGGGAAAGCAACATGCAAAAGCCTTGTTGCATCAGAAAGGAATCTATTATCCTGTTGGCATAGGGCCAAAAGGATTGGTAACCACACGATGGCCACTAACTCCTGAAGAGATGGAAAAGCGTTATGCAACAAGGGAAAATACCATAGATGGTGGTTACAAATTTTTGGGACAGAAGATCAATGCGGTATTTAGTGTAGGGAATATGCTAATGCGTTTTTACAGTACTTATGATAAAGCTTATACCCAAAAGATCTATCCCTATATGCTTGAATGTGCAAACTTCTGGGAAGACTACCTAAAATTTGAGAACGGACGATACGTGATTTACATGGACCATTATGGAGAGGTGATGCCGAACTTGAAAAACAATGGTAAATGGCGCGATCAGCTCGGTGATTTTAATTCTACACTTTCAGTGGGGCTCGTGAAAATGCTTTTTAAGGGAATGATAGATGTCAGTAGTTTTTTAAATGTAGATGCTTCAAGAATTCCTAAATGGAAGCATATTGTTCAGCATATGAGTGATTTTACGGTTGGCGAAGTTGATGGTAAATTGAGCTTGAAGGGGGTAGAGAAAAGTCCTTCGGCATTGCATAGCCGTATTGCGGGATTGGCCAGGGTTTCGATTCATGGCTTAATCCTTCCGGGGGGTGTCTGTGGTCCAAAAACGGATTCTGCTTTTAACCAAATTTTATTGAGTGATGTAAGCAGATGGAAAGAAAGAATGAAGGGGCCAGGAGAATGGGGCAATACGCTAGGCAATGGAATTGAAACTTGTTTTCCGGCGGCAGTACGCGTAGGCTATGATTCAGATGAGATTCTTAAACAATTAAAGGACAGGATTAATATACAATCGTTGCCCAACCTATGGATTACTGCTGAAGGTGGTGGAATAGAGACATTGTCAGCTGTTCCGCTAACTATAAATGAGATGATGATGCAGAGCTATGAGCAGACTATCAGAATTTTTCCCAATTGGAATAGGTCCAAAGATGCGAGTTTTGAGCAATTAAGAGCTTATGGCGCATTTTTAGTAAGCAGTCGCTTAGAAAAAAGTGAAATTGAGTATGTGGAATTGTTAAGCGAGGCGGGACGTGTATGTACGATTGACAATCCATGGCCAGTGAAAAAGGTGCAGTTGCTGAGAAATGGACAAAAAGCTGAGGTGCTTTCTGGTAAGACCTTTGTTTTTGATACAAAAGTTGGTGAATCCATACATATGACTGCTAAATAGCACAACAATTAAAGAAAAATAAAATGAATCTTATTCGTAAAAGTATCCTTGTATTTGCCTTAGCTGGTAGCACTATAACCACAATTCATGCACAAACGATGGATGAGATGTGGGATAGCAGCATTTCTGGCAAAGAGAATCCTAATTTAAAATGGTTTAAAGAAGCTAAGTTCGGTATGTTCATTCATTGGGGACTGTATGCCAAACTTGCTGGTGAGTGGAAGGATAAGCGCTATTATGGAAGTGGGGAATGGATTATGAATCAGGCTAGGATACCCGTTGCAGAATATAAGCAGGTGGCTCAAACTTTCAACCCGGTTAAATTTAATGCGGATGAATGGGCACAGTTGGCAAAAGAAGCGGGGATTAAATACATGGTAATTACGGCGAAGCATCATGAAGGTTTTTCCATGTATGATTCCAAAGTGAGTGATTTTGATATTGTCGATGCTACGCCTTATAAAAAGGATCCGATGAAAGCGCTTTCTGAAGCGACACGCAAAAGAGGAATTCAGTTTGGGTTTTATTATTCTCAGTTTCAAGATTGGTACGAACCAAATGGAGGTAGAAATACATGGGATTTTGAGGAGTCTAAAAAAGACTATCAAAAGTACTATAGAGAAAAAGCAGTTCCGCAGTTGAAGGAGTTGTTGACCAATTACGGCCCTTTGGGTATTGTATGGTTTGATACTCCTGGTGGGATGACTAAAGCGCAAACGCAAAGCTTTGTAAATGAATTACGGGTTTTACAGCCTAAAAGTTTGTTTAGCAGCCGTGTAGGGCAGGGGCTGGGTGATTATCGTGATTTTGGAGACTCTGAGGTACCGGCAACACCAATTAAAGGAGCTTGGGAGTCTATCTATACACACAACGACTCATGGGGTTACATCAAGCATGATATGAACTTCAAAACACCTACTGAAATTATCCGATTACTGGCCAACGTGGCCTCTAAAGGTGGAAACCTGATGTTGAATGTGGGACCTGATGGTGAAGGTAATATTCCTGAATATTCAGTTAAGTTTTTACGGGAAACCGGTAAATGGTTAGACAAAAATGGAGAGAGCATTTACAGCAGTACTTACGGACTGATTCCTGCGCAACCATGGGGTGTAAGCACTTCAAAACCGGGTAAGCAGTATTTACATGTATGGCAAAGACCTGAAAATGGTAAGTTACTGGTTCCGGGTGTTAAAGGTAAGGTTGCTAAAGTATATGCTTTAGCAGACCATAAAAACCTGGTATGGAAAAAATCTGGTGATGATATTTTGATTGACTTACCTGCATTTGATGCTGAAGCTGCAAATACTGTTTTTGTAATGGAGTACTCTGGTAAAATTGCTGATTATGATTTAAAGGTACCTGTTACTGTTTCTAATCAATTTAAAGAGAATATTGTAGAGGCTACGTTTGCAAAATTAAAAGGCAACGCTCAAATAAAGAGTTTAACCTACAGTCACTATTATGGCGACTGGAAGCATACAATTTGTGTTACCGATATGAACGACAAAGCCGATGAAGCTGATTTTAGCATTCGTGTAACGGAGCCTGGAGTATATAAAATTACTTTGGAATATTCTTGCTCCCCAGAAAGTTCAAAACAGGAAGGAAGTATGAAAGTCAACAATCAAGCGTTTCTTTTCCGGACTTTGCGTACCTCAGAGTTTGACAAAAAAGCGCCATTGCCTTTTATTAAACATACAGTTGCAACAACTACCTTTAGTAAGGCTGGGGTTTACACAATAACGTTGAGTCCTTTACAAAATGGAGTGGAACTGTTTAAATTAAAGTCAGTTAATTTTGCTCCTATAAGATAAATACTGATCCACCATACTGGTAAAGCCTCTTAAGCTATGGTTTAAGAGGCTTTTTTGTTGCTCAAAGTTGTGTGCTTTTTTATAAACATTGTACAACTTAATAAATTATTTAAAAAGATTTGGAAAGTATTGTTTTAAATTATTAAGTTTGTTTAAGCAACCTAACCAAATACACTATGATAGAGAAGGCACCTTCATTAAGATCGGATATCATAAAGCATCTTTACTATAAGAATTCACTTTCACTTGCTCAATTAAGTAAACTGAGTACCAAAAGTTTGCCTCTGGTTACCAAGGTTGTAAATGAGTTGATAGCAGATGGCTATATTAAAGATCAGGGACTAGCGCAATCTACCGGTGGTAGGAGGGCTTCTTTATTTCTTCTTAACCCGTTAATGCAAAAGTATATTGTCTCTGTCGCAATGGATCAGTTCACTACGAGGATGGCGATATATGATCTATCTCGTACAATTGTTTTTCCAACTAAAACGCTTGAACTTATTATTCCCGGTGAAGCTAAGGCAGTCGATAAATTAGTGGCCTTTATTGAGGAAAATATTAAAGCTTCAGGTATTGATATTGAAAAAATTCTAGGAGTAGGCATTGGTATCCCTGGTTTTATTGATGTTGAAGAGGGGATAAATAATTCTCATTTAAGAGCTAAAGATGGTGAGCCTCTTGGGAAATACATGTTGGGCAAATTGCGGCTTCCAATATTTATGGATAATGACTCCAGTTTAATTGCCCTTGCCGAGCTAAATTTTGGTGCGGCCGTAGGGAAACAAGATGTGATGGTAGCTAACATAGGCTGGGGAACAGGATTGGGGATGATTGTAAATGGAAAGCTATATAGAGGAAGCAGCGGTTATGCTGGTGAGTTCAGTCACATTCCACTTTCTAAAACTAACAATTTATGCTCTTGTGGTAAACGTGGTTGTCTGGAAGTAGAGACTTCGCTGTTAGTAATGACAGAAAGAGCTAAAGAAGAAATAAAGAACGGGGCTGCAACAAGTATGACTCAGTTGTTTAAAGAAAATGGCCGGAATGTAGGTGAGATTTTCCTTGAAGCTGCAAGCAATCATGATCCACTTGCAGTATCTATCCTGTCTGATGCAGCTTTTCTTATTGGAAAAGGATTGGCTACGCTAATCCATATTATGAATCCTGAACGTATTGTGTTGAGCGGTCGCGGTGCTATAGCTGGCAAAATATTGTTACCATCAGTACAACAAGCTGTAAACGAATTCTGTATCCCAAGGATTGCAGAACAAACAACTATTGTCGTTTCAGAATTAGCCGCAGATGCGGAATTGCTTGCTGCTGCAAGCTTGGTTATTGAGAACACCCAATTTGATGAATAAAAAATATTATTAATTATTAACTAACCTAAATTACTAACCAAAACTTAATCAACATGAAAAAGATCTACTCCCGGTGTTTAAGTGTTTTATTGTTAAGCCTATTAACAGTAGCCGCTTATGCGCAAAAAAACATTTCGGGAACCGTAAAGGACGCAACAGGCACTCCAATACCTGCGGTAAGTGTCCTGGTAAAAGGTACTAAAATTGGTGTAAGTACAGATGCTGTAGGAAGATATTCCATTGCAGCAACACAAGGCGATGTACTTGTTTTTCGCTATCTTGGATACACGGCCCAGGAAGTTACAGTGGGTTCTTCGGCTTCGATAAACATTGTACTTCAGGAAGAGGACAATAGTTTGAACGAAGTGGTGGTTACTGCCCTCGGTATAAAACGAGAGAAAAAAGCTTTAGGCTATGCTTTACAGGAAGTAAAAGGGGAAACGTTGGTGGAAGCAAGAGAGCCGAACCTGGTTAATACCCTATCGGGTAAAGTCGCCGGTTTACAAGTAACACGGTCAGGTAACGGACCCGCGGGATCCTCAAGGATCAATTTAAGGGGGAGTAACTCTTTAACGGGAGATAACCAGCCTTTAATTGTAGTAGATGGGGTGCCAGTCAGTAATTTTACTGGTGCTGTTAATTCTGAAGGAAAACAAAACAACGACTTTTATAATCCAGCAACAGATATGGGAAACGGACTTTCTGATATCAATCCGGAAGACATAGAAAGTGTTACCGTTTTAAAAGGTCCAACGGCATCTGCTTTGTATGGATCAAGAGCTGGAAATGGAGTAATCCTCATAACCACTAAATCTGGTAAGGCGCAAAAAGGGTTAGGTATAACGGTTTCTTCAACCCTTGGTGTGGAAAGCATATTTGCGCAAGCTAAACTGCAAAATGATTACGGGCAGGGTACTGAGAATGTATTTGATAAGATTTCAACATCAAGTTGGGGACCAAAAATTGAAGGTCAGAAAATTACAGACTGGACTGGAAAAGAAGTTTCAATGGCTGCATATGATAATATTGCAAACTATGTTCAGAAGGGAATCAGTTCTAATCAGAGTGTTACTTTTCAGCAACAGTTCAATAATACTTCAGTATATACTTCTTTTAATCGTTTAGATGATAAAAGTCTTATTCCAGGTGCAAAATTACAACGTACTAGTTTACTGGCCAGAGCGGTAAGTAAGTTTGGAAAAGACGAGAGGTGGACAACAGATACAAAAATTCAATACACCAACAATGCAGCCTATAACAGGCCAAATAGCGGTTCAAATGATGGCAATACATTTAGAACATTGTACCTGCTGCCGAGATCTTTAGATATAAGAGGTTTTAATCCTTCTGTGGGGCCTGATGACAAGATGATCTGGTATAATACCAGTAATACCATTAATCCTTATTGGGGTAAAGACTACAATCTTAACCAGGATATCAGGGATAGATTTTTAATGAACGGTTCATTAAAATACAAATTCAACAGCTGGTTAAACGCTGAGGTTAAGGCAGGTGCCGATAAATATAGCACAACAACAGAATCAAAGCGATATGCCGGAAGCCCGGATAATGTTACTGGTTCTTATGCATTGGGTAAAACAACATTTACGGAAACAAATTTAAGCGCATTGGTTTCTGGTCAAAAGGATAACCTGTTTGGTCGTTTAGGTGGTGGTTTTTCTGTTGGTGGTAACTTAATGTCACAGGAAAATAGCGGACTTACCAATACTGTCGGTAAGTTGTATGTGCCCAATTACTTCTCTGTTAAGAATGGAGTAGATCCAACAGATCTAAAACAATTGTTCAATGAGAAAAAAATTAACTCTTTGTATGGTACGCTTCAGTTAAACTGGGATGGATATTTATTTTTAGATGCTACACTTAGAAATGACTGGACATCGGCATTGAGCAAAGCGAACAGATCTTATTCTTATCCTTCAATAAGTCTTTCTTATGTGCTGTCTGAAATGATTTCCAAAAATGGAGAATTGCCAGGTTGGTTAAGCTACGCCAAATTAAGGGCTTCGGCTGCTTCAGTAGGAAATGATTTAAAAGCTTACGAATTATACAATACTTACACCATTGATAAAGATGCTAATGGCAATATTACAGCATCCAGAGGAGATGTTTTGTATGATCCAAATGTGAAAAATGAGCTGATCAAATCTTATGAAGCGGGATTTGAAGCCAGATTCTTCAAAAGCAGAGTAGGTATCGATCTTGCTGTTTATAAGTCAAATGCAACCCAGCAATTGATCGAGCTTCCTATGGATCCTCTAAGTGGCTATAAGTTTAAGAAAATCAATAGTGGAGATATCCAAAATACAGGGATAGAGATTATGTTGGACGGAAAGATATTTGAGAATCCTGATGGTTTTAACTGGAATGCAACGGTGAATTATTCGCACAATAATAATACGGTGAAATCTATTTATCAAAATACACCTCAATATTCATTAGGTGGATTTGATAATATTACTGTTTTTGCTGTTGAAAACGCTAAGTACGGTGAAATATACGGAACTGCTTTTAAAAGGGTTAAAGATGCTGGTAGTCCATTTAATGGACAGTTGCTATTAACGGAAGAAGGATTGCCGCAAGCTGACGAACAGAGTGCAAGATTGGGTAATCAGCAAGCGACATCGCTGGTAGGTATAACTAATAGCTTTGCCTATAAAGGTTTCAACTTGTCATTCCTGGTTGATGGTCGTTTTGGTGGAAAAGTATTTTCTGCTTCAAATGCAATCCTACAACGCAACGGAACTGGTGCCGTTACAGTTGTAAATGGTTCAAGAGATGTTATTGCTGACGGAGTTATTTTGAATACTGCGACAAATACCTATGAGAAAAATACGAAAACCGTATCTTCACAACACTATTGGGCCGCTGTCGCGGGCCCGGGTAACCTTGGAATTACAGAAGCAAATCTTTATGATGCCACTAACATCCGACTTAGAAATATCAACCTGAGCTATAACCTGTCTTCTAAATTTTTAAGTAAGACACCAATCCAACGAGCAAAAATTGGCGTATCATGTAATAACGTATGGTTAATTACAAGTCACATGAATGGTGTAGATCCTGAAAGTGTGTTTGCAACAGGTAATAATGCAACAGGATTCGAAAATGCAAGTGCACCAACTACGCGTACTGTGTCATTTAATTTAACCTTAGGCTTTTAATCTTAATATTCATATTACGATGAAAAATATATTAAAAAAATCATGTATGCTAATAGCGGCAACAGTTGTGCTGGCATCATGTAAGAAATTTGAAGAAATGAATGTGAGCCCTACTGCAGCCAGCGGAGAGCAAGTTCAACCAGAGTATTTTATCAACAGCTCTATTGTTGGCGCCCAAATGGATCCGGGGGTGGCCGAAAGATCTTTTGTCTTGTATTGGAAACCAGCAGGCCGCCAGGCAGCTGATGTCGATGGAGGGAAAATTTCTTTTGGAGATTACAGTGATGAATGGAGTAGTGTGTATTACGGAGAGATTTCTAAATGGCTAAACGCTGCCAATACCGCTATCCAGATTGGACAAGAGAGAATTGATGGGGGTAAGGTCGAACCGCATACCAATAACATGATACAGGTAGCCAGGATCTGGAGAGCTTATCTGTTAAGTGAAATGTCTGATAACTTTGGACCAATCCCTGTTACAGGCTTTCAGGGGACAAATCCAGAATTTACAGATGTAAAAACGGTATATTATTATATTTTAAGCGAATTGAAAGATGCGGGCGCTAAATTGGAACTTTCAGTAACAAGAAGTGATGCTTTGAAAAAGCTAGATCCTGCTTATGAATATGATTTCGCCAAATGGAGAAAATATGCAAATTCTATGCGCTTAAGATATGCCATGAGGTTGTCGGAAGTTGATGCATCAAAAGCAAAAACTGAATTTGAAGCTGCTGCAGCTACAAATGACTTTATAACCTTGCAGGAAGAAGCCTTTGCTGTACAGGAAAAAGATGGATGGAGTCCGCTTACAGGCGTAATGACAAGAAGTTGGGATACACAGCCAATGTCAGCCACATTAAATAACGTTTTTGTAGGTTTAGGTGGTGTAAAAAGTGCTGATCAACTAGGTGCGGCATTTCAAAGCTTTATTAAACCAGCTGATTGGTTAGGACAAAAATTTCCGGATCAATTTAGTACAAAAACAAATGATCCGCAGGCAGGATACTGGTTTAACGGATTACCATATACCATTGATCCGCGTGCTTATGTATTGTTCAGTATTCCGGGCGATTTGACCAATACCAATTATCCAAAGCAGAACGGTAATTATGACACTGTTACTCAAAGGCTCTTGAAAAATGCTGCAGGAGCAACTGTTAAAACAATTGATGCTAAAAACACCTGGAACGCTAAAACAGATGGTGCATGGGGAGAGAAAGATCCGATGAACGAATTGATTAACTACGGAGGTACTATGCCACGTATCAATAACCAGTTCAGAAACAGTTCACAAAAACGTCTTTTCTTTGGACCATGGGAAACCTATTTTCTACTGGCAGAAGGTGCTGTACGTGGATGGGCATCTCCTGTAACTGCACAGAATGCTTATGAAACGGGTATTTCCAAAAGTTTTGAATATTGGAAAGTATCGTTGGGCTCCTACCTGACCTCTCAAGACTACAACAGGGTTGGGACTTCGGTAAGCTGGACACATACAACTGAGCCATCGCCACGTGTGATGAAATATGAAGATGGAATGACTGGAGCGCCGGGTACACTAACTTTAGCTTATCCTAAAAATGATCTTTATAAAAGTGGTACAGTTAAAAATGACCATTTAACTAAAATCATTACCCAGAAATTCATTGCACAAACCCCATGGCAACCATTGGAAGCCTGGAATGACCACAGAAGATTAGGATTGCCTTTCTTTGAAAATCCTGTAGTAGAGGTAAGCATTTCAACTTTGCCTGCCTTAAATAGCTCAAACTATATGACTGGAAACATTAAATTCCTTCCTCAGCGTTTGAGATATCCTTCGGGTTTAAGAAATAATAGCCCTGCCGGTTACGGACAAGCTGTTAGTGCTTTAAATGGCCCTGATGAAGTGCTTACACCGCTTTGGTGGGCACAGAAGTAATTCAAACGAATTGAAATTAAAGCGGGGTGTTCTCGAACACCCCGCTTTATAATTTTGGAGCCTGGCTTATGATGAAGAAGATATTTTCCTTTACGTTGATCTGTGGGTTTGTTGCAAATTACTGTGCAACGGCGCAAACAAATCTGACCAAATACGTAGATCCGCTTATTGGTTCTGCAGCGCATGGGCACGTATTTGTAGGTGCGAACGTTCCTTTTGGGGCCGTCCAGCTAGGACCAGCGAATGTTTTTGGCGGATGGGATTGGTGCAGTGGTTATAACTATGTAAGCAACACCATTACAGGTTTCACCCATACCCATTTAAGTGGAACAGGGATAGGTGACTTGAATGATATTCTGATTATGCCGGCTACCGGTCCGGCTCAGGCTGATTATGTAGCTACTTTTTCACATGAGAATGAGGTTAGTCGTGCCGGATATTATAGCGTGCAACTAGATAAGTATCAGATAAAGGCCGAGTTAACAGCCTCGGAAAGGGTAGGCTTTCATCAATACACTTTTAGAACGCAGGATAATCCGCATATCATGCTCGATTTAAGTACGGGGTTGGGCTGGGATACACCTACAAAGACCTATGTAAAACAAATCGATGCAACTACACTGGTTGGCTACCGTTTTTCTAAAGGTTGGGCAAATGATCAACGCTTGTATTTCGCAGTTAAATTATCCCAACCACTTTCTGGTATAAAGCTAACGGATAGCCTTACTATATTAAGTGGTACTGAAGGGGAAGGCAAGCGAATTAAAGCTGTGATAAATTTTAACACCATAAATAATGGAGTTTTAAAACTGAAAGTAGGTCTGTCGCCTGTAAGTTATGAAAACGCATTACTAAACTTAAATACAGAGATTCCTTATTGGGATTTTGATAAAGTAAGGGCGGCTGCGGATCGTAAATGGAATAAAGAACTGAGTAAAATAGAGATCAAGGCAGATGCTTCAACGCTTAAAAAGTTTTATACGGCAATGTACCATGCGATGTTCGCGCCATCTTTATTTAATGATGTAAACGGCGACTATAGAGGTACAGACAAAAAAGTATATCCTAAAGCTAATTTCACCAATTATACTACTTTCTCCTTATGGGATACTTATAGGGCTTTTCATCCTTTGTACACCATTTTACACCCGGAAAAGGTATCAGATATTGTTAATTCGTTTCTTGCCATTTATAAGCAGCAGGGAAAACTTCCTGTATGGCATTTAATGGGGAATGAAACAAATACAATGATCGGTTATCATGCCGTTCCAATTATTGCTGATGCTTATTTAAAAGGCTTTAAGGGTTTTGATACGAATCTTGCTTATGAGGCTGCAAAACATAGCGCAATGCAAAAGGTTGATGGTATAGATTACGCCCAAAAGCTAGCATATATCCCAGCAGATAAAGTAATTGAGGCTGTAGCTAAAGGTCTAGAGTATGCAATAGATGACTGGTGTATCGCCCAGATGGCAAAACGCATGGGTAAAACTGATGATTACGTTTATTTTAGTAAAAGAGCAGGTTTGTATGCCTTGTATTTTGATAAGCAGACAGGATTTATGCGCGGTAAGCTAGAGGATGGCAGTTGGCGTACTCCTTTTGATCCTGTTGCTTCTAAGCATAGAGAGGATGACTACACCGAAGGAAATGCATGGCAATATACCTGGCTGGTACCTCAGGACCCTAAAGGTCTAGTCAAGTTGTTTGGTGGAGAAAGAGGCTTTACTAGTAAATTGGATTCATTGTTTAGTATTAGCTCTGAAATGGCTGAAGGTAGCTCACCAGATATTACCGGTTTAATTGGGCAGTATGCGCATGGCAATGAACCTAACCATCACATTCCTTATCTGTATGCTTTTGCGGGCCAACCATGGAAAACAGCAAATATCGTTCGTAAAATAACAGACTCTTTGTATACTGTAAAACCTGATGGTTTATGTGGTAACGAAGATTTAGGGCAAATGTCGTCGTGGTATATTTATTCTGCGCTTGGTTTTTATCCTGTTAACCCTGCAAACGGTGTTTATATTTTTGGATCTCCTGCAATCAATGACGCAGTGATCAGTTTAGCTGACAATAAAAAGTTTCACATTAAGGTAGTTGGAAACAGTAATCGTAATAAATACATCGCTAAGGTGGTTTTAAATGGTAAAAACTATACCAGATCTTATTTGTTGCATCAAACCATTATTAATGGGGGGGAGCTGGTACTGTATATGAGTGACAAGCCATCTAGCATCTGGGGTGTTGCGCCAAAAAATCGACCAATTAGATAATATAAATGCTATTCGCATAAAGTCAGTTAATTTGGCTCCAATAGGATAAACATAGACCAATAGGTGCCAAAATTCGATAGCCTAATGGCAAATTGATTTAATAATTTGCCATTAGGCTATGTTATCTTTATTCATAACCAAGTATAACCACGGTTTCAGTTAAATGGAAACGGTCGTATGAATAAAGAACACCATAAGGATTTTACAGCCACACAGTGGTTGATAAAGTTGATTAATAATGATCATTTCGCTTTTCAGGTACTTTACGATCTGTACAGTACACAGCTTTATAGCAATCTTTTAAGGATCGTCAAGGATACAGATATTGCTCAGGATTTATTGCAGCTTGCTTTTGTGAAAATTTGGGAGAAGCGTCATTTAATAGATCCTGAGAAGGACTTTTTGGCTTATCTTATTCAAATTACCAGAAACTTGGCTTATGATCATTTTAGAAAAGTAGCCCTTGATAGGAAGTTGGAAACCCATATTTTGTCCCTCACTAACGAAGCGTACAGCCATATAGAAGAGGAACTGATCTATAAGGAAAGTAACCAACTTTTTTTGAGTGCAGTAGCCAAACTCTCTCCTCAACGAAAACAGGTATTCACTTTATGTAAAATGGAAGGCAAAAGTTATCATGAAGTAAGTAATATGCTTAACATTTCTACCTCAACCATTAGTGATCATTTATTGAAATCCAATAAGTTTATCCGAGCTCAGATGTCAATTCCTGAGGTTTTGGTTTCTATTTTTCTTATGTTTTTGTGCTGAATTATTGTTGTTTTTTGGTTATAAAGAAGCTATTTGTTCAATATTTCTCTCTCGCATCCTCCATCGCAAATAGTTGTCCCGTTGTGTTTCGCTCTGGTTCTATTATAAGGCAACTTAATTCACAGTGTATTAACGGATGTTAACCGGACACTACTCGGCTCCACCCGGGTAGTGTCCGAGTAATGTCCGAGTAACGTCCGGGTAATGTCCGGGTATATAGCGATTTCAAACGGTTTGCGTAGAGTTAACTATAAAGAAACTTTTGGGGCGGAAAAGGACAAATAAAAAAAATGTAATTCCGAGCAGGGACTTTGTCCAGGAGGACCGTATTATCTCTAAAGGCCATATTTGAAAGTCTGATGCGCCCATTGTGGAACTATTATAAGCTAATGAAAAAAGAAGAAGAGATCATCAGGTTATTTAAGCGATATCTGGCAAATGAATGTTCTGAAGAGGAAACGAAATCATTTCTAGAATTGTTTCATTCAAAAGAACATGAATCGTTTTTTAAAGAATTGATTGATGCTGAATTATCGAAGAACGCTGATGCTGAATTTAAGAATATGCCTAATATTAAAGCGGAGTTAAGTCAGGTTCGTGAAAAGGTAATTCAGGAAACTACACCTTCTTTTCATAGAGAACCTATTCAGCTAAAATTATGGAGCAGAAGGATAGCTGTAGCTGCCATGCTAATATTGTGTAGCAGTGCAGGGCTTTATTTTTACCTAGGGAATCAAACATCGAACAATGGCCAACTTGTTGGAGATATTGGTCCGGGCAGTAACAAAGCGCTATTGACTTTAGCCGATGGATCACAAATTGTTTTAGATGAAGCTTTGAAGGGTAATTTAACTAACCAGAATGGTGTTCGGATTACCAAGGCTGATGATGGACAGTTGGTCTACACCATAAATGAAACTGCTCAGGCCCAAAATTTAAATGATGGGTCAGGGAAAATGTTAACCAATACAATTTCTACCCCGAGGGGAGGGCAGTACCAGGTAAATTTACCGGATGGTACCCGTGTGTGGCTCAATGCCGAATCAGTAATTAAGTTTCCCATTAGCTTTGTTGATTTGAAAGAGCGGAGAGTTGAGTTGCAGGGGGAGGCTTATTTTGAAGTAGAAAAGGATGCGGCTAAGCCATTTTTTGTGAGCACTGATAAACAAGAGGTTCGGGTATTGGGAACCCATTTTAACATCAGTTCGTATAAGAATGAGTTAGATACGAAAACAACTTTGCTGGAAGGGTCTGTTAAAGTAAGGCTATTAAACACAAAACGAGTAAGTCAGAAAGTATTAAAGCCTGGAGATCAGTCCCAAATCAGGGCTACATCTGCTCAGATCAATGTTGTAACTGTTGATCCTCAATCCGAAATAGCATGGAAAAATGGTCGTTTCTTTTTCGAAAATGAACCCATCGAAGATATTATGAAGCAAATTAAACGCTGGTATGATGTAGATGTTGAGTATGAGGATAACATGGCCGGTAAAACCATTTGGGGATCTGTTACTCGCTATGGAAACGTATCTAAGGTGTTATCTGTATTAGAGTCAACAGGAGGAGTTCACTTTAAAATTGAAGGAAGGAGGATCATTGTGCGAAAATAGTTTTACTCACAAATGAGAAAATACCGTGACTCCGATTGCCCTCGTAGCCACGGTTAGCATCAGGTTCATCCCTTGAAAAATGTACTTAATCAATCAACAATAAACCCAATAACCAAATGTATGAATTTTTACGATCTATTTAGGTCTAAACGCTTTGTTTACAGACCTAATCAAACATTGCGTATTATGAAGTTGATCATCATCATCATGACTACTTTATTAATGGACGTTACTGCCTCAGGCTTTGCTCAGAAGATTACTTTCTCACAAAAGGGGGCATCCATTAAAACTATATTTAAGGAAATTACGAGACAGACTGGATACCAGGTTGTCTGTGATGGAGATTTAATTAACAATGCACCAGCAACTGATGTTAATTTTAGAGAAGCCTCTTTGCAGGAAGTCTTTGATCAGTTTTTTTTTAAAAAATCGATTAAATGGATTCTCGAGGATAAAACGTTAATCATCAGCAAGGATAAGCTAGTCGTTGAAACCGGCTCAATGCCAAGGCACAAAATCGAGGTTAACCGGTTGGTTAAAGAAATAAGGGGGACTGTTCGAGATACCGTAGGTCCGTTACCTGGAGCTTCTGTTTCCGTTAAAAGTAAAAAGCAGATTGGAACCACCACGGATCTAAATGGTAAATATATGCTGGATGTTATAGATGAAAGCGCTGTTTTAGTTTTCAGTATGGTGGGCTATGTGACAGAGGAAGTTCCTGTAAGAGGTAAAACAATGATCAATGTAACTTTAAAGGCAAAGAATAATGATCTTGATGAAACAGTGATTGTTGCCTTTGGTAAACAGAAAAAGGAATCGGTAATTGGATCTATTACTACCATCAATCCAGGTGAATTAAAAATACCTTCGAGTAACCTTACAACGGCCCTTGCTGGGCGTTTAGCTGGCGTTATTGCTTACCAGAGAAGCGGGGAGCCGGGAAGAGATGATGCAGAGTTCTTCATCAGGGGAGCAACAACCTTTGGCTATAAGAAGTCACCATTGATCCTTATTGACAACATGGAATATACCACTACCGATCTGGCACGTTTGCAACCAGATGATATCGAAACTTTTTCCATTTTAAAGGACGCATCGGCAAGTGCTTTATATGGTGCAAGGGGTGCGAATGGTGTTATTTTGATTACGACAAAACAAGGTAAGGAAGGGAAGCCGAGAATTAATGTCAGATTTGAAAATACCATTTCTCAGCCCACTCGCGATATTGAGTTGGCCAATCCAATTGATTACATGATGCTTCATAGTGAAGCTGCATTAACACGTAATCCAACGGCTTCAACAATTTATACCCAGAGCCAGATAGACAATACGATAGCCGGCACTAATCCAGTTGCATTTCCAATGGTTGACTGGCAGCAAGAGTTGCTGAAGAAGCGTACGATTAACCAAAGGCTAAATATGAGTTTAAGCGGTGGGGGTCAGGTAGCAACCTATTTTGTATCTGGGACCTATAATCAGGATAATGGGTTGCTTAAAGTTGATCCACGCAATAATTTTAATAATAATATTGACCTCAAATATTTCAATCTCAGGTCAAATGTGATTGTAAATGTATCCAAAACAACCAAAATGACTGTTCGTTTGAATGGTGGTTTTGATGAATATCAAGGGCCGATTGCCAATGGAGAGGATACTTATAAAGCCATCATGCGCACCCCTCAAACGCAATTCTTGCCTTACTATCCTAATGAAGGAATTTATAAGAACGTGAACCATATTATGTTTGGAAATATTCAGGCGGGAGGAGCAAATAATCCTTATGCTGATTTAGTGAAAGGATATAAAGAATACTCAAGATCGCTTATGGTTGCGCAATTGGAGTTTACTCAGGACTTGGCTTTTTTAACTCCCGGACTTTCCATTAATGGTATGATGAATACGAACAGACGTTCTTATTTTGATGTCGTTCGTCAGTATAAGCCATTCTGGTACGCAGTAAGCTCTTATGATAAGGTTGAAAATTCGTATAGATTAAGTCCATTGAATCCGGAAGGTGGCACAAATTTCCTGGATTTTATACGTGGAGGTAATCAGTCGGTTGCTTCTAATTTTCATACACAGGTTGCGGCCAACTGGAACAAAAGCTTTAAAGCAAAACACAATGTGAGTTTAATGTCGGTCGTAGTTATGCGATCCGAGGGACAAGGAAATGCCAAAACTTTACAAGAATCCTTGCCTTCCAGAAACCTGGGTGTTTCAGGAAGAGCAACGTACAACTATGATGACCGTTACTTTGCAGAATTTAACTATGCGTATAATGGTTCTGAACGTTTCTCTACCTCAGAGCGGTTTGGTTTCTTCCCAACCATTGGAGGGGCCTGGGCAATTTCTAATGAAAAGTTCTTTAAACCGTTATTGCCGGTAGTTAATAAATTAAGAATCCGCGGTAATATAGGCTTAGTTGGAAATGATGAAATTGGTAGTGATGCAGAACGGTTCTTTTACTTGTCTGAAGTAGAAATGAACTCGGGTGCAACTGCTGCTAGTTTTGGTACAAACTCGGGAACCAGCAGGCCAGGAATATCTGTGCTCAGATATGAAAATCCGTTTGTAACCTGGGAAACTTCAAGGAATTCTACTTTTGGGTTAGAGGTGGGTCTATGGAATAAACTGGATATTATTGCGGAATATTTTATAGATCATCGTTATAATATTTTGATGACCAGAGCTTCAATTCCGGCAACAATGGGCTTGCAGGCTGCAATCAAAGCAAATGTTGGAGAAGTTAGATCGAGGTCTTCAGAAATTCAGCTTACCTATAATGATCGTATCGGAAAAGACTTTACCATACAGCTGAGAGGTAATTTTACTTTTTCAAGGAATAGGTTTGAAGCCTATGAAGAACCGGACTATGCACAAGAATGGCTCTATAAGAAAGGACAATCTACGAGTCAACAATGGGGCTATATTGCCGAGCGTCTATTTGTAGATGAGGAGGAGGTACGAAGCTCCCCAAGTCAAAACTTTGGCGGCTTTAAGGTAATGGGTGGTGATATTAAATTTAGGGATGTCAACAATGATGGTCAGGTTAATTCACTGGACATGGTGCCAATCGGCCATCCGACTACTCCAGAAATTATTTATGGATTTGGTCCGGCGATGTCATTTAAAAATTTCGATCTGAATTTCTTTTTTCAAGGTTCAGCAAGGTCTTCATTTTGGATTGATGCTGCTGCAACGGCTCCTTTCGTGGGTAACAACCAATTGCTTAAAGTATATGCTGAAGATCATTGGTCTGAGCAGAATAGAAACTTATATGCGCTTTGGCCACGTTTATCTCCAATTGCAAATGCAAACAGTAACGCCCCTAATACATGGTTTATGCGTAACGGCGCTTTTTTACGTCTAAAACAAGTTGAAGCTGGGTACACGCTGCCAAAAAAAATAATGCAAAGATTGAGGGTGAGTAATCTTCGTTTGTATGGCTCGGCAACGAATTTGTTTACCCTGAGCAAATTTAAAATGTGGGATGTGGAGATGGCAGGCAATGGGCTTGGTTATCCGGTTCAGCGTGTAATTAATTTTGGTATTCAGCTAGGTCTTTAAAAACATTAAACATGAAAAAAATTAAAATCATATTAATTGTGATCTTGATGGGCACATTTGGCTCATGTAAGAAGTATTTAGATGTTATTCCTGATGATGTTCCGACCATAGATCATGCATTTAGCTTGAGAACTTCTGCGGAGAAATTTCTTTATACCTGTTATTCATATATGCCTGAGACAGGGAGTTACGCCACAAATCCGGCTTTTCATACTGTAGATGAAGTGTGGAATCCCGATCCCCAGATTGATATTAATGCCAACATGTTCAATATCGCGAAGGGACTTCAGAATAATACGAATCCTTTTGCAGATTACTGGACCGGTGGCGGTAGTGGGAAAAAGTTATGGCAAGGTATCCGTGACTGTAATATCTTTCTGGAAAATATAGATAAAACACCTGAACTTGAAGATTGGGAAAAAGAAAGATGGAAGGCCGAAGTACTATTTTTAAAAGCTTACTATCATTTTTTCCTGTTGAGAATGTATGGTCCTATTCCCATAGTCAGGAAAAACCTACCATTAGGGGCAACACCGGATGAAGTTAAGGTTTATAGAGAGCCGGTGGATGAGGTGGTGAAATATATTGTGGAATTATTGGATGAATCAGCGGCTATAGTTGATATGCCCGATGTATTGGTAGGAACAGAATTAACCGAATTGGGAAGAATAACCAGGTCTATCGTATTGTCTTTCAAAGCTCGTGTATTGGTTACAGCGGCGAGCCCATTATTTAATGGAAATCCTGAATATGCGGGATTTAGAGATAAAAGGGGTGTTTTGCTATTTGATCCAAACTATTCAACACAAAAATGGAGCGATGCCGTTGATGCTTGTAAAACCGGAATTGATTTTCTACATGCAAAAAACTTTAAGCTTTATCATTTCGTTGCACCAACTTCTTATGTCATCAATGATACCATACAAAGGGAGCTGGATCTTCGTTGTGCGATAAGCGATAAAGAAAGGAATACAGAAATGATTTGGGTAAATACATCCAGTACAGCAACTGATATTCAACGTATGGCTATGCCATTGCTGGCGCCGGGTACCAGTGGTTCGGGACCTAAGGGACTACTTGCTCCTCCAATTAGTTTTGTCAGTAAGTTTTACACCAAAAATGGTGTTCCGATTAATGAAGATAAAACCTGGGACTTTAATGGCAAATACAATTTAAGAGAGGCTGGATTTGATCATCTGTTTTACATTGGAAAGGGTGAGCGAACCATAAAGTTTCATTTTGACAGGGAGCCTAGGTTTTATGCATTTATTGGTTTCGATAGGGGAGTCTGGTATGGGAACTGGATCAATAACTATAATAAAGAGTCTCTATTTTATGTAAAAGGAAGAAAATCTGAAACAGCTGCGAGACAGGGAATAAGTAATTATTCGATTACGGGATATACTGTTAAAAAACTGGTTAAGATTGAAACACAGGCGGCGGCAGATGGAAATGTTACGGGAAATAACCAAGCTGCCTATCCTTGGCCAGAAATGAGACTTTCTGATTTATACCTGATGTATTCTGAAGCATTGAATGAGCTTAATGGTTACAGCCCGGAGGCCACACATTGGATTAATCTGGTTAGAGAGCGGGCAGGACTTGGAACTATAGAGGATTCCTGGAGGCTATATTCTACTAACCCTTCTAAATACACTACAAAAGATGGATTAAGAGAGATTATTCAACAAGAAAGAACCATAGAACTTGCTTTCGAGGGCCAAAGGTTTTGGGACTTGAGGCGTTGGAAAAAAGCACATGTGGAGTTAAATCAGGTTATCAGAGGTTGGGACATCACTCAACAAGAGCCGGAAGCGTACTACAGGGAGGTGGTATTATGGAATCAGAGATTTGGGGTAAAGGATTATTTAATGCCCATTAAGCTCACTGAGCTGCAGACAAATAATCACTTAACTCAAAATCTTGGATGGTAAGCACTTAATTTAAAACAAAATGAAAAAAGTTAAAATATTTATATACGCGCTAATTAGTCTCTCCATATTTTCATGTAAGGAAGATCTCAGAGCGCCTTTATATGATGGACAAAATCCACCTCCACCAATAAGCAGTGCAAGTGTTGAAGCGATACCAGGAGGGGTTAAAATAACTTACAGACTACCAGACGATCCCGGGTTGTTGTATGTAAAGGCAACTTATGATTTGAAAGGGGTAAAAATGGAGGCTAAATCCTCCTATTACAATAATTTTATTATTGTAGAGGGGTTTGGAGATACGAAGGAAAAAGAAGTAAGTCTTTATGCAGTCAGTCGCTCCGAAAAACTTTCTACACCAGTAACGCTTAAAGTTACTCCTTTACCTGCGCCAGTTTATGATGTATACAATAGCCTGCAAGTAAATGAAAGTTTTGGCGGATTTACCATTGCGTTTGAAAATCCGGCAGCCCTGGGCGGTGGTGTTAACAGTAACATTACTATGGGCGTTGTGAGATGGGACGATATTTTGAAAGAGTGGGTACGCTTTGATAGCTTTTATAGTGGATTAGCCAAGGGAATATTTTCGGTAAGGCGTCAACCTCCGGTATTGACACAATTTGGGGTGTTTTTAAAGGACAGATGGGGAAATTATACGGATACGCTTAAGAAGACATTAACCCCATGGCCTGAGGTCGAGTTAGATCGTACGAAATTTAAGGATGCGAGGAAAAACCCAGTGCCGCAACGTGCTCCTTTTCCAGAACTTACAGGGATCGTAAAAGATGCAGAACATGAAGGAAGTTATCCCTGGGATAAGATGTTTGATGGAGATATCACTACTTTTTTCCATACAAAGCAGCGCTATGACATGCCGATCTGGATGCCGGTTGATCTTGGGGTGACAGCTAAATTAAGCCGATATGTATTATGGCAAAGGACAGGCAGCGGCTGGCCGTTTACGCATGGTAATCCTCATGAATGGGAGATCTGGGGGACAAATAATGTTGCAGATCCAAATAGTTGGATTAAACTGGATCATCAGGTGATGGTAAAACCATCAGGTTCGCCAATTGGGGTACTCACTAATGACGACAAGGCCGTGGCTGAATTGGGAATGGAATATAACATTGATCCGGCTTTGCCTGCCGTTAGGTATGTTGCTTTTAAACTTATTGACAATTGGGCTTCAATAGGGGGAGCAACGGGATTTATGCATGTTGCTGAGCTTAAATTTTACGGTCAGTTAAAATAGTTTTTTTAGATAAATAAGATTTTGATTATGAAACGATATATTAAACAATATCTCTTTCTTTTACTAGCTGGAGCAATGATAACTTCTTGCAGTAAGATGGACGAATCTTACAGCGGATTCTTAAAGGATGGAGAAAGACTTTACACAGGAAGACCGGATAGTTTACTAGTTTCGCCGGGAAATGGGAGGTTGAAAGTAAGCTGGAAATTGCCAGCCGATCCTAAAATAACTACCATTAAACTACTTTGGAATAGGAGGGCTGATTCTCTGGTTCTTCCGGTGGAAAGAACCACCGGCGATAAAATGGAACAGATTGTATCTGGCCTGCCTCAAGGTATTTATACATTTGAAATTTTTGCGTATGATAAAAACGGCAATACTTCAATCAGATCCGAAGCAATAGGCGAGGTATTTGGTTCTAATTATCAAAGTATCATTACAAACAGGCCGGTTGAAAAGGCGATTCATAGGGTTGTTGAAGATCCCATAAGCCATGTCATTCTGTCTGAAGATCCCTATTTGGATTGGTTTGGTGCCAGTGGACAGGTTTCTGAGGTAACAGTTGAATATATTGATAAGTCGAATTCGAAGCGGGTAAGGAAAATCAGGCAGGTTCCTAATCCCATTAATCCGGAAAGAAGTAAGATTTGGGCTGATACAACTAAGCTTCCCGGTTACAAGGCTAATTCCATCATCCGGTGGAGAACTTCTTATTTGCCAACGCCCTTGGCTATAGATACTTTTTTTACAGCATGGAATGAAATAATAGCAGAGCGAATAACCATTGATCCTAATTATAAAGATCCGATAGTATTTCCTAATGATTATCAGATTATTGCCAAACATAGTAACAAACCGCTTGCTATAAAAACGGCAAATAATAGTAATAGTACCGAGGTGGTGCAGAAAGCGTTACCGGCTACTGATTTGTCTGCAGTATGGATTGTTAAACAAATTCCGGGAGAAAACAGTACGACCAACAATACCATAACCAATAAATGGAATGGGGCTAAGGATATGGCAGTAAGTGGGGGATCTATTGATGATAATGCTAAGATTATCCAATATACAAAAGCTGCCGGAGGTACTAATGATACCTGGATCATTAAGTCAGCTAATGCAAACAATACGTATTATTACATCCTCAATTTGAAGAGCAATAAGGCCATTACTATAACGGGTTCGGGTACTGGTGATAATGTAAATGCAGTGCAGGCTACCTATACTGGTGCCGATAATCAATTGTTTAAGTTTGTATTAGTCGGTCCATAGTTTTAATAAGTTCTCAATCAATTAGGGGATATAAAATTTTTTATATCCCCTTTTTTATCTAAAAGGCGTAAAAATGGTTTTTTTTAAGATTTTCACCCCCTTCTTTTAAGATTTTACCCCCTTTTCTATTTCGTTCAGTAGTAGTTTAGCCTTACCAAATATAATGTTAGTAAGACATTAGAAGTCTTTAACCTGTAAAGCTAAATGAGCCATGAACGAAATTTATGTTACCTTTTTACTGCTTACACTTTTATTAAGTGCGTTTCGCAGTTTATTTTCAAACAAACATTCCGAACTATCTCTGTCGCTGATCGTGAGTCATCAGGTGAAAGGGAATTTATTGTTCAATTAATTTTAATCTAACCAAATTTTTAATCTAACCAAATATATTGATCATGAAAGCACAACTACTTAAAGTATCAATGGAGCCTGCACAATCATTTAGTGTAAGACAAGATCTGGAGCCTTCTATTAATAACAAATGGCACTATCATCAAGAGATTGAATTGATTTATTTCAATAAAGGAGACGGTACCCAATTTATAGGAGATAGTATTAAAAGGTTTAAATCAGGAGATATTGTATTGTTAGGGGCTAACTTACCACACTATTGGAGATTTGATGATGCTTATTTTACTACAGATGTAGAACCTGCGCCTGCTGATGTAAGAGTTGCTCATTTTAGTGAGCAATTATTTGGTGATTGTTTTATCAACCTGCCTGAGAATAAGCAATTGAAAGATATCTTAGAGAAGGCCAAAAGAGGCGTTAAGGTTACCGGTAAAAATAAAGAGCAGGTAGCAGAGTTAATTACAAGAATGCTAAAGGCGGAAGGAACGGAAAGGATTATCATTTTGATGCAAGCCCTGGTAGAAATTGCAAAATCAAGTCAACTGGAAGTACTTTCATCTGTTGGATTCCATTATGATCTGGAGATGATTGAAAAAGACAGGATCAACGACATTTATGATTATACCTACGCTAATTTCAAAAATAAAATATACTTGGAAGAGATTGCAGAAGTAGCCCGGATTAGTCCGAACTCTTTCTGCCGTTATTTTAAATCCCGGACCCGTAAAACCTATTCGCAATTCTTAATAGAAGTAAAAGTTGGGCAGGCCTGTAAGTTACTTATAGAGCACAGCCTTAATCTTAAACAGGTGTGTTATAACAGTGGTTTTAACAACTTTGCGAGTTTTCATAAATGTTTTAAAAAGATTACAGGAAAAAGTCCGCTTTGCTATCAAAAGGAATTTGTTAGCGCTTGCGCTTAGACCTTATTAATTCTTTTTATGTTGATCCGCAATGCGGGTTTAAGTATCTTTTTTTGCCAAAATTGCTGATGAATAAGCTAAAAGGGTGAATCAATATACTGATGCTATTGAGCAATTTAGCAATACTTAAAAAGAGCGCCAAACAACCATATTTTAAAGTTACATAGATTAAGAAGTGAAGAGAGTCAAGCTGGTATTTTTTATAGGATTGCTTATTTGCAGTCAGTATATTTCTGCGCAAAATAAACAAAGGTTAGTGCACAATTGGGAGTATTTGAAAGGTGATTTGGGAGGTGTTTGGGAATCGATCAGGCCAGTTAAAGAAGGTAATCCTGAGAGTGTTCCATTGTGGCAAAACGTAAGTTTACCACATTGTTTTAATGCATTAAATTCAGTTGACCCGGATGAGAATTATTACCAGGGGCCAGGTTGGTATCGCACACAATTGGCGGTAAGTAATCCATATAACGATGGAAGAACGTTACTCCATTTTGAAGGAGCAGGCCAGAAAACACAGGTATATATATATGATAAAAAAGTAGGGGAGCATGTAGGTGGTTACGATGAGTGGACTGTAGATATTACGGATGCCGTTAATGCATTTAAAAAAACTGATGTTTTTCAAAAACAGTTTAAAGGGAAAGTACCCTTAGAGATCAGATGCGATAATAGTCGTGATCTGGAAATGATTCCTTCTGATTTATCTGATTTTAACGTTTATGGAGGTCTATATCGGTATTTGAATTTAGTTTATGTTCCAAAGGTATCCGTCGATAAAATCTTCGCTGCTGCGTCGGTTGATGTTAAGGGCACATTAGGAAAACTTAATATTTCAGGAAGGCTTCTTAATCCAGATGGAGTGGATACCATTTCTGTCAAAATAGAAGTAAAAGACCCGGAAGGCAAAATTGTAGCCAGCTGGGGAAATCAGATGAAAGCATTTCATGGTGATAAAGCCCTTTGGGAAACTAGCTTGAAATCGCCAAAACTGTGGTCGCCACAAGCTCCAAATCTTTATACTGTTCAAACCAGCATCACTGTCAAAGGAGATACACACGTACATCAGGAGAAAATTGGCTTCAGGAATTTTGAATTTGTTAAAAAAGGCCCTTTTATGCTGAACGGCAAACGTTTACTTTTAAGAGGAACACATCGTCATGAAGATCATGCAGGTGTAGCAGCAGCAATGACAGAAGGAATGATCCGTGAGGAAATGCTGCTGATGAAAGATATGGGCGTCAATTTCATTCGCCTTGGCCATTATCAGCAATCGCGCATTGTATTGAATTTATGTGATAGTCTTGGTATTATGGTTTGGGAGGAGATTCCTTGGTGCCGTGGTGGTCTTGGTGGTGATGTTTATAAAGATCAGGCGCGCAGAATGCTAACCAATATGATTGAACAGCATTATAATCATGCTGCAGTGATTATTTGGGGGCTTGGAAATGAAAATGACTGGCCAGGAGACTTTAATGAGTTCGATGAGCAAAAGATCAGAACCTTTATGAAGGAGTTAAATGATCTTTCGCATAAATTGGATGCTTCGAGAAAAACAGCGATCAGAAGATGTGATTTCTGTAAAGATATTGTAGATGTTTATTCACCATCCATTTGGGCTGGTTGGTATAGAGGTATTTATACGGAATACAAGGAAGCTTCTAAAAAGGAATTTGATAGCGTAGATCACTTCCTGCATGTAGAATGGGGTGGTGATAGTCATGCTGGCAGACATTCTGAGACCCCGGATAAAGCCTTGAGTGAGGTGGAAACAGGGGTAGGAACTGATGAACGTGATGGAGATGCATCCCTATTTGGTGGAAGTGCAAGGGTTTCTAAAGATGGTGACTGGAGTGAAAGTTACATTGTTAACTTAATTGATTGGCATTTGAAAGAGCAGGAAAATATGCCTTGGTTAACTGGAGCAGCTTATTGGCCTTTTAAAGATTTCTCTACTCCTGTACGTCCTGATAACCCTGTTCCATACATGAACCAAAAGGGCGTAATTGAACGGGATTTTACTAAAAAGGAAGCTTATTATGTGTTCCAGTCGTACTGGACACAATCACCTATGGTTCATATCTACGGACATTCATGGCCGGTTAGATGGGGAGCTGCGGGCGAAAAGAAAATGGTAAAGGTTTATTCTAACTGTACAGAAGCCGAGCTTTTTCTGAATGGAAAAAGCATGGGTAAAAAGAAGCGTAACAGTCAGAATTTCCCGGCAGCAGGATTAAGGTGGATGGTCCAATATAATGAAGGACCAAACCAAATCAAGGTAATTGCGAAAACAAAGGAAGGCAAAGAGATTACGGATGAAATTACTCAGGAATATCAAACTGCAAAATGGAGCAAGCCTGCTAAATTGGTGTTAGAAAAGATATCCGAAAAAGATAACATTGCTGTTATACAAGCGAAATTATTTGATGGAAACAATATCTTGTGTTTGGATGCCCGTGATTATGTGACATTTGGATTAACCGGAGAGGGAACGCTTATTGATGATCAAGGTACTTCAGATGGCTCCCGTAAGGTGCAGCTTTACAACGGAAGGGCAGTGATCAGCGTAAATCTCAATAAAGGTAAAAGCGTGGCCAGCGTAAAAGCGGAGGGTTTACCAGTTAGCTTCCTTACGCTTTAATTAATTTGTAATTATCATGATCAGAAAACTAT
The DNA here is from genome assembly GCF_005144565.1 of Pedobacter hiemivivus. Classification (NCBI taxonomy): domain Bacteria; kingdom Pseudomonadati; phylum Bacteroidota; class Sphingobacteriia; order Sphingobacteriales; family Sphingobacteriaceae; genus Pedobacter; species Pedobacter hiemivivus. The sequence continues at coordinate 567,192 of NZ_SWDX01000002.1, forward strand.
TTGTACTCTTATCCCTCAGCTATAGCGCTCTTGCTTTTGGCCAGGTGAAAAAAATCGACGGTACACTAAAACTGTGGTATAACAGACCCGCCGAAAACTGGAATGAAGCTTTGCCAATAGGCAACGGGAGATTAGGAGCCATGGTTTTTGGTGATCCTGCTAAAGAGCAACTACAGTTAAATGAAGAAACTATTTGGTCTGGTGGGCCAAACAGTAACATTACTTCAGAATCGGGAGCCGCTATTCCAGAGTTGAGGAAATTACTATTTGAAGGTAAATTTGAGGAGGCTCAGGCCATTGCTGATGTTAAGATATTCCCTAAAAAGAATAGTGGAATGATCTATCAGCCAGCTGGCAACCTCTTTCTTAAGTTTGATGGCCATGAAAAGGCGACTAACTATTACCGTGATTTGAATATTGAAAAAGCCGTAGCCACGGTTACTTATGAAGTGGATGGCGTAAAGTATAAAAGGGAAATATTTTCTTCATTTTCAGATCAGGTGATGATGGTCCGGTTAACGGCCAATAAGCCTGGTAAGATATCTTTCAGTGCAACAATGGATTCTCCGCAAAATGGAGTGCTGAAAATTGAGAATGGTAAACTCGTGTTTTCTGGCCTCACATCAGATCATGAAGGAGAGAAAGGTCAAATAAAATTTGATTCTCAAGTAAAAGCGGTAGCCGAAGGTGGGAAAGTTGCTTTGCAAAACAATACCTGGACCGTTAAGAATGCCAATTCTGCAACGGTTTATGTTTCAATAGCGACTAATTTCAAGAATTACCATGACATCAGTGGAAATGCAGGTGCTAAAGCAGCTTCATTTTTAGATAAGGCTGTTCAAAAGAATTATGCAACGGCATTGGCAGCACATATTAAATTTTATCAGCAATATTTTAATCGTGTTAAGTTTAACATAGGTGTAAATGAGGCTGTAAATAAACCAACAGACCAGCGTATCGCTGAATTTGCCACAGGCAATGACCCACATTTAACCGCGCTTTATTTCCAGTTTGGTCGATACTTACTCATTTCGAGTTCACAACCCGGAAATCAGCCACCAACTTTGCAAGGTATTTGGAATGATAAAATGTTGGCCTCTTGGGACAGTAAGTATACCATCAATATCAATACGGAGATGAACTATTGGCCAGCAGAGGTCACAAATCTGTCGGAATTGCATGACCCTTTGTTTAAGATGTTAAAAGACCTTTCTGTTACCGGTAAGGAGACTGCTAAAGTCATGTATGGTGCAAAAGGCTGGGTTACCCATCATAATACGGATCTGTGGCGTATTACAGGCCCTGTAGACCGTCCATATGCTGGTTTGTGGCCAATGGGTGGGAACTGGTTAAGTCAGCATTTGTGGGATCATTATATGTTTACTGGTGATCAAAAGTTTTTGAAAGAATATTATCCTGTATTGAAGGGCGCTTGTGAGTTTTACCTGGATGTATTGCAAGAAGAGCCTACACATAAATGGTTGGTGGTATCTCCTTCAAATTCTCCTGAAAATACTTATGTTCCGGGCAAGCGAGTTTCTATTGCAGCTGGTACGACAATGGATAATCAGCTTTTATTTGACCTGTTTACCAAAACCAGTAAAGCTGCAGAGATTTTAAACTTTGATCCTGATTTCCGTAAGGTACTGAAAACTACAATAGCCAGATTAGCGCCTATGCAAATAGGAAAAAATAGTCAACTACAGGAATGGATGCACGATTCAGATCGTCCAGATGATAAACATCGTCACGTTTCACACCTATATGGATTATATCCTGGTAATCAGATTTCTCCTTCAAGAACACCAGAACTATTTGATGCTGCCAGAACGTCTTTAACCTATCGTGGAGATCCGGCAACGGGTTGGTCTATGGGGTGGAAGGTTAACTTCTGGGCCCGTTTCCTTGATGGAAACCATGCTTATAAATTGATCACTGATCAGTTGAAATTGGTAGGCGGTCGAATTGAAGGAGTGAGTACAACTGGTGGCGGAACTTATCCAAATCTATTTGATGCACATCCGCCATTTCAAATTGATGGTAATTTTGGCTGTACAGCTGGTATTGCCGAAATGTTATTGCAGTCACATGATGGAGTGGTACACTTGTTACCTGCATTGCCTGATAACTGGCCAACGGGTCAAATTACAGGTTTGGTGGCTCGTGGTGGATATGTGGTAGATATTACCTGGGACAATAATCAAATTACGCAGCTTAAAATAAAGTCTAAACTTGGTGGCAATTGCAGATTGCGTATCAACGACAATATGAAGTTTAATGCTGGTAAAATTCCTACAGCTAAGGGGATAAATGCTAATCCTTTTTATGAAACGCCACAGGTTAAAGCACCTTTAATTTCTGCACTGGCGAAATTGAATCCAGTGGGAGTTGCAGCGTCAAAAGACTATGATCTTAAAACAGAAGCGGGCAAGGAATACATTTTTAAATTGAATTGATATGATCAGATATAGTCTTCTTTTTCTTGGGGTATTTGTTGGTGCATCAGCTGCATTGGCTCAGAAGAAGCAAGAATCTTTAAGGCTGTGGTATAATCAGCCCGCTAAGATATGGGAAGAGGCTTTGCCATTAGGTAATGGAAAAACCGGAGCCATGGTATTCGGGCGTGTAAACAAAGAGCGTTTTCAATTAAATGACAATACGCTTTGGTCTGGAGCTCCTGATGCAGGGAACAATCCTAAAGCTCAGGCAAACTTACCGTTGGTTAGGGCGGCAGTTTTTGCCGGGGATTATGGTAAAGCAGCGGAAATCTGGAAAAAGAACATGCAAGGGCCTTATTCTGCCCGCTATTTAACAATGGCAGATCTCTTTTTGGACTTTAACCTTAAAGATTCGATACCTACAGCTTACCATCGCGAGTTGGATATCAATAATGCAATTAATACAGTTACCTATACGATTAAGGGAATCACCTATAAACGTGAAACTTTAATCAGTTATCCGGATAAGGTAATGGCGATTCGTTTAACGGCTAATAAAATGCATGCCATAAGCTTTACAACTAGCATCACTAGTAAGTTAAAGTATGGTGTAAGTTCAATAGATTCTAATTATCTCATCCTAAAAGGTAAGGCTCCTAAACATGTAGCACATCGGGCATCTGAGGCGAAGCAGATTGTGTATGACGATAAAGAAGGTATGACCTTTGAAGTACATGTTAAGGTTAAAGCACAAGGTGGATCGGCAAAAGCGATAGGGAATAAAATTGCAGTAACTAATGCGAATGCAGTTACCATTTATCTCACAAGTGGAACTAGTTTTAATGGTTTCGACAAATCTCCGGGCTTAGCAGGTAAGAATCCTGCGCTTGAGGCCAAACCACCACTTGTAAAAGCCTATCCTAAGACGTTTATAGCGCTTAAAGCTACTCATGTAGCCGATTACAAACAACTTTTCGATCGTGTTTCATTTAACTTGGCTGATGATGCTGGATTGGCTAATTTGCCAACAAATGTAAGGCTGTCCAGACAAGGTGCAACTGGCAACGACCAAGGTTTACAGGTACTTTACTATCAGTTTGGTCGGTATTTAATGATTGCCAGCTCCAGACCAGGTTCCCAGGCTACCAATTTGCAGGGGCTGTGGAATGATCATGTTCAACCACCATGGGGAAGTAATTATACCGTAAATGCCAATACTCAAATGAATTATTGGTTGGCAGAGAATACTAATCTTTCAGAATTGCATCAGCCTTTGTTTGATATGATCGGTCGTCTGGCTGTTAACGGTGCAACAACCGCCAAAGAGAATTATGGCATTCAACAAGGTTGGGTAGTTCATCACAATACAGATATCTGGTCTAAAACATCACCTTCGGGTGGTTACGATTGGGATCCTAAAGGTGCACCACGATGGTCGGCATGGCCGATGGGTGGTGCCTGGTTGAGCACACATTTGTACGAGCATTACCTGTTTACTGGTGATCAAAAATTCCTCAAAGAAAAAGGCTATCCATTGATGAAGGGGGCAGCAGAGTTTATGTTGAGCTGGCTGGTAAAAGATAAAGATGGGTATTTGGTAACGAATCCTTCTACTTCTCCGGAAAATGTCTTTAAAATAGATGGTAAAGAATATGAAGTGAGTAAGGCTACAACCATGGACATGGGGATTATCAGGGAGTTGTTTAACGATTGTATCGAGTCGTCGAAAGCGCTTGGTATTGACGCTGATTTTTCGGAGCGCCTGGTGCAAGCTCGTGCGAAACTGTATCCATTTAATATTGGTAAATACGGACAGTTGCAGGAGTGGTTTAACGATGTGGATGATCCTAAAGATACGCATAGGCATTTATCTCATTTGTTTGCGCTGTATCCTGGAAATCAGATTACTACACAAAGTACACCTGAGCTTGCTGCTGCTGCAAAGCAATCGTTGATTCACCGCGGTGATGTGAGCACTGGTTGGTCGATGGCCTGGAAAATAAATTGGTGGGCCAGGTTAAAGGATGGAAATCATGCTTTAAAGATTTTAAAAGCTGGACTTACCTTAATCGATCCTGCTAAAACAGTAGAACCAAAAGCGAATCCAAATGCTCCTGCGACGCAGCTAACGAATATTCAAATGAGTGGCGGTGGTACTTATCCTAATTTATTTGACGCCCATCCACCTTTTCAAATTGATGGAAACTTTGGGGCTACAGCTGGAATAACAGAAATGTTGCTGCAAAGTAATGAGGGCGAAGTCAGTCTGCTGCCTGCATTGCCAGATGAATGGAAAGCGGGTAGTATCAAGGGCATAAAGGCCAGAGGCAATTTTACGGTTGCTATCGATTGGAAAAATGGCAAATTATCAACGGCGCAGATCTATTCTGGATCGGGTGGCAACTGTAGGCTAAGTACAACTGTGCCGGTAAAAGTCATTGGTATTGTTTCAACAGCGGCGACTGGTTCAAATAGGAATAGTTTAAATGAAATGTCTGAGAAACCGGAATACCATAAAAATGAACAAGCTAAACTTCAGGATCTTGGTCTGAAAAATAACTATATCATAGATTTCAAAACTGAAAAAGGAAAAACCTATAAAGTAATTACCCAATAAACCATTATTTGCTATGAACCGAATATTTAAATATTCAATTTGCTTAATCCTCCTGATTAGTACCTCTAGGTTAACTGCTCAGGATATCAAATGGGAGCAAGTTGCTCCCGGAGTCTGGAAAGGAAGTATAGGCAAGCCGGAAAGCTATAACTTGCTGACTGCTGCTGGAGCTAAACCTGCCCTGGATGGATTAAAAGACATGGGCGATGTTTCGTTTCCCCTTGTACAAGAAGAAATAACTGCAAAGCTTACTGATGGTAAAACTTATCTGCGCTTTCCGCTGGATAAGAAAGAGCAGCTTTACGGCTTTGGCTTAAACTTTCAAACCGTGTATCAGCGTGGTAAGATTTTGAAACTGCATGTAGATCATTTTGGTGGTAAGGATAACGGACGTACACACGCCCCAACTCCATTTTATGTGTCCTCAAATGGCTATGGCGTATTTATCAATTCGGCACGATACCTGGATATTTATGCAGGGTCAGCTGTAAAACGTGATGGAAAAAATGTGCCTGAAGCCAAAGATCGCAATACGGACAAAACCTGGTCTTCGCGTCCGTATTCGGATGGAGTAGAAGTTTTGGTACCAGCCGAAGGCGTTGAATTTTACGTATTTGCCGGTCCTAAACCACTTGATGCTGTTCGTCGGTACAACTTGTTAAATGGTGGTGGCGTATTGCCTCCACGTTGGGGATTGGGCTTTACCCAAAGGGTAAAAACATTATATACTTCTGCTGATGTAGAAGCTGAAGTAAAAGCTTTTGAGGACAAAGGTTTTCCGCTTGACTTTATTGGTTTAGAACCTGGATGGCAAAGTAAAGCTTACCCTTGTACTTTTGAATGGGATAAGACACGCTTTCCTAACCCCTCAGTTTTCGTAAAAAGTCTATTGAATAAAGGAGTTCGGGTGAATCTGTGGACAAACCCATATGTTTCTCCGCAAGCCTCAATTTATAATAGCATTAAACCATTTACAGCAGATCATACCGTATGGTTGGGGGCTATTCCTGATTTGACCATGCCTCAGGCACGTGATATTATGTTCTCTCAATTGAAAAAGAGCCAGGTAGATATTGGCGTTAGTGGCTATAAATTTGACGAGGTAGATGGTTATGATCATTATTTATGGCCTGATGTAACGACTTTTCCTTCGGGTAAAAGTGCGGAGCAAATGCGCCAAACTTATGGCTTATTGATTCAGCGCTACAGTGCTGATATGTACCATGAGCGCAATCAGCGTACTTATGGATTGGTTAGGGGATCAAATGGGGGCGGTGCTGCTTTACCCTATGTAATTTATAACGATTATTATAACCACGAAGATTTTATTACCGCCTTGATCAACAGTGGTTTTTCGGGTGTGCTGTGGACTCCAGAAGCCAGAGCTTCTAAAACTGAAGAAGAATGGTTACGTCGTATGCAATCTGTCGTGTTTTCGCCAATGGCTATGATCAATGCCTGGTCTACAGGTACTAAACCTTGGTCGTATCCTAACGTAGAACAACAAGTAAAAGAAGTTGCATTGCTACGTATGCAGATGATGCCTTACTGGTATAGTGAGTTTGCAAAATACCATTTCAAAGGTATACCGCCATTTAGAGCAATGAATCTTGAGGATGGTTACGAGGCTGATGTTAAAAAGGAAGTGAAAACTACCAATCTGGAAGAAAACCCATATGTAGAAGCCGTAAGTAAAGAGGTTAAAGACCAATATATGGCTGGCGAATACTTATTGGTAGCGCCTATGTTTACCGGAAAACAAACCCGTACAGTGATTTTACCTAAAGGTAAATGGTTTGATTTTTATACCGGAGAATATGCTGGTGATGGTCAAGTGATTACCATCACTCCGGGCCTGGATAAAATTCCTGTTTATGTAAAAGACGGTGGTATTGTGCCGATGGGGCCTGCATTGATGCACGCACCTAAATCTACAGATAAAATTGATCTGGAGATCAGGTACTATGGCAGTAAACCGGGTAAGTATATGCTTTATGATGATGATGGCGAGACTTTTAACTATGAAAAAGGTGCGTATAGCTTTAGGGAAATTAATATAGTTAAAGATGCTTCAGGTAAACTTAAGGCCTCTATTTCCAATGCCCAAAAAGGAAAACCAAATACCATAAACAAAGTTAGCTTTAGGGCTATGACCAAATAAATGAACGTTATGAAACAATTGGTATTAACAGCATTTGTATTGATAAACATGATCAGTTATTCATCCTTCGCAGCAGCGAAGGATGGTCAGACAGACCCAAAAGGTGTAGAGCAGAAAGTTGTGAAAACGTTAAAGGCTTCTATTCTGAAAAATGCGGACTGGGCAATGAAGCAACGGCCTGTTACGGTAACTGCCGAAAGCTCGTCGAGAAGCGCAGGTGGTAAGCATGATTTTTATTCGGAAGGTGATTATTGGTGGCCAGATACACAAAATCCGCAAGGTCCATATATTCAAAAGGATGGGATGACCAATCCAGAGAACTTTGTCGCACACCGTTTGGCAATGATCCGTTTTAGCAAGATCATTGGTGCATTGGCTTCTGCTTATAAACTTACTGGGGATCAGAAATATGTAAAGCAAGCTATGTTGCATTTACAAGCCTGGTTTGTAAATGAAGATACAATGATGAACCCTAACCTATTGTATGCGCAAGCTATAAAAGGACGATTCACAGGCCGTGGTATCGGAATTATTGATACCATTCAGCTAATGGAAGTAGCGCAGGGAATTATTGTAATGCAAAAAGCGATGGAATCAGGCGTATTAGCTGAGACCCGAAAATGGTTTGCGCAGTATTTAACCTGGCTAATGAGCCATCAGTATGGAAAAGATGAAATGAATGCTCAAAATAACCATGGAACTTGTTTTACCATGCAGGTAGCATCTTTTGCAAAATTGTGCAATGATGATAAGTTACTGGATTTTTGTCGTGATCGGTATAAAAATGTCTTGCTGCCCAATCAAATGGCTGTAGATGGAAGCTACCCAAGAGAACTTGCACGTACAAAACCTTATGGTTACTCCATCTTTAACCTGGATGCGATGACCACGCTTTGCCAGATTCTTTCTACCAAAACAGATAACCTGTGGGACTTTAAAACGGCTGATGGAAAATCCATTAAAAAAGGGATTGAATACTTATATCCTTTTGTAGCTGACAAAAGTAAATGGCCTTTAAAGCCAGATGTAATGTACTGGGATAACTGGCCTGTAGCACAACCATTTTTGGTTTTTGGTGCCAATGCGTATGATCAAACGAACTGGTTAAACACCTGGACTAAGCTTGATCATAATCCTAAAGTAGAAGAAGTAATTAGAAATTTACCCGTAAGAAATCCTTTAATATGGCTCAATTAAATAGCAAATCAGCGTTTTTATTGTCCGCTTTGTTATGTGTAAATCTTTATTCCTACAGTCAGGTGGCTGGTGATGAGGATGCAAGTATGTTGAACAAGGCACAACAACGTGACCAAAAAGCAATGGATGAGGCCAGAAATGGCTGGTGGAAAAACTCCATGAAAACTCATGACGAACGCATACAATGGTGGCGAGATGCCCGCTTCGGTATGTTTATACACTGGGGATTATATTCATTGCCTGCAGGTGAATGGAAAGGCAAGGAGGTAAAAGGATATTCGGAGCATTTGATGCGTAAAGAAAAGATTACAAGAACGGCATATCTTGATCTGGCCCATGTGTTTAACCCTGTTAAGTTTAACGCAGAGGAATGGATTTTAACAGCAAAGAATGCCGGAATGCGTTACTTTATCATTACTGCAAAGCACCATGATGGTTTTGCGATGTATGATTCAAAAGTCTCTGACTTTAATGTGGTTAAGCAAACTCCTTTTAAGCGCGACCCAATGGCCGAGCTAGCGACTGCGGCTAAGAAACATGGGATGAAGTTCGGCTTTTATTATTCACATGCTTTTGATTGGGAGCATCCCGATGCACCTGGTAATGACTGGGAGTACCAGAACCCAGGTGGAGATAAATTAATTGGTGGTGCCAATTGGTTTGACAACCATCCGGAGTGGTTACCTAAGGCGGTAAAGTATGTCGACGAAAAAGCTATTCCACAGATAAAAGAGTTGATCAATAAGTATCATCCTGATATTATATGGTTCGATACGCCTCATAAATTGCCTTTGTCTGAAAATATTAAGATCCTTAAAGCGATTAGGGACACTGATCCGAATATCGTGGTGAATGGTCGTTTGGCAAGAAGTTCGAGTGGTAATTTTGGTGATTATGTAAATACGGGCGATAGGCCGGCAGAACTACTTACGGTTGCAGGTGATTCGGAAGCAATTCCTACTACCAACGAATCTTATGGTTATTCTAAACACGATAAAAGTCATAAATCAGCTCGATTTTTTATTCAGCTTTTAGCTAATTCTGCTTCAAGAGGAGGAAACCTATTGATGAATATCGGGCCAAAAGGCGATGGTACTTTTGATCAGAAAGACAAGCAGATTTTGGATAGTATTGGTGGATGGTTAAAGCAAAATGGTGCAGCAATATATGGTACTCAGAAAGGTGTGTTGCCAATCCCTGCCTGGGGCGTAAGTACGCAAAAGGGACAAAATATTTACCTGCATGTATTTAACTGGCCTAAAGATGGTAATCTAGTTGTGGGTGGTTTAAAAAGCGATGTTAAAACAGCTTATTTACTAACGGATAAAAGCAAAAAAGCATTGGCTGTTAAACGTTTGGGTACTTCGGATTTAAATGTAAGCCTGCCTGTAAATACAACTGCTAGTCCTGATGTGGTGATCGTATTAGAAGTAAATGGTAAGATAGACGGTGATGTGGCTAGAGTGATATCTCCGAGTGTTTCTACGAACCGATTCCTTGTGTTTGATGCGGAACAGCATGGAAAGAAAATGGGCTATGGCGATGGAAAAACCGACCGCTACTTTGTTAATGGCTGGAAATCGAAAGACAGTTACCTAACATGGGATTTAAAGGCATTAAAGCCAGCTAAATACAAAGTTGTTGTAAAATACATTGCAGATGAGGGCGGTTCTTCTTATGAGGTTAACGTTGGCGATTTTTCTAAACAAGAGGAAGTTGTAGCCTCGCAAAAAGGTGCGGTAGTGAGCAAAGAAATAGGTGTTGCAGAACTTGGCACTGGTCCAGTACAGCTTAGCGTTAAGCCAATAGCGATTAAAGGTGCTGAATTGATGAAGCTGCTTGAAGTTCAGTTGGTGCCGGTAAATTAATATATGAATAATAACATAGAGAAAATATGAAATCATTATCTATAACTGTATGTGCATTGATGTTGGCGAGTTCCTCATCCTTTGCGCAGTCTAGTGTTACACGTACTAGAACCACTACTGGTACAGTGAGTTCTCAGTCGGCAAATTCGCGTAATACTCCTGATTTTGCACCCACTGTGCGCAAATCAGCGCCTGCAGAAATTGAAGTAGACGTTAAAAAAGCTTTTAAACAAGCTGATAAGCAAACGCTTGTGCTATTGAAGGAAATTGAGAAAACGAAAACTGCCGGAGCAAAGGCCGACCAGTTTTCGCCAAGAACATTGGAAAAAGGAGAATTGAAATTGGTTGCCTCACGTGACTGGACCAGTGGTTTTTTTCCGGGAGAACTTTGGTTCTTATATCAATATACAGGGAAACAAGAATGGCTTGATCAGGCAAAAGCATTTACAACTTTGATGGAGCCGGAGCAATTTAATGGTAAAACGCATGATATGGGTTTCAAAGTTTATTGCAGTGTGGGTACTGGTTACCGCATCACTAAAGATAAACACTATGCTGATGTCATTATCCAATCTGCAAAAACATTAGCTACCCGTTTCAATCCTAAAACAGGCGTAATCCGCTCATGGGACCACAGCACAGATAAATGGATAAATCCGGTAATTATTGACAATATGATGAACCTGGAGCTGCTTTTTGAGGCTACAGCGCTTACTGATGATTCTTCTTTTTATAAAATTGCGGTGAGTCATGCAAATACGACCATGAAAAATCATTTCCGTCCGGATTACAGTTCTTACCATGTGATTGATTATGATCCGAATACAGGTGCTGTCTTGAAAAAGAATACGCATCAGGGCTATAGTCACGAATCAGCCTGGTCTAGAGGACAAGCTTGGGCATTATATGGATATACGATGTGCTATCGTTTTACCAAGAATCCAGTTTATTTAAAACAGGCTGAAAATATTGCGGCTTTTATCCTTAACCATAAAAATATGCCGGCAGACCTGGTTCCTTACTGGGATTTTGATGCACCTAATATTCCTAATGAACCACGCGATGCTTCGGCGGCGGCGGTTATTGCTTCAGGATTGTATGAATTGAGTGATTACAGTAAAAACAAAAACCTTTATCTGAAAAAGGCTGATGTTATGTTGAACAGTCTGAGTACTAAATACATTTCACCGGTAGGAGAAAATAAGGGCTTTATCTTGGTAAGTAGTACGGGTTCAAAACCGTCAGACAGCGAAGTGGATGTACCTTTATCTTATGCTGATTATTATTACCTTGAGGCTTTGCTAAGGTATAAATCATTAAAAAGATAGTCATTATAGCATAAGAAAGAGCCAATTTTACTGAATATTGATAGTTTGATATTCTCTAAATTGGGAGTTAATAAAACCAAATTATAGAACCAATCATGTATAAACGAAAAGTACTTTTAATAGTAGCGGCTTTTTTAATATTAGGTCAGTCTGCATATAGCCAAAAAGCATTAACAAAGGATGAACGAATGGCTTGGTGGCGCGATGCCAAATTCGGTATGTTTATCCATTGGGGTGTATACGCGCAGTTTGCGGGTGTTTATAAAGGACATGAGCAGCTAAGAGGGGGGGCAGAATGGATTATGAATCGTTCTAAAATTCCTGTTGCGGAATATCAGGAAATGGCCAAAAGCTTTAATCCTGTAAAGTATGATGCGGATGCATGGGTGAAAATGGCAAAAGACGCAGGAATGAAATACATTATCATTACTGCAAAACACCATGATGGATTTGCTTTGTTTAACTCTAAAGCAAGTAAATGGGATATTAGTGACGCGACTCCTTACGGTAAAGATTTATTAACTCCATTGGCGGTAGCTTGTAAAAAGTATGGCATTAAGTTGGGCTTTTATTATTCTCAGGCTCAGGATTGGAACAATCCTGGAGGATCTGTTGCAAGAAAAGAAATGCGGGAAGGTTGGTTGAATCCTGATTCTGCTAAAATTGATGCCTATACATTAGCTAATAAAGGCCATTGGGACCCTGCTCAGATGACTAAAACTTTTGATCAATATATTGATGAAGTGGCGGTACCACAGGTTAAGGAACTGATGACGAATTATGGTGATGTTGCTGTGCTTTGGTGGGATACACCAACCAACATGACTGATGAGGCGGCTTTAAAATTACAGGCAGCACTAAAATCACAACCGCAAATTATTACTAATGATCGCTTAAAGCGTCCGAACTTTCCTGGTGACACGAAAACTCCAGAGCAAAAAATACCTAGTCAGGCTGAATTGGATGGAATGGATTGGGAAACCTGTATGACCATGAATGGTACCTGGGGCTTTAGAACTTCAGATCATAAATGGAAGTCTACGGAGACCTTAATCCGCAATTTGGCAGATATTGCTTCAAAAGGTGGTAACTATTTATTAAATATCGGCCCTAAACCTGATGGTACATTTCCGCAGGAAAGTATAGATCGTTTAAAAGCCATAGGTGGTTGGATGAAGATCAATAGCGAAGCTATATATGGGACTAAATCGAGTCCATTGGCACCTTTAAGTTGGGGGCGTTGTACAAGAAAAGAAACATCAAAAGGGACCACACTTTATTTCTCTGTGTTTAACTGGCCTGCCAACGGGCAATTGGTTATTCCAGGGGTAAATAACAAAGTTTTGTCGGCAACATTGTTAGCTACAAAAGATAAGTTACAAACGGAAATCAAAGGTGATGGGCTGACCATCAATGTACCTGTGACTGCTCCTGATGAAATTGCCAGTGTAATTAAGGTTGAGTTTGAAAGGGCAGTAGCTCATCAGGTAGAAACAAAACCTAAGAAAGAAATGAAAACCGGAGCATTAGATTAATAAGATTTTGAAAAGAATAACCCTTGTTTTAAACGTATTGCTCTTAACTGTCGCTGCTCAGGCACAAAAAACAGCCCCTTTATGGGAGGACTTTGTCAAAGCTAAAAAATCGGGGGGTACAGCAGTACTGCCTGATTTTTCATATGCGGGCTATGGTTTTTCCGAAATTCCTTTACCATCGGTAAGTGATAAAAAGTATTTTAAGGTAGATAATTATGGTGCAAAAGCCGATGATGATCAGTTTGATGATGTAGCGATTCAAAAGGCTATTGATGCAGCTGAAGCGAATCCAGGTGGTGGTGTAGTATTCTTCTCAGCAGGTAAGTATTTAATAGCAGCAGATGAGGATGCGACCAAGCAAATCAGGATAGCTAAAAGTAACATCGTTTTAAAGGGTAGTGGAAGTGGAAAGGGTGGAACAGAAATTTATCAGGCCAATATGAGAATCAATGGCCGGCAGTTTTTGTTTAAACCCGAAGATAGTAAAGTTGAAAAGCTAGCAACTATTGTTAAGGATGCCGGACGTGAAACTTTTTCGGTTGTTGTAAAAGATGCTTCAAAACTTAAAGTAGGTCAGGATGTAGCTGTTCGTCACAAAAGTGAGGAATTTACAAAGCTTTATTTTGCTCCTTTAGAATTAAAACCGCAATGGTCGAGGTTATTTGGTGATAAAGGCGGAATGTTGATTTATGAAATCCATACCATCACTAAAATTCAGGGTGATAAGGTGAGTTTTAAAAACCCTATTCACATCGATATTAAAATGGTTAAGTCTGCCAACTGGACTATAGAATCTTATAATTCTATTGACCATTGTGGTGTGGAGGACATTTTGTTTACCAGTAACTGGAAAAATTATCCGGAAGAGTTTATCCACCATAAAAATGAAATTCATGACTATGCTTATGAAGCTGTAGGTATGGAGTATATAAAAAATAGCTGGGTTCGCAATTGTGAGTTTCATGATTGGAATGAGGGGGTTTTCATACGCTCAGGTTACCAGATTACTGTAGAGAACACGCATTTTAGAGGGAAAAAGGGGCATGCCTCCGTGCACGCCCGTACTGGTTATGGTGTATTGGTGAAACATTGTACTTTTAATGGTGCTCAGCATCATGGTGCAGGTACTGGATATAGTGCAGTAGGGACTGTAGTTACTCAATGTTCATTAGGTACTGATCAAAACTTTGATATTCATTCGGGCCAGCCTTATGCTACGCTTTATGATGATATTGATGGAGGTGTTTTTTATAATTTAGGAGGCCCGGAACCAGGACATCCACACCATGGTAAGCAATTGGTATTGTGGAATTTTCATCATAAATCTGATAAGGATCAGCATTATAATTTTTGGGATATGAGCAGGCGGAGGAATTATACAATTGCTGCACCAATTATTGTAGGTTTTACTTCTAATAAGCCGGTTACGTTTGAGAATGCAGGATCAGTAGAAATGCAGGAGGAAACGGTGTTGCCGAAATCGCTGTTTGAAGCGCAACTATCTTTACGATTGAAAAAATAACTGTTCTCTTCAAGAGCTGCATTGCTTCGCTGAAAAAGCGAAGAACGCTAGGCTCTTTCTGAGAAAGTAATTTTTTTCTAAACTGGGTGGCTAAAATGGATGCTTATATTAGAGGGTAATAAATCAAATAAAAATGAAGTATATCATTAGGTTGAGCCTTATTTGGGGGCTATTCTTGATTGTAGGAGATTCTTTTGCGCAATCAAAAATACGTATCGCTTGTATTGGGAATAGCATCACTTATGGATCTGGGCTAGCCAATAGGGCTCAGGAGTCTTATCCTGCGCAGTTACAGACTTTGTTAGGTTCATCAAGCTATGAAGTACTTAATTTTGGCGTAAGTGGGGCTACGATGCTTAAGAAGGGCAATAAGCCGTACTGGAATACGCCGGAATATCAGAAAGCACTATTGAGTAATCCCAATTTGGTATTTATCAAGTTAGGTACCAATGATAGTAAAGTGGTAAATAGGCCGATGATGGGCGATTTTGAGCAGGATTATCGTGATATGATTCGGAGTTTTATAGAATTGCCAAGTCATCCGAGGGTAGTTTTGTTGTTACCCGTAAAGGCCTTTTCTGACGAGAAATTTGGTATTTCTGGAACTTACCTCAAAGCAAGTATGATTCCTATGATTCAAAAGTTGGCTTATGATGAAAAATTAGCGGTACTTGATTTATATAGCTTGTTTGCAGACAAGGAAGAGCTATTGGCGGATAAAATTCATCCCAATGTGGTTGGTGCAGGGTTTATCGCTAGGCGATTGTATGACTTTATTAAGCTGCAAGCTAAGCCTGTTCCTGGTGGTAATGGTTTAATTGATGAGGCAGAAAAAAGTAATTTTTATGGATACAACTGTTTCTCATTCGATTTTAAAGGCCATAAAGCTAAAATCGTAGTACCCAAAGCTGTGGCCAAAGGTATGCCATGGATATGGCGGGCTAGATTTTGGGGGCACGAGCCGCAAACTGATATTGCGCTGTTAGAGCGAGGGTTTTATGTGGTGTATTGTGATGTGGCTGAGCTATTTGGTAATGCAGAGGCTATTGGGGTATGGAATGATTTTTATGCGCAGTTGCGGAAAATGGGCTTTGCTAAAAAAGCGGTGCTGGAAGGAATGAGTCGCGGTGGGGTGTATGCTTATAATTGGGCCGCTGCCAACCCTACAAAAGTAGCCTGTGTATATGTTGATAACCCCGTGCTGGATTTAAAGAGCTGGCCGGGTGGTAAAGGTATAGGGCCAGGAAGTAAAAAAGAATGGGGTATTTTTTTGAAGGACTATGGTTACACTACTGAAGAACAGGCGGCAGGATTTGCCGGGAGTCCGATAGATAAAATTAAAGAGATTGTTAAAGGTAAATACCCTATGCTTCATGTTTGCGGCGATATGGACGAGCTGGTTCCTATGTCTGAAAATACCTTGCCATTTGCAGAGAAAATAAAGCAAGCCGGTGGTGACATCAGGATCATTCATAAACCCGAAGGGAAGCACCACCCGCATAGCTTACCCAATCCGCAGGCTATAGTCGACTTTATTTTAAAAGCCAGATAAAATTTTAGTGAATTTTGGTGATATTTGACTTTAAATGTCCACATACTATTAAAACATAGTAATCATGGCCACAAAATTAAAGGAAGATACACCATGTAATGATCGCCAAGCCTGGCTTACTACATTATACAAGAATACTTTCCCACTGGTAGCAAAGCACATCAGTAGGATGGGTGGTTCACTGGATGAAGCTCAAGACATTTTTCAGGATGCGTTGATCATTTATTATGAGAAAACAGTCCACGCTGAGCTGAGTTTGGAATATAGCGATAAAGCTTACCTGTTTGGCATCGCCCGCCACCTATGGAACAAACGATACAAAGAAAGTGGAAGGCAGGTATCCATTGACGAACTCGATGCTGATTTTGATGAACAGGCTGGCTTATTCAATCCTGATGATCAGGAGATATCTACGTCCCGATTGTTCCAGCTTTTACAAACTTCAGGTCAGAAATGCATGCAGCTGCTTAGTGCATTTTATTATGAAAAACTGAAAATGGAAAGCATTGCTGAGCGGTTTGGCTTTTCAGGTCCACGCTCCGCTACAGTTCAGAAATACAAATGCCTCGAAAAAGTTAAAGAAACAGTAAAAGAAAAATCAATAAGCTATGAAGACATCCTTGAATGAGCTGCAGTTAATTGAAGATTTTCTTTTGGGAAATACGAATGCAAAAGATAAAGTCTTGATGCAGGCCCGTCAGATACTGCAACCTGATCTTAAGGAAAGCATGTACTGGCAGCAAAAAACATATCGCTTGATTGAAACTTACGGTAGGGAGCAGCTTCGCAAAGAAATCAGGCAGGTACATCAAATGCTATTTACAGCGCCGGAGCATTTCCCTTTTAGGGAGAGGATTCAACAGTTCTTCAGTAAGTAAACCATCTTAATTTAATCACAAGTTTAATGTCCAGATCATGGGCAAGGGCAATGCTATGCCTGTTTTAATCTAATAATTAGAATATGAAAAATAAGGAATTTCGCAATTATGCTGTAAAGCATCACCGCATCAATAGTTTGTATGTAGACAATTACATTTCCAGGAGTTCGGCTATGGTTGGGCCTATTGCTATGACCCCTTACATCACAGAAGAGCGGCAATTAAACGTTGCTCAGATGGATGTATTCTCCCGTTTAATGATGGATCGCATCATTTTTATGGGTGAAGCTATAGACGATAGAAATGCAAATGTAATACAAGCTCAATTGCTCTTTCTGCAGTCAACAGACGCCGAGAAAGATATCCAGCTGTATGTCAATTCACCTGGGGGATCGGTGTATGCTGGCTTGGGCATTTACGATACTATGCAGTTTATCGGACCTGATGTGGCTACAATTTGTACAGGAATAGCACTTTCGATGGGCGCTGTATTGCTTTGTGCAGGTGCGGCTGGAAAACGTTCTGCCTTGCAACATTCCCGCGTGATGATTCATCAAACTTCAAGTGGAGCCCAGGGGACAGCCACGGATATGGATATATCGATTAAGCAGGTGTTGCAGGTACAAAAAGAGCTTTACCAGGTTATCGCCCGACACAGTGGACAACCTTATGAAAAGATCAATGAAGCCGCCAGCCGAGACTATTGGATGTCATCAGCTGAGGCTAAGAAATTTGGAATGATTGACGAGGTTTTGTCTAAATAAGCTTACCTGGCCTTCAGCTGAGCCTCATATAAGGAGGTAGGCTGAAGATCAGTTTTATTTAAACCTTCCCATTCTCCATCAGGTTTTCCTTCCAGACGACCTTTTAACTTTTGTCCCTGAATACCAACGGCATAGTTTTTACCCGACACCCATGGGTTTTGTATAGCAGCACCTTTAACCTTACAATTCCATACTACCTGCGTAACACCAGCCCAGCCATGACCACTTCCCCAGTTACCACGATCTTGCACGTTAATCTCCCCATCAGTATCAATATTGTCGTATAAAGTGCCGCTAGACCAGCGGTGGTGTGGACCAATATCAGCATGCGTATTTCGTGATTTGCAATGGTAAAAAACATTGGGTCCACATGTTTTGGCACCCGTAACATAATCGTGTCTGCCTTCTGTAGTTTCCAGATTCATAAATAGGTTTTGCTGGCCACTATTGTTAAATGAATATCTTTTACCACCGGTAATTACAGATTTTGCATCCAGGCATTTGGAGTCCTTTACCGTTATATTTTTAGCATCACCGCCTAAACTTACGCAAGAATAACCAAAGAAACGGGAGGTTACCCCACTTACCCAGGCATTCTCTATTCGATCAAAATCAACGGCAATCCAACCATGATCTTCATCGGTGTCATTAGCGTATTCAGATTCAAAATAGATGTTTTCAATCCCAACCTCTTTTATACGACCTTTAAATTCGTATTTAAAAATTAATCCACCACCATATTGCGCTTCCATAGCCATTACAATAGGGTTGTCTATCGTAATTTTATCACCATCAACAGCTACAATTTCTCTTTCATAACTCAGGTTATACGATTCCGGTGTCCATTGTTTAGTGCCATTTCTCTCCACGATTTTATCCATCTGAAGGTCCTGGATCCATTTTTCTGTTCCAGGTCTATATACGATGATTCTGTCGCCGGCTTTAAAACTTTTCGACGAAGTCACTTCAAAAGTCTTTGCACCTGTTGGTACATAGCCATCCGTGATTTTTACTCTGCTACCGACTTCAGAAATTTTTCCTTTTCCATTAATCTTGATTAGTGAACGTAGGCCTTTACCGGCGGCAATTAATCTTGTGCCCTGAGCGGTATTTCCTTCACCTCTTAAAACAATGCCATCAGTATTTATGTTGAGGGTTCCGGCGATTGCATAATCACCTTTTTTTAATAGGATTGCACCTCTAAGACCGTCAGCTCCAATCGGCATAGCCGATACTTCATCAATAGCTTGTTGAATGGTGCTGCCTGCATCACCTTTTACAGGAGAAACTGTTTTTACAACCCCAACCTGCGGGATTTTTTTTAAACCATGATAGTAGCCTACACGACTAAAATCGGGAATGATGTTACCTTTCTCATCGGGGATATAGGTAATGCTACCATCTTTGTTTACGGTTAAAAATTTAGAGGTCCATATTTTGTCCTTTACGAAGGAAAGTGTTAATCCTGCAACAAATAAGATGCAGATAGCTAAAGTAGATTTGGTTCTCATTGGAATTTATAATTGCTTATGCAATTGCGTCATAAAAACCGATTTTTTAATATGTGTTATTGGCCGATTTATAAATTCAATTGGCAATGCATTTACAGCTTCATTTGCTGAATACGCACTGCATTTAAAATAGCCAATAAGGCTACGCCAACATCGGCAATTACAGCTTCCCATAAGGTAGCCACACCACCTGCACCCAAAATCAAAACGATGATTTTGATGCCCATAGCTAAACCAATATTTTGCCAAACAATGTTTCTGGTTAGCTTTCCAACTCTTATAGCGGTTACAATTTTAGAAGGCTGATCGTTTTGAATGACAATGTCGGCTGTTTCTATTGTAACGTCACTTCCCAGACCGCCCATGGCAATTCCTGCGTCTGCAAGGGCTACAACTGGGGCATCATTTACACCATCACCTACAAAGGCCAGGTGCTTACCTTCATTTTTAAGGGCTTCTACCTTTTTAACTTTATGCTCGGGTAACAGATCTCCAAAAGCATTATCTATGCCCAATAGTTTAGCCACTTTGTCGACTACACTTTGTTTGTCCCCGCTAAGCATTACCGTTTGGATGTTTAAACGGTGCAAATCAGTAATGGCCTGCTTCGCATCCTCTTTAATCTCATCGGCAATAGTGATGTAACCTACATATTTGCCATCAACGGCAACCACTACAATAGTGTCTGCTTCACTGTCGATACTGTGGTCGTAATCAACACCAAACTTTGTAAGCAGCTTGGTATTTCCTGCAAGAATAGCTTTGTCGTTTATGGTTCCTTTAAGACCATGGCCTGCAACTTCTTCTATGTGTCCGATTTTGATGTCATGAGAAACCTTTCCTGCATACTTAACCACAGCAAGCGCAATAGGGTGGGTAGATTTACTCTCAATAGCTGCGGTTAGCGAGATCAACTCTTTTTCATTGAAATTATTGGTCACCACTTTTTGAACCTCAAATACACCCTTAGTTAGCGTACCGGTTTTATCCATCACTATGGTATTTACTTTGGTCATTACATCCAAAAAGTTTGATCCTTTAAACAAGATTCCATTTTTTGATGCTAAACCAATTCCACCAAAATACCCCAGCGGGATGGAGACTACAAGTGCACATGGGCAACTGATGACCAAAAATACCAAGCCTCGGTATAACCAATCTTTAAAAACATAATCTGTAACAAAGAGCATGGGGAGCAGGACTACTAAAACAGCCAGTGCAAATACTATAGGGGTGTATATTTTAGCAAACCGCGAGATAAAAAGCTGTGTTTGTGACTTTCGAGCAGTAGCATCCTGAACCATTTCTAGTATTTTGCTTAGTTTGCTGTCTTTAAAAGCGGCCTTAATCTTAACGGTACTCAATTGTTCTAGATTGATCATTCCGGCCAGCACAACTTCACCTTTAATTTTGTTGTCGGGCTTACTTTCTCCGGTTAATGCTGCGGTATTGAAGGTAGCCCTGTCTGATAGCAGTATTCCATCTAATGCTACTTTTTCGCCAGGTTTTACCTGTATGGTCTCATCAATAGCTACTTCGGTAGGATCAACAGTAATTACTTTTCCATCTCTGATCACGTCAACCGCATTGGGTCTAATATCGAGTAGGGCTTTAATGCTTCTTTTGGCATTGCTCACAGCACTATCCTGAAACCATTCGCCTATTGAATAGAAAACCATTACGGCTACACCTTCACTATAAGAGCCGATGGCAAAAGCACCAATTGTGGCTACACTCATCAACACGAATTCATTAAAGAAATCAAATCTTATGGCTTTTCTAAAGGCAAGATTCAATACATTATATCCAGCAAGGAAATATGCAGGGATAAAGATGAGCAGTTGTATGAGGTTGTTAAAGGTGATGTGGAAACCATATTCAAGTACCATCATTACCACGACAATCGCAAGTGCGGTCAGGAGTGGCCAGTGACTGGTCCAACTTTGAGGGGCTTCAGCACCATGGTTATGCCCATCGTCGTCACTATGCTCAACATGAGCTTGTTGGTCGTTATTGTGATGATGTTTATGATTGAGTTCTTCTGCCGCACAGCAGTCAGAATTTATGTCGGATGCTTTCATTACCTTAAATTATAAATCAAAGGTAAGGTAAGACATTATGCAATGCTATTGCAAACTTTACAAACGCCTTTAATAATAAGGTTCATTTCCTGTTGTTGAAAGCCTTCAGGTAAGGCCATTTCTGGAATGCTGGTGTTGGGTAGGCAAAAGGTTTCCCTGCAGTTGTTGCAATAAAAATGAACATGAAGATCGTGATGGTTTTCAGCATCACAATCTTCATCGCATAAAGCATACTTGGTCGCACCACTACCATCCTCTATACTATGCACCAATCCCTTTTCTTCGAAAGTTTTTAGCGTTCTGTATAGGGTGATGCGGTCGGATGGAGCCATGCCTTTTTCAAGATCATTTAAACTGATAGCTGCAGATTGTTTAGTTAAAAACTCTAATACCAGTAACCGCATGGCGGTAGGGTTAATTTGCTTGGCTTTAAGTCTGCTTTCCGCTTCCTTTATCATATGCTTTATGCTAATATTCAATTAATGGCTATGCTCTGCTGGCCCTGATGATTTTGACTGCAAATAAAAGGCCCCTTTTGTGACTATTTTAACATCGGTAGGTAATTTTTCTATAGGAGTGATCTGAATATAACCTTGTTCTGAAACTCCGGTAGTTACTTCCACTTTTTTGAAATGCACTGAATTTTGATCTTTTGCATCTTCTTCCTTATGTTTTTCTTCTGCTTCTCCTTTATGGGTATGACCATGTTCTTCTTCATGTGCAGCTTTGGCGCTTTCATCAACCACAAAGATGAACTCTTTACCTTCAGATCGTACCACCGCATCGATCGGTACAGCACTGGTTGTTTCAGTACCGACACCGATAAGACCGGTTACATACATTCCTGGGATAAGGTTGGCACCCGGTTTTTTGATAACCGCATGAACAACTACTCCTTTACTATCATTCTCGAATGATTTATTGATGCCGTAGATTTGCCCCTCAATTTGCTCATTCTTTTGATTGGTTAACCGGAAATCAACTTTCTGGCCCACTTTAATCTTGGATAAATCCTTTTCAAATACAATTAGATCAGCATGGATTTTAGAGTTGTCTACAATATCCATGATCGACACCCCCGGTTGTGCATAGGATCCAGTCTCTGCTGAGATTTTTCCTATTGTACCGTTGATAGGAGCGGTAACCGGCACTTGCGAGGTGATGTTTCCAGATGCAATACGGCTAATGGAAATACCGTATTGCTGAAGCTGACGTTCCAAAGCTTTTAGTTTGGCGCGTTCGGCATTGTAATTGGCTTCGGCCTGTTGATGCGCTTTTCCTGTACCCGCATCAGCAGCTTTAAGCTGTTGCTGACGGTTGTATTCGGCTTCTATAAAACTAAAGCCACTTTTAGCGGTCAGATAATCCTGTTGAAGTCTGATCAAGTCTTGGTTTTCAATAGTCACCAATACTTGTCCTTTACTTACGCGCTGTCCTTCAATTACATTGATCTTTCTGATGATACCACCAGTAAGAACGTTGATTTGGGCGGCATTTTGTGGTGGTACGGCTAATTGTCCGCTTGCTTTTACTACCGCCGTAAGGTTCTTTTGTTCGATATTGCCAATTACAATACCTACAGCATTCATTTGTTCCTGACTCAGCTCAAGGGCTTCACTGTGTTCTTCGTGACCTTCAGCGCCGTGATCGTGTGCTGCTTCAGTTGTTGTTTCGTTTTTCTTTGTTGTATCACCGCAAGAACTGATTGCGGTCATAATAAATGCTGAACAGATGAGTACAGCTATGTTTCTTTTGATATATGGTGTTGCGTTCATTTGATTAGTTCCCTTTTAAAAATTGTAATTGAATAACTGATTGGTTCAACTGGTTAACATTTTGAAGATAATTGAGTTTACTTTGTACAGCTAAGGCCATATTTTGGATAAACTCAATGTAACCAATCTCTCCCAGATCGTAAGATACCTGTGCAATGCGTAGCTGCTCATCGGCTTGCTTTAAGCCGCCAGAAGTAAAGTAATCTGCTATACTTGTATGCTGGGCATAATTTTGAAGCTCTTGCTGGTATTGCATGGCCAGCTGGTTTTGTATGCGCTGGTAATCCGTTTCTGCAATTTGCACTGCAATCTTCTCATTGTTTACCCTGGCACGGCCAGCACCATTGAATATGGGCACAGCAATACCTAATTGAATACCTGCGATACGGGTTCCTGGGGTGTAGCTACGATCAATATTTGCAGGATTGAAAGATTTAATTAGAAATTGTTGTGCATAACTAAGCGTAAGATCAGGCATAGCACGAGAACGTTCCAAATCAATTTTGGCCTTAGCTACTGCTATTTGTTGTTGGTACACATCAATCAGCGGACTATTGTCCGTTCCATTTGTTCCCGTTTCAGTTAAAGCAAGTACCGGAAGCACTTTTTCAGCAGGACTGATGGTTGTTTTTAAATTTAGCAATTGCTGAAGGTTTAACTGTTGAATAGCCAGGTCAGTCTCTGCTGCCTTTTTTAAGGCTTGCACTTCCTGATATTTGTTCCTTGCAGTAATGAGTTCCAGGTTAGATGTTTCACCTACTTTGTATCTGAGCTCTGATTTTTTAATGAAATTGCGGTAGATGCTGTCCTGCAATTCCAGTACTTTTAAAGTGTTGATGCCGTAAATCAGGTTATAGTAAGCTAATCGGGTGTCACGGGTAATTTCCGATTTGGTGTAATTACCTATTTTCTCCATTAAGCCAGTTTGCCCAGTCAATACTTTTTTCTGGTTTTTATAAAAGCCAGGCCAGGCAAAGCTTTGAGAAACAGAGATGGAGTTGTCGTTGCTACCACCACCCGTCGGATCTTGTGAAACGCTGAATGCGGTTTTTCCAGGATCAAAAGTAGTTTTCTGCATGGCCCTCGACTGGTCGACTGCCAATCCGGATGATTTTAATTGCAGGTTGTTTTTTAGCGCAAGTGCAACAGCTGTATCTGCAGAGATAGGTAATTGCTGTGCCTTAGCTGAACCTGTAAATCCTAATCCTGCAAAAATTAAAAGGATCATTGCCAATGGTTTTGTAAGCATAGTTAGTTTCTTTTTACGATCTGTAACCAATATGTATAGACAAGGGAGTACAAATAGGGTAAGTAGCGTTGCGGAGAGCAAACCACCGATTACTACCGTTGCCAATGGTTTTTGCACCTCAGCACCTGCACCACCCGATAAGGCCATTGGTAAAAAGCCCAATGAAGCCACAGCCGCGGTCATAATTACCGGTCTAAGCCTTACCGCTGTCCCCTGCATTACACGTTTGTAGACGTCAGTAACACCTTCTTCTTTCAACTGGTTGAAATAGGAGATGAGTACAATTCCATTCAATACAGCAACACCAAACAGGGCTATAAAACCAACTCCGGCCGAGATACTGAAAGGCATACCTCTAAGCAATAAGGCAAACACGCCGCCAATAGCTGATAATGGAACCGCTGTAAAGATCAATATGGTCTGTGTAAAAGATCTGAAAGTAAAGTAAAGCAAGGCCAGGATTAAAAGCATAGCTACTGGAACTGCTATTGAAAGCCTGTCTTTTGCCTCTTTCAAGTTTTGGAACTGACCACCATAGGTGATGTAGTATCCCGATGGAAGTTTCAACTTCGATTCCAGTATCTGCTGAATTTCTGCAACAGTTCGTTCTACATCTCTTCCTTTGACATTAAAACCTACGTAAATACGTCTTTTACCATCCTCACGGGAGATTTGAGCGGGTGCTTCTTTAAGCTCGACCTTTGCCACCTGGTTTAAAGGGACCTTATTGCCCGATGGAAGGGGAATATATAGGTTTTCTATATTGGAAATGTTTTCACGAAGGTCGCGCTGCAAACGTACCACCATGTCAAAGCGTTTCTCACCTTCAAATACTACTCCTGCCACATTTCCGGCAAAAGCGGTTTTTAAAATACTATTGATGTCGCCAATTGTTAATCCATATTGTGCAATTTTATCCCTATCGTAAGTCACCAACACTTGTGGTAGTCCAGTTACTTGTTCCACGAAAGGCTCACTTACACCGGCTACTGGCGCTATTAGTTTGGAAACTTTATTAGCTTCCTCTACCAGTACATCCAGATCTTCACCATAAATTTTAATGGCTACATCTTGTCTAACACCAGTCATGAGCTCGTTGAAACGCATTTGCATAGGCTGGGTAAGCTCTACACTTACACCCGGTAAAATGGATAATGCTTCTTCCATTTTCTCCGACATTTCTTCCTTGGTTTTAGCAGAAGTCCATTCTTCCTTAGGCAGCATAGCCACCATCATATCACCCCGTTCAATCGGCATTGGATCAGTTGGTATCTCTGCACTTCCAATCCTTGTTACGACTTGTTTCACCTCTGGGAACTTATCTTTCAATATTTTCTCAGCCTTGCTAAATGTTTCTACCACCTGCGTAAGCGAGGTTCCTTGTGCCATAGCAATTTCAACGGCCAAATCACCCTCTTCAAGCTGAGGCAGAAATTCGCCCCCCATATTGCTAAATACCCATAAGGTAAATCCAAAGCAGACAATAGCAATGGCTACAACTAGTTTTTTAAAGCCAAGGGCCCGTTCAAGCAGAGGTTTGTACACGCGCTTGAAAAAATCCATGATCTTGTCGGATATATTTCTTTTATGCTCCGTGTTTTTGCTTAAAAATAATGCGCTTACCATCGGTACATAAGTGAGCGATAGAATAAAGGCACCCACAATGGCAAAAACTACGGTTTCGGCCATAGGCTTAAACATTTTGCCTTCGATACCTACTAGTGATAATAGTGGCAGGTATACAATAAGGATGATGATTTCGCCAAATGTTGCACTGGCTCTGATTTTCGAAGAAGCTGTAAAAACTTCCTTGTCCATTTGTTGCTGGGTTAACCTTGGTGTACTTTTAAAAAGATTACTTTCTGTGAGTCTGAATATGATCGCTTCTACAATAATTACCGCGCCATCTACAATTAGACCAAAGTCTATGGCCCCCAGACTCATCAGGTTGCCTGAAACTCCAAAAAGACGCATCATAGAAAAGGCAAACAGCATGGATAAAGGAATCACCGAAGCTACAATTAGTCCGGCTCTCCAGTTTCCTAGTAGGAGTAAGAGTACGAAAATTACAATCAGGGCCCCTTCAATCAGGTTTTTTTGAACTGTACTGATCGAGCGACCAACCAGTTCGGTACGGTCTATATAAGGTTCTATAACCACGCCTTCAGGTAAAGTCTTTTGGATCTGTGTAATCCTTTCTTTTACATTTGATATTACCTGATTAAAGTTTTCACCTTTCAACATCAGGGTAATTCCGGCTACCACTTCACCAGTACCATTTCTGGTTACAGCACCATATCTTATGGCTGTGCCATATTGTACGGTTCCAATATCTCTGATCAGGACTGGTACACCACCAACATTCTTCACTACTATCTTTTCAATATCGTCCAGAGACTTAACCTGACCGATGCCGCGGATGGTATAGGCATTACTTTGTTGCTCTATATACGAACCACCAGTGTTTTCATTGTTATTTTTAAGCGCATCGTAAATCTGAGAAATGGTTACATTATTGGCATTCAGCTTTTCATTGTCCAATGCAATTTCGTACTGTTTTACATAACCACCCCAGCCACTTACTTCGGCAACGCCCTTGGTTCCGGCAAGCTGGGTTCTTACTACCCAATCCTGGAGGGTTCTTAAATCCGTAGCTGTATATTTATTTTCGTAGCCTTTTTTAGTATGCAATACGTACTGATAAATTTCGCCAAGGCCGGTGGTGATAGGGGCCAGTGTTGGCTCGACCATACCATCAGGGATGATGCTTTCAGCTTCTTTTAGTTGTGCGGCAACCTGTTGCCTTGCCCAGTAAATGTCAGTGTCATCTTCGAAAACAATGGTGATCACAGATATTCCGGAACGCGATATAGAGCGTTTTTCGATCACATTGGGAATGTTAGCCATAGACAGCTCAATAGGTGCTGTAATGAATTGCTCCACTTCTTGTGCGCCAAGACTAGGGGCTTGCGAGATAATTTGCACTTGATTGTTTGTGATGTCGGGGACCGCATCAATAGGTAATCTTGTTAAGGAATAAATCCCCCATATGACTAATGCCAGGGTCATTATGCCAATTGCTAGTTTATTCTTTATAGAGAATAAAATAATCTTATTAAACATATAATGATGTTATTTTACAGCAGATCAATGGCAAGGTTTTGCCATGAAATTGCGTGGGTTAATAATTAAAAAGAAAAAATCTGAGATTAATTATACCCATTGAGGGGGCTGCCAAATTTCGCCAGGAAATAAGATCACAGCAACGGCCAGATAATTAGGGAAACTGTTATTTTGTTCTGTTACGACAAGTGCTGGAGCTTTACTCACTGATGCCGAAGCTACAAAGGCATGATAAGTACTGGCATGAAAAAATGGTGAACAGGCATGTGGGTTTTCATGTTTCTCGCTATGGCTGTCTGAAGCGGAATAACATGCATCTTCATGCCCTGATGGAAGATCTGCTTCACTACCACAGCATGGCCATGCGGACAGGGCCATTACGTATATGGTGAATATGATAGCTAGATACTTCATATTACAAACTTAAGTCTTTTTTTTTAAAAACAAATTAATCCTTATCACTCGGCTGTTTTATTTTAATTTAAAGTTAATTAATGTCTTTTAAGGTGTGTTTTAGCCTTGGAAGGTTTCATTGTGTAATAGGAATATTGCAAGGCTTGGGGAAGGGGGGTAGCCAAGAAGGGATTGAAGGGGAGTAAAAGCATGATTTTCGAGCGGTATTTGGCTCATATATCTGGCTTAAAATAAACTATCAATTAATCACATAAAAAGGCCGCTTTTTAAAAAATAAAAGGCACTTTTGCAAAACTGTAAAGCAAACGAATAAAGATGTAAAAGAACTGCGTATATATGGAAGAGGAAGTAGTTGAAGAGATAGTTAGACTGTTAGAACAGGATGATGACACACAATTAAAAGTTTACCTGGATGATCTTAACATTTCGGATGTTGAGCATTTGATAGATGAGCTTCCCCAACATGCAGTAAAATTTATTGATACGCTGTCTATAAAAAGGGCAGTTAATGTTTTCAGAATCCTTGATTTTCCTACACAGGAAAAAATCATTAAAAAACTTCCGGGAAATAAACTGGCTGAGCTAATCAACTTGTTGCCTCCAGATGACCGTACCGCTTTGTTTAGCGAACTGAAAGGGGATGCTGTAAAAAAACTCATTATCCTGTTACCAGCAAAAGATAGAATTGAGGCACTTTCACTATTAGGGTACGAAGAGGATAGTGTGGGTAGGTTGATGACTCCCGATTATGTAGCCGTTAAAAAAGACTGGACGGTTAGCCGGGTATTGTCGCACATTAGACGCTATGGTAAAAACTCTGAAACCATTGATGTGGTTTATGTAATTGATAAAGACGGCGTATTGTTGGATGACATCCGAATCAGGGAAGTCTTACTGGCAGATCCTGAGGCTAAAATTGGTGAACTAACAGATCATCGCTTGATTTCATTAAAAGTTAACGATCCGCAAGAGGAAGCCATTAATGTGTTTAGGATGAATAACCGGGTAGCTTTACCAGTGGTTGATGATAACAATGTTTTGCTTGGTATTGTAACAGTTGATGATATTCTTTGGATTGCTAATGAAGAGTATACCGAGGATATGCACAAAATTGGGGGTACCCAAGCGTTGGACGAACCTTATCTGGATATGCCAATTTTTGGTTTATTTAGAAGAAGGATTGGCTGGTTGGTAGTCCTGTTTCTAGGTGAAATGCTTACCGCTACTGCAATGGCCCATTTTGAAGCCGATATTGCCAAAGCAGTTATTCTGGCCATGTTTGTACCGCTAATTATATCGAGTGGTGGAAATAGTGGATCTCAAGCTTCGACCCTGATTATACAAGCGATGGCACTGGGCGAAATTACAATTGGCGATTGGTGGCGTGTAATGCGAAGAGAGATTATTTCCGGATTGATGCTGGGTATTGTACTGGGCACAATAGGTTTTTTAAGAATATTTGTATGGACCTTTTTTACCGATATGTACGGACCGCACTGGATGCTGATAGGGCTAACGGTAGGTGTAGCCCTGGTTGGTGTAGTGTTATGGGGTTCTCTGGCAGGATCTATGTTGCCCTTACTACTTAAAAAGCTAGGAGCCGACCCTGCAACGTCGTCAGCTCCTTTTGTTGCAACCCTGGTTGATGTAACCGGGTTAATCATTTATTTCTCTGTTGCAGTAATGTTTTTAACAGGAGTGCTGTTATAAAGATTATTGAGCGTTTGAAAGCACTATCGTGAAATCAAGTACCGAATTTGCAGGAATACCAGGTTGTGCATTATTGCCATAAGCGTATCCTGATGGGATAAAAAGCCTTATTTTTCCGCCTTTCTGAATATACGGAATTCCAATTTGCCAGCCTGCAATTAAACTACTTAATCTAAATTCTACTGGTGTACCCGCACTGCTATCAAAATTGCTTGATGATCCCAATACTTTACCCGAATAATCCACAGTAACCATTTTATTAACTGTAACTACCTCGCCCGATCCTTGAGTAATCACTTGATAAAATACTCCAGATTTATCCTTAAGGGCTGGAATATTGTTGTCAGTTACGTATTTTCTGATCGCAATAGTGTCTGCTGTTAACTGCGCGTTTGCATCAAAATCATCATCGACATTATTTTTGCAAGCTGTAAAGCCGATGGCGATTGCGCCAAGAAGTACTAAATATTTAATCTGTTTCATAAATATAGTTTTAACTTTTTGAGATGATCTATCTCTGGTTTGGAATAGAAAATAATACGTTCTCAGAGAAGACCTAGGAATTTTTGCCATTTTTCATGGCAAAAGGTTCCAGTCTTCGAAGAGTAATGTTTTATTTTCAATATTTTAAACGTTGAAACGGAAGTGCATAATGTCACCATCCTCTACAACATAAGTTTTTCCTTCAACACCTAATTTACCTGCATCTTTACAAGCATTCTCAGATCCTAAGGTTACAAAGTCATTGTATTTAATCACCTCAGCACGGATAAATCCTTTTTCGAAATCGGTATGGATTACGCCTGCAGCTTGTGGCGCTGTGAAACCTTTAGTAATGGTCCATGCTCTTACTTCCTGCACACCTGCAGTAAAATAAGTGTATAGATCTAATAAGCGGTATGCTGCAACAATAAGTTTGTTTACACCGGATTCTGTTAACCCAAGGTCAGCTAAAAATTCCTGACGCTCTTCGTAACTTTCTAATTCAGCAATTTCTGATTCTATTTTAGCAGAGATCACCAATACTTCGGCATTCTCATTTTTTACAGCTTCTTTAACACGGTCAACATAAGTATTCCCGTTGATCACTGAACCTTCATCTACATTACAAACGTACAATACTGGTTTTTGAGTTAACAAGCCCAGATCTTGAATAAATTCGAAGTCTTCTGCTGATACTGCTGCCGAACGAACTGATTGCCCGCTTTCAAGTTGTGTTTTAATAACGCTCAGGATATCGAAAGTTCTTTTGGCATCCTTATCGGTTTTAGCCATTTTCTCCACTTTCTGAATGCGTTTATCAACCGTATCCAGGTCTTTAAGTTGTAATTCAGTATCAATGATTTCTTTATCACGAATAGGGTCAACTGAACCATCAACATGGATCACATTTCCATCATCAAAGCAACGCAATACATGAATGATTGCATTTGTAGCCCTGATATTACCTAAAAACTGGTTGCCTAAGCCTTCACCTTTTGATGCACCTTTTACCAAACCAGCGATATCTACGATTTCGATAGTATTTGGAACGATACGGTTTGGCTTAACCAACTCGGCTAATTTTGTCAATCTCTCGTCTGGTACAGTAATTACGCCTATATTGGGCTCAATAGTACAAAAAGGGAAGTTCGCCGCTTGGGCTTTTGCGTTAGATAAACAGTTAAATAATGTAGATTTTCCAACATTTGGTAAACCAACGATACCACATTGTAATGCCATGAATGATTTTTTTCTTGATTTGGCGCAAAGGTATCAATTTTTTAAAAATATTTTTTATGTTTAGGGTACTTAAACCTTATTAAGTAATAATTAACGATTATGGAGAATTTTGAAGATACAGAGCCGATAGAAGAAGCAGCCGAAGAACAAGAGCAGCTGGTCGTAACAGAAGAGATAAGAAGCTATATTTATGAGACCGCCAAATGGACTAAGTTTCTTTCTATTATAGGTTTTGTATTTGCCGTTTTTATGGCACTTGCAGCGTTTAGTGCGACTGCAATTATGGAAAACGTTGTGGCTACGGCACCCGGCAACCCGATGGCCCAATTAGGTGCAACATTTCTAACGGTATACTTTTTATGCATTTCGCTAATGATGTTTTACCCAAGCTTTTTAATGTTTAAATTTTCTAATGCAGCCAATACAGGTGTGTTGTATGCCGATCAAGAGAATTTCACCATAGCAATGAAAAAGCTGAAATCGCTATTTAAGTTTTGGGGTGTTTTAACCATTGTTATACTAGCGATGTATGTATTAGCTTTATTGCTTACGCTTGTGGCTAAAACCGGCGGGGCATAGTATTTTCAATGGTATGTTTAAAGGTTTTAATTTCCTTTTTAAGTAGTCCCTCGAAATACGGATTTAGCAATTTTGCCATTCCTAGTCCAATACCGCCGGCAGGAGGGCGGTAAGAAAGTACGATTTTTAATAATGTACCCTGTTGGTCGGGTGTTTCTGCAAATTCGACTCGTCCAACATGCTGAATTAATGTGCCCGGAATGGATCGCCATCCGATTAAATGTCCGGGTTCATCTTTAACAATTTCTGCTTGCCAGTCTACGGCAAACAAATTGCCCATCACATTTGATTTCCATCTGGATAGATTTTCTTCAACCATTTCTACATTTAGCAAGTGCTTTATGCTTCCTGGTAGGTTATTTAAATTGCGCCAGTAGTTATAGACATCTTTAGCAGGACGTTCGATTTCAAATTCTCCTCTTATATTTATTGTATGTGGCTTGCTGGCATCTATGCCTAATCTTTCGTATAATAGGCAATGACCTGTAAACGCCCGGTAAGCAAGGTAGGATCCATATAAAAATGACGCCCCGAATGGCTTTTTTATGCCTCGGCTGATCAATAATCCACTTAAAAACATGGATACCATGCGTTCATTCATCCCAACGTTTTCATATTGGTGTTTTTCAATAGAAAATTTGCCCGAACGAAGCTTCAGATTAGTTTGATGTGTACTCATGGTATGGGTGTTATTTATTGCTTATAGCTGATCCAATTAGGTTTACAGTAGGTTGATCCAGATCTCCCCAGATCTGTTCCCAACTTCCATCTTCTTCTTTTCTGATCTGAGTTAAACTCTTACCTGAGTGTATACATTCGTAATATGCCACCCCATCGGTGGTTTCTTCTACTTTTACCTGAAGGGTAGTGGGCTTTCCGTTTAAATTAACCTCTATATCAAAGTCTTGCGATTGTAATTCTGTTGTTCCCATTGTAGTTTTATTTACGGATTAAATACTAACAGATACCTTAGATATTAACACTTTAGCTGAAAATATGTTTTATTTTTTTATTTTGCAGAACCAAATAAATCATTCCCATTATGTACAATGAAAATTATCCGGAAATTTACCAAGGGTATTTCAATTATAGAGAGCCCTATGTTGAAAATCTGGAAGATATTTACCAAAAACCCGTAGTAATTCCAATCTATCACATTGAAGAATTATTTAATGATCAGGTATTGAATGATGTACGTAGGTTTAATGAAATTTGTAATGATCCTGATGCTAAAGCAGAGTATGAGTTGTTGGGCACGCAGTTGAAAGAACGTGATTTACATATTTTTAAGTACTTTCATTTTATTGCAGCCCAAAGATATGTTTTGGATGAGCTAAAGACCAAGTACCGAGATTTTTACGAACTGGAACATACTTTAAAGCAGTTTGAAGCTATAGGGTATGATGTAAGTAAAGCTAGAGAAACTGATTTGGTTAAAAGAAAAAGACAGTTGCTGGATTTTCAGGCACGGTTGTGCTATAGGCAATTTGCTTAAATTGCATTAAATAAAAAGATATGAAAATGAACCGCTTAGTTGTTTTATTGTTTTTGCTGCCTTTTGCTAGCATGGCACAGGAAGACAAAGGTACCTTAACGAAAGTTGGAGAAAGTGTTCCGCAATTTTCCTTTGAAATAGAAAGAGGAAAAACAGTTAGCATCAACGATTATAAGGGCAAACTCATTCTCATTAATCTTTTTGCTACCTGGTGCCCACCTTGTAATGCCGAATTGCCATTGGTTCAAAAACAGATTTGGGATAAATATAGTGATCATACAGGCTTTGCGTTTTTTGTTTTTGGACGTGAAGAAGGTTGGGATAAATTGGAGCCCTTTAAAAAGGCCAAAGGATTTACTTTTCCTATACTTCCGGATGTTGATCGTAGTATTTTTAGCAAATTTGCAACACAGTCTATCCCTCGAAACATTATCGTAGACCAAGATGGTAAGATCATTTATCAGTCGATAGGTTTTTCAGAGAAAGAATTTGCTGAAATGGTTGCTTTGATAGATGCGAACCTAAAAAAACAGGTGGCCGTTAAGTAAGTTTTTAACCGATTTCTTTTCTTATAACAGGTGCAATCTTGGTCCCAAACAGTTCAATTGTTTTTAGAATTTGTTTATGCGATATGGCTCCGGTTACCAATTGAGCAAGGAATCTTGTATTATGGAACAGTTCATATTGATGCATGATTTTATCTATAGCCTGTTGTGGATCTCCTACAACTAAAGGACCATCACTGCGCAGATATTCATATTGCTGTCTAGTCATGGGCGACCAACCCCTGTCTTTTCCTACGCGGTTCATTAACATTTCATAAGAAGGATAAAACTCATCTGCTGCTTTTTGCGAATCTTCGGCAACGTAAAACTGAGAGCTGATGGCTAATTGAAGCTTGCTGGCATCATGTCCGGCATCAGTAGCGGATTTGCGGTAAAGTTCAACGAAAGGAACAAATTGCTCTGGCGGACTGCCTAGTATGGCAATGGCCATTGGCAGATTGAGTTTTCCTGCACGTTGCGCAGACGCCGGTGTACCACCAACACCGATCCAAATTGGAATAGCTTGTTGTGCTGGACGAGGATAAACTCCTCTGTTTACAATGGATGCCCGGTGTTTTCCTTTCCAAGTCACCATTTCTTCTTCATTGATCTGCATGAATAAGCCTAGCTTCTCTGCAAAAAGCTCATCGTAGTCATGTAGGTTATAACCAAATAAGGGATAGGACTCTATAAAAGAACCACGACCGGCAATAATTTCCGCGCGTCCGTTAGAAATGAGGTCGACAGTGGCAAAGTTTTGAAAGGTGCGAACCGGGTCGGCAGAGCTTAATACAGTTACAGAACTAGATAATTTAATATTTTTTGTAATTGCCGCCGTTGCGGCCATCATAATTTCTGGAGCTGATATGACAAAATCAGGGCGATGGTGTTCACCAAAAGCAAATACATCGAGTCCAACTTCATCCGCCAGTTTTACTTCCTCTAATAATTCCTGTACCCTTTTTTGAGCATTTATCGCCTTTCCTGCTGTACCGTCTGGTTGTAACTCTCCGAAAGTGCTAATTCCTAATTCCATATGATTACTTTGTTGCAAAAGTATAAAGAAGATTAGAACCAATTTGTTTGGAACTAAGGCATGTCGATTTTATTATTAATTTAGACGCCCTAACGAT
Organism: Pedobacter hiemivivus; assembly: GCF_005144565.1. NCBI lineage: Bacteria > Pseudomonadati > Bacteroidota > Sphingobacteriia > Sphingobacteriales > Sphingobacteriaceae > Pedobacter > Pedobacter hiemivivus. The sequence continues at coordinate 602,389 of NZ_SWDX01000002.1, forward strand.
GATCTGAAAGGGACGATTATCCAAAACCAAGATGAACACAGAATTGATTACGCGTTTAAGACCAACACTAAAAAACTATGCATACAACATTTGTGGTTCAGCAGAGGATGCGGAGGATGTTGTACAAGATGTATTACTGAAGTTTTTGGATTTGGAGCAAAGCCATATTGAAGATGCTAAATCATATCTGATCAGAATGGTGATTAATTGTGCGATCAATCAAAAGAAGAAGTTAAAAAAACAGGTGTTGAATTACCCGGGGGAGTGGCTTCCTGAACCAATGGCTACTGAAAGTGCAGATGCCGGTATCAATCGTAAAGAGTTGCTGTCGTATTCGTTGATGGTACTTTTAGAGAAGTTAAATCCCAGACAAAGAGCTGTCTATATTTTAAAAGAAGCATTTGATTACGATCATGCTGAAATTGCCGCGGTATTGGATATTAAGCCGGATCTTTCCAGACAATTGTTAACCAGGGCAAAGAAAAGCATTGGAGATCCAAAGGAGCTGACTGGTGGTAATGTGCCTGAGTCTTTTTTAACTAATTATATTAATGTCCTTCACGCTGGTGATATGAACAGGTTAGAGGCTATGCTGAATGAAGATATTGTGTCTATTTCTGATGGAGGTGGTAAGGCTCGTGCCGCTATCAATCCTGTACATGGTAAAAAATCTGTGGCCGCATTGCTGCAAGGTCTTTATACTAAGTTTTATGAGGATGCAGTTGTACGTCATGGACTAGTTAATCAGCAGCCAGCATTGTTTTATTACCTGAATGGCGTACTTGCAAAATGTATGATTTTTACAATCAAGGATGGTCAGGTCATTAGTGCTTATATCATCAGAAATCCCGATAAATTAAAAAACTTAAATTAATTCTATACATCTGTCACATTGTATTACTATTTTTTGTCTTGTTGTTGATTTTAAAAATATGGTACAATGGAACGAATTAAAAATAATGAACTGCCACAAGGATTAATGGGAGCAATGCATCATGTAGAGGCTTATCTTGAGAAGTCAGGTTTGGACCATCGTTTGTTGGAGCTCATGAGGTTAAGAGTTTCACAAATCAACGGTTGCGCTTATTGTTTAGATATGCATTCTAAAGAAGCTTTACATGCAGGGGAAAGTTTTCAAAGGCTTATCTCTGTCTCTGCATGGAGGGAGGCACCTTACTATACGCCAAAAGAACGTGCCGTACTTGAATTTGCAGAGTTGCTAACTTATATGAAAGCTGATGTTGAGGCCGATGAAATTCATGAAGTACTTTTAAGACATTTTAGCAAACAGGAAATTGCCAATCTTACGCTAGCTATTGCGCAGATTAATTCATGGAATCGTATAGTGAAATCAACCGGGGCTGTTGCCGGGAATTATCAGGTTAAACAGTAATTCTTGCCAGATATAATAGCATTTACTGCGCTAAATAACTGCAGTAAATGCTATTTTTTGGAAAAAATATAAAAATGTTCAATGGCGTAACTTTCTTTGAACAAGTGTTTTACAATGCCGGTAAATTGAATTTAATTAAATCAATATGATTTTTGAGGTGTTTTAGTTCAAATAATACTACATTCCGTTTAGTAATATGCGAAAGGTAAAGGACTAAAATGAAAAGAAAAGCAAGCTACTATAACTTATTTGAGCAGTCCCCATTGCCTATGTGGGTTTATGACGTAAATACATACTACTTTCTGGATGTGAATATTGCCGCCACAGTACTGTACGGATTTTCGAAAGAGGAGTTTTTAACAATGACGATAGCTGGGATAGTTCCAGCGGAAGATTTAGAGATCGCTAAAAATATTGTGAGGGAAAATGCTAAAACAGGAGAATCCTATAAAAATACTTTCAGACATGTAAAAAAAAACGGCGAGTTAATTTATGTGGAAGTCGAAAGTAGTCAGATTGAACTTGATGATAAACAAGCCAGAGTTGTTTTGGTACATGATATTACCAGGCGTTTAGCTGATCAGAAAGAGGTCATGGAGAGCATGGAAAGGTATAATATTGTTTCTCAGGCAACAAGTGACGTAATTTGGGATTATACGATTAGGACAGGTCAGTTAAGCTGGAACAAGGGAATAGAAGAGATTCTCAAGTACAGGGGGATAGGTTCCATTACAAATATAGACTGGTGGAAAAATAATATTCATCCTGAAGATCGAGAAAGGGTCGTTATAAAGTTTGACAGACACTTAGAGGAAGGACTAAAAAGATGGGAAGCTCAGTATCGTTTTTTATGTGGGGACGGTAATTATAAGCATATTTTAGATAAAGGTTATATCGGTTTAGATGATAAGGGATGCGCTTACCGGATGATCGGTGCAATGCAGGATGTCACTAAGGTTGTAGAGGAGGAACATTGGTCTAAGCTATTGGAATCTGTGGTGATCAATACTACTGATGGGGTTGTGATTACTGATACTGCTGAATCAGGTGCTGTTATTATTTACGTTAATGACGCATTGCTGAGTATGTCTGGTTTTAGTCGGGAAGAATTAATTGGAAAAGCCCCTGATGTTTTTCATGGTTACAACCATGCTCAACAAGGTTTAAGAAAAATTGATATCGCTATAAAAAACGGACTTTCATGTAATGTTGAATTGATTAATTATACCAAAAATGGGAAACCTTACGATGTAAGCATTAATATCTGTCCTGTGACTGACAATACCGGAACCATCACACACTGGGTATCTATCCAAAGAGACATTACCGAAAACAGAAACTATGTAAAGGAGATTGAGGATCAAAATAAAAAGCTAGTCGATATTGCCTGGATGCATTCGCATAAAGTGAGAGGGCCGCTAACACAGATCATGGCGCTGGTTGAATTACTGAAGGACCATAGTTCTATTGAAGACCAGAGTCTTTTACATGAATATCTATCAAAGTCAGCATTAGAATTGGATCACGCGATCTCTGATATTACGAAAAACACAGAACATGGCGCTTTTACGATGAATGAAAAGCGGTTTTATGCATTTATGGATGAATTGCCAGGGCTATGCTGGATTGCTGATGATGATAATTTTTTAAGATATGCCAATAAGTGTTTTTTTGATACACTCCATTTGAGCCCGGAAATAATAGGAAAGCCGCTCGAAGAGATTTTCGGTGAGGAGATCGCTAAGAGTGCACAATTAAATAATAAAGATGTGCTCAAATCTGGGGAAAACAAGGAATTTCACCAAACCGTAAGAGATCGAAACGGGCATCCCCAGTATTATAAAACCTATAAATTTCCTTTCAAAGACGGAGAAGGAGGAATGGTTGGCGCGGTAGCATTTAATGTGACTAAACGGATTAAGCTTGAGGAGGAACTTTATCAAAGTGAAGCTCAGTTTAAGCAGGCTTTTGAACACTCGCTCGTTGGGATGGCGCTGATTAGTCCCCAAGGGAAATGGGAAAGAGTAAATAGAAGTTTATGTCAGATGCTTGGCTACACGGAGCATGAAATGAAGGCGCTTAGTATTCAGGATCTGACTCATCCTGATGATCTTAAGGGGAGTCAAACCATATTAGAAGATTTGGCTCTGGGTAAGATTGAAGAAGTGAAATACGAAAAGAGATATCTACATAAAGATGGTAGTGCCATTTGGGTAATCATCGCAGCTACGATGCTTTATGACAGCGCAGGAAAAGCACTCCATTACGTATCGCAGATTGAAGACATTACCAAAAGAAAAGAAATCGAAAACGATCTGGTGCTGAGCGAAAAGAAGTACCGTACGATTTTTGAAAATGTGCAGGATGTATTTTATCAAACGAATCAGGAAGGTATTGTTACTGAAATCAGTCCTTCCATTTCCCATCATTCAGGTTATCTCCGTACAGAGATCATTGGAAAACCTGTAGGGGATTTTTACTACTATCTACAGGATCGCGAACGGATTATAGAACAGCTGCGCATTAACGGTGCTGTCATTGATTTTGAAGTCAGGCTTAAAACCAAAGATGAGGAGCTCCGCTACGCTTCGGTTAACGCAAAACTGAATGTAGAAAATGGTGTGATTACAGGTACTGAAGGTAGCATGAGAGATGTGACCAGGAGGAAGTTTCAGGAAAATGCATTACAAGCTTTAAATACCGAGCTTACCGCTTCAAATGAGCAAAAGAATAAACTCTTCTCGATTATTGGGCACGATTTGCGAAATCCAATATCAGGAAGTTTGCAATTGCTGGATTTGACGCTCAATGATTTTGAATCGAGTTCGGCAGATGAAGTACATTTATATCTTTCGATGATGAAAACCGAGTTGTCTAATGCTAATATATTGCTCGAAGATTTGCTTACCTGGGCAAAATCTCAGTTCAATGCGGTTAGCTTTAATCCTGTGGAGATTGAAGACCTTGCAGGCCTTATCGATAAGTGTATTCAGACGGTTTCTCCCATGGCTATTAAGAAAAACATTAACATCGTCCCTTGTTTCAAGGGAGATATTTTGCTTCATGCGGATATTGGAATGTTGGAAACAATTATTAGGAACTTGCTTTCTAATGCAGTTAAATTTACAGGTGCCGGAGGAAGTATTGGACTTAAAGCAGTAGGGAATGATAATGGTGTCCTCTTTTCTATTAAGGACAACGGACTCGGAATTCCAACACATAAGATCAATGAGCTGTTCAACAAGAATTCAAGCTATACCACTTTCGGTACTTCGGGCGAAAAGGGAACGGGCTTGGGTTTAAGTCTTTGCAATGATTTTGTGTTAAAACATGGTGGAGCTTTATGGGTAGAAAGTGAAGAGGGAGTAGGAACTACATTCTATTTTACCATTCCTGAGCTGCTTAAAGAGTCTTGAGTGCTTCATCCTCTTTTCCTTTAAGTACGATTTCTACTACATTTTTTAGTGCAGGATTTCTGTTCGATTCCTTCCAGGCGACATATAACTCCGTTCGCTGTGGAATATTTTTCAGCTCAATAAACTTAACATTTAAACTGTACCCATATTGTAAGGATGTGGGTACAATTGCTACTCCGAGTCCTTCCTCAACCAGCTTAAATATAGTGAGTGCATTTACTGATTTATGGAAGACTTTGGGGCGAAATCCTGCGTCCTCGCAAATGCTGGTTATCAGTTCATGGTAAAATGGACTGTCTTCGCTTGAAAAGAAGATAAATTGTTCCTGACTAAAATCTCGTACACTGTTAAAATTTGCTTGGTTTATGGGATGGTCCATAGGTAATACCATAGCGAAGGTATCCTGATGGATAAGGTGTCGGGAAATTCCTTCTGGTAAACGGTGTAGGCGGACAAATGCGAGGTCCAGCTTATCCTTTTCGAGCATTTCTACTTGTAGCCTGTTGGGCATTTCATCCAGAATAGTTTGTATTCCGGGGTATTCTTTGTTTAACCTGAGCACCAATTCTGGGACTACCTTCTGCGCTGCTGAACCTAAAAAACCAATGCGTAATTCTGTTTCTTTTCCCTGACTAATGTTTTCGAGCTGGCGCCTGATCGTTTCCAGATGGTTAAAAATAAAGTCTACCTCTTCTTTTAAATACAATCCAGCAGCAGTAAGCTCCACCTTTTTTTTGCTGCGGTCGAACAAGCTTACATTAAATATTTCTTCCATCTGCATGATTTGCCGGCTGAGGCCTGGCTGTGAGATAAATAAGAGTTCTGCTGCCTTTCTGAATTTTAATTCCTGTGCAAGAATCTGGAAATATTTCAAGTGACGTAGTTCTATTTGATAACTCATGGTTATTGGTTGATGATGTAATTGGTATTTATAAGTATCAAAGATAGGGGTTATATTTGTGTAAACGATTTTTGATATGAGTGTTAATCAGATTTTTAATTACGGTTCAGACTTCCTTACAGTCAGTAAAGCATTGGCAATTAGTAAAGGAACAATGAAAGGGGTTTTGAACCCTGAAACCCGTCAGAAGATAAAAGAAAGTAGTGCTATAGTTGAAAAAATAGCACTTGCAGATAAGCCAGTTTATGGCATTAATACGGGTTTTGGTCCATTGTGCACGGAAATGATTTCTGCAGAAGATACAAAAAAACTGCAGGAAAATATTCTTAAGAGCCACGCTGTAGGTGTTGGGGAAGCCATTGATGAAGAAATAGCTAGATTGATGTTGGTGCTAAAATTACAAGCACTTGCCAAGGGATATTCCGGTATTCAGGAAGCTACATTGGATCGGATGATCTGGCATTTGGAAATAGGGGCTATACCATTAGTTCCAAAGCAAGGTTCTGTGGGCGCTTCAGGTGATTTGGCACCTTTATCGCACCTTTTCCTGCCTTTAATCGGATTAGGAAAAGTGCATTATAAAGGGGCAGTTATGGCTACTGCTGACCTTTTAAAAGAACACCATCTTAAGCCAATAGCTTTAGGTGCCAAAGAAGGTTTGGCGCTAATTAATGGTACTCAGTTTATTGCAGCCCACGCGGTAAAAGTGGTGGCACGTTTTCACAATGTGTTGGCTACTGCGGATATTACTGCTGCCATGATGCTGGAAGGCTTGATGGGATCTGTGAAACCTTTTGACGAAGGATTACATAAGTTAAGACCATATGCGGGGAATCAACATGTGGCTGCCAATATCAGGAACCTTTTGGCAGATTCGGAGATCGTGAGTTCACATTTGGATTGTGCAAAAGTTCAGGATCCATATTCCTTGCGTTGTATTCCGCAGGTGCATGGGGCATCTAGAAATGCCTGGTTACACCTTAAAGATACGTTAGAAATAGAAATCAATTCGGTTACAGATAACCCGATTATCTTTAGTGAAGATAATACCATCAGTGGTGGGAATTTCCACGGACAGCCTATTGCTATGCCTTTAGATTATGCTTGTTTAGCGGCTTCCGAGATTGGCAATATCTCAGACCGTAGGATCTATCTTTCTTTGGAAGGAAATACGGAAGGTGTACCTAAATTGTTGATGAAGGAAACTGGTTTGAATTCGGGTTTCATGATTTTACAGTATACATCTGCGGCTTTGGCTAGCGAAAATAAAGGACTATGCTTTCCAGCAAGTGCTGATAGTATTCCTACTTCATTAGGGCAGGAAGATCATGTGAGTATGGGCTCTATCAGTGGAAGAAAAGCCTTACAGGTGATTGAAAATGTAGAGAAAATTTTAGGTATAGAACTCTTCTGTGCTGCGCAAGCGATGGATTACCATGCTCCATTAAAGTCTGGAAAAATCGTAACAGCTGTACATGAGTTTGTACGTTCTAAAATCGAGCACCTGGAGGAGGATCAGATCATGTATGAAATGATGGAAAAAGCGATAGAGATGGTGCAGTCAGGAACTATACTGCAAATAGCGACGGACATTGCTGCGCTGGAAAAAGTGCACTTTGCAACTGCGTTTGATACCCAGTTTGAAAATTTTTAATATCGAAACCTTAATAACTGAATCATAAATACAATTCCAATGAATTTTAAGGAGCAAATCTTACAGGGAATACCAGATCAATTGCCTGAAAAAAAGCCATATCATACACAAATTAGTCATGCCCCGGTACGTAAGGACATTTTAAACAAGGAGGAAAAGAAGCTAGCGCTTCGTAATGCTTTACGTTACTTCTCTGAGACCTGGCATGAGGAATTGGCTGCCGAATTTTTGGAGGAACTAAAAAACTACGGACGTATTTATATGTACCGCTTTAGGCCGGATTACGAGATGTATGCTCGTCCGGTACAAGAGTATCCATTTCAGAGTTTACATGCTGCGTGCATCATGTTGATGATTCAAAATAACCTTGACCCGGCAATTGCTCAACATCCGCATGAATTGATTACTTATGGTGGGAATGGGGGTGTTTTTCAGAATTGGGCGCAATACCTGCTTACGATGCAATATCTAGGTAGAATGACAGATGAGCAAACCTTGAATATGTACAGTGGACATCCCCAAGGCTTATTTCCTTCTTCTTCTTCTGCTCCACGTGTTGTAGTAACAAATGGGATGATGATTCCTAATTATTCTTCTCCAGATGATTTAGAGAAGTACAGTGCACTAGGGGTAACACAATACGGACAAATGACGGCTGGTTCTTATATGTATATTGGTCCGCAAGGCATTGTACATGGTACTACAATTACGCTAATGAATGCTTTTAGGAAGAAATTGGGCGCAGCTCAAAGTCCGGCAGGCCGGATTTTTCTGACCGCTGGTTTGGGCGGGATGAGCGGTGCACAGCCTAAAGCTGGAACCATTAGTGGTTGTATCACTGTATGTGCTGAAATAAACCCAAAAGCTGCCCGTAAAAGGCATGAGCAGGGATGGGTAGATGAGTTACTGGAAGATTTGGACGGATTGGTTGCAAGGATTAAAACTGCGCAAGCTGTAAAAGAAACGGTATCTCTTGCCTACATTGGGAATGTAGTTGATGTATGGGAGCGTTTTGATGAGGCAGGTGTTTTTGTGGAGATTGGATCAGATCAAACTTCATTACATAACCCATGGTCTGGTGGCTATTATCCGGTAGGTCTTAGTTACGAGGAATCGAATGCAATGATGGCTGCTGAACCAGAGCGTTTTAAAGAACAGGTTAAGGCTTCTTTGGTCAGACATGCGGCTTCAGTAAATAGACATACTTCAAAAGGTACTTACTTTTTTGATTATGGAAATGCTTTTTTATTGGAATGTAGCAGGGCAGGAGCCGATGTAATGGCTGCCAATGGAATAGATTTTAAATATCCATCTTATGTCGAGGATATTTTAGGACCGATGTGTTTTGACTATGGTTTTGGTCCTTTTAGATGGGTTTGTACTTCCGGCAATCCAGGAGATTTAAAAATCACAGATCAGCTGGCTTGTGAAGTGATGCAGGAGATCAAAGAAGAGGCACCAGCAGAAATACAACAACAACTACAAGATAATATCATCTGGATAAAAGAAGCGGCAGCGAATAAGCTCGTTGTCGGTTCGCAGGCTAGGATTTTATATGCGGATGCTGAAGGACGTGCTAAAATCGCCCTGCGCTTTAATGAAGCGGTAAATTCAGGTCGTTTAACTGCCCCTGTAGTATTGGGTAGGGACCATCACGATGTGAGCGGAACAGATTCTCCTTTCAGGGAAACCAGCAATATTTATGATGGAAGTCGTTTTACCGCTGATATGGCTATTCATAATGTGATAGGTGATAGTTTTAGAGGGGCAACCTGGGTATCGATCCACAATGGAGGTGGTGTAGGCTGGGGAGAAGTGATTAATGGTGGCTTCGGAATGGTGCTTGATGGAACAGAGGCTGCAGCTGGAAAGCTAAAAAGTATGCTGTTTTTTGATGTAAATAATGGAATTGCCAGGAGAAGCTGGGCCAGAAATAAGGAAGCCCGCTTTGCTATAGCCAGAGAAATGGAAAGGACGCCAACATTGAATGTCACTATGCCACATTTGGTTGACGATAGTTTGTTGGATAGTCTGTTATAAAGTTAATTAGTGCCGGTCTCTGCTGTTTACAAAAAGTAGGATATAATAGAGTAAAGTTGCAATTGAGCTAATTGCAGCTACGACGTAGGTACGTGCAGCCCATTTGAGTGCATCTGCTGCCTTATCATGTTCGGCAGGGGTGGTGATGTTACTTTTTTCAAGCCAGCTTAAAGCGCGGTTGCTAGCATCGTATTCAACAGGCAGCGTAATGATGGTGAAAAGTGTAGTGATAGCAAATAGGGCTATCCCTACAAGTAAAATTGTAGGATTTGCGCTTCCTACTAAAAGTCCGAGCCCCGCGAGTATGATCCATTGGGAAAGTTGTGAGCTGATATTAACTATAGGGACAATTGCACTACGGAAAGTCAGCATGCTATAAGCAGTAGCATGTTGCACGGCATGGCCACACTCATGCGCAGCAACAGCTGCCGCTGATATACTCCTTCCCTCATACACATCGGGGCTCAGATTTACAGTTTTATCTTGTGGATTATAATGATCACTTAAATGGCCAGGTACAGAGGTGACGTGCACATCATAAATACCATTGTCTGCCAGCATTTTTTCTGCAATTTCTCTGCCGCTCATGCCATTTCTGAGTCCAATCTGGCTATACTCCTTAAATTTACTTTTGAGCTTGTTGCTTACAATCAGCCCAACTATAAACATAATGCCTGCAATCAGGTAGTAACCCATTAACCCCATATCTTCTTATCGTTTTCGTGATCGTTTTATCAATAACAATCGAATTCGAAATTGGTTCGGAATGTGGAAGGTTTTATGATACTATGTTAACAATATTGCATCCAGTCGTTTAAACATTTTGATCCAGCTTTGGTAAGCACCGGTTTGTTTTGCATCTGCTTCAGAAACGGTTTGATGAATAGAAAGCTTGGTCTGGTTTCCAATTGTTTTGAAAGTAACGGTTGTTAACGTTTCTTCAGGCCAATCATCTGGTTTTCCTGCTTCGGTGGCGCCAACATTATGACCGTTCTCATTGGTTAATATCATAGAGAAGACCAGCTTTTCGGGGAAAGTAACTTCTTTATAAAAGCCCTTTATCCAGCATTCACCATGTACAGGATCGTGAATACAAGAATGAAAGGTACCACCCTGTTTAACATCTATTGATTTGAATTCAATAGTACAGCCATCGGGGGCATACCAGTGTATTAATTTTTCAGGATCTGTCCAGGCTTCAAAAACAAGTTCTCTGGGGGCATTGAAGAGGTGGGTAATAAACAGCTCTTTTTCTTGTTGTTTGTTATTTTGCTCCATCTTGCTGGTTTTTGGTTTGTAATTCGTTCAAATAGGTATCCAATTTTTCAAATTTGCTAATCCATTGTTTTCTAGATTGCTCAATCCAACTGGTTACTTCATTAAGCTGACCAAGCTGGGCCTCGCAATAGCGTTCACGTCCCTTTTGGGTAATGACAACTAATCCACACTCGGTAAGGATTTGGATGTGTTTTGAAACTGCCTGTCGACTGATGTCGAAAGATTCAGCTATTGAATTTAGATTGAGTGACCCTTGGGCGATTCTTTGAATAATCTCCCGGCGGGTGGGATCGGCTATGGCCTGGAATACATCTCTTCTTGTTATCATTGCGCAACTATTTGATTGCAAATATAAGCGCAATCATTTAATTGCGCAAGTGTTTTGCTTTTTTATTGTAGGACCAATAAAATACAATGGGTTAGATACTAGCCCGTTGAACCTCTTTGCTATTACAGTTTAGAATATGTAGTGTATTTAAATCTTTACTTTTAAGGTGTTCATTAAATAGTCGCGTGTAATCTGGCCACTTTGCAGGGGTGTACGGTCCTTTACAGGAACGGCATCCAGCTCAACAATTGCGTACCCGTTGTAGTTTATATTTTTTAAGGTGGCGAGTACAGCAGGTAGATCAACACGACCCTGGCCAAGTTCTACAAAAATATAGCCTTTAGTATCAGTAGTGTTTTTTACATCCTTGATGTGTAGGCAATCTAATCGTTTTTTGTATTTCAATATTGCCGCTACAGGATCTCCTCCACCTTGTTGATAATGGGCTATATCCAGTAAAAGTTTAACATATTTCGGATCCGAATGCTGCAAAATTATATCTACTTCTTCTGGTGTTTGTCCGAGTTGTCCCATATGGTTATGGTAAGTTGTTTTTATTCCAATAGCGGCAGTTTGCTTCCCAATTTCAGTTAACAGTTTTGCATATTTTATGAGGTCTTCATTTGTTACTGTACCCGATTTTGGGCGTGAAGAATTGGTAACCTGTATGCTGTCGCCCCCCAGAAGTTTAACAAAGCGAGCACTTGCTATATGTTTGGCAATTTCGGCTTCATCATTACCGGTATTTATGTTTGCATTGCCACTCGAATACATGGCTAGTTTTAAATTTGCGTCTTTGAGCAACTTGATGAGTTCGTCCGGTTTCTGGCCAAATTCAGTAAAAGCATTGGCCCTTAGCTGGATTCCTTTAAAACCGAGTGAAGATATATCCTGAATGGATTGTTTAATATTATTGCCCCAGGTGATGGCAGCGTAGCCATATTGAATCGCAATAGGGGAGTGTGCTGCTGCAAACAAGTTGGAAGATGCCAATAAAGGTGCGGCAGATAGTAGGCTGATTTGGGTAAGAAAACTACGACGTGATTGTTTCATGTGTTCTTTTTTAGCGGGTTGAGGTGTTAATATACGTTGAATTTTTTTTAAGCAAAAAAAGAGGTGCCGTAAGCACCTCTCCTGAAATTGAATTTCTAACTAAAATTTATTTATTTTTCTTTACCGCTTTATTTGCTTTATATCGCATATCAGGTGTGCCATCTTTTTTAGTTGGGGCAGTGGTAGGTTTTACTACAGCTTTGGCTTTATTTTCTTTAAGACGCATATCTGGCGTACCATCTTTTTTCAAGCCCTCTACTTTTGTTTTAGTAGTTACATTTGCTGCTGGAGTAGCTTTAACTCCTTTTTTTACCGGCGTAGTAACTGTTTTAACTTCTTTTTTTACCACTTTTTTTGCTGTTGGAGTATGTACAGCAGCTGGTGTTTGAGCAAATGTGGTAGTTAAACCTAATGCCATAATTGCGATTAATCCTAATAACTTTTTCATGATTTCTGTTTTTATTTTTATTCGTTAATTGTACTGTAAAGTTTGAATATTCAAATGAAGATTACATGAAGATGAGTAAGATGCTTGTGTTAAAGTAAATATGCTTACCTTTGCGCAAATTTTATGAAGAAGATCACTGATTACAGAAAACTATTAGGTGTACAAAAGGATGCCGAATTAAAGGAATTGAAATCCATTTACAGGAATTTAATGAAAGACTGGCACCCTGATAAATTTCAGGACAGCGAAGAAGCTAAACTTGATGCCGAAGCTAAAAGTAAGGAAATCATTGAAGCTTATCATTTCCTGGTAAGTATAGCGCCAGAAACGCTTGCGCTTTCTATTGATGAATATACACAAACTACTGCTACTTGTGGTATTGCCGATTACAATTGGGCTGGTTTAGTACTTACTGTGCACTTTTTGGATGGTAGTGCTTATGAATATTTTGGTGTGCCTAAAGCCGTTTATGTGAAGTTGGTAAATGCTGATTCACCAGGAAGGTTTGCACGTCGCCATATTTTTGGTTCTTTTTCTTACAGAAATATTGCCAAATTACAAACGGCTTAATGCCGTATAAAAAATACTTTACTTATAGGTTAAGATAAATAATAGTTTGTAGCTTTGGTATAACATACGATAAAAGCTACGAACTATTGAAAATATCACTTAAAAATCTTGAAAAAGGGCTGCTGGCATTATCTTGCTGCAGCCTGTTTTTATTTTATTCCTGCGGTACAAGCAAAAAGGTTAAAACTTCGACTGCCGAAACTAAGTCTGTTATTGTTGATAGGCCCCAAGTTGCCAAGGAATTCAGGGCAGCATGGGTAGCCTCTGTTGCCAATATCAACTGGCCCTCTAAGTCCGGTTTAAGTACCGCTGAGCAACAGAAAGAAGCCATCTTTCTGCTTGATTTTTTAAAAAAGAATAATTTTAATGCGGTGATATTTCAGGTTAGGCCACAAGCTGATGCCTTTTATAAAAGCAATTTGGAGCCTTGGTCTGTTTTTCTAAGTGGTAAACAGGGGCAAGCACCTAATCCTTATTATGATCCGCTACAGTTTTGGATTGAAGCGGCGCATGATCGTGGATTAGAGCTTCATGTATGGCTTAATCCTTATCGTGCACACCATACTTCGGGTAAAGTGATTAGCGATCAATCTATCGTTAAGAAAAGACCTGATATGGTACTGAAGTTGAAAGATGGCCAGTACTGGATGGACCCATCAAATAAGGCCACTCAGGACCACGCTTCGGCGGTGGTAAAGGATATTGTAAAACGTTACGATATTGATGGGGTACATTTTGATGATTATTTCTATCCCTATGAGTCTTATAACGGTGGTGCTGATTTTCCGGATGAGGTAAGTTGGGCGGCTTACCTGAAAAGCGGGGGTAAGCTAGGTAGAGGTGATTGGCGCCGACAAAGCGTAAACCAGTTTATAGAGCGAGTTTATAAAGAGATTAAGGCTGAAAAGAAATATGTGAAGTTTGGTCTGAGTCCATTTGGTGTTTGGAAGCCAGGTTACCCAGCGTCAATTGAAGGTTTGGATCAATACAATAAGCTATATGCTGATGCGAAGCTTTGGTTAAACAAGGGTTGGATTGATTATTTTATGCCGCAGTTGTACTGGTCTATTAATAATGCTCCACAAAGTTTTCCGGTATTACTGGGCTGGTGGGCGTCTGAAAATACCATGAATAGACACTTGTGGCCTGGGATGAATGTCGGATTGGGTGGTGATGATAAGAACGTAGACGAGATTGTAAATCAGATCATGATCACACGTGGTATGTTGCCTAATAGTCCGGGTGCTGCACACTGGAGTATTGCTGGATTAACTAAGCATGAGAAACTGATTAAAGGTATTGCTGAAGGTCCTTATAAAAAGCATGCGCTTGTTCCGGCTAGTTCCTGGTTGGATGATAAAGCACCGGCTGCACCTGATGTTAGAACCGAATTAAAACAGGGGCAGTGGAAGCTTAGCTGGAATGGTGTCGAAGCTAAAGATGTATTTAGGTGGGTGGTGTACGCTCAATATGGCAATAACTGGAGTTATGTAATTCTGAACCGTAATGACCGCTATTTGATTAAATCAGCTTTAGAGGGTGGTGCTAAGTTAAATAAGGTTGCTGTAACTGCGGTTGATCGCACTGGAAACGAAAGCTTGTTTAGAGAGGTTGTATTGGCAAAATAGGAAATTGCTATGGTCGTAAAATCATATATTTATTTACATTTAAAATATTGTTAATCGTTTTGACCTATGATTGCCTTTGTACGTACTGACTCAACAAACCAAGATTTCATTGATCTGGTAAAATTATTAGACAAGGATCTGGCTGTGAGAGATGGTGAAGAACATTCATTTTATGCTCAGTTTAATAAAATTGATTTGATTGAAAATGTTGTTGTTGCTTACGAGAATGAGAAAGCTGTAGGTTGTGGCGCATTCAAATACTTTGATGACCTTACTGCCGAGATCAAGAGGATGTATGTACTGGAGACTGCAAGAGGAAAAAAGGTAGCTAGCAAAGTTTTAATTGAACTTGAAGCTTGGGCTAAAGAAATGGCTTTTAATAAAACTATTTTAGAAACCGGGATTCGCCAGCCCGAAGCTATTGGCTTATATGGAAAAATGGGCTATGCTATTATTCCTAATTACGGCCAATATGAGGGCGTGGAGAATAGTGTTTGTTTCGAGAAGGCATTGTAGTTTAGCTCTTATTCTAAGTGGTTTGCTTTAACTTATTTCGCTCTTTTTGTAGATTATAATCCATCTGTAGTCTTAACCAAAATTCAGCAGGTATTTCTAGTTCCATCTCTAGTCTCAATGCTATGTATGCTGTGATATTACGGTAAAATCTGATATTTATTTATGACCTGAAAAAGAGGAGTGCGATAAAAAACAAACGAACTAACATTTTTAGATTTACAGGTAAGAGTAAAAAGGCATACCAAACGGGAAGATAGCTATCATGAGTTGGAGTTGCTGGGCTTTCCCCTCAGCCTTTCTATGTTTGACCTTTTAAAAACTGATTACAGAGCAGATGTACGCACAGATAACTTAATCAGCTATGTTGGTCAAACTGTAAAAATGGCAGGCTTGTATGTTTGCGAAAAAACTGTACACGCAAAGAACAATAAAAAGATGTGGTTTGGTACTTTTCTGGATGCAGATGGGAATTTCTTTGATACCACACATTTTCCAAACTATACATCGATCTATCCTTTTAGAGGAAAAGGCTGCTATTTGATATTAGGTAAAGTGGTGGAGGACTTTGGTTTTCCAAGTATTGAAGTGATTCGTTTTGCCAAATTACCAATTAAGGAGAACCCTGTATTGGAGTAAAATAAGACATAAGTAAGGGATAGCTGGTAAATACTACTGATAATTAGGTGAGTTACCCTTTTAATAGTGTAGGTTTGATTAAAAAAAATGGAAGATTTAAGACACAATATAAATCCAAATGATTTAACGCAAATGCATAAGTTAACAGATCCTGAGCCTGCACTTAGAATAGGAGAGACTGTTGAATATGATGAGGATTATAATGGGGCAATACCTTCGTTAGATAGATTTAAAAAATATCTGGATCGTTTTTATGAATACAAACTGATCAAGGGTAAAGAAAATCCTGTTGATTTTCCTCTGTATCAAATAACTGCAATTAAGTAATTAAAGTGGGTATGCGGTTTCTGTTTTAATTTCAGACATCACAAAGAAACTTTGAACAGTGCCAATATTGCTCAGCTGTGCCAGTTTGCTTCTTAAAAAATTATGATAGGCATCCATGTCTGAGATCACAATCCTCAGGATGAAATCAAAGGCCCCGGTCATGTGATAACACTCCATGACTTCAGGGAATTTTACGACCTCTTTTTCAAAACTGCTTAATGCGCTATCGGTATGCTCCTTAAGCTGTACCTGAGAGTAAGCAATCAGGCTTTTACCAATTTTCTTCCCATCCACGATAGCAACCGAGCGTTTAATGTATCCTTCGGATTTCAATCTTCTCACCCTTTCGTGGATGGTTGCGGTGGATTTGTTCAGTTCCAACGCCAATTGCTTGTTACTCAATAGTGCATCCTGTTGTAAAAGTCTTAAAATTCCGATGTCTGTCTTGTCTAGGTTTGGAGGATTCATTACCAGTTGATTAGATGAAAGTGTGTATCGTACACTGAGATTTCGAAACTAATAAAAAAATGGCTATTTAAAATACGATTTCCGTAAAAAGTGTAATTTTTTTTAACTATTTCCGTAAAATAATCGGAAATGATGTATATCCATTGATCTAAAAATCATTTCTTCTGACCTTGCTTGCGATGAGACAATTAAAGATAGAGCAGTCCATTACCAACAGGGATTCGGACTCAATCGAAAAATACTTGTATGATATTGCAAGAATTGACCTGCTGAACGTCGAAGAAGAGATCGTGCTGGCACAGAAGATCAGGAATGGGGATCAACTGGCATTGGACCGGCTGGTAAAGTCTAATCTTCGTTTTGTAGTTTCGGTAGCTAAGAAATACCAGAACCAGGGCATTCGGCTTTCAGATCTGATTGCTGAAGGGAACTTAGGGTTGATTAAAGCGGCCCAACGTTTTGATGAAACCAAAGGTTTTAAGTTCATTTCTTTTGCGGTATGGTGGATTCGTCAGAGTATTATGTTGGCTATAGCAGAACAAAAAAGAATGGTTCGTTTGCCTGCAAACCAAATTGGTGGTATTATGAGGATCAATAAGGCCATGAGTGAATTGGAGCAGCGTTTGGAAAGAATACCAAGTTTGGAAGAGGTTTGTGAGTTTATCGAATTATCGGAAGAAAAGGTGGTTGACTATCTACACCATGCACCTATGACCACTTCTCTGGACGCAGTGATTGCCGAAGAGTCTGGTTATACACTGGCCGAAACCATTGAAGATACTAACACGGAGAAGACGGATACCATGGTGTTGCAAAGCTCTGTTTCGGTTGATATAAAGCGCCTAATGAAAAGATTACCCGAGCGTGAAAAGGAAATACTATCTATGTTTTATGGACTGGGTGGGAATACCGCTATCGGTTTGGACGAGATTGGCTGTAAAATGAAACTGGGTAAAGAACGCGTGAGGCAGATTAAAGATAAGGCCCTAAAAACGTTACGATCAGAAAAACCAAAAGCATACATGATGGAATATATCTAGTATATTTACTAGTATGGACAAGTCACTGTATCTGGATTATCTAAATCTGTTGCCAATTCCAGGAGAGGTATTTTTTTACCCTGATTTCTTTAATGAAGAAGAGAGTGATAAATATTTTGATTACTTGAATACAACTGTCGACTGGAAACAAGGATCTATTCAGGTATTTGGTGAAATGGTGTTGCAATCGCGTTTTACGGCGTTTTACGGTGATGAGGGTGTAAGTTACGGCTACTCAGGAATTACGATGAATGCATTGCCCTGGACAGATGTGCTACAGCGCATTAAACAGGATATAGCCCATAAATTTGATGTAAAATTTAACAGTTGTCAGCTTAGCTATTACCGCAACGGTGAAGATAGTTTGGGCTGGCATCGTGATCATGGAAGGGATCTAGGGAAGTATCCTTTTATTGCTTCTGTGAGCTTTGGTGCATCAAGAATATTTCAATTCAGGAATTATAAAGATAAAATTCCTATCATTTCAGTTGAGCTTACACACGGTAGTTTACTGGTTATGAAAGCTGAAACACAGCATTTATGGGAACATAGGCTTCCTAAAACAGTGATTCCGACCACCCCTCGCATCAATTTAACTTTTCGACTCATTAAATAATATTTGTTGTATTTTAGTCAGAAAGTAGATATGCTTTTGTAAATATATTTTGGTGTATTACTTTTGTTAACACTGTTAACTAAAATATATAGCACATGGGAATTGCGGAAAGAAAAATTAGACAGAAGGAGGAATTCAGGGCAAGTATACTGGAGGCCGCATGGCTTCAAGTATTAACAGATGGCTGGCAATCTCTATCGATCCGTAAAATTGCCGATGCTATTGAATACAGTATTCCAGTTATTTATAATCATTTTGAAAATAAGGAAGCTATATTGCTGGAGTTTACGAAAGAAGGTTTTCAAAAACTTGGCGAAGCACTTCAAGGGGTTAAAGATCAACATCAGGAGCCAGCTGTGCAACTTGAAGCCATGGCACATGCCTATTGGGATTTTGCATTTGATCATCGGGAGTATTATCAGTTGATGTTTGGTTTGGGCATTCCTGCTTGCGAGAAGGTAAATCAGATTGTGGAAATGAAAAACATGACTATCATTATGATCTCCACAATCCAGGAAACAATTGCGACAAGCTCAAATAAGGAGGCTGATTTTTTCCTTAAGTACCATGCTTATTTATCTATTCTTCATGGCCTGGTATCTATCCAAATGATGAGGAAAGATGGCAAGCCTACGGAGGAGAATCGTAGGATATTGCAAGACGCTATATCTGGATTTATCAAATCGTTGTTAGTTTAATCAATACTTCAAATTTTAATCATCCATATCATTAACAAATAAACTTATCTATGAAAAGATTATTTAACACCAATTTTAATAACGCAGCTCTGCATTTCATGCTACTTGTCTTACGTGTAGGTATTGCATCTTTTATGATTGTTCATGGCTACCAGAAACTAGGATGGCTTATGGCAGGTGGCGAAATTCAATTTGGTGATCCAATAGGAGTGGGTATGACAGCCTCGTTGTACTTAACTGTTTTTGCTGAATTTTTCTGTTCAATCTTTTTATTGTTGGGTTTAGGCACCAGATTAGCTACTATACCATTAATCATTACCATGATAGTTGCTGTGTTTATTGTACATGCTCCGGATGGCTTTGATAAGAAAGAAATAGGCTTGCTTTATCTGCTTGTGTATGTTTTCTTATTGGTTTCCGGTCCTGGAAAATACAGTATCGACCACATCATTAGCAAAAGTTTATACCGCCGTAAGCGCTAAACATTTATATTGTACATATCATTTTTAATCAAATACCGTTATAGCTGTTATGAAGAAAATATTGCTATTGTGTCTCGCGACTGTTGTTTTATCTAGTTGTAGTATAAATAAACAGGCGCAGCAAATTAAAGCACTTGAAAAGTGCAGGTACAAAATCACTTCTGCAGATCAGGTTACCCTTGGTGGGGCGGATGTGAAAAAGATGATCATCAATCAGGATATTAATTTGGCTAGTTTGCCTGGATTAGCACTCGGTTTACTTAGAAAAGATGTTCCGCTAAGAGCACGCTTAAATCTGGAAGTTCAAAATCCGACGGGAGATGATGCTGCGATCAATGAATTTGAATATAAAATTCTGATCAACAAACAGGAACTAGCTACAGGTTTTATAAACCAGGCATTAAATGTTGCTGCGGGACAGTCGACTACCGTACCTGTTGATATGGAAGTAAATGTTTATCCATTTATTTCGAATAGCAAGGTGATGGGGGAAATTAGCGATTTTCTTAAAAGCGGTAAGAATGGTGGACCTGAAAAGAAAGGCATCCTTACACTTAAGATCAGACCTAGCATTAAAGTTGGAAACACCCTGGTAAAATATCCTGGGTTTATTACGATAGATAAAGAAGTGAGTAGTAAGATTCTCTTATAAAATCTGTAGTACTATTTCAGTATTGTTACGGAGTAGTTTGCAATTAAAACTTCAGATTAATGATTTTTGATTAATTTCGAAAGATCGTGGTTGTACTTGCTGAAAACGATGTGCAACCACGATAATCATTTAAAATTTGAATATGAAGTTTCGCTTGTCACTGCTCTATTTTACTGTAATTATTCCTTTTTTTAGCCAGGCACAAAATATGCAGCAATTAAATGCTGCAGAGATAAAGCAAGGCCTGGAAGCGCTAAATGTTACCGGAAGTGTGCTGTATGTTGCTGCACATCCTGATGATGAAAATACCAGATTACTGACTTACCTGGCAAAAGAAAAGAAGGTAAGAACAGGCTATCTGTCATTAACCAGAGGTGATGGTGGACAAAACCTGATTGGTAATGAACAGGCCGAACTATTGGGTTTGATACGTACACAAGAACTGTTAGCTGCCCGTCGCATGGATGGTGCAGAACAATTCTTTACAAGAGCCAATGATTTTGGCTTTTCTAAAAATCCAGAAGAGAGTTTTAAAATCTGGGACAAAGCAAAGATTCTTGGAGATGTGGTTTGGGTGATCCGTAAGTTTCAACCCGATGTCATCATTACACGCTTCCCAGAAGATGCACGTGCAGGACATGGTCATCATTCTGGTTCCGCAATATTGGCGCGTGAGGCTTTCGCTGCCGCTGCCGATCCTAAGCAGTTTCCAGAGCAGTTGGCTTTTGTAAAGCCATGGCAAGCGAAAAGAATCGTATGGAATACATTTAACTTTGGAGGTAATAACACTACTGCCGAGGATCAAATGAAGATTGATGTTGGTTTGTACAATCCACTGTTAGGTAAAAGTTATGGAGAAATAGCTGCGGAAAGCAGATCTAATCATAGAAGTCAGGGCTTTGGCGCCGCAAAACAACGCGGAACAGCTACAGAGTATTTCACACCTGTGGCAGGCGAAAAAGCAAAGGGCGATATATTTGATGGTGTAGATTTTACATTGAACAGAACACCTGGAACTGCCGCTATTCAGCAACTGCTAACAGAGATCAATAGCGAATACAATGCTGCAGATCCTTCAAAATCCATAACGAAACTTCTAAAATTAAAACAACTGGTAAAAGGAAAGCCTTTTAAACAGGAGCAGCTTGATGATCTTATTCTTGCTTGTGCTGGTATTTGGCTAGAAAGTACAACTACAAATTCTTCATATGCCCTAAACCAGCCAATAAATGTAAAAGTGCAGGGAATTGCAAGAGTGAAACCGGGATTTCCAATAGCCATCAGCATGGAAGAAACATATAGTGGTGCTTCATTTGAGCTGTCACCAAATAAGTTTGTAACTCAGGATAAAGTACTTTCAACAACGAATGTAGGCATTACTCAGCCTTACTGGCTTGAAAAAAAACATCCAATAGGTTCTTTTGTAGTTGATTCCCTTTCCATGATTGGGATGCCTGAAAATAGACCAGCGCTAATCGCAGTATTTAAAATCAAAATAGGTGATCAAATTATAGAAAAGAAACGCCCTGTGGTTTACAAATATACTGATCAGGTACGTGGAGAGGTTTATCAGCCATTGGTTATTGCGCCACCAGTAACTGCTACACTTTCTGAGAAAGCCTTTATTTTTAATGGTAATGAAGCCAAAAACATTACAGTATTATTAAGGAGCTTTAAAGACAATGCTTCGGGAGTCTTAGCCCCACAAGTACCTTCAGGATGGAAAGTAAGTCCTCAGAAAATAGATTTTACACTGGCTAAAAAAGGAGATGAACAGTCGGCTATGTTTACGGTTACTCCTGCTGGAAATACTACAGGAGGTGATTTATTGTTAAATGTGGTGGTTGATGGTAAAACATATAACAAGGGGCTTCGTGTAATTAATTATGAGCATATCCCAATGCAAACACTTTTCCCTTTTGCAGAAGCAAGGTTAGATAAAGTGGATCTGAAATTTGGAGGAAAGCGCATTGGTTATATCGCAGGCGCTGGTGACCTTGTGCCTGAATCCTTAAAGCAAATTGGGTATGATGTGGTTAACCTGACCGAGAATCAAGTGATCAACAGTAATCTTTCAGGTTTTGATGCGATCGTTGACGGCGTGAGGTTGTATAATGTGAACGAGCAGATTAAAAATATGCAGCCTAAGCTGATGAAGTATGTAGAGAATGGCGGAACTTTGTTAATTCAATATAATGTAAACAGTCCATTAAAGATTGATAATATTGGTCCTTATCCTTTCAAGTTGTCACGTGATAGGGTTACGGAAGAAGATGCAAAAGTTACTATTCTTGCACCTGAAGATCCCGCTTTAAACTATCCTAATAAGATTACGGCTAAGGATTTTGATGGCTGGATACAAGAACGTGGCTTGTACTTCGTTACCGATGCGGATCAGAAATATACACCAATCCTGAGTATGAATGACAATGGCGAAAGTGCTAAAACAGGATCGTTAATTGTTGCTAATTACGGAAAGGGTAGGTATGTGTATACCGGTATTTCTTTCTTCAGGCAATTGCCTGCTGGAGTTCCTGGTGCATACCGCTTGTTCGTGAATTTGTTATCCAGCAAAAATAATTAGTTTTTCATATATGATAGAGCAGGAGCCAATAGGCGAAAAAGAACAGGATTTACCGCCTTTTGTTAAAAGCTGGAAGCAGTTTTATCGCCTACTGATCGGTTGGCTGGTTTTTCTAATCTTAATTTTTTACGCTTTTACTAAATACTTCGAATGAGTGTTATCGATTGGTCTGTCTTAATCATTACACTGGTTGTAATTGTAGCTTATGGCGTTTATAAAAGTCGTGGTGCGCAAAATATTCAAGGATATTTGTTGGGTAACCAGTCGCTGCCATGGTATCATGTTTGCTTATCTGTGATGGCTACACAAGCCAGTGCCATTACTTTTTTATCGGCACCGGGTCTTGCTTATTCATCTGGGATGAGCTTTGTGCAATTTTATCTAGGCTTACCGCTGGCAATGATTGTCTTGTGTATCACTTTTGTGCCTATATTTCATCGATTAAAAGTATATACTGCATACGAGTATCTGGAGCAACGCTTTGATTTGAAAACGAGGGCATTAACCGCATTTCTTTTCTTAATTCAGCGTGGGCTTTCGACGGGGATAACCATTTATGCACCATCTATCATTTTATCAACCATATTAAATATCAATACAACTTATACAACGCTATTTATTGGCAGTTTGGTTATATTTTATACCGTATATGGAGGTACTAAAGCAGTTTCATATACACAAATGCTGCAAATGAGTATTATCTTTTGCGGTTTGTTTGCCGCTGGAATAATGGTGGTACACCTGCTTCCGGGGGATATTGGCTTTAGCAGAGCGATCAGCATAGCCGGGAAAATGGGTAGAACCAACGCTATAGATTTTAAACTGGATTTGAACAATCAGTATACGGTGTGGACTGGTTTAATCGGTGGTTTCTTTTTGCAGTTGTCTTATTTTGGAACAGATCAGAGTCAGGTGGGGCGATATTTGTCGGGAGCCTCGGTTAGTCAGAGTAGATTAGGTTTATTGATGAATGGCTTGGTGAAAATACCGATGCAGTTCTTGATATTGCTAATTGGGGTGCTTGTTTTTGCTTTTTATCAATATAACAGACCGCCAATTTTCTTTAACAGTTTTGAGTTAAATAAACTGGAAAACAGTAAGTATGGTCCAGAATTGGATAAGATTAAGGTTAATTATAACCGTGCATTTGATGAAAAACAAATAGAGGTAAATAAGATGAATGCGGCACTCGATGCCGATAATAAAGCACTTATTGATCAACAAAGAACTGCCCTGCAGCTTGCCGATGAGAAGGAGAAGGGAATTAGACTACAGGTGACAGAGTTAATGTTGAAGAATGATGAACAAGCCAACACCAAGGATAACAATTATATCTTTTTAAGTTTTGTAACCCAGTATTTGCCAAAGGGATTAATAGGCTTGTTAATTGCCATTATTTTTCTAGCGTCTATGGGCTCCACGGCCAGTGCATTAAATTCTCTGGCTTCTACTACTGTTATTGATATTTATAAACGATTGATTAAAAAGGATGCTTCAGATCACGAATACTTACAGGCATCGCGTTTGGCAACTGTATTTTGGGGTGTAGTATGTATAGTAATGGCTTTATATGCGAGCAAGATTGGTAATTTGCTGGAAGCGGTAAACATCCTGGGTTCTTATATTTATGGAACAATTCTAGGTGTTTTCCTAGTTGCATTTTATGTAAAACGAGTAAATGGAAGGGCTGTGTTTTTTGCGGCACTACTAACTGAGGCCATAATTGTCGTATTGGGACGATCGGAACTTGTAGCTTACTTGTGGCTTAATGTGATTGGTTGTTTGTTGGTGGTGGTAATTGCCTTGATCATTCAGCAGATTATCAATGCTGGTAGAGCTAATGTGGAGCGTTTCGAAGGGCATTAACCTTTCAGCCAATCTGCCACATATTGTAGCACCTCTGCACTTTCCGGTTCATTATGCATCTCATGATAGAGGTTATCCCATTCTTTATAAGTGAGCAGGTTGGCTGGTGCGCGTTTGGCAAACAATCGAGAACCCTCTACAGCTGTAAATTCGTCTGCGCTACCATGCATTAACAGCGATCTTATTTTCAATTGATCTGCATGTTCCAGGCACCAGGCTCCATTCTGTATCATATCGTTGGCTAGCCGGAAGCTGATTTTATCATGACGCAAAGGATCATTCTCAAATTTTTCTACCGCTAATGGATCATGTGAAACTTTATTGATGTCTAGTCCCTGAGAGATACGGAAGTTTGGTGCTATTGTGGTGAACACCTTTAAGGCACCTTTAAGTAAAGGACCTGGGCGCGTACCAATAATGAGTGCAGGAGCAGAAATAACTGCGGCTAGTATTTCAGGTTGTCGCTTGAGTAAGAATCCTGTTAATACACCACCACCCATGCTATGGCCGTACATGATAACAGGTTTGCTGAATTGTGTTTTTACATGACGTAAAAAGGCTTTTAGGTAATCAAACATAAATTCGAAACCGCGGGAAGCACCTTTATGACCATCGGTTTTACCATGACCATAATGATCGATACCGATAACTGCATAGCCTTGTTGCACAAAAAAAGCAGCTACCTGATCATAACGTCCGATATGCTCGCCAATACCATGGACAATGATAATTACCTTGTCGAATTTTTTCGGTAGCCAATGGATACCATGAAATTGTGTTTGCTTAAAAGTCCAGTAAAATTCAGTCATAGGGTAAGCGTTTTATTGATTAGTCCATTGCTGGCAAGCCCATTGCAATCCATTCTTCTTTTGATGGTCCGTAAAGGCCTGGCACCGGTAAACCTAATATACGCATAATCACAGTCATTTGTCCACGATGATGCGTTTGGTGTAACAATAAGATTTGTAGAATTTTTCCTTTCATCCATTCATCACCATACATGGGTACTAGGTCTTCGAGTGAGGAGTCAGTCCATTTTAAACGTACCGCACGACAAAGTAGGCCTGAATTGGTCTTGTAGATTTCAGCTATTTCATTCATAGTCTCCGGAATAGCTTGATGCTCAAGTAAATCATCTGCAAGTAATCCGGCGCGTTTACCCATTTCCGTAATGGTTTGTGTTAAATGCCAAGCCAGCCTGTCTAATGCGCGCACATGCTCATGAACCTGTTCTGTTTTAGCCTCAACACTGATTAAACTAAAATTTTTTAAAGTAAACTCCTCTTCGTTTTTCCAGTCTTTCAGGAAGTCATCAATTTTCCGGTACATCTTAATGCGATTTTATTTGAATAGCTAATTTCCTAAAGATTAATCCTAACTGCAAATTTTTATATCAACAATGGTAATATTGAGATGGCTTGCCTATACGGTAATTCTTTCTATTTTTACAGATCACGATGTGATTATGCCAAACTCCATTAGAATTGTACTGATACTACTTTTTATAATTGCTCAACCCAGATTTGTATTTGCTCAAAATAAAAAAACTGTTAATGGAAATGTGACGGATGCAAAAACCGGTGAAACCTTAATCGGTGCAAGCATAAAGTTAATAGGTAGTATTACCGCCGGAGCGGTAACCAATGCTTATGGTTTCTATTCGATCAATACACAGGAGGGGATTTATGAGATTTCGGTCAGCTTTATTGGGTATAAAACTATAAAGCAAAATCTGAATGTAACTAAAGATACCAGGATTAATTTTGTACTGGAAGAAGATAACCAGTTAAACGAAGTAGTGATCGCTGCCAGCAAGAGAAACGAAAATGTAAGTAATCCGCAAATGGGCTTGCAAAAAATAGATATGAAGGACATCAACAATGTTCCGGTGTTATTAGGTGAACGTGATGTGCTTAAAACGCTGCAATTACTACCGGGAATAAAATCGGCTGGTGAGGGCAATAGCGGCTTTTATGTAAGGGGTGGGGCTACGGATCAGAACCTGATTCTTTTGGATGAAGCTCCTGTTTATAACGCGTCACACCTGCTCGGTTTCTTTTCTACATTTAATTCAGATGCGATAAAAGATGTGAGTGTGTATAAAGGTGGTATGCCGGCGCAATATGGGGGCAGACTGGCTTCGGTGTTGGACATTAAAATGAACGATGGCAATAGGAAAACGTATACTGTTGAGGGAGGTATTGGCTTGATCTCCTCAAGATTAAAGGCCGAAGGCCCCATTGTGAAAGATAAAGGTTCGTTTATGGTTAGCGCCCGAAGAACTTACCTTGATGCTTTTTTGAAGTTGTCACCCGATAGCTCGATTAACAGCAACACCCTTTATTTTTATGATTTTAATGCAAAAGCGAATTACCAGATAGACGATAAAAACACGCTATACCTAAGTGGTTATTTTGGGCGGGATAAGCTGGGTATAGCGGATACTTTTGGCTTTAACTGGGGCAATGCAACGGTTACATTGAGGTGGAACCATTTATACAGCAACAGGTTGTTCTCCAATACTTCTTTAATCTATAGTAATTACAATTATGTGATTCAGAATTTTATGGAAGAGAACGACTTCGAAGTAAACTCTTCTATTAAGGATTTTAATTTAAAGCAGGATTTTGAATATAGCTTAAGCAATAGTCATAATTTAAAGTTTGGGGTAAATGCGATTCACCATACTATAGCGCCCGGTAAACTTACCGCATCAGAAACTTCCAGTGTAAATCAAACGACTTATGAAGATCGTAAAGGCTTGGAATTGGCTACTTATATTTCGGATGAATGGACTGTCAATGATCGGATGAACATCGTTTATGGTTTGCGCTTAAGTAGTTTCTCGTTAATGGGGCCAGGCAATATCAAATCCTATAATGCAGAAGGAAACATCATCGATACCAAAGCTTATAAGGCGGGGGAGTTTGTGAAAAGTTATTTCAATCTGGAGCCAAGGGTATCTGCTAGTTATCAGTTAACCAATTCAAGTTCATTAAAAGGTGCTTACACCCGGAATATTCAAAATGTACACCTGATGTCGAACTCTACATCGACTTCACCTACAGATGTTTATATTATGAATAGCAACAACGTGAAGCCTGAAATAGCTGATCAGGTTGCTTTGGGATATTTCAGGAATTTTAACGACAATAGTTATGAGTTTTCTGCAGAAGTATATTACAAATGGATGCAAAATCAGATTGAATATCGTAGTGGTACCGATTTGCGGGGCAATGGGAATGTAGAGGCTGATTTGTTGTATGGCGATGGTAGGGCTTATGGACTGGAGCTATTTTTTAAGAAAAGATTTGGCCGCTTTAATGGTTGGGTAGGATACACCTGGTCGCGCACAGAGCGGCAGTTTGATGCGATTAACAATGGGAAATGGTTTTATGCGAAGCAAGATAGAACACACGATCTGTCGCTTGTTGGTATTTATAAAGCCAGCCAACGCTGGACCTTCTCGTCGGTTTTTGTTTACAACACAGGTAATGCAGTTACTTATCCAAGTGGTAAATACCAGATCAATGATCGAACCGTTTTTTATTATACAGAAAAGAATGGCTACAGGACACCTGCATACCATCGTTTAGATGTTGCTGCAACATTGGAAGGTAAACCTGGAAAGAGATTACAATCGAGTTGGTCATTTGGGATTTATAATTTATATAACCGACAGAATGCTTTTTCAATTGATTTTAAGGACAATCCGGATGACCCAACCAAAACTGAAGTGGTGAGAACCACTTTGTTTGGAATGATCCCTTCGGTGACCTGGAATTTTAAATTTTAGTAAGATGAGACCTATTTTATTTATAGCACTTTTTGCAGGAATGCTACTTAGCGGATGCGAGAAAGTGATTGAGCTTAAACTTGACAATTCGAATCCTGTACTGGTTATCGACGGTGGAATAAATGATCAGAACGAGAATCAGGTAGTCAAGATATCTAAGACTTATAGTTTTACCGAGCCAAATAAATTTAATGGGGTATCAGGGGCAAAGGTTGTAGTGACCAGACCAAACGGGTCAACCGTAACCTATACGGAAGTTTCGCCAGGTGTGTATCAATCTGTTAAAACTCGCGGTGTTCCAAGTAATAAGTATATACTGAATGTTACTGTCGATGGTAAAATATATACCGCAACCTCAACGATGCCAGCAAAGGTTGTACTGGACTCACTCACCTTTAAACAGTTTAATCTTTTTGGTAAATTAAGCACTTATATAGCTGTTAATTACAATGATCCTGTAGATGCTGTAAACCAATACCGCTATATTTTAAAAGCAAAAGGGAAGATAGAAGAAGATATGGTGAGTGATGATCGTTTTAATAATGGGAACAAAGTTGCTGACGCGATATTTTATAAGCTGGAGGATTTAAAACAGGGTGATAGTCTGGCGGTAGAGTTTCAATGTGTAGATCCTAATGTTTACCGCTATTTTTATAGTTTAAAGCAAAGTAGTGGCCAGGCTGGACCACCCGTGGCACCTTCAAATCCAATCTCAAATTTCAATAATGGTGCATTGGGGATTTTTAATGCCTATACAACGAGCAAGCGGACTGCAGTAATTAAGTAGGGGGATATTAATTTGTTTTACCAAGGAACAATGTTAACTTTATGGTATCTCTATTATGAATCTCATGGCTATACAAACAGATCAGGAACTGGTTTCCGTCGAAGAAGAAAGGGTTAAGGCCTTACACAGGTACGACATCCTTGATACTCCCCCAGACAATACTTTTGATAAATTAACTAAACTGGCTGCAAAGCTTATTAATGTTCCCGTAGCGGTGATTAGTCTGGTGGATACACACCGGGTTTGGTTTAAATCAAAGTACGGATTAGACGTACAGCAAATGGAACGTGAAGAGGGCTTATGTGCAAACGTAGTTTTAGCGGATGATTTTTATTTGATAGAAGATGCGGCTAATGATCCGCGCACATTGAGTCATAAACTAGTCGTAGGGCCCTTTGGATTGAGATTTTATGCTGCATTTCCACTTAAAACCAAGGACGGTTTTAACCTCGGATCTTTTTGTATAATAGATAAAATTCCAAGAACAATTTCTGCTGAAGAACAGGAAATTTTAAAAGATCTGAGAGACATTGTAATGGATCAGATAGAGCTGAAACTGGCTTCGAGGTTATCCTTGGCACAGCGCAATCAGATTTTAAATAGAACGGCTCACGATCTCAAAAATCCTTTAACTACTATCCCTGTTCGCGCGGATCTGATCAAACTTAAAAAAAATGATCACCTTGTGGTTGACGCGATGTGTGATCAAATCAAAATTGCCAGTTTAAATATGGTGAGTATCATTGACGAACTGCTGCAGTCGGGCAGCATGGAAGCCGGTGAGATTAGATTGCTGCTTATAAAATTAAATGTCTCTTACCTGGTGAGTAATGTGGTAGCCATGAATCAACCTTTGGCGGAAAGAAAGGGACAAGTCATCCATTTTACTCCTGAAATGGATATCTATATCAACGCAGATGAGGGTAAATTGAATGAGGTGATAGATAACCTGATCAATAATGCCATCAAATACGCACCCTTAAATACCAATATCTATGTACGGGTGAGTACCTTAAACGGTAAAGCTGTAATAGAGATTGAAGATGAGGGACCTGGTTTAACTGCTGATGATAAAATGCAATTGTTTCAGCGTTTTACTCGATTGAGTGCGCAACCAACTGCCGGAGAGCACTCAACAGGGCTAGGCCTTTCCATTGTGAAGGTTTTAGTTGAAGCTCATGGCGGTTGGATATTTGCCGAAAGTGAAGGCGAAAATAAAGGCGCTAAGTTTACGGTTCAATTGCCTGGCGTTAAATAATTAAAAACATTCTATTTCCCAACTTCTGCTCCAGGTTTTGCCAGGGGCCAGCGAGACTATTCCTTCTTTTTCTTCCAAATTTTGCTGATGATCAACACCGTCGGCAATGCCGCACCAAGGTTCCAGACAAACAAAGTCTGCATTTTTTGCTGCCCAGATGCCAAAGAATGGGAAGTCTTTAAATTTAAAATGGAGACCATGAGGATTCTTATCACAGGCAATAGAAATGCAATCACTTTTTAATGATTTAAAAACTAAGGCATCCTCATAGAAAAGCTCGTGCTGTAATGGTAATTTTCCGTCCTTTAGTTCAATCTCAACTGTTTCATTGGCAATGAGGTCTTCACTGATTTTATGGTAAGCCAATATCTGATCTTTATTAAATTTCAGAAAATAGTCGGTGTATTGTACATCGTCTTGAATTGGAACTTTAAATGCAGGGTGTGCTCCAATTGAAAACAACAACAAGTCATCCGCAGGATTGGTTACTTCGTAAGTGCAGGATAAGCCTAATTCAGTTAAGGTATATCGCAAATGGAGGACGAATCGGAAAGGGTATACTTTTAAGGTTTCGGCATTGTGTGTAAGTGTAAATACAACCTCAGTATTGCTTCGCATGATTGCCTCGAAATCATAATCTCTTGCAAAACCATGTCTGGATAGTTTGTATCCCTTATTCTCGAAATAATAGGTATTGTTTTTTAATGAACCTACGATAGGGAAAAGAATAGGACTAAACTTGCCCCAGTAGGTAGGATTTCCGTTCCATAGGTAATCTATGTTGTGTTTTTTGCTTTTTAAAGATTGTAGCTCTGCACCTTTATTGGCAAAGGAAGCTGTTAAATGCTCGTTTTCAAGGAAAATCATAGGAGTAAAAATATAAAAAACAAATTAGTGTAAAAAAAGTTTAATTAATACTATTAAAATAGTAGACTTTAATTACCTTGGCTTCCAATAAAAATATCCGGAATTTAAAAGGCTCATTTTTGATATTACGTTTCATAAAATGTAATTTAGAGTTACGAATAGGATCTGTGGTACATAAACACTGGCGGATATTTATAGTTTTAATAAATAGGGACAAGGGATTCCTTTTGAAGTGCATTAATGGTAACTAATCTTAACATGAGCGATCAGGATCTACTGTCTTTATTCAAAGGCGGAGATACAGCTGCTTTTAAGATGATTTACGAGCGTTACTGGCAATTGTTATACGTATCAGCTTGTAAAGTTCTGAAGGATGAAGAAGAAGCTAAGGATGTAGTTCAGGAAGTTTTTATCTCTCTTTTAAATAAAGGTGCCACACTGGAAATCAATGTTTCTTTTTCATCCTATTTGTATACCGCGGTAAGGTATAAGGTGTTCGATTACATCAGTCGTAAGAAGGTAAGGCAGGACCATCTCGATACTTTGGATAATTATGTGTCGGCAGGTAACCTTTGCACAGATCATGCTTTGCTGGAAAAGGAGATCAATGACGAAATGGAAAAGGAAATTCAAAACCTTCCTGAAAAAATGAGAATTGTGTTTGAGCTGAGTAGAAAGGCTGAACTTTCTCATAAAGAGATTGCGGATATCTTAAATATCTCGGATAAAACAGTAAAGAAACAGATTAATAATGCGATAAAGCTGCTTAAGCCTAAGTTCATAAATCATTATTTTCTTCTTTTTTAACTTTTTTTAAATTCATCTACTACCAAAGTGCTTTTTGCCCGACATGTAGTAAATCAAAACTGTTTTTTGATGATTTAAAAAATGAAGAAACATATATCTAAAGATATTTTTGAACGTTATGCTGCTGGAAATTGCACTGAAGAGGAGCGAGCAATCATGGATGGTTGGTTTCTGAATGAGCTAAAGCAAAATGAAAGTAGGCCGGGGGTGGAACAATTGTTGTTGGCAAAGGAAGAGATGTGGAATAACATTAAGCCTGGGCGTAATATTGTTCCATTGATCAGATGGGCATCGATAGCCGCAGTAGCCATTTTAGCTATACTTTTCGTTTATAAATTTAAAAATAACACAACGTCTAAACCCGTTGTTGAGCAACAGACGGTTAAGCAACAAGGGACCGAAGAATTAAAAGATGAAGTGTTGTTTGCATCTAAGGTAGAGAACAGCATGGTTAAGCTACCGGATGGGAGTATAGTGATTATGCAAAAGGGAAGTAAGTTGACCATTTTGTCAGCATTTAATAAGAAGCATAATAGAGAGGTTGAGCTGGAAGGCAAAGCATTCTTTGATATTGCTCATAATCCTTCTAAGCCCTTCATCATTTATTCTGGAAAGGTGAGAACAACGGTCTTGGGAACTGCTTTTGATGTGACCGCTATTCCTGGGGATAAAATGGTAATGATTAATGTGATCAGAGGATTGGTGGAAGTGAAAAATATAAAGTCGGGTCGGATAACTTATCTGAAAAAGAACATGCAGGCCATAGTTGATGAAAAAACAGATAAGATTGCCCAGAAAAATATTGATGCTGAAAAAGAGCTGGCCTGGAACCATCAGGACCTTGAATTTAAAGATATTTCTATAGGAGATGCAAAAAGCAGGCTTGAGGATAAATTTGGCTATAAGATTTCTGTGCAGGATCCTGAACTGAGGAATGCGACTTTCAACTATTCAATGCGGGCTAATGAATCTGCAGAATCATTTATTAAAAGTATTTGTGCCTTTATAGGAGCATCTTACACGATAAATCATAAAAATAACACCATATCAATTCAACCTTTAAACCAATAAACAAATGAAGAAATTCTACTTAGACACTAAAAACTCAACATAAAAAAGGATAAGGTAATTGTTAAATATTGCGAGTATTCAACAATCTGCCTTATCCCGGGGCTATTCCATTTAGAATGGAAACCCATCATGTAATTCCAAGCAAAGAGTTTAGTAATCACATAAAAAAACTAAAATATGAATTTTTCTGCAAATGCAGCAAGATACGGAGATCCTATTTTCCGGAAATACCAACACGTCTTAATTTACTGTATGCGTATAACCTTACTTGTAAGCTTCGTTATATTGCTCTCACTCCAAATGGTCTATTCCTCATCGGCGAAGGGACAGGGTATGGAGAATATCAACGTAAGTATAAAATTAGAAAATGAAGACCTGATCGGTGCGATAAAAAAAATAGAGCAGCTAACTCCTTTTCGATTTTTATACCGTACGGCCGACGTAAAAAGTATTGATAACCTAAATATCAATGTCAGATCGATTAGTGTAGCACATTTAATGGAGCAATTGCTGGCCGGTAGTTCCTTATCATTTAAACAAATTGATGATAGAATCCTGATTACTAACCATACATCCAGGAAAGTTCCCAGTTTGTCTGTACCTGAAAATAATGGGTCTTATGCAACGATCACAGGAACTGTTTTTGATGCCAAATCCAAAGATAGACTTATAGGCGTTACGGTACGGATAAAGAATGGAAGTACCAGGGCGCAGACTGATGCCAGAGGTAATTTTAGGATCAATGCGGAGATAGGGGATGTTCTTTTGGTCAGTTACATTGGTTACGAAACCCAGGAAGTGACGGTGACTAAACCGGTACTGGAGATTCGTTTGGAAGAATCCGCACAATCACTGAAGGGTGTAGTGGTTACCGGTATCTTTAGCCAATCTAAATCTACATTTACAGGAGCAGCAAGAACTTTTAATGCACAAGAGCTGTCGAAAGTGTCGAACAATAATGTGCTTTCTGCATTGAAATCGCTCGATCCATCATTTCAAATGCCTGAAAACTTGAACATCGGCTCTAATCCTAACATTCTTCCTGATGTGGTGCTGCGTGGTGGAAATACGCTTTTGGACATTAGTTCAGCAGGAAACAGCAATCCTTTCAATTACCAATCTGCACCAAATGCACCATTGTTTATTCTGGATGGTTTTGAGACCACGCTGCAGCGGGTAAATGATTTGGATATGAATCGAGTTGCAAGTGTAACCATCCTTAAGGATGCTGGAGCTACAGCTATTTATGGATCAAGGGGAGCTAATGGTGTAATTGTTATTGAATTGAATAGACCTGTAGACGGTAAGTTAAGAGTGAGCTATAATGCGAGCATGACTATTGAAGCGCCTGATTTGACAGGGTATAACCTATTAGATGCACAAGGGAAGTTTGATTTGGAAGACCGTTCAAATGCTTTTGTTAACAGTTGGAATTTCAGTCAGGATCAATTGGATCTCTATCGCGAATCTCGTTTAAGAGCAGTAAAAGAGGGGGTGAATACGGACTGGATTTCTAAACCGCTGAGAACAGGTGTTGGACAAAAACACAACATTTACGTAGAAGGTGGTGCTGAGGCGGTATCATATGGACTAAGTTTAACTTATGATAGAAATGTGGGCGTGATGAAATCGTCAGATCGGACTACAACTACAGCCAATTCTTTTTTATCGTACCGCATTAAAAATTTCCAGTTCAGAAATGATCTGACCTTAAATTTTAACAAAGCTAATAATTCACCTTATGGATCATTTAGACAATACACACAATTGAATCCTTATTGGAGTCCATATAACGCTGATGGTACTTTAAAGGTGTTTTTGGAGACCATTATAGATCCGCAGACAGGAATCAGGTTGACCAACTTCGATAATTATGATAACTTGAATAAGTATATTGGAAGACCGCTTAATCCGCTTTATAATGCTTCGTTAAATATAAAAGATCAAACTGCTTTTAGGGGGATCACCAACAACTTTGAAACCAGATGGCAGGCTAAAGAATGGCTTCGTCTGACGGGTCGTTTATCTTATACGACTCAAAACGATGAGTCTGATATTTTTCTCCCTGCTCAGCATAGTTCATTTGCAGAAAAGCCAACCTTTGAAAAAGGATCTTATACGAAAGGGCTGGGTAAAAATCAGCGTATAGAAGGGTTTTTGACTGCTGAAGCGAATAAGAATTTCGATAAGCACTTCCTCTCTGCTTCAGCTACGCTAAATGTAAAAGAAAACACATTCGATACGCAGTTTATCCGTGTAGAAGGCTTTCCAAATCCTACATTAGATCAATTGATTTTAGGTAATCAATACCCATCTGGGGGAAAACCAATTGGTACAGAAGGGATTTCAAGATCTATCGGAACGCTTGCCCGTATAGCCTATTCTTATGACAATAGGTATCTTTTTGATGCAACTTTTAGATTGGATGGCTCCTCACTATTTGGATCTGATCAGCGCTATGCACCATTCTGGTCATTGGGCGCAGGTTGGAACATTAAAAATGAATCCTATTTAAAAGATAATGATCAGATAAATGAATTTAGGTTGAGATATACCGTTGGTACGACTGGATCTGAAAGTTTTGATAGCTTTAAAGGGGTAACAACCAGTCAGTATTATACCGATCGTGAGTATCGTGGTGTCATCGCTACTTATTTATTGGGGTATGGAAATACTGCACTAGCATGGCAAAAGACTTTGAAACATAATATAGGTTTAGATCTGAGCTTGTTTAGAAACAGATTTTCGCTGAATGCCAATTACTTTGTAGAGCGTACAAAAGGAAGTATTGCCTTCATTTCTAGTGCTCCATCTTCGGGTTTCTACGGTTATTACGACAATATGGGGGATGTGTTGAACAAAGGTTATGAACTTTATGGGCGCTTTAACATCATTGCAAACCCGGCAAACAGAAACAACTGGTCGGTATTTGCTAACGTATTCCATTTTACCAATACCATTGAAAAAGTTTCAAAAACAATTGAGGCACTAAACAACAGATCTAATACCATCAATTCAACTACGCCACTACCGCGCTATGCTGAAGGGCAGTCTAAGAATGCAATTTGGGCAGTAAAATCATTGGGGATAGATCCGGCATCGGGTAATGAATTGTTTCAAACACTGAACGGGGAAGTTACTACAAAATACAACCCTGCTGATCAGGTGATTGTAGGTGATGAGACGCCAACATTGCAAGGGACCTTCGGTACCAATATGGAGATCAATGGTATCGGTTTTAACGTCTATTTGCGCTTCAATTTTGGTGGTGATGCCTATAACCAAACGCTGATAGATAGAGTAGAAAATGTAAATGTGAATTATTATAATGTGGACAGTAGGGTAGCCAACGACCGTTGGCAGAAGCCGGGTGATGTTGCCTTCTTCAAAGGGATTTTGGATTATACAGGAACACCATTAAATAAACCTAGAACCTATGCTTCTTCCAGATTTGTGCAAAAGAATAATTTCATAGCTGGTGAAAGTGCATCAGTATACTATCGTTTTGCTGACAAACTGAATAAGCAATTGGGGCTGCAAAATACCAAGATTACTTTGTTTACAAGCGACCTGTTTAGGTTGGGTAGCATTAAGCGGGAGCGTGGTTTGGATTATCCTTTTAGTCACTCCTTTACCCTACAGTTACAAACCACATTTTAATTGGTAAACACTTGAAAATTATGAAAAGTATAAAATATTTAATTCCTGTTTTATTTGGCTTAATGGCAGTGTTTAGTTCCTGCAAGAAATGGCTGGATGTGAGTCCCAAAACACAGGTGAAAGAAGAACTGCAGTTTAGTACCAGTCAAGGCTTTATAGATGCATTGTTTGGTATCTATCAAACTGCGGCAAAAACAACAGGTTATGGCAGAAACATGAGTTTTGGATTTGTAGACATCCTTGCGCAGCAATATTCGGGTATGTCAGTGGGCACACCATATGGAACTATTGTAAGGTATAATTATACCGACACAGCTGCCGAAAAGAGGATCAGTGAAATGTTCTCAAATAGTTACGGCGCTATAGCACAAGCCAATTATATATTGAAAAATATAGACAATGGTGTGCTGGATCAAAGCAGCAAACAGATGATTCAAGGTGAAGCCCTGGGGATGCGTGGATTTCTACATTTTGACCTGGTACGTTTGTTTGCTCCGATCTATAATGATGGCGCAAATGCGTCTGTTTCGTCTTTGGCTTACCTGAAGGCTTTTACTGTAGTGCCTCAGTCGCGACTTCCATTAAAAGATTACCTTGATTTAGTTGAATCGGATTTGAAAGCGGCTGAAGGGTTATTGTCTGCAAATCAGAATATAGATCAGATTGCCGGAAATCAGGGTAGCACAAGTGCAGATTTGTATCTAATGTTCCGTCAAAACCATCTGAATTACTGGGCAGTAAAGGCTACGCTAGCCAGGTTGTA
The DNA here is from genome assembly GCF_005144565.1 of Pedobacter hiemivivus. NCBI lineage: Bacteria > Pseudomonadati > Bacteroidota > Sphingobacteriia > Sphingobacteriales > Sphingobacteriaceae > Pedobacter > Pedobacter hiemivivus. The sequence goes on from NZ_SWDX01000002.1 coordinate 639,992, forward strand.
TCAATACAAGGGGGATAAGGTAAATGCGTTGAAGTATGCATTGGAGGTGATCAATAGCACCAAATTTAAGTTTGTAGCTCAGCCTTCATTAATTGTAGATCCGTTGGATAAAGCATCAGACCTTACTTTTAGTTCAGAGCATGTGTTCTCATTTTATGTATCGGAATTAAAGAAACTGGCTGATGATTCCTTTAAGTCTTCTACCTCTTCAACTTTTTACGGCGATATACGTGATTTTTATACAGCTAAAGCTACGCTTGAAGCTACTTATCAGGGTGGGACAGTAGGTTATGGAACCGATATTCGCAAGGTAGGTGTTTCTAAAAGTTTATGGAATGAGATCAATACCAGTATAGTTTATACCAAGAAATATTATAGTGATAATGATAAGAGTGTAACTCAGCGGTTAATTCCAGCCATCAGGCTTTCGGAGATGTACTATATCGCTGCTGAAGCCGCACCAACGCTAGTGGATGGGATGAAATATCTGAACGTGGTAAGAGCTGCCCGCCTGATTCCTGAGCTTCCAACCCCCGCAAATCAGGCTAATCTTGAAACTGAGATTACGCTCGAATATCGTAAGGAATTTTATGCTGAGGGACAGTTGTGGTATTACTATAAACGTAAAAATGTATTGAATATTCCGAATGGTGTAGGTAACCCAATGAATGCTGCAAAATATGTGTTGCCACTTCCTAACGATGAATTGCAATTTGGAGCATCTGGTATTTAAATAAAAGAAAGAATTATGAAACTATTAATATATAAAGGTTTATTCCTTTTTGCTGCTGTGGTGATATTCTCCTCATGTGGTAAGGATAAGCAATTGATGTTTAGTGAGCTGACTTCCGTTTATGTTGAGGCTAGCGTAGATAGTACCGAATATACTTTCGCTACATCACCGGTAACTGTAGTAAGTGATACTATAGATATACCATTAAGGATTATAGGTACTGCCGCAACAACAGACCGCGAGGTAACTTTTGTACCAAAAGGAGGAGCGACTGCTAAAGAAGGTTATCATTATAAAATTGGTAAGACAGTGATCAAAGCAAATGAATTTAGTGCCACTGTCCCCGTATATGTTTATCGCAAACCAGGTTTAAAGGATAGTGTGGTAAGGGTGGTCTTGGAACTGAAGAAAAATGCTGATTTTAATCTGGGTTTTTCCGACCGCTTAGATTACAAGATTACTATTTCTGATATTTTATCGAAACCAACAATATGGGATGCTGCATGGAGTGCATATTTTGGGACCTACTCTGTAGTGAAGTTTAGGTTTTTGTTGCAAGTTACCGGAAGAACAAATTGGAATTCTTATCCTTTTCCTGCCGATACCCGTTTCATGTCGCAAAGAGCTAAAAATGCTTTACTGGAATACAATCAGGCACATGGTGACATGATTGATGAGTTTGGCCAAGTGGTGGTGTTTCCTTAATTAATGTTATTTAAAGATCAACAGATGAAAATGATAAATAAAAAGATTTCAGGTGTTTTGCTATTAACCGGAATGGTATTTCTGAGCAGCTGTTATAAAGATAAAAGCACACTGGCTTTAACCGAATTGAATAAGGTAGGACTCTCTGATCCTAAAACTTTAACTACCCTAAACGTTTTCCAGGGACAGGTATTGAACCTTAAACCTACATTGTCGCAGTCGCTAAGTGATAAAATGGATCAGCTTGAGTTTGAATGGAGTGCTTACGATAACTCTACGACCAGTTCCTATGTAGTTCCGGAAGCAATTATTTCTAAGGAATATGAATTGAAATATCTGGTAAACGGTGACCCGTTTACACTTGGTCAGCGTTATTTGCTACGCTTAACGGTAAAAGATAAATCTACGGGCTTGAAGTCGTTCCTAAACTATAATTTACTCATTGGCAATAAATATGGTACAGGTTGGTTGGTGTTGGAAGATAAAGCTGGGAAAGGTGACTTGTCGTTTGTATTTACCGATAATGCGGTGGAGCATGGAATCTATTCAGACCGGAATACAACACAATTGATTGGCCCTAAAAAATTAGAATTGACACCTTTTGCCATCACTGATGATATTTCTGCTTCTGGAAAACGGTTATACATTTTAGCTGATAATGGAAGTCAGGAATACAACTACCTGACTATGGTGAAGAAGTTTGATTACGCCTTTGAGTTTTTTAGTGCACCCTCAATTATCAAACCCCAAGTGATGACCTGGACCAGTCCTAGTACCAATAGCGCCAATAGATCAGGTGGACTGGGCGTTGTTATCAATAACGGCAAAATGCACTCTAACTTGATTGGTGGTTTCCCTGGTATAAAAAAATGGGGAGATGTAGCCCTTAATCCTGAGGGAAATACCAATTACAACCTGGCGCCTTTTGCAACAGGGGGTAACAGCTATCCGGCCATCGTTTATGACAATACAGCCAAACGGTTTTATAACGTCAGGGGATATAGTCCTACACCAATTGCAGGTTCATTGGAAGCTTTTCCTTCGGCGGCAAGTACTGAGTTCGATATGAATAATGTAGGGATGACCATGATCTTTCAGGATTCGGCAGATGTGGTGAAGGAATTTAATGCGGTCATGAAAGATGGTAACAATCAGGCTTATCTGTTGAGGTATAAAACGGAGAAAACCGATCTTGCACCACGCATTACGCTTAAGAAAGAGTTGATGAATGCACCCGGTATTTTGAATTATACCGCTGCATCAGGATCAACAAGTACTCCTCACATTTATTATGGAAATGCCAATACGGTTTCCCGGTACGAAACCAGTTCCAATGTAGTTGTGGAGACATATAGCTTTCCGGCGGCCGAACAGGTGACAAGCATAAAATACGCTAAATATACTGCAGGAAGTACAAGCGCCAGGTTATTAGTAGCTACCTGGAACGGAACAGAGGGTAAGCTGTATTATTTCACCATCACTAATGTAGGTGGTATGGGCTCTTATACCAACGTGTTTAACGGCTTTGGTAAGATCGTAGATCTGGCATATAAATACTAATCACCTAAACTTTATATAAAAAACACTCATATGAAAATAAAAATAATGAAATACAAGCTGCCGGCTAAAGTACTTTTAGCGGCTTTAAGCCCATTTGCATTGATAACTGCTGTATGCGCACAGACGGTAGGTTCCTACCAGATAAACGGCCATATTGAAGGATTGGGGGATCAAAAAGTATACCTAAGTAGAAGTTACTCCGGTAAAGATTTAACTGACTCCGTAGTGGCACAGAATGGTGTTTTCAGTTTTAAAGGGACTAGCCCAGGTACCTTAATCTACGGTCTGCGTTTAGGAAAGCAGTTTATGAGCGTTGCTATGCAGTCCAATGAGCACGTCAAAATTGAAGGCGTTTTGAGCAAATTAAACGAGGTCGTAGTAACTGGAGCTAAAGAGCAAAAGGTATGGAAAGAGTGGGGGCAAACCTGGAGCGTAGTATCTGGGCGTGCAGGACAGCTTTATAAGGCATTGGATAGTATTGGTGAAAAGGGAGATAGAACTGCTGTGAATGCTGAATTTGAAAAACTTAGTTTAAGACTGATTGACTCTGTAGAGCATTTCGTTAAAAGACATCCTTCCTCGGCAATTAGCCCTTATGTTATTACAGATCGTTTTGTGACTTATCCTAATCCAGAAAAGGCACAGAGCACTTATGCCTTATTAACTGTGGCCGGTAAAAATTCCATTTACGGTAAGGAACTTGGTGATGCTTTAAAAGTTGGAGCCAAAACTGGGATAGGCGTAAAGCCTGATTTTACCATACCTGATCAAAATGGTAAACCAATCAAACTATCATCTTTAAAAGGTAAAGTGGTACTGGTAGATTTTTGGGCTTCATGGTGTGGCCCATGTAGAAAAGAGAATCCAAACCTGGTAAAAGCTTATGCGAAGTATCATGATAAAGGATTTGAGATTTTAGGTATTTCTTTAGATGATAAAAAAGACAATTGGTTGAAAGCTATAGACGCTGACAAATTAACCTGGTTGCATGCTTCCGATTTAAAAGGTTGGAAAAGTGATTTGGCTCAGGAGTATGGTATCAGGTCTATTCCAATGAACTTTCTGGTAGATGCCAACGGAAAGATCATCGCAAAAGATCTTCGTGGAGAAGAGCTGGAAAAGAAACTTTTGACGGTATTTAAATAAGTATTAAAGTATTTATAACACAATAAAGCCCGGGCATATCATATGCACGGGCTTTATTGTTTCCTTTAGAAAGTAGCTTTTCTTTATTTCCCGCCTGGAGGACAGTACTGCTGTAAGAATTTGGTGTAAGTAAGTGCCAAATGCGCTGAGGTACCTTCACCTTCATTAATGCTGTGTGTTCTGTTAGGATATGACATCATTTGGAACATTTTTCTGTTTTTGATCAGTTCATTGATCAACATTTCAGCGTTCTGATAATGAACATTGTCGTCGCCAGTTCCATGGATGTATAATAAATTACCTTTTAGGTTTTTTGCATAAGTAATAGGAGAACCTTTAATGTATGCTTCTTTTGTAACTAGCGGAGAACCCATGTAACGTTCCTGGTAAATATTGTCATAGGTTAATTGGTTGCCTACTGCCGCAATGGCAATGCCGGTCTTATAAATCTCAGGATACTGGAACATCAGATTTAAGGTTGATGAACCGCCACCGCTCCAGCCCCATACTGCAACGCGGTCTTTGTCTATAAATGGCCATTCCAATATCTTTTTCGCAGCCATTGCCTGATCGCGAATATTTAATGTGCCTATGTTCTTGTAAATGCTTTTGCGCCACTCACGTCCTTTAGGAGCAGGGGCACCTCTGTTTTCAATAGAGATATAAACGTAACCATCTTTGGGCATATCGCCAGCATACAACCAATTTCGACCAGCACCATAGGTATCGGTAACCGTTTGCGAAGCAGGCTCGCCATAAACATAAAATACAACCGGATATTTTTTAGTCCGATCAAAATTGTCTGGCTTTTTCATCCAACCATCCAGCTCAATTCCATCTTCTGTTTTTATTTTAAAAAACTCCACTTTGTTTTTTTGTGCTTTTATTTGGCCCAGCTGGTTGGTAACGCTACCAGCCATGGTAAATGGATTTAACGTTGTTAGTTTCATCCATTCTGTAAGAGGGGGTACTGATGCACTTGTATAAGTATGACGTGCAAATACACCATTTGGTGAGATTTCGTAAGTATGTGTGCCTGGTAAAATAGAAGGGGTCACCATTTCGGGTTTGCCACCACCATTTAATTTAGTTTTAAACAAGTATTTCTGTGTGGCATTTAAAGGGGAAGCCATATAATACAATAGGTTGTTTTTTTCATCAACCAATGAATTTTCTATAACGTCAAAATCTCCTTTCGTAATCAGCGTTTGTTTCTTTCCATCTTTGCTGATCAGATAAGCATGGCGCCATCCGTCTTTCTCGCTCATCCAGATAAATTCTTTTCCTTCATTTACCCATTGCCAATCTTTTGCCGCATCAATCCAGGCTTTGTCCGTTTCTGTGTAAATATTGCCTACCGCACCTGTAGATGCATTGGCTACAAATAGTTTGCTTACATTTTGCGCTCTATTCAATTGCTGTAAAATCACCTCATTGGTATTAGGAATCCAATCCATCCTAGGAATATAGTTCTGAACTTTATCACCTAGCACATTTAACCATTTGGTTTGGGCACTGGCAATATTAACAATACCTACTTTGCAAGATGAAGGATCTTGTCCAACTTTAGGATACTCAACAGGAACTGTAAAAGCATAAATAGAATCCGTATTGTTGATCATCAGGAAGTTTCTGATTTTGGTTGCATCAATTTGCCAATAAGCGATAGACTGTCCGTCAGGACTCCATCTAAAACCATCTCTGCAATCAAACTCCTCTTCGTATACCCAATCAAAGGTTCCATTGATCATTCTCGCTGTTCCGTCAGTAGTTAAGGCCTTAGTTGTTTTAGTCTGTAGGTCATCCACGTAAAGATTGTGCTGACTTACATAGGCAACTTTATTGCCATCTGGCGAGAATTTAGCAAACATTAGTGAGGAAGCAGGTCTATCTTTTCCCACTTGGGTAAGTGTATTTGCTTTTAAATCGGCGACAAAGTAATCACCTCTGGTTTCATATCGCCAGACTTTTTTGCTGTTGCTATAAATCAGTACTTTGGTGCCATCTTCAGAAAGGCTGAAATCTTTAATTACGCCCGGGTTAGTGCCGCTGGAATACAGTAGATCACGACTTACAATTGTCTTGCGCTCATTTTGGGGTAGGGAAATAGAGACCAGCTCAGCATCTATCATCTGATAGTAAGCATTGCCATCTTTTGTCCACTTAAGTTCGGGCTTGCTTTGTGCCTGAGTTTTTCCGTAAAAGCCAATTAGTACGACTAATGCCAGGTTAAAAATGATGTTTCTGAAGTTCATTTTATTAAAGTTCTATAAATTGTCGATATACATTTTGCAAGTATGCTTTCGCATAATCAAGCGTTTTAGAGGTGTGTATAGGATCTTTTTCATTGCTGTTGTACAAGACCATTTTACCTACATTATCAAAAGTAACACATTGCTGGTTATCAATAAAGCCCATTCCATTGTCCCAGCTAAAAAAAGCAAAAGGTTTGCTGTAAGGATTTAATAGGTTTTTACTCCATTCAAATTGCTTTGTCGGTAGATCTAGTTGAGCCAGTAGGGTAGCCGCTATATCAGTCTGACTGCCAATATTATTGAATTTACGACCTTTAAATTCATCTTTAATTACCTCCCCATAAAACAACAAGGGGATATGGTAACGTTGCGGCGTAGAAATATCGTGTATGTTTTTAGGCAGTAAATGTCCGTGATCAGCCACAAATACAAATAGTGTGTTTTTATACCAGGGCTGTTTTTTGGCATTAGTTAAAAAAGCATTGATGCAGGAATCTGTGTAATAGGCTGTGCTTTTAAAGTTGGCTATATTATCGGCTTTGCCAAATTTTGAAGTTCCAGGGAGGTCGTAAGGCTCGTGATTGGTTAACGTAAGGATAGTCGAAAAGAATGGTTGTTTCTCCTTATTTAGGTCCTCAAGCTGTTTTTGAAATACCAATTCATCAAATTTTCCCCAGCGCGATTTCATCTCATTGCCCGTAAAATTGTTCTTATCGATGAGTTTCTGGTAATCATGACTTAGGATAAAGGCTTTGTAGTTGTCAAATTCTGACTCTCCACCATAGTAGAAGGAAGTTTTATAGCCACTTTTGTATAAGGGCTGAGAGATAGCTGGTATCTTTTGCATTTTCTCTGGCCATTTTACAATACTTCCTGTTCCAAGGGTAGGGAATCCGGCGAGTGTAGCGATTAGGCCTTTGTCTGTACGACTTCCCGACGAATAAATTTGACTAAAAAGTACACCTTTGTTAATCAGGCTATCAAAATGTGGGGTAATGCCATTTTCATTGCCTAGAGTTTTGGTAAGGTCGGCCGTAAAACTTTCAATAATAACCAGTACTATATTTGGACGTTTTGTTTGGAGTATGTTGATGGTCGTATCCTTTAACGGACTATACAAAGCTTTAACATCCGCCTCAGCTAGTTTGCTATCCAAGTACTGATAAGGATTGTTTTTGGTCATTTTAGCGGAGATCAAACTTGATATCAGATTCCACTCCGTATTTACTGAGGCATGATTTAATACTTGCTCTTTGGAGAAGTAGGCCCTACTTTGGGTGATTGGAGATACACCCATACCACCTCTGATCAATAGAAAATTTGCCCCCACTAAAACTACACAGAGTAATATTCTAGCCCAAATTGGGTTAGCCGTAAAAGTTAGTTTTCTAGATACGACATAATGCTGAAGGAAAAGTCCTAATGCCGTAAGCAGGATTAATAAAGAAATGGATAAGCCAAGTGGTGAGGAAGCGCTAGATGCCATGGCCTCTTTAGGGGATGAAAATGCAAAACCAAGTGCTTTTGAATTCACCTTGCTACCCCATTCTCTGTAGATGTTGAAATTAACAACAGAAAGGATGCTACAGATCAGTACCAGGATGGTGTTGTAAACTGATACCCATTTTAGTTCTATGATTTTGCGGCCATTTAAAAGCCAATAAATATAACTTAAAAGTGGAATGACGGTAATGTAAGCCGTCATGGATAAGTCTAAGGGGAGGGCGTAATAAAATGTTGCTGCTGTTTCTTTGAAGGAAACAGCAGCAAGTTTTTGATGATTAATGAATATAAATATCAGGCGGTCAATAAAAAAGAATAACAGCCAGAATAAGAAGAAGCGGATAAAAAAAAACAGACTTTTTAACATTTTACTATAGGGTTATCGGCCACCCCTCATAGCTTTTAATTCAGCCATAGTCTTTTCTTCATAACCCTTAGGTATGTCCAAAGAGAAAGGACCAACTTTTCCTTCTTTTACATTTTTTAGCGTGAGCACTGTTTTATAGCCATCTTGTGTATTGGTGAATTTGATAGCTGTACCTTTTAATTCTCCAAACCCACGAGGGTTGGCACCTACAGGTAATTTAATTTCTGTTGTAGCCCATAGTTCATAATCAGCTCCATTATTATCCTTATAGGTATATTTTTCTGCATTGTAACCGGCAATGGTTTGTTTTTCTCCGGTTGCTTTAAACCCTGTGAATTTTAAAGAGCCTGATTGCTGCTCAATGTCTGCTTTTGACATTTTTGCTGCATACTGTTTTTGCATCATTGGAATATCTACAAGGACAAGGGCATTATTGATGGCTCCATCATTAATTATTTTTAACATCGCCATACCCATGTCTACTTGCACTTTAGACATATTTCCATTAAACTCTACTTTACTTTCTGAAGGTAATACAGATGGGTCTACAGCTTTTTTCTGGTCATCAGTTAAAAGGTATTCAACCCCATAAGTGATTGTTCCTGCATCAATTGCCTTTTGGGCTTTAGCTATAATCGCAGTTCCTATTAAAATAATTGCAAGGACTCCTGTTTTGATAGATTTAAACATATTTTAATAATAATTTAGTTTACCAGTTAATTTTCTCTTTGCTGATAAAGGCAGCAACCCCTTTTCTGAAATCTTCACTTTCCCTCACCCGGGCATTGATTCGCACAGCTTCTGACAAGCTTTTATCCAATTCGGGATTGGTGGTTTGTCCGATGAGCTGCTTTGTAACCATTAACGAGTTAGCAGAAGCTTCATTACACAAACTTAATGCAAAATTATTTACATTAAGACTGATATCGGCTTTGTTTGTTACAAAAGTGATCAGGCCATAGTTTAAAGCCTCCTGTGCAGAGAACAAGGCACCGGTAAATAATATTTTTTTGGCGATAGTTTCACTTGTTTTGCGCAGTAAAAAGCAGGAAACAATGGCAGGTACGAAGCCTAGTTTTACTTCTGTATAACCAAAACTGGCCTCAGGTACAGAAAATATAATGTCGCAAACTGTTGCTAAACCACATCCACCAGCAATAGCATGACCTTCAACCTGAGCAATCACTACTTTTGGCAGGTAATAAATTGTGGTAAATAAGTTCTTTAGGTTTTCAGAATCAGCAAGGTTTTCTTCGTAAGTGTTTTGCTGAAGCTGCTGCAGGTAGGCTAAATCGGCACCTGCACTAAATGTGCTACCATTAGCCTTCAATATAACAACTTTAACTTCATCATCTGCCGAAGCTTTTACAAATGCTGCGGTTAGTTGAGCAACCAGTTCAGGGTTTAAGGCATTGCGCTTTTCCGGACGGTTAATAGATATGGTAGCTATACGCTGGCTTATCGAGTATAAAACCAATGGTTCAGTCATACAAATATTCAGTTATTTGACCAAATATAAGATAAGCTTCAGATTTTCTTCATAATTGAGCTATAACTTAGTTTTAAATTTTATGACTATGAGCGCTTCTGGTTATTGTGCGGTATGCCGAAAAATATTTATTGCAGTAGTTTTTTTTTGCTTACCTGGTGTTTGTGTGGCGCAAAGAGAAAGTCTGCGGGATACTATTGAATATAGACCTGGGATTGGCGCTTTTATTGTTCCGGCATCCTTTATTGGTTATGGCTTAGTATCTCTGATGGGAGAAAATGTAGTACGACGACTAGACCATACAACTAAAAATGAATTGCAGGAGGATCATCCTTTATTTGCAGCACATGCAGATGATTATTTACAGTTTGCACCGGCTGTGGCAGTTTATGGCTTAAACGCGGTAGGGATAAAGGGACAACATTCTTTATTGGATGCTACAGGTTTATATCTATTGTCGGCTGCCATTACAGGAGGATCTGTGTTGATTGTAAAGTCGGCCACTCATAGAGAAAGACCAAATGGAGCGGGTTTTAATTCGTTTCCTTCTGGGCATACAGCCAATGCCTTTGCTGCTGCAGAATTTTTAAGACAAGAATATAGAGATATTTCACCTTGGTATGGTATCGCGGGATATGCCGTTGCAACTGCTACTGGGACACTTAGGATGTATAACAATAAGCATTGGTTTAGTGATGTTGTTGCAGGAGCTGGCTTTGGTGTTATATCTACTAAGGTTGCCTATTTCATTTATCCAAAATTAAAAAGATGGGTTTCGGGTAAGGGGGCAATGAATTATAATGTTGTGCCTTCCTATCAGCAACATAGTTTTGGACTCTCTTTTAATGGAACATTTTAGAAAAAGAAGATTCAGATTCAATGATAACCCTAGTTATCTTTTAATTTTGGAGAAACGACTGCTTCTCTGAATTGAATTTGAGTTACTTTAAATTGGTCGAGGGCAGGCTTGACAAAATACTTGAAGGCCTTGCTCTCTGAATTTAAATCTGTAAAAAGAATGGCTTTGTGTGAGTGGATCAGTGCGACTGCGTAATTTTTCTTTAAGGTAAACCTAATTGTGCTTTTTTGATGAAAGGCTAGTAATTTATCATAAGTCATAAAGCTCTGCAGGCCTACAAATAGGGTAACTGCGATAATCAGTGTTTGTTTTTTCGCTTCACTTATTGCCATAATAAATAGCGTTAAGGCTATACAGAGCACAGTTAACTCCATTTTGCTGATCCAGATAGCAGATATACCAGAAAAGGGTAATTTGGCAATTCGATCTAGTCCAAGATTTGTAAAAGTGATGAGCCATTCAAATAGCGGTCCTAAGCTATCTAATTTGAAAAGAAGGATGATGAGTCCGATGTACATTATTAAGGCTGTAGGAAGCGTGATAAATAGGTTGCTGAGTAAAAAGTAGAGCGGGAACATATGGAAGTAGTAAACACTAAAAGGGTAGGTGGCCAGTTGTGCAGCTAAAGACATGGCTATGGTGCTCCAGATTTTATTTATCCATGAGTTTTTTGGATGGAACCAACATTCAATTTTAGGTTGCAGATAGATCAACCCTAAAACAGCAAGAAAAGTAAGTTGGAAACCTACATCCCATATTAGGAAAGGGTTATAAACCAATAAACAGAAAGCAGCAAAAGCAATGATGTTATAACTATTGGTAGTTCTGGTAAATAGCTTGGCTAATATGTATGCCGAAATCATGATTGCGGCACGAAGCACAGAGGGGGAGAAGCCAGTAAGCAGTGTGTAAAACCAAATCAGGCTGAGAATTAACATGGTTTTGATAAGTCTAGTCGGTTTCTTTTTGTCAAGGAAATACAACAGCCAATTCAGTACAAAGTAGATTAGGCCTACATGCATTCCCGAAACGGATAAGGCGTGTATGGTGCCTGTTTTCGAATAAATATCAAGCATTTGAGGACTTAGATCAGCTCTATACCCCAGTATCAAGGTAGATGCAACGGCAAATGCATCGTCATTTTTGATAAGCTTACGGTATACGGCCACTTGCTTTGTCCTTAATTCCAACGCAAACCGAATGAGTTTGTTTCCTGTATTGGTATTTAGCCTGACTAGCTCATGCTGCTTTAAAAAGATTTGATGGTAAATGTTCTGGGTTGCCAGCCATGCTTTGAAGTCAAACTCTGCAGGGTTGAGTGGGGCTGGGATTTCAGTAAATCTGCTGGGTATGATGAGCTCCTCACCATACTTTAAAGTAATTGGATTGGTGCCATTGACGAGGATAGATACCCTTATTTTTCCAGAAGCCCTATGAAAAAGACGAATATCGTGTTTTTTGCTTGTTAATGAGGGTTTTTGGGGAGTGGATTTGGTCACGGTAGCGCTAAACAGAATTATATTTTGTTTCTTTTGAGGTTCTTCTGTAATTCTTATTTTTAGGTATTTTGAATCTTTAAGTGTATAGTAATCAGTATTTATGTGGTTGTTATATGAAATTGAAGATAAGCCACCTGAAACAAATAAGAAGCAATGAAGTATTACTCCGTTAATGCCTATGCGTCGATGAATATTTCGCTTGTTGTAGCTGATGTTAATGATGATTAAGGATGTGAATAAACAGAGGTTAAGGATAAGGAGGTAGTAGAAAAGGAAGTGTGTCTCGCGGCTATAAAAACTAAGTATGCCCAATGCAAATGGGATCAATATCCTTACGAAAACCATGTCAGTTTTGACTATGTTCTTAAGGCTGTCCATTAGAACTGGTATCTAAGCTGTAATTTGACCTCTGTTTTTCTATTTCCTTCTATTTCATCCAGTCCAGTGCCGATGGTTTCTGTATTTCTGTAGATGGAGAGCCCATACTTAAGCCATATGTCAATTTTTTTGAGCGGACGGTATCGGACGTTAATAAAACTCCGGATGCCATTGCCGGAGTAAATCCCAGAACCGGAACCATATAAAACATCATTCTCGTAAGCGTAAATTCTGCTGTTGTATGAGGCGGTTTTGAAATAAGCCAGACGTATATTGCCTGATAATTTGGACGCTGTTGGAGTATAATCCATGTCCGTGTAAACTAATATTCCTGATTCTTTTGGATTTATACCTTTTTGATATTGAGTTATTTCTGTTCTTTGTTGAAAGTTATACTTTTGATTCGGTTTCCAGCTGGCTTCCAGGCGGTAGCTTTGCTTTAGTACTTTTTCCAAGCCATGAAAAATACTACCCGCGTCTGGATTTTGTTGTTTTTGTTCTCTTTTAAATCTCAGTGCAGATTTAAAAGTTTTTCCTCTTTTGTAAGTTAGTTGACTAAGGAGTTCATAGCCGGCAGAAGCCGAATCAACTCGGTACTTTAACCAGGGGAATTTGAAGTAGTCGCCATAGACCGACCAACTCAGGTTGCCCGGCAATAAATAATTCAGGCCCACATACCAGCCTTTTTCATTATTGGTTTCAGCACCTTCGCCAACAGCTCTGCTAAAGAAGTTGTGGTAGTCTTTGTTGTAGCTTCGGTGCAGTAGTACAGCAGATAACTTACGCGAAAGCGTTGCCATAGCGCCATTAACCAAAGCATGCCCCGTGCCGACGCTTTGAGCCAGTTCCCCATAAAAGTAAATATTTCTAAAAGTGTAGTTGTAGTGTAATCCGATATTGGTCAGATGTTTGCCTGTAAAACTATACTTGTTGTACAGTTGTGTCCCAGTAATGAATTGGTGTTGGTAGTTGGATTGATAAGCGACAAATCCGACATTCAGGTTGTCGGTAATGTACTGCAAAGCTCCCCCATACACGATTTGTTTCAGGGATTTTTGGTTTTTAAGTTCTGTTTGAGTCCGATGTAGGCCGCTTATGCCAATGTTAGAAAGCGTAAATTTGTTGTCTGCTGTAGCTTTTAAACTTGCATCAAGTCGTCTGTAGGAAATGAAGGGGCTGAAGTGGATGTTTCTGCCAAGGTTAATGGTGCTTGCTATTCCACGGAAGAAAGAGGATTCGTTAGCTGAAGTATAAGGTTTTAAGCCCACATCTTTGACGGCTACACTGGTCACATCCGGACCTTTGCCAAAAGCAAAGCCCGACCATAGCGTTAGCCCTTGACCGAATTGTAAGCTGTAATCGCCAATAACCAGTTTCTCAACGCGTCCAAGCTTAAATAAGGCTATGTTGGCCGAAAGGTGATCTAATCCTGTGTTGCGGTTGAAAAATCGCTCTCCTGCGTCCTTTTCCATTACCAGCGCGCCGGATAGAATATCATGATAGTTGAATCTATAACGGAGTAATAATTTTTCCGGGCTACCCAGGTATTTACTACCTGGTAAATCCCTAAAGCCCTTTTGTTGTTGGAGTAGGCGCGCGTATCTTAAAATCAGATCATGATTAGCGATATGGGCCAGCTTTTTTAATTTTATCTGCTCGTAGCCTTCTAATGTGCTAATGGTTATGTAGGGGAGTAGCTTGTTGATGGTTTCGGGATCAAAACCAGGTATGGCTTGCAACTCTAAAACGTCTAGGAGTTTAGCGTTTGCGATATAGGCAAAGAAATTGCTGATTTGGAGTGGAGAAAGGAAGATTAGTCCTTTTAATTCTTCCGGAGAGGTTTTATGAAGGTTTATGGGGTGTTTACGGAAGAAGGTTAGCCGATCTGTTAATTCCGACAAGTCTTCCTCTTCAGGTGAGTTTTCGGCAAGGCCCTCGATGATGTCCTTGATCTTTTCTTCTTCCTGGGCTATAGCACTCATTCCACTTTGCAGCAGAAATAGCAAACATAATATTCTCATTTGATCGGCTTAAATTGGCCAAATCACTGTAGAATTTACGGGATAAAAAAATAATTAAGAAATAATTAAATTCCTTCGTTCAGCTTTAGTAAGAAGTCCTTTAACTTCTCAAGTGAAGCGATGATTTTTTGGTTTTCTTTAACCTCACCACTGTTGGTTTTTAAATGCTCTTTAGCACCTTTTAGTGTGAAGCCTTTGTCATCTACCAAATGGAAAATGATTTTTAAATTTTCAATGTCTTCTGGAGTAAATAACCGATTGCCCTTTTTGTTTTTCTTGGGTTGTAACACATCAAATTCCTTTTCATAAAAGCGGATCTGAGATGCGTTTACACCAAACATTTCGGTTACTTCACCCATGGTGTAATACATTTTGTTTATTTCCCTTTCTTTGTAAGGCATATTTTTGTGTTGATTATTAGTTGATTACGGGTTTTATTTAAAGTATTCAAACTTAGGAAAAGTTATGCAAGTATCAATGGGTAGATTGAAAAAAAATATCACAATAATATGTTAATTTTGCTCAAAACAAACAAGAGAAGGATGACAGCTAAGGAAATCAGACAGGCATACTTAAAATTTTTCGAATCGAAACAACACCATATCGTTGCATCTGCACCAATAGTAGTTAAAAATGATCCAACCCTGATGTTTACCAACGCAGGGATGAACCAGTTTAAGGATTTATTTCTGGGCGAAGCCCCTATAAAATACCCACGGGTTACCGATACACAACGTTGTCTTCGTGTTTCAGGGAAACACAATGACCTGGAAGAAGTAGGTATTGATACTTATCACCACACGATGTTCGAGATGCTTGGCAACTGGAGCTTTGGCGATTATTTTAAAAAAGAAGCCATTGCCTGGAGCTGGGAATTGCTTACTGAGGTTTATAAAATACCAAAGGATAAACTTTATGTGTCTATTTTTGAGGGGGATGAAAAAGAAGGCCTTCCAAGAGATACAGAAGCTTATGAGCTTTGGAAGCAATATGTGCCAGAAGAACGCATTATATTGGGTAATAAAAAAGATAATTTCTGGGAAATGGGCGATACGGGACCATGCGGACCATGCTCTGAGATCCATGTAGACTGTCGCCCAGAAGATGAGCGTAAAGCAGTTGACGGTAAATCGTTGGTTAATGCCGATCATCCCCAGGTAATTGAGATTTGGAACAATGTATTTATGCAGTTTAACCGCCTTAAAGACGGTTCATTGCAGCCATTGCCTGCCCAACATGTAGATACTGGAATGGGCTTTGAACGTCTGGTACGTGTATTACAGGAGAAATCATCGAATTATGATACTGATGTTTTTCAACCCTTAATTCAATTTATTGCTGCCAAAGCAGGGATTGAATATGGTAATGATGAAAAAACTGATATTGCAATGCGTGTAATGGCCGATCATATTCGTGCTATTTCCTTTGTGATTGCTGACGGACAGTTGCCTTCAAATAATAAAGCAGGTTATGTAATCCGTCGTATTTTACGTCGTGCTGTACGTTATGCTTATACTTTCCTCAACTTAAAAGATCCGTTTTTAAATGAGCTTGTTCCGGTTTTGGCTGAACAGTTTAAAGGAGTTTTTGAGGAGTTGGCTTTACAGCAGGACTTTGTACAAAAGGTAGTTTTGGAGGAAGAAATATCCTTCTTAAGAACTTTAGCTACGGGCATCCAACGCTTTGATAATTACACTAAAAAGCAAGGTGAACTGTTGATGGCTGATAATGCTATTGAGCTTGAAAAACCATTTGAGGATCAATGGGTGTATAGCATCCTGAAAGACCAGATGGTGATTTCTGGAGAGTTTGCTTTTGAACTACAGGATACTTATGGTTTCCCGATAGATCTGACAGAATTGATGGCCCGAGAGCAACGCTGGATCGTTGATATGGAAGGTTACAATAAAGAGTTGCTTAAGCAAAAAGAGCGCTCGCGTGCAGCCACTGCTATAGATACGGGCGACTGGGTATTGGTTAATCCTGATCTGGAAGTTGAGTTTGTTGGGTATGATGACTTTGAAGCCGAAACGCAGATTATTAAATATCGTAAGGTGATTGCAAAGGGCAAGGAACAATACCAGATTGTGTTGAGCAAAACTCCTTTTTATGCGGAAAGTGGTGGACAGGTTGGTGATACAGGCCGCTTGGAAGATCATAGCCGTCTTTTCTTTGTTGAAATTACTGATACTAAAAAAGAGAACGGCGTAATTGTACATTATGCTGATACTTTACCTGAAGATGTTGAAGGACATTTCTGGGCGGTTATAGATGAAAATAAACGCTTGCTTTCGCAGGATAATCATACAGCAACACATTTACTGCATGCAGCATTGAAAAAGGTGCTTGGAGCCCATGTGAATCAAAAAGGATCATTGGTAAACGCTGATTATCTACGTTTTGACTTTTCGCATTTTGCTAAGGTTACAGATGAGGAGTTGGCTCAGATAGAGCACCTGGTGAACCAGAAAGTGAGAGAGAATATCCCATTGAAAGAGCAACGATATGTGCCTTACGACCAGGCGATCTCAAGCGGAGTAACGGCTTTGTTTGGAGAGAAATACGGTGATCTGGTGCGTATCATTACGTTTGATGATCATTATTCTAAAGAACTTTGCGGGGGTACACACGTTAAGGCTACTGGTCAGATCGGTTACTTTAAAATCATCTCTGAAGGTGCGGTAGCGGCAGGGGTAAGACGTATTGAAGCGATCACTGCTGATAAAGCCGAAGCATTTGTTTTAGATCAAAACAAAGAATTGAATGAATTGCGTGCTTTGTTAAAGGGCAACAAGGATTTAACGTCAGCAGTTTCTGCCTTGATCGAAGAGAATAATAAGTTGAAAAAGGATGCTGAAAAAGCGGTGTTAGAACAGTCTGCTAACCTTAAACATGAAATTGTACATCACCTTAAAACCATTAATGGTATTAATTTGATTGCTACTCATGTTGATCTACCTAATGCAGATGCGGTTAAGAATCTGGCATTTGCCGTAAAGGATATGGTTGATGACTTATGTTTAGTATTTACGACTCTGATTGATGATAAACCGGGGATTACCGTAATGTTGTCAGAAAATCTAGTAAAAGATAAAGGCTTGAACGCTTCGAATATAGTACGAGAATTGGCTAAAGATATTCAAGGTGGTGGCGGTGGACAGCCTTTTTATGCTACAGCTGGTGGTAAGTATAAAGATGGATTGAAGCTAGTTCTGGAGAAAGCTCAGGCTATTTTAGCTTAAGGCGCAATTGGTATTTTATTTAGCCTTTCAGTAAAGAGATACAAAATCTATTTATTGAAAGGCTTTTTTTATTGTTTCTTTATTATTGAGCGTTCTTTAGATATACCTCTAGGATGTTTTTTAGGTAGATTTCAGGCTTAGGCATCGTAATGATAGTGCCAGGTTCTTTATCCTGAGATTGTTTGATGTAATTGGCTTTAATCTTTCCCCAGTCTTTCGAGTAAAGTTGAATAAACATGTCAACAAACTGTTTATCAGTATAATCTTTTGGAAGTTTACTAAGCACAACTTCAATTTTCTCTTCTTTTTTATGTAATACTGCCATGAGGATCTTTTAATGTTGCTCCAAAGCTACAACAATTTGTGGTATAATCAGAAATGGTTGTTTTAACTACTTGCGGGCTAAAAGCTCTTCAACCATCATTGGAACCCCAATGGTAGCAGGTTGTTCAATCTTTTTTAGCTGATTGCTACCTGATATTGCTGGTATATTTACATCAACCACATACCTAATTGTTGATTTTGGTACATATTCTGTTAAGCCAGCTGCCGGGTATACCTGTAAACTCGTGCCTATGACGGCAAATACATTCGCTTTACGACAAAGTCGGGTAGCGATTGTCATATTGGGTACAGCTTCACCAAACCATACCACGTGTGGTCTCAACGGTTTTCCGTGGGCACAAAGGTCCGTAAAACGCAGCTCCCAGCCAGATATAGGGTAGGTTAAGTCTGGTTCAATATCCGATTGTGAGCGGGTAATTACCCCATGTAAATGCAGTACGTTTTTTGATCCGGCACGTTCATGTAGATCATCAATATTTTGAGTAATGATTTGAACATTGTATTTGTCCTGCAGTCTGGCAAGTGCCTTATGTGCCTCATTAGGTTGTGCTTCCAGTACTGATTTACGGCGCTCATTGTAAAACTGTTGCACCAGTTCCGGGTTACGCAACCAGGCTTCGGGGGTAGCAACGTCTTCGATGCGATAATTCTCCCATAAACCATCCGAGTCTCTAAATGTTTTGAGCCCACTTTCTGCACTAATTCCAGCACCTGTTAATATGACTATGGTTTCCATTTTTACAATTTTATAGCGAATATAATCAACTGTATTTTGGTTTCGATACCGTTTAATGGCGCATTTATCATCAATATGGCTAAGTGTTTTTTTTATTTCAAAAAAAGTATACCTTTATTATATGATTAAATGCCTCTCTTTTATGTTGTTAGCAACGATTTTTTCCTCTTGCGAGTGGAGCTCAGCATCTTCAAGCTCCGCTGTCCCTATACCACTGGTAAGGAAAAAAATAGCCTATAAAAAATGGTTAGAAGTGGCCAGGGAAGATTTCAGACTCTCTCCGAAATATGGTAATGGTGTTAAAATGCAAGAACAGATCAATGCTGATCAAAACTTTTTAAAGACGGTCATAGCGAAGGCTGGTACTTCAGACTCTGCATCTAATCACTATTTTATGAAAGCATGTGATTACCTCAGTTATGGTGATTTGCAAACTACTATGTACAGGCTTAATCAGGCATGGATGTTAAATCCCAAAAACCCAAATGTATATAGGGGGTTCGGATGGGTTTACAATCATTTGGAAGAATATCAATTGGCTCTTGAGCAATTTAATGAAGGCTTATCTTTTGATCCCAAAAACAAAGAACTCCTTTTTGAGAAATCAATTGTCGAAAAAAGGCTTAAAGAGATAAATCGGGCTACTTCTTTGTAAAATCACCTATTATATTTGCCTTAATATATCCAGTTATGGAATTTGGCTTTCATGTGCATCATCTTTTTGAACTTAAAACAAAAGATTATGGCCGAATTAAGCGTTTCCTCGAACAGAAGAGCGGTTCCTAAAGTTGATTTAACCGCTATGGTTGATCTTGCATTTTTACTGATTACCTTTTTCATGCTCACCACATCATTATCTAAACCAGTAGCAATGGATGTGGTAAAGCCAGATGAGCCCATTGTGGATATACAAGAACCTGTTCCTGCTTCCCGTTCAATGACTATTTTGCTTGGCAAAAATAATAAAGTAGCCTGGTATATGGGGGAAGCTGGCAAAAGCCAGCCTGTTATTGAAGGATTTGAAGGGATAAGACAATCTATTTTGAAAAATAAGCTGAAAGTCGATGCTGCAAATGCCAATAACCCTAAAAAGTCTCTATTTGTGATCATTAAACCCACAACAGCAGCGAACTACAAAAACTTTGTAGATATTTTGGATGAATTAAAAGTAGCTGGCATTACCGCTGCCCCTGCAATAGATGATGATCATATTACTAAGGAGGAGCAAGATTTTATGAAACAGCAGCAGCTACTTTAGTAGCTGCTTTTAATACCGCTGACGTTCAAACTCTGCTTTCAGCTCATCTTTGACGCTTTTGGCTTTTTCCATCCATTCAGGAGCTTTATCTTTAAGGTCGTCTACTAAGGAGCGGCCATTGATGTCTTTTTTTGTGATATATTTAATAGCGCCGTATACTGCGGCGCCTATTAATGCTGTTTTTAATAGTCCCATGTTTTAGAGTTTGATATAACTGACAACAAGTCAGATTGATAAAAGTTTAAATTTACTTATTGAAAAATATTATTTTCAACGGTATACTATTGGAAAATAATATTAAAATGCTTTTGGCTACTCATTTTTTTTTATACTTTGTGCTGCCAAATAGATCGAATAATGAATAGAACGCTCTGCTACTCAGTTGTTTTCTTGATTTTTACGCACGCTACTGTGTTTTTAAGGGCTCAAGATGTAAATGGTCAATTCCCATTAATTCCTTATCCAGCTTTTATTCAGTCAGATGTAGGCGCATTTCAACTTAGTAAAACTACTTTACTAGACTTTGATGAAGCAATGGAAGCGAAGGATGTTGAAGGCTTTCGACAACAGATTCGTTCATTTTTAGGGTATAGTCTGGGAAAGACAAAAATAAAAGCCCCTGCTGGAAATTATATCCGATTTAAGATTGATCGTCTTCATAATGAGTATGATAGTGTGTTGAAAAACGCAGAAGGCTATACCTTAATCTGTACTCAAAATAACATAGAGGTTAAGGCTTCAACGATTAAAGGATTGTTCTATGGCTTGCAGTCCCTTACTCAGCTTATTCAAAAATCAAGTATCGGTATTTTTAGTATAAAAGCTTGCAGCATAAAGGATTATCCACGTTTTGCTTATAGAGGGATGCATCTGGATGTAAGTCGTCATTTATTTCCAGTTCATTCACTAAAGAAGTGGATTGATCTGTTGGCTCTATATAAGATTAACACCTTTCACTGGCATTTAACGGATGATCAGGGCTGGAGAATTGAAATTAAAAAATATCCTAAATTACAGTCTGTCTCTGCTTATCGTAAGGAGACTATTGTTGGACATAAACGAGCTGATCCGCATGTTTTTGATGGAAAGTCTTACGGTGGTTATTATACGCAGGAAGAGGTAAAAGAGGTGGTTCGCTATGCGATGGAAAGACATATTACTGTTATCCCAGAAATTGAGATGCCAGGCCATGCACAGGCCGTACTTGCAGCTTACCCTGAACTTGGTTGCACCGGTGGTCCTTACGAGACTGCTACTTTCTGGGGTGTTTTTGAAGATGTTTTTTGTGCGGGTAAAGAGCAAACTTTTACGTTTTTAACTGGGGTAATAGATGAAGTTTTAACACTTTTCCCTTCATCCTACATTCACATCGGGGGGGATGAATGCCCTAAAACAAGATGGAAAGTATGCCCTAAATGTCAAAATCGTATTAAATCCGAACATTTAAAAGATGAACATGAACTGCAAAGTTACTTTATCAGAAGAATGGAAAAATATTTAGAAGGTAAAGGACGAAAAATAATAGGCTGGGATGAGATCTTAGAAGGTGGATTAGCGTCATCAGCAACAGTAATGAGCTGGCAAGGCTTGGAAGGCGGCATTGCTGCAGCAAAAATGAAGCACGATGTGATCATGAGCCCTGAGAAGTATGTTTATCTCGACTATTATCAGTCCTATCAGGATGATGAACAAATTGCAGCAGGAGGTTTTACGCCATTAAGTAAAATATATGGATACGAACCTGTGCCTGAAGTGCTCAATGAAAAGGACGCTGTTTATATCAAAGGTGTTCAGGCGAATTTGTGGTCCGAATATGTAAATACACCAGAAAAAGCGGAGTACATGATGTTTCCGCGGATAATTGCCTTAGCAGAGATAGCCTGGACTCAGAAAGACTTAAAAAACTACGAAGGGTTTTTAACGCGACTAAGGCCGCAAAGTAAAATGTTACAGCGACTTAAGGTTAATTATTTTAAAAATTACGACGAAATAATAGGAAATTCCCAACTAATTAATGGCAAATCAACCTTATCGTTGCAAACAACTCTACCTAAAGGCACCATTAGGTACACCACCAATGGTAAAGTGCCGGGGATAAAAAGTTTAGTTTATAAAAAACCATTAGTTATTGATCGTACACAGCAAATTAAGGCAGCTGTCTTTAATAACGGAGCCGTCGTTACACCTGTGTTTAAAAAGGATTTTACTATTAGTAAAAGTACAGGGAAAAAGATCACTTTAACTTATCAACCAAAAGGTAACTATGCGCCTAATGGAGCAGCTTCGTTAATAAACGGCATCAGTGGTAGCCAATTATACAATGATGGTGAATGGAGTGGTTTTAGTGGAGAAAATTTGGAAGCTGTGATTGATTTGGAGCAGCAGCAACAAATATCTCAGTTAAGTATAAACATCTTAAAGCATCATTGGCAAAGGATGTGGGAACCCGACTTGTTAAAATTTGAAGTCTCTGCAGATGGTACAAACTATACTGAAGTCTATAAACAAAGCAGCTTTATAAAAGAGGGCATCAATGAAATTAGGGTTACAATTAAGCCTGTTGAGATTAGATATGTTAAAGTTACCGCAATAAATAAGGGGATTATTCCTAAAGGAGGATATGGTGCGGGTGGAAAAGCCTGGTTACTGGCTGATGAAATTTTTATTAATTAATTTATTTAGCATGACCATTATTATCGTTCTATTGTGCATTATCTTGCTGATTGTTCTGATTTCGGCCTTTAAAGTCAATACATTCATCTCCTTTCTTATCGTATCGATACTTGCTGGTATCTGGCTAGGCATTCCAATAAACAAGGTTTCGAGCTCTGTTGAGAAGGGAATGGGGGATGTATTGGGCTCATTGGCAGTGATACTTACGGTCGGTGCCATGATGGGTAAACTCGTTGCTCAGAGTGGTGCTGCTCAAAAAATAGCGTCGTCCATGATGCAGTTGTGCGGAGAAAAATATATACAGTGGGGAGTAGTCGCTACCGGCTTTCTGATAGGTATTCCCCTGTTTTACGGAATAGGTTTCGTGCTCATGGTACCTTTAATCTTTTCTATCGTTTATAAGTACAAACTACCCGTCATTTATATCGGCTTACCCATGTTGGCTGCATTGTCCGTTACCCATGGCTTTTTGCCACCTCACCCTTCGCCTTCGGCTTTGGCTATACAATTTAATGCGAATATGGGATTAACCTTATTGTATGGATTAATAGTGGCCATTCCTGCTATCGTGATAGGTGGACCTATTTTCTCCAGGGCATTAAAAGGTATTCCTTCTAAGCCCTTAACCGCTTTTGTCTCTGCTGATCTACCTGAGGCAGAACTACCGGGTGCATTTAATAGTTTCTTTACGGCGCTTTTGCCTGTATTGCTTTTAATCGGCGCAACTGTATTTACACTTTCTCCCGATCAAGATCCTGCGCTTGTCCATTTCTTCGCTTTCGTGGGGAGCCCGACCATTGTGATGTTAATCGCCCTCGTTGTTGCGACTTTCAGCCTGGGCGTTTTTCAAGGAAAGAAGCTAGTCGATATCATGAATATTTATATAGAAGCGATTAAAGATGTAGCCATGATCCTGTTAATTATTGGAGGCTCAGGTGCTTTAAAGCAGGTTTTGGTAGACAGTGGAGTGAATGGACAAATTGCAACGCTTTTAAAGGATATGGATATGCAACCTTTATTTCTTGGTTGGTTAATTGCCGCAATAATTCGTTTTTGTGTAGGCTCTGCTACTGTGGCTGGATTAACAACTGCGGGAATTATCTTACCTTTAATGGTATCTGCTCATGTAGATCCTAACCTAATGGTGTTGGCTGTTGGCGCAGGTAGTTTAATGTTCTCACATGTAAACGATGCTGGTTTCTGGATGTTTAAAGAGTATTTTAATTTAAGTATGATAGATACTTTTAAATCATGGGCCGCAATGGAGTCTATTGTTGGGGTTGTAGGGCTGGCGGGGGTACTCTTATTAAATCAATTTATTTAAATGATATAGCTATGGAAACTTTTAATGCAGACGAGCAGTTTGATAAATTAGGATTAACCTTACCACCGGCACCAAAGCCTTTGGGGGTTTACAAACCGTTTTTAATTGATGGTAAGTATCTTTATTTATCTGGTCATGGACCTGTTAACGATGATAAAAGTCTAATGATTGGACGCATCGGTGTCGACCTTGATAAAGAAGACGGAAAACTAGCAGCCAGACAGGTTGGCTTAACTATGCTGTCTACCATAAAGACAAATCTAGGTAGTTTAAACCGGGTAAAAAGAGTAATAAAGGTGTTAGGAATGGTAAATTGTTCTCCTGATTTTGAAAAACATCCCTTTGTAATTAATGGCTGTAGTGAGCTTTTTGCCCAGGTGTGGGGCGAAGAAAATGGTATCGGCACCCGGAGCGCAGTTGGTTTTGGTTCGTTACCAGACAATATCCCTGTCGAAATAGAAGCTTTATTTGAACTCCATGACTAGCGTTGAAAGACCTTCAGAACGAGATTGGTTTAAGATAAATAACGTAAATGAGCTCGATTCTCCGGCTTTGGTTTTTTATCCCAATCGCATTGCAGACAATATAAAACTGCTATTAAACAGCATTGATACGGTAAATAGATTGCGTCCCCATGTAAAAACACATAAATCGGCAGAGGTCACCACATTAATGATAAATGCGGGAATCACTAAGTTTAAATGTGCCACAATTGCCGAAGCCGAGATGTTGGGTCGTTGTGGAGCTGCCGATGTCCTCCTGGCTTATCAGCTAGTTGGCCCAAAAATAAACAGGTATTTGTCACTTGTAAGCGCTTTTCCGTCCACAAAGTTCTCATCCTTGGTTGATAACGCATATTCATTAAATGAGCTTTCTCAGGCAGCCAAGCATGCCGGTTTGGAGATCAACGTATTTCTGGATTTGAATTTAGGTATGAACAGAACCGGGATATTGCCAAATGAAAATGCTCTTACTCTTTATCGGGAAATGAGTGTTAAGGAGGGGATTAAAGCAATCGGGCTACACGGCTATGATGGACATATCCACGATAGTTCATTAGCAGAAAGAAAAGCACGTTGGCAGCTGGCCTGGAATTCCATTAATAATTTAAAAGATCAGATAATAGCTAATGGTTTACCTGCCCCCATAATAGTTGCGGGTGGTTCACCAACCTACCCCTTTTATGCCGAACTAACCGATGTAGAATGTAGTCCAGGCACTTTTGTGCTATGGGACAAAGGTTATCATGATGCCTGTGCCGAGCAAAAATATGCTGTTGCTGCAGTTTTAATTACCAGGGTAATTTCTTTGCCAGATCAGACCAAAGTGAGTCTGGATTTAGGACATAAGTCTGTTGCTGCAGAGAACGTATTGGCTAAAAGAGTATACTTTTTAAATGCACCAGAGGCTAAAATAATTGGACAAAGCGAGGAACATCTGGTATTGGAAATGCCTAAGGGACATGGTCTGAAAATAGGAGATGTTTTGTATGGCATACCCATTCACATTTGCCCAACTGTAGCCTTGTACGACTTTGCTGCAACGGTAGAAGAGCACAAGGTTGATGGTGCCTGGGAGATTATTTCAAGAAAAAGAAAAATTAATATATAGTCTATGTTTGCAATCGATGCCCATTTGGATTTAAGTATGAACGCGTTGGAATGGAACCGTGATCTAACGCTACCAGTTTCTTCCATCAATAAAAGAGAAGAAGGATTAAGGGATAAGCCTGATAGGGCTAAATCAGTTGTTTCCTTGCCAGAACTGAGAAAAGGGAAGATTGGATTGGTTGTGGCTACTCAGATTGCACGTTTTGTAGCGCCAGGAAATAATTTGCCAGGTTGGCACTCGCCGGCACAAGCCTGGGCGCAGACTCAGGGACAGCTTGCCTGGTATAAAGCCATGGAGGAAGCAGGAGAGATGGTACAGATTAATAGTCTGGAGATCCTGGAAAACCATCTGGCTTTATGGAAAACAGACATTGATGATACTAAGAAACCAATTGGCTATATCTTAAGTCTTGAAGGTGCAGATTCTCTGATAACCGTCCATCATTTAGAAAAAGCGTATCTCAGTGGATTAAGAGCTGTAGGCCCGGCACATTACGGGCCGGGAAGATATGCTCAAGGTACAGATGCAACGGGGTTTATGGGGCATAAAGGGCAAGAGCTATTAAAAGAAATGGAGCGGTTGAATATCATTTTGGATGCTACGCATTTATGCGATGATAGTTTTTGGGAAGCTTTGGCGCATTTTAATGGACATGTATGGGCTTCGCACAACAATTGTCGTGCTTTGGTAAACCATAACCGTCAGTTTAGTGATGAGCAAATTAAGGTATTGATAGATAGAGGTGCGGTTATAGGTGCTGCTTTAGATGCCTGGATGATGGTGCCTGGCTGGGTTCGCGGAAAGTCCGATCCAAAAGCCATGAATTGTAA
This sequence comes from Pedobacter hiemivivus, assembly GCF_005144565.1. Lineage (NCBI taxonomy): Bacteria > Pseudomonadati > Bacteroidota > Sphingobacteriia > Sphingobacteriales > Sphingobacteriaceae > Pedobacter > Pedobacter hiemivivus. The sequence goes on from NZ_SWDX01000002.1 coordinate 666,526, forward strand.
TCTTGAGGTGATGATAGATCATATAGATCACATTTGCCAGCTCGCAGGAAACGCGAATCATGTAGGTATAGGCTCGGATTTGGATGGTGCTTTTGGAAAAGAGCAATGTCCTTACGATCTGGAAACTATTGCAGATCTTCAAAAAATCCCTACATTGTTCAAAAATCGAGGGTACTCAACTGCTGATGTTGAAAATCTGATGCATGGCAACTGGCTTCGTTTTTTAAGAAAAGCGTGGGGATAGAAATATTATTTAATGAATTCAACAGATACTTTATTAATTAAGCAAGCGAGGCTTGATTCAAACAGTTGTATAGCGAAAAAAGACGTAGATGGCGTCTCCAAACACTGGATGAAAGATTTTGTGCAGATTGCCGGAGACGGTAGTTACACCATTGGGAAAGCTGAAATTGCTGCCGATTGGAAATATATGTTTTCAAACAGTAGCCCATTGTTTGAGCGGATTCCTGACACCATCACCATAAGTAAGGGCGGGGATACTGCATGGGAAAGTGGTACGTGGAACTATAAAAATGATAAATATCATGGTAATTATGCCGCTACCTGGCGTAAAATAAATGGAACTTGGTTAACGCAGAACGAACTTTACGTTTCTTTGAATTGATTAGCCAAATGATGTAAATAAGCTAAAAAAACAGAAAAGCCGCATTTGCGGCTTTTCTGTTTTTTTATGGGTTTGTAGACCAAAGACTAACATCTTTTACCAATGCGCGGTTTGGAAGTTTTAAATGCGCAACCAGTAGTTCAGCAAAATCTTCTGGTTGAAGCGTTGAGTCTGGATTGCCATCTGTAAGCTTATTGGCTAGCGCCAGATCAGTAGCAATAGTACTTGGAGTGAGCGTAAATACACGTACGTTAGACTTTCTTGCTTCAAACATCAATGATTCTGATAAGCCGATCAGTCCAAACTTGGATGCACTATAAGCACTTGTTAAAGGAGAACCTTTAAGTCCTGCTGTCGAAGAAACGTTAACAATATCACCACTCTTGCGTTCCAGCATTTGGGGCAAGATTTGTTTAATAAAGTAGTAAGGACCAAATAAATTGGTTTTTACAATACTTTCCCAGTCGCTGACTTCCAGCTCCAGAAATTTGCCAAATTTGGCAATACCAGCATTGTTTACCAGGATATCTATGTTGCCGATTTCAGCTGTAATTTTTGCACAGGCAGCAGCTACCTCATCAAGGTTAGCCACATCTGCTGTTGCATACACGACTTTAATCGCAGGATTAATTTGTTTGGCTTGCGCACTTACCTTTTCAAGATCACTTGCCGTTCTTGATACCAAGGCTAAGTTTACACCCTCTTTTGCAAGTGTAAGTGCTATTGCTTTACCTAAACCTTTACCGGCGCCAGTAATCAGCGCTGTTTTGTTATTTAGAGTTTCCATATATGTAAATGTATTAATATGATGAAGCCGCTCGATAGAAACAGCCTCTTTGGCAAAATTACAAAACGGGATGCAATTTAGGGCTCAAAAAAAAACATCCACCTGTTAGGGTGGATGTTTTTAACAATTTATAAATATTTTGATTAGCTAATCTTAACATTAATTGCGTTCAAGCCTTTTTTACCTTGCTCGATGTCATAGCTTACTGAATCATTCTCACGAATGCTATCGATTAAGCCAGATGAATGAACAAAAATTTCAGCGTCACCATTAGCTGGTACGATAAATCCAAAACCTTTTGTCTCATTGAAGAATTTTACTGTTCCTTGTTGCATTGTATTATTATTTAAATATTTAACAAAGGTAATGTAATTTATTGTAAATCAAAATATTATTTATTGATGTGACTGATTGCTAGCATAAAGGCTAGCTTAAACGTTCCACTATTTGATCACCCAATAGCCCAACGCAAGCCATATCAAGCCTTTAATCAGGAAAAAGAGGAATCCCCATACCCCAACTTTTCTCAGCCATTTTAATAATGCTGTTTTTTTTTCGGATGTAGATTTGGTGGTCATAATGCAAAAATAGTTGATTTACAGATAAAATTATTGCGAATTTATATTTAGTGAAACGTTCCTTGGAATAAAAAAGTGTTTCAATGTTCTTGGGTTGGTATACACGTCTGAGTTGATTTCAAACACGTCATAAATATTTTTGGAGCTTAATACTTCGGCGGCCGTACCATCATACCACTTCCTGCCATTTTTTAGCATAATAATGCGGTCGGCATACTGCCCCGCCAGATTAATGTCATGCAAAATACTAACCACCATAAAGCCTCGTTTGCTTAGCATTTTGGCTATAGCTAATGTTTGCTGCTGATATTGTAAATCTAAACTGGCTACAGGTTCGTCCATGAGCAACAATGCATTGGGCACATCCCAGATCTGAGCAAGCACTCTAGCCAGCTGCACCCTTTGTTGTTCGCCGCCTGATAATGTTAAGTAAGAACGGTCTGCAAAGTCGATAACACCGGTCAGCTCCATTACCTGCTGTGCTATTTCTATGTCTTTTACTGCGGGACTGTTGCTATAATGCGGATATCTGCCCATCATTACGATCTCCATGACCGTAAAAGCCATATTTACGATGTTCTGCTGGTTAAGCACACCACGTTTTAAGGCAAGTTCTGCAACCGTATACGCAACGATTTCTTTTCCATGTAGTTGTATGTGGCCACGCGTAGGCATTTTCTCTCCACTTAGCAGGCGGAACAAGCTCGATTTTCCTGCTCCATTGGCACCAAGAATAATGAGCAGTTCACCAGGACGGATGCTAAAAGAAATATCCTTTACCAGCGATCTTTTACCTATTTCAAATGTCAACGAATCAGCGATCAGCATTTTATAAAACGAGTTTCTTTTTATCCTTAATTAAAATATACAAAAACAGAGGGGTACCCAGTAAGGCTGTGATTACGCCAATTGGGAGTTCAATAGGGGCAATGATGGTTCGGCACAACATATCCGCCAGTGTAAGCATTAATGCACCAAGCAGGGCAGATGCCGGTAGCACATGTTTATTGTCTACACCTATAAAGAGCCGGATGGTATGTGGTACAAGTAAGCCTACAAAACTAATGATACCTGAGACTGCTACCGCTGCGCCAACGCCCATGGTGGCCAGTACGACTACATTTCTTTTGATCTGGTTTACTTTTAAGCCAAGTTGTGCCGCTTGTACTTCACCCAGTGAAAACGCATTTAGGGCTTTACCCATGCGCGGCAATAACAACACCGGAATTAAAACAAAAGGCGCTATGGCCAGTACTGTTTCCCATGTAGCTCCGGCCAGACTGCCTAACATCCAAAATGTAATGTTCCGCAATTGCTGATCATCTGCTATATAGGTGATCAATCCTGTTAATGCACCAGCCAGCGCATTGATGGCAATGCCTGCGAGTAGCATCGTGGCTACATTTGATTTACCATCCGTACGCGAAATTTGGTAGACCAGCATCGCGGCTATTCCGGCACCACTAAAAGCACCGAATGCCAGTAGATAATAACCCAATAGGTTACTTAGACCAGCAAATAGTGCTACTTCAAGCACAATAATAATAACTGCCATCAGGGATGCCCCGGCAGAAATCCCGATCAATCCCGGTTCTGCCAATGGGTTTCTAAAAATGCCCTGAACAGCAGTTCCCGAAATGCCAAGGGCTGCGCCAACCAGCAGACCCATTGCTACGCGGGGCAGACGTACAATATTTAAAACACCTTCATATTGGGCTGAGACGGGGGTATCGGCAAACAATCCAATTTTTTTTGAAAGTATGATTAATACCTCTTTGATAGGGATTTTAACGGCACCTAAGCCCATCGAAAAGGCTGACGCTATAAATAAGGCAATGATTAATACAAGGTATAACAATACTTTTTTACTCACCACTTGTCATTTAGTTGTGTAATTGCCTGGGCTAGTCTGGTCGAAAACCCCGTTAATAGCTCCCCGTCCATTTCTACTATCCTTTTGTTTTTACCGGCATTGGTTAAGGAAACGCCTGGCATTTTTAAGATGCTTGCAGCTCCACCAAGACTTTTATAGCCGAAATCGAACATAAGTATGATGTCTGGATTAGCATTTACCAAAGATTCAGTAGTATACGGTTTAAACTTAGAGAATCCCTGAGCTGCATTTTTGCCACCGGCCAATTTAATGATTGCATCAATATTTGTGTCTTTACCGGCTACCATCATTACTCCGGTTCCTCGGGCATAAATAAATAATACTTTAGGCGATTTCGGATTTTCCTTTACAAGGGCTAGTGCCTTATTTACTTCAGGTTCAGTTTTCTTAACCAGTTCTTCGCCTTTTGCAGTAGCACCAAGAGCGGCAGCCACTTGTCTGATGAAGGTAGATGCTCCTTTAGCGGAAAACTCCTGTTTAAGGATGACCACCTTAATACCTGCAGATTTTAATTGAGATTCGGTCGCTTTCGATAGCCCTCCTTCAGGGGATAAAACAAGATCAGGACTAAAAGAGATGAGTCCTTCTGTAGATACGGTCCGGTTCTGGCTTACTTTAGGAAGCTTGCTTGTGTAAGCAGGGTAGGTGCTGGTCACATCAATGGCCACGATCTGTGGACCAAAACCTAGCGCATCAACTGTTTCGGTAAGCGCAGCACTAAGCGTGATGATTCGTTTTGGGGCAAAACTTGCGTTGGTAGATACGCTGTAGCCCAGTAAAATCAGTAGTAAAATGTATAAGGATTTCTTCATATTATAATTGTATTAGGTATTCTATAACGATGCAAAGGAAGCTTTAATTAAAATGATTCCAAATAGCTTAGCTTGGATTGTCGGTATCGGTATTTTATCATTTTCAAAGTTTTACTTTAGCATGTGTTTATTTTTTTTAGTTTCTATCTTGTTGTTTATTAGTTTTTTAATGTGTTGTGTTTTCTGTGGTCTCCTCGCGCTATCCAGTTAGTTATCCAATGAGATAATCCCGATTTCGTTAATTCAATCCCGAAATAGTCAAAAATAATCCCCCTCACGTTGCTTGATTATTGGCAAATGTAAGCATATTTGTAATCTTATTTAGATTGATTAAAAATAACTACTAAGTATAAATGTACAATTCAGTAACCTCAAAATATTCTCTTAGCCTCGTATTTCTACTACTTAGTATTTATGGTTTCGCTACTGGTATTAAAACCGGACTGACTGGGGTAATTACAGATGGAGAAGGTAGGGCAATATCGGGGATTACGGTTGTACTACAACCGGATAATAAGAGAGCGGTTACAGATGGTAATGGAAAATTCACTATCAATAATTTGTTTGCAGGTACTTATAATTTAACTATAAAGGCCATTGGTTTCGAAAAGTATGCTCGTGATATAGCAATAGAAGAAGGTAAAATACAGCATCTCCATATTAAACTAAAACAAGGTGACAACGCGCTTAACGAAGTAAATGTTAGTGCTGCGCATCATAATCCAGATAATTTTATTGACATGACACGTACCGCTATGCCCAGTAAGGTGATCTCGAGAAAAGAGATAGAAATGATGGGAAGCAGGAGGTTGGATGAGGTTTTAAAAGAGCAAACGGGACTGGCTATTGTGAGTGATATAGGGGCTGGAAGTAGAGCAGTAGGCTTACAAATGCAAGGTTTTGGCAGTGGTTATACCATGATTATGATCGATGGGCAACCGATGGTAGGTCGTAACAGTGGTAATTTTGATTTGTCACGGATTACAGTATCAAGCATAGAACGCATAGAGATCATAAAAGGAGCTTCGTCTTGCTTATTCGGAAGTGAGGCACTGGCAGGTGTTGTTAATATTGTAACCCGGAAAAACATCACACATCCTCAAGGTATGGCTGCATTAACTTATGGCAGTTTTAATATGTTGGATGCCACTTTAGAAGGTGAAACACCTTTTGCAGGCAAAAGAGGATCGGCCTATTTTTCTGGTAATTATTACCGTACCGATGGTTTCAACGCCAATCCTTATCTAAATGAAGGTAAAACGGCACCACCGTTTAATAGTTTCGCTTTCCAAGGCAGGGCCAGGTATTCACTAAGTGATAAAAGTACTTTAAATTTTAATGGGAGATATGTAACCCGGTATTCAGAAAATGAACTTTCTTATGGGGTGAAACCGAGCAAAGATGTATTAGATGAACATGATTTAAATGGCTCCATTGCTTTAAATAACAGCTTCAATAATGGACTTAGACTAAAGAGTCAATACTATTTAACACGTTATCAAACCGCACAGAACATTACAGATTTGAATAGTGGCGTCGTGATACCTGGAAATCGGTTTAAGCAATATCTGCATCGTGCAGAGGTTCAGGCTACCCAACGTTTCTCTGATGTGCTCGAACTTACCGGTGGAGCAGGGGCGGCTTATGAAGTGTTAGACAATACGGCTTATAGAGGCCATAAAAATATGGCAAATTACTTCGGTTACGCTCAGGCTAGGTGGCAGGCAGCTGATCAGCTGTCTGTTACTGCTGGTGCAAGATATGATTACCATGATAAATATGGCGCTAAATTAAATCCAAGCCTGGGATTGCAATATAATTTGAATGAAAAACTTACACTAAAAGCAGCAGTTGGGACGGGTTTTAAAACCCCAAATTTCCAACAATTATATCTTGTGTTTACAAACCTGCAAACAGGTTATACAGTGCTGGGATCGGCGGAGTTTGAACGAGAATTGAAGCTGCTGCAGGATGCAGGACAGATTATGAGTGTATTGCCGATCGCTAAAAATATAGGCAGTTTGAGACCTGAACGTTCTGTTTCTTATAGCGGGGGCTTTAACTATAACCCTTTTACAAGTTTAAAGCTGGATGTTAATGTATTTTATAATGATATGAAAGACTTTATCAACTCAGAATTGGTTGCAGTTAAAACCAACAATCAGCAGATCTTTTCGTACATAAACATTGCCCGGGCATACACTACGGGCACAGAAATAGGTTTAAGCTGGTCGGCAACGAAGTCTTTAAACCTCTCTGCCGGTTACCAGTTGCTTTATGCGGTAGACAAAGGTGTGGTCGACTCCATAAACAACGGTACCGGTTTGTATGGATCTATTTACGATACTGATATCAATGACGTTAGACGTGCTACACGTAAAGATTATGTGGGGTTAAACAACCGTTCGCGTCACATGGCTAACTTAAAAATTAGCTATGCACATGAAAAGACGGGTATCACAGGCACATTTAGAGTGAATTATAGGAGTAAATACGGTTTTATGGAAGATAATAAGGCCAACAATTTTTTAGATCCTTATGATACCTATGTTCGGAGTTTCTTTCTCTTGAACGCTGCAGTACAGAAAACATTTTACAACAAACATTTACAGTTACAGCTTACAGCAGATAACCTGATGAACTATCGGGATCAGTTGATGCCTGCACAACAGGGGCGAGCTATAGTCGCAGGTATTAGCTGGCGATTTTTTAAAGATTAAGCATAAAAAAAGATATGAAAAAGAGTCAACTAATACAAGGAATGGTCATGCTGGTAGTTGCCATCAGTTTTGGTGCCTGTACTAAGGATGAAATTAAACCACAATTGGAAGATGGGAAAAGTACCATTGTCAAAGATTTGCCTGGGGATGTAGGAAATACAGTAGGTGGTGCAAAACCATTTGAGATTTTTTATTTCAGCTTAAAGACAAGTAATAAGGTTGATAAAAGTAAGCTGCTTACCGCCGACTGGGACATCGCATTTGCCAAAGAATACAATTCTTATGTGTCTGTAAATAATGGCACGAATGATCAGAGTTATGGTTTTGGTGGCCCTGGAAAAGCTGCGATGGTGGTTGTCAATCAAGCTTATGATGCTGTAAAAACAGCACCCTCAGACGATGAATTTGAAAAAAATGGAGTGAGTGCGGTAGGATGGGACCCCGGAAATGGCAATGGCTGGTACTTCTATGAACTCAACACCCATATCGCTGTACCTGTAAAAAACAGAACCTATGTTTTAAAGACTGCCGATGGTCAATATGCAAAATTACAACTGATCAGCATGTATAAAGGTGCGCCCGCTACAGTGAGTGACCTAAACTGGCCAGCTCCCTATTTCACATTTAGGTATTATGTGCAGCAGGATGGTAGCAGAAATTTAAGTACGAAAGATTAATTATTAAATAACATAATGAAAACAAAACAACTTCTAACGAAAATCGCAGCTGTCGTGTTTACGGTGATGCTGCTCGGCGCCTGTTCTAAATCTAATGAACCAAAACCAGACGAAGAGTTACCCCCAGAGTCGGCCAGCGTGCCTTTTTATAAACTTCATCGAGTAGAAAATTTTGCTGTTGAAACTGATGATAAAAACCCTACAGAAACAAAGGCTGCGGCTTATTTTAGTTTGGAAACTAAAGCCGAAGCACCTGCAAAATACGCTAAAACAGCAAGATGGGATATGGGCTTTAACGGGCTTTACAATAGTTTTATCGCTGGGAACTCCGGTACAGATGGTTCTAATCTAGGATATGGTGGTCCAGGAATTGGTGGTATTCTAATCCTTGAGAAAGCCTTTGATGAAGTAGTGGATGTTCCTTCAGACGCACAGTTTAGAACAAAAGGAACGATAATAGGGACTGATGAAAAGGGTGATTTCGGTGTTGGTACAGGCTGGTATCTTTATGATTTTGGTGGAGGTTTGATGAGTAATTCAAGTTTTGATAAGCAGCATGTTGCTTATGCGCTTTCTGCTCCCATGACTATGACAAATGGAACAACGCTTTCGGCAAGAACAATTGTTGTACGGACAGGCAAAGGGAATTATGCGAAAGTAAAAATGATCAGCTGTTATAAGGATGCTTTTACACCTGATAAATGGTTCAGAACTACACCGCATATGTTTTTCACATTTGAATATGTGCTGGTACCAAAAGGGAGCACAAAATTTGAAATTAAATAATATATACGACAAGTAATGAAATCGAGATTAAAATCCTTTAGCTGTGCAATATTTGCTTTAGCTGTTTTATTTGGCTGTAAAAAGACTATGGACCTGCCACATCAGTCCGATAGTAAAATTATAGCGTACAAAGTGCCGGTGTCAGACGGCAGCATCAGCGGTATAATAGACGAAACAGATAAAACGATAACAGTATACCTTCCATTTTATTATAATCTGGATGTAATTGATCCAGAGATTAAGTTGGCCAGTGGAGCAAAACTTTCAGGTGAAGTGCTACCTGTAGATGTATTGGATGACAAGACAACCTATACCGTGACGGGTGCTGATAAAAGTACCGTAACCTATAAGTTAGTGATAAAGATGCAGCAGATTTCACCATTAAAGGTGAATGAGGTATCTACTGAAAGTAAACCTGTTGTATGGGGCATAGGTTATTACATGATTAATTTTTCCGGCAACTTTAATACACTTGATCCGACCAAAATAAGAATATTTCTTGTTGGAGCTGACAATACGGAGACTGAAATGTCATATGTTACTGGTTATGGGCCAGCAGCCGTAACTGTGTTGATGGGTGCGACCGAAAAGGTATATTCTATTGGCTATGTAGGCGTACCACAGACCCTTAATCCTGGACTCTATAAAGTAAGGGTAAAAATACAATCATTGACCACAGATTTAAAATATCCGGTTAAGTTGGAATATACCTTGCCTCAAGTGGATTATGTTTCTATAATTGCGAAACAGGGTGATACTTTCACCATAAAGTCAAGCGGCCCTGTATTTAAAGACCTGAAATTGATAACCATTAAGGTCGCCGGACAGGATGTCTCACTTCCTGTTCTTGACTATACCAGAACATTGGCTACGGTAAAGATTCCTGAGACTGTACCAGTGGGAACCTATTACCCTTCCATATTATTTGAGGGATTCCCAATTATAAATGCATTCTGGCCAATAACTGTAAACGCAAAATAGAAAACAATGAAATCAATATATTTATACATTTCCATCTTTTTTTTATTCAGCTTAAGTGCTTGTAAAAAAGAATATCCTGCCCTTCCGTATACTGATATACTTGCATTTTCTGTTAAAGATGCTAATGGAGCGCAATTAAAGGCTGTAATTGAAAACAATGAAATCATTTTATACTGGCCAGTAGGTCAGGCTGTCCCTCAGGAAATTACGCCTTCGATTACAGTTGCTGATAAAGCAAGTATTTTACCACTGGCAGGCACAAAAGTATCCTTTAATGAGTCGGTAACTTATACTGTGACTGCCGAAAATGGAGCAGTTACGACTTACAAATTGAAGCCAATTGTGAATAGTCTTATACCAATGATCAGCGCATTTTATGGGCCTGATATCTATAAAAATAAAAGATTTTTAAGATCAAATAAGACGGCCCAGTTAAGTGGTGATTTGTTTGATGTTGAAGAAGGTAAAACTAAGGTGTTCTTTGTTAACACCAGTGGACAAGATATTCCTGTTAAAATCAATAAGATCACGCCTATTGCTGTGATTTTAGATCCCGATTTTGCAATTGGTAATTATCAAAGCGTTAAGGTAATTTCTGGTAATAAAACAGTTCTTTTTAAGGATAATTTTGAAGTAATTGCAGATCCTAAGCCGGTAGTCCTAACTGAAATCTCTGTTGCTTCAACAGTTAAAAGAAATGGGCAGTTCACGGTCACAGGTGGCGCAAATTTGGATAAGGTCAATGCTGTAGTATTATATAATTCGATCACAAAAACCTTTATTCCGATAACTCTGAAGTCCACAACAGCAAACAGTTTGACCTTGGAAATCCCTGCGGATTTTCCTTTAGGGGATTGTAACAGGATCAGGTATTTTTACCCTGACGCAGACTATTATGCTGCTGGATATGGTCAGCTGGATTTTTTGAGTTTCCCCATTAAGGTTGTTGAGTAATATTTTAATAGTCAAAAGAGCTACAAGAAATAACAATTCAATATTTAATAGACTAATTTATTATGAATCATTTAAGACCAAAAACTGCTAAAATATGCAGCTTATTACTCCTTACCACGCCTATGCCATTTTTTACGTTCGAATATGTAATTGTGCCAAAAGGTAGTACCAAATTTGTAATTAAATAATTTAATTTAACACCATAAAATATACAAACACATGTTAAGTAACAACATTAAAGAAGCCACTAAAGAAGCTCACCTTACGCTTGAGAAAAAAGTAGTACAAAAAATGAAAGCTATTCGTAGCGATGCAGACTACGCTGATTTTTTAAAACATTTTTATGTTTATTTTAATCAGGTTGAACAAGCTATTGCGCCTTATATAACAACAGATTTATTACCTGATCATGCAGAACGTCGCAATTCGGCTTACCTAAAACAAGATATTGAAGCGCTGGGATCAAATGTAGATGAACTTCCACAAGCAACTGCTCCGGATATCAATAATACGATACAGGCGCTTGGCGCACTTTACGTAATGGAAGGTTCGATTATGGGTGGACCAATCATTGTAAAAATGCTTGAGAAGTTTGGCATCACTAAAGGAGTTTCTTTCTTCTCTGGTTATGGTGAAGCTACAGGTCAGATGTGGGGTAAGTTTACAGCTGTATTAAACGCGCAAGCCAATAACGAAGCTGAAGAAGCACTTGCTATTAAAACTGCAAATGATACTTTTTCCAATTTTGGAGAAGTGTTTGGCGAGGTTAGCGTTGCCTAATGAAAATCAAATCTAAGATAGAAGGCTCGGACGATTGGTTGTTTATCGAAGAAATTTCTGAACATTACACGCCAAATACGCCGCTTTCAGAAAAAAATGTAAACATTAAAAGTCTGCCTGCGCAGAAGCTGGTTAATTACCAGCTTAGCGCTGGTGGATTGTTTCTTGTTCATGCCACCATGCAGTTTAATACTGGTGTCAAGGTGCTTTCAGAAGTGGAAGGTGAAACCATCACTTCGCAATTCATATTTTATGGGACAAACCCGAATGCGGAGAAAAAGGAAAGTAAAAGTAGTCGTAGGGAAGGTAGTCGTCACAACATCCGCTACATTCCTTCTATAAAAGGAAAATATCAGATGTTGCCTGATATAGAGTATAAGTATTTTTTATTGGTGTTGTCTAAAGCCTATTATTTTCATCTGATAGACCAACATTCCTTATTACATACTGATTTTGTAAAAGAAATTTTGAAGGGGAAATATACCTCATTTGCAGCTAAGGACCTTCCGGTGACAACGGAAATGAAGAGAGTCATTAATGATATTTGCGAATGTAAAAGAACAGGTGAGCTAAAAAGATTGCACACCGAATCAAAGATTCTGGAATTGTTGATGTTACAACTTGAACAAATGCAATCGGGGGTTGAGGTTGAAAAATATCTGATCAAACAAGATGATCTGAAAAAGATAGAACATGCCAGGGAGATCCTTGATGCGGAGTATAGCTACCCGCCAACAATTATAGAGCTTTCCAAACAAATAACCTTGAATGAGTTTAAACTGAAGCGGGGCTTTAAAGCATACTACGGAACTACCATTTATGGTTATGTAACCCGGTTAAGGATGGAAGAAGCTCGTCGACTCATCCTTGAGGAGAAAAGAAGTGTAGGGCAGGTGGCTACAGCTGTTGGTTTTAACCATCAAAGTCATCTTACAGATGCTTTTAAGCGTTATTTTGGAATCCTGCCAAGTGAAATTAAAGCCAATGAAGATTAAGCAAAGACTAGTCTTTGCTTAATCTTTTAATCGGTTTAAGTATTACTTTTCTAAATTCTACTTCCGAACCCTCTGCTTGTAATGCGATTTGTCCACTTTGGGCGGTGCAATTGCTGCCATGATTTGCTAGTTTATCATTTACCCAAACTTTCACCTGGTCGTCCAGACATTCTACTACCATTTTGTTCCAGTCGCCAAGCGGTTTTTCCAAACTGTCCACTAGCTTTTTTATTCGGCGCTGTTTCTTGCCATTTATTCCCCAATTCTCTTTTGGTCCCCGCCTGGCTTCCATGTCAGGTACTGTAATGTCTTCTTCAATACACCAAAAATCACCTGCATTTTTATGCTGCATTTGTACTTCAATCGATTTTGGGAACATCTCATAAAGTGCCCTTGGTGTAGATGCATGTACCAATACCCCACAGTTTCCTGGTTTTGCCGAAAAACGATACTGAACTTCTAATCTGTAATTTTTATAGTTGGCATCGGTAATTAGGTGGCCACGTGGATCACCCAAGCTAACTAACAAACCATTTCGTACAATAAATGAAGGTTTTATATCAGGGTTTTTGTCTTTATCGGGCACATCACTGTGCCATCCGGTTAAATCTTTTCCATTGAATAAGTCCTTAGTTTGTGCAAAGGATATAGAGCTGGTTAAACATAGTAGCCCTATTAGTAATGTGTTGGTTATATTTGGTTTCATAAGCTAAATATAACATAACCCAACATAACCTTGGAATAGAATTGAAATAAAATTTAAGTGTTATACAATATTCGGTTTAAAAGAGCGTCTTTATCTTTGAGAGCGTTAATTTAGATGAGCGGGAATAGTCGGAGGATTATTCCCGCTTTTTATTTATCTGGATTTTTATACAAATTGAAAAAACTGGTAAAAGTTTTCTTTTAGTTAACTCTATAGAACCTGTAGAACCTTCTGGAAATTCTACGGTACAAGTTGTCATATTAGATTCTACAACTATTACTAATGATATTAGAGAGTTGTTTGATTCTTTAGGGTGTTCTAGTGAGAAAGCCAATGAAGGATACTTTGTGATTGATGTTCCTTTCAACTTGGAATACACTTCTGTTCAGAATAAGCTAATTGAATTAGAAAAATCAGGAGTTTTGGATTACGCAGAACCTTGTTTATCTGAAAAGCATAGTGTTGTTTAAGATTTAAAAGATTTCATGCGGAATTTGGGATCGGTTCTGTCAGGATGAGTTGATCTTTCAGGTCATAATAAGTGCAGGTCATTAATGATAAATTCACTATCCATCTATCGACCCCTGTTTCCGCACAATGCCTGCAAAAGCTGAGGTAATCCGTTTGCCCTGCCTGATGCATTTTCAAATACTTCCTAAACTTTTTCTTATTACCCACAGCAGCGACGACTAAAGGTTCATACTTTGCCTTGGAGCTTAGCTGATGGCCATTACTTCCAAAATACTGGGTATGGCTATCAGATACGTAGGTCACAAATTCTTCTACGCCTAACTTTTTGATCGCTTGAATGTACTGGGGGAAATCTACTCCGGTTTTCACTTTCTCCTGTTCCTGCTCAATTTGCGCAATTGTAAAAGATTCATCCTGTAAATCCTCGGATATTGCTTTGCGTTCTATTTTAGGTTTATTAAAATGTTTAGAATCCCTCACAACTGACATATCATCCCATTTTTCTGTCTGTTCCTGATCTACTATTCCATCCGCTATTACTGCTCTGAATACAGCAACAGGATTGAAGCTTTTACTATTGATGATCAGGTTACCAGAAAATGTCTTTTGTATAAACTGAAATGAAAACATAGAAATGCATAAACAGCCTGGTTCTATTTCAAAACTAAGTTCCTGCGCAGGAATAACGTTATCTTTTGAACCATTTGGAATTTCAATCGACTGAATCGGGCACATCGTTCTATTTCCATAATTAAGGTCATACATCCCCACAGCAATATTTAAGAAGCATGAACTTGCTTTTACCGGAAATTTCATGTCCTTTGAAACAAGCATTTCCGGCAATTTGATGGTCAGGATATTCCCCTCGATGCGCTGCTCCGGTTGCACAAAGAAATTATCCATTACCGGTGAATCCGCATTAAATTCAAAACCATTGAGCCGATCAAAACTGTTGGTTGTAAAATGATAGGTTTCCGATTGAGCGTCGAATGCTTGCTTCAAGGCCTTTTGTACGTCTGTTCTAAAGCGATAAACCATGGTTCCATCATAAAAATCTGTGATGATCTCGCATGCATCTCGCCGGAATTGTTCTGCCAGCGTACTGGCGATCCCAAATTGAGTTGCTGCTTTGTGTGTGTTTTCAGTTTGCTTCTCCTTTGTCAACCTGGATTTGCCTGTAACCAATTGCATATTGCGATACTTCTTAAAAACAGCAGGTCCTATTACACCTGTCAGGAATTTTCCGTCAAATTTTGCCATGATCTATATGTTTTTTATAACTAAACAACTGATCTAAGATAAGGTTTGGTTAGCGTACTACAAAATTTCAAGTTAAAAAAGATTAAACAGTAACTAAATTCCATGTTTTAATTGAAAAAGTTGGATTATAGTTGGAGTATACTTGGACTATACTTGGAGTATTATACTAGACAGACCGATCTCTGTCTTATCCGTGTCTTATCCGTATATGGCTAATATCCGTTAATATGTTTGAATTAAATATCCTTAGACTAGAGTCAGATCTGGTACTTATTAATCTCTCTTATAATACAATCCCTTACTTCCTTAGCATTGGAATAAACCATAAAATGCCCGCCACCTTTAATGGTAATGTCAGGCTTATGATACTTAATTGGTAAAATAATATCAGCAGTCCCATGTATATGGGTTAGATTTGATGGACGTTCTTTATTCCTCCACTTTAGTATGCATGTTAAGGCCCATTTTATGAAATTTGGGTCACTATCGATGATGAGTTGTTTTAATAATAGCCTTTCATCTTGAGTCTTGGCGCCCATAAAATTCAACCCTACATTATTAATACGTTTAAATAAGGCAATAGGAATCATTTTTTGTAACCTTATATTTCCGGCTCTTTTATAATACCATGGTAATCCGGAAAAAACAGGTGTACTAGATATGAGGAAGGTATGGACCGGGCTTAGCTTCTTTGCTATTTCTGTGGCTAACATACCTCCAAATGATAATCCAATTAAATAGAATGGGGCAGAGGTGTCAATTTTGTAGGCTAGGCGTGCAGCATAAGCTTCTAAAGATTCAGCAGGCTCAGGAGTAATCCAGTCAAGATGTATCAGCTCGAAATCTATTGGAAAAATAAGTTTTTTAAAGACGCGTCTATCTGCACCCAGACCGCTGATTAAATAAATTCGTTTAGCCATGATGAGTTCTATTTTGGCGTATTGTAAATAATCATTGCAATAAAAGGAATAAATATAACAGCCGCGATGACTAATGGTTTCCAAATTGGCTTAGCTCTATATTTTGTCTGGGCGTCAATATATCTTGTCCAAAACAAATGGTACATAAAAGTGATTCCAATGGTATTTGCGATATAAGTATAGGGAGTGCTTAAATCATAATATTCTAAAATGACAATGGTTAGTAAGGAATAAGAAAAACCAGAAAGAATTACTGGCCATCTAGGTTTGCCAACGTCTTTACAGTTTGAAGCCAGCATAAAGGCGCCAAAAAAAACAGAAAATAAGATAGAGAAGATATAAATTGCTGTTTGCGAATAAAACAGTGGTGCATCTAGATCATCTACTATATTTTGTTTCCATGGATTTTCTCTTTTTTGATCCCTAAGGAGAGTTTTGGCATTGAGCTGTGCTTCAATATGTTCCGTAATTCCTTCTGGCAGTTGAACTTTTCTTTCTTGCAATTCGTTTAAAGCTAACTTTACCGCTTCTTCGGTATGTTTATCAACGTTTTCAATATAAAATAACAGTTCATTGTCCGTTTTTTTAGCTAAAATCTGTTTTAGGGCGGCCATTTTAATGCATCAATTTATTAGGTTTAAGGTACAATCTTTCTCTTTATTAAATGGAAGACTAATAACTAAGATTTGAACAACATTCTTGCACGCTCCAAATCAATAGGCTGGTCGATCGGTACTGCTAAAAAATAATCCAATTGCCATTGTTGCGTTTGCTGTGCTTGTCGACTAGTAGGTTTATCCCAGGGTGGATATACTCTTATAGCGCGTTTTCCTTCTCGTTCAGGAGTTGAAAGTACGCCCTTTTTTAGGAGCACTGTTTTAGGAAATATGAATTGTCCTAAAAGATCACTCTTGCGGGTGCTGACAATTAGAAAGTCGATCTTATCGGAAATAGAATAAGGTTCAATCGGGCCATTGCCATTTCTTTTCCATATCGTTACAAACTGCCCAATTTTTGTAGGCGTGATCTTAGCCACTCGAAACCTTATAGCGAGCCCATCAAGCTTAAATTCACAAGCACTATAGTCGGAGCTTTCAGTTTCTATACTAGCCGCTGTAAAACTATAACCGCAGGGAATATATACAAGCTGCTGTGCCAAAATAAGGTCGGAGGATAGAGCTGTTGCCATAATTCAATTTTAAATTTCGTCAAATATATCATTAAGAATAATACATAATATTTCAATTCTCATAATGCTGCTAAATAGTCTGTGATCCTATGTTTACTTATTTTTATTAACTCTTAAGAAATGTTATTGTTGGTTATTTGTTTATTTGTCATAAAATAAGTTAATAAAACTTTTGTAAAGTAAAATTCGATACGTAGGTTTGCTTAGATAATTTGATCTATGGCAAATAGAAATGATAACCATTTGCAGGGGAACATGTACGATAAGCTCTTTAAAGAGAATATTCAGCAGAACCTTTCTGGAATTGTTAAGCATGTATTAAGCTTAGATGTAACCACAATAGAAGTATTAAATGAAGATGTACAATATACCAAGGAGAGAAAAACAGATCTATTAACCAAAGTAATTGACAAGAACGGTAATACATACCTACTTCATGTCGAATACCAGACCAATAATTATAGGAACATGCATTATCGCATGGCCGAGTATAGCATCATGTTGCAAAGGAAATATAAGTTGCCTGTTAAACAATTTGTAATTTACATTGGCCCCGGGAAGGCTAATATGCCAACGGTTATTGATACAAAAGATCATAAGTTTAGATATACGATGACAAGCTTATCTGCAGTTGATTATAGATTGTTTTTAAAATCGGATGCTATAGAGGAGAAAATGTTAGCTGTTCTTGGTAATATAGATCCTCAAGATTCGGTGTTTGTATTGGAAGAGATTGTCAAGGCTATTAAATATAATGTTGCCTCTGGCTTATCAACAGATCGTTATTTACAGCAATTACACGTATTAGTTAAATTAAGGAATTTAGGAGATAAATTAGAAGAAGTTATGATAAATGTTGCTGATTTTTTTAAAGAAGAGGAAGACCCATTATTTCGTAGAGGGCATAAAAAAGGAAAAATTGAAGAGCAAATCGAGATTGCTCGTAATTTTAAAAGCATAGGTGTAGCCACAACTGATATCGCTAAGGGGACAGGATTATCTGTAATGGAAGTGGAGGCTTTGTAGGAGGGGATAGTATTTTCTATAGAATTATTTATTACATTTGCGTTGAGAGCGTTAATTTAATAACTCGCTTCCCGGTATGGGGGCGGGTTATTTCTTTTATATGGTTTACTTCTTTCTTATTCGTTATATTTACCTATACGAACCTTAGAAAAATAAAACCTGATTCTGATGAAAACATCAATAGCTCATTTACCAGAAACTAAACAAAGGGAAATTGCCCATATACTAAAGATTATTAGAGAAGAAGCTAATCCTGAAAAAGTAATCCTATTCGGTAGCCATGCCAGAGGTAACTGGGTCGAAGATGAGTATATCGAAGATGGTGTTCGCTTTAGCTATATCAGTGATTACGATTTCCTGGTCATCATTAAAAAGAACGGGACAAAGGAACAGGAGATCATCAGCAGCATAGAAAATCGATGCAATAGTTTCAAAAATGTGATCAGCCCAATTATTCATGACATTGAGTACGTTAATGAAGGCTTGCGCGTAGGTCAGTATTTCTTTTCCGATATTATTTCCGAAGGCATATTGATACATGATACGGGAATTTTTCAGTTCGAAAAGGCAAAAGAACTGACTCCTAAAGAAGAGAAGGAGCGGGCCCAAAGCTATTTCAACATGTGGTATCCACAAGCTTCGCAATTTTTAATCGATGCTAAAAATGCTGCCGAGCGCGGAAAAGACGGCCGAAGAAATAGCGTATTTTACTTGCATCAGGCAACAGAATGTTTCTACAGCGCGGCCCTATTGGTATTTACTGGCTACAAGCCCAAAACCCATAATCTCGCAAAATTAAGGAACTATGTAAAGCATGTATCGATAGATCTGTATATCCTGTTTCGTATGCCTATACTAAATGAGCACGAATTTCACCTCTTTGATCTGCTTAAACGTGGTTACGTAGATGCCCGCTATAAATTAGATTACGACATTACGGATGAAGAATTAAAAGGACTGATTGATAAGGTTACCAATATGCAGGAGATCGTTAAGACAATTTGTGAAGAGAAAATTAAATAGCTTTTGAAGCACTTTTTATCAATTCAATTATACCTTCATTCTGAACTATATACATACCCAGTCGCTCAGTGGATATCCCTTCTTTTAATAAGTAGGTAAATACAGGCTTTTTATCTTCAAAATAAACGTCTAAATATTTGAAAGCAATGTTTTCGAACTTCTTTAGCTCTTCGGCAAGTTCTACAATATGTGTAGATATAAAGAAGGCCGAATTGCGAATTGCGGTTAGTGCCGAAATGATCAGCAGTGATCCATCATAAGCATCTTTTACATTCGTTCCTCTAAACAGCTCGTCGAATATGATGAACATGTTGTTGTGGTTATTTAACAAGGACGCGGCCTGTTTAACGCGCTTTACTTCGCTATAATAATGACTTAAGCCTTGATTGATGTTGTCGGGCAAGTTTATAGTCGTCATCAATCCATTAAAAATGGTAGTCTTCATATATGCACAGGGTACTGGAAAGCCAATGTGTGCTAGATAAATCGATATGCCTATCGACTTTAACAGCGAGGATTTTCCTGCCATGTTCGATCCGGTAAGGAAAACCATGTTGTTTTGATTGTTTACTGTGACATCGTTGCTGATTGGATTTTCAAGAGAGGGATGAAACAGCCCTTTAAGTTCCAGCTTAACGTCGGCAGTAGCTACATAATCCGGAAAGCTGAACCCTCTTCTCCTTGCCACATAGGCTAGTGTCTCAAATGCATCCAATTCGTAAATACATTGTAGAATCTCACAGATGTGCTGTTTGCCGGGTCCTCTAAACACACTGTCGAGTTTACTGATCTGGTAAAAGCTTAATTTATTAGGATTAACTAAAACGGATTCTTTTAAAGGAGGTGATGCCAGCAAAGCCATTATCCTGACCAACATATTTTGCAAATGTTTTGGAGCATCTGTAGGTATCGTTTCTAAAAAATCACAAACTTTCCTAATCACTTTAATAATGGAGGAAATGCCTACGGAGATGATATAATAATCATTGCTGGGGTTCAATTTATGACTTGCAAAATCATAAAATGAATCAATCATGTTCCGCTTTAAAAACCTTTTATTGTGGTTTAGGTAATGATCAGCTAAATCCAGTTGCTCCCGGCTAAGTTTTAGTGAAATTTCATGATCATAATAATATTTTATAGCCTCTTTTCTGGAGTTTAAGACATTGATGTCGGCTATGGGATTATACATCATTTCATGAATTTTTTCCCGTCCCCCAATAGTACTAGTCAGCTTAAAGATATTAAATAATGCATCCGTATCTGAAGAGGATGAGAATACGTTCAGATCTGTATAGGTCTGACTGTCCATATTAAACTTCATAGTAGCAAGCTAATGATATGAAGGTGTAATATAGCCTATTTATCATCCATTTGTAAGGTTTGGAAAGATAAATAAAACAGAAATAATCCTTTTTAGGTATTATAGGTCATAATACTAAAATTGAGAGCGTTATGAAAATGGCAAGATTAAAATGGTTATTTACAGTAGGATCTATCGTATTGGTGACTGGCTTTACTACCAATGATGCTTTGGCACAACGTAGTGGTAGTGGTACGCCAAGGCCTTCACGTCCTTCGGGCGGAACAAGACCTCCAAGTGTTGGTACGCGACCGCCTAGTGGGGGAAGACCGCCGAGCGTAAGTAGGCCGCCAAGTGGTGGAAGACCTCCAAGTGTTGGCGTTAGACCTCCTAGCTATAGACCAAATAGACCGCCACAGTATAGACCAAACTATCATTACCATAGACCTGGGGTTTCTTATCACAGACCCTATTATGGTTTTTATAGCTATTATAGACCTTTTTTAGGTATTAGTTTAAGCGTATTGCCTTTTGGATATTATCCATTCTATTACGGCCCTAACCAGTTTTATTATGCAGGCGGCTTTTTTTATCAGCAAGCTGATAATGGATACAAAGTGGTTGTACCTCCGGTAGGAGCACAAGTACCTAGCATACCATCAGAAGCGAAAGATATTTCTATTAATGGTCAGAATTATTACGAATACAAAGGTGTTTATTACAACAGTACGGTTGATGCGAATGGAAAAACCGTTTATGTAGTTGCAGGTAAGGATGGCGTTTTAGAAACCGATGGTAAGACAGATGCTGGTCCATTAGATGATGTCGGTTCATTGCCTAAAATTGGTGATGTGGTAGATGAACTCCCTGCTGACACCAGAGACGTAGTGATAAAAGGGGTGTTGTACTATGTTTCTCAGGAGGGTGTTTATTACGAAAAGGTAATAGATGGTGACAAGGTTACTTATAAAGTAATTGGCATAGGTAACTAAAAAACGGTTAATTAAAATATAAAGAGCAGCTTGGTGAATTAAAGTTTATCAGGCTGCGCTTTGCTTAACAAAGTAATGATACGCTCTTTATCATTGATCTGATCCTTTAAAGTTGCAACCATTTCCTTACAGCTTTTAAGTGTTGATTTTAAATCCCCGTACTCCACAGCTGGTTCCGCTACCATATTCTGGTCAGCGTCTAAACCTTCAGTATTGAAAAAGCAGCACGGTGATACTTCAAGTATTTCCGCCATCAGCAAGATATCTTTGTACTTAATAGATTCATTGATCAGGCCCAGTCTTAAACCATCAAAGGTTTTACCCATACTAATGGCCAGCCAGCTTAGTGATCTGTGTTTATCTCTTATGATTCCGTCAATTATTGCTTTTAAAGACATCAGCTTTCTTTTTTTATTGCAAAATAAGAATATTGTGTTAAAGAGTGTATATTTTTTGATAAAATCGCATAAAAATATTGTGAAGATGGTTAAATAACTTGTTTAATTAACCATAAAAATTTTGGAGTTTTAACCAAAATTTTAGACAAAGCAGAGGGGCGTTTGAAAAAAAATATTCCTATTCTCTTGACAATCAATATTTTTTTTTTAATTTTACACTCGAGAGCGTTAATTTGCGGGGGCATCGTCTTTAAGACCTGCTTCCGCTTTTTTTTTGCCCCTGTGTCGGGAGGATCAAATCCAAACTCTTTTTCAGATTACAGTTTAACCTGGCGGATGATGTTTTTGAGATTTAATTCAATAATATCAGTCATGCTTCTACATTCCAGATACTGTGGATCTTCGAGGTAATTCGACATAGCTAATTTTAAAGTATTTATGTTTTCAACGGTGGTGAGTACTTCCGTATTGGATACATCCCGCAAATCTGTTAGCCGATGTCGTTCACTGCGGACCCGATGCAGCAAAGACGACTTTTCTTCCTGCTGGTATTGTAAATAGGTTTTTTCGGTCAAGTGATCCATACCCAATTTTACATAAGGGAAGTTCTCCTTAAAAAATTGTGGGAGGTATACTTTTATATTTCCTTCATAAAACTGCTGGTCAAAATCAATAGCCCTAATTCTAAACTGTATATCGTCAAAATCAGGAGTAATCTGAACCACGAAGTTGTAAGCCCTCATGTCACCCAAAAGCATCACCAAACAGCGCTCATTAAACTTCACAAATTCCTTTGCAATACGGGTTGGGTTGTATTCTGAGTTTTGCAGGTAGCTCTTTGCAAACACATCCCCCGGGATTCCTGCAATATGTTCTTCAATCAAGGTTTCACGATCTACCAGGTAATTGACTTGATTGGGAGATAAGATGTGTTCCAATTCTAAGCCATATATTCTTGAGGCATCAGCCTTTTTAACATAGAAGTAATCGTAAACATCATTTAACCTGTTCACAATTCGTACTCTAAAAGGGTGTGTATTGCCAAAAGTGCAGTATTCAATCTTATCGATGTATTTATGCTGTACAATCCGCAAATTACCTGAAGCCTTTAAATTGGCATACACTATTTTTAAACCGTTGTGTAGCTCTTCAATCCTGTCGTTCGCATAGATAGGCGATTCCCAAAGTGAATCCTTTCCATTCTTATCCATGATCGGAAAAGCTTCTGTAAACATCCTCAGATCATCATAAGTGATAGGCAGTTTAGACTCCCGCTGATAGATTTTAAGGTATTTCTGCAAGGCCGGGGATACCGGGAATATGGGCTTCTTACGCGAAATTCTTACATCATTGGATTCCATGGCTTGGCAATTTATGCTCAATTTCGGGTATTTCATTTGAATTTCATAATGATGTAGGTTTAAAGTCATATCGGTTCAGACATAGGAAAAATAATATCCCTGGAATGTAGTTTTGCATTACGATGAAAACACTGCTCAAAAACATACCATATTCTGTGCTTGATCTTGCAACAGTTATAGAAGGAAAAACACCTGCCGATACTTTTAGAAACAGTTTAGACCTGGCACAACATGTGGAAGGTTGGGGCTATAACCGTTACTGGCTAGCCGAGCATCACAATATGATCAGTGTAGCCAGTTCTGCTACAGCTGTAGTGATCGGACACATTGCTGGCGGAACAAAAACCATCAGAGTAGGCTCTGGCGGGATCATGTTGCCAAATCACTCACCCTTAATCATTGCCGAGCAATTTGGAACATTGGCATCTTTGTATCCGGGACGTATTGATTTGGGATTAGGGAGGGCACCAGGTACCGATCAGGTTACTGCAGCAGCGATAAGAGGCGACTTGCGTTTTCAGGCCGCGCAGGATTTCCCAAGAGAAGTCATCAAGCTACAAACCTATTTATCTGCCGAGAACAGCACTAGTCACGTAAGGGCAATCCCTGGCGAAGGGCTGGATATTCCAATATGGATTTTAGGTTCGAGTACCGATAGCGCACGTTTGGCAGCTGCCATGGGCTTACCATATGCCTTTGCCAGCCACTTTGCCCCGGCACAATTTATGGCCGCCATAAATATATACAGACAAAATTTTAAACCATCAGCGCACCTTAGTGAGCCCTATGTGTTGGCTTGTGTAAACGTAGTTGCAGCAGATACTGATGCAGAAGCGAACCGACTGGTTACTTCGCTTTATCAGCTATTTCTGGGAATAGTTACCGGAAAGCGCAAACTATTACAACCACCCGTAGATGATATGAATGACGTGTGGGATGTGTATGAAGAAGAGCAGGCCAATCAAATGCTAGCCTGTACATTTGTTGGAAGTAAGGAAACGCTTAAGACAGATCTTCAACAGTTTTTAGACCAAACGGGCGTTGATGAGTTAATGGTTACCTCACATATTTTTGATCATCAGGCAAGGTTAAAGTCATACGAGCTTTTAGCAGAAGTGTTTAAAGGCTAGTTATTTCGTTTAAGATTTCTATATACAGGAGTAAAAATACCGCTTAAATAAAGAAACCCTTAGAATCATTGGTTCAATGTAATAGTTATTTGAAAATAATTATTTAATATTGGCTTAATCTTAATAAAATATATTTAAAACTTGGTTTTAAGTTTAGATTAAGAGAGAAATTTTAACCAAATGACATCTGGGTTGCTTAGTTTATGGTGCTGTATATAGAACTTTCTGATACCGAATTAGTAGACTTATTGAAGTCTGGAAACAGAGCTGCGTTTACTGAAATCTTTAATCGATATCAGTCCTTACTTTATATTTTTGCCTATAAGAAGATCGGTGATAGGGAGGAGGCCAAGGATCTTATTCATGAACTTTTCTTAACCTTTTGGGAGAAACGCGAGCTATTAAACATTTCTTGTAGCCTGCCTGCTTATCTATTTACGGTCCTTAAAAACCGGGTATTTGATTTGTATAAACACAAAAAAGTATCCCAACGCTATCTTGAAACCTTTCAAACATATCTGGATACAGAACAGAATGCGACCGATTATTTGGTACGTCATAATGAATTGTCCTGCCTTATTGAAAAAGAAATAGCCAGCTTACCGTATAAAATGCGTGAAGTATTCGAGCTGAGCCGAAAAACCAACCTTTCTCGTAAGGAAATTGCCACCGAGCTTAACCTATCCGAACAAACCGTTAAAAGTCACATGCACCATGCGCTTAAAATATTAAAAACTAAGTTGGGACCAATGGTGATACTGGTTTTATAGTTTTTTCATTTTTTATTTAACCCCTGTGTTTAGGCAAATCGTTATGTATTAAAATAGCATGAAATGATGCAGCATAAGGACGCAGAAAGTTTAATTAAAAAATATCAATCTGGATTGTGTAGTCCGGAAGAGCAAGCGATTGTAGAGAACTGGCTTACCTTTGGTGAGGCGAGGAAATTTGATTTAACAGCGCAGGAGCTTGATGAAGATTTAACAGACTTGCAAGGTAGGGTAGCTCGTATCAACATTGCAAAGCGGATCAGCTTATGGCCGCGTATTGCGGTGGCTGCTGCCATACTATTGACTTTAAGTATTGGGCTTTACTTTTATCCTAAGCTTAAAAAGAACAATGATACACCCCTAATTGCTGCGGATAAAGATATTGCCGGCGGAAAGAATAAAGCCATTTTAACATTGGCTAATGGCGCTAAGATCTCAATTACTGATGCCCTGAATGGTGAATTGGCAAAAGAATCTGGAGTTGTTATCTCTAAGACTTCGAACGGACAGCTGGTTTATAAGGTGACCGACAAAACGGCTGCTTCGGGAGGCAATGCGAAGCGGTACAATACCATCGAAACACCAAGAGGTGGACATTATGAGGTTGTATTGCCTGATGGAACCAAAGTTTGGTTAAATGCATTATCCTCGATTAAATTCTCAGAAAGATTTACAAATGTTCCAGAACGTCGGGTTGAACTTGAAGGTGAAGCTTATTTTGAGGTGGCTAAAGATAAAAAACACCCATTTATTGTAAGGACGGATAAGCAGGAGATTGAAGTACTGGGTACACATTTTAACATCAATAGCTATGCTGATGAACACAAATCGGTAACCACCTTATTGGAAGGCTCTGTTAAAGTTGCACCTGTGGGGATTGAAAAAGGGAAAGCAGACCTGGTACTCCATAGCCTTTCAAGAGTCATTAGCCCTGGTCAACAGGCAAGCTCGGTATACCATGATATCAAGGTGGAAGTTGCTGATTTGGACTTGGTGATGGACTGGAAAAATGGTGATTT
Organism: Pedobacter hiemivivus; assembly: GCF_005144565.1. Taxonomy (NCBI): domain Bacteria; kingdom Pseudomonadati; phylum Bacteroidota; class Sphingobacteriia; order Sphingobacteriales; family Sphingobacteriaceae; genus Pedobacter; species Pedobacter hiemivivus. The sequence continues at coordinate 692,683 of NZ_SWDX01000002.1, forward strand.
TATATTTAAGAAAGAAAGCCTTGCAGGGATCATGAGAAGGGTATCTCGTTGGTATGATGTAACGGTTGAATACGATAAAGAAATAGATCTGAATCAGACTTTTAGTGGTTCGGTTTCCAGATCTAAGAATATTTCTGAAGTACTAAAGATTATGCAATCAGCCGGTCAGCTCAAGTTCGATATAGTGGGAAAAAAGGTTGTGGTAACCAAATAAACAAGATTAAAACTTAACCAAACAAGATGAAAAAAAACTACAAAAACAGTACTTAAACCGTCATCATGGTCAAATTAAAATTACCGGAAGTGCTGAAACACCCCGGTAATTTTTAATGCTGATCCATTAAACCCCAAAGATTTGGGCATTGTGTAACCAATTATTTAATGAATGATATGAAGTGTTTCCCCTTGTAAAGTAAGCACTGCATATACTTAAACAGAACCAAATGTATGAAATTTTACATTAAAAGCCTATGTCGGCCGCCGGCATGTGCAGCCACCTTTTTGTGGATGATGAAGCCGCTACAGCGGATCGATCCAACAATTAAAAGACAGATTATTATGAGGGTTAAACTAATTGTAGTCCTGCTAACCACCACAATTTTACACCTGAGTGCCAGCACTTATAGTCAAAGTGTAACGTTGAGGTATAGCAATGCTACCTTGGTAAATGTATTTAAAGAGATCAGGATGCAAACTGGTTATGATTTCTTTTATAGCGATAAGCTAATGAGCGATGCAAAGCCGGTTAATTTAAACCTGAGCAATGTAAGTCTGGACAAAGCATTAATGATTTGCTTTAAGGATCAGCCCTTGAGTTACAGGATAGAAAATAAAACCGTTATTGTAAAAGAGAAAGAGATCTCCATCGTGGACAAGGTGCTGGGCTACTTTTCAGTCGCTGATGTACGTGGGCGGGTATTGGATGAGCAAGGATTGCCATTGATCGGTGTCAGCGTAAAAGTGAAAGGAAGTGCTTTAGGGGTGAGTACCAATGCCAATGGTGAATTTAGCCTTAAACTTCCCAAAGGCGATGAAACGTTGGTGTTTAGCTATATCGGTTATCAAAGCAAAGAAGTCGCTGTAAATAACAGTCCCGTCATCAATGTTACGCTATTAGAGGCCAACAAAGGCTTAGATGAGGTGATTGTAGTAGGATTTGGTACGCAAAAGAAGAGAAATGTGATTGGTGCTGTAGCGCAGATCAACAGTGAAGATTTGAAGCAGATGCCGACCATGAACATTACCAATATGCTATCGGGGAGGTTGCCTGGGATTACTACCTTACAACAATCTGGACGTCCGGGTGCAGATGATGCCACGCTTAGGATCAGGGGAACTTCATCTTATCAGGGCAGTCAGGGACCAATTGCCATCGTTGATGGGGTTGAACGTCCGTTTGCCCAGTTAGATCCAAATGAAATTGAAAGTATCTCGATACTTAAAGATGCGGTAGCACTATCTGTTTACGGTTTACAGGCCGCAAACGGGATTATATTGGTGACTACCAAAAGAGGGAAGGCACAACAGCCAAGCATCAGCTATGATGGTGCGGTGATGGTAAACTCGAACACACGTTTCCCTAAGTTTTTAGATGGCCCGGATTATATGGAATGGTTTTCTAAAGCGGAAGAAATGGATAATGAGTACCGGATCAATACAGATCAGGACCCTAACCCTTTAACCTATAATAAATCACAAATTAATGCCCTCAGGAATGGGACAAATACCAATCCATTGCTAGGAAATACAGATTGGATAGGTGAATTTTTGGGCAAATCCAGTACTTCTCAAAGTCATGGGGTAACGGTTAGGGGTGGAACAGATAGGATCAAATACTTCTCTAATATAGGTTACCTGGATCAGGATGGCGTAGTGGCAAATACGGGTTTTAAGCGGTTTAACCTGCGGACCAATTTAGATGCTAAGTTGAATGAGATCCTATCTGTTTCATTTGATATCAATGCCAGGATGCAAAAGACAAATACACCTGGGATATCTCCAGACAACGCATCTTACATGAATCCATTTTATCAAGCCGTAAGGACTTTGCCAAATATGCCAATGTTTGCGCCTAATGGATTGCCAACCGCTTACAACAGTAATGCTGGTTATGTAAATCCCATAGCATCGGTATTGCAGTCGGGTTATCAACGTGCGGAAACGAACGTATTTCAAAGTACTTTAATTTTTAATGTAAAGGTTCCTTGGGTAAATGGCCTGACGGGTAAAGTGCAAACCTCATTTGATAAGAGTGCAACGGAGAACAAAGGTTGGACTACACCATACAAGTTAATGGGCAAGGGTAGAACGCAAACTACCGGCGATTATACACTGATTGCCAATCCTCCTGGAATCACCGTTAATACACTTCGTCAGAGTTATGTTCAAAATAACAGATTGACTTTTCAACCCAGCTTAAATTATGCTAAAACATTTGGCGATCACACCATTAATGTTTTGACGCTTTATGAATGGTCTAAGTATAACAACAACCTGTTTTCTGCTGCCGCCAGAAATTTTGCCTTAAGCGAGTTACAAGATATTGATTTTGGGAGTACGGCTGCTGCTGATGTGATTAGTCCAACAGGCTCTAGTGGCGCAACAGCAAGACATGGCTATGTAGGAAGGGTAAATTATTCCTATAAAAACAAATACTTGTTTGAAGCAGCCCTTCGTGCTGATGCTTCTATTAACTTTCCTGAAGAAGGACGTTGGGGATATTTCCCGGGAGCGGGCGTAGGCTGGATAGCCAGTGAGGAAAAATTCTTTGAACCCTTAAAAAGTACCGTTAATTTCTTTAAAATCAAGGCTTCGATGGGGATTTTGGGTAAAGAAGAAACCCTAAGTACTTTTGCTTATTTGCCTACTTTTAGTTTTACAGATAATCCAGTAGCGGTTATTGGAGGAGCAAGTGTTTCTGCTTTATATACCGGGGCACCACCAAATAAGGACCTTACCTGGGAAAAACATCGGGTAACCAATGTGGGTTTTGAAGCTGAATTGTGGAATGGCAAATTAGGTGTAGATTTTGATTACTTCTATAAAGTGGTAACTGATATTTTAACCACCCGGTCTGGGCTTTATCCAGCCTCAGTAGGGGGTAATTTTCCTTCAACATTTAATGATGGAATTACGGACAACAGGGGGTTTGATCTACAAATCAGGCACCGCAATAAGATTGGTAAATTTAGCTACGGCGTTACCGGTAATTTTAACTGGGCAAGGAATAAAGTTATTTTAATAAACGAAGTTCAAAGTTTGCCATCATGGCAAAAAAGAACCGGCAGACCAATAGGTGAAAAACTGGGTTTTGTGGTTGATGGATTTTACAACAATTGGGAGGAAGCCAGAAACGGTTCTTCGCCGAGCAGTGGGATCATCGCCCCGGGATATTTCAAGTTTAAAGATTTAAATGGCGATGGAAGGGTTACCCGCGATGCGGATATGACCTTCGTGGGCCGAAGTAATATGCCAGAAATTATGTACGGTTTAAACATTGATGCCGCTTATGCTGGTTTTGATTTCTCTATGTTATTTCAGGGGGCAGCCTTATCCAGTATTGCCTTAGCCGGTGTGTATGAGGGATCATCAGGTACATCTGGTGTGGAAGACAATACACCATTTACCAAAAGCTTTTATGGGTATGGTAACTCTCCATATTATTTAGTGGAACAGGCCTGGAGACCTGATAACCAGAATGCCAGTTATCCAAGGTTAACCTCTGGTGGTGTCGCACTTTCACCGCACAATGCAAACGCCAATTCTGGTTTTATAAAAAACAATGATTACATCAGGTTGAAATCTATTCAGGTTGGTTACACGCTACCTAAGAGCTTGTTTAAATCTAAAATAGAGAAAATGCGCTTTTATGTTTCCGGATTTAACCTGTTTACATGGGATAAACTGAAATATCTGGACCCAGAGATGCCTAACGTAAATAATGGATTTTATCCTCAGCAGAAGATGATTTCCGGCGGAGTTAACCTAATATTTTAATTAGAGCTATGAAAGCATATTTAAAAACATTAAAAAAATCATTCCTCATCGCAGGTGCAATTCTTGCCATGAGCGGGTGTAAAATAGATATTGATCCATTAGATAAATATACTGATGTAGCTGTTTACCAGAATCCAGTAAACATCCGTCTTTACATTATAGGGATGTATGCTGAGTTTGGAACCTTTAAATTCGGTACTTTTCCTATCGGTTACGACAATGCCACTGATGCATTAACGGATATCATGAAATATTCATCGGGTGTTTCTGGTAATGGAACGGTTAATATCCTGGCTTCAGATGCTTCGAGAGTGAGTGCAGCCGGGCCGATGTTAAATTATTGGACGAACGGGTATATTAGAATCCGTCGTTTAAATGAGTTTCTGGAGGGATTGGATACCAAAGCACAGGGGCTTGATGAAGCCACTAAACTGAAGTTTCAGGCCGAAGCACGTTTTATCAGGGGCTATGTTTATTTCTGGTTGGTGAAATTGCATGGCAGTGTGATATTGCTGGATAAATTGACCAGTGAAAAAGACAAGCAGCGTTCTAGTGAAGATGATTGCTGGAATTTTATAGCCGCAGATTTCGCCTTTGCAGCAGAATACCTTCCTAAAACATGGGATAGTGCAAATACGGGCCGGGTGACAAAGGGTGCAGCTTATGGAATGTTGGCCAGAACATGGTTGTATGCAGCATCTATTGCAGAGTACGACCAAAAGCAGTTTAACAGTGATCCATTAACTGGTGTGCCGACTGCAAAAGCCATTCCTTATTATACCAATGCATCTAAAGCGGCGGACGAAGTGAAGAAACTGGCTGGGGAAGGTTTATACGACCTTGAAGCAAATTTCGCTTCTATTTTTACTAATAAAAACACCAAGGAAGCTATCTTTAAAATCGATTTTATTCGCCCACAATTTACCCATCAATATGATCTGGGTTTTGCTCCGCCAAAGGATGCACCTGGGCAAGTGTTGGTTTATGGTGTGCCCACTGCAGAATTGGTAAACGAATTTGAAATGAGTGACGGTTCAACCTTTTCATGGTCGAACCCTGCAATGGCTGCCAATCCTTATGTAAATAGGGAACAACGATTTAATGCGACTATACTGTTTAACGGGTCTAGCTGGAAAGGGCGTACGATAAATACAACGCCAGCCGATGCTGTGGAAGGAATTACAGAATATGGTGCATCTACCGACCCTAAAAAAACAGTGAGTGGTTATTATGCCAAGAAGTTTCTGGATCCATTGAATACCGAGATCGTAGTGAATAAAAGTGATCAAAGCTGGATGGAACTGCGTTATGCAGAGGTGTTGTTGATTGATGCAGAAGCGAAATCTAAGATCAATGACATAGCTGGTGCAAAAACATCATTAAATACCCTGAGAAACAAAAGAGGTTTGCCAAATACACCTTCTCAAACCCCTGCAGAGTTAATGCGGGCTGTAGAGCATGAGCGTAAAGTGGAGCTGGCATTTGAGGGCCACCGGTATTGGGACCTTAGAAGATGGAGGAAAGCACACATCGTGCTAAACAATGTAAAGTTTACCGGTCATAAGGGTTCACCAAACGGAGCATCATTTACCTATACTACGGTTTCTGTAGACAATACAAATCGTCAGTTTACGCCAGCGCTATATTACATTCCAATTCCGCTAGATGAGATTTTAAGGAACAATGCAATTACCCAGATTAAGGGATGGTAGTATTTTTTATAATATTAAACTTTTAATGATGAAGAGATTATCATTGGTTTTTATAGTTACAGCACTGGCAGGTCTGGTGTTTAACTCCTGTAAAAAGGCAGAAAAGGTGGTTCCTAATACCAAGAACGACCTGATCGATATTTACGGTACTATTGAAGGAATGGGGAGCAGTCGCTTGTTTGAACCTATTTATAGTGCCAATAAGGATAGCATCTACTTTGAGATGCCGTATTATTATCCTGTTAATTCAGATAATGAAGTAGACCTTAGCAAAATTATCCTGAGGTCTAATGTTCCCTCAGATGCAATAGTAACACCAGCATTGGGTGTTATTCAGGATGTATCGAAACCCTTTAAAATAAACATTACTTCAGGATCGGGCGAGGTCAGGTCATTTGTAGTCGTATCTAAAAAGGTAGGCGATGTATCCATTACCAAAGCAAAAGTGCTGTATCAAGCCGGTGCTTCAACACAAGAAATAGAGGCGGTAATTAAAGGCGACGAGGTGTTATTTTATATCTTGCCTGGGGTAGATCTATCTGCCGCAACGTTAAATCTGGAGATCAACAGTCACTCTACCAGTTCTATCGCAAGTGGAGCGAGTGTCAACTTGTCGCAGAATTTGCCATTAACCATTACTGGTGTTGACGGGAAGAAAAAGACTTATACCCTAAAAGCTGCGGAGCCAGTTAAATTGGATTATGGTGTAGGTATCAATAGAAGGCTATGGAGTAAGACTGCTGCCGAACTAGGTTTTACAACGAACAATGAGTCGGCATTGGCGGTATCTGGTGATTATCTGATTACGGTTGTTCGTACAAATCCAGCAAGTTATAGAGTGTTTAACAGGCATACGGGGGCGTATATTAAAAATATGGCATTACCATTTAGCGCATTGGCCATGCAAATTGTAAATGACTCGGAAGGCAATTTGATAGGTACCACCTTTGCAGGTAAAAATGCAAAGTTTATGGTTTACAAATGGGCTAATGTTGATGCTACCCCTGTAAAAATCATAGATTGGACTAACAATAATCCTGCTGCAATAACCGGTGACGGTGGAGTAGGGCGACGACTGAATATCTATGGAAATGTAGAGAGTAATGCAGTGATTATGAGCACCGGCGGTCAGTCTTCGATCATTTACAAATGGAGAATCGTAAATGGGGTGCTGGTTAACAATACCCCTGAGGTGATTACTTATAAATCAGTTACAGGTGGGGCGGCCAGCTTTATGGGCTTCCAGGCAGATGCACAACCTGTCTCTACAGACGCAAATACTGACTATTTTATCAATTACCAATTTGAGATCGGTTTGGTAAATGGGGTTACACATGAGCGAAGTGTAGGTTTTGCCAATGAGGTGGCCGTATTTGGTATATTCCATTTTGCTACAGATTATATCATATTTAATAATGCTAAATATCTTGCTGTTCAGAAGTTTGTAAAAACGACTAGCTATAACAACGCTATACTTGGCTTGTATGATGTAACGGAGAGCTCGAAGATCAATCTATCTGCTGCTGATCCAAGGTACCGCAGTTTTAACATTTACAACTCTGAAGAGTTTTTGGGGGCTACCGTAAATGCCAACGGGACTGGTGATGTGTGTTTCGGGCTTTCGCCAGATAAAGAACGCTTGCAATTGTATATGCTACTTACCAATGGCGGTATAATTGCACACGAGTTTACAAAATACGCTCCTTAATGCTATGAATACCCTGCAGCTTATCGCTTTGGTTAGTCGGTAAGCTGCTAATTATGATGAACTTAAAAACTAAATCTGATGAAGAAGATTGTTTATAAAATATTTGCATGGTCTGCAGTTTTGATGGTGGGGTTTACCGCCTGTAAAAAAACAAATGTTGCAAAAAATACATTGCCAGATGAAACTGAAAACATCTTGCCCGATACCATGCGCCGCAACGAGGCCATTGCATGGGTAGATGCACGTTCCAATGTTTTTGGTACTTATGGTCGGTTTAGTGATACTGCCATGATCCGAAGAACGCTGGATACGCTTAAAGACGTCGGCGTAACTGGTCTGGTACTAGATGTAAAAGGATCAAACGGATATACCATGTATCCAAGTAATTATGCTCCCCAGCTGACCAGTATGGATGGCAAAACTTTTACCCCGGGAGTGGATTATGTTGGCTTTATGATTGCTGAAGCAAAGAAGAGGAAATTTAAGATCTATGCTTCGATTGTAACCTTTGTAGAGGGATCTGCGGGGAAAGGTAAAGTATATGAAGATGCGGTATGGAGAGACCAATACCAGTCTATCGTATGTGATGAAACCGGAAAACGTGTGCCTATCGTATCTACAGGTAAAAACGGTTTTGTAAACCCGGCGATCCCGGCAGTGCAGGAGCGTGCGCTTAACATCGTCAAGGAAATCGTAGCTAAGTATGATATTGATGGTTTACTGCTTGATTATGCACGTTACACAGATATTAATGCTGATTTTTCTGATTACAGTAAAAATGATTTTATCAAATTTTTGGAAGCGAAATACGATGACAGTCAGGCGAAGCGTATGGATTTTCCGGTAGATATTGTTAAAAGCTGGAAAATAGTGAGTGGGGTAGTGACACCAAATGTGACCGGGAAGTACTATAAGCGTTGGTTGTTATATCGTGCTACCGTAATTCATGACTTTTTTGTAAAGGCTAAAGCCGCAGTTAAGAGTGTGAAGCCGAATATGAAGTTTGGTGTTTATGTAGGCGCATGGTATACCACTTATTACTCGGTAGGGGTAAACTGGGCAAGTCAGGACTACGATCCTTTTAATGACAATGAGTTGCGTTTTGATTGGTCTTATCCGGATTACAATAAAACCGGATATGGAGAGCAATTGGATTTGATTATGACAGGTAATTATTTTACCCAGTTGATGTTGGCTGATAACCCGGCAACGGCAGGCTTAGCCTATCATTGGTGGAGTGTGGAAGGCTCTTTAAAAGGCGGTAAATACATTACCCGCAATAAAATGCCACTTTATGGGAGTATTGATATGGGGAATGTGGACTGGCCTAGTCAGCAAGCCATTGCCAATACCATCAAATACATTCGGGCAAATGCATCTGGTGGGGTGATGCTGTTTGATGTGGTGCATGTATACGCTCCACAGTACAATAGATTAAAGCAACCGCTCTGGGAAGCACTTAGACAAGGTTTAAAGAAATAATGCGTTAGGTTTGGATAGGGGCGGCTCCCACCCGTCCCGTCCTTTATTCATCTAAATGTAGATTTGTTATTAAATCTTAGTAATTTGCCGCTAAGCGTTTTTAACTATGAAAAGCCTTTACTTTAGAAATTTACTACTATTCGTATTTGTCTTCCCGGTAATGCTACCGCTCCAATTACAGGCGCAAAGTGGATTACAGCAATTCGATGATCAAGTATTGATCAACCTGTCGGAAACTAGAACTCCTGAAAAAACGGGCGTTTTCCTTTTTATATCTAATCACAACGATTGGGTAAATGTTGGTGTTCCTGTGGGCCTACTTGCAGCAGGGGTAATCAATGATAATAAATCCATGCGGCAAAATGCATTATATGTAGCCAGCAGTTCGGCTGTAAATGCACTCTTTACCATGCTGATTAAAAAAATAGTAAAGCGGCCAAGACCTTTTTTAGCCAATGTGAAGATTAAAGCGGTATATCAGCCTTCACAATATTCATTTCCATCAGGACATACTTCTACGGCTTTTACCACAGCAACGGCACTTTCTCAGGCTTACCCCAAATGGTATGTCATAGCGCCATCTTTTTTATGGGCAAGCTCTGTCGGCTTTTCCCGCTTGTATTTAGGGGTGCATTATCCTACAGATGTAGCGGCTGGTGCAGTACTTGGTGCTGCCTCCGCGTTCTCGCTGCGCTCATTACGCGGAGAATAATCTGTTAAAAAGCTACAACAATTATCATCTTATTTTGTTATCATTTCTCCTAATCATAAAAAACATGAATTCAGTAAAATCGTATGCGGCTAAAAGCGCAGATAAACCACTAGAGCCTTTCCAGATCGATCGTCGTGAACCTCAAGTAGATGATGTAGAAATTAAGATATTGTATTGCGGAGTATGCCACTCTGATATTCATACCGCACGTAATGAATGGGGTGGGACTATGTATCCAATTGTTCCTGGACATGAAATTGTAGGTAAGGTAACCCGTGTCGGGTCAGATGTAAGCCGGTTTAAAGTTGGTGATACCGTAGGTGTTGGCTGCTTTGTAGATTCATGCGGTCATTGTGGCAATTGCAAGGAACACAATGAGCAATATTGTGAGAATGGGGTTTCTCAAACTTATAACTCCCTTTTACAAGATAAGAAAACCATCACTTATGGCGGCTATTCAACACATATCGTAGTCACCCAGAAATTCGTTTTAAACATTTCTGATAAATTGCCATTAGAAAAAGTAGCCCCATTGTTATGTGCAGGAATTACCACTTACTCTCCTCTAAAACATTGGAATGTAAAAGCAGGAGATAAGGTTGCCGTAGTTGGTTTGGGCGGATTGGGCCACATGGCTGTGAAGATTGCAGCATCAATGGGGGCAGATGTAACTGTATTGAGTCGTTCTAAGGACAAAGAGAAGGATGCAGCGAAATTAGGTGCGCATCATTTTGAGCTGACCACAGATCCAGACAATATGAAAAGAATGGGTAGCAGCTTCAATTTTATTATTGACACTGTTTCTGCAGAACATGATTACAATCAATACCTGGCTTTATTAAAAACGAATGGGGTAATGGTGTTATTGGGAGCGCCACCAAAACCATCTGAGGTTTCTGCATTTCAATTGATTGGTGGTCGTCGTAGCCTGGTTGGTTCTCTTGTTGGTGGCATTAAAGAAACTCAGGAAATGCTGGATTACTGTGCCGAACATAACATTACTTCGGATATTGAGCTGATCAATATCGACCAGATCAACGAAGCTTATGAGCGCACGTTAGCCGGGGATGTACATTATCGCTTCGTAATTGATATGGCATCTCTAAACTAATTGATTTTTAACCAGCCGGTAATGCTCATTCTTGACTTATTGGTCATCAATACCTCATGTTCCAGTTCGCTGCTTTTAAAGAAAACGCTTTTCCCGCTTACTGGTGAGATATTTTGCAAATGATTAAGATGGTGGATACAGAGTTCTCCGCCATCTTCTTCTATCCAGTCCTCATTCAAATACATGATCATAGAATACTGCCTTACCTCGTTATTGCGAAATTGATCTACATGTTTTTTATAAAAAGCGCCCTTTTCGTATAAGGTATAATGAAACTCATAACCTGTAATCCCAGTGTAACAGGTACGGTTTAGATGGCTTATAAAAGTATCCATCAAATTAAAAAAGCTATTCTCATGAATATTGTTGTGCTCGCGATCCAGCCAATATATCTTATCGCTGCGGTACATTTTATCGTGCACCACAACAGTGTCATTGCCGGTACCTGCAGAAAGCATCATTTTGTCATTAAACAAGCTTTTCAGGTTGTTGATCAGGTGCTTTGACAAATCTTTACTTAAAAAGTTTTCTGCAATACCTACTTTGTTTTCTATAAAGCTGTCAATAAGCTGGTCAAAGATCTTTTCCAATGGAATATTTAAGCGGGTAAGGTAGCATTAAATACTTACCTTCGCGTTTATTTAACAATAAAGCATTAAAAGGAAATTAAATATATGGTTTGGGAAAAGTTATTGTCGTCTAAACGCTGGGGAAATGAAGATCGATTTATTGGCAACCAGAAAGAATCAAGGTCAGAATTTCAGCGCGATTACGACAGAATTATCTTTTCTTCACCCTTTAGAAGACTGCAGAATAAAACGCAGGTTTTTCCTTTACCAGGTAGTGTTTTTGTACACAATAGATTAACGCATAGTTTAGAAGTCGCCAGTGTAGGCCGCTCGCTGGGCACCATCTTTTATAATAAGATGAAAGATCAGAAGCCTTTAATTGATGATACCTGTCCTTTGCTTTGTGAGGTGGGTAACATCATTGCATCAGCTTGTTTAGCGCATGATTTGGGTAATCCAGCCTTCGGGCATTCTGGTGAAGCAGCCATTTCTCATTACTTTACCGACGGTGATGGTAAGATTTACAAAGATCAGGTGTCAGCTGAGCAGTGGGAAGACCTGATTCATTTTGAAGGTAACGCAAATGCTTTGCGCATTTTAACCCATCCCTTTGCGGGAAAGGGCACAGGCGGCTTTGCACTTACCTATGCAACATTGGCTTCCATTGCGAAATATCCTTGCGCGTCGGTAGCTGGACACAATAAACAGCATATTTTTACTAAAAAGTATGGTTTCTTCCAATCAGAGCAAAGCGGTTTTGAGAAAATCGCTGTCGAAATGGATTTGATAAAAGTACAGGAATCTCCTTTGATCTATAAAAGACACCCTTTGGTATATTTGGTAGAGGCTGCAGATGATATTTGCTACAACATCATCGACCTTGAGGATGCACATCGTTTAAAAATCCTTTCGTACAAAGAGGTGGAAACGTTATTGTTGCCTTTGTGTAGAGACGAAAAGATGCCTGCCCGATTGGCAGAAATGGAAGACGACGATGCTAAAATCACCTTGATGCGGGCAAAATCTATTAGCACATTGATCGGTTTATGTTCTGAAGTATTCTTTAATCAGCAGCAAACTATTTTGGATGGTGACTTTAACCAAAGTTTAATGGATGCCATTGAAGAGCCATTTCTTTCTGTAATGAAAGAGATCGAAAAAGTCTCCATTAAAAAGATTTACAACTATTCATCTGTAGTGCAAATTGAGGTGGCGGGCTATCAGGTGATGGGTGGTTTATTAGAAGAGTTTATTCCGGCCTACATTTTAAACGAATCAAAATATCATAAGAAATTAGTTGAACTGATCCCTAAACAGTTTTTAACGCAGCAGACAGATCCTTATACTAAAATTCAAAGCGTGTTGGATTTCGTATCTGGTATGACTGATATTTACGCAGTAGAGTTATTTAGAAAGATTAAGGGTATATCATTTCCATCGATGAGTTAACACACTGTTCTTTTTTGCCATATAAATAACATGTTTAGTTGTGATTAAATCTTAAATTCATTTAACTTTCTAGCTTTGTTTAAATACAGGTATAATTAGAGCGATGAAAGTAGGAAATTTAGAACCACAGGCACTTTGGAGTAATTTTGTAGCATTGAATGCCATTCCCCGGGCTTCAAAAGCAGAGGAGCGTGTCATAGAATTTATGGTATCTTTTGGTAATCAGCTGGGCTTGGAAACCAGCAGAGATCATGTAGGCAATGTGGTGATTAAAAAACCGGCAACCGCAGATATGGAGGGCAAACAAACTGTGATTCTTCAATCGCATTTGGATATGGTTCACCAGAAAAATAGCGATAGCGACTTTGATTTTGAAACAGAGGGCATCGATATGTATGTAGATGAGGACTGGGTAAAAGCAAGAGGAACTACTTTGGGTGCTGATAATGGGATAGGCGTAGCTACCATTATGGCTATTTTGGCTGCGGATGATCTTGTTCACCCCGCTTTGGAGGCCTTGTTTACTATTGATGAAGAAACAGGTATGACTGGTGCGAAACAGCTTGATCCGACCAATTTATCTGGGACTATCTTATTAAATCTGGATACAGAAGAAGACGATGAGTTAACCATTGGTTGTGCCGGTGGAATAGATACGACAACGGTATATAGATATAAACACCGTTCTGTTGCTCAGGATAGTATCGCTTTTAAAGTTTCAATTAAAGGATTACTGGGTGGACATTCGGGTATGGATATTCACAAAGGAAGAGCAAATGCCAATAAGCTAATGAATCGCTTGCTATATAATGGCAACAAGGTATTAGATCTGCAACTGAGCACCTTTGTAGGTGGTAGTTTAAGAAATGCTATTCCACGTGAAGCCAATGCTGTTGTAGCTGTTGCAAGCAATCAGAAAGCGGCATTTCTTTCTTTTATTGCTGATTTCTCTGAACTTATAAAGGCCGAATATCAATCTATCGAGCCAGCTTTAAACATCAGTGCCGCAGAAACTGAAGTTCCAGTAGAAGTTTTAGATAAGCAAGATTACCATAAGATCATCAATGCTTTATATGCAGTGCCAAATGGAGTTTTTAGGATGAGTCCTGATATTCCTGATCTGGTAGAAGCCTCTTCTAATCTGGCGAAAATTATCATTAAAGACGGTGAGTTTATTACCCAATCCTTGCAGCGCAGCAGCGTAGAAAGCACTAAAGAAGATGTAGCGATAGCGGTAGGTGCGGCGTTGGAGAATATGGGAAGTACAGTAACCACTAGCGGAGATTATCCAGGCTGGAAACCTGATGCGGATTCGGAGATTCTTTCCTTAATGACTAAGCTTTATAAAGTGAGTTTTAATGCCGAACCGAATGTAAATGCTTGTCACGCTGGTTTAGAGTGTGGTATATTGGGTGCACATTTGCCAGGCATGGATATGATTTCTTTTGGGCCAACCATACATGGAGCGCATTCTCCAGATGAGCGGGTACAGATCTCATCGGTTAACAAGTTCTGGCACTTTCTTTTAGATGTACTGGAAGAAATACCGGCTCGTTAAATAACTATTAATTTCATTTCTTTGTAAGATTAAATTAACGCTTTAACCACCATACAATGAACGAGGAATTTTACCTTCACATTTTTAATAAACAGAACAGGATTGAGCCAGTGCCTTCTAATCAGGAGATTGCAGACTGGGCTATAAACCTGATGAATTTGTTATATCCGGAGCGTTTAACCACGCCCGATTATTCAATTAACGAAATCAAACGCTTGTTTTTTAAACAAGAAAAGGAGTTAGTCAGGCTGTTAAATGCGACTAAAGCATGCGAGGACTTTAACAATGAAGGAATCGTTACCGCCTTTTTTGAGGGGCTTCCGGAGTTGTATAGAAAGATGAATACGGATATCGCTGCTATTTTAAGTGGAGATCCGGCCGCAAAGAACGAATTTGAGATCATACGTAGCTATCCAGGCTTTCTAGCCATAGCACTATATAGAATTGCACATGTTTTGTTAAATGCCCATGTGCCACTGGTACCAAGAATATTAACAGAATATGGTCATTCTCTTACCGGGATAGATATCCATCCCGGAGCTTTGATAGGTGAGTATCTATACATCGATCATGGAACAGGATTGGTAATTGGTGAAACAACTGTGATAGGTAACTATGTTAAATTGTATCAAGGAGTAACTTTAGGGGCTTTGAGCGTTGAAAAATACATGGCCGACACCAAAAGACACCCTACAATTCAAGATCATGTAATTATTTACTCGGGAGCAACAATACTGGGCGGAGAAACTGTAGTAGGGGCCAACTCTATTATTGGCGGAAACGTATGGCTAACTAAAAGTGTTCCTGCCGGATCAACAGTATACAACCAATCGTCCATAAAAGTTATAGAAACAAAAGACACCAAATAAAAATGGGAAACATTGTAGAATTTATAGGGAATACCCCTTTGGTAGAGATCACTAAGTTAAATCCGAACCCAAATGTGAAGCTATATGCAAAGCTGGAAGGCAACAATCCGGGTGGAAGTGTAAAAGATAGAGCTGCTTTAAATATGATCAGAAGCGCGATGGAGCGTGGAGAAATTAAAAAGGGAACCCGATTAATCGAAGCAACCAGTGGAAATACTGGTATTGCATTGGCGATGATCGCCGGTATTTATGGTCTCGAGATTGAATTGGTGATGCCTGCAAGCTCTACCAGAGAACGGACTTTGACGATGGAAGCATTTGGTGCCAAAGTTACCTTATTAGAATCTATAGAAGTTTGTCGTGATTATGCTGAAGAACAGCGTGATAAGAACGGATATTTTTTACTAGATCAATTCGCAAATCCAGATAATTACCTGGCGCATTATAAAACTACAGGTCCCGAAATATGGCGGGATACGCAACAGCAAATTACTCATTTTGTGAGCTCTATGGGGACTACTGGTAGCATCATGGGTAACTCTATGTTTTTAAAAGAACAAAATCCTGCGATACAGATCGTGGGTTGCCAGCCTACAGAAGAATCTTCAATTCCTGGTATCCGTCGTTGGCCAGCTGCGTATTTACCTAAAATATATGATGCAAGCAGAGTAGATCGTGTTATGGATGTTTCGCAACAGGTGGCAACAGAGAAAGCTCGTGAGTTGGCAAAAGTGGAAGGTATATTTGCTGGAATGAGCAGTGGCGGGGCTTTAGCTTGTGCTTTAGAGCTTTGTGAAGAGCTGGAATCTGGTCTGATTGTGTTCATTGCATGTGATAGAGGCGACAGATATTTGAGCAGCAATTTGTTTGGATAGCCTGAATGTGCTATTTTTGATTACACAATGAAGCTACAGAGATTATTTTTATTATTCCTTTTTATATCCGTTGCCACTGCCAGTTTTGCCCAAACCAGTTCTGAACTGAAGCGGAACAAGGAGGCTATCCAGCGTGAAATTGATTTGTTACAGCGAAATCTTAATCAGACTTCGAGTAGTAAGCGGTTGACTATGGGGCAGATCAGGGCCATCAACAGCAAAATTAGGCTGATGCAGAATAAAATTGCTGTTATCAACTCTGAAGTGAAGAATCTGGACAATCAAATCCACGAAAACACCAATGAGGTACATACTTTAAAAAGCCAACTGGGGCAGTTAAAGAATGAATACGCCGGAATGGTACGTTTTGCTCAGAGAAACAAGAATGCATACGATAAAATGATGTTTATTTTCGCTTCTGAGAGCTTTAATCAAGCTTATAAGCGGATTAAGTATTTCCAGCAATTTGGTCAATACCGTAAAAAACAAGCCGACTACATACAGGGAACTCAGAAGAAAATTGAGTATAAGATTGTGGTATTGGATAAGAATCTAAAAGCGAAGAGTAATTTGCTGACAGAGCAAGAACATGAAAAAGTAAAGCTAGGCAAGAATAAAACTGAACAAGCCCAGATGCTGAATCAATTCAGTAGACAGGAAAAGCAGTTTAGACAAGATATTGCTGTGCAGAAACGCAAGCAGGCAGAAATTGACCGCGCAATTAGAAATGCGATTCAACGTGAAATAGAATTGGCTCGTAAAAAAGCAGAAGAGGAAGAGCGTTTGGCTGCGCAGAAGGCGATTGCAGAAGGCAGACCTGTACCGGTGACCAAAGAAAAAACTACTAGTAATTATTTAACGGCTTCGCCAGAGTCGGCCAAGCTCTCTGCAGGCTTCGAAAATAATAGGGGTCGTTTACCTTGGCCTGTGGGTCAGTATTCGATTGTAGAGCGTTTTGGTAACCATACGGAAGGACAAGCACATTACACCAATGATGGGATTAATATTCTTACAGAGCAAGGAGCAGCCGTTAAAGCTGTATTTGAGGGGGATGTATTGTTTGTAAGGGAGCTGTATGGCACTTATATCGTGGCCATACGTCATGGTGATTATTTTACCATTTATCAAAACTTAAAAACTGTTAATGTTGCTAAAGGTAATAAAGTGGAAACAAAACAAACATTAGGGATTGTTGCTTCGAAGGAAGATGGGCCAATATTGCATTTTGAAATTATGAGGGGCCAAACGAAATTGAATCCTGAAGCCTGGATCGCAAAATAGGAGGAAAAGCCTTACCTTCGTGGCAAAAAAATAAATGCTTGAAATTGTATACCAGGACGACCATTTAATTGCGATCAATAAACCTCATGGATTGCTTGTACACCGGTCATCAATTGCCAGTGATGCCAAAGAATTTGCCTTACAGCTATTAAGAGACCAGGTTGGCCGACACGTTAGCCCGGTACATAGACTAGATAGAAAAACAGGAGGCTTACTTTTGTTTGCCTTCGATAAAGATGTAGAGATCGCCATGCATCAACAATTTAAAAATGGGGAGGTGATCAAGAAGTACCTGGCCATACTCCGTGGCTATGCCCCAGATCAATTAGATATCGATTATCCGCTTGTTAAAGAGAACGGCGCAATTCAGGAAGCCTTTACCTCATTTGTTACTTTAAAACGCGCTGAAATTGATGTGGCCTTAGGAAAACACCCAACTTCCCGCTATTCTCTGGTAGAGGCAACACCTACTACAGGTCGTATGCACCAGTTGCGTAAACATTTTGCGCATATCTTTTACCCTATTATAGGAGATAGGAAGCATGGTTGTAATAAACAGAATAAATTTTTTAAAGAGCAATGGGAGATGACCACCATGTTACTCCATGCTTCTGAGTTGAGCTTTAAACATCCGGTAAGCGGACTGCAAATTGATTTGAAAGCTCCGGTTCAATCCGAGTTTTTAAGGATGATGGAGCTGATGAAATGGTGAAAGTTTTGCACACTCTTCGGAGTTATCAACAGGAGGTTTGTTAGGAGTGATTTCTATTCTTTTGCAGTAGAGCGAGTTATAAAAAAGGTCAGATTTTATAACTTAATGTTAGTAAAATTTATCATCTTCGCACTCCCAAAACGACTGGTCTTTCCATCGTTTTATTATTATAAACCACAAAATATTAAAGAAAAATATGCAATACACTTGTACACAAGTATGGAATAACTGTCTTCAAATTATAAAGGATAATATCCCGGCCCAGAGCTTCAAAACCTGGTTCGAACCGATATCAGCCCTTAAGCTGGAAGATAGGGTTTTAACTGTACAGGTACCTAGTTTGTTCTTCTACGAATGGTTAGAAGAGCATTATGTAGGCTTGCTGCGAAAAACTGTAAAACAACAACTCGGCGATGAAGGTAGGTTAGAGTATAATATCGTTGTAGATAAGTCGACAACAAATGGTGCTTTACCATACACAACCAACATGCCGTCAAATGGTAACGGATCTACCAACAGGAAGCAGTCAATGCCGGTTCCTGTAAACATCAATAGGGACATCAAAAATCCTTTTGTAATTCCGGGATTGAAGAAGATGAATGTAGACCCTCAGTTGAACGCAAGTTATACTTTTGAGGCCTATGTAGAGGGAGACTGTAATCGTCTGGCACGTTCGGCCGGACACGCTGTAGCAGCAAAGCCAGGTGCTACATCATTTAACCCGCTGATGATCTACGGAGCATCAGGTTTAGGTAAAACTCACTTGGTTCAGGCCATCGGTAATGAGATCAGAAGAAGCTTACCAGACAAGTTGGTAATTTATGTGTCTTGTGAGAAGTTCTGCCAGCAGTTTGTAGAATCATTGAAAAACAACACGATCAATGATTTTGTAAACTTCTACCAGGCAATGGATGTAATCATCATGGATGATGTACACAACTTTGCAGGAAAAGAAAAGACACAAGATATCTTCTTCCACATTTTTAACCATTTACACCAGTCAGGAAAGCAGATCATCATTACTTCTGATAAAGCACCTAAAGATTTATCAGGATTGGAAGAACGTCTTTTAAGTCGTTTCAAATGGGGCCTTTCAGCTGATCTACAGGTACCAGAATTAGAGACAAGGATCGCTATTCTGAGAAAGAAAATGTATGCTGATGGTATTGATTTACCAGATGAGGTTGTAGAATACGTTGCACATAACATTGACAACAACGTACGTGAGTTAGAAGGAGCGATGGTATCTTTATTGGCACAATCGACCATGAACAAGAAAGAGATAGATTTGCAATTGGCTAAATCTATGCTTAAAAACTTCATCAAGAACACGACTAAAGAAGTTTCTATGGATTACATCCAGAAATTGGTTTGTGACTACTTTGAAGTACCTGTTCACTTGCTTAAAGCACCTACTCGTAAACGTGAGGTTGTACAGGCTCGTCAGATCTCCATGTACCTTGCTAAAGGAATGACTAAAAGTTCACTAAAAACTATCGGTGCATTTTTTGGAGGAAGAGATCACTCGACTGTAATTTATGCTTGCCAGACTGTAGAGGATTTAATCCAGACAGACAAGAAATTTAGGGCTTACGTAAACGATATTGAAAAGAAACTAAAGATGAGCTAAGGCTCATCTTTAGCCTAAGTGCAAGATGATCAGAATGATCGGAGAAGGTGGTAAGATTTTAGGGAAAAACTTTCAAAAAAAGTTTGGATGATTAGCTGAGAATACTACCTTTGCAGCGCTGAAAGGCGGAAAATGGCCCGCTCGTCTACCGGTTAGGACGCCAGATTTTCATTCTGGAAATAGGGGTTCGATTCCCCTGCGGGCTACAATAATAAATGCTAAAAATATAGCTGTCTAAACAATTAAAACCCATCTTTATGATGGGTTTTGTGTTGGCTTAGCAACCGATTTTCCCTATGTATCGAATACGGATGGCTTCTTAGGCTCTCCATCAACTATGCCTCGCAAACTAGCCAACGACGAATAATATAGATAGTACAGTTTTATTATCGTAAATTTGTCTTATGTCTGGCGAAAAAACTTCCGGGAAAAAATCAAAGATCAAACATATCGTTGTTATTGGTGCTTCTGCCGGCGGGCTGAAAGCCTTGTCCGGGTTAGTCAGTCAGCTACCGCTGGATTTCCCTGCACCATTGTTGATCGTACAGCATATTTCCGCTGACGCCAGCGGTGACGTACTTTTGAATTCGTTGAAGCAGCATGGAAGACTTCCGTGCCAGCATGCACGAAGCGGTGACAGCATCAAACCGGGCAATATTTACCTTGCTCCTTCTGACCATCATATGTTGGTCGATAAAGGCGACCGTTTGTTAATAACAAAGGGTGCCACCGAAAACCGTTCCCGGCCAGGCATTGATCCGCTTTTCCGTTCGGCCGCAATCCATTACAGGAACAAAACAATCGGAATTATCCTTACCGGCTATCTTGATGATGGTACATCAGGTCTGAGTGCTGTACAAAGATGCGGTGGGATAACAATAGTACAGGACCCTAAGGATGCAGAGTATCCCGATATGCCTGAGAATGCCCTGAATCAGATGAAGGTAGATTATTGCATTCCATTGGCCGAAATAGGAAGCATACTCGTACGTCTGGCCTCAACAAAGACCGGTGGAAATTTCCCCGTTCCCCAAGACCTGCTTATCGAGGGAAAAATTGCGGAAAGGGTGGTCAGTGACCTGAACGCCGTAAATACTTTAGGTGACCAGGTACCGTTTAACTGTCCTGGCTGTGGTGGTGTTTTGTGGCAAATAGAAACAAAAGGCTCAAAACTAAGGTTCCGTTGCCATGTTGGCCATGCGTATACAGCGGCTTCGCTGCTTGCAGAACAAACCAGTAAGATTGAGGAAACCATGTGGACCGCTTTGCGCATGTTTGAGGAAAAAAGGAACCTGCTGACTACGATGGCTAAAAGCCAGACAGGGGCACCTGCAAAGATGTCAAAGGAACGGACCACCCTGATGCAAGTGCACATTGAAAGGATTAGGACAGTCTTGCTGGCCGACGACAAGGCGACACGAAGTGATACACCTAAATAAAAATTTTGATAAGTGCAATCAATTAAAAGCAATTTAAGAAAGGTAAAAGAATCAAGGTAATTGTTTGGATAATGCTATCATAGAGAACTTCTTCGGTATCTTGGAATCGGAATTGTTTTACGCCAAGAAATACACATCCCTGGATGAATTGAAAACGGATATCAAGGATTATATTGAATATTATAATAACAATAGAATAAAATTGAAACTAAATGCAAAGAGCCCGGTACAATACCGAGCTCTTGCAGCCTAATTTTTTAAAGTTAACTTTGTCCAATCTTTTGGGGGCACTTCACATCGAGGCCTTTTTTTATTTGTCTGTTTCCTATTTGATGCACAGCATCAATCACATAATTCAAGTGTATTGTACTGTTAGTTCTAGTCTAATAAGTCAGTTTTAGCTTTACTTATAGTATTATGTGATTTATTTCCTGACAATTTCTTAATATTGACCGATGCTAATGAAAATTAATAATTAACTTTAGGCAAGGGGTAACTTATCATGGCTGTTTACAGCAATCTTTCGGAACAGGAACTGAGTACTTTATTAAAAGAAGGGGACAAGTATGCCTATACGGAGGTCTACAACAGGTATTGGCGAAAGATGTTTGTCGTTGCCCATAAGCGTTTGGGTGACCAGCAGGATGCCGAAGAAATTGTACAGGATATTTTTGTAAACCTATGGCGTAAAAGAGAAACTTTTGTGCTGACCACAAGTTTTCAAAATTACTTTGCCGTTGCAGTAAAATTTGAGATCCTTGATGTCATGAGGAAAAGGGCCCATGCTGCAGCCTATGAAAAAGAGCTTGGCCTATCGTACACCGAAGAAGACATCAGCACATTGCGTGAGCTGGACCTTTATGAACTGCAGGAAAGGCTACAGCTGACGATCAATTTATTGCCGGAAAAATGCCAGCTGGTATTCAGGCTTAAGCATGATAAGGGATATTCCCAGAAGCATATTGCAGAGGAATTGGATATTTCTGAAAAAACAGTTGAAGCGCACCTTTCAAAAGCACGAAAAACGCTAAAGAACAAATTTGGAAACCTGTTGGGGACGGTGCTGTTTATCCATTTTTGAAGGGCATCTGATCAATGATAAAAAATATTTTCGGCAGCACTAAGGGATTTGTCTTTCTGGAACGGTTATCTAATAAAGACACCTGTTATGCAACATCAGAAACCAAATTTTACTTTATTGGACCTGGCCAGAAAATGGATCTCCGGAAAAATCACTGCGGGAGAAAAAACTGAGTTTGATAAGTGGTACGATTCTTTTGATGATACCAGTGATGAACTGGTGTCGGCCGAAACAGCGTCTGCAATGAATGACAGATTAAAACGGGAGATTTTTGCAAAGGCAGGAATCGAAATGAAAAAAACAGTCAGATTATGGCTGCGTATTGCAGCTGTTGCTGCTGCGGTGGCAACGATTGTATTTGGAATATGGTTTTATGAGATTACTTCGTCGCGAAAAGCTTTCCGCAATGACGAATTGGTAATGAATGATGTAGCGCCTGGTTCCAATAAGGCTACGCTGACGCTTGCCAGTGGCAAGGTGATACAGTTGAGTAATGTGAAGACCGGGGTTGATATAGATGCGGATAGTTTGAAGTATAATGACGGAAGTCTTGTTCAGGGCGATCAGAAAAACACAGGCGCTGTCAGCGTACCTGCTCTCGGTGCCAGAGGACTCCTGACAGCAAGCACCCCTCGTGGCGGTACCTATATAGTAACATTGCCAGACGGAACCAAAGTTTGGTTAAATGCGGCTTCCTCCCTTAAATTTCCGGCTGCTTTTACGGGCTTGCCTAATCGAAAAGTGGAGCTTACAGGGGAAGCATACTTTGAAGTAAGTAAAGATAAAGCGCATCCATTTATTGTAAAGACAACTAAGCAGGAGGTTGAGGTTCTGGGAACGCATTTCAACATCAATTCATACGAGGACGAGAAGAGTACCAAAACAACGTTGCTTGAAGGCGCTGTTCAGGTTTCGTTATTGGGAGGAGGGCCTGATGAGGGTGCTGCATCGCGAAATGACGTAATCCTGAAACCGAATGAGCAATCGACCTTAACCGATTCCAGGATAAAAGTTGCAAAAATTGACGTAGGAGAGGTAATTGCCTGGAAAAAAGGAGACTTCATTTTTAATGATGAAACACTGGAAAGCGTCATGCGCAAGGTATCGAGGTGGTACGATGTTGAGGTTGTTTATGCCGAAGCTGCACCTAAAAGCTTTACGATCGGCGGATTTGTGTCGCGTTCTAAACCCATTTCTGCAGTGCTCGAATTAATGGAAAAAACCGGAAATGTTAAATTTAAAGTAATAGGCCGGAGAATCATTGTCTTGCCCTGAAAATAATCATCAGTTCATATCAATAAACCGAAAACTAAACCAAAACCAACATGAAAAGACCACTACTACAGTAAGCACCAGCAGGGTGACAAAATAAAAAAGCGCAGAAGTGTATCAGCACTCCTACGCAGAATTTTTGGATTAGCCCTCCCGATGAGATCGGGTAAAACAATTTTGAGACCGTTTCACGTATTAACCCAAAAAACAAAAGTATGAATAAATATACTTTAAATTCTGGTATGCTTCATTTTTGGCTGCCACCTAAAATTATATTGATTATGAAATTGATCATAATTATAATGACTTCATTTCTGCTGCAGGTAAGTGCTGCCGGTTTTGCACAAAGGGTTACCCTTAAAGAAAAAGGTGCATCACTGAAAAACGTATTGCAAAAGGTAAGGACGCAGACAGGCTACGATTTTTTATTTGATTTCAAGGTCATCAGAAATGCAAAACAGGTAGATGTAGACCTGAACAATGCAAAGCTCGAAGATGCCCTCGATGCCATATTCAAACCCCAGAATCTGGATTATACAATTATCAACAAATCGGTAGTTGTAAAGCCGCAGGAGACTTCCTTTCTCGATAAAGTGATGTCTGTTTTTAACGATGTGGATATTCGCGGAGTTGTGCTTGACGAGCATGGAGAACCGATGATGGGCGCTACCATTAGCGTTAAGGGTACAAACCGCCGGATTGTTACCGGAGCTGGCGGTGCATTCTTTTTAAGTAAAGTAGATGAAAAGGCAACACTTGTAGTTACCTACCTGGGCTATACTCCACGTCAAGTGAAGATTAAAGCAGGCCAGGTTTCTATAACTATACAAATGGAACTTGCTGAAAATAAAATGGATGATGTGGTGATCACAGGTATGGGCATTAACCGTAAGAAAGACAGCTTTACGGGTGCTACATCAACATTTAGCGGAGAGCAATTAAAAGCAATCGGTAATAAAAATATTCTAGAAAGTTTAAAGACACTGGATCCGTCATTCATAATGGTCGAAAACAATACCCAGGGTGCTAATCCAAACAGTCTGCCTACAATTGAGGTAAGGGGGAAAACAACCATCAGTACCACGACCCTGAACGACCAGTACAGTGCCGATCCAAATCAACCTTTATTTATCCTTGACGGGTTCGAAAGCTCATTGCGGGTTATTTACGATCTGGACATCAACCGGATTGCTTCTGTAACGCTCCTGAAAGATGCAGCCTCTACCGCATTGTATGGATCAAAGGCTGCTAATGGTGTTGTGGTTGTGGAAACCAAACGACCGGTAGCGGGAGAGCTTAGGATAAGCTACAGCACAGATTTTTCTTTTGATTTGCCCGACTTTAGCAGCTACAACCTAATGAACTCCTCAGAAAAACTGGAATTTGAGCGGCTTTCGGGCGTATATAACAATGCCCCAAATTTTCAATGGCAATCAGATTCTACTTATAATGCCAAGCTTGCAGACATACAGCGCGGTGTAAACACTTATTGGCTGAGCGAGCCTGTGCAGACAGGAATTGCACAACGGCATTCCTTACGTATATCGGGTGGTTCAAATGAATTGTTATTTGGCGCCGGAATAAATTACCGCAATCAGCAGGGTGTAATGAAGGGGTCTGACCGCAATACCTGGGGTGGGAATTTTGACCTTACCTATCGAAAAAGCAAAATCAACGTTACGAACAGCATCACACTTTCAAATCTAAATTCTGATGACTCGCCTTATGGTGCTTTCAGTAGTTTTTCAAGGGCAAATCCATACTACCGCAAGTATAATGTTGATGGTTCAACTCCCATGTTTCTTGATCCCGGACAAACCAATACTGTTAATCCTTTATATAATGCTACGCTGTTCAGTATCGGTAAGACCAACGGATTTTCACTTCGGAACAACCTGCAGGCCAATTATACGGTGTCGAAGAGCTTTCGCATAACAGGAGGGATTTCATTAGGAAGAGACAATGGTGAGACCATTAGCTTTGTGCCACCAGACCATACTTCATTTGCAGGTATTGATCCTTATCAAAAAGGTCGCTATATCAACGCTGTATCGCAAAGCAATTTTTACAGCGGAAACCTGATGCTAAGCTATGCAAAGGTGATCGGTAAAAATCAGTTCAATGCAAACGTACGTTCAGATATTCAGCAGAGCACACAAAAATCTTCCGGTTATTCGGCTGTTGGATTTCCTTATGGAACCAATGGCAATCCCAGGTTTGCTTATGGCTATACGCCTTCTGGGAGACCGAGTGCATCAGCAATTACTTCAAACAGTGTAGGATTTCTGGGTAGTTTAAATTATACCTACGACCAGCGTTTCTTATTTGATGCCACCTACAGACTCGATGGCTCCAGTGCTTTTGGATCTAACAAACAGTTTAAACCATTTGCTTCTGCGGGATTGGGCTGGAATGTTCACCGGGAAAAATTCCTGGCAGATATTAAATGGATAGGCCTGCTAAAACTAAGGGCCAATATCGGTTATACCGGAAACCAGAATTTAGGACAGTTTACTTCAACCTCGGTATATACCTATTTAAACGGTTCAAATCCGTTTGGACAAGGTCTTGATATGACTTCATTAGGTAACCCGAATCTGGACTGGCAAAAAACCCTGCAAAAAAGTTATGGTCTGGACTATACTATTTTTAACAACAGAATTAGTGGATATCTGGAATATTTCGACAAAAATACCAAGCCCTTGATCATCTCGGCAAGTGCGGCTATCCCTACTTCAGTTGGTATCAATTCAAATTATGCCATCAACGTAGGTAGCTTAAGAACAACAGGATGGGCCGTTAACGCCCGTTTTTCTCCGGTTTATAACCTGAAAGAACGCATTATCTGGACTGTAGGTGTTTCCGGGCAACAGACCAACAGTACCTACGGTGGTTTCGGTAATAGCCTGGATGCACTTAATAAGCTTCAGTTGAACAACAAAAGCCTGATCAGGTACCAGGATGGGAGTAGTCCAGACGACATTTATGCCGTAATTTCACACGGTATAGACCCGGCCACAGGGAATGAACTCTTCGAGAAAAAAGACGGCACACTCACTTTCCTGTACAGCACAGATGATATCGTGAAAGTCGGAAATTCAAGATCAACCATTGAAGGTGTGATCAACAATAATTTTACTTATAAAAGCTTCAGTTTCGGTGCTTACATCAGGTACAGGATAGGAGGTGATTTATTTAACAGTGCCCTTTATAATAAAGTAGAAAATATATCTTCAACCAACCTGATCTTTAATCAGGATAAAAGGGCCCTTTATCAAAGGTGGCAGAAACCCGGTGACGTTTCACAGTTTAAATCGATTTCACTGACATCCTCTACACCTATGTCCTCGCGCTTTATTGAGGAAGATAATCATTTTATCGGTGAATCTTTTAGCGCAAGCTGGAGGGTATCTGAGGGCTGGGTAAGAAAACTAAAAATGCAATCACTGAGCATTAACCTATATGTGAATGATATTTTCAGGATCGAGAGTGTAAAAAGCGAACGTGGTATTGATTATCCATTTTCTAGATCCGCTTCTATTAGTTTAAATGCTTCATTCTAATTTAAATTTAAAAACATGGCACAAAAATATAAATACATCCTCCTGTTAGTCTTTACCAGTGTATGTTTTTCAGGCTGCAAGAAATTTTTAAGCATCCAGCCCGAAGATAAATATATTGAAGAACAGGTATTTTCTAACGAAAAGGCTATTCAGCAGGGGCTAAACGGGCTCTATATGGGGCTGGCATCAAATACGCTTTATGGCGCAAACCTGAGTACCACTACCATAGAAATGCTGGGCCAGCGGTATAACACAGTTGTTGCAAGCAATAACAGTTATGTGGCTTTTCAAACCTATGGTTATGCAAATACAACTGTTATGGCCGCGTTTGATGAAATCTGGATACAGGCTTATGCCAGTATCACCAAAACAAATAAATTCATTTCCGGCCTCGATGCGGCAAGTCAGAGAGGGGTCATCAGCCAGCAAAACGCAAGTTTGTTAAAAGGGGAGGCTATCGGGATCAGAGCTATGCTGCATTTCGATCTGTTGCGCCTATATGGGCCTATATTTGCTGTAGCGCCAGGAAACCCTGCAATTCCATATTATAGCAAGGCAGAAGGAGTAACAAAACCCATTTTAACTGCTAGCCAGGTACTCGACAGCGTACTTGCTGATCTTTCCACCGCTAAAACCCTGTTGGCTGCAGACCCTGTAATTACTGGTGGCATAACAATAGGCAATAACTTTTATAGCGCTTACAGAAACCAGCGCTTAAATTATTACGCAGTTATGGGTTTACAAGCACGCGCTTATTTGTATGGTGGCAATAAAACTGCGGCCAACCAATCTGCAAAACAGGCACTTGCCGAAGGCGAAAAATGGTTTCCCTGGTTAGACCCAAAACTGATTACACAAGGTGTATCGCCAGATCGTGTTTTCTCTCCTGAAGTGATGTTTGGGGTTTATAATCAAAGTATGTATACCAATTTTACCAAGTATTTTAGTCCTGATCTATTAGCTGGCGATCTTTTAACGGCATTACCTGCCCGTTTATTGAGTATTTATGAAGGTACCAACGCAACCATTGTAGATTACCGCTATGCTAAAACCTGGGTGCCTGAAAAAGTAGATGCTGCAGCCAATCCTCCAACTGTTCAAACCAGTGTGAAGTTTACAGATGTTGCAGACAAGACCAAATCATGGCGCTTTGTTCAGCCATTGCTCAGGAAAACCGAGCTGTACTATATCCTGGCGGAAACAGAACCTGACCAGACCACTGCCATTAATTATTTAAATACGGTTCGGTATAACAGAGGCATAGCGGTGAACCTGACCAATACCGCTGTTTTGGCTACAGAAGTTCAAAAGGAATATCAGAAAGAATTCTGGGGCGAGGGGCAATTGTTCTTTTACTATAAACGAACAAATAAGACCAGCATTCCTTCCGGTACGTCGACTGGAAATGTGACTATGAATGCAGCCAAGTATGTTGTGCCGCTGCCTTTATCAGAAACCACACCGCGTTAAACTTAAATCAAAAGGAAATGAATAAAATTAGTTATATAGCCGCATTCGCATTAGCACTTTGTCTGTTTGCATCCTGCAAAAAAGAGTCTTTATTAACCTATGATGTTTCAGATAACATTTACTTCAATTATAAGGCTTCAGGATTAATTGCAGACAGTTTAGAAGCTTCATTTGCGATCAGACCTGCATCGGCAACAGATTCTGTACTAAAACTTCCGCTTGCGATAACGGGTACTGCAAGCGACCATGACCGTACTTATAAAGTAATTGTGATTGACAGCAATACTACTGCTGTAGCGGGCAAGCATTATGTTCTTCCTGCCTCATTTACCATCCGCGCAGGTCGTGTTCTGGACAGCCTGCCTGTAAAACTGCTCCGGTCAGCCGACCTCCAGACCAAAGCAGTATATCTAAAACTTGCATTGCAGCCCGGAGGCGATTTTACAACAGACATGAAGACGCTATATTCAAGTATAGCCGGTACTGTAAATGCGCTTGCCTTTAAGGTAAAAATCTCAGATATGTTCATTGTATGGAGCAGTTCATTTAACACTTATTTTGGCGTGTTCAGCATTAAAAAAATAAAGCTGATTAACCAGGTTACGGGAATGCCGTTCGACTATTACACGAAAGGCTGGCTTTCTGATCTCCAGTTTAGCGTACGGGCTGCAAATTGGGCCATAAGTGTAAGTCATTACCTGGCCGACCAGAAGGCGGCAGGGCATACCGTTTATGAAAATGATGGTATAACGGAAATGAAAATGGGTACCGCGTACCAATAACAATTTATCAATGGTTAGATTTAATAATTATATAAAATGAAAAAGACATTATTATACGGGCTTTTTTCCATAATAGCCGTTGCTATACTTGCTTCCTGCTCAAAGGACATTGGAAATTACGATTACCATGAGATCAATCAAATTACATTTACCGATTTTCAGAGTGCGACTGGCTACCAGGCAAAATCAGGTGAAATTTTAACCATAGACCCAAAACTGGATATGACAAAAGACGCCAGTCCGGATCCGGGAAATTACAGCTATGAATGGTCTTTGAGGCTGGGGAGTTCTTCAGCCCCGCCAGCAAGGGATTCAATAATATCCGTTGATAAAGCACTTAACATAAAAATCGGCCTGGTTGCCGGAACTTATTCCTTACAATATCGGGTAACAGATAAAAAAACAGGTGTTGAGTTTCAAAAAAGAGCGACACTAACGGTAACAACAGATATTTATGAGGGTTATCTGGTCCTGAATGAGGTAAACGGGCAATCGAGGCTGGATATGCTTTCGTATAAAGCCACCAGCAACTCATTTGAGCAATATACCGATGTGTTGAAAAAAGTGGGCTCTACACTGCCCATGCAGGGACAACCTTATCAGGTATTGTGTATGCAGTATACCAATGCAAATATAGCAGCCCAAAATTACGGCATCTTCGTGTTAACCTCTGCCGGCACCAGCCGGATTAACCAGGAAACATTTGCATATGACCAGAAGTCCAGCATCCGCTATATGTTTGTCGGCGAGACGCCCCTGAATTTTGCTCCGCAACGTATTATAGGTGAGCTATCGTTAGGTATATATCCTTTATTGTATTTATTTGACAATAACAACATCTATAATTACAGTACACTGGCCAGTTTTTATGCATTTAAATATTCGCCGCTCAATTCATATAGCGCAAGCGGGACCCCGTTTAAGCTTTCGCCACACATAGTTACAAATGGTACCGCGGCAGTAATGTATAATTTAGATAAGCGTAATTTTGTTACAGCAGCGTCCTATAACAGTGTTGCACTTGCTGATGCTGCACCAACCTTAAATTATCCTGTCGGATATGATCTAATTTATATGGGTAAAGACTATAACAACAAAGCCTTTGCTGTAATGAAAGATCCGGCCACAGCCAAATATTGGGTAATGCGTTTTAACATAGGTAGTGCGCAAACCTCTCTTCAGCAGGTATTGATCCCGGATTTTGAAAACGCTAAAAACTTTGTGCTAAACCCGGATTGGGGATATCTCTTTTACAGTATAGGCGGAAAAGTATACGAATATGACCTTGCTTTACAGCAGAGTAAGCTGATGGTAGACAAAGGTTCAGAAATCATCACTTACCTGGATTTTCAGCGCTTCTTTAAACGCCTTGCTAAGACTAACCTGAACTATCCAACCTGGGCAAGCTTACTTACCGTTGCTTCATATGACCCGGCAGGAACTCCGGGAAGCAACGGCACAATGGAGTTGTATACTGTACCTCCGGTTAACGGACAGCTAATTAAAACCAGTAGCTGGACGGGCTTTGGTAAAATAGTAAGCGTTTCCTATAGGGAAAGGTAATTAACCCGATACGTCATTTAACCTGCACAGGCCATTAAACCTGTGTAGGTTCCAATTCACAAATAAATTATGAAAAGAACAATCATAATATTGGCTATGCTATTGCCAATATTGACAATGGCACAAGCCGGAAAAATTACGATAAACGGATTAATCCAGTCTGATACCACTATAGGTGGAAAAATTTACCTGAACTATTATGATTATGAAAATAATATACAGCGTAAAGACAGCTGTGTTTTAAAGCACAATCAATATCATTTCGAAGTAGCTACCCCTGACGGAGCATTAAGGTGTGTAATGACCTGGGGAAGGAGACGCATGATCCCTGATACAGTTAAAAAGCAATACACTGTGGGCTGGGCCGAAGCTGGTAAAGTGACCAGCTTTAAGCATACTATTGATTTTAAAAATGAGTCTGTGACCGGTTCGGATGTGCAAACGGATCTTGAAAAGATTCAAAAAGAACATTCATTACGAAAACGTGCTCCCGATGCAATTAACGAGGCATACATCCGCCAGCATCCTTCATCATGGCTTAGTTATCTTTTACTGGATCAGGATGTGCGAGGTAAGGTGATTAGCCCGGAGAAAGCCTTTGAACTTTACCAGGTTTTTGGCGCAGATCTTAAAAAGTACAGGCTGGTCTCCAAACTTGGAGAACGTGTTGATCTGAATGGAAAAACAGCCGTTGGCAGTATGGCTATAGAATTTACGCTAAACGATGTGAATGATAAACCAGTTTCGGTATCCTCTTTTCGGGGTAAGTATGTGCTGGTAGATTTTTGGGCAAGCTGGTGTGGCCCATGCAGGGCAGAGACGCCTTATGTTGCAAAGGCATGGGATAAATATAAGGACAAAGGATTTGACGTATTGAGTGTGTCCTTTGATTATCCAGGCCAGAAAAAGGCATGGATGGAAGCCATTAAAAGTGATCACATGGTATGGACACAGGTGTCTGACCTTAAAGGCATGAAAAGCGAGGTGGCGGTTATG
Source organism: Pedobacter hiemivivus (assembly GCF_005144565.1). NCBI lineage: Bacteria > Pseudomonadati > Bacteroidota > Sphingobacteriia > Sphingobacteriales > Sphingobacteriaceae > Pedobacter > Pedobacter hiemivivus. The sequence continues at coordinate 724,513 of NZ_SWDX01000002.1, forward strand.
TATAACCTGGCTACTATTCCTGCTAATTTTTTACTCGATCCATCTGGAAAGATCATTGCCAGGAACCTTCGCGGTCCTGAGGTAGAGAGAAAACTTGCAGAAGTCATTAAATAAATTTAACACAACTAAAAATAAATGAAAAGGATATATCTATTATTTGCACTGCTTAGCCCACTTTTGGCTACAGCACAAAGTGGTAAGTACAGGGTTTATGGAAAAACAGATTTACCTGTTGATGGTAAAGTGCGCTTGCATTGGTACAACATAAATTCAGGGAAACATGTAGATTCGGCAACCGTGACTGACGGAAAGTTTGAGTTTACAGGTACAATGAAAGAGGTTGAGTTTGGACAGCTGATCTTCAGATCAGGCAGCTCTGACCGAAGTGCTGTATTTTACCTGGAACCGGGAACCATACATGTTGATATTATGGCAGGGACCAGGTATGGCAAGCTTTCGGGTACACCATTAAACAACGACTATCAGCAATACTATCAAATGCTGGATACCATGCTAACCAGGATCAACATCGGCCGCGAAGGCAAAAGACCTTATGATCAGTTTAGTAATGACATTCCCGCTGAAAAATTGAATATCCTGACACAATATATTAAAACCCACAAGGCTTCGAAGGTTAGTATAGACCAGCTAAATATGTTCGCTGCAAAGAATCCACATCCGGTGGCCTTAACTGCATTGCTGGGGGAATTATCGCCAGCTTTAAAAAAATCAGAAGCAGGGATGGCACTTGCTTCGAGAATTAAGGGGATGCGTTCGGGAAAAATAGGCGATATGACACTGCCATTTTCCTTGCCGGATACTGCAGGCCGGATGGTTAAGCTAACTGACTTTAGAGGGAAATATGTACTGCTCGATTTTTGGGCCACCTGGTGTATTCCCTGCATTGCAGAAATGCCCAATGTTATAAATGCCTGGAATACCTATAAGAACAAAAATTTTACGGTGGTCGGCGTTTCACTTGATAGGCCTGATTCTAAAGAACGGTGGTTAAAGATGATCCGGGAATCAAAGTATAACTGGACACAATTAAGTGATCTTAAATTTTGGAACTGTGAGGCTGCACTGCTTTACAATGTAAATTCTGTTCCTGCCAATTTCTTAATTGACCCGAAGGGGATAATTATTGCAACCAATCTTCGCGGCGAAGCATTGCAAAAGAAACTATCAGAAATATTTCAATAATTTTTTTAAAAACTAAGCGATAAAAAATGAGAAAGATCATCACATGCGCAGCAATAGGGGTACTACCCATATTTGCATTTGCACAATTAAAACAACATAAATTTGTACTCGACGGTAAGATCGTTGCCGATACCCTTTCAACGGGAAAGATTTATCTGGACTATACTGACCATGGTGTATACAGAAGAGACAGTGCTGAGCTAAAAAACAATACCTATCACTTTGAAGGCAGCATCAGTGATAAGGCCGTAACCACTAACCTGTTCTGGCATGAAGTTAAAAATGGCATAAAGGTGAATAAAAGTTTCAAAGGATTTGTTCAGTTTTATAGTGTTCCAGGTCAAATCAGCTTGCTGCACCACAAAGGATTTAACCAGTTTCTGATCACCGGTTCGCCAGTTCAGGACGATCTTAACCAGGTTAACCAAATGATGAAGGCCAGGACACAGCCGGAAGATGTGATTAAAAAGGACTACATCAAAAGCCATCCCAATTCCTGGTTAAGCTTTGTGTTTTTGGAAAAAATAGTAAGGGCCAAGCAAATCAGCTTTGCTGAAGGAACTACGCTTTATAACGGACTCAGTACCGGGCTTAAGCAATATGAACAGGTAAAGGATGTCCATAAAATCCTCAGTTCCTATCAGACTGTAGCAATTGGGAAAAAAGCAATGGATTTTACTGCAAATGATGTAAACGGGAAGCCGGTATCTTTATCGTCTTTTAAAGGGAAATACATACTTGTTGATTTTTGGGCTAGCTGGTGCCACCCCTGCCGGGCAGAAAATCCGGTGATGGTTATGGCCTATCAGAAATATAAAAGTAAAGATTTCGATATTCTTGGTGTTTCACTGGATGGCAATAAGAAAGCATGGTTAGCTGCCATTAAGCAGGATGGGGTAGCATGGGGTCAGGTATCCAACCTGCAGGCGTTTAACGACAAGATAGCCATGCAGTATGGAATTACTTCCATTCCGAGAAATTTTCTGATCGATCCGGACGGGAAAATTGTGGCCATGGATTTAAGAGGAGAAAAACTGGAAGAAAAATTAGCCGAAGTATTTAAATAGCAGAAACCGACAAATATTTTGTTCGATTTTAGTGCCGTTCGGGTTAAATCCCGCTTTACGAAAGTAGAGCGGGATTTATATTTTTATATGAAATTTACCTCAAAGGCGCCATAACTCAGCATTTCTGCATTATGTGACACAAAGAGCTTCAAATCTAACCTTTCGATCAGATCTTTAGCTTGGGTAATGTTTCGGTGCATGTCGTTGATGCCTCTAATCTCAATGCCTTTTGTCATCATTTTAAATTTGCTTGGCTCGAATTTTTCAATGAATTTTTGCAGATCTGTGCTGACCTTTAATTGTGTTTTTTCCATGTTAATATAGTCTTGCAATTTGATGCAAAATAAATCATACTGTTTTAACTTACTGGTAGCTCTATGTTATGGTTTGATTATCCTTAACACTTCACGATGATTTAACATGGGTTTAATAAAGCGCCTTTATATTTGTGATATAAATATTTGGTTAGTATTTATGAGTTTAGGTTTAGTTGATATTAAAGGGTTCTGGCTGGTTACCGGAACCCTTATTTTTTTAGCCCATTCTGTAAAAGAACTCGTCAGAGGCGATTTTTCCATCTTTTACTTCATAAAGACAGATCTCGCTCATTGCCATTCTTCCATGCGCTTTATAAGTGGCATCAATATTCATAACGATTGCAAAATGGTTGTCTGCAACAATAGGGTCTGAGCAGGAGGCGCTGTGAATTTCTTCTACGCTTTCTTCCCACTTAAGGGTTTTGTTTTTAACGGCTTCTTTACCTTCGGTCAGTTCCATGTCTGATCCTTTGGGTTCTTTACTGATCACATTTTCTGCATAAAGCTCTTCAATGGCCTCATCATTTTTACCTTCACGGCATAGCTGTACCAATTTGTCAGCAACTTCTTGTGTTGTCATACGATTTTAATTAGTTGTACCCTAAGTTATTCAAAACCTGTGCCTTAATTGTTCAGTACGTTTTATATTTAGGTTAATTAAAAAGTAAATAACGGATTACATTTATTTATGATTACCAGCTTTTTTATTTCAATCAAAAAAAAGAAACCATCTACAAAACGCTGAAAATTATATATTTGCAAGCGGGGGACATCTATTAATGACGCAATATAAACTATATGGAGATCAGGAGCTAGTTCAGCTTATGCAAAATAGTGACGAACGCGTATTAGTGGAGATTTATGATCGTTACTGGGATAAAATGTTGGCAGTTGCCTTTAATCGCTTAGGCAATCAGGAAGAAGCTGAAGAATGCGTTCAAGACGTATTGCATAAACTATGGAAGCTGCGCCATGATTTTTCACTCGCAAAAATCATGCTTTCCAATTATTTAGCCCGTGCGATACGTAACCAGTCGTTTAATATGCTGGATCGACGTTACAGGGAACGCATAAAATTGGAAAGTTATGCTCCTCCAGAGGATATCAACTCGTTTTCGCCCGAGCATGAGTTTATGATACGCGAGCTAAAGCAACAGATCGACAATTCAATAAATGCGCTCCCGCCTCAATGTCAGCTTGTCTTTAGGCTTAGCCGCCAGGAAGGCCTCTCCAATAAAGAGATTGCTGAAAAATTAAACCTCTCAGAAAACACAATCAAATCACACCTTAAAAAGGCAAACAAAGATATCCAAGGCAATATAGGATTGTTGATGGTACTAATATCTATTCATATGTTTTTGCAGCGATAAGGCCTTAAAAACGACATTAAATAAATATTATTAAATAATTAATTCATCGCACTCACCCCTAGCTAATATTATTCTGTCTATAAATATAGAAAAGCAAACAGAATGCCCATAAATACCGAATACATAGAACATTTAGTTTTTAAATTTAATACTGGCAATATCAGTAAAGAGGAATTGCAAGTTTTAACGGATTGGTATAACAGCCATGACGATCAGCAAGTAGTTATTCCCACAAAACGCAATGAATCTCAGGAAGAGGTTAGATCGAGGGTATTAGCAGGCTTATTAGCTAAAGTGGCTGATGAGCAGCCTAAAACTATCAAGCGTTATCCAATGATTCGATGGATAGCGGCGGCAGCGGCAATATTTGTTGTTGCGCTCGGTACATGGACGGCAATCGAATATAAAGAACCAGTTAAAGTTTCGGAACTGGTAAGTACAACCATTGGCCCCGGAGGGAATAAGGCTACGCTAACCCTGGCCGACGGTAGGACTGTAGAGTTGAGCAATGTTCAAGCTGGTATTGTAGCAGGAAAGGAAATTACCTATACAAATGGTGTTCCAGTTGAAAATGTCGATTTGGACCAAACCTACAATAACCCACGCTTATTAATCCTACAAACTCCACGCGGAGGTACCTATAAAATCACATTGGAGGACGGTACGCAAATTTGGCTCAATGCCGCCTCTACGATAAAATATCCCTCGCGTTTCGCTTCGGATGAACGCGTTGTAGAACTTGAGGGTGAAGCCTACTTTCAGGTGAAAACAGCCTATCGAAAAAACGGAGAGAAAATACCATTTAAGGTGATCAGCAAGCATCAGGAAGTGGAAGTGCTCGGTACCCAATTTAATATAAATGCGTATCGGGAGCAGTTAGCTATTAAAACAACGCTTGTTGAAGGAAGAGTAGCGGTTAGTGATAAGCAAGACCGCATTACGCTATCACCCAATCAACAGGCTATCGTTTCTGCAGGAAAGATAAAGGTGAAACAGGTTAATGTTAACGATTATATCGCCTGGCGCGATGGCAAATTTGGCTTTGACAGTAAAACATTTGAAGAGACCATGAATGAAATTGGACGTTGGTATGATCTGGACATTATTTATGAAAACGGGATACCAAAAGAAGAACTCATGGGGGATGCTTTTCGCAACCAAAACATCAGCCTTGTATTGCGTTTATTGGACGTTGCCGAAATTGACTATAAACTCGACGTTAGTCGTCGAAAATTAATTATTAAAGGAAAAAAGTAGAATGTAAAACCTAAACCAAAAACCGAATGATGAAAACCTAACTAAACTAACCACTAAAGCTCCTAAAATCAAAAAAAGGAAAGGACCGCCATCCTTCCCTTTAAAGAATGATTAGTGCAATCGACCTAAAACGAATAAGCAGATACTGCACCACCCAAACCAACGCAAATTTAATGAATAAATATTACTTATCGCGAGTGATGAAAATCATCATGTTATTACTTATAGCTGGATTTACGACAGTAAGTGCCGCCAGCTATTCACAACAGATTACACTCAAAGGGAAAAACATTCCCTTCTCCTCTGTAATCGACGCCATTAGAAAACAAAGTGGGTATACCGTCTTTGGAACTAAAAAGCTGCTTGAATCTACCAAGCCTATCACAATTGATGTAAAGAATATGCCTTTGCAGCAATTTTTAGAAAAGGTAACCCAAGGTCAGCCGCTGGAATATGAGATCGAAGACAAGACCATATCATTTTCCAGTCCGCATGCGACGTCGAATACTGGGACCAGCGCTGTTTCTATTCAGCAAAGTATGCTTATAGGTGTGGTTCGTCATGCAGAGACCAAGCAACCGTTGGAAAAGGTGACCATCAGGCTTAAAGGCAGTCCTGTCAGTACAGCTACCAATGCGAAGGGGGAGTACCGCATCGCTGTTCCTCCCTCAGATAAGAAACAAACATTAGTGTTTACTTATATTGGGATGAAAACCCAGGAAATTGCTTATCAGAAGCAAGAAAAGCTGGATGTAGACCTGGAGCCGAAAGATGATTCTATGGACGAGGTTGTCGTTACCGGAATTTTTCAAAGGGATCGCAACAGTTTTACTGGATCATCCTCCAGGTTTTCTTCGAAGGAATTACAGATTGTGGGCAACCAGGGTATCTTGCAAAGTTTAAAAACACTGGATCCGTCTTTTGCGATCATCGACAATAACCAGTTCGGATCTGACCCTAACCGCTTACCTGATATCGAAATACGGGGGAAAAGCAGTGTGATTGGGTTAACGGATGAATTTGGGACAAACCCAAATCAACCTTTATTTATATTAGACGGTTTTGAGAGTACCTTAGCTATTATCAGCGATCTGAGCATGGATCGTGTGGAAAGTATCACACTATTAAAAGATGCTGCTGCTACTGCCATTTACGGTTCTAAAGCAGCAAATGGGGTAGTCGTTGTAGAAACCAAAAGGCCTACAGCTGGTTCATTGCGCATCAATTACAGTCTTAATGCTACGGTAGCTTTTGCAGACCTCTCAGACTACAATCTGATGAATGCAGAAGAAAAATTGCAATTTGAATATCTGTCTGAATTCTATGGAAGGCTGGATGCAAACGGAAATTTTTTAATTCCGGGCAACGCCAATTCCCAAACCAACTACTACAACCGCCTCGCGGAAGTTAGACGCGGTGTGAATACGTATTGGGCAAGTGAACCATTACGCACAGCCCTCACTCAGCGACATACCATGTTTGCTGAGGGTGGAGATGCCAACCTGCGTTACAGTGCTTCGGTTAACTATGGAATTACCCAAGGGGTAATGAAGGGTTCTGACAGGAAGGCTACTAATGGGAATCTGCGCTTGTTATACAGAAAAGGTAATTTTTCCGTAAACAACTCCTTGAGTATCGACAATGTCCTTGCCAACAAGGAGACTTCTCCTTTCTCTGATTTTTCACGTGCCAATCCATTTTATAGGAAATACAATGCAGATGGCAGTGTAAAAATGGTACTGGAAGATTTTAGTGCACAGGGTAACGGCCTCAATCCTACATACAGCCCTTTTTACAATGTGAATAACCTGAACATCAATGAGCAGGAATCTCAGGGATTTACAAATAATCTGGAAATGGAATGGCGAGTAACGGAATCGCTGCGCGCCCGTGGCCGTTTCGGGATTCGTAGTACGATTACACAGACTCAAATATTCCGGTCACCTTTCAATACCGAATTCCTGAACACAGATGTTTTGGAAAAGGGGACCTACAATGAATCAAACGGTAAAAACTTAAATTACGATGGCGACTTTAGTTTGACTTATGGAAAATTACTGGCAAAAAAACATTCGTTAAATGCTGTTGCTGGTATCCGGATGGAACAGAATACCACTCAGCAAAGTGCTTATCAGAATCGTGGTTTTGTGGACGACGAATTTTCAAACCCTAATTTCTCACTGGGGTATCCTGAAGGAAAACGTGCCGACTACCAGGAATCGAAACGTCGCGGTGCAAGTTTCTTTGTAAATACAGGATACGCCTATGATCAGCGGTACCTGATTGATGCGACACTTCGATCTGACGGGTCATCCGTTTTTGGTTCTGACAGGCATTTTTCTAACATCTGGTCAGTCGGATTGGCATGGAATATTCACAACGAATCATTTATTAAAGATTTGACATGGATCAACAACTTCCGTTTACGGGCATCAATGGGAAATCCTGGTAACCAGAATTTCAGTGATTATATTTCGATGCGTATTTACCGGTATAACAATGAAAACCGGAACCCATTTGGTGCCAGTACCATCATCGATAATATGGGAAACACAAACCTTAAATGGCAAACTACGCTTGATCGTAACATCGGTATGGATTTGACCACGCTAGACAACCGCTTGCGTTTTACTGCAGACTATTTTGTTAAAACTACCAATCCTTTATTAGTGCTTTATACACCGCCTTCCTCTACAGGAGTAAGTAGGGTGGCACAAAACATTGGTGAACAAGTGACCCGTGGTTTTACGATCACAACGGATTATACGCTGATCAGACGTAATCAACTCAACTGGCGTGTAAACCTTAACATGCGACAATTGAAAGCAAGATATGGCAACATGGGTAACCAGCTGAGCAATTTCAATTCTAATAATAAATTAACTAATAGCCTGATTCGGTATTATGATGGTGGAAGTCCTTCTGACCTTTGGGCGGTGCGCTCGGTGGGTATTGATCCCGCAACAGGACGAGAGATATTCCTGAATAAAAACAATGAGCAAACCTTTGTTTATAATTTCCAGGACGAGGTGGTCGTAGGAAACAGTGATCCAAAACTGGAAGGTGTAATCGGTACGAATTTTTCTTACAAAGGTTTCCTGCTCTCCCTGAACCTGAGGTATCGCTTAGGTGGACAGACGTTTTTGAAAACCCTTTTTGATAAAGTAGAAAATATCACCACACAACAAGTTCCGTTTAATCAGGACCGTCGCGCATTGACCGAGCGTTGGAAGCAACCGGGTGATAACGCCCGTTTTAAAGCAATTTCAACAACGGAGGCAACGCCGATCTCCTCAAGGTTTGTGGCAGATAACAATAACTTGGTTGGGGAAGCTTTTTCGTTGGGTTATGAGAATTCAACTGCATCCTGGTTAAAAGCAATACGCGCATCTTCCATTACTTTCCGGGCTTATATGAATGATATTTTCTATATCTCGACGATTAAAAATGAGCGGGGGCTTGATTACCCTTTTGCGCAATCGGTTTCTTTTTCAGCATCGGTTCGGTTTTAATAAATATTAATTATAACAAGCATGAAAACATTATACAAACTACTTTTTTGCGTCTTTTTAAGCCTGTTTTCGATCTCCTGCAGTAAATGGATTGATGTAAAACCTAGCGACCGGCTGTCTGAAGACCAGCAATTTGTAAATAAAGAAGGTTATCTGAAAGCGCTCAATGGCGTTTATGTAGAAATGACTAACAAGGTATCTTATGGCCAGGAAATGACGGCAGGAGCATTGGATGTAATGGCCGGCTACTACTTCATGAATATCAGTACGCATAGTTATTATCAATTCGTAACTTTTGTATATACCGGTGATAAACCTAAATCTACCTTTGATGCCGCCTGGAGTAAGGCCTACCAGCTGATTGCCAACTGTAACGTGATCCTTGAAAAATGCGGAGATGCACCAAGCGAGGCTTTACCAGAACCTTATTATGGGATAATCAAAGGAGAAACACTTGCTTTACGTGCCATGTTACATTTGGATATGCTACGCTTGTTCGGCCCGATCTATACAGAAGCAAACAAAACTAAGCCTGTTCTTCCTTATGTAAATAAAACTGGTTTCGGTGTAAGCCCATTGTTAAGTTCTGAACAATTTATGCAGCTAGTTACAGATGATCTGAAAATGGCCTTGTCATTGATGGCAACCACTGATCCAATTCGTACAGAAGGTGTTCGGAACGGCAATAATAATTCGGGTAGTAACGACTTCTATTATCGTCAGTACCGACTAAACTACTATGCTGCCAAAGCCCTTCTTGCGCGTGCCTATTTATGGCAGTCAAAAACAACTGATGCCTATGCTACAGCTGTAGAATTGTTGCAAGAGGTGCAAACCCCAGGAAAGGTTAGATTTCCTTATGTTACTGCTGCAAATGCAACTAGTGCAACTTTACCGGATCGGGTTTTCTCTACCGAGGTGATGTTTTCCCTGTATGACATCAATCGTAAAAATATGTACGAGCGTGTTTTTGATGTGAATTTGAATGCGAATACCAAATTAGCATTTGACTCGGGTAATGGTGTTATGAACCGCGTAATCAGTATTTTTCCCAATGAAAATGATTATCGTCGCCGATGCTGGCAGATTGTATCCTCCGGGACGGTAAGTGGTTTAACGAATTTAAAGTATCAGGATGTGGTAGCGACTTCTGGCGCCACACCGGTAAGCGGCCCGGGGCGTTATATGATTCCGCTGATCCGCCTTACGGAAGTTGTGCTTATTGCTGCCGAATGTAGCCCGAACCTGAATACCGGAATCGGTTATTTAAACGAGGTAAAGAGAAACCGTAATACGCCTAATGCGAATCCAACCAGCACTACTGAATTAAAAACAGAGATTACCAACGAATTTATCAGAGAATTTATTGGAGAGGGGCAGCAATTCTTTTATTACAAAAGAAATGGCGCGACGGCCATCTTAAATCATGCGGTGGTAAATGGCGGGACTAAACCTATGGTATTGAACAATTATGTCGTTCCACTGCCAGACAGCGAAATTTCACAAAGAAATTGAATTAATTAAGATGAAGACCATGAAAAGAAAAATACTGATCGCTTTCCTACCGCTATTAGCTTGTCTATGGAGCTGCCAAAAGGATATAATGGAATATCAAGGTTCTGAAGGAGTGTACTTTGCTGTGCAATCTGGAAGTGCCTCTTTTGATGCCAGGAATTGGCCTTATCAACCCGACAGTGAGGTTGAGTTTGTTCGAATTAATAAAGATGTAGTCGACTTTCCTGTCAAAGTCATGATCACTGGACCGGTGAAAAATTACGATAGAACCTTCCGTGTCGAGGTTAATCCTGACTCTACTACGGCAGTTCCCAATGTGCATTATGATCCAATCAAGGAAGAATGGTCTATCCCTGCCAATGCGGTTAGCATTAATGTAGTGGTAAGGCTAAAACGCACGGCGGATTTAAAAGTTTCAGGGAAAACACTGGGCTTACGCCTGGTTCCTACCAAGGATTTTTCCTTGTCCTTTCCGGAATGGGATGCAATCCCTAGCTTACAACAAGGCCGCATTGTTAAGGAGTTTGACGCTAGTCTGCACACCTTACGATTGGGAGACATTATGGTAAAACCTGCAGTTTGGGTAGGTTCATTAACCGCCGCCAATCAAGAAACGGGTTCCTGGGGAGCTTTTACCCAGCGGAAGATGGAATTCCTGATCAAATATCTTGGGGTAACGTATGCTGAGTTCGCTAGCGCTGAAACCATGCCGCAAGTCCGCTGGGAGCTCATTAGAGCAGATGCAGTGGCTGTTCTGATCAGACTTAAAGAGGAAGGACAACCATTGCTGGAAGAGGATGGTAGGTTGATGTGGATGAGCGGTGTACCCTGGACCTCTACTTTAGGTGTACCCTATGTTAAGTAAATCAATTTTATTAAAGAGAACATGAAAATATATAACTATACCTTAGTATGCTTATCCCTTATCATAATCAGCTCTTGTAGCAAAGATCTGGGGAACTATGAGTACAAAGATATCAATGAATTGTCTATATCTGGCCTTAAAACAGAGTATTCAATACGTACAATTATTGACACGCTGCGCATTAGTCCCATCTTAAAAGGGACTATGGACGAGGGAGATACATCGAGATATGCGTACCTGTGGATTTTGCAAAATTCCAATAAGCTTAATGACAGTATTAGCACTAGTAGGAACCTGGTTTTTCCTGTATTCCTGGAGCCGATTGAACATACGCTTTATTACCGGGTGCTCGATAAAAAAACGGGTATTGTGTCACGGGCCAGTTCCAAACTTATAGTGGGAACGCCTTATAGCAAGGGTATATTGATTATAGGCGAGGATGAACAAGGATACGCCGAAGCCGAGATGCTTTCGATGGGAATTGATACGCTACATTTTACGCATCTGCTCTCGGAAAGTGGGCTTCCCCGTCTTCGGGAGCCACTTAGTTTTATGCATACCGGAATAGGTAGTAGTAACGCCTATGCCAAGTTGTGGGTACTTACCGGTACGGGATCTTATTACCTGAATCGGACCAGCTTAAAGGCAACGACCGACAATAACTTCAAAAGACTTGCTTATACTTCGGAGGCCATTAATCCAGAAACAATGTATCCTGTCGCAGTGGGCCCACAAATTAATGCCGCCGCCGGCGGAACAAGTAGCGGGAATTATAGAGTAACGATTACGAAGGGTGGAGATGTCTTTGTCAATTATTTAATATTAACCGGTGGTGATTTTTACAACAATCCGATCAATAAAACGACAGATGCACCACAAGTTAGGCTTCCTGCTGCACCTTACCTGCTTTATTCATTAAATAATATGAACGCTTTGATGTGGTATGACACCCAAAATCAACGTTTCCTATACCATACTGCCTTTTATGGGACATCAACGTCTTCTGTATTATCGGATGCCCCTGTTGGCGGTGTTACACCTGAATTTCCCTGGAATAATGCAAGCATTGGCCGACACCTGGTATATGCAGAAAATACCCGGAATAATAGCGATGGATCTACTAACGGAAACTCTTTTGCCATCATGAAAGATGCCAGTAATGCTTATTATGTGTATAAATTTTACGTAAACACGGTTACGCCGGCCAGGCGTGCCCTTTATACCATTAAGCCGATTGCCGTTGATTTTGATAAAGCTGATTTCTATGCATTTTCGTCTACCCGCTCCGTAATATTTTATTCGAAAGGAAGCAAGCTATATGCGTACGATTATACGCGGGATTTTGAAAAAATCTATGAGTTCCCTGAGATTGGAACTGATCAAATTACCATGCTCAAGTTTGATACGCAAATAGACCCTACAACAAACAGTTTATACCTGGCTACCTACAATGGCAATACTAAAGGCACCTTACGTCGCTTTATAGTTGGAATGGATCCAAATGTGGTCACTTTGACGCCAGTGAAAAAAGCGGAATGGTCAAACCTCGTTAAAGTTAAAAATATCAATTGGCGCGCTGTCAACTAAATAAAATCTAATTATAAATGAAACAGATGAAATTAAAACATGTAATAATACTGGGCTTGTCAATTATTCCTTTAGCAGGTTTTTCACAGTCCGAAAATTTTACCATCAACGGTAAGGTAAATCGCAAACACGATGGTAGATTTATAAAGTTAGCATACGAAGATGCGCAAATCAAAAAAGCCGACAGTGTATTGGTGCAAAATGGTGCATTTAAGTTTACAGGCAATATCAGTTCAGCTACAGTGGGTAAACTTGGTTTTGGTAATGAACAGACTGGCGATAAAATAGATTTGTTGCTATCTACAGGAACAATTCAACTATCTGCTAAGGATTCCATTCATTATGCCAATATAAAAGGTACAAAGCTGGCCGAAGCACATGAGCTATTGGCAAAGAAACTAAGACCCGCTGAGGACAAACTTAATGGTTTAATCAACCAATTTAGGAATCTGCCTGAAGGTCCGGAGAAGAAGGCTGCTGTGACTAAATTTCTAGCTGGATTGGATGAATATACCCGTTTCAGAAAAGAAACTATTCATTCCTTTGTAAATGAATATCCTTCATCTTATGTTTCCCTTTATTATTTAGACCAGACTGCACAAGGAAGATTGGCTAATTATGAAACGACATATCCTACTTTTTCTAAATTGAGCCCTGAAATAAAGGCTACAAAGCTGGGAAAAGAACTTGAGGAGAGACTTCTTTCCGTAAAGGGCAAGTTGGTGGGAGAGAATTTTATTGATTTTGTTTCAACTACTCCGGAAGGTACTCAACTTAGCTTAAAAGAAGTAATCAGTAAAAATAAATACACATTGGTTGATTTCTGGGCGAGCTGGTGCGGCCCCTGCAGAAAGGAAAATCCTTACGTGGTAAAAACCTTCAACGAATTCAAAGGAAAAGGATTTACTGTATTAAGTGTCTCCCTGGATGAGGATTCTACCAAATGGAAGGCTGCTATTGAAGCCGACGGAATGCCTTGGTACCATGTTTCAAGCTTAAAAGGCTGGAAAGAACCTGCCGCCGCACTTTACAACGTACGTGCCATTCCACAGAATGTATTGGTTAACAGTCAGGGTAAAGTAATAGCAACCAACTTAAGAGCTGAAACACTTTATAATAAAGTAAAGGAAGTTACTCAATAGTCATAACAGGCGCTTTTAAAGGGGGAGCGTAGCTCCCTTTTTTTATGCGCTAAATTTCAATTTACAAAATCGCTGATGCCACCAGCTATAATCAACATTACCGTAACATCCTTTAATGATATACGCAAATGTTTAAGGGCATGGGTAATCTGGTTTTCAACCGACCGCTTCGAGATACCAAGTTTGTCCGCAATCTCATCGTTGCTCATCAATTGGCGCCTGCTCATGAGGAAAATCTCCTGACATCTTTTTGGTAGGTTTTTAAGGTAAGATTCCAATTCCGCTTCCAGGTCATTATACGCGATTCGGTCAAAACCGTTATTTTCAACCGAACTATTCGAAAAAACTTCCAGATCTTCTTTGTAGTCGATAGGAATAATTTTGCTGGCATGGATGCTTTTGTAAACCCTATAGCGGCCTGCGGAAGTAAGGTAATTTTTGAAGGAGTCAATTTTTAAAGTCTTTCGGTTGCTCCAGAGCGTTAAAAAAATATCATGCACAATTTGTTCACACACTTCTCTATCCCTCACGTAAGCATAAGAATTACTGTAAATCCGAGAAGAGTAGCGATGAAATAAAGTAGAAAAAGCACGTTCATCATCTAATTTGATGGATTCCCAAAGATCAGCATCGGAGGGAATCTGTGTAATTCTATTTGGCATAAAACGAAATTACATTTTTTAGGATGAAATATAAATAGAAAATATTTTTAAAAGTATGTGTGTGGTACGTATTAATAGGTACTATACATATAACCAATTATAAATTATGACGAGGGAAGAATATATCCTGTTGTATGAAAAGTGCATACAGGGCAAATGCACTGATGAGGATAAAAAGAAGCTTGATGAATATCAGGACGATTTTTCTTTAGATAACATATACTGGGATGAAGACCGTTTGGGCGACGAACACCAAATAACAAGCAGTATATATAGAAAGCTCCAAAAAAGTATAAAACATCAGCGACCTAAAAAATTGCAGTGGTATAAACTACCACTTGCTGCTGCCATTACATTGATGACGGTAGGTGCAGGTATTTACCTCTATTTTAATACATCACCTGATCGCACAAAACAACAGACACAGATTGCTGACAAAATTGTTGCAGGTAGTAATAAGGCAATCCTTACACTATCCGGCGGTAAGCAAATTATTTTAACCGATGTAAGTAATGGTGAATTAGTAAAGCAAGGCAATACCCAGATTACAAAAACAGCCGATGGTAAAATTATTTATCAACCCTCAGCAGCGCATAGTTCTGGTACTTCTGGTATGGCCGTTGTCTATAACACGGTTAGCACGCCTAAAGGTGGCCAATTTCAAGTTGTGCTGCCTGACGGATCTCATGTATGGTTAAATGCGATATCCAGCATAACCTATCCATCAAACTTTTCAGGAAAGGACCGACGGGTTCAGTTAACAGGGGAAGCATATTTTGAGATCGCTAAAAATCCGGAGAAACCATTTAAAGTAGATGTGATCGGAAAACAACAAATTGAAGTGCTGGGTACTCATTTTAACGTAGAGGCTTACCCTGAAGATCATGAAATTAAGACCACACTTTTAGAGGGATCGGTTAAGCTTATGGCTCAAAATAAACAGGTCAAATTGAAACCGGGCCAAGTTGCGGTTAATGATCTTAAAAGAAATTTAACAATTAAACAGGCTGATGTAGAAGAGGTAATGGCATGGAAAAACGGCTTGTTTGTTTTAAATGATGTGAACCTTAAGGATGTGATGAAAAAAGCATCCAGATGGTATGACGTTGACGTCGAATATCAGGGGAATGTCTCAAATAAAAAATTATGGGGTACAATGTCAAGGTATAAAGATATTACCGAATTGCTGGAGAACATCGCTATTACCAGTTCATTGCGTTACAAAATTGATGGAAGGAGGGTGATTTTGATGAACTAATCTATACCAGATCAAATATCACCTGATAAACAAAATATCCAGGAGCGTTGAAGCCGCTCCTGGAAATTGCACAGCTTGAGAACTGCTATCAGGAAAATCTTAACGGTCACATTTTACACAACCAATTTTTTATTAACCTAATTTCCAAATGTATAAAATTTTAACTGTACTCAGATACGGGATGTCCTCTTGTGTCCACCCTAAATTATGGCGAATTATGAAACTGTCCTTTTTTATTTGTCTTATCGCATTTTTGCACGTCAGCGCCGCCTCTATAGCACAAAAAATAAGTTTAGAAAAGAATAACGCAACACTTCGTGAAACACTTAATGATATCCGTAAGCAATGCTTATGGTGCCTAAACTTGTCTTCAAACTTACTGTGCCATACAAAAGTTGTTTCCGGTTTTTCGTCAAGTTCAAACAAAATAGTTTCATCAGTAGCTTTTTCCATATGGCCGTTTTGAACAAAAATATGTCAGTTTAGATAAAATAAAGAAGTGATTCTTATCCGAAATTTGCAGTAATAATTATGAAAATGAATTTTAGCTCGCATAAAAGAGCATTTTGGATAGGTATGTTCTTTCTTTTACCTTCTCTTTTAGCTCATGCACAAACAGGAATTACCCCTGAAAGTCCATTAACCATTACCCAGGTATGGCAATTAACAGATAGTAATAGTAGAAAGATTCAAATGACGCAGCTGGGGGTACAGGCTGCTGAAGGGAATATTAAAGTTGCACGCTCAGAGCGCTTGCCTGATGTGGCTATGGATGGTGTATTGGCACATATATTTCCTATGCCCATATATGAGAATGGCCTTTTTCATACGCCTAGCCAGTTTCCGGTAGAGCCTAAATACTACAAAGTATCGGCAGATGCCTACATGAATCTATATAACGGTGGAAAAACCAACAGAGAGATTGCTGCATCGAAAACGGAGCGGGAGATTGCCTTGGCGAAAAAGCAATTGAGCAGACAAGAAATCCACTTTACAGCTGCCGTATATTTTTATGACGTATACCGAAATAAATCTTACAAAGAATTACTGGAGCAGGACATTAAAGACCGCGAAAAACAATTGAGCGAGATCAATGCTCTTTATAAAAATGGGACGGTCTTAAAAAGTGATGTCCTTAGGGCAGAACTTAGGTTGTCTAAACAAAGGATGCTGCTTACGGAGATTGAAAATAGCATCAAGATCGCTGCTCAAAAGCTAAACCTTTTAATCGGTAGGCCAGATAATGCCATGCTGAATCCAATTGTCCCTGAATCTGCAGCAGACCCTATATTTTTGAAGGGGATAGCAGATTATATGAATGAGGCCGCATCGAAGTCCTTTAAGCTAGAGATTTTTAAGAAAGAACAGGAGTTAGGCGAGTTGAAACTGAAGCAGGTGAAGTCGAATATTTTGCCTTCTCTGGGATTGTTCGGTGAGTACGCTTATACCTATCCGCAGATCCAGTTTTATCCATATGCACTTTCTCTATATAGCAATGGGATGGTTGGATTAAAGTTAAAGATTCCGATCTCTTCATTTTACCAAAATAAAAATAAAGTGAAGGTTGCTGAAATTCAGCTGCACCGTCAAGAGGTGGAAGATGAGGATGTGAAAGAGAATATCCGTCAGGAGGTTCAGGAAGCTTACATTCGCTATACGGAATCTTTGAAACGTATCGATGTAGCTACCGAAAATATTCAACAAGCTGCAGAAAGCTACAGGATTGTACAAAATACTTATTTCAATCAGCTGGCCCTATTAACAGATCTGCTAGATGTAGAAACACAGTTGTTACAGTCAAAGTTTGAACTGACCACGGCGAAAGTTAATGCCAGAATCCAATATTATCAATTACAAAAAGCAGTCGGAAATCTATAAAATGAGCACTCAAAAACAAAGTAAAACGGATCAGATCATTACACGCGTCACGACCATCATAGCTGCGGTTGTATTCGTGATATTATTGGTATGGGGCATCAGGACGGTGTTCAGTTATTTAAGATATGAAGATACCAATGATGCGCAGATCGACGAGTATATTAACCCGGTAACAGCCAGGGTGAACGGCTACATAAAGTCGGTCCGTTATGTAGAAAATCAGGAGGTAAAGAAGGGAGACACGTTAGTCGTGATAGACGACAGTGATTACCTTACTCAGCAGGATGAAGCATCGGCTTCACTCAGTAATGCAAAAGCACAGATAGCAGTAATGGAAAGTACAATCCAAACATCGGAGACTGCTGCCGAGGCCAGTAAAGCGAAGATTGCAGCTGCTAAAGCAAAATTATGGAAACAGCAGGCGGATTATGATCGTTATAAAAAATTGTTTGATGCAGAGTCGGCCACACGCCAGCAATTGGAAACCATGCAAAGTATGCTGGAAGTGGCGCAGGCAGAATATAAAGCCGCCCAGGAAGATCATGCTGCTGCACTGTCTAAAACGAATGATGTTAAAGCGCAGTCTGGAGTTTTGAAATCTGAGATTCAGAGGAGGGAGGCTGTTTTGAAAAGAAACAATTTGAACACTTCTTATACGGTGATTGTTGCCCCATATAATGGAAAGATGGGGAGAAGGACAATCCAGCCGGGACAATTGGTTCAAAATGGACAAACGATCGCCTATATTGTAGATCGTGATGCGGGAAAATGGGTGACTGCTAATTTCAAAGAAACGCAGATAGGAAAAATGCAGGTTGGGGAATCTGTTGAGGTGGAGGTAGATGCTTTTCCGGAGAAAGCGTTTTCGGGAAAGGTTGAATCCTTCTCTGGAGCTACAGGGTCAAGGTTTTCTCTTTTACCTCCTGATAATGCAACAGGTAACTTTGTGAAGATTGCCCAGCGAATTCCTGTTCGGATTCATTTAGAGGGACCTGCAGAAGAGCTAGAAAACCTTAGAGCTGGAATGAGCGCTACAGTGCGCATTAAAAAGAACAAGACTCATGAATAATTCAAAGCCCATATTTAAAACATGGACTCCGGAATGGCTGATCCGATTTAGTATACTGTTCCTCTTACTGGCCTCGGTGTTGCTGTTTGCTTTGTCTACCGCCGATGGCAGTGCTGCGGCTGGCTATTATGGCATGGCACCTGCTGATGTTCAGTTTTCCTTACTGATATTTTATGCGGCAATTGCTAGTTTTGCGGGGGTAGAAAGGCGTTTCTTTGAGCGGATTGTGACCAAGGATTACTTGCTGATTTGTATTTTACTAGAAATATTGATTGCCTATGCTTGCTACCATACACGAGAAATTTGGTTAGTGTTTACCTTTAGGTTTCTGCAGGGACTCGTTAATTGTGGGATCAGTAGTATTTGTCTGAATCTACTGTTCGGGAGACTGAAATCTGAACATTCCCGAGAGATAGGCTACACCATATTTTATGGAATGATTTTATGTGTATCGCCTTTAACTGCACTTTTTGCAGCCCCATTGGTAGAGAATTTTGAATATAATACACTGTATAAGGCTATTATTTTTTGTTTCTTGCCAAGTGCGGCTCTGTTATTTCTGATTTTAAATAGGGTTAGGGTCCTTAAGAATAAACCGCTGTATCAACTGGACTGGGCTAGCTTCTTTCTTTTTGTGCTCATGTTATTGCTGATTGCTTATGTGTTGGTGTATGGTCAGCAAATGGATTGGCTGGAGGAGCCTATCATCGTTTACAGCATTTTAGGTATCCTGCTTTTATTTATTGCTTCCATACTAAGGCAACGTTCTATGAAGCGCCCAACGGTAAATCTTGAGGTTTTTAAATACCGTAATTTCAGTATTGGCATTGTTTTTTTAGTGATCCTATACTTGATTCGTGGTGCATTTGGTTTAACCACTACCTATTTTATTACGGTATTGGGGATGGATACATTGCATGCCAATGAGCTGATGATTTACAATATTGTAGGCATTATAGTAGGTTCTTTTGTCGCGATTCGCTTTTTGATAAAGCAAAAGTTACTGCGAGTATTGTGGATTTCCGGATTTGCTTTATTGATGGTGTTTTTCCTGATGATGTGTTTTCTTTTTACCTCAGAAGCAGATGCGGAAACATTCATCGCTCCGCTATTTCTGCAAGGATTAGGTGCAGGAATGGTGATGTCTCCAATTGTTATGTTTATTGTTTCCTCGGTTCCCTTATCTATGGGACAATCTGCAGCTTCTGTTGGCGTTTTTGTCCGCTTTTCGGCCTTCTGTCTGAGTATTGCCCTGGTCAATTTCTTTCAGCTGTATTTTAGAGGTGTGCATACCAATATTATGGGCAGAAGCTTGTCTTTACTGGACACTGAACTACCAGAACGTTTGAGGATGCACCAGTCAGCATTAGCCGGTAGGGGCATGTTGAAGGATGAAGCTGCAAAAGTAGCGACTGGTCTTTTGAGTAAATCGGTACAAAAACAGGCTTTCCTGCAATTTTGTGTCAACTACTATGAGTTGATTGCGTTGCTTTGTCTGGTTACTATGGTACTGATTGCATTGCAGCCTGTGATTAGTAGAACGATTATCAATGTAAAAGATAAGCGCCCAGCGGCAGCTGGATTTTAACTAGATCTTCTGATTGCACTTTTTTAATAACTATTATGTCCTTCTCTTGTTGTACTTACCATTAAACAAAATGGAGGGATAAAATGAAAACCTTAATCGTAGAACTTGAAAAACTATTAACCGGAGGGACTGCTCATGTGGGATTAAAAGAAGCCACGGCAGATATTCCTTTTGACCTGCTTGGTGAAAGACCACATGGCTTGCCATATAGTATCTGGCAGCTTGTTGAACACATCCGAATAGCCCAATGGGATATGCTGGAGTTTAGCATAGACGCAAGTCATAAATCACCCAAATGGCCTGATCAATATTGGCCAGAAGAAACTGC
This sequence comes from Pedobacter hiemivivus, assembly GCF_005144565.1. NCBI lineage: Bacteria > Pseudomonadati > Bacteroidota > Sphingobacteriia > Sphingobacteriales > Sphingobacteriaceae > Pedobacter > Pedobacter hiemivivus. Next base: position 745,131 of record NZ_SWDX01000002.1, read on the forward strand.
TCCGGAAGATAAAAATATGTGGGATAAAACCTTGAAACAGGTTGATGATGATTTAAAGGCATTCATTGAACTGATTCAGACCAAAGATCTATATGCACCTATTCCTCAGGGTGATGGACAAAGTCTCCTCAGGGAGTCGCTTCAAATTGCAGATCATGCTGCCTACCATATTGCTGAAATCGTAGTTATTCGTCGTTTACTGGGTATTTGGAGTACACCCAAATCTTCATCATAACTTCATAATTCTCTCCTTATTTCGCTTTCAAAATTGAATTAATGGACCATGTAAGTTCATTAAAGGATAGAATCTAGTTAAATACATCGAAAACATGAACAGGAATGTTGTATGCTTTAGCTGGTGCGTTTTGTTTTGCGCAGCAGCTTGTACACAAAAAAAAGAAGAGAAACAGGAAGAGGTCACTTATGCTGTTACCAGTCCAATCAGAATGGATACCTCTGTGACTAAAGAGTACGTTTCACAGATCAAATCGGTTAGAAATATTGAGCTCAGGGCTCAGGAGAAAGGTTATTTGCAGAATATTTATGTTGATGAAGGCCAGCATGTGCAGGCGGGTCAACTTTTATTCAGGATTATGCCAAAGATGTTTGAGGCTGAATTATTAAAAGCTCAAGCAGAAACGAAAGCAGCAGAAATAGAGCTTCAGAATACAAAATTACTAACGGATAAAAATGTAGTTTCTAAAAATGAACTCGCAATGGCTAAGGCAAAGTTGCAACAGGCCAACGCAGAGACTGCTTTAGCTAAACTTCATCTTTCATTTACTGAAATCAGGGCTCCCTTTAGTGGTGTGATTGATCGTATTCCACTAAAAGTCGGCAGTCTGGTGGATGAAGGTGCATTGCTTAGTAGCTTGTCGGATAACGCCCAGGTTTTTGCTTACTTTAATGTTTCTGAGCCTGAGTATCTGGATTATCAAACATCGGTAAAAGCCAGTAAGCAGCAACAGGCCGGTTTATTGCTGGCAAATAACGAATTGCTTAAAGCAAAAGGTAAGGTGGAAGTTATTGAAAGTGAATTTAATAACGAGACCGGAAATATTGCTTTTAGAGCTAGATTTGACAATGGAGATAACTTGCTTAGAAATGGGCAGACTGGTAAAATCCAGATGGTTGTACCCTTAAAAAATGCTTTGATCATTCCACAAAAAGCAACTTATGACATTCAGGATAAAAGTTACGTCTTTGTAGTGGATAAAAACAGTGTTGTTCATGCTCGTCCTGTAACCATAGCAACTGCGCTGTCAGATTTGTACGTACTTTCCGATGGTATCGCTACTGGCGATAAAATTTTGCTTGAGGGCGTACAGAAAGTAAAGGACGATGACAAGATTACCTATAAGTTCCAGCAGCCGCAGGATGTAATCAAACAATTAAGATTGAAAACAGAATAACCAACCTCCTATATATTTTTTATGTTTGGCAAATTTATACAAAGGCCCGTCCTTTCTATAGTGATATCGCTTATAATTTTGTTTCTGGGTGGATTGGCCATCACTTACCTTCCTGTAACCCAGTTTCCTTCAATTTCTCCGCCTAAAGTAAACATTACCGCAGAATATCCGGGCGCAAACAATGAGTTGCTGATTAAGTCGGTTGTAATTCCGCTTGAGCGCGCACTTAATGGCGTACCGGGAATGAAATACATCGCTTCTGATGCAGGTAATGATGGCGAGGCAACCATTCAAGTAGTATTTAACCTTGGAACGGATCCGAATCAGGCTTCACTCAACGTACAAAATCGAGTAGCTGCCGTAACCAATAAGCTGCCACCTCTGGTGGTTAGAGAAGGAGTTAAGATTAGTCGTGAGGAATCCAACATGTTGATGTACATTAATTTGTATAGCAAGGATCCTAAGATGAATGAAAACTTCCTGTACAACTTTGCCGACATCAATTTACTTTCGGAATTGAAAAGGGTAGATGGGGTTGGTTTTGCTGATATTTTAGGTAACCGTGAATATGCCATGCGTATTTGGTTAAAGCCAGATCGTATGCAAGCTTATAACATTTCTGCTGATGAAGTGATGAAGTCCCTTGATGAGCAGAGTTTGGAAGCGTCGCCGGGAAAAACCGGTGAAAGTTCTGGTAAACGTTCACAATCATTTGAATATGTGTTAAAATATCCTGGTAGGTTTAGTACCAAAGATGGATATGAAAATATCGTACTACGCGCAAATCCCAAAGGTGAATTGCTGCGGTTGAAAGATGTTGCGGATATTGAATTTGGCAGTTCGATGTATGACCTGTACTCAAATTTAAATGGAAAATCTTCTGCTGCAATTGTATTAAAACAATCGTACGGTAGTAATGCAAGTCAGGTTATTAAAGATGTTAAAGCAAAAATGGCTGAAATTAAAGAAAGTTCTTTTCCAAAAGGACTGGATTATGAAATCAGTTATGACGTGTCTAAGTTTCTTGATGCTTCGATTGAAAAGGTAATACATACATTAATAGAAGCCTTTATTCTGGTAGGATTGGTGGTATTTCTGTTCCTTGGCGATTGGCGCTCGACTGTAATTCCGGCTATTGCAGTTCCGGTATCTCTTATAGGAACATTTGTATTTATGCAGTTTTTTGGCATAACACTTAACCTGATTACCTTATTTGCCTTGGTTTTGGCCATTGGAGTTGTGGTAGATGACGCGATTGTAGTGATTGAGGCCGTACATGCGAAAATGGATAGTAAGCCGAAGTTGTCGCCATTAAAGGCTACGCAACAAGCCATGAAAGAGATTAGCGGTGCCATTATTGCGATTACCTTTTTAATGGCCTCCGTTTTTATTCCAGTTACTTTCATGTCTGGACCTGTGGGTATTTTTTACAGACAGTTTTCTATAACCATGGCTACGGCAATTATCCTTTCTGGTGTAGTGGCGCTTACACTTACACCGGCATTGTGTGCCATCATGTTAAAAAACAATCATGGTAAAAAGAAAAAGGAAACGGGGGTAGATAAATTTCTGGGTGGTTTTAACCGTTGGTTTGGTAGGCTGACTGGACAATACAGTAACCTGCTGAGTAAGGTTGTTAGTCGCCGTATACTTACATTTGGCGTTTTGATAGCCTTCTGTTTTGGTATCTGGATTTTAAGCGGAAGCGTGCCAACTGGTTTTATTCCAAATGAAGACCAGGGGATGGTTTACGCTATTATTCAGACTCCTCCGGGTTCTACGTTAGAGCGGTCAAATGAGATTGCAGAAAAACTGCAAGAAGTTTCGAAACATATTGAAGGTATAAAATCAGTCTCCTCTTTAGCAGGATATGAAATTCTTACGGAAGGTACAGGTGCAAATTCAGGAACCTGTTTGATCAACCTTAAAGAATGGTCTGAGCGTAAAAACTCTGCTCAGGATGTGATAGAGGAATTGGAAAAAGAGGCCAAATCAATTCCAGGCGCCACTATTGAATTTTTTACTCCGCCAGCGGTGCCCGGATATGGAGCTGCAGGAGGTTTTGAGCTGCGCCTTTTGGATAAAGCGGGTAGTGGCGACTATAAAAAGATGGAAACAGTAAGTAGGGATTTCGTAAAAGAATTGAATAAACGGCCTGAACTGGCCTCGGTATTTACCTTTTACAGTGCTAGTTTTCCGCAATATATGTTGCGTATAGACAATGATATTGCCCAGCAAAAAGGGGTAACGATAGATAATGCGATGAGCACACTCTCAACCTTTGTTGGTAGTAATTACGAAACCAGTTTTATCAAATATGACAGGCAGTACAAAGTAATGGTGCAGGCATTGCCGCAGTATCGTGCCTTGCCTAAAGATATTTTGAAGCTGTCTGTTAAAAATAGTCGTGATGAAATGGTTCCATTTTCTGCTTTTATGCGAATGGAAAAGGTTTATGGTTTGTCGGAAATTACTCGACACAATATGTACAATGCTGCCGAAATTAGTGGACAGGCAGCACCAGGGTATAGTTCTGGTGAGGCAATTAAGGCGATCACTGAAGTTGCAAAGGAAAAATTACCTAGAGGATTTGGTATTGATTGGGCTGGGATTTCTAAGGATGAAGTATCGAGAGGTAATGAAGCCATTTATATTTTTATCATCTGTTTGGGTTTCGTTTACCTTGTGCTTGCTGCACAGTATGAGAGTTTTATACTGCCACTTTCGGTAATTCTATCTTTGCCAGCTGGACTTTTCGGTGCATTCCTCTTCCTTCAAGTTCTTGGCTTGGAGAATAACATTTATGCCCAGGTTGCGATGGTTATGCTGATTGGACTGCTTGGAAAAAATGCGGTGCTTATTGTCGAATTTGCAGCACAGCGCCATAGTCAGGGTGTATCGGTTTTAGAGGCTGCCCTTGAAGGCGCCAAGGTACGTTTTCGTCCGATTCTGATGACCTCATTTGCATTTATTGCCGGCCTAATTCCATTGATGATCGCTACGGGACCAGGGAAAATTGGCAATAGAACAATTGGCTCAGCAGCAGCAGGGGGGATGCTATTTGGAACCATTTTCGGAGTGGTAATTATACCTGGTTTATATTTTGTTTTTGGCAAAATAGCAGAAAAACATAAGCTCATAAAAATTGAAGAAGAACGTCCGTTAACTGAAGAAATTGAACACAATGTTAAAAAATAGTATATATAAAAGTATTGGCTTTGTCTTGATCTGTGCTGCTTACACGGCCTGTAAATTGCCAGAGGTAGCTCAGCGTTCGGAAAATAAACAGGTTCCTTTAAATTTTGCCGGATCTGTAGATACATTAAACAGTACCCATGTTAAATGGTCCGAATTTTTTAAGGATCAATATTTAGTGAATTTGATTGATACTGCCCTAAAGAACAATCAAGAATTGAATATTACTCTTCAGGAAATTGAAATTGCCAGAAATGAAATCAGGATAAAAAAGGGGGAGCTCTTACCTGGTGTAAACTATAAGCTTGGTGCAGGAATTGAAAAAGTTGGCCGTTATACAAGTTCTGGTGCCGGCGATGCTTCAACAGATATTACACCAGGCAGGGAAGTGCCAGATCCACTGGCTGACTACAATTTTGGCTTACAAGCCAGTTGGGAAGCTGACATCTGGCACAAACTACGTAATGGTAAACAGGCGGCTGTAAACCGTTATTTGTCTACTGTAGAAGGTAAGCATTTTGTGATCAGCAACCTGATTGCCGAAATTGCTAATTCTTATTATGAGTTGTTGGCTCAGGACAATGAGTTGGAAATTGTAAGAAAAAATATCGATTTGCAAAACAATGCCTTGGAATTGATGAAGGTGCAAAAGCAAGCTACTCGGGTGACTGAATTGGCTGTACGGAAATTTGAAGCTGAAGTTTTGAACTCCAAAAGTCTAGAATTTGAGATTCAGCAAAAGGTAACTGAAACAGAGAATCGAATCAATTTATTACTTGGGCGCTATCCACAGGAGATTGCAAGGGATAAAGGTAAATTTGCAGACTTGGTTCCTCCTGTATTTCAGGCTGGAATTCCGGCTCAGTTGTTGTCTAACCGCCCGGATATTAAAAAGGCCGAGTTTGAATTGACGGCTGCTAAGCTTGATGTTAAAATTGCCAAAGCACAATTCTATCCTTCACTCGGTATCTCAGCTAATCTCGGTTTTCAGGCTTTTAATCCTGCTTATCTGATTAGAATACCAGAATCCTTAGCATATTCACTGGCAGGCGATCTGGTAGGACCACTCATCAACAGGAATGGAATCAAGGCTGAGTATCTAAACGCCAATGCCAGGCAGCTGCAGGCTGTTTATAATTATGAACGCAGCATTTTAACTGGTTATCTGGAGGTCGCTAACCAGTTATCCGGGATCAGTAATTTGCAGAAAAGCTATGAGCTAAAAGCTAAACAGGTTCAGGCGCTTACCCAATCTATCGAAATTTCTAACGATCTGTTTAAATCGGCAAGGGCCGACTATTTTGAAGTGTTGATGACACAACGTGATGCGCTTCAATCCAGGTTAGAATTGATTGAAACCAAAAAACAGCAGCTAAATGCTGTTGTAAATATTTACCGTGCACTGGGAGGTGGTTGGAATTAATTTACTTTTACGTTGTTTTGCCATAGTGTAAACAAAAAAGCGACTGATTATTTTAAATAATCAGTCGCTTTTATATTAAGAATAATCGTATCTTACCATAAGAGTTCATGTCAGGAGATCCCCGTAACTTGCGCATCTCCATTTCAAAATTCAAATCTTTTTCGAGTGTTAATTAGACTGGTGGTCCCGCTCTTAATAATGTCGTACCCAAGCCGACTCTCGTACGGACCTGGTTCGGACCTTGTTCGGTAAATTGCAATCCAGAGTAGCCTCCAAGTAATAGTCAAGTAAAGCCATAGAAGCACTTGCATACCAACTCAATTTCGAGTTCGGTAAAAGCTGAAAAAAATATTATTTAAAGAAAACAGTATCTACATTAATATGTTATAATATAAAACTTGTCAATTATTTAGGTTTTAGTCATCTCTAACTATTGAACAAATGTCTGATAAATCGTCTCACGCGCTTCCCATGCTTACGGATGAAGAATTGCAGGAACTGGCAGTATTTAATGATACAGTAACTCCCTATCCTAGGTATAAAACCCTAAATATCATTTTTGAAGAACAAGCGTTGAAAACTCCGGATCATGTAGCCTTGCAGTTGGGGAGTAAATTGTTGACCTATAAAGAGCTAAATGATAAGTCTAATCAACTGGCAAGACACATTGTTGAATTAGGTGTAAAACCTGGTGATAACATAGGCTTACTGACTGCACGGAACTTTGAAATGATTATAGGTATGTATGCGATACTTAAAGCTGGGGGAGCCTATGTACCTGTTGATCCTGAATACCCCATCGAAAGGCAACAATACATCCTTTCGGATGCTGCGGTAGGCTTATTGGTCACAGACACTACCTATCCGATAAATGCGTTGATGCCCGACTTGAGATCTTTAGCTGTCAGCACAGTAGCATTTGAGAAATACAGCGCGAGCAATCTAAATTTATCCATTGATAGTCGACAACTGGCTTATACGATTTATACCTCGGGTTCAACGGGTAAACCTAAGGGGGTAATGATTGAGCATCATTCAGCCGTAAACCTGGTTCTATGGGTAAACAATCGTTTTAACATTGGATCGGATGATCGTCTGCTTTTCATCACCTCTATGTGTTTTGATCTTTCTGTTTATGATGTATTTGGAATTTTAGCTGCCGGTGGGTCATTGGTGATTGCAGCGCAGGCACAGGTAAATGATTTGAACGAATTACTGCACATGCTGCAACATTACCAGATTACCTTTTGGGACTCTGTACCTTCTACACTTGATTATCTGGTTAGAGAATTGGAGTCAACGAACACTGAGTATAGACAGGATCATTTAAGGTTGGTGTTTTTAAGCGGCGACTGGATACCCCTGAGCTTGCCTGATAGAATTAAACAATTTTTTCCTTCAGCTAATGTAATTAGTTTGGGTGGTGCTACAGAAGCTACCGTATGGTCAAATTATTTCCCAGTCGAAAAAGTAGAAGCCAATTGGAAAAGTATTCCCTATGGTAAGCCTATTGCGAATAACTTCTTTTATATCTTGAATGACCAGTTGCAACCTGTGCCTAGTGGTGAGGTAGGCGAATTATTCATTGGTGGCGTAGGTGTAGCCCGTGGCTATGCAAATAATGCTGAAAAAACTGCAGCCGCTTTCTTGGCCGATCCCTTTAATAAGAACGATGGTGGTAGGATGTATCGGACAGGGGACCAGGGGCTGATGTTGCCAGGAATGAACATGGAGTTCATCGGTAGAAAAGATGATCAGGTTAAAATCCACGGATTTAGAGTGGAGCTTGGCGAAATTGAGTATTTATTGAATCAATATGCGTATGTAAAAAGTGCTGTAGTATTGGCAAAAAAGAATAATGATGGCCAGAAGGATTTGATTGGTTTTATAGTTCCTATTGATAAATTCGATAAAGAAGCAGTCATAGCTGATTTAAAACTCAGTTTGCCAGATTATATGATTCCTGCGATATGGATAGCTGTGCAAAAATTCCCCCTCAATATTAATGGTAAAATTGATAGGAAAGCTTTATTGGATATGGAAATTCCAGCCGATGTTTCTCGATTACATACCAAGGCTGTTACCCCACTAGAAAAAACAATGGCTAGCATTTGGGAAGAGGTATTTGACATAGAAAATATTGGTGTTGAAGATAATTTCTTTGAACTTGGCGGCCACTCCCTTATGGCGCTTCAGATTATGTCTCATTTTGAAAGGGATACAGGGCTAAAACTCCCTGCGGTCAGGTTATTTAAATACCCAACTATTTTATCTTTACTGGCCTCTATAAGTGATGCGGATGAGGTGAAGAAATCTGAATCACTTATTCCTATCAAACCTACAGGAAGTAAGATGCCTTTATATATCATACATGGAGATGGCCTCTATGTATTGAGTTTTAAAGATCTGGCAAAATATGTAGATGATGAGCAGCCATTGTATGGCTTACAGCCTGCAGACTTGAATGGTGTGAATCAAAATATTAAAACCATGGCTGATATCGCGGGCCATTACGTGGATGAAATTATAGATCACAATCCGAATGGCCCTTATGCCATAGCTGGTTATTCTTTTGGGGGCTATGTGGCGATCGAAATGGCCAGGCAGTTGGCCGCCCTCGGAAAAGAAGTAAAGATGCTTGGGATTTTTGATACGGATGCAGAAAATGTCTTTTACAATAAGTCATGGCGCGTAAAGCTCGCAAGGAAAATTAAACGTCAAGTCCCTAAGTTGCTCTGGATTTTAAAATCGTTTATTAAAGCACCTTTCAACACCTTAAGTTACCAGTATAATTTGTTCGTAAAAAGGATGCATGAGCTTTTTTATAAGTTGGGTTTAGAAAAGGATCCAAAAAACGAAGGCGTTTACAGCCATATCAATGCGATTAACCAAAAACATCAGGAGGCTTTTAAGGCCTATAATATGGAGTCATTTAACAATAAGATCTACCTTTTTAAAGCTGAAAAACGGGTCTATTTTGTAGATGATTTTAAATACCTAGGTTGGAATAAGTATGCAAAAAATGGAGTGAAAGTTTTTGATGTCCCAGGAGATCATGCCACAATGCTACACCAGCCTAATGTGCGTGAATTTGGGGAAAAACTACAGGAAGCTTTAAATAATTGTTAATTGATTACCTTAAACTGAGGCGATGACTATCCAGGCAGTAACAGAAAAAGATATTGAAAATTGCGCAAAGGTATTTGTTCAGACCTATAATGAGGCGCCCTGGAATTATCATTGGGAATTTAAGGATGCTTTAAAGTATTTAGCTGAATACTATTCTTCGCCTCAATTTAAGGGCTTTCTTTTATATGATAATGATGTTTTTGCAGGTGCGATGTTTGCCCATACGAAAACATGGTGGACGGGCGTACAACTTTATATTGATGAGTTGTTTATTGCCCCGGATTCGCAAAAGAAAGGATACGGCAGAACTTTGATGAGGTATGCGGAGCAGTATGCGCTGGAAAATGGTTTAGGTACGATCACTTTAATGACCCATAAGTTTATGCCCTCAATGAAATTCTATGAAGGTATTGACTTTATGCACGCTCAACCGCTGGTTGTTTTATTTAAGCCCCTTTTATAAACGGATTTCCCTTCTTTAATGGTTTCCATTACCTTAATCTCTCTTATTTTTTCGGGATTTATAGTTAATGGATCTTGATCCAGAATTACCATGTCGGCAAGCTTGCCAACTTTTAGTGATCCTTTACTGTCTTCTTCGTGATATTGGTACGCTGCGTTAATGGTTATCGCTTTAAGCGCTTCTATCGGCTTAATTCTTTCATTTGGACCAAGTATTCTTCCTGAACGTGTTTTTCTGTTTACGGCCGAATATACAGCTGTGAGGAGATCGGGAGGGGTAACTGGTGAGTCATGATGCATGGTGAAAAGTATAGCCGCTTTTAGTGCAGAATTTGCAGGACTAATAAAAGCTGCTCTTTCGGGACCAAATACGCTCGAATAATGCCAGTCTCCCCATAAATAAACATGCGTTGAGAAATACGAAGGAATCACACCAATGTCTTTTATTTTTTGGATATGGTCTGGTCGACTATTCTGAACGTGAATTAATGTTGCTCGCAGTTCAGGTTTATAGATGCCTTCATTTTTTAATTTCTTAATTACTCTAATTGCTTGATCTATAGCTGCATCGCCATTCACATGGAGTTGTGCGGTTATGCCGTTTGAAAAAAGTATTTTTAAGTCATTATATAAAACCGAATCCGCAAATATTGGGAATCCTTTGTAATCCGGTCCCTGGCCTGCAGGCGGAACAAGGTATGGTATAGTTAACCATGCTGTTTTGCCCTGAGGTGATCCATCGTCAGAGAACTTGAAACCACCTAGTTTTAAACGGTTATTATACTTCATATATTCCGGTTTAAATTTGTCAAATTCTTTCTTGAAATATTCAAAATCAGGAAAATAAACAAGATCAGCTTTTAACAATTTTCTGTCTGCCGCTTCTTTTAAAAGCGCAACACTTTCGCCCATTGTTCTGCCGTCACACATGGTAGTTTGGCCATAGCTTAGCCATTCGTCCTGGGCTATCATCAGGTTTTTCATGGATTGAGTTAGATTATTCCCTTGGTCTTTACTCATTTTTTTAGTTAGTGTAAGCAACGCTGTAAAACATGCATTCTCCTCTAATTTTCCATTTAATTTTCCTGTTTTCTGGTCGCGGCCGTAATGTCCACCAGCGGGATCTTTAGGATTTTCATCAATGCCAACGAACTTAAGCATGGCTGAATTTGCAACGGCTGCATGCCCTGATGCATGTATTGCAATGATTGGGTTGGTTTCGCTAATGGCATCCAGTTCCTGGCGCGTTGGATGTCTGTGCTCTACCATAATTGCATCATCATAGCCATTGCCAATAAGGGGTATTCCTGCTGGGATTTTATGGTCTTTGGTATACTTCTTTATCGTGTTTTGTAAATCAGGAATAGAGTTTACAGTGCCATATGGGGTTGGAGATAAGTCGATAGCCTGAATCATTCCTGCACGGGAAGTAATGTGACCATGAGCATCTATAAAACCGGGTAAAAGTGTTTCGCCTTTAAGGTCGTATGTTTTTGTTGAATCCCCCTGATATTCGTCGGCTTCGGATTTTTTTCCAGTAAATATGATTTTTCCGTCTTTCACAGCAACAGCTTCCACAGTAGGACTAGCATCTTCCATGGTTATAATTGTTCCCCCAAAATATATGGCATCAGCCTTGTCTTTCGTTGTTTTGTTTTGACAGCCAAAAAGGAAAATGGCAACGATAAGCGGTAGATAGAAGCTTATTCTCATAGCGTTTTTTTAGGATACTAATTAGAATAAGAACAATGCTGGCTGTTAATTGTTTGTTTAGGGTAAGCGCAAGCCACTTAAAGCAAGATCTATCATAAAATAAAAAGGAGGATGATCATACATCCTCCTTTTAGTTTTTAATTCTCGCAGGCAACGATTGTGTCGTAATACTCGTATGTGTAATTCGAGTCATGACCATTGATTACGATTTTGATCTCATCACCCTCGTTCACATAAGTTGAAACATTTCGTGTTGAACCTATGTAGACATTGTTTACGTACCATTTAATTGTATCGTCGGTATGTAAATCCCTGGCTTCAAACTGCTCATCGCAGGAAGTTAGTTCGCCTCCAGAATGCCCACCACTTGTTATGTATGCACAATACCAGCTGTAATCTGGATCATCAGGTGTAAAGCTGGTTAGGAACGTCATAAACATTAATCCGGCAGCTAATAACAATTTAAATTTCATAATTGAATTGTTTAAGGTGTATAAATTGGGTTAATTAGGCAGGTGAGGGGGCTGAGCGTTGTTGTTTTAAGTTTTTCATAATGAGGCGATTAATTGAGTTTAGCGTTTTGTTATCTCAAATATTTAAAATATTTCAGCTGCTTTTATAACTTAAATTACCTATCTGTTAAATCATATTGTCATTGGCTTTTAAAAGCCAAAAAAAGGACCTGTATCATCACTCGTGATCAGGCTCTTTTTATGCATACGTCTTTTTAAAAAAAATGGGTTCTGTATCTTATCCCTTAGGATCTAATAGAAATTTAACTGCGGCTTTTTAAGCTGCAATATGATACAAGTCGAGGTAACAATAAGCTTAAATTGAGGGGGAAATTAAAGAGCCTCCTATCGGGATCGAACCAATGACCTACTGATTACAAGTCAGTTGCTCTACCAGCTGAGCTAAGGAGGCTTTTAATTGTTGAGACTGCAAATGTATAACTTTATTATTGCTCTGCAAATTATTTTCCTTAAGTTTTTTAGTAAAGTTGGCGCGTTAACCCGTAATTTTCTAGCTATTAATGTTTTGGCGTTTGATTTTTTTTTAAAATAATTGGTCAGGCGTTTAAAAGGTAGGCGCTGCCATTAGCCGCCCCCTTTAACTCTGCTTTGAATATCTTCGCTTGCGCTTTTACGTTCTTTTTTGCTGAGGTTCTGATTACCAAATCTATAGGAGAAGGATAACATTGCTCTGCGACTATCAGATCTTTTATCTGTATTCATATCGATGTTTTGGAAAAAGGTCTGTTCCTGATACCTGTTTGTTTGAAAAACATCATTTACCATCAGCTTTATACTTCCTTTATCATTAAAAAATTGTTTCTGGATACCTGTTGAAACAGCATAGCTTGCTTTATAAGTCGATATCCCATAAACTGAACCAGAATACCAAAAAGCACTTAGCTCCATACTATAGCCCTTACCTGCTTTAAAAGAGTTCTGCGTATTAAAGCTGAAACTGGCATTTGCATTCTTAAAATCTTCATTTTCCTGACTGCCCCGATATTCGTTTCTAAACGCATTTGCGAAATAGGTGCCAGTCCACCAGTTTAGTAGTTCTGTTGATGCAGTGAAGCTAATGCCATAGTTGATCGCCTTACTTAAGTTTTTAGGTGTTTCGAAAGTAGTATTTAGCGCATCAATCTGCCCGGTTATCCAGGTGATTGCATCATTGGTTTGATTATAGTTAATAGCCGTTGTGTATTTACCCTTGAAAGTATGGCTAAGCTGAAATGTATTCGTTAATTGAGGTTTTAGAAATGGGTTTCCCTGATAATAAAGTAGGGGGTCTCTAAACACTCTAAATGGATTAAGGTCTCCATAATCGGGGCGCTCAATTCTGCGACTGTAAGCGGCCTGAAACTGATGGTTTTCTCCTATAGGCTTGTTCAGAAATACGCTTGGAAAGAGCTGGAAATAGTTACGGTTTAGTAGAGAGTCTGAAGTGATTTGATGACCTTGAGTTTGTGTATATTCTCCTCTTAATCCAACTTGTAGACTAAATCCTTTAAACTCTTTGTTGATATTGATATAACCGGCATGTATTTGCTCTTTATATTTAAAATGATTGCTGCCGTTAACATCGTAAACCCAATTGCCATTATCCAGGATATGGTACTTTAGGTTATTGTCTGATTGTATAAAGCTGCTTTTTAACCCGCTTTCAAATTTTACTGTTTTTCCGAATTGATCTGTATAGTCAACTTTTCCAATGTAAACATCTGTAACTGCCGGCACATAGCCCTTTCTCCTAGCTATTGTTCCTGATGGTGCATCTGGTGACAATAGTGTAATGGTGTTTAAATTCAGGTTTGATGTAAAGCTATTACTGGCAAAATCAACATCAGCAGAAAGTTCCCGCCCTTCTTTTTTAAATTGATGTAAGTAGTTTGCATTGTAGGTGAGGTTTTCCCAATGTTGCTGATCATAATTTGAAGTGATCGTTTTACTTATTGTACTATTGTTATTGCTAATAAGGTTGTTATCTGTTTTGCTATCATGGGTGTATTTACCCAAATTTCCGTTAATGAGGATGCCGAAACTGTTGGCTTTATCTAGCTCGTAGTCAAAACCAATGCGAAAATTATGTGTATTTAAAGGCTCGTTCGTATTGGTGTGCTGAAAGGATGTGCGCTGGGGTTGACCATTTGCAATACCTGTATCGTAAAAGCGACGTACAAAATCAAGGTATTCTGTTTCACCACGATAGGCGTAGTTGTAGCCGCCATAAAGGTTTACTTTATCGTTTCGATAATTCAGATTCAATCCGCTGCCGTAATGTGCGTTTCTGCTGCATCCAGAGTTTAATGCTATAGCCCCATTAAATCCAGTGGCAGTGTTTTTTTTCATGATAATATTGATGATGCCTGCATTACCGGCCGCGTCATATTTAGCTGAGGGGTTGTTTAGTATCTCAATTTTGGAAATGGAACTGGAATTGGTGCCTTTGAGTATTGTACTTAGCTCTTTGGGAGAAAGGTATGTCGGTTTACCGTTAATCATTACATTCACACCAGATCTTCCCTTTAAAGATATTTTTCCATCCTCATCAACTTTAACTCCTGGGGCTTTTTCCAGCAATTCTAAAGCCGTATTGCCTTCCGAAAGGATACTGTTTTCTACGTTAATGACCGTCCGGTCAATGGTTTGCTCAATTAGTTTCTTTTTGGCGTTTATAGTGACTGAATTCAGGACTTTAGCATCTTCAAATAGTGTAAAAACACCCAGATGTATGTCGTTGTTGTTTCTTGAAGAGATATCAAAGGGTTTAGAATGGTGTGTATTGAAGCCCATGGTGGTGATCTTTACTTTATAGTTGCCCTCTATGATCGTAACGAAGTGAAACATACCAACGGTGTCGCTTAGCGTGCCTTTTAATGTTTTTCCTTCTTGATCTAAAAGCGCTATAGAAGCAAAGGGGAGTGGTTGACCATCAGATGAAATGACTTTTCCTGAAACCTTTCCTTTGTTTTGCTGTGAAAAGGCAAGCGGTATTTCAAAAATTGAAAATAGAATTAGCAAAGTAAAATGCAAAAGGGATCCTGCAACAAGGCTTTTGCCTGTTGAATATTTTTGTTTTTCCATAAAAAAAGAGGTTAGGCGGTAATCAGTTGTTTTTCCTTTGGTTTAGCTCTTTTGGCTGATTTTTTCTTTTTGCCCCACCAAATGTAAAACCCGGTTACTGGTAAACTGGCGCAGATTAAACTGGCAAGAAAGAAAAGGATTTTGGTTGGTAGTCCGCCTATAGCACCTACATGCAGACTGAAGTTAGATCTGCGCAGCCAGGTAGCCAGGTCGGCGTCTTTAATTTTGGACTGCGAAGCAGGAAGTTGCTTTAAGGTAAACTGGTCAAGATAAATATCCCTCCAGATGCCATCTTTCATGTCTGTACAAACATATATGGCTGCTGCGTTATTTTGAGGGAATGAAACAATTACTTCGTCTTTATTAAATTCCCCTAGCTCATGTATGGCTAGGTTCCAGGCTTTATCCACCTGTTTCAGCATCTCGGTTTGACCTACAAAAGTAGTGTCAGATATAGCTTGTATCCTGGGGGTATCTTTACCTCCTGCCATCCAATAAACCCCCTTATTGAACCAGGAGAAACTCATAACCAATCCAGTAAAAGCAAACAATAAAGCAATGATTAAGGCATAAAAGCCTAAAACATTATGCAAGTCATAATTTACCCTTTTAAGTTTAGCTTTCCATCGTACTTTAAAACTTTGATTTACTCCCTTTTTGTTCCATTTTTTTGGCCACCAGAGGATTATTCCACTAATGAGTAGCAAGAAAAATATCAATGTTCCCCAGCCAACAAATATTTCTCCTATTTCCTCAGGCATCCACAAATGGAAATGTCCTTCATCAATAAAATGGAAAAAGTCTTCATGGTCTACCATAGCTACAACCTCGGCTGTATATGGATTAACGTAAACCAGGGAATCTGAGTTCAATGTAAACTGAGCGGTCCGACCCTCTCCATGATACCATACGCTATTGATTTTCTTTTCTGGTAATGCTACAGAAACGGCTTGATATAATTTTGAGGGTGGTAGTAAAGCTATTCCTTCAGTTTTTTTTGCGTGTAACCAGGGAGATGTTAGCTGTTTAATTTCCTGTTCAAATACAAGAATGCAGCCGGTTATACTTAAAATAACGACAATGATCCCGGATGCTAGTCCGAGCCATAAGTGTAACCAGGCATTTATTTTTTTGAATAGCATTGATTCTGAAGGGTAAGGGGTACGCAATTGTGTTTTTATAAAGGGCCTAACTGTGGCTCAGGCAAGCCCTTTATTATATTTATTTAATTAAATCCAGACGTTCTACGCTGTTCACTCCATCTAATTTAGCACCGCGTGTTACTGCAGCAGTGCTGATGTTGTATTGATAGATGTAGAATCCATCAGGTGTATTGGCAGCAATTGAAGCCACACCATTTTCTACTAATATATTTTGGCTGAATGCTGTTGCTATACTTTTTGGGATGTTGATTTTTGTTTTCGTTTTGTTGATTACATCAATAACATAATACTCTGTGATGTATAGTGTACCATATGCATCTGAAGAGGTGATTTTTGTTCTATCTAAAATTTTGCTAATGGCTTTGCCATTTCCGATATAGAATAATCCAAGTGCTTCTTCTTTAGTTCTGTCTGTCAACTCATAGAAATAGTCTGGATCAATTTGCGTAGTTCCGCCTTTTACTTTGTATATTCCAAAAGGAAGGTTTGTATCTGGTGTTGTCCATGTGTTTGGTGTAGCTAAGAAATAAGCATTTCCATTGTCTGTAAATGAACCCGGCATGTGCAATGTATAATGTTGTGGCGCGCCAAAACGATTATCCTGACTTACAGTAACATTGTTCATCGCAGGGTAATCCATAGCAGCAAGATAAGTTACACGATCCGAAAGATCAGTACTATTTGCAGCTTGAGTGTAGGTTAAATAAAATTTATCTCCAACAAAGGCAGCGTTATAACCCCAGAAATAATGATCAGCTTTTAAACCAGGAACATTGATATTTCCACTTGAGGTAATGGTCATTGTCTCTACGTTTAAAATTGCATATTGAAATTGAATCGATGCATTGCTGCTAAATAATACAAGGGTTTTGTCATCTTTCCATTTGTAGAAACTAGAATAAAATGCCCAGCTAATTTGTTTGAAAGGGATTTCTTTTACAATGGTATTTGTCTTATTGTTTGAAGTGTATTTAACCAGGTTACCTGAATCATTGTCGATACCATAGTAAAAGCCATTTTTAGCGGTCATAGTGGTTAGGTTTGTCGCAACCCCAATGCCGGCAGTAGTTATTGTTCCTGAGTTTAATGAACCAGCTTGTACCAGGTAAGATGCTGCAGGGCTTCCTGCGGATACCCTTAAACTATATATTTTTTCTGTTACCGGATCTACGGTTTCAGGTTTATCACTTTTTTTACAGGCGCTAAATCCTGTAAGTAGTGCGGCAATACATAATACCGCAGTTGGGTTTTTGATTGATTTTAACATAAAATTGATTTTGAATTGATGTGTTCTTATTGTTATTTGATGAAATACCTAAGCTTCATGAAGAATGATCTTCCAGGCTTTTGGAGCCTGAAATTGTCATAGGTTAGTTCATCCGTTAAATTGATGCACTCTGCTGATATATTGTATTTTCCATTTTGGAAGGAGTAGGACAGTGCCGCGTTGTGCGACAATTGTTGTGGAATTTTGTTGTTAGACTCCTTGCTGCCGCGACTTTCCCAATTCAAGTAAAACCAATGCACGTATTGGGTATACCAATTGAATTGGATTCTGGTGTTTTTACCTATCAGGTCGTTTTTACCAATTCCCAAATTAGCATTGCCGTACAACCATGGCTGATTTGGTATATTGTCTCCATAAGTTTGATCCAGCTTATCGGTGCCATAAACATATCGTTGGTTATTTTTAACCTGGTGATAGCTCCCGTTAACTGAAAGATCTAATAGCTGATCGTACCCATATCTCAATTCTGTTTCAGCTCCTTGTATGCGGGCCATGCCAACGTTTTGATACGAGGTATAGATGCCTCCACCATTTGGTGAGCTATAAATGAAGTCTTTGGCATTTCTAAAAAAGTACGACCCTTCAATAGCAAACTTATGCTTATTGATCTGGTGGTTGTAATAGGCGCCAACGTTGATGTTGTCACTTTTCTCTGGTTTTAATTTAGGGTTTGATGAGGTATTGATGCCATTCCCAAATAATTCTTCACCTTCCTGTAACCTATAGGCGTGTTCATAAGAGAACTTGATGCCGGCGTTTTTAGTAAGTTTATACCTCGAGGCTATTCCGTAGCCGAGGTAATTGTTGGTTGCACTGGTGTCTGACCTTACCCAGGAGCTTTCTCTTGAAAAATAGACCGCATTCCTTACAAAAGTACCCAGGCGATAAAATTTAGCAAATACTGTGTTGGTTAGTCTTTTATCTAATAATTGACTCTGATGTGCTAATCCTATAATGGTTTTGTCAATTGTATTTGGAATGTCGAATGAGTTGTTGTCTACTTTTTTTAAATCTTCAACTGCTGATCTGCCAAAATGGTTGTAGGTATAATTCAGGTTCAAATCCTGGTTGTCATTGATTTTGTAGTTGAAATTAGCCCTTACTATGCCTGACGTGTTTTTGTAGTGGTATATCGTTTTGATATCTCTTAATTCTCCGGCAACAGCTTCTTCTTTTCCCTTTCCTTCCCAACCATAAAAGTTTGAGGCGGTATCTACTACATCCGATCTGTCTAGAGACAATGACCCAACAATATTTGCCGTTAAGCCCTTAATCAAGAAATCGCTTTTTTTATATTTTACTGATGGCATGAAGAAATTACCACGGGTATGTAAGGCACCGAATACCTTGTTCTGACTGGCACCGGTTTGTATTTCTTTGTATTGGTTAGAGTACATGAAACCTAGTGTAAACTTGTCTGCCCAGGACTTGTTATTGACTCCTACATCCATTTGCCCCATAGTTGAGCGATAAGCGTCGTGGAAGCGCCTGGCATCTTTTAGCACCACTTCATTATTTTCCGTAACTTTTATTGCTGCATCATACTTAGGGTTATTCCGCATCATGTAATCATTGTCAGAATAATTATGGAAACCACTAAAATTGAACATTAAACCTGTTTTGTCGTCAGTAAATCTCCCTGTTAAAGCAGCTCTTGTGGTGTTAAATGAACCATAGCTGTAACTAGCGTCTAAGAATCTTTTGGTGTGCTGATCGGTAATTACATTTACTGCACCACCTAAGGCATCAGATCCCAATTCCACTGGCACAACACCTTTATAAACCTCAATGCGTTCAGCAAGATTTACAGGGATATTGTTTAAAGACATCGCTCCACCAAAACTCTCCATAGGGACACCATCCAGAAAAAACCTAACCTGCTTGCCGGATAATCCATTAATTGAAAAATTAAAGTTGGATCCCAAGCCGCCTTGTTCTCTGATTTTAACCCCGGTAGTTCTGTTTAGGATCTGGTTCAGGTCAGCAGTAGTATTTGCGTATTTTCTTGTCTCAATAGCGTTTACAGCAAAACCGGATTCTTTTACTTCCTGGTTTTTTGTTTTTCCATTGATGCTCACATTTTGTAATTGCTGCTGATCCTTTTTCAAAGAAAAATTGAGGTTCAGGTTTTGATCAATACTTAAGGTGATAGATTTTGATGCTTTAATATATCCTAGGTAGGAAACAATGATCGTATAGCTTCCTGGTTTAAGACCATTAAATTCATAATAACCAGTTGCATTAGAGGTTGTACCAATTTGACCGCCTTTAATCATTATAGAAGCACCAGCAATGACTTGATTTCCATCTTTAATGTAGCCGGTGATGACCGTTGAGTTCTGAGAAAAAGCGTGGAGAGATATTGAGCTGAATAAGAATAAGAGTAGAGATTTCCAGTACGACATTTTATTTAATATTGTGCATTTATACTAGTAGGTAGCATAACTGCTTGTTTACCGAAGGTGGAAAACAAGAAATATTAAAATAATTACGTTTATGGCGTTAGCTCATCAATTCTCATGATGAAATCAGTGTTCCCGGCTAATTGCATGCCTTTCTTTAATTCCCCGGTTTTGATATGGTAGATCCATATATAGTTGCCTTCTGTAGAGGAGTTTACAGAAATGTAGGCCATGTCCTTATTTATGAGTACACATTGTCTGCGCGTTCCTTTATCAAGCGGGAGATCAAGCTTGTGTGTTGTTTTACTGATCAGATCAGCTACATAAAATTCAAAATGTGGTGTACTGTAATGGTCGCCCAAACCTTTAAAGAGATCTTTTCTTTCGCTTCTGATGATGACTTTGTTGTTGCCAAGATACCACATGCCATAGGCATGATTATGGGTAGCAGAGGTGCTAAGGTTAAAGAAGTAGTTTTCATCAGGAATGTCTGATCCCGATTTAATCCGCATGATGGCGGTTGGTAGTTCAGGGCGGTTTCCTAGTGCAATGCCCGGACAAGTCATAAAATAATAATTATGCTGCTCGTCATTGAAAGCGTAAGGTTGTATGGTATTGATTCCTCCCGGATAAGTAGAACGAGTGTCCTTATCGGTTTTAATAGCCGTCATTTGAGGGTAATTCAACGTTGTAATATAAGTCGTGTCGCTCGTCGTATAATTAGATGCACTTAATTGCTGATGGTAGGTGTAGCCCACAAAAAGCTTTTGGTTGCGCAATTCTACAAAGCCAACAGACATGTTATCAAAACGACCGGAAGGGAGGGGGATGTCCATATTGCCTTCAGCAATTAGGCCCATTTTTGCCGTGGTTACAATTGCATATTTTACCTGTGAAGATTCAGGTACGTTTAAACCGGTAAGTAAAAGCGTGTCTGACCCTTTCCAGTAAAAGTTTTCAATAGAAAAATCCTTTAATGGAACTGATCCCACTTCAATTAAAGATCTGTTACTCAGTTTATACTTTACGAAAGTTCCTTTTTTTCTATTCAGATGATAATAATAACCATTTTTAACAATCACCGAACGGGTGATTTCTTGTGAATTGAGTTCTGCGCCCTCTTGTTCAGGCATCAGTAATCCTTTATCTAAAGTCTTGCTTTGTAATAAATACTCTTTGCCGTCTTTAGCTAGGATGTATATACTGTATTTTTTGGCGGTTGTATCACCTTCTGAAGATTTTCTTGTGCATGCTGTACCGCAAAACAAGAAGAACAAGAGCAGAAATTGAAGGCGATTAAATTTGAAACTCATTGATGATTTGTTTTTGAAGTACAGGAGGGAGGTCCATGATGTTTTTTTCGTTCACCACGATGATCTTGTCTACTCCATTTTCACCCTTCAATATAATATAAGTCTGACCGGCTTTAAAGATCATTTTTTCTGAGCTCCCTTCAAATATAAGCTCCATATCTTCCTTTGGACTAATCAAAAGGCTACCTGAAAGATCAATAACGCCAGTGGTATTGTTGATTCTTGTAGAAGTGTTTGTTCCCACAGAAATTTGATAAGCCCTGGCGTCTACATGTTTTACATGCATAGAAGAACTATTGTTTACTACCAGAGGCATATCGTTAGTAGGTTTAACAGTAGTTAGATAATAACCTGTAATGCCAAGAATTGCAATAACGAAAGTAGCTGCAATGGCTCCCGACCAGAATGGGTTTTTATAAAAGTTTTTTTTAGTCGAAATCGGCGCTGGGGATTCTTGAGGAAATACTTTTTCAATTTCGTTCCATAACACAGCTTTGTGTTGCGCTTTATCTTCACTTATGGGAAGTTGCAGCGCTTCATCGCTTTCTCCGGAAAATAACCATCCCTCTACAGCTTCGGATTCTTCCGCGCTGCATTCGTGCCTATGGTATTTTTCTATGAGCTCTTTGCTGATCTTCATTCAGTTTTATAGGATATGCTTTTTAATAGATACAAACTTAGATAAAATATAAGTAGCATAACAACGGCTTTACCGTAAGTTGAAATGAAAATTAATTGGAATAATTTGAAAGATTAAGTCTTAAGACGCCTAAGGCTTTCGTAATGTGGTATTCTACAGCCCTTTCTGTGATGAGTAGAGCAGACGCAATTTCTTTATTACTAAGTCCCTGTTCACGACTCATTTTATATACACGTTTGCATTGGCAGGGAAGTGTATCAACCAGTATGTTAACTTTTTCCTTAAGGTTATTGAACAATACACGTTCTTCTGTGCAGTTTGAAGAATGACTACAGTCTTGGTATTTAGTGCAAATGTGTTTTTGCTGGCTAACTTTATTTCGGATGTATTCGAAGGTTTTAAACTTGGCTGCCCGGATTAAATAGTTATTAATGTTTTCGAGTTCAAGTTCGTGCCGACGCTCCCATAAAGATTTAAAAATATCCTGAACCATCTCACGCGAGGGCTCTATTTCACGGATATTGTTATAGCATACTGCATAAACTTTTTCCCAATACAAATTGTACACTGTTTCGAAAGTATTTCTATCGATCAGGGTGGTGTTATTTGTATTGCTTTTCTTTTCAGTCAAAACTCAATCTATTGTTGATGTGCTGCAAATATAATTTATTTAGAATAGTTATAAATAAATTATGTGTTTTTATTTTTAATGTGAGTAGATATTTAATATTTCATTAGCTTTATAAATGAAATTCAGAGAAATACAGCCTCCATTATTTCTTAAAGACTATGTTCGCTACTTTTGGGTGTTGGAGAGTAGTGATGTTGGGGAATTGCCAAAAACTTTTGGAGCTATTGCTGATGGAAGTCCCGGTATTATTTTTCAACAATCTGAGCATGGAAGCTTTTACCAGGATCATAAAGAATTGCCCTCGGTTTTTTTGTATGGGCAAACGACTAGATATACCCAGTTACATTCGCCTGGAAGTTTCAGAACTATTGGCGTTTATTTTTATCCACATGCCTTAAAATCAATATTTGGATTCAATGCAGCTGAATTAACCAATTCTTGTTTGGATGTAGACCTGATTTCAACTACGCAGTTTTCACAGTTGTCAGAGCGGTTGCTCAATACGCCTGAACCTGAAGGACAGATTAATGTGCTCTCTGCTTATTTGCTTTCTCAGATAGAAAAAAATAAGCGTTTTGAAGATCCTATTTCCCAATATGCCGTTGCCGAAATGCTGAAGGTAAATGGAGCTATTGATTTGAAATTATTACAGGCAGATTTAAAAACGACCGAAAGAAGTTTTGAACGGCGGTTTAAGTACGATGTAGGTATTTCTCCAAAATTGTTGTCGCGAATTATTCGTTTTCAAGCTTCAATGGAGCTGTTAAGGAGTAATAAGTACAACAAGCTCTCGGATATTGCTTTTGAAAATAATTATGCCGATCAGTCGCATTTTATTAGATCATTTAAAGAGTTTGCCGGGATATCTCCAAATCAATATCAAAAGCAGTATACTGAGCTCGTTGAAAATTTTCCTGAAATGAAATCCTGATTGTCGGTTTTGTTCTATTTTGAGAATAGTAACTGTTGTAATCTTGTTAAAAATTAAATAACAAAATTATGATCGCAATCACAGGGGCCAGTGGCCATTTAGGTAAGGCAACGATTAATCATCTTCTAAAAAAGATTAAATCGGAAAACATTGTCGCAATAGTAAGAGATCCTTTAAAATTAGCAGCCTACAAGGATACAGGAATTAAGATCAGGACGGCTGATTATAATGATCTTGAATCTTTAATTACCGCATTCGCTGGGGTAAACACTCTTTTGCATATCTCCACTACCAGTATGGGACTTCTGGGTATACTGCAAGAAAATAATGTTGTCAGGGCCGCAGATTGGGTGGGAGTAAAGCACATCGTGTACACAAGCGGTTTAAGGCCTGATGCTGATTCTCATTTTCTTGCCGTTCAGCAATGTATCCGTACAGAAGAAGCCATAGTAAATTCGAAAATTAGCTATACTTTCTTTAGAAATAGTTTATATATGGAAACTATTCCGCAATTTATTGGGAATGCATTGCAAGATGGTCATATCTATTTCCCGGCAGGAGCAGGGAAGGTCAGTTTTGTAAGTCGGGAAGACATAGCTGAGGCACTAAGCAGGGTACTTGCTGACGATCAACATCAAAATAAGGTTTATGAGGTGACAGGGTCAAAAGCATTCTCTTTTCAGGATATAGCAGCCCTATTGAGTTTGGAAAAGAAGCTTAACATTAATTATATGGATATTCCCACCGAATTCTTGAAAGCCGAGTTGGCTAAAACAGAGATGCCTGAGGAAGAAATTGGCTGGTTTTTAAGTCTGGCTGAAAGTATAAAAGCCAATGAGTTTGCTCCAGTAGAAGACAGTCTGGAGCTACTGCTTAACCGTAAACCATTGGCATTGAAGGAATATTTAACGAAGCTATAGGTTCAAAAGATACCAGGTTTAATTATTTAGCATAGGTTTAAATCTGATGTCTTTGTTTCTTAAGTCAAAGCCACCTTCATAAACAGATTTTAAATTGACAAGGTAAAAAGACCAACCATTGTGGCAACCTAGCCTAGTGTATTGCTTATTTTGGTCATCAGTAGGGATTTCTTTTTGTGTTAACTCTACCAAAACATACTCTTCCTGTTGCGTTAATACAATGTCAACAAGGCAGGCCCCCGCAAATGTAAATTGTATAAAATCCTTTCCATTGGCATGATTGATATGGCCATGTTCTTTTTCCTCATAAAGATGCCAGGTCCAGTCGTACGTGAATCCTGCTTGTATTTGACTGTCTTTTTCAACCATTTTACCCTTGCTATCATGGAAAATGGCTTCCTTTAGAAACCATTTTTCTATTTCTGAGGGTTTTGTCCATGCGTCATAAAGCACTGACATTTTTGTCTTTACCAATATTCTAATCGTAAATGATGTCCAGTCGAAGTTTTTCATAGCTATATTGTTGTTGCTCAAATATAAACAAAGATAAGGGAGGTTGGGCTTGTGTTATTTAGCCCTATCCATAAAGCTTTTGTGATTCAATTGAGCCTCTACTTCTTCTATAGCCTTCATGATGTTGTTGCTGGTATTTGTTAATTCCGTTAAAGCAACGACCATGGTTTGCCATACTGGTTGCATTTGCTGCAGTAGCTTTTTTCCTTTTTCCGTAAGTAATATTAGTCGTTTACGTTCGTCCTGTTTGTCTTTTTTTGAACGGATAAGCTTTTCCTTTTCAAGTTCTTTTAACAAGCTAATGGTGGATGGGTGGGTATAGCCAATTTCAGTAGCCAGCTCCACAACACTTAACACGGGTTTGAAATGAAGGGTATAGATCACTGGAAACCATTTGGGTTCAAAGTCGATACCATTTGTTTTGTATATCTGGAAGCCATCTTTCCTTAATTGTTCGCTAAGGCGTTGAAGTCGTGTGGATATACCCAAAATACCCGACTCATTTATAACGTTCATATATGGAAATGATAAAATACATCATCGGCCTTCATTCTCGGAAAATAGGGCGGGAGTGCATCCGCGCTGATTTTAGTAAAGCCATTCTTTTCATAAAAACGATGAGCTGCTTTTAGCATGCTTACAGTGCCCAGATAAATATCGGTAATGCTATTTGCCGAGCAGAACTCAATCAGGTTATCTAACAACAGTTGCGCAATGCCATGTTCCTTTCCCCTGAACTCCTTTTTAACAAACATTTTTCGCAGAGCAGAGGCTTTATGGCCTGTATTAATCAGTGCAATAGTACCTACCAGTTCATCTCCATGCTTTGCCCCCAGAAAGTTGCCTCCATCCTGAAGATAATTTGTTTCAATATCTAAAAGGTCAGGCTGATCGGCTAAAGTTACCGGGACATTGAATTCAATTTGCTGTATCGGTAAAATCAGATTGACAATCTGTTCACAGTACGCATTATTTAATGGTTCTATAGTGATGTTGGTGCTCATACAATACCTGGTTTATGTACAAGTATACGTAGTTAGCTACGTATATTAAAGATTTGGTAATAATATTTTTTTAATCATATTTATGTAATAAAATAGGTAGAAAAAAAGGGCTTATTTCAAAACGACCTAGTTGATTTCAATAAAAATGTAAAAAAGTAGATTATATTCTTAGATTTCGTGCGAAATATAATTTTGTGTTGTACTTTTGCGGGAAATTTCAAATAAATGACTCGAAAAAATAGTAATCCGGATAAAACTGTGGATGTTGTGCTGATTGGGGCAGGTATAATGAGTGCTACTTTAGGTATGTTGCTCAAGGAACTTCAGCCGGATATCACTATCGAAATTTTTGAAAGATTAGATGTGGCAGCGGCTGAAAGTTCAGACGCCTGGAACAATGCAGGTACGGGGCACTCTGCCTTTTGTGAATTGAACTATACACCACAATCGGCTGATGGATCTGTTGATACTAAAAAGGCTGTTTCAATAGCAGAATCATTTGAGGTATCTAAACAGTTTTGGTCTTTCCTTGTGAAAAGCAAACTGGTAGATAAACCTGAAACATTTATAAAAAGTATCCCACACGTGAGTTTTGTATGGGGTGAGAAAAACGTTGATTTCTTGCAGAAGCGTTTTGAAAAACTACAGGAAAGTGATTTGTTCAAAGGAATGGTTTATTCTGAAGATACGGAGTTGCTTAAAGAATGGATGCCTTTGGTGATGCAAGAACGTAGTTCGGCTGATAAAGTTGCTGCAACAAGAATGGAATTGGGAACTGATGTTAATTTTGGTGCCTTAACCAGAATGATGTTCAATAAACTACAAAGCAGACCTGACGTACAACTTCATTTTCATCACGATGTGAAAAAATTGAAGCAAAAAAATGGCTTATGGGATGTGAAGGTTAAGGATGAAACTACGGGGCAAAAAAGAGTCGTAAAAGCAAAGTTTGTGTTTATTGGTGCTGGTGGTGGTTCTTTACCATTGCTTGAAAAAGCAGGCATACCAGAAGGTAATGGTTTTGGTGGTTTCCCGGTAAGTGGACAATGGCTTAAGTGTGTAAACCCTGAGATTATTGAACAACACAATGCAAAAGTATATGGAAAAGCTTCGGTAGGTGCACCACCGATGTCCGTACCACATTTAGATACGAGAATGATCGACGGAAAAAAGGCATTGCTTTTTGGACCATATGCAGGTTTTTCTACCCGCTTTTTAAAACATGGCTCATTGCTGGATCTTCCTTTATCTATTAAAGCGAATAATATCCGTCCAATGATCTCGGCAGGATTAGATAATTTACCATTAACCAAGTATCTGATCAATCAGGTTCGTCAATCTCCTGAAGATCGCATGGCCGCCTTAAGAGAATATTTCCCAGGAGCAAAAATGGAAGATTGGGAATTGGAAACTGCCGGTCAGCGTGTACAAGTAATTAAAAAGGATGAAAAGCACGGTGGTATCCTTGAGTTTGGTACCGAAGTGGTAACTGCGGCTGATGGTTCTATTGCAGCATTGTTAGGCGCTTCGCCAGGTGCTTCTACAGCGGTTTCAATTATGATTTCGTTAATGGAACGTTGCTTTGCAGATCAAATTGATACACCTGAGTGGCAGCAAAAGCTTAAACAGATGATCCCTTCTTATGGTGAATCATTAGATGGTAATTCGCAATTAACGGATAACATCAGAGCGCAAACAACGCATGCGCTAGGATTAAATTACGGATTGAATTAGTCATCCTTATGATATTGAAAAGGCCATCTTGCAAACAAGATGGCCTTTTTTATTGTATATTTAAGAGAAATGCTAAATCTTAAATAAAGCCGTATGCCCCGTTGGTCTAAAATTACACTCAAAGTCTTGGCAGCCCTTGTCGCAGTAATCTTTCTTATTTATGTTGGGTTGGCAATTTATGTAAGCGCCAATCAAAAAAAGTTGCTGGCTAGAATTACCGAACAGCTCAACCAAAATATCAGTGGTACGATGACGATCGGCAGTATGAATCCCACTTTTCTTAAGGGATTTCCGGGTGTATCCTTGAGCCTTAAAAATGTAATTCTTAAAGATAGCCTCTGGGAAAATCATAAGCACAGCCTGCTGGAGGCAAAAGATTTTGATGTTTCCGTAAATGTATTGGGGCTCTTAGGCGGTCATGTCGATATCGAAAAAATAGGCATTAACAATTCTACTATCTACTTATTTACGGATAGCAATGGCTATAGTAATACAGCAGCTTTTAAGAAGAAAGCGCAACAAGATCAATCTGCAGGGAAGGGATCAGTTCCTACTCAAATCAGAAACATCATTTTGAATAATGTAGATTTTAAGGTTGACAATAGAAAAGGTCATAAACTTTTTCATTTTGTAGTAGATGAGCTGAGTGGGAAAATAGATTATCCATTACTTGGTGGCTGGGATGTAGATGTCAAATTGAAAACATTGGCAAAAAGTCTAGCCTTTAATACAGACAAGGGAAGTTTCGTAAAGGATAAGCTATTGGATGGGAGATTTAAGGTTAATTACAATGAGGAGACCCGTATTTTTGATGTAGCTCCTAATAAATTAAACATTGGTGATGATCTATTTATTATCGGTGGTAGATTTGATACTTCAAAAGAAGGAACTGATTTTACCATAGATATTGAAGCTCCTAATATCTTATGGAAAAGTGCAGCTGGTCTTCTTGCTCAAAACATAACAACGAAGCTGAATATGTTTAATCTGGATAAGCCTATCTATGTGCAATGTACCTTAAAGGGAAATATGGGGGCTGGGGGCGACCCGCTGATAAATATTAAGACTTTAGTCAAGGATAATGTATTGACTACTCCCGGTGGAGTGGTTAAGGATTGCAGCTTTAACGGCACATTTAACAATAACTATGTCAACGGAAAGGGTTTAGGAGATGCAAATTCGATCATTAAACTTTACCACTTTAAGGGAAGCTATGAAGAGATACCCTTTTTAATGGATACTGTGTTTATCAATAACCTTGAAAAGCCTATTGCCACAGGTATTTTTAAATCACAGTTTGATATAGCAAAACTAAACAAAGTACTGGGCCAGGAAACTTTAAAATTTGGTAAAGGAACTGCAGATGTAAATCTGTCTTACACTGCGGATGTTGTGGATTTTGAACTAACAAAACCATTGATTTCGGGATCAATAGGTATAAAAAATGCTGATATCAATTATGTGCCCCGGAAGCTTAATTTTAGCAATACAGCTATTCAGCTAAACTTTACAAATAATGACCTGTTTATAAAGAACATTCGTTTGCAGAGTGGTAAAAGTGTTGTTTTTATGGATGGGGTGGTGCGTAATTTTCTAAATCTATATTATACTGCACCTGAAAAGATTTTACTTACCTGGCAGATTCGCAGTCCACAGATACATTTGGCAGAATTTATTGGTTTTCTGGGTAGTAGGGGGCGGTCGGCCAAAGCAAGAGGTAGAAATGTAAAGCGAACTACCTTATCTGAAGATTTGAATACTGTATTCGAGAAAAGTAATGTGAATATGCATTTGAGTGTAGATAAAATTTATTACAACAAGTTTTTGGCCACCAATGCCATTGCTGATTTACAACTTTCTGAATCGGGTATTGCTATTAAAAATGTTGGCTTTAAACATGCTGGCGGTACGCTTAAGCTCAATGGGAAAATTACCCAAAAAGGAACCCTAAACAGGTTTAATGTAAACGCTATTTTAAGCAATGTAGATATCAAACATTTCTTTTATTCGTTTGATAATTTTGGGCTGACGAGCCTTACTTCAAAGAACCTAAAGGGCTATCTGTTTTCCAAAACAAACATTTCCGGAGGGATTACTGATCAAGGTAAGCTGGTGACCAGTTCTATGGTCGGTAACCTGGTGTTTGACCTTAAGAAAGGGGCACTACTTAATTTTGATCCCATCATCAATGTCGGTAAATTTGCTTTTCCTTTCAGGGACTTAAATCACATTACATTTGATAACCTGAATGGTAAATTTGATATTCGTGGACAAAAGATCACGATCAGCCCCATGCAAATCAACTCTAGTTTGTTAAATATGGATGTTGCCGGTGTTTATTCTCTATCTACCGGTACAAATATAGCGATTGATGTACCGCTCCGAAACCCTAAAAAAGATGCTGATATTACCGATCCTGCTGAGAAAAAAGCCCGGCGTATGAAAGGTATTGTTTTGCATTTATTGGCCACGGATGGTGAGGACGGAAAGGTCAAAATTAAGTTAAATCTATAAAATCTATCAATTATCCTCCTGTTTATTTCACAGATAGGCGGATAATTGCCTATTTTCGGGTTTTCATTACAAATTAGACCCAGAACCACAATGAACAAGCCAATACTTGTTTTGAAATTAGGCACAGCCTCCATAACCACTGAAAAGGGAGAGCTTGATGAATTGGTAATTGCAGATGTTGCCAGACAGGTAGCAGAAGTTGCAAAAGATTACCGATTAATACTTGTTTCATCTGGCGCAGTAGGCGCCGGCAAAAAATACATCAAAAACTATAAAGGAAAGATTTCTGAGCGTAAAGCTGCCGCTTCAATCGGCAATCCTTTACTATTGAATACTTACAGCAAACATTTTCTTCCCTACGGTATATGTATTGCCCAAAGTCTTTGTGAGCGTCAGCATTTCTCTAATAGGAAGCAATTTTTGCAATTGAAGGAAACCTACGAGGAGTTATGGAAAAATGATGTGATTCCTATTGCCAATGAAAATGATGTAGTGAGTAGTTTGGAGTTAAAGTTTTCGGACAATGATGAGCTTGCTACTTTGTTGGGGGTAGGTTTTGGTGCTTCAGTAATTTTATTGGGCACTTCAGTTCCGGGGGTATTGGATAGAGAAGGTAAAGTGATCGATAGAATTGAAAGTATAAACGATGATATATTCTCATTGGCCGATAAGGGCAAATCAGATTTAGGTTTAGGGGGAATGATCTCTAAATTAACCTTTGCTCACCTGGCCTCGACCATGGGGATTAAGGTTGTTATATTTGGCGTACGCACGCCAGATGGCATCAGTAAAGCTGTTCAGGAAAAAACGGGTACGGTTTGTATCCCTAAAGACTGCAGTATTTCGGCAAGGAATAAATGGTTGGCTAGTGGCAGTTTGGTTACCGGTCGCATCATGGTTGACGACGGTGCTTGTGAAGCAATTAGAAACCGTAAAAGTTTACTTGCTGTAGGTGTTCTGTCTGTTATCGAGAAGTTTAGTGATGGAGAGATCTTCGAAATCACGGATGCTCAAGACAACATCGTCGCAGTTGCGCGTGCTAAAACATCATCAGAAGCAATTATTAAAGACTCAAAACAACGTAATCTTGAAATCGCAAACGCGAGTGATATTGTAATATTATAAATAATGGAATCAATTCAACAACAGTTAATTAATGCGAAAAAGGCTCAATACTCAATTTCTTCGCTAAGTGATCAGGGAAAGCAATACCTGATCAATGATTTGTCTGTGCTCATTAAAGCGCAGTCGGCAGAGATTATTGCCGAAAATCTTAAGGATCTAGAAAGAATGCCTGTATCAGACCCCAAAAGAGATCGCCTGTTGTTGAATGAAGCTAGAATACTAGATCTTGCCACAAGTCTTAATGATGTTGCGAATCTTGATGATCCGACGAATAAGATTCTTTCAGAAAATACACTGGCAAATGGCCTTTTTATCCAAAAGAAGACAGTTCCACTTGGTGTTGTAGGTGTGATTTACGAGTCGAGACCTAATGTAACTATTGATGTTGCTGCTTTGTGCATCAGGTCTGGCAATGTATGCTTATTACGTGGTGGACAGGATGCGTATCATACCAATTTATTTATTGTTTCTTTAATTCAACGTGTTTTAACTGAACATGGTTTAGATAAGAATGTGGTACAGCAACTTCCTGGCGATAGGAAGTATATTTTAGACATTTTACAGGCCGAAAAATATATAGATGTGATCATTCCACGTGGCTCAAATCAACTGATTGAATTTGTGCGTAAAAACGCCTTGGTTCCGGTTATAGAAACTGGGGCGGGTGTTTGCCATACTTATATCGAAAAAACCGCAAAACTTGCTGAAGCTGCGGCTATAGTGGTTAATGCAAAAGTGTCCAGACCATCGGTATGTAATGCATTAGATACCATCGTGGTGGATAGTGCCGTTGTAGAGCCATTTCTTAATCTAGTGGCACCTTTATTAGCTGGATACGATGTAGAAATATTTGCCGATGAGCGTGCCTTCCCAATTCTGGAACAATTGAACTATCCTCAGGTTAATAAAGCTACACCGGAAGATTTTGGAAGAGAGTTTCTCGATTTTAAATGTTCGGTAAAGGTTGTGGACAATGAAGATGAGGCTTTATCACATATTGCTAATTTCTCTTCAAAACATTCTGAAGCCATTGTGACGGAAGACTTGGTTAAGGCTGAGCGTTTTTTAAATGAAGTTGACGCAGCTGTGGTTTATTTGAATGCATCAACCAGGTTTACAGATGGACAAGTCTTCGGTCTGGGAGCTGAAATCGGTATCTCTACTCAAAAGCTTCATGCACGAGGACCATTTGCACTCGAAAAACTGGTTACCGAGAAATGGGTAGTTAAGGGTGAGGGACAAGTTCGCTAATCTATTAATTTTCAGTAGTATGCCTGCGATATAATTCCCCTATTTGGGCAATTAATACATCAGTTAATTTGATGTTGTAACACGAAAATGCCTTGGTGTAATCGCATTCAACTGCGCTTTTTTGGCTTGAATTTTGAAAATAATTGTTGTGGATTCCACCACAAATAATTAAACGCAAGCACTTGAGATCAGACAGCCTACTTAGAATGCTTGAAGTAATAGACGATTACGCTATTCTCTTTTTAGACAGGCATGGAAATGTTGAGAATTGGAATAAAGAAGCGGAGAAGATTAAGGGATATACGGCCGAAGAAATTATCGGGCATAATATCAATGTGTTCTATAGTGAAGAAAGCCGGAGGAACAAATTACCTGAATTACTTATTGAAGAAGCCAGACTAAGAGGTAGAGCACAACATGAAGGATGGCGCGTTAGAAAGGGCGGTGAACTGTTTTGGGCATTCGTTACTATTTCTGCAATCTATGGTGATCAGCGTGAGGTGGTGGGCTATTCTAAATTCATCAGGGATCTTACCGCTAAGCGACAGATGGAGAAGACCACAGAAGAGTATGCCCGTGAGTTGGAAATCAAAAACAAGGAGCTAGAGCAATTCGTCTATATCGCTTCTCATGATTTACAGGAACCCTTACTGACTGTTAAAAACTTCGTAGAACTGTTTAAGGACGAGTATAAAGACGTTTTTGATGACAATGCAAGGCTATACCTTCAATTTATAGATCGTTCTACAGAGCGCATGCGCAATCTGATTAAGGGCTTACTTGACTATGCAAGACTAGGTGGACACCAAGTTAAAACACTTGTGGATTGTAACTTGCTTATGGATAGTTTACAGAATGATCTGTTTAGTAGTATAACTGCTGCTGAGGCTACAATCACCTATAAAGATCTGCCTATTGTTTACGGTTTTGAAACTGCATTGAGACAGCTTTTTCAAAATTTGTTAAGCAACTCTTTAAAATTTAAAATGCCAGGAGTACCACCGCAAATTGACATCTCTGTAGCTGCTCATGATAATTTCTGGCATTTTGAATTTAAGGACAATGGAATTGGGATTGAGCCCTGTTATAAGGAGAAGGTGTTCGTCATGTTTCAGCGCTTACATAATGTAGCCGATTATGAAGGCTACGGCATTGGTCTTTCTCATTGTAAGAAGATTGTGGAGTTACACGGTGGAAAAATTTCGGTTGAATCTGTTTTAAACGAAGGGAGTTCTTTCAACTTCACGTTACGGGTGTAAACTAAAGCAAGACAAAATAATTGATTAGAATAAAAGAAATATATATTAATGAAAAGATATAAGGATCTTGATTGTGTATTATTAGTTGATGATGACATCTCTACAAATTTCATCCATCGCAGGATTGTGGAGAATACTAAGATAAATGTAGATGTGAAAGAAATTTCGTCTGCAAAAGAAGCTTTGGATTATTTAACTTATTCGGGGAAGTACGAGAATATGGAACATGCTCCAAAGGCGGGTATCATATTTTTAGATATCAATATGCCGGGTATGAATGGTTGGGACTTTATTGCCGAGTACAAAAAACTGGATCAAAAGCATAAGGCTAGAATTGTGGTGGTTATGCTTACGACTTCTCTTAATCCAGATGATGAGCAGCATGCAGCAAATGTTGAAGAGATTGCCACTTATCTGCATAAGCCTCTAAACATGGAGGCTTTTGCACAAATCGCTGATAAGTATTTCGAAGTTATAGATGAGGAATGATCCTGAGGTAATTAAACCTCAAGATCATTCATTACTGCCTTAATCTTTTCGCCAAGTTTGGCCTCAGTTTCTTTAAAGCCTGCTTTATCCTTTAATGGTGCATTTACACTGCAATAGAACTTAATCTTAGGTTCTGTTCCCGAAGGTCTTGCAGAAACGATACTGCCATCTTCGGTTATAAACTGCAATACATCAGATTTAGGTAATTCCAGTCCTGTTTTTACACCAGATATTATATCTGTTTGTACACCAAGTTCGTAATCTTTCAGGGTTTTAATTTTCGAACCTCCTAAAGTAGCAGGAGGGTTGTTTCTAAATTTCTCCATCATGGCTTTGATGTCTTCTGCACCAGTCTTGCCTTTTTTAGTGATGGATACCAGTTCTTCTTTATATAAACCGTATTCTACATACATATCTAATAAAGCATTGTATAGACTGCTACCTTTATCTTTATAGAAGGCCGTCATTTCTGCAATAAAGGCGCAAGAAATTACCGCATCTTTATCTCTCACTAAATCACCAATCAGGTAGCCATAGCTTTCCTCACCGCCACCTATAAAGGTTTTCTTGCCTTCAAGCTGGGTCATTATCTGGCCAATCCATTTAAAGCCAGTCAGTGTATTGTAGTAAGTTACATTTTTAGCTTCAGCAATGGCTTCTATTAAATTAGAAGTTACAATGGTTTTTACGATGTATTCGTTACCCGTAAGCTTTCCTTTTTCCTGCCATGCAGTTAGCAGGTAGTTGATCAGTAAGCTGCCGGTTTGGTTTCCATTTAACAATACAAACTCTCCGTCGTTATTTTTCACAGCTATCCCTACACGGTCTGCATCAGGGTCTGTCGCCAATACTAAATCAGCATCTATTTCCTGTGCTTTTTTCAAAGCCAATGTAAGCGCGTCTTTTTCCTCTGGATTTGGATAGATTACCGTAGGGAAGTTACCATCTGGTTTACTTTGTTCCTCAACAACTGTTAAGTTGGTAAAGCCAAATTGTTCCAATGCTTTAGGAACCAGCGTGATTCCTGTACCATGGATAGGGGAGTAAACTATTTTAAGATCCTTTTGACGGGAAATTGCTTCTGGTGATACAGATAGTGCAGTTATTTTGTCCAGATATAACTGATCAATTTCTTCGCCAATCAGTTCAATATTACTATCTACACGGTCAAATTTAACGGCATCAATACTTTTGATTTTTGCTACTTCATCCATCACCATACTGTCATCTGGCGAAGTGAACTGTCCACCATCAGCACCATAAGCTTTATAGCCATTGTATTCTTTAGGGTTGTGAGAGGCGGTAAGCATTACCCCACTTTTACAGCCTAAATGACGGATAGCGAAGGATAATTCTGGAGTAGGTCTTAAAGCCGAAAAGAAATAAACATGTATGCCATTTGCCGAAAATACATCGGCTGTAATCTTAGCAAAATAGTCAGAATTGTTACGACTGTCGTGCGCAATAGCTACTTTAATCTTTTCCCCCGGGTATTTATTGTTCAGGTAATTAGATAAACCCTGCGTTGCAGTCCCAATCGTATATTTATTGATCCTGTTAGATCCCGAGCCCATTATTCCTCTTAATCCTCCAGTTCCAAACTCCAGACTTCTGTAAAAAGAGTCCGTAAGTTCGGTGTAAGCTTCCTTATCTAAAAGGCCTTGTATCTCTTCTTTTGTGTTTTTATCATAATTACCGTTAAGCCATTCGTTTATGGTGCTTAAAGTAGCTTGTTCTAACTGCATATATTGTCCTTCCAAATTTTATTTTGTCTATTTTGCCTTTATTAGACGTGTTTTACTTAAATTCACGCCCAATTACAAGTATATGACCATTTTGGTTAAAATTGAAATACTTGAAGCAAATAAATATAGCTATTTATACAGCTTTTAACCTTTAAAAATTAAATAAACCGAAAATGAGACAGTTAGGCTTTGCCTGGGGTTTCAAAATTATTAACAACAACAACGAATTATGAAAGTATTAAAGTTTGGAGGCACTTCTGTAGGAAGCCCTGAGCGCATGAAAAAATTGTTGGATATCATCAATCCAGCAGAAGAACAAATTGTCGTATTGTCGGCCGTGTCCGGTACTACCAATAGTTTAGTAGAGATTTCAGCCAAACTTTTAAAGGAAGATAAACAGGTTGCGTTAAGCTTAATTAACGCATTGCACCAAAAATATAATGAGTTTGTAATCGAACTTTTAACTGCAGGTGAGTTTCGCGAGCAAGGACAGGAAGTTGTGGATTATCATTTCAACTTTTTAAGTACTTTGGCCAATGATATCTTTACACCAGTTGAAGAGAAAGTGATATTGGCTCAAGGCGAATTGTTATCTACTACCTTATATCATATCTATTTAAAATCTATCGGTGTACCATCAGTATTGCTTCCTGCATTGGATTTTATGAAAATTGATGAGGATAACGAACCTGATGTGCCTTATGCGACTAAGCATTTGAAACCGATACTAGATCAGCATAAAGACAATAAGTTATTCATTACTCAAGGTTTTATTTGTAGAAATAGTTTTGGCGAGGTCGATAACCTGCGTCGTGGTGGCAGTGATTATACTGCATCGTTAATTGGTGCCGCAATTTTAGCTGAAGAGGTTCAGATCTGGACGGATATTGATGGTATGCATAATAACGATCCTAGGATTGTAAAAGGTACCAAACCAATTTCACACCTTTCGTTTGATGAGGCTGCGGAGCTGGCTTATTTTGGTGCTAAGATCTTGCATCCACAATCGGTTTTCCCAGCACAGAAATACAAAATCCCGGTTAGGTTATTGAATACCATGGAGCCAGGCGCTGCCGGAACGTTGATCTCTACAGAAAGTGAAAAGGGAAAGATTAAATCTATCGCTGCAAAAGATGGAATTACCGCTATTAAAATCCAGTCGAGTCGTATGTTGTTGGCTTATGGATTTTTAAGAAAGGTATTTGAAATCTTTGAAAGATATAAAACACCAATCGACATGATCACTACTTCAGAAGTAGCCATCTCCTTAACGATTGATTTTACAGATAATCTGGAGAAGATCGTTGAAGAATTACATGACTTTGGTTCTGTGGAAATAGATGCGGATCAGTCGATCGTTTGTGTAGTTGGTGATTTTAGTGCCGAGAAACATGGTTATGCTGCTCGTGTATTGGATTCGATTAAACACATCCCATTAAGAATGATCTCTTATGGTGGAAGTAATTATAACATTTCGTTACTAATCAATACTACAGATAAAACTGAGGCTTTAAAAAGTTTGCACAATAGGTTGTTTGAATAAGAAGAGGCGGATCACCGTCTTCTTATCCATACCAGGATACCAATAGCAACAAAGATGAGTATGATAAAGAACCTGATTCTTCTGTCATACTCTTTTTTACTGATCTTATTATTTCTAAGATCTAAATTGTTGCCGATGTAAATTAAGCTGAGTACAACTAAAAAAAATATAACAAGATATTTGAACATTATGTTTTCTAATAAAGATATATCACACTTCGCAAACTTAGAAACACCATTCTATTATTACGATTTGAGTTTGCTACAGGATACTTTAAATACCTGCGCAGACGCCGCTAAGTTATACAATTTTCATGTGCACTATGCCATGAAGGCGAATTTCAACCAAACCGTTTTGCAAAAGATTAAGGCAGTAGGTTTTGGTGCTGACTGCGTGAGTGGGGGGGAAGTAACTAAAGCTATTGAATTGGGTTTTGATAAGAACCAGATTGTTTTTGCTGGAGTAGGGAAGTCAGACAAGGAAATTAATTATGCTTTAGATCAGGATATATTCTGTTTCAATGTAGAATCTGTTCAGGAGCTGGAAGTGATTAATGAGCTGGCTGCAAAAAAAGGCAAAGTAGCAAGAGTGGCCATCCGTATCAACCCAAATGTTGATGCACATACCCATCATAACATTACCACTGGCTTAGATGAGAATAAGTTTGGTGTAAATGCCTGGGATTTGCCGCAATGCGCAGAAACCTTAAGAGCTTCAGCAAATATTGAATTTATAGGCATACACTTTCATATAGGCTCTCAGATCACTAACCTTGATGTTTATAAAAACCTATGTGTACGCGTAAACGAGTTTGCTTTATGGTTCGAAGAAAGAGGTTTTACCGTTAAGGTGTTAAATGTTGGCGGTGGTTTAGGTATCGACTACCATAACCCTGATCATCAGATCCCTGATTTTAAAAGTTACTTTAAGATATTCTCTGAATTTTTGGAAATTAAAACTGGACAGGAAGTACATTTTGAATTGGGAAGAGCTATAGTTGGTCAGTGCGCCTCCTTGATCAGCAGAGTTTTATACGTGAAGAACGGAAAGAAAAAGAACTTTGTGATATTAGATGCGGGTATGACTGAATTGATGCGCCCAGCTTTGTATCAAGCTTATCATAAAATTGAAAACCTAACCAGAGGTAACGAATTTGCTTTAAAATATGATATCGTAGGGCCGATTTGCGAAAGCACAGATTGCTTCGGTAAAGAGGTAGAGCAACCGGAAAGTTTTAGAGGTGACTTTTATGCCATCAGGAGTGCAGGTGCTTACGGAGAAGTTATGGCTTCGAAATATAACCTTCGTGACGAAATCAGATCAGTCTATTCTGAAGGCTAATCTGATTTCATCATAAAGCTAAACAGCTCAGGTAAATTAAAAGGAATAACCTAAAGATAATTTACTTGAGCTGTTTAAGTTTCCAGACAATTCATAAGAGAAAGAAAAGTTGTTCAGCTTTAGGTAGTAATTGAATGACTTTGCTATAGATGGAGTGGTTATTGTTCTATCGAAGCTATTAGTAAGACCAGGTGTACCTCCTATAAATACCCGGAAGGAATGCTGGATATTTTTGTTCCTGCTACCATGAAAGATAATTTCTGAGGACAAGCCTGTCGTCCACACATCGATTTTATTAGATATATATGAATTGGTGTAATTTCCAGCTCCATATTTTTCTTTCCTGAAATCAGCATAACTTCCCATTTCTCTGCTAATTGAATTTTCCCAATTGATAACTCTGAAATTGGTATTTCCTGTACTCGACAAAACTTGATAACCAATACTTGTCTTTAAACCTATACCACTTATGTTTTTATTAAATGAAGGAATGTAATTCTTCCTGTCATCTGGATCGGAGATTTCAGCAATCTTATGACTGGCTTCACCTAGATAACCGAAAATACCATATGCAAAATTGAAGGATTTGTAAGTATGTCCACGGTGTAGGTTTAACATGCCCATCGCAAAGCTGATTGCATTTTCTGGAGAAGCTGAACCAATAAAACTACCGGTAATGTAAGTTTGTGCTGGTTTATCGTCATCCGCCATGGGCCTAGCCATATAGCCCATATTGTTTCCGGATATTGCAGGTGATAGATATGATCTACTGCAAGAACTGAAACCCAATGCTACACAAAGCAGCATTGGGAATGTTATTTTTTTCATGAAGATTAATTGCTATTTAATAATGGAATTGCTCATTTGTTATTAGTCTTCAAAGAAGTCTAATAAGCCACCTAGATAGTACTCGTCTAAACCTTGGGTAAAATCGTCGAAATCCTCATCGGGTATATTAGTTTGTACAAATTCCAATGATGTTCCTCTCTTATCCTCGTGCAATTTGATGGTTACTATTGAGGGTTCGCTTTCTTCTCCAAAATACCACTGTTGCACTATTTTCTTTCCGTATTCGAATTCGAGGTTTTTGCCCACAATATCGCCATCCCAAAAAGAAAACTCCGTTCCCGGTTCTTCTGTAAATTCAACCTCAGCACCAGTCCACAACTTAATACTTTGCGCCTTGGTCATCGCTAGATATACTTCTTCAGGAGAAGCAGGGATCTGATAATACTTTTTAAAATTTTTCATGATTGTTGATGTCCGAATTGCTTACAGGTGCTTGATCATTTATTGATTCCTCTTCAATAATTGTTTCAACCCGCTCTGTAAATAATTGATCATTGTTTTTTTTAATTATTGCGCTTTTCCATTCTATTTCAGGATAGGTAAAAACAAAAGTTTCCTTTACTTGTTCCGATCGCTGTAAATACAATATCCAGGCAAAACTAATGGTTATTGAAATAAATACATTGATAGATTCATTTGCATCTGCAAATGGTGTCTTATTGGAATATGCAATTAGCATCCCTGAAATAAAATCAATTACTGTAAAAGTAATGAAACCTATTGAAAAGTTTATGTAAAGGCGGGGAAAGCGCTCTCTTTTGTTGAAAAATAGGATGATACATAGTATAGCAGCAGCAATTAATAATGCAAAGCCTACACTTTCTATAATGAACAGTCCTTTGATCAGGTATTCATACTTTAGCGTAGCAATACCATCCCAAATGCTACCATTAAAATAACCCAGAGAAAATAGTTTGTAAGCAAGTCCAATTGGTAATGTGATCATCCTTATGGCCAGAAGAATCAACCATCCGCTTATAGGCTGTGCATACTCAATTCTTTCGAGGTCAAATGGAGCACTTTGTTTATAAAGCCCCATAAAGTATAAACCTGAAGCAATAAAAGTCAGTATAAAAGCAACCAGCGTATATGGATTAACGTCTAATGTAGGATCGATAACTTTTCGATCTACATAATAGGTTAAATATTCAGAGATTTTTTCTCTATCCTTTACGTATTTTTTTATGTTAGAACCCTCAATATACGCTTTAAGATTACGCAACTTATAATGGAAGGTTTGTGTTTTTCCTAATTGGCTACGATTCAATTCAAAAGAGTATTGATCGTTTTCCAGTTTAAATTCACCATTACTTCTTTTCGACTCAAAAGGCATTTCAGCCGTGATGATTTGCTCAAGATCGGTCGGGAATTTTAATAACAAAGGGGCCGGACGGTTTTTTGCCGCAACTTTTTGCAATTGATGACGAATCAGGTCGCCATAAAATGCTACATATTTTTCACCTGTTTTAGTGTCTTCTTCCCAAATGTCATTGATTTTATAACTTTCAGTTACTTCAATCGTATTTGTTTGTTCATTATCACTAAATTTTAAAGGTTGGTCCACCTCAATATCGGTATAGAGGTCAGCATAATATTCCGCATAAGATTTTTCAATTTCAGCGGCCCCTGATTCCGCAAGTTCCTGCCGCATATTATTGGCATAGTTGCCTGTGTATGTTGTTTTGATAAGCAGGGTAGATGCCTTATCCGATAAGGTATCAGCTATATTGAACTTAAGATGAGCGATCTGTTTGCCTGCGGCTGTGGTTCTAATTTGCTCCAAAGCATTGTTTCCTTTTTTCAAAACCAGGGCATAACCATAATTTGGAAAATAAAGTTCTTTAAATTTACCACGTTGATAAGAGATGGTTGGATCTATCCAGGTTTTTACTTTTTTCCGATCTACCATCACCACCACATGATTGAATACGAATGGACTTGGTAAATATTCGTTGGTTTTTATGGTACTATAGGTATCAACATAGGCACTATAGGCCTCAATTCCTTTTGCTTTTAATAAATGCACAAGTAGCAAAGATTTATCTTTACAATCGCCATAGCGTTGCGCTATTACCTTTTCCGGAGAATTTGGGCGATGGGAGTATATACCCATTTCAATGCCCATATACCTGATTTCATCTTGAGCGAATCGGATTGTTGATTCAATATACTTTGTCGTATCTGCACCAGCTTTTTTCCATAGCTCTTCTGTTTTTTTATTCAGTAAAGGAGTTTTAATATTGCTATAGTCATTCACACTAAGCCCCCAATTTACTACCTCATTCCAATTCTTGTATTCGGTGAATTGCGTTCTTTTCTCTGTGTTGTACCAGGATGGTTCAAAGTCTGCAACACGGGATGTCTTCGTTAATTTACTTTCCCATTCATACATTTTTAAACCATCTTTTTCAGTGATCTTAGGTTTATCAATGAAATTGAAGTTTTTAAGGCTTAAGTTTCTTTTCTTATCAAATATCAGATTGTTGTAAAGGTGACCAATACTGCTCGATCCTTCAAAATAAATCGTAGCTGCTAATTTCTTCCCATATATTGGATTACTTCCTTTAACTGTATAAGCGTACTCTATGCGGTCACCCTTTCTAATGTCGTTTAGTAATAAGAATGCATCATATGTACCTCGATAAATGAATTTCGAAAGGTCTTTTTCTTTTTGTAGAATTTTAAACTTATTTGTGATAAGTTGATCAAGAGGCTGATTGTCTCGCCAAACGATCACTTTATGTAATACAAGCTTTTGGAATCCTGGATCGTATGTGATCGATATTTGAGATGCGTTTTGCACTCCGGCATCAGAAACTATTTCCCTAATGAGATGTGTATATTCTTCGTCTAGTTCAGCATGGGTTTGATTCTCATATAAAGCCAAAAAATAACCATCTAATATGTCCTTTGCTTTAGGCTTTAAGCCCTGACTGTTGAGTTTAACAATCCAGAGTGGATCCTTTCGGTCTATAGAAAAATTCTTCCCCTGACTAAAAGCAGATAGAGTAACCAAGGATAGATTAAGTACAAAAAACGCTTTTAAAAAGC
This sequence comes from Pedobacter hiemivivus, assembly GCF_005144565.1. NCBI lineage: Bacteria > Pseudomonadati > Bacteroidota > Sphingobacteriia > Sphingobacteriales > Sphingobacteriaceae > Pedobacter > Pedobacter hiemivivus. Next base: position 787,767 of record NZ_SWDX01000002.1, read on the forward strand.
AAATTGAGAGCGCCCTGAACCGCATAGTTTAAATGTTAAGTCGTTAATTTAGTTGATTATTTAAACGCATTTAATCCGGTTACGTCCATTCCGGTTATTAGTAAATGTATATCATGTGTCCCTTCATAGGTCACTACTGATTCTAAGTTCATCATGTGGCGCATGATCGAGTATTCGCCGGTTATACCCATACCACCTAACATTTGTCTGGCGTTTCTGGCTACATCCAAGGCAATTTCAACACTGTTTCTTTTAGCCATTGATATTTGTTCCGGTGTTGCCCTGTTTTCACTTTTAAGCACACCTAAGCGCCATACTAAAAGCTGAGCTTTTGTAATTTCAGTGATCATCTCAGCCAGCTTTTTTTGCTGTAACTGAAAGCCACCAATAGGTTTACCAAATTGTATACGCTCTTTTGAATAACGCAAAGCCGTATCGTAACAATCCATTGCTGCACCCAGGGCCCCCCAGGCAATACCATAGCGGGCCTGATTTAAACAGCCTAGTGGACCTTTTAATCCGGTAATATCAGGGAAGATGTTCTCTTTTGGAACCTTCACATTGTCAAACACAAGCTCACCTGTAGCCGAAGCCCTTAGGCTCCATTTACCATGAGTTTCAGGTGTAGTAAAACCTTCCATACCGCGTTCCACAACCATTCCTCTTATTTTTCCCGATTCATCTTTTGCCCATACTACTGCGATATCCGCAAAAGGGGCATTAGAGATCCACATTTTTGCACCGTTTAACAAATAATGATCGCCCTTATCTTTAATATTGGTTACCATTCCGCTTGGGTTCGATCCATGGTCAGGTTCAGTTAAGCCAAAGCAGCCCATCAGTTCACCTGTGGCCAGTTTCGGTAGGTATTTGCGACGTTGCTCTTCGTTGCCATAAGCAAATATAGGGTACATCACCAACGAACCTTGTACGGAAGCTGTAGATCTGATTCCAGAATCTCCACGTTCAATTTCCTGCATCAATATGCCATAAGCCATATAATCTAAACCAGCACCACCATATTCCACAGGAATGGTAGGACCGAAGGCTCCAATTTCACCCAATCCATGAATGATATGTTTTGGAAACTCAGCTCTTTGGGCATAATCTTCAATAATCGGACTTACTTCTTTTTTTACCCAATCTCTGGCTGTAGAACGAATTAGTTTATGTTCTTCAGATAGTAGTTCATCTATAAAATAGTAATCAGGGGCTTCGTAAAGATCTTTTTTCGCAGATTTGTTCATTGTTTCCTCTATATTTGGTTTAGCAATCGGCCATATATTCAAAGGTACTAATTTCGAGGTATGGCTGTTAATCCCTTATCAAAAATTAATATTACCTCATGTCCCAAGATCGTAATTATATTCAGACTGTTGCACTTAAAGATGTTAAATGTTTTGCTTTACACGGCTACTACTCGGAAGAGCAGCTGACGGGCATTTATTTTATGGTTGATGTTGTGGTAGAATTTGCACCTTTTGGTGATACTGAAAATTTACAGCATACCGTAAATTATGAGGTATTAAATACCATTATATTGGAGGAAATGGCCAAAACGCAGAAAATGCTGGAAACGGTAATCAAAAATATAATCGATCGCAGCATTGATGCTTATCCATTCGTTTTGACTGCGACTGTGGGCATAAGAAAATTAAATCCTCCTATGCCCGGCGAAGTAGGGCACTCATTTGTGCAGCTAAGTTATAAAGCTTAAGGTTATAGTTGTTCAAACGAAATCATTTTTTCCCGCTCATTTTTTGGTATTGGGAAGGAGCTTTTAGTCGCATAATTGAAAGCTACGCAAGTAGTTTTTCCTCGATTACAGATCTCTTCTTTACCGTGTACCAGTTTTACCAGTATATATTCCAGGTCGAAACTGCTGTTTCCAATTCTGGATGTTCGTACATATATGCTGATCTTATCTTCTATAAAAACGGGTAAAATATAGTCTAGCGAAGCCTGAGCAATTACGACTCCGGTTTTTTTCCAGTCCCACTGAATTGCATGGTTCCAGTATTTAGCTCTGGCTATTTCCATGTAGGTAAAATACACGGCATTGTTCACATGACCCATCATATCGAAATCTGCAAATCGGGTTTCCAATGCCGTTTTATACTTAAAACTGTCTAAAGTTTCGATTAGTTCTGTCTTTTTGTCTTGCTCTTTAGTTTTTTTACGCCAAAATGTCTTAAAAATCATAATAAATAGGGTTGGTATAAGAGTTGAATAATGGGTTATATATAAAAAAACAAAAATTTATAAAAGCTTAAGATAGGAGAAATAATCATGACACTAGTAAAATTTAATAACAGAACCAGGAACACTGCACCTTATTTTAACAATGTTTTCGACTCATTGTTTAGTGAAGCATTGAATAAGAACTTAACTATTAACAAAATTCCGGGTGTAAACATCTTAGAATCTGATGTAAATTACAAGATTGAATTGGCTGCACCGGGCTTAACAAAAGAAGATTTTCAAATTAACCTGAAAAAAGATACGTTATCAGTTTGGGCAGAGAAACAGGTTAGTGAAACTGAAGAGAAAAAAGACTACACAAGAAAAGAATTTGAATACTTTTCTTTCGCAAGATCATTTGTATTGCCAGAAAGTGTAGATGGAGATAAAATTACAGCTGAGTATATCAATGGTATTTTAAACATTACCATCGGTAAAAAAGATGATTCTCAATCAGCTGCAAAAGAAATAAAAGTTTCATAATTGGTTAGTTTTGTTTTTAAGGTAATAAGGGCATGTCGAAAGACTGCCCTTATTTTTTTGCCCTTTATTCCTTAATCTCTTTAAGATCGATCTTGTTTAACCAGCCTTTAGTAACCTGACCATCTTTATTGGTATGTGTTACGTAAATAAAGCCGTTATCTTCTTCAATTACGTTAAACTTCGCATTGTTCCATAAGCCCAATACGCTATTTTTAGTGGAGTTACTACTTGCTGCTTCATAGAAAACTACAACTCCTTTAGGTAGTTGATACTTTTTACCTTCACTAACAATTACAGTTCCTGTCTCTTTAGCTTTCGCTTCAGCTTGCTTGGCAGCTGTCGCCATTTGTGCTTCGTACTCTTTTTTTAAACTATCTATTTCCGCTTTTTGTGCTGCCGTATCAATAGCCACAGGCTGAATCTGAGTAGTCGTATCGGTATGTTGCTCTTGGGCAATATCGCTGGTGTCAACTTTTGCAGGGGCTACCGTATCCAGCATAGCTTGATGTTTCTCACCATCGCTTTTCATAAATAATCCGTAGGCAGAAAGCATACCCAATATAACGATAGACAAGATCATGATGGCAAACACCGGTTTAGATAAGCTAACGCTATCCGAAGCAGGTACAGGTACTACCGTTGATTTGCCTTCTTTCTGATAAAAAGGGGCAGGAGCTGCTACCACCTCTTCGGGTGCTACCAAGTCTCCACCACGGTGGATAATGGCATCTTGCAAGGCCGCACCATTGGCATATCGCTTTTCAGGACTCTTCTCCAAACATTTCTTGATCACCTGCAACAACCATTGGGGAACATACATTTCCTTTTTCTTCTTTTCCGCATCCCAGCTTTCTGGCAAACGGTTTCTGCGTAAAGCCATCAAATCAGGAACTGCAGCTTCCATATGCGAAAGCATAACCTGATTACGCGAACTCTCATTCTTGTTGATCAGTGGAAAAGGAACGGTACCAGCTAGCAATTCATAAAGTATAATGCCATAGCTGTATATATCCGTCTGGAAAAACATTTCACCATCATGCTGCTCCGGGGCCATAAACTCTACAGCACCAGCATGTCGTAAACTGGTCCTGCGTTGCTCGTCAGACATAACAGCCAAGCCAAAATCTAACAAAACGTAATTACCTGTATCAGTATTGAACTTTACATTATTACTTTTTATATCCCCATGTTTAATACCCACACGGTGACAATGGGCAAGCGCATTGGCCAATTGCTCTGCCAGCTTAATTAGCTCATGGATGGTAAAGATAGGGCTGTGTGGCGGCATTAAAAGCTTCTCCAGATCAGGGCCTTCAATGTATTCCATTTCTATGAAAGGGAAGGAGCCGCTTTCAGTAAGTCCCGACCCTAGTATTTTTACCACATTGGGATTGGGTACCTCATTTACCTTTTTCAGCTTCTCAACCTCATTTTTAAATTTAATGAAGTTCTTATCGTCCTCACTTTCTGTATGTATAGGGGTAGGCATAATCTTCACCGCTGTGATGATGGTACCCACACGTTTACCCTTATAAACAGAGCCCTGACCACCTGTACTCAAGGCGCCAAGATTTTCTAATCCTTCCGTTATCGTAAAAACTTTACTCATTATACAATATTAATTATTATCAACGTCATTATAGCTAAATTCTAAAACTGCAAGCTCACCCAGAATAATCTGGTCACCTTCCAGTAAGGTATGGCCTAGCTCCACTACATTCAATTTCACAGGGTTATGGTCGCCCACTGATCTGATCTTTACCTTGTTTCTTGGCGGTATACCACCTTCATCTGCAAATAAGAGAAAAGAACCGGTATTGCTGTCCCATTCAATATGCGCATGCTGTCTGCTGATGAATTTATTAGCTTCATTTGTACTGACATCAGGAAAAGCAATATGGTTGATGCGGAAAAAGCCATCGCTCACCTGCACCTTATGCTCTCTACCAATATTGATTTTACCATTTTCCGGACCAATCTTATAAAGCATTTTCTCCGATTCCCCATTCAAAGTGCGAATGTACGCAGTTTTTGATTTGGTAACCACTACATGCTCCGGAGTTCTGATGTAAAGCGAAGCATTTATGCCGCTCAGCTTTATGGCATCAGTAGATAGCTCTTCCACAAAGTTGATTTGCATGGTCCAGTTTTCAGGCAGATCAATAGCGAAATCATCCACTATGCGCTGTATCTCATTCTTAAACCGACCTTCATCTTCCGCAAATACAGCCGATTCGTACATGAATTTCTCCGCCGGCAAACAAGCAATCAGCAAAGCTAAGCCCTTAATATGTTTGCCTTCGCCACCTTCAAGCTTTTGCAATTCCTGTTTTATAGCCGTCAGCAATTGCTCCCTAATGGCCTTTACGTCCTGTGGTGGTTCTGGATTGCGTTTGTTAAATAGATTAAACATATAATCTCTGCTTTAATTTTTTATTTCTTTATTTTCCTTACTCAAATACCCTAGTTTCAATAGGGCTGGGATCACGTGCTGCCCCGCTAGCTTTACTGCCTTACTAGATCCGCGCGTGGATTCTATCCGGATACATACAACTACATTACCTTTTCCATTTGCCCTTGGCGCGAAGAAGGTATACCATCCATCGTTGATCTTTTCATCTTTCCAGATTCTTTCCGGTGTCCCCGTCTTTCCAGCAACCTTTAGGCCAAGCGTGTAAGTTTTATTTTCACTTTGCTTAAGCATATAACCGGAGATCAGCTCAGCATATTGTGGGTCATTGGCAATTTTTATAGCAGGATTAACAGCCGTAACTGAATCGCTGATTTTTAGCACATATCGGTTGGCTACCATTTTTCCTTTATTGGCTACGCCAGATATGAGTCGGGCCATAGCAGCAGGAGTGGCAATCAGCTCACCCTGTCCCCAGGCCATTCCAGATATTCCTTTCGCCCTTGTCCTACGAATACGCGCAGGATCATATTTAGGCTTGGTATTGAATTCTGTCTTTTCCCATAATGCCCTCCATTTCTCTTCCTGCTTGGCATTATTTGCGTTTCTATCATAGTAATAGCCACCAACACCTCTCAAAAACATACCTGTTTGCAAGTATAAAGTAGCCATTTCATTTTGAAGATGCTGTTCATTGGCAATTTTAATGAAATACACATTGTTCGATTTTACCAACGCGCTTTCCAAATTAATACGACCAGTTTCATCAGGTTCAATCCCTTTAGTCCTGATGCGTTCGGCCATACTTACTGTATACACCTTTTTAGCGGCATCAGGGCCTAATTTGTTAAAGGCGGCCATCGCCGTCACTACTTTGGCCGTTGATCCCGGAGGAGTGGCTGTAGTAAAGCCTAAGTCTGCAGTAGTATACCAACCGGCTAGCTTATTTTGCTCGGTGATGGGCATGTTCAGTAAATCCCAGTTTTTAATAGGAGGAAGGGGATACACTGCCGAAGCCAATACATCACCAGTCGCATCTTCCATAATCACTACCGATACTCTACTTTTTTGAATGGCTGTATCCTGAGCCATCGTATTTTGAATGCTGGTTTGCAAGCCCGCATCAATCGTCAGTTTCACATCTCTATTTCGTTTTTTAAATAACTCAACTTCAGTGCTGTTAATGCCTGATAGTAAAAGTGGCGCAAGAGCTGCATAATCCCTTTTGCTTACCGTCATTTCCTTTACGCCTCTAGGCAAGAAACGATCTTCATGGTACTTATTCGCATGGGTATTAAAGGAAACTGTGGGCGTTTTAAAACCCCTTAGTTCTGCGGCATGCTCATATTCTGCAAAGTAACCATTAGTACTACCATTAAATACACCTGTATTGTTGTCCCCAACCCAAAAGAAGAGTTGTTCTTCAAAAGGATAATAGCGGTCAACACGCTTATGCTCGGCCGAATCCAGGTCATAACTAACACCTGCTGCATGAAGCACTCGTTGTTGTTTTCTGATGTGTTCGGGTTTACTCGTTGCCAAAATACGCCCGTTCCTGTCGTATAAGTCACCTGCAGCCAGCTTGTTCATTAGTATCGCTATACGCGGATTATAACTAAACATGCGGGCACCACTTTTGTCGGCAACCAACGCAGGTTGTACTACCCATTTTTTATTGTCGACAATGTAGTTAGATACAGTTATACCAAGTAATACTATAGCTACAGTAGCTGCAAGTAAGGCCGGAACAAGGTTCCTATCTTGTTGTTTGGTGATATAGGCCATTTGCACTTCTGTGCCTTTAACCATAGATACAGCGAGTAAAAATCCTGCGGCCAACATATTGGCGACCAAAGATGAACCGCCATAGCTGATAAAAGGCAATGCAACGCCAGATAGAGGTAATGCACCTGTTGAGCCTCCTGCAATCAATAAAAACTGTATAAACAAACTAATACCTACACCTGCACTTAAATAGAATAGAAAAGGCATCCCGGTTTGCCGGCCAATCAATATGGACCGGTGTAAAAATATCAGGAACAATATAAATATGCCTATAATACCGGCTCCACCAAACTCTTCACCAATGGCTGGTAAAATCATATCGGTATGTGCTTCGGGAATGGTCTTCGCAAAAGCCTGACCAACACCCTGACCACTCATGCCACCACTGGCCATTGCCCAGATGCCATTAGCCACCTGATCGCCGCCATAAACCTCATTGTTCCAGGGATCTTGCCATATTGATTTACGTTCCGTAAGTCTGTTTACAGGGCCTGGAATTAGTTTACCCAGATAAGGTATCTGGTCGATCAGTAAAAACGCTGCCATTACCATCACAATCATCATGGCCGATTCACTGGTCTTTTTATTGATCACCATAATCAACGCTACCAATAAGGCGGTTACAAGCGTGGCAATCCAAACATTCAAGAACCAGGCACTAAATACATAAATGATGATAGCGGTTAGCATCATCATGAAATCGCCCCTCGAGAAAGAGAACAGGATGATAAAAGTAAAACAAACTACCATTGCTGGTCCCAAATCGCCAAGTAACAAATACATCAATATGGCAATCACCATAGCGATTAAAGCAAAGGAGAAAAAGAACCAACGCTTATGCCAGCTACTGTACTCAGTGATAAAGCGCTCGTTGGAGGCGAAAAAACCTGCCAGAAACAAAATGATCGAATATTTTACGATTTCACTGGGCTGTACACCAAACAAGTTTACTTTTACGCCACTACCTTCTGGTCCGGAGCCAAAAACAATGGTCAAGCCTAAAAGGCATAGCGCCATAATTGCCCATTGCCAACCCTTAGCCTTACTAAACGCATTTTTCACCAATAGCATTCTATACCAGCGCGAATCTACATTGAATTTGCGCATCGGTATAGCCAACATGATACAAATACTTAAAATCCCTAAGCCATAAAAAATAAGGCTATCTCTGGCCAAAAAACGATCCCTTAAAGGGTCTTGCAGACTTAATAATGTAAGAAAGGAAATACCTGTCATCAGCATGATAATGGGCAGAATCAATTGATCGGCTTGTGGATATTTAGCACTCATTAAAAAGTGCAGGAAAAAGAAGCCTGCAAAAAACGAAACAGCAATGATCCAATACCATTGGTTATAAACCTCTGGCGTCCGCACAATCAGCGATTTTTCTTTCTTAAGAATCTTAAAGTCCCTGGTCGAAAACAACTTGATGCTATGCGGCGACTGTCGGAAGTTTAAAGTTGCATCTTTGTCCAATTCCTCTAATCCTTGAGATCTGCCGAACTGAAATCCTGGCTTTAAGGGAAGCACTCCATATGCCTTATCATCAGGTAGATGTTGGAAATTATAATTACCATTTGCATCAGTTCGTAGATAGGCAATAAAATCATTAACCACCTCGGCTTCGGTATAGGCGGTATCTTGTGGTAAGATCATTTGCAATCTTACCAATACGCCGGATACTGCCTTTCCTGCAGTATCAATTATCTTTCCACTGATCCCATAGCTGCCTTTAGCAAAATCCTTTTGAGCAGGCAATTGTTGCGGTCGCTTTTGTTCCTCTTTATATTTTAAAGAATCTGTTCCGGTAAAGCCTAACAATAGGCGCGAAGCAATCACCCGTTCTTTAAAGTTCTTTCCACCTTCGGCAAAGGCAATGTCGGCAGGTACAAAAAATTTACGTTTATTTAGCTCGCCAATGTTGTCAATTTCTCCCTTATACAGTGGAATACCACCAGTAACCACATCTTGAATCAGGTCGATGTCCTTTTTATCTTCAAAATAATAACCTTTATTCAGCAGGTTTTTAATTTGTTTACCGGGCTCAGCCTCATTAATGTTGACCATCGTTCCATCAGCCAGTCGCTTATGTACATCCTCGAAGTTTTGCTGCTGAGCAAAGTATAGCGTAACAAACAAAGCACCCAATACCAGGGTAATGAGCAGTAAAAAAATACGCTCAACCTTTCTATTGGGGATGATAATTGATTGTTTGTTCATATAACTATTTAATTGGTTTTACCACCGCTGGGGCGTCTGTCCTGATGAATTGTACATTTTTTAGCAATACACCTTTCCGTTGTAATTCGCTCACGTCATCAAAATTCTCTAGAGTAAAGTTCTCCAGTAAAGTGCTTTTATTGGTCGGCGCAATTAGAAAAGGTTGTCCCTTATATCCAGAGTCACTTTTTATGGTGATGTTGCCAGTCGCTTTCAAATACAAGCTATCTCTGTTTATTTTGATCGGTTCGCTGATTAGTATAGGCGATTTAAAAACAGAAGTATCGAGGATCAATATATTTCCAGTGAGTTTGTTTAAGGTGTCTTGCAATTTTAAGGCTTGCGTATTTTTAGCATAGGCTGTAGAATCAACAGGTGGAGTGGGTTGGTCGCCCAAGATTCCAGACGATTGCTTCGAGAAAAGATAAGCTACTGCTGCCAGCGCCACAATAGCGATAAAAATAAGCAGCATGTTCTTGCCACTCATTTTCTTCGCCTCAGCTTGCTTAAGCTTTGCAACTTTATTTTCCTGTTCTGTGATTTGTTCTTCCCGAATTATTGTCTCCGGAACAGCTGGTACTACTTTCTTTTTCTTAGGAAGCGCTACAGGTTTGGTGACTTCATGCACAAATGATGCTTTATCATTTTTAACCAGCACAACCGTAATGTTATCCTTACCACCATTATTATTGGCAGCATCAATCAGCTCAGCGCCTTTTACTTCCAACTCCGTGTGTTTTAAGAGCAGCTCTGTGATGCTTTGTTTATTCACCATGTCCGATAAGCCGTCGCTACAGAGCAGGATCAGGTCGCCAGGTAAAAATGGAGAATTCCCTGTTTCTATGTAGTCTTCCTGCAGATTAATGTTTCCAGGAAAGCCTAATGCTTTATTGATTTCATTGCGTTTTGGGTGTTGCATGGCCTGTTCTTCGGTTAAGCGGCCCGAATCTTCCATGAAACCAACAAACGATTGATCTTTAGATATCTTAATTAAAGAGCTGTCGCGAAGCAAATATAAGCGCGTATCACCAACATGCGCATAGTGGAATTGGTTGTTTTTAAGGTCTGCCAGCGCCATCGTGAGCACGCAAGCCATATCTTCATGTTCCTTATTCTGCTGCTTTTCGGCAATGATCTGGTCATTTGCTTCGGTAATTGCAGTACGCATTAAGAGCGACAAATCGCCAGTGGGGTTATCAATCAGCTTTAATATCGTATCTCTTGCAATGGCTGCAGCAACTTCACCGCCTGTATATCCACCAACACCATCTATTACGCAGGCAAGCACAAAATCTGTTCCTGTTATCTTTTCGGCAATAAAGGTATCTTCATTATTGCTGCGTATTTTTCCAGTATCTGTTATTCCAAAATAATTTCTATCCATTCTTGCTGGTCGAATTTTTAATAGCCACAAAGTGTGCGATCAGTAAGATCACGCAGATAAGCAATAACGCTACAGATAGGATTTGCGACATAGATTAGGCTTTAAATATATTAACACCAATAATTCCGTTCAATATGATTCTTGAATTTACCGGTAGTTCAGTCCATTTCGGATACTCTGGAGTACTTCTTTCTACCAGATTTTCGTTCAGGATTGTTTTTTCTCCGAAAGAAGCCAGGAAGAATTTCTCCTCTGTTTTACGATAACGAATTTGTAGGTGCGGCGAGTTTACCCATTCAGATGGGATTTTAAAAACGTTCGCATCGGTACGTGTTTCCTCATTACCCGAAATTGTGATGTCGTTACTTTTCATCAGGTATTCAAGCTTTTGTCCCGAGTAAGCTTTATCTGGAAGTGTAGTTTCAAATCTTGCCAATAATACATTCTCCTCAACCACTTCATTTTTCGGCTTAAACTTCAAATTAGCCAGATAGGGGATCTCATAGTATCCCTCACTATAGAAGATGAAATCCTTTAGGACATCATTGCTGATGTCAAATGTTTGTGCCATTCCCGTTTGTCGCGGTATAAAAGTAACCCTTAGGTTCTCTTGTTTTTGTGCGCCATCGGGCATCAATTTACCAATAAAACCTTTATCACCCGATTTGTAATCAGGATGGGAAACAAAGCGAAAAACCCATTTGTTGCTTGATGGTTCTACACTCTTGCCAGTAGCGGCATAGTCATTCAATATGTCGTAGAACTTTTTTACAGATTCTTGCGCAATCAGACCGAACAGACCGTTTTTATTGTCCATAAATGTACGGTAGTCATCGGTATTCAAGCAAATGATAAACTCATGGTAGAAAACAACGCGCTCCGCAAATGAAAGTTCAGCAATAGATTCCTTAAATTTATCTATGATATATTTATAAACTGTATCTGGTGTAAGTGGTTGTGATTTAGCGGTTGGCGCAGATTCATTGCTGCTTAAAAACCAATCCTGTATTCCTATTCTCTGCCAAAAAGAAGGTTTTTCTTCCATCTATAAAAGGTTAATGTTCTTGAACGATTTCTATATAACGGTAAAGCTAGTTAATTCAATACAAAGATAACATTCTAATATAGCATGATAAGTTGTTTGAATATGATTCAAAATTTTTAAAACATATTTTTCATTTTAGTGTTCACCATTGAATTAAATACAAAAGCCAATTCAAATGGGATAAATCAGCGCAGTACAAATGCATTGGGGCACATGGTTTTATGTCAACCCAGAAGGTAATCGCTTGGCATCGCGCCGGCAGTTAAAAAAGCAGCCCCGAAAGTGGCTAGACGATCGGGGCTGTAATTTTAATTTTATATGGTATCTAATCCTAGGTATAACCTAGAATCTTCAATACTTGTTTACTGTTTTGCTCTTCACCAAACACTTCAAAGTTGAATGTCTCATCACGATTACGACGAATGATGACGTGTTTAGGGCTAGGTAACAAGCAATGGTGAATACCACCGTAACCACTCAATACCTCTTGATAAGCTCCAGTGTTGAAGAAACCTAAGTATTGAACTTTACGGGTTTTAGGCATAAACACACTGTTCATATGCGCTTCCTGATTGTAGTAATCCTGTCCATCGCAAGTAATACCACCAAGGTTTACCCTTTCGTATTCTGCATCCCAGTTGTTGATCGGAAGAAGGATGTATTTTTGGTTCAATGCCCATACATCTGGCAGATTGGTAATGAATGATCCATCAAGCATCAACCATTTCTCTCTGTCGTTCTGTTGTTTACGACCCAATACCTTGTATAAGATACCTGAAGCCTCAGCAACAGTGTATTTACCAAATTCAGTAATGATATCCGGTTCTACAACATCATGCTCAGCACAGATTTCTTTAATCCTTTTTACAATTTCGTTTACCATGTATTCGTAATCGAAATCAAATACCAATGAATCTTTAAATGGCATACCACCACCAATATCCAAAGTATCCAATTCAGGATTGATCTTTTTAAATTTGCAATACAGTGTTACATATTTCTCTAACTCATTCCAATAATACGGAGAGTCTGTAATACCCGAGTTGATGAAGAAATGCAATAGTTTAACCCTGAAATTAGGATTTGCAGAGATCTTATTGTTATAAAACTCGATTACATCTTCCATACGAACACCTAAACGGGAAGTATAGAATTGTGAATCTGGTTGTTCCTCTGCTGCGATACGGATACCCAGGTTACAAGGTGTGTCCATTTCTACCTCATCATCAAAAAGGTTAAACTCCTCTTTGTTATCCAACACCGGAATGATGTTTTTATAACCATCATGCAACATATCAATGATATATTGTTTGTACTGATAAGTTTTAAAACCATTACAAATCACGGTAATATCCTTGGTTAGGGCACCTTTTTTCTCCAGGGCCTCAATCATCGGCATATCAAATGCTGAAGATGTTTCCAGATGGATACCATTTTTAAGGGCCTCTTCAACAATATGTCTGAAGTGGGAACTTTTGGTACAATAGCAGTACTTGTAATCGCCACGGTAGTTGTTCTTGATGATTGCCGTCTGGAACAACAACTTGGCCTGCTGAATTTTCTTACTGATCATAGGAAGGTAAGTGAAACGCAATGGTGTGCCATAGGTTTCAATCATCTCCATCAGATTGAGGTCTTGAAAATATAATTCGTCGTCTATTACGCTGTAACCTTCCTGAGGGAAACCAACACTTAGATCAAGAAATTCGGAGTAACTCTGCATTTTTTTATTTTTGGACTATTATTTATAAGGTTTGGCAAATTAAAATAAGTTAATTTTGGCGTCAAAGATAAACACTTTATAAAATACACCCGTATTTTTTTTATGACTAAGACTTTAAAAATTATTGAAGTAAAATCTGAGATCGGTGCTGGAACACGTGGGGCGAGTTTAGGGGTGGATGCAATTAAGATTGCAGCGCTTGATTTTGGGAGCCGTTTTTTTAAAAAACATAAGTCTGTGGAAGTCCCTACGGAGAATCATTTATTGCTTGAAAGTACCGGCAGCCCCTTTGCAAAGCGGATTTCAGGAATATTGACGATGGTAGAGCGGGTGAGTGATGAGGTGAGTTCGACCTTGGCAAAAGGCGAATTTCCTATCGTCTTGGCTGGCGATCACAGCACTGCGGCTGGTACAATTGCAGGTATAAAAGCCATGTATCCGAAGTCGAAATTAGGGGTGGTTTGGATTGATGCACATGCAGATTTACATTCCCCTTACACAACGCCGTCGGGAAACATGCACGGAATGCCACTTGCGATGGCACTTGATGAAGACAATTTAGAGGCGAAAGTGAACAAGCTGGATCAGGAGACAATTAACTACTGGTATCAACTTAAAAACGTAGGTAAGATCGCGCCAAAGATCAATTATCGCGACCTGGTGCTGATTTCGGCAAGGGATATGGAACGGCCAGAAGCAGCCTTGCTCAAAAAGCATAAAGTACAAATATTTACGACGGCTGAATTGAGAAAAAGAGGGGTAGAGCGGACCGTAATTGAGACACTTAAATATTTGGATCATTGTGATTTGATCTATGTCTCTTTTGATGTGGATTCATTAGATCCTACAGCATCAAGGGGTACAGGTACACCGGTAGCACAAGGTTTAACGGAAAGAGAAGCCGGCAAGTTGATGTCTGGGTTGATTACCAACCAGAAGGTTTGCTGCTTTGAAATCGTAGAAGTGAACCCAACTTTAGACCGGGAAAACCAAATGGCAGAGCATGCCTTTGAAATTTTAATTAAAGCGACCAACGCTTTCAGAAACGAATAGTAGATTTGGGGATTATTAGCATATGAACATCGAACATAAGATTATAGCTGCAACTGTAGCAGCAGTAAAAGAGTTATATCAGCAGGATTTGCCTGAAAATCAGGTTAATTTACAGGATACAAGGACTGAATTTGAAGGGCAGATCACTATCGTGGTATTTCCTGTAGTACGTTTCTCAAAGAAATCGCCAGAGGCCACGGCTACCGATCTGGGCGAATATTTAGTAGCAAACATTGAAGAAATTACTGCTTTTAACGTGGTTAAAGGCTTTTTAAACTTAAGTATTGCCGATGCTTATTGGGTAAATCTGTTCAATACAGATCTATTAAATCCATCATTTGGAGTGTTTAGTCCGAATGGCAAAAAGGTAATGGTCGAATATTCTTCTCCAAATACGAATAAGCCTTTGCATTTGGGTCACGTAAGAAATAACTTATTGGGTTATTCGGTAGCGGAATTGCTTAAAGCAAGTGGCTATGATGTGGTGAAGGTGAACCTGGTAAACGACAGGGGTATTCACATCTGTAAATCCATGCTGGCCTGGCAGAAATGGGGCAATGGCGAAACGCCACAAAGCTCGCTGCTGAAAGGTGACCACCTTGTAGGAAAGTATTACGTAATCTTCGACAAAGAGTATAAGAAAGAAATTGAAGCTTTAAAACTGGAAGGACAGACTGAAGAGGAAGCCAAGAAAAATGCGCCTTTAATCAAAGAAGCACAGAAAATGCTTCAGGATTGGGAAGCTGGCGTTCCGGAAGTAATTGAACTTTGGAAGACGATGAACGGTTGGGTATATGATGGTTTTGCCGTTTCGTATAAAAACCTGGGTGTTGACTTTGATAAGTACTATTACGAAAGTAATACCTATTTGTTGGGTAAAGGTACTGTTGATGAAGGATTGGAAAAAGGCGTGTTCTTTAAAAAGCCAGATGGTTCAGTATGGATTGACTTAACGGCTGATGGATTAGATCAGAAGTTGGTTTTACGTGCTGATGGTACGTCGGTTTACATTACTCAGGATTTGGGGACTGCCCAAATGAAGTACGACGATTTCAAAATGGATGAGTCGATATATGTGGTGGGTAATGAGCAGGATTATCACTTTAAAGTGCTGTTCTTGATTTTAGAGAAGCTAGGTAAAAGCTGGGCCACTGGTTTGCACCATTTGTCGTATGGTATGGTGGATTTGCCAAGTGGAAAAATGAAATCTCGTGAAGGTACCGTTGTTGATGCGGATGATCTTGTTGCAGAAATGATTGATACGGCTAAGGCTAAAACTGAAGCTTTGGGTAAGGTAAATGATTTTGACGAGGAAGAGAAAGAACGGTTGTACTATAACATTGGTATGGGTGCTTTAAAGTATTTCTTGTTGAAGGTTGAGCCGAAAAAGAGATTGTTGTTTGATCCTGCGGAATCTATCGATTTCCAGGGAAATACGGGTCCTTTTATACAATATACCCACGCCAGGATTAAGTCATTATTGCTAAAAGCGGATTATGATTTTGCCAATTCAGGTGTTGCTGATGCGGTGATTACAGCTACAGAGAAGGAAATGATTATGTTGTTGGCTAAGTATCCAACAGAGATTCAGTCTGCAGCGAAGACACATAGTCCAGCAGTTTTAGCGAATTACTTGTATGAAGTGGCTAAGATGTTTAACAAGTTTTATCATGAAACTCCACCGATTATTAAGGAAGAAAACGAAGCCGTTAAAAAGCATCGTTTGAATTTAAGCTTTGTAACAGCAGAAGTTTTGAAAAGAGGTATGCGTATTTTAGGAATCGCGGTTCCTGAAAGAATGTAAGGAGAAATGCCTTGCAGGTGCGAGGTCCTGAAATAAATTCAGGATGACGAGCGACTACAAAAAACAAAAGAGAAGGTTAAACCTTCTCTTTTGTTTTTTCTACACCTGCCTTTACAGGTACCGGTTTCTTCTTCCTAAACGACGCAAACGTCAATGGGCTCTTCTCAGGCCTTTCATCACCCAATAACACTCCCCATTGTTTAAAGGTATCCGTTCTATCGAAAATAACTTTTAGCACCGCAATGATGGGCAGGGCCAGGAACATTCCAGCGACACCCGCAATGCTGCCACCAATGATTACCCCAAGAATAGCAAACAGCGCATTGATCTTTACTTTAGAGCCAACTATCCTAGGCATCAGTATATTATTATCCAGAAACTGAACTGCCGCTATAACACCCAAAACGGTAATTACCGGCCAAAGCTCTGTCGAAGAAGTTAGCGTAAGCATTACACCAATAATGTTTCCAATTAATGCACCAACATAAGGGATCAGATTTAATATGGCGAAGATTACGCCTATTAGTAGCGCATGTTTTATACCAATCAATAACAATATGCCGCCTAATAAAATCGTCATATAGGTCACTTGGATCAGTAATCCTACCAGGTAATTCTTAATGATGGCTTCTGTTTCAAAAATAGCCTCTTTCACTCTAGGGTGGTGATCTGTTTTAAACCACATAAAAACGAATCGCAACAGGATATCTTTATAAAAGAGCATTAAATAGATGTAAATTGGCAATAGGCCCATAAATACAAATACGGAGCTTAGCGTTACGGCAGCTCCACTGGCAGCCTTTCCGGCCATCCCCAGCAGATCGTTACTTTTATCGTTTATAAATTTAACTTGTTCTTTAGTAGAGAAATCACTGATGCTACTGATCCAGGCACTTATCGAATTTAGGTGTGAGCTTACATTTTTCTTAATATCAGGGAAGTCTTCTACCAAAATCCCGATCTGAGCTGAGAAGAACCATACAATGAGTCCTAATAAAATGGCCAGTAATAGGATGGGCAATATGATTGCTGCGATCTCAGGGAATTTATATTTAATTAAAAATCGGTAAATGGGTAGCAGGACAATGGTAATAAAGAAGGCCATGATTACAGGCATAATGATGTCATTACCAATAACAAGGAGGGCGCCGAGCAATGCGATTCCCAGTAATTCAATAGACCGTTTGACGGTGAGTGGCATGTCTTTCATTCGCAATTTGTTTGTTTTTGTAGGGGTAAAGACTAAAAGGTACGGAATGTTTGGCTAATTTTGTGCCAGAAATCAAACTTAACAAGATTGCCCATGATTACGAATGAGACTATAGTTGCCTTATCAACCCCGCCTGGAATCGGTGCTATAGGTGTAATCCGCCTTTCCGGAAAAGATGCTATTGCCATCACCAATTCTGTTTTTAGTGGTAAGGATTTGCTTGCTCAAGACTCGCATACCATACATTTCGGTTTAATTAAAGATGGGAATGTGGTTATAGATGAGGTGCTTGTCAGCTTATTTGTAGCACCGAAATCATATACGAAAGAAAACGTGGTGGAGATCTCTTGTCACGGTTCTAATTATATCATTCAACAGATTATCAGTTTGCTGATTAGAAAAGGGGCTTCTGCGGCTAAACCCGGAGAGTTTACTTTAAGGGCATTTTTAAATGGTGGCTTGGATCTTTCTCAGGCAGAGGCTGTGGCTGATTTGATTTCTTCTGATTCTGCAGCGGCACATAGTGTGGCCATGAATCAGTTAAGGGGTGGTTTTAGTACAGAATTGAATGTTTTGCGTGAACAACTGATCCATTTTGCTTCGATGATCGAGCTAGAGCTTGATTTTGCGGAGGAGGATGTAGAGTTTGCGAATAGGGATCAGTTACAGACATTGATTGAGAAGATTACTGTTGTGTTGAATAAGTTGATCCGTTCATTTGAACTGGGTAACGTGATCAAATTAGGTATCAATACGGTAATTGCCGGCAGACCCAATGCGGGTAAGTCTACCTTGCTAAATGCTTTGCTGAATGAAGATCGTGCTATAGTAAGTGAAATTGCAGGTACGACCAGAGATACAATTGAGGAGGTGTTAAATATTAATGGCATCAACTTTAGATTGATTGATACTGCTGGTATCCGTGAAGCTACAGACACTATTGAAGCGATAGGCGTGGAGAAAACAATGCAGAAGATCAGTCAATCGGCGGTATTGGTTTATTTGTTTGATGTGGTAAATCTTTCTGTCGACGAGATTCAGGAAGATATTTTGCGGCTACATAAACCGGGAATCGCATTTTTGGCAGTTGCCAATAAAATGGACCTATCTTATAATGATAGATTGAAAGAGCTTAAATTGCCTAAGGATATCGGTTTTATTGGTATTTCGGCAAAGGAGCAACAGCAAATTGAAGAGCTGAAGCAGTTGTTGTACGATACTGCCATAGGAGATAAGCTATCTGATAATCATACCATGGTTACGAACATTAGACATGTAGAGGCTTTGCAGAGGACCAGGACAGCTTTAAACAGTGTAGCCGAAGGATTGGTTAATCCTGTGACGTCCGACTTCTTAGCGATGGATATTAAGCAGGCGCTTCATTATTTAGGTGAGATTACAGGCCAGGTTACTACGGATGATTTGTTAGAGAACATATTTAGTAAGTTCTGTATTGGCAAATAATCGATGATGATTATTGCATAAATACGCTAAGTAGTGTTAATCATATTACCTGTTGTTAGTGAGTTATGTATTTTAAATATTTCATCTGTATAGCTTTTCTTCTCATGTGCTTGGGTTAAACACTTGATCATATAGTCTAGGATGAAATCATTATAACTTGTCTTCATGTCATGAGCTAAGTCAAAGCCATTTCCTAAGAGTATTAATCGGTTCATTTATTTGGTTGCTAAATAATAAAAGTACTCATGTGAATCCGAATGAGTACAATAAAAATCTAAATTGTAAAACTTTTTCCAGTTAAAAAATATCCAATTTTTAATGTTTTACGATTCCGTGAAACCTTTTTGAAAGTTAAAATAGCCAAATAATTTATCACCAGCTTTAACCGGAAAATTTTCTTCAAACTTGAAATTAGACCAACGACGTAATGCTGTTGCTTTTAATATAACTGTTTTTTCATCTGAAGTTAAAGAGTCAGTAAATGTTTTCCGGTCAACGAGTATTTCGTTATTTTGTATTCTTATGTTATAAGGTAATTGCACCTTATATTGCTGATTTATATAATCAAGTGCTTCATTTTTATCAATGCTAACGTAATCATTGATTTTTTCGTGAATTTCTAATTTTATTTGAGGTTCGAAATATTTAAAGGGTGTTAAATTAACCCCTTGACACTTGACAAATAATTGCAAAAGTAAGAAAGTTGGTATTGGTGTTATACCGTGACCGGTTTCGAAAGTCGTTAATAACATAGAACTAGGATGACCTCTCATGGTTAAAAGCCCTAGTGCTATCATCGCACTTAGTTCTGTATGAAGTTTGGTGTAACTGTCTGTTCCACATATTGCATGAATTTTTTCCATTGGTAGAGATAACCTATCTGTATTGATAAAACCTTTGTTTCGGAATTCTTCTAACTTTGAAATGTCAAGATACTTTGGGCCATTTAGGCAAACGAAGTTCAACAGTTTTACTTGAGAGGCTGTAAGCTGTTTTAGAATATCAACAAAGATTATATTTTCATCATCAGTATTCTTATTGCAAGATGAGGCGAATAATCCAGCCCACATTTCCTGTAAATTATCGTCATCTGCCATAGAGGCATGTTCTACAATCTGATGAGCAATTCTCGGGTGAATGGCTAGTTTATTTTTTTCTATGTCGTAGACTAACTTTCCCTCTGCTTTTTCAAGGGTTTTGATAGTATTTGTTAGCCTATAGGTCGAAATCTTATCTCTGAAGGCCAATCCAAGTTCTTCAAAGAGTGGCTTACAAGTAATAGATAGAAATTTTTCTATGGATTTTAAACCTAATTCTGTTACTCCGTCTATTGATTTGCCGATTGAATCCCCTACAGGATGCATTCCCAAAGGATCAAATTCTTTTAAATCAACATTAAAATTATTATTTGTTTGATTTTTTATATTTCCCATAGCTTTAGCCGGATCAAAGTTAAATACTCATTCAATTTGCGTAATGATGTAAATGTAATAAATCTATTTAAAAATGGATTACCATCTGCTACCCATATCAGGTTCATAGGAAATAGTGATGTAGCTACCAAGACTCAATTAATAGGTGGATTGAATAACGTTTTAATGTAAGCTGCCTTGTGGCTATCTTTGCTTGTAGATGAAAAAGCAGCACATTCAGGATATTTTCGGAAATATTGACATTTACTTATTTGACCAGATACTTAAAGGGACTTACGACGATTGTGACATGATTTTAGATGCCGGTTGCGGAACAGGCAGAAACCTACTATACCTGTTGAAATGCGGAGCAAATGTATTTGGTGTAGATCAAAACCCGCAAGCCATTGCGCAACTAAGAACCCTTGGAAGTTCATTTCCTCCGATTGATACGGAAGAGAATTTTAAGGTGGCTTCTGTAGAGCAGCTACCGTTTGAAAGTGAAACCTTTGATTTAGTCATCAGTAGTGCGGTATTACATTTTGCAGAAAACCTCAGTCATTTCGAAGCCATGCTGAATTCCATGTGGGAGGTGCTTAAACCCGGAGGATATTTTTTCTGTCGGTTGGCCTCAGAAATCGGGATC
This sequence comes from Pedobacter hiemivivus, assembly GCF_005144565.1. Classification (NCBI taxonomy): domain Bacteria; kingdom Pseudomonadati; phylum Bacteroidota; class Sphingobacteriia; order Sphingobacteriales; family Sphingobacteriaceae; genus Pedobacter; species Pedobacter hiemivivus. The sequence continues at coordinate 808,647 of NZ_SWDX01000002.1, forward strand.
GAATCGTTAGTCAGGTTTATCGGAAATGGCAGATACGTCCTTCCCGATGGATCGGAACGCTTCCTGGTGAATCAGGAGATGTTGCTCAGATTGACCAAAAAGATTGGTGGAGAACTTCATGAGCCCATCAAGACCACTAACGTTCAGAACCTGAGAAGTATGACTACTTGGTGCGTGCGCAAAATGAAATCAGCTTGATTTATTCGTTTGAGTAAATAACTTAATCCTTTCACCTTGTAAACAGTGAAGACATACTATGGGCATCCTAGTTACATCGGCGTAGCCCGCTTGTTATCTTCACTTTCTTTCCATGGGGGGAGGAATTTTAAATAGACATAGTTGGAATTGCAAAGTAAGATAATCGATGTTATACAGATAGGTATATTTTGATTACTTGACCTCTAAGTAATTGGTTTGCGTGCAACAAACGCGTTAAAAATTAATCATTCTCGATCGGAGGTACAGCAAATAAGTCCAACCAGATGCTGCCATTGGTAATTAGCCTCTGATATTCTTCAGTAATGCATTCTAATTTGAGGCAGAGGAAGTGAAGACCATGTGACAACTTCCAAAGTATCAACTGCTCTGCAAGTCGTTCATCTTCTTCAGGTACGGGAAAGAGCTTATTAAATTCTTCTTCTGCCTTAAGCCCATTAAGTTCAGACTTGTCAAAACTTTGCTGAATGATCCTTAATTTCCACTGAATAAGTTTTGCCCACGATAAATCATGAATTAGCTTTGGGAAATTATCCTCGAAACTATAGATCTTATCAATCAAGGCAGCCGATTTCTTCAGTGAAAAGGGAAGGGAGCTGTGAGCAGCATTATTCCTAATTTTACGTAGTTCGTTCAAAGAATTATACAATTGATCATCAAATAAACGGAACGCATAAGACATCTCTATCTTTCCGGAAAATGAACTCAACGTACCTGGGTAATTGAAGAGCCTACTTGTGTAACTTTTACTACCCAATGGAAGTACTACCATTAACAGTTTTTCTAAATACTCTTCCACTTTACTTGAACCAATGAGTATCGCACCGCGCTCTGACTCGTTAATCAAACTGAAGGCAAATTCAAAACTAACTGAAGCATATACTTCCTCATTCATCTTTAATAGTATCAGATCCTGATGTGCCCTCATGATTTTCTTGTTTTATTTGGAGGAGCGAATTTAAGAACTTCAAATCTTATACTGCCGTACTTATTTGTTCTAATTGCAAATTCAAAAATTTCACGAGTTATTAAAATCTAATGAAGTGATTCCGAAACAAAAGACGTGAATTTAATATAGTTGTCTGAGAGTTTGAGGCTGTTTTTTGCAACTTCCTAATGTATTGAATTAGAATTGATTATGTTATTTGTAGAAAATAGGTAAGAAAATGTTTTAAAAAGTTGATAATCAGTTAGTTGATGATTGATGTTTTTTTGTGTTTTTTAGGTATTGTTTATCTGTTAATATGCTGGTATACAGCATTGTAGTTGCGCTGTATCGGCAAATGATCGATGATAATTACTGCATTGTAATTTGTTGGAAATTTAACAATATAGAATTTGATTAATATTGGTACACCTTCTGATGTTCGAACTGAAAATGTGGGACTATAATCCCCAGGTTTTTAGCAAAGTGTCCATATTGGTGTTTTTCAGCGAGACTATCCCTGTCCGCTTGTTTTTTAATTCAAATTGCATAGCAAATGTGTAGGCATATTCAAGGTTTGTTGGTTTTATAACGATAGGCTCTATGTCTGGGTTGTTACATCGCTGAAAAAACATTTTGAAGCTAAGCAATTCGTGCATTATAAATTCTTTTTTGCCATTTGGGAATCTTCCCGAACGTAGGGTTGCTTCGGCAAGATTCTCAAGTTGTTCCTTATCTAATTTAAGTATGCCTTTCATGCCTGCTATGATATCTGATTTATTCTTTTTTCTGGCAATCAGATAGGCCGCGGAGGATTGGTATGGTATATATTCAAGTTCAACTTCAAGTTCAGAAAGTTGTTTTTTTGTGTCCTCTATTGGAATTGGTATTTCGATGTTGTACCAATCTGTTGCAATTAAACTTAGCTCATATTGTAAAGACAATAAATTATAGGCTTGACTTAGAAGATTGTTTTTTGCAAATACTAAAAAGGCAGTTGCTGCGCATCTGATGCTATTTGTCAGGCTTTCGTGTCTATCAGCTGCAACTGTCTGATCATTATTAAAAGTAATTGTATCAATTTCGAAGCTAAGGTCATATCGCAACTGCGTATGGAAAGTAAAAGCCTGAAGGATTACGTTATTTTGTTCTTTTGCAAATTCATTAATAGTATTTAATTCTTTATATAAGTGGCTTTGCATCCCATATACTTTATTAGTCAACTCAAGGCGCTCATTTAGGGTCATTGGCCTCCCGAAAGTTTTTCTGATGGTCATTTCATTGAAACCTTCGGTTCTTACATGATTTGTCAGTAGTGCTAAGTTCTCCATGTTCCAAAGTTTCAGATAGTATTTATTTACGTTGTCCTCCAATTGGTCTATAATCTCCCCAAGGTCTATCACTTCATCAGCCAATTCTTTTGGTACTTTTTGAAAGGCCTTAATTTCACTAAGCCCAAAAAATAGAATGTTTAGTCTTAGGGTAATTATGTTGTCGTGTTGGTCAGTTTCTTCAAGGAGGTTTTTACAGGCTAAAATGAAATCGCTAACACCTAAAGTCCCAAGTGCCAGTTCATTTTTAAGCCTGATAAAACTGACCATGTGTGTTTCTGAGGGATTAAGCTCAAAACGTTTTTTTAACCTTTCAAGAAAATATGCTGATTCAGCTAACTTTCCAGCCTCATTGTTTGTCAATGCTGCTAAAATGCAAACATCCTTATGCTGTATGATCTCATTATTAGGTACTTTACAGATAAGGTCATAGAGTAGCGGTAGGTCATTCGGCAAAATTGAGGATAAACCCCATCTATTGAGTATTTCAATTACGTCCTTTACATTATCCAAATTATACATTGAAGTAACTTTTGTTTTGGTTACAGGTAAGCCATAATTTCCTGCTTGTTCTCCGTTCATCCGGCTAAGATTGTTGTGCCGTTGAGTGAACACCTCATGAATGTACTTTAATGAATCTTTATCTAAGATATTGGTAACCGGGACGTGCACCTTAACCGAATCCTTTTTTGTCCACTGATCATTATCTCTTTCTAAAAGTTTGATATAAACCTTATCAATGAATTCATAATAGGCTTGTTCTGTGGATACGTCATATATTACGAGTAATCCGTAAATCGGCTCACTTCTCAATAGGTAATGTAACCTCGAAGTTTCCCAGGTGTAAGAAATAAGGCTGTCCTTTTGAATAAACTCAGGTTTCTGAATGCTCTTTAGTTGTACCCCAAAATGTTTATTTGTTGCCCTTTTACTTTCAATGAGTTCAACCATGTAATCGCAACCTTTATCTGGAGTTTGTTCTCTTGAGATATACCCGGCTTTTTGATTTAGAAGGCTTGTAAAATAGGATTTTGCCAAGTCATCGTTTTCAGATGAGTCATCAATTTGGGGTAGATCATTAAGAGCCATTGGTTTATTTTTTTATAGGATTAATATGTAATTACTTTACTAAGTTAAGTATATCCTTGATTTTAATAAATAGATTGGGTTCTCAGCCGAGTAACTACATTTTTATTAAATAACCAATATATTGTCCAAAGCAGATTGGAGCGTTAATTTATGGCCTAGTATTATTTATTCTCGATGAGTAAATAATTTTGTCATGTTGTAACTAATCGCGTAGCCCGTGATTCCAGGTAATATTGGTTCCTCGGCCGTACCTGGTCTTTCCATTGAATAATGATAATCATTTAGATGTAACTATTAATAAAAAAGCAAGACAACAATATCTGCGATATGATATTAATACTAATTTTGAAATGTAACTTCTCTTAATAAAAACTGCATGTCGCCAAACGTAAATAAAAAAGCTGCACCATTAATGGTTATTCTTGCCTTTGCTATTGTTTATGTGGTATGGGGATCTACTTATTTCTTCATTCAAAAGGCACTGGCGGGCTTTCCTCCATTTATTCTGGGCGCTTTTCGTTTTCTGGCTGCTGGCTTTCTGCTCATCACCTGGTGCGCAATAAAAGGTGAAAAAATATTTGATAAAAAAAGTATTAGGCACGCTGCAATTGGAGGCATCTTGATGTTAGGTGTTGGAAATGGCCTGGTAATATGGGTTGAGCAATTCACTCCGAGTGGACTTGTAGCTATTCTGGTTTCTTCGGCAGCCATGTGGTTTGTAATTCTGGATAAGCCCAAATGGAAAGAGAATTTAAAAAGCACCTCTACTGTTGCCGGTCTGATTATTGGTTTTATCGGCGTTATCCTGCTATTTGCTGAGCAAATGATGCAAACCATGAACAGCACAGAGAAGGGAACACAGATATTGGGAATAATCTTATTACTGTTAGCCCCTATAGGCTGGGCCGCAGGTTCATTATATTCAAAGTACAATTCTGACAATAAGGTCTCCGTGTCTGTTAGCACTTCGTGGCAAATGCTTGCAGCCGGCCTGGCTTTTATCCCTGGCATGCTGATCACCGCTGAGATTAAAGATTTCAACTGGCAAAATGTATCTACTGACGCCTGGCTGTCTATTGGTTACCTGATCATTTTCGGATCTATTCTAGCGTTTAGTGCCTATGTATGGTTGCTAACTGTGCGCCCTGCCACACAGGTGAGTACCTATGCCTATGTAAATCCTGTTGTCGCAGTTTTACTAAGTGTTCTTTTTACGAGTGAAAGTGTCACCCTTATTCAAATTGTCGGCTTATTGGTGATCCTTGGCAGCGTACTGTTAATTAATCTTGCCAAGTACAGAAAAAAAGATTAAATAAAAAGAAGTCGTCTTATCAGTACAATAATTAAGCAACTTCTTTTAAATAAATCGTTTGACCATCAGCAAGGTGTTTGATACTTATGAATATCATCGGTTTTTTTTATATCATTTATAAAAGGGTTCGAAAGATGGGTTAGTATGATAAAGCTCCAAATTTCTGTGAGGGCTTTATCATGCTAAGCCATACTTCAGTCCGTAATCTTTTACAGTTTGTTTAAAGTAAATATTTACGCTTTCATTTAAGAGCTTATTATATTCCGATCTCGCTTTTGAAACATGCTTTAATTCTCCATATACCACAAGCTTCCCCAATGGATTTAATGGCAGCTCATTTTGGTCGAGCATTTCAAGAAAACCTTCTTTGGTTTTAGTCTGTTCGAAATATGGCAAAATGTATTTTTCAAGATTAATTCTCATTTCAATTATTAGTCCTTTTTCGTCGGTTGTTTCATCAACCTCATACCAAGTATCATTTTGATTTCTTAGACTACCTATTCTCTGCCTAACTAAGCACTCAGGCTCAGTAGGAAATATTGGTATTTCCTTTCCGTTATTATGAAACAATCCAATCCAATATTCCGGTACAAATATTCCTGTATTAATTGTGAAGCGGATGTGGTCCTTCGAATAAAAGGAACTTTTTTGGATATTAATTATGTGTCCTAAATCCAGTCTTTTTAAATAGAAATTGTTGGCCTTCTTTTTAAATTCAAGAGGCTTTAGAATGTCGTGAAATCCATTCTTAATGATTTGGTCAAACTTGAGCTCAGTCTGTGTTTTCATTTTTTGTTCTCTAGTGTAAGTTGAAATGCCTTTTTAAACTGATCTGAAAGGTGTTGTTGTGGAAATCCATTTTACTGCTTTTTCTTATTATCCAGTTCATTTCTGATAAATATTTTATTGATCTTGATAGGCCCTAAACAAAAAATGTTATCTGCGCAACAAACCAATAATTGATCCGCAGCTATAACTGATGAATTATTGTAAATACCAGTGTCGCCACCATTCCCGAGGATAATACAGCTATTCTTTTCTTTGCCATTTTGATAGATTTTGACGCCATCCTTTGATGTTGGCCGATGACCTTGATCAACACTGGAATAATGTTTAGAATAATTGAATTTGTTATCGGTGGATGAAGCTTGAAAAGTAGGATCGTCAAATACTTCAATCACCAGATTTTGATAGGAGTGCGTGTTCATCGTAGTTGGTATCAGGACTAAATATACAAATGATATATTTGATAGAGAAATTAACCCATTATTGAATTATGGATATTGCAATCTGCAATAGGAGAACTTAAACAACACGCCAAAACTGATGTGCTTAGGCTGTATAACGGAGCCTCTGAAACTTCATTATGCCTGAAGACTTCAAAATGCTTTACAGTTTTAGTTATGGAATTGATAGGCTTTCTTCATCATCATTATAAAACAGATATGGTTAATAAATTTATTTCCTTACTGATACTAATCTCGGTTATATGCAGCTGTAAAAGCAACAAACCCGGGTTTGAAAAAATAATTTATTATACGTCACCTTGTTTTGGCACCTGTCCGGTTTATCACCTTGAAGTTAAGAATAACAAGCAGGTGAGGGTATTTGCGGACAAGGTTTATAAGCACCCAGAAAACATGCTTTATCAGGAAGATTTTGAGAAAGAGGGTTATTTTGTTGGCAAAGCGAGCAATGCGGCATATAAAAAGCTGGATAGTATTGTGCAAAATATAGGATTGGACACTTTGAAGTTTAAAGACACCACTTGCTGTGATGGTATAATTTATACGATCATTGTTTACTATAATGGTGAAAGGAAAGTCTTTAAATCGATGTTTCCGCCGGAAGAGGCAAGTGATTTAATTGTTGCTTTGAACGATATTTGTAGGAATAGTGCCGTGAAACGGTCTAGTAAAGATTTTGTGCTGGAGACTATGAAAGGCCGGTAAGAGTTAGCTAATTATTTTTTTGGTTTTGTGTTTGATTTGACAGATACACCTGATTCATTAATAGCTCTTAATGCGGGATTATGCATTGGGTTTTCTCCACTATGGCCAGTAGGTGTGTAGAGCGGGTTAACCGCAATAGCATTTGGATCGCCTGTCTTATTACTCTTTAAGACTTCTACTCTTCTTCTTTCTGCCGCGTTTTTGATACTGTCTATAGGATTGGTAGTAGGGGCGATCACTTTGCCTGTAGCTGCATAAGAGGCAGCTGCCGCGCCACCAGTTGCTCCGCCTGTAAGTTTGCCCACTGAAGAGACGGCCTGATCGGGAATGGCGGGTTGATTTTGAGCTTGCACAGGTGTTTGACTTTGTTTTTGAACTGGCGATTGGGCGATAGCTACTGCACCGATTAGTGACAGGATAAAAGCTGATAGTATTGATTTCATGATCTTGATTTTAAATGTTAATTTCTGGTTGTTTGCAGGTATATCAATCAAGATTGGAATTTGTTACCCCTTGATAAGATTTATAAGTTAAATGTTATATTTAGATTGCTCCTTGAACATTTTTGTAAAAGCTTTTGAAAGCATTTTTATGAAAAAATTAACCATCGCCGTATTGCTGACAATGATTGTTTTTGTGTCTTTTGGACAAGGTTTGGAGCCGAAGTTACCAGAAACTGGTTTCTGGCTTCATTGATTGTATTAAAAATCAAAAACGTGAAAAATTAGCTGATCATGTTTTGTATCCGTTAAGACGTGATTATCCCTTGCCCGATGTCAAAACTAAACATGCCTTTCTAATCGTTACGATGAAATTTTTGATGCCTATTTAGTGAAAAAGATTGTGAATTCTAATCCGGTTAGTGACTGGGATGGGCTGCTTCCGTTAAATGTTGAGCCTTACAGCGGTATTTCTGTTGAGGCACTTATTCAGGCATATTAATGTGCTTGATTTTATTTATCCAACATTATTCATCGGCAGTGATATCCTCGAGTTTCTTTTTTATCACTTCAAATTCTTTTGACCTTTTACGTTTTAAAAGTTTTAATAAAGCTTGTTTTGCTGGTATAATTCCCCTAATTGAAGAATCTCCATTGTGTAGATATGTCCAGTTTAGGAATTCTTCAAGCTGAAGAACAAAATCATTGATTTCAAAACCCAGATCGCCCAGTGCAGAAGCGGCTAATAGCAGAACATTATGATTTTTTGAATTGGGAAGTATGTGAAGTAATATCCGGTCAACATAAATTTCTGCGTGTGGTCGGTTTAATTTTTCTTTCAGTAGTAAATAAATGCTTTCATGGAAATGTGGATTGTTATAAATACCATGCGAATCCATTCTTTGAATCAATGAATTGAAAATGCCTTCTGACATTTCAAAAGATAGTAAACGTAGGTTTTCCTTTATAAATTTAAAAGCGAGTTCAGAGTAAGGATGGAATTCTGTATTTTGCAACATATCAATCATTATAGTCCAGAAACCAGAGCCTTCCAAAACTGTTGGGTTCAGATCTGCGAGTGTTAGTACCATCTCACAGACTTCCTTTATATAATCTTCGGGAACTCCAGCTTCTATGTTACCAGTGGCATTGTTAGTTAAAAAATCGAACAATGTATTGATTTGAATTTCTTCGAATTTATCTCGGTGTCTATTGACTAGTTCTTTGGCCTCATTATAATCCGATTGTCCTACAAATTTTTTTATTGCGATGATAATCGCATCATTGGTTAAATTTTGAAAATTTTCACACTCAAATGGAAGCTTTATGAGGTTACTTACATATTGATCGGCTATTTGTGTACTGAGATTTATAATGTCGTTACGATCTGGAAAGAAAGCATAAAGTTTTTCTAAGGTTTCAGTGTCGTTGCTTAAAAGAATGCCATTAATGAGTTTAATCATATATTCTTTACTAGCGTCCAATCCTAATAGTCTGTGTATGATTATCAACCAAGGCTCCAATTGTTTTGAGTCAAGATTAAGTAAGTGATTATTTATTTTTTGTATTAAATCGGGATTGATCTTATTTCCAACAACTATAGTCTGCTCAATTCGTTCACATAAAATTTCTAGAAATTCTAATTCTGTTTGATAAAATGACTCGGATTGATTTTGTTGCGGATCGAATATCCTGGTCCAGAAATCATTGTAAACTGTCAAAATACTCTCTGTGTAGTTTGATTTTGGTATAAAATTGTTAACGAGTACCATTTGGTAATGAAGTAATTCATGCGGCTGATGTGGATTAAATGCTTTCAGGAAGTGAGCGATGACTTTTTCAGATATAAAGAAGTCCTGAGTTTCTTGGTCAATGAAAAAGTAATTTTTTAGATTGAACTGTAGAGGGTTTTGTTCAACATAATTTTGAAAATAAGATTGTTGCTGTTTTGAGAATAGTTCCTTGTTACTAGTAAGGAATTTGAGAATTTTATCGTTGCCTTCAAAAGGTTGATTTCCAATTACTGAATTTTTGGGATTTTCTTTGCTACAAATAATTGCTAGGAAGCCGCTCACGATTTTACCTTTATCTGTCTTTGTAACACTCTCAGTTTTCTCAAATATTTGTTGACGTAAGTGTTTTGGATTTATTAGGTTGAAAATGTCTTCAATGTCAGTGCTTAGAATGAAATTGATAATTTCTCGATAAAAGCCGTTAGTTAGTGTAATATCATAATTAGCACAAAGTTCAAGTAGATGGTTTAAGAATGTGGTTTTTTGTAGTGGGTTTTTGATTTTTAAAAACTCCAACTTCAAAATAGTATCAAATGCTTTTGTGTTTTCTTCTAAATCAAGTGATCTAGCATACTCAACAGGATCACCTGCGTCAAATTTCATCATTTCTAACAGCTTTACGATACCTGGGAAATTTTGTTCTTCTTGAGTAATGCGTCCTTTAAAATAAGGCTCTAGACTAGGTATAGAAATGTCTTCTGTTTGAACTAATAAGGCTTTAAAGTTTTCGTCATTGATCTGTAGTAGTATCTCCGGATTATCAAGATTGTAGATACTCTCTCTTCTGTATAAATCGAGACATTCCGCATGTCTTTGTTTTATTAATAGGAATTTGGCGAGTTGTGGAATATTGTGTTTGTAGAAATCTGTTTCTAATCCATTTTTATCACAGATTTCTTTTAAAAGGATGTAGTTTGACACCATATGATTTATAAACTGGATGATTTGCCGTGGGTTTTTATTGAATACTTTGATAATCAACCAGGAAAGGTAGTCGTTTTGAAATTCTGGAATAGCCGTTTCGGTGAGTTTGGTCGTCGCAAAATTCTCTAGGTCAGTTGAGTAAAAGTCTGGAATCCAAATACTGGTATTAAAGAATTTACGTAAGAACTCATCTATATATGAATTTTCTTGATCTCCGGCTTTGCTTTTCATACTATCTGAGATATGCCGTTTCATACTATCTACATCGCAGGGTATCAGAAAAATAACAGAACTGGTTTCATCTTTTTTACACTTATAATCTAAGAATGTTTTGATGGTGGAAATAATGTTGAGTGCATTTTCCCCTGAAACTCTATCTAGGTTATCAAATGTGATGACTATCTTTTTTCCAGGGTTGTTTAAATGTTGAACTATCCTGCCAAACTCTTGTTCAAATTCATGTGGGTCTTGAAATTTATTCTCTTTTACATCTGTCTTTTCTGTTTTGATAAATAATTCGAGGAACTGGGCAATGAGTGATGCAGACACAACAGCGGTAGCAAAACTGATCGTGGTGGAGGCGTTGATCTTGTCCAGTAAATTAACGCTGAATAGTAGCAAAATGCCGTTTATTATCACAGCAGCCATAAAAACAGCTACAATGATTAATATCGCAATTCCCAGACTTTTAAAGAGTTTAGCCCACTTTATGTCAAAAATCTCTTGTGAAATCGTTTTTTCGGAGGTAACCCTGTCATCAATTTTAATGGGTTTACTGATGTAGCTCTCTCCATAGGGCTGAGCTGATAACTGATCTCTGCATTCTTTTATAAAAGTTCTTCTTAAAGCGTCTCCTTCATGTTTCCATACGTCGAATAGGACAAGTGGGATTTGCTTATGTTGCAACTCATCTTTTAGACCTTCTACAATTGAACTTTTTCCAGTCCCCCAATTTCCGAAAAGACCTATTGTTATGTTCCAAGATTGTTTTTCTATGATAAGTTTTAAACTTGACACAATTTCTTTGTGTCCGAATTCTAAGCTATTGTTTGTTTTTAAGGGACTTTCGTTGATGTATTTAAAATTCATTAGATGAGCATAATTTAGATTTTAAAGATAAAGTATCTAAAGCAATTTATTATATACTCTGGATCCGTATAAGCCATTGAAGCACAAATATAGATGGCAAGGATTTATGTCAATATATTAACGAATAACGATGTTCAGTGCGATGATAGATTAGTTATTTTAATTCACTTAATGGTGAATTTCACTATAAATAGGGATCGTTATTTGGCTTAAACGCCTACGATCTTGGTATTTATAGCTGTTACCTGGTAAATAGAATAATCTTCTTGATCCATACAAACAGATTATCATCTGAAAATTGAAAGAATGCTCCCGAAAGAGCATTTTTTTTCTTTAAATGTCAATAAAATCCGTCAACGGCCATTTAAACTGAACCCTTATTAGACGTTCGTTGTCTTTTCCTATACTTTTTCATTATCTTTTTGGTTAAACTCTACCATCCATTCAATGCCATATTTGTCTCTAAACATACCAAAATATGAACCCCAAGGGCTATCAGTAATGGGCATTTCTATTGTTCCACCTACTGAAAGGCCATTGAATAATTTATCAGCTTCGTCTTTACTTTCTGCACTTATTGAAATTTTACTTCTATGCTCATTCTCATTTACTTTCCCCAAAATTTCGGGCACATCATTAGCCATTAACATATTTCTTTTACCTATCGGTAAAGCAATGTGCATGATTTTATTTTCCTCTTTTTCTGCTATGGGAAATTCAGGGCCAGATATATCCTTGAAGCGTATAATCTTCGTGAATTCTCCTCCAAATACTGATTTATAAAACATAAATGCTTCTTCTGCATTTCCGTTGAAATTAATGTGTGGATTGATGATTGCCATAGTTTTTTATCTTTTGTTACTGTTCAAATTTACTGCTTAACTGCAAAATGAATGGGGTGTGAAAACGACAAGAAAGAGGTTTTTTGCGTCAAGAGGTTTTAGTTTGATTAATCCTGTAAATTGATTTATAGATAGTACGATCAAATCATCGAAGGTGATTTACCGAATTTTTGTTTGAACGAACGCGAAAAATGGGGTAGACTTTCGAAGCCGAGATCTAAATAAATGGCCGATGGCTTTTGATGTTTCTGTTCGATCAAATGCTTTGCTGCTTGAAGACGTTTATCTAAGAGCCAGTGACGGGGCGGTACGCCAAACGTTTTTGCAAAGTCCCGTTTAAAACCTGCCAGGCTGCGTCCGGTGAGCCGCGCAAATCTTTCAATCGGGACATTAAAATGAAAATTTGTCATCATAAAACGCTCCAGATCAATTTTATGAGGTTCTGCAAAATCGAACAAGTATGACCTCAATTGTGGCAGGCTATGTAATAATAGTTTAACGCCTTCTTTGACTTTGAGGATACCCATATCTTCTGTGAGCGTTCCTGCTATGGCCTGTGCATAAGGAATAATGGATTGAAAATAGCCAAGAAGAAATGGATCGGGCGGAACGGGTACGTTTGAGGGACCGACATATTTCGGACTGGTGTCGATCTGTTCTTCCAGCGCTATTTTGCGTAACAGATCTTCCTGAAGGCAAATAACGATACTCTCATAACCTTGGCCGGGAAGAGGTGTTTTAGTCAGCGTACCCAGCTGATTTTTACCCACCAGCAGCATTTCGCCTGCTTTGAGCTCCAGACCCTGGTCAGCCGTTTCTAAATAAAGTTGTCCAGAAACCATCAACACCAGCGTATGATGGTTCCAGAAGCATACTTTATCTTTCCGTTCTGCGGAGAGATAGGAATAGAAGATCACGCCGGGAAGTATTTCAGCTGGATTGGTCATTTATCTCTGTAAGTAAGTACCGCCTAAGATGGCGCCCGGTGCAAAAGTAGTATTTAATAATTCTATTTCAGAGGTCGTAAATTCAATACTCATGGCAGCGATATTTTCCGGCAACCTTGAACGGCGGCTCATGCTTACTAATGGCATAATATGGTCGCCTTGCGTATTTACCCAAGCGATGGCAATTTGTGTAGGTGTAACTTGTTTATCTTTCGCCAAGGCTTTCAATATTTCCACTTTTTCCAGGTTTTTGATGAGGTTATCACCTTGAAAACGAGAGAAGTGCAGGTGATGATCATCATCTGCGAGCGGCGCTTTCATATTGCCTGTTAACAAACCTTCGGCAGTGTTGGCAAAGGCGGCTACTGCAATACCCAATTCTTTAGCTGCTGGCAACAATTCGCTTTCCACCTGTCGGTCTGCCAGTGAATAGCCAATTTCCAGTGCACTTATCGGATGAATCTGGTTTGCATCACGCAGTTGATCGGCAGTGATCTCAGAAACACCGATGTAGCGCACTTTACCTTCTTTGATCAGGTCGGCTACGGTACCTATAATATCTTCTACAGGTACGCTGCCGTCCATTCGGCAGGGCTGGTACAGGTCTATGGTTTCAATGCCTAAACGGGTAAGCGAATAATTGATGAAATTCTTAATGGCCACAGGGCGCAGATCAAGGCCCATCCATTGGCCATTATGAAAGAAAGCACCAAATTTAACGCTGATGAAAGCATCGTCCCTGCGGCCTTTAATCGCTTTACCGACTAACAATTCATTGTGTCCTGCACCATAAAAGTCGCCGGTATTTAAAAAATTGATGCCACTGTCAAGCGCAGACTGTATAGTAGCTATGCTTTCAGTTTCATCTGGCGTTGAACCTCCCCATACGGAAGACATGCGCATACAGCCCAAACCTAGTTTGGACACGAGCGGGCCGTTTAGGCCCAATTGTATTTTTTTGATCGTTGTCATGATACAAAGATCAGCGTTCGATCATTATTGAGCTTGTCTATACGGCTCAAATTAGTTATCCTGATAGCTCATGATTACATTAAAGATCGAAAATACGACACTATTTAATAATTTTTTTCTTCCCCTTTACGATGATTAAGACGATTGTGGTTATTTCGGATAACTGAAATATACTGTAGTCCCCGACGCTTCTTTGCTTTCCAGCCAGAGTGCTCCGCCGCTTGCCCGTTGAAATTCTTTACTGAGCATTAGGCCTATTCCTGTACCTTTTTCTCCTTTAGTGCCGTAGGTGATACCCATATGTTGAGATAGAAAGGCATTTTGTTGGGCAGCACTGATGCCGACTCCTTCGTCTTTTACTGAAAAGACAGTTTTCGAGGGTTCATGTTTTACATTGACCTCAATTTTTCCGCTTTCGCTGCTGAACTTTATGGCATTGGAAAGCAGATTACGGATAATGAAATCAAAATGATCCTGATCCGCTTTGATTTTAAAACCAGGTAGGATATGATTTTGAATATTCAATCCTTTTTCAGCTGCCTTTCCCTGTAATGCAGTGATGTTGTTGCTAACGATTGCTGTCGGATCGAACTCCACGGGGTTAATGGTTATGCCGTTGAGTTGGGCTTTGCCCCAACTTAATAGGGAGTCCAGTATCTCCAGGGAAACGTCGCCCTGTTTGCGGATCTGGCTGATCATGTGCCTTTGTTCGTCGGGTGTCAGGTCATCGCCCTCCAGCATGGCTAGTACATTGGTAATGCTCCCGATGGGATTGCGCAGGTCATGCCCAATAATGGTAAACAGCTTGTCTTTGATCTGGTTGGCTGCGTGCAGGCGGGTATTTAATTGTCGTGTTTTTCTAAAATAATAGAATAGCACAGCCATAATGAGGAGAATGGCAATGGCAATAATGAGTATAGCGTCCCGTTGGTATGTCTTTTCTAAAAGAGTCAGCTTCTGATCTTTTTCACCTTGTATCATTTTATCGGCAAGCCGGTGGTGTTCTTCCAGTGCATCCATTGATTGCCTATAATCGGCTTGCTGGCGGTAGATTTCTGATAGGCTATGGTAAATCTCTGAGGTAAGTTCCTGATGGTTGATGGATTTGGCCAGTTGCAAAGCTCTTTTTAAATGTATGATGCTTTGATCGGTATCATCAGTTTTTAACACCTTGGCAATGCCGATCAGAGAACGAATCTGGTCTTCATGAAGCTCATGCTTTTTGGCGAGTTGTAGTGCCTTATTGTGGTGTTCCAAGGCTTTGGTTTTATCGCCGGCGGAATGGTATTCGACGCCTGTTCGATTGAGTTTATCAACTTGATGATGAGCGGTATCAGCTGGGGAAACCGGATGAGGGTTCTGGGCGCAGGCAGACATGGAAAATAGGAGGATGATTAATAGGTATTTCATAGCAGATGAAGTTAACTAAAAAATTAAATACGTGTCCGCTTTTATACTTTTGCGATAAATACGCGTTACCCGGGATCAAGATGTTTTCAATGATTTGCTTGGGAATCATTTTTTGCAGTCGTCGCAAGTTTAACATCTGACGATGCAGGTCGATAGAAAATCGATCCTTTAAAGATTTCATCGCCAGCCAAGAGCAGGTGCAACAGATATGAGGGATGGTCTGACCAATGACCGAAGGATAAAAAACCTATTTTTTTCATTTTACCAAAATTACATTCGAAGTTAGGAATACGAAAGTTTAGGATAGGTCATAGCCCAGTCATAACGATGAACTGAATGCCACCTAAAATACCATTATTAATTCTTGCCATAGTTTTTTTTGTTTGTTTTCCTAATGTATGCACTAAGATGCTGATTGTCAATTTGCATGCTTTTAGCCGATTGTACTCTGAGGTAATTTAATTCACGATGTATTAAGGGATGTTACTCGGCTGTTAATCGGACACTACTCGAATCCAGCCAAGTAGTGTCCGGGTAATGTCCGAGTAATGTCCGGGTAATGTCCGGGTAAATAGGGGTTGCGGACAGTTGATATATGATTAACTGAAAAGAAATTTTTAGCGCAAAATTCTTGGCTGTAACATTCTAGTTAGGTAATAGAAAGTCTGTTTTCGTTAACAATTGCTAACTATTTTGATTGATTGATTTTGATATTTTTGTGTAAATCACCCAAATGTAAACTAACGCAATATCTCATGAAGCAATTCAAATGGAACCTGTGATTCTGTGTGTTGCGTTTTACGGAACGTTTACAGTAAGTTCCATCATTGGCCTTATCTGCC
The DNA here is from genome assembly GCF_005144565.1 of Pedobacter hiemivivus. NCBI lineage: Bacteria > Pseudomonadati > Bacteroidota > Sphingobacteriia > Sphingobacteriales > Sphingobacteriaceae > Pedobacter > Pedobacter hiemivivus. The sequence goes on from NZ_SWDX01000002.1 coordinate 824,731, forward strand.
GAATTTTACTTATTATTGGCTAAATTTTTATGTAATTTTAAGAAGGTATAGTATATGGCGATCAAACCAATTCCGGGCGAACGTGAATTGCTGGTAAAAATTGCCAGTGGGGATGAGCATGCGTTTAAGGTTTTGTTTAAAAGTTATTATCACAATTTGGGTAAATATGTCTATCAGTTAACCGGTTCCATTACCGTCGCAGAGGAAATCGTTCAGGATACTTTTATTAAGGTATGGCTGAAAAAAGAATTCCTGATTGAAGTTAAGAACTTCAGCAACTACATATTTATTCTTTGCAGAAACCATACTTACAATGAAATGCAAAAGAAGGCAACAGAACGAAGTTTCATAGATCGTTTAAGTCATCGGATTAGTGATGAGAAAAATAATGAAAATCCGGATACTTTATCTGAAAAATACCGTGACCTGGTAGAGCAGGCGATAGAAAAACTGCCACCTCAGGCGCAGAAAGTTTATTTGATGAGTCGGGACGAGCGGATGAAGTATGAGGAAATTGCCCAGGCATTAAATATTTCACCTGTGACGGTAAAAAAGCATATTCAGTATGCAAATAAGTTTATTGCAGCTGAACTCAGTTCTAAGGTGAATATAGCTATTGTAGGTGTTTTAATGAGTACATTGATCCTATCTTAACAATTATTTAAAAATTTCTTGATATGCACTGACCCTTTTTAGGGGGTGTTCCGGTCTTTAGCGTAAATAGGGATTTTAAATACCTTGGGAAACGCTATGCAAGACACTAGATTTAATTATTTATTTGAGCAGTATTATAAAAGGCTGGCAACACCTGAAGAGTCTAATGAGTTTTTAAACATTGTTGAAGATGATCTCAATAAGAATCAGGTGCATGAGTTAATGGAAGTGTATTGGAAAAATGCTGCTGCTGAGGATGTGGAATTCTTTTCAGAACGGCAGCGAAACCGCATGTTTGAGGCTGTTCTTGATGCTGATCAGGATGTCAAGAAAAAAGCCGGCTTTAAACTTTGGCCTCGTTTGGCTGGTGTTGCTGCTGCAATCATTATCTCAGGGACATATTTCATTTTTAACAATAATGAAACCAAGGATTCTGAATCAACTGCATATGTAAGTGATATTGCTCCTGGTAAAGTAGGGGCTACATTGACGCTGGCAGACGGTAAAAAGATTAGTCTGGAAGATGCACGCAACGGGGAATTGGCGAATGAAGCAGGAATCAGTATTAATAAAACTGCTGATGGACAGGTTGTCTATGAAATTAAGGGAAAAGCCGGAGCATCAGATAAAATCAATACCTTAACTACAGCCAAAGGCGAAACCTACATGCTGACTTTACCGGATAAATCAAAAGTGTGGATAAATGCGGCCTCAAGTTTGAGTTACAGCGCCTCTTTAAATGAGCAGGGACTTCGCAAGGTAAAACTCCAGGGCGAAGCGTATTTCGAGATTTTTAAGGATAAAGCTCATCCTTTCATTGTGCAAACTGATAAACAAGAAGTTGAAGTACTGGGTACTCATTTTAACGTAAATAGCTATAACGATGAACCTGGAATTGCAACTACTTTAATGGAAGGTTCGGTGAAGATAACTTCTAATGGTTTTCAGAAGATTATCAAACCGGGCGAACAGGCAATTAATAGGAGCGGGGCCCTTACTGTAAATCATGTCGATCTGGGAACTGTAACGGATTGGAAAAATGGCGACTTCAATCTTGATAAGGTCAATTTTAAAGTCGCTATGCGAAAAATTGCCAGATGGTATAATGTAGAGGTAATTTATGATACCTCGATTACCGATGATATGGAAGCTGGGGGCTGGGTGTCGCGGCAAAGTAACTTATCTTCAATTTTAAACGTAATTGAATCCTCAGGCTTGGTTCGGTTTAAAGTTGATGGCCGTAAAGTGTTCGTTTATAAATAATGATTTCTATTGAATAGATAGGGTAATTCACAAAATTATGGAAAGGAATATGAATTAAAAAACTACAAAAAAATAACCAGGCCTTAAAGTAAGACCTGGTCGTATTTGGCTCAAGCCAATATAATTATCAACTAGAAACAGCAGTTGCCTTCTCCGTCGAAAGTTCAGGCATTCTGCATAAACCAAACAAAACAAATGTATAAAAATTATACTAAGAAACTTGGTATGCCCGATAGGCTATACCATAAAATAATGCTAATTATGCGATTAACCGCCGTGATATTGATAGCATCCCTTATGCAGGTCACAGCATCGACCTATGCTCAGCGAATCTCTATAGATCAGAAAAATATGCCGCTTAAATCGGTATTGAAAGAAATTCGTAAGCAAAGCGGATTCGATTTTTTTTATGATGGAAAGATCATAAAAGATGATCAAAGAATAGATATAAGCATCCACGAAGTAACAATAGATGAGGCATTGCGCAGTACATTTAAGGGACTCAATTTTATCTATGAAATCCAAGGCAAAAAAATTGCCGTAAAAAGGAAGCCTATATCTTTGATCGAAAAAATTAAGGACTATCTCGTTGATATTAATGTTTCCGGCCTCATCACAGATGAAGATGGAAGACCGCTTAGCGGCGCCACGGTTAAAGTGAAGAATGGAAGAGGGCTTACTAAAACCAATAGAGACGGTTCTTTTACATTAAATGGGGTTAATGAGCAAGCATACCTGATTATTTCATTCATCGGCTATGCCGACAAGGAATTAAAAGCCGCAGAAAATTTAGGGATCATTAAACTTAAACTAAGTGATAACCCTTTAGATGAAATCCGGGTTATCGCTTACGGTACCGATTCCAAACGTTTTAGTGTGGGTTCAGTTTCTACCGTAACGGCTAAAGATATCGAAAAGCAGCCTGTATCCAATCTCTTATTGGCACTGCAGGGACAAGCGCCGGGATTGGCCATAACCTCTACCAGCGGTATCCCTGGCTCACAGGTGTTGGTTCAGGTAAGGGGTCAAAACACCTTAAATGCTACAAATCCCAACTTATTTCTTAAGAAGCCTTATGATCAACCTTTATTTATAGTTGATGGAGTTCCATTTGCTACTCAGAATAACAATGTAAATCAATTTGCATCCCTTTTGAATGCACAGGGTGGTTCGGCAAATCTTAGCCCAAATGCTGTAGGTATCAGTCCTTTTAATAATCTCGATCCGGCAGATATTGAAAGTATCAGCATTTTGAAGGATGCCGACGCAACCTCTATATATGGTTCGCAGGGTGCAAACGGTGTTATCCTGATTACTACAAAAAAAGGAAAACCCGGGGCTACTACTTTTGACGTGAATGTAAACACAAGTTTCAATTCGGTTGGCCGCCCTGTTCAATTGCTGAATACAGCGCAATACATACAGTTGAGAAAGGATGCTTTTGCTGCTGACGGCTTTACGCCAAGCAATAATCCGAGTAATTTCTCGGCTTATGCACCCGACCTGACCATTTTTGATCAGGAGAAATACACCAACTGGCAAAAGGTTATTTATGGTCAAAATACCATGAACACAGATGTTCATGCCAGCTTATCGGGTGGTTCAGCTCACAATACTTTTCTCATTTCAACCGGCTTTAACAAGTCAACCTATAATTATCCCGGTGATTTTGACAATCAACGATATACACTCCATAGCAGTTTGCACCATAATTCAAATAATTCCCGCTTGACAATTGATTTAACTACCGATTTTGGATATGGCAAAAATAAGTCTGCCGGATTTGGTGGTGCCCAGAGTGTGATCTTTTCGCCGAATTTACCGGATTTATTGAGCCCTTCGGGTAGTCTAAATTGGAGTTACCAGGGAGTGGATTTAACCTCGTACCAGTTTTATGCGTCTTTGCTAAAGCCTAGTTATGTGCAAAATTATAATTTCAATACCGTATTCCATATTTCCTATAAACTGCTTGAAGGGTTAACAATTGGTGCTAATGCGGGTTATAACCGAAATACGACCAACGAAAATTCTCAGGAACCAGGTGCGTCACAAAACCCGGGGAATATTAACAGAATAGCAAATTTTTCGACTAACAATGCTCAGGCTATTAATATTGAGCCGCAAATTAATTACAACAGAACTATTGGTAAAGGTGTTTTTACAGCCCTTGTAGGTTCAACTTATAAAACGAACCCAAGCTATTCAACCTACATGACCGGCACGGGCTATTCAAACGATAACTTCCTCGGGTCAATTAATGGTGTTTCGGTAACTGCCAGTGATAACAACAGTAGTTATAAATATGTTGCAGCTTTTGCCCGGTTTAATTATATCTATGACAACAAGTTCATTATTAATTTATCTGGCAGGCGTGATGGCTCAAGTAATTTTGGTCCTAATAACCGCTTTGGTAATTTTGGCTCTGTTGGGGCAGGATGGATCTTTTCGGAAGAGAAGGTTATAAAAACATCACTTCCTGTATTAAGCTACGGTAAGATCTCTGGAAGCTACGGAAATTCGGGCTCTGATGGTATAGCGGCTTACCAGTATCAGTCTTTATATAAGGCTATTCCTTATGTTCCTACTTACCAGGGAATTGGGCCAAGTTATCCGTCTAACCTTTACAATCCTGATTATAGCTGGGCATCAAAAAAATCCCTGAACATCGCGTTAGATCTTGGCTTTTTTAATAACCGCCTTTTTTTGAATGCTACTTACTACAGAAACCGGGAAAGCAACCAGCTGGTTTATTATCCATTGCCGATACAATCTGGTATATCATCGGTACTGGGTAATTTAGATGCAACTGTTCAAAACAAGGGCTTTGAATTTTCAGCATCTTCAACCAATGTTAAAGCTAAAGATTTTAGCTGGAGAACCAGTTTCAATCTGTCGTTTAACCGTAACAAACTACTTTCATACCCTAACCTGGCATCGTCTTCATTTGCCAATCAGTACGAAATAGGGCGGCCGACTTCTATGATATATGGATATCGATACAAAGGCGTAAACCCAACCACCGGCCTTTTTGAGTTTTACAAAAAAGACGGAACAGTTAGCTCAAATCCTGCTTCCGGATTGGCCGCAAACGGTGGCGATCAGGTAGCCATTGCAAACCGGGAAATTAAATATATGGGTGGCTTTGGTAATACTTTTACCTATAAGCAATTCAGTCTATATGTTTTCTGCCAGTTTGCGAGCCAGAATGCGCCTAATTACCTGTCACAGATATACGGCAGCAACCAGCTTGGTTTCAGGTTCAATCAACCTTTGGCAGTTCTTGGTAATTATTGGAAAGCGCCGGGAGAGGTTGCCGAGCTGCAGCGACTGGCCAGCAGTTACAGCACTCCAACTATTGCAGGCACTGGTACCAATGCTGTAAACACGGCATTAAAATTTGCCCAATCAACCGGGGCTTATAGTGATGATACCTATCTACGTATAAAAACAGTATCGCTGGCTTATCAACTGCCTGCTGCACTGCTGAATAAGGTTCACATAAAAGGGGCAAATGTTTTTATGAACGCGCAAAACCTACTCACGTTTACCAACTATAAAGTAGGGGATCCGGAACAACCCGGTTTATTTACTGCTGTTCCTGTACAGCGTGTGGTGGCATTTGGTTTAAACCTCAAATTTTAAGCAACAAAAAGAACATGAAAACGACATTCAATGTATATATAACAATGACCGGCCTTTTGTTAGCAGCCGTATCATTTACATCCTGCCAAAAACTGATAGAAATTCCTAACCCGCCTTCTGCGATTACACAGGAAGTGCAATTTGCCGATAGTTTAACAACATTATCTGCTGTTACGGGCGTTTATGCATTAAATAATGGGAACGGCTTTGCTTATAGCAATGTGGCTTTTACGGCTCTTCCCGCGCTTTCGGCCGACGAATTGACCTACGTGCCGGTTAACGACTATCAGCAGTTTTATAACTATTCCCTAACCCCGGTAAACAGTGGGGCGACCACCTTATGGGGAAATATTTATCAAAGTATTTACCAGGTAAATGCAGTATTGGGAGGTATCACCAACAATAATAGCTTATCGGCAAGCTTCCAGAAACAAATTACCGGCGAAATGGAAGTTGTGCGTGCATTGTATTATTTTAGCTTGGTTAACTTTTTTGGCGATGTGCCACTGATAACCACAACAGACTATAATACAACAAGCCGTTTACCAAGAAGTCCGGTTGCCGCTGTTTACAGCCAGATTATGACCGACCTGGCAGATGCCCGTAAAAAATTAACAGCAACCTACCCCTCAGCAGGGCGGGCAAGACCAAATTTGTATACTGCAATAGCCTTGCAGGCGAAAGTTAATTTATATCAAGGCAACTGGCAAAGCGCTTATAACGAGGCCGATTCGGTTATTAGGTTAGGTGGTTACAGTCTGGTACTAGATGGTCTCACCAAAGTGTTTTTAAAAGGAAGTACCGAAGCTATCTGGCAAATACCCGGAGCCCAGGCATTTAGCAACGGAGTGCCGGATGCGGTAGCTTTTGTTCCCGGTTCCGTTAATTCGTTCCCCAATTATATCATAACCCCATTTTTATTAGGCGCTTTCGAGGCTACAGATCAGCGCCTTGTAAATTGGACAGGTTCAAAGGTTAGGCTTGTTAACGGGGTAAACCAAACACAATATTACCCTTATAAATATAAAAACCGCTTGTCAACCGTCGCTCCGGCAGAAGACCAAATGGTATTAAGATTGGCTGAGATGTACCTGATCCGTGCCGAAGCTGCTGCACATCTTGGCGGCGCCATTAATCTGGGGAAAGCTCTAGTAGATGTAAATACCATTCGCCTCCGTGCTGGGTTATTGGGCAGTACCGCTGATGTTACATCACAAACTGCTGTACTAAATGCGATTATGCAAGAAAGAAGAACAGAGCTTTTTTGTGAATGGGCAAACAGATGGTATGATCTGAAAAGGACAGGGACAGCCGCCGCAGTTCTTGGTGCTGTAAAGACGGGATATATTCCTGACGCTGCGTTATATCCGGTGCCACAGGCACAAAGAGATTTAAACAATCAATTGAGCCAGAATCTGGGATATAATTAAGCAAACCCCTGTAATTTAAAATTAACCCAGGTCACAAGGCTTTGTCAGATGGCTTGGGTTTGAAAATCTCTTGCAATTTTATTCACATACAACTGAAATACGACATGAAAAAAATGAATTTACTAAGCAATATCTTGCTTATCTCAATGTCTGCGCTAAGCATTACGGCCTATGCACAAAATACAGAACTTACGGGGCAGATAAAAGGCTTGTCTGGGGCAACTGTTAAAATCAATTATAACAACAATGGTGTATTCAAAGTTGATTCTGTAACAGCAGTCAACGATATTTTTACCTGGAAGGCAAACTTAAATGGACCGCAACTAATTTCACTGGTTATAGATAATCACAGTAATTCCTACTTTGTAGGCCCGGGTCATACCAAGCTTACAGGCGTTAAAGATGCTTCACAATCGTACAAATTAACCGGTTCTCCGATGCAGGATGATGCAAAAGTATTTAGCGAATTTATCAAAGATCTGACAGATCAGGAAGCGATGCTATCTACTGCATATGGCAAAGCATCTACACAGGAGAAAGAGGCATTAAACAAAAAAAGGGAAGAACTTAAAATACAAAAGAAGGTTAGAGCAAATAAATTTATAGCTGCTCATCCCAAAAGTTTTTTCAGCATATACCTGATAGCGGGTCGTACCGGGTATGGTTACGCTGAGGTCAAACCCTTGTATGACATGCTTGCTGAGTCGGCTAAACAAACCGAAGCGGGTAAAAAACTTAGCCAAACACTGGAAACCTTAAAAAAGAGCCTGATAGGAAACCAAATGGCCGATTTTGTACAGGCTGATACGAGCGGAAAACAGGTGAAGCTAAGCAGTTTTAGAGGGAAATATGTACTGGTAGATTTTTGGGCCAGCTGGTGCGGGCCTTGCCGCGCAGAAAATCCCAATGTACTTAAAGCTTACAATGCTTATAAAGATAAAGGATTTACGGTTGTTGGCATTTCACTTGACGATAAAGCAGCCAATTGGAAAAAGGCTATCCGTGATGATAAAATGCCCTGGACACAATTGTCAGATCTAAAGGGTTGGAAAAATGAGATATCTACCAGTTATGGTATACAAGCCATCCCAAGTAACCTGCTGATAGATCCTTCGGGCAAAATTATCGCAAAGGATCTTAGAGGGGAAATGCTTGAAAATAAACTCAGAGAATTATTCATCACAAATAAAAAAAGCAAATAAGCAGATGAAAAGAATAATCATAAGTCTATTGATCTTATGCCCGGGTGTATTATTTGCACAAAGCAACTTTATAATCAAAGGTAAGGTTAGCGGTCCGATGAGTACGCTAAAAAACGTTTACCTCAATTATAACGACGGAGCGTTCTCTGGCCGTACTGATTCTGTGGAGATCAAAAAAGGTGAATTTGAAATCTCTGGTACCATGAAGGATGGAAGCTATAATGCTGCAACTTTGGCTATAGGAAATAGCCGTTCGAGGATGAGGCCAGACCAGCAACTGACGCTTTTTATTAAAAAAGGCGAGCGAATTACTGTTGATGTGGAAGGCGCGCTCCCAGCTTCAAAAATTACCGGTTCTGTCCAAACTGAGCTTTATCAACTGCTGAGTGATAGTTTATTACGTACAAAAGATGTAGATCAATCTCTGGCGATCCTGAAAAGGTTAATTGTGCAATACCCGGATTCTAAAATGGCCTGTAAAACGTTTTTTAATGTTTTTGGTACTGGCCGGGTACAACGTTTCCCGACCAAATTTCCTGAAATAGCTAATTTGTTTAGTCTGTTCTCGCCCCAGATTCAGGGCTCAAAGGAGGGACTGGCCTATAGTAAATACATGGAAAGCATCAGTCATTTGGTAATTGGCGGTACACTTTCTGATTTTACCTCAAAAACTTCGGAAGGGAAAGTCGTTAAGCTTTCCGATTTACGGGGCAAATATGTACTGGTTGATTTTTGGGCTTCCTGGTGTATCCCTTGCCGCGGTGAATTTCCACATCTAAAGAAAGCTTACACGCGGTTTAAAGACAAAAACTTTGAAATATTAGGTTATTCTATTGACCATGATAAATCGTTGTGGATCTCTGCACTGGAAAACGATGATGTTCCCTGGATCAATGTATCTAATTTATTAGGCCCGGAAGATCCTATCGCTCGTGAATATCAGATCTATGGCGTTCCGGCAAACTTTCTGATCGATCCGAATGGAAAAGTGATCGCGGTTAATCTGCGTGGGGAATTGCTGGAATCTACATTAGAAAAATTCATTAAATAAGCTGAAAATCATTGAATATGAAAATGAGAAATTATAGCATAGTAATGCTATCGCTGATCCTTGTTTTTTTCGGTAATCAGGTGTTTGGGCAATCCAGAATTACGGAGTTGCTTAAGACAAAACCTGCAGTAACTGAAAAAACAAAACCGCAGATTTACAAAAATTCGCAAATCAAGTTCTATGAATATACCATGGCAAACGGCGTAAAGGTAGTTGTAAGGGCCGATGAAAGTCGTAAAGATATACAAATGAGTGCCATTTGTCCTGGCGGTGCCTCGATTGCCGCTGATCAGGACTTTCAGTCAGCCATACATGCAGGAGCTATAATGGGCAACAGTGGCTTGGGTGATTTTAGCGGATCCGAAATCAGCCAGTTTTTTAAACAGAAAAATATCAGTTTAACTCCAGGTATTGAGGAAAACTACAGCACCTTAAAAGGTAGCTGCATGCCTGATGATTTAGAAACCTTTTTGCAAGCAATTTACCTGTATTTCAGCCGTCCTAAAATGGATAAAGCTTATTTTGATGCTTATATCAAGAATCTTGGCAAGGACGCGGCTATTTATTATAAAAATCCGTACAATGTTTTACAGGATACTGTTAGTGTCCTTGAAAAGACGAATAAAAATAGGGTCAATACACGCAGCGCGGCTAATATCAAAGCGATTAACCTGGATAAAGCGTTTGATATTTTTAGCAAATGTTTTGGCAATGCCAGGGGCTATACCTTTGTGTTTACCGGAAACTTCAAAGTAGATGATTTTAACGAACCATCCAACGAGGTTGCCGATCTGCTGGGTCAATATTTTAGTGCATTACCTTCACAGCCAGCCGGGCAAACTCTAGTTGACAGGAACAACGAAATTCCACAGGGCAAGATTTCTAAAAAGGTTTACAACGGCCATTTGCCATTGGCAGCGGTAGAATTGGTTTATAGTGGAAAGTACCAACACAGCGATTCTGTAAACCTGCAATTAAAGGTGTTGTCTTATTTACTGGAGAAAAATTTGGATACGCTTAAAGCTTTTAGTGGAGTAAATAAAGCATCTGTAAAACTCTCCTTAACCAAGTTTCCAAAGCAAAGCTATTCCATAAATATTGGATTTAAGTGTTTGCCAGAGCAGGTTGACGAAATGTTGGCTAAGGTTAATCAAACGATTGCCAATTTGCAACAAGGTATAAAACCTGAGGAGCTGAAACAATATGTGACTTTGAGAAAAAATGAACTCAAAAAGCAAACTTTTGATTATATTTTTTGGCGCGATTACTTAGCCTTACAATATGTGAATGGTGACGATCCTTATGAGATTGTTCATTATCCTTACTACTTCTATAAGGCTAATACACAAACTTTAAGCCAGGCTGCGAATGAATTTTTAACTGGCAGCAATTACATACAAGCAGTATTGTTGCCTGCACGAAAGAAATAGTTAAAGCACAATTTCTAATGGGCGATCGGTGCAGGCCGATAAAATAGAAAGCGGAAGATGATCTGAAGGATTATCCTCCGCTTTCTATTTATGGTTGATGAAGTTTATAGCTACAGGTACCCATTTCTGTATCTACAGGGGATCTGTATACATGTCTCATCATTAAATTGTGAAAATAATTAATTACTATTGCCCTCCGTTTACGTAAATTTATACAAGCATTGCTATGGTCGAATATAAATCATTGAATGATCATGAACTAACCGAACTCCTTCGGAATGGGGATCATTTAGCATTTAATGAGATATATAAGCGTTATTGGAGAACTTCGATTAATGCTGCCTTTCAGCGTCTCAAATCTAAGGAAGAAGCGGAAGAGGTGGTGCAGGATGTTTTTGTGAATCTATACATCAGAAGGAGTCAAATCCAACCCAAATCGTCACTGGAAGCCTATCTCAACATTGCAATTAAGTACAGGATAATAGATGCTTTTCGTTCGCAAAAGCTAAAAGAGAGCCAACTGGAAAATGTAATTACGCATCAACAGGTCTTGCCCTTACAACCTGATCAGGAATTTGAATACAAGGAGCTGCGTGAGAAAATTCGCAAGGCTGCAGATCAATTGCCTGATAAATGCCGGGAGGTTTTTTTAATGAGCAAGTTTGAACAATTGTCCAATCAGGAGATTGCCGAGCGCACCGGGATTGCAGTAAGTACGGTAAAAAAGCACATGCATAAGGCCTTAAATATTTTACGTAAAGACTTTAAAGATCAACAACTTGATCTATTGTCTGTGTGTTTGTTGATCTTTTTGAGTACTTAGGTTTTAAAATTAAACCGTTGTAATTCAGTATATTGTAAAATATTTTACTGAAGGAGTAGAACACTTGGCTTTTCTATTCGTGTACTTAGTGATGGGGAATAATAAAGACAATATCGAACAACATATATTGGATGTCATTGAGCGATCAAGGCGTAATGAAGCCAGTGCACAAGATTTGCAAGAACTTGATCAATGGTACGATTCTTTTCAAGGGGCGCCTTTGTATACTGATGGCATGTCAGTAAATGAGGAAGAAGAAGCCATGCAAATGCTGCTTAACCGAATCTATGAGGTAATTGAGCCCGAAATAACACCAGCAGTACAATATAGGCCATGGTTTGCCAGTAAATGGGCAGTTGCTGTGGCAGCTTCATTGCTATTAATCTCGGCAATAGCCGTATTCTTTTATCTCCGTACAGAACAAGTAGAATTGAGCAATTCAATTTCGAGCGCAAGTAGCATCTTACCCGGAACAAATTCAGCTACTTTAACTTTAGCAGATGGCAAAAAAATAAAATTATCTGAATCAGCCAATGGTGATCTGGCCAAACAAGCCGGGGTGTTAATTGTTAAAACTGCCGATGGTAAACTGGTTTATCAGGTTCAAAATTCTGCAGCCGAAACAGGTCAGGTGAATACAATTTCTACCGCTATAGGCGAAACATACCAGGTACGCTTTTCTGATGGGACTGCAGTTTGGCTTAATGCCGCTTCCTCTTTAAAATTCCCAGCTAAATTTTCTAAGCTTTCATCTAGAATTGTGGAGCTAAATGGCGAAGCTTATTTTGAAGTAGCTAAAGACAAAGCACATCCATTTATTGTAAAATCACGTGATCAGGAGGTTAAGGTATTGGGTACCCATTTCAACATCAATAGTTATACGGATGAACGAAATGTAGTTACAACCTTGTTAGAAGGTGCTGTGCAAGTATCCTTATCCAACCCTATGAAAACAAATGCAAGCTTGAAAAATGTGCTGTTAAAGCCAGGCCAGCAGTCTTTATTAAGTGCTACTTCCCTTAGCGTTGCCCAGGTGCAAACAGATGATGTTATTGCCTGGAAAAATGGAAATTTCATGTTTAATAATGAGTCGATGGAAATGGTGATGCGCAAACTCTCCAGGTGGTATAATATTGAAGTGAAATATGCCGATCCTGCAGTGAAGCAGATCAAGTTTTTTGGAACAATAAGCCGCTTTTCTAATGTGTCTAAGGTTTTGGAAATGATAGCCTTAACAAATGAAGTGAAGTTTGAAATAAAAGGCAAACAAATTACCGTAGTAAGGAACTAAGGGGCTTAACCATCTCTTATATTTAATAATCAACAAACAATCAACTAAACTAGACAAGAAAATGAAAGACCAAAAAAAAGAAACCTGAGTTAATCTGAAAGTTTGGTAGAATAGAAAAGGAGTGCTGGACACACCCCCTTTCTGATATCTGTTAAACTTAAAGCCAGTAAAGGCTGAGAATCATTGAGCAACAATTTTTCACGATTAACAAGACAATCAAATGTATAAAATTTATACTAAAATTACGTGCAACTGGGGTTGCATGTATAAGCCGTTATTAATAATGAAGTTAACCACCATTATATTAATCGTTTCCATGATGCAGGTCAGTGCTTCATCTTTTGCGCAACGCATAACCATGCGCCAGCAAAAGGTAACGCTAGAAAAACTGATTAAGGAAATTAGCATCCAAACGGGTTACAATGTGTTGCTTCCAACGGACAAAATCAGCAGCTCGAAAATCATTGCCGCAGATTTTTCAAATGTACCATTGACAACAGTAATGGATAGGGTACTTCAGGGAAGTGATTTGACTTATGTGATCAAAGACAAAACCATTATCGTACAGTCCAAAGAGAAATCAATTTTGGATAATATCGTGGATTACCTAAGACAGATCAATATTACCGGACGGATATTGAATGAAAAAGGAGAAGCACTTGTGGGGGCCACAGTTAAAGTAAAAGGTAGTTCCAAAACTGCGCTTACTGATAATGAAGGCGTTTATAGTTTTAACAATGTGGATGAAAGAGCGATACTCACGATTAGTTTTCTTGGCTACAAAACACAGGAAGTTCGGGTGATGAGTAAAATGCCTGACATCAGAATGGAAGTAGCTCCAAGTAATTTGGAGGAAATTAATATCATGGTGAGCACAGGGTATCAGCGACTGCCGAAAGAACGTGCTGCGGGTTCCTTTGGTTTTGTGACACAAGCGGATCTGGATAAGCGAAGTAACAGTAATATTTTAACTTATCTGGAAGGACAAGTGCCGGGTTTATTAACTGGAGCCGATGGCAGGATTACCATTCGTGGTCAAAGTACAATAGCGGCAAGTTCTAATAAAGATCCCCTGATTGTGTTGGATGGTTTTCCTATTGAACGAAATGTGGAGAGTATTAATCCAAATGATGTAGAGAGTATTACGGTATTAAAGGATGCTTCTGCTGCTTCGATATGGGGGGTAAGGGCTGCCAATGGTGTGATTGTAATTCAAACCAAAAGAGGGCGTTCAAGTCGTAAAGCTCTGGATATTGATTTCTCTTCCACATTAGCTATTAGTCCCGCTGCTGATATTAATAAATTGCCTTATGCCTCGAGTGCTTCTTATATTGAATTTGAAAAGTTTAAGGTAGACAATAAGCTTACGCTTTTTACAAGTGGTGTTCCTCGTTCGGCTATTTCACCAGTTCTTGATGCTTATCTGAATCATCCCGCAGAGGCAGCTCAGGTGGTTGATCCGTTAAAAAATATCAATGCTTTTGATGAGTTTAAAGATTTGTTTATGCGTCCGGCGGCAAGGCAGCAATATGCATTGGCAATTGCCGGAAAAGGCGACAAATCCACCCATAGGGCATCCTTTAGTTATGATAACATCAGCGCTCAGTTTAAGCAGAATGGCTCAAAACGTTTTGTAACGGATTTATTTGAGACGGTGACCATATTACCCAAATTACGAGCGCAAGTTGGATTAAACTACGCCTTGAATACCGGTTTGAGTAATGGAATGAGCTATACTGATCTTAAAAACTTGCTCCCATATCAGCAAATTTTAGATGCCAGTGGTGGATATATCGTCCAGCCTCAAACCTTTTATCAGGGCGATAAGCAGGCTTATGTGAGTGCAGGTTATCCCTATAACTGGGACTACAACCTAATGCAGGAATTCAATAATAAAAACAATACCGTAAAAACAAGTAACATCAATGTAACAGCCGGTTTAAACTATGAAATCCTGAAAGGTCTTTCTGCAAACATTGGCTATCAGTATGAATATGGGAATTCAGTAACCAAGAATATTTATAACGAACAGACTTACTTGGTTAGAAATAGTGTGAATTATGCCACGACCCTAAAAAATGGGGTCCTCACTTCTGGCATTCCAAAAGGGGGGATTTACAGGGAATTTAACAGTAATTCTTATTCGCAGACCTATCGGGGGATGTTGAAATATGATGCAGACTTTTTAAATGGTAAACATGTCATTTCTGCCATTGCAGGTACAGAAGTTAGGGAGCTTGGAAATAAAGCTTCCAATCAAACAAAGTACGGTTATGACTCGCAAAGCCTTCAGTTTGCCAGGGTAAATTATAATGCTTTTTATACTGATGTAAGAGGCAATACTCAGAATTTGATACCTGATGAATCCATTTTTCAGGATGATTTGAACAGATTTGTATCCATATACACCAATGCAGGCTATACCTATGACGATAAATATACGCTAAACGGAAGTGCAAGACTTGATAAAACCAATCTTTTTGGCTCTAATGACCAGTATAAAAACGTGTGGTTATGGTCTGCAGGACTGAGTTGGCAATTGCATAAAGAACGGTTCTTTGAAATGGGCATCTTCAATAGCTTGATTTTGAGGGCAACTTATGGTATTAATGGAAATGTAAATAAATCTACCAGTCCTTTTTTAATTGCCAATGTGGCTACCAATAACCAAAATAATCTGCCTTACGCTTACGTGTCCAATCCTACAAATCCATTGCTGAGGTGGGAGAAAACGAAAGTTACCAATTTAGGAATTGACTTTGCAATGCTCAAACAGCGCTTAAGAGGCTCGTTGGAATACTATAGCCGCAATAGTTCCGACTTGTTGGGTAATGCAACCGTAAATGGTACCTATGGATTTAATACTGCCTTTATCAATTATGCAAGTCTTAAAAATACAGGTTTTGACGTTAACTTATCGGGCCTGATTTTAGATGGGGGCTTTAAGTGGTTGGCTACCTTAAATTATAGTTATAACAAGAATAAAATCACTAAAGTTGATTTTCCACAAAAAACGGTAGGGTCTTATCTAGCCGGTGTACCGCAAATCAATTTGCCGCTTAATTATTTGTATAGCTATAAATGGGCTGGGCTTTCGGCCACCGGAACACCTCAGGTATACAATGAAAAAGGGGAGGCAACTGGTTATAAAACAGAAATGGCCAATCCTTTAGCGTTAATTTACCAGGGAAATTCTGTTTCTCCACATTATGGAGCCCTGATTAATGAATTTGGTTACAAGAGATTTACTTTGCTAACCAATTTTACCTATAAAATGGGGCATAAATTTTTTGTTCCTGTGATTCAGTACAGTACTGCTTATGGGGGAGCATCACAAATTTCCTCAGATTGGGATAAGCGATGGATGAAGCCTGGTGATGAGGCGTTTACCAATATCCCAGCGGCACCAACTGCTTTAACTGGTTTAAATGTTTATGATCAGTATACTCAATATGCCGATGTCAATGTTGAAACGGCTTCAATTATTAGGTTTAGAGAGTTGTTGATTAATTATAAGCTTCCGCTAAAATTAAAGCATGCTTATACTTCAACCGTATTTAATATCGGTTTACAGGTTAGAAATCTGGCAACTTATAAATTTAATAAAGCAGGGTTAGATCCGGAGTTCTTTACTACGACAACGCAAAGCAGTACCACTATTTTGCCACCGACACCTGAATATTCCCTAATTCTAAAAGCAAACTTTTAAATCGTACGCATATGAAAAGTTTAAAATATATCTGTTTTCTCGTTGTGCTGATCACCGGGTTAACAGGCTGTAAAAAGTACCTGGATATTGTACCTAAAGGAAAAATTATACCTCAGAAAACGAACGATTACCGCTTGTTGCTCGATCAGATTTTACCGAGAGGAAGTTCCAATGGCTTTACGCAAAGTTTTAGTAATGATGTATTGATGTCCGATGATATGGAAGTCAATGCGTTTTCTGCGAGTTTTTATAAAGCGGCTGCTCAAAATGTACTGATGTTTGCCGAACACATTTATCTGGATTCTGAGTCTGACCCGGATTGGGAAGCATTGTACAATCAGATTTATGTAGCTAACCTGGTGACAAGTCAGGTTCTGGATTCTGAAGGTGGAACACCTGCAGAGAAAAATGCCTTGTTTGCTGAGGCTAAGGTACATCGTGCGCATGCCTATCTGATTTTGGTTAATTTGTATGCCAGGCAATATATAGCAGCAACGGCAGCTACCGATCCAGGGGTGCCGATCCGCAAAAACTTGGATTTTGAAGAGAAATTACCCAGAGCGAGCGTTCAAGAGGTATACAACTACATCTTGCAGGATTTAAATGATGCTTTAGGGAAATTACCTGCCATCCCTCAGCTCAACATAAATTACCGGCCTGTAGAAGCTGCATGCAATGCCTTATTGGCCAGGGCCAATTTGTACATGAACAATATTCCTTCAGCTCTAGCTTATGCAAACACTTCTCTCCAATTGTATAACACATTGATTGATTACAATACTTTGCCAGCAGGACAATCATTTCCAGGTACGTTGGCCGAGCCAACTGGCCTTCAGAGTAAAGAGGTTTTGCTTTTAAAAAGTCCAACTACCGCGGAATCACTTTTTTATGGCAGTAATGGTTTGGTTAGCCTTTATGATCAGCAAAACGACCTGCGTTTTAAGGCGAAGTTTGCGAGTGATGCAGCTTTTGGTTTGAACTTTGGATTTATTTGCACGGGTTGGTCTGGAAAAACACCAGCAAAGGGGCCATCTACTGCTGAAATGTTATTGATTAGGGCTGAGTGTTATGCCAGAACTGAAAAGGTAACCGAAGCGATTGCTGACTTAAATACCCTCAGGAAAAGCAGGTTTAAAACAGGAAGTAATTCGACGCTGACTGCCTCATCTCCTGCACAGACTTTGTTGTTGGTAAAACAGGAAAGACGTCGTGAGCTTGCTTTCCTCGGAGCCAGATGGTTTGACATCAAAAGGTATAATGTAGTAGATAACGACAATATAACCGTTACCCATCTTATTAATGGAGCGAGTTATACATTAGCTCCAAACAGTGTTCGTTGCGTATTGCCCATAGGGAGAAAGTACATCGATCTGAATCCGGAAATTACTCAGAATCCCAGATAAGTAGAATTTAACAACAAGGATATAAATAATAAACAAAGCGGGTGCTTTTGCGCCCGCGTTAATAAACATGCAATTATGAAAGCGATTGAAAATTTAAAATATGTAGTCCTGATTTTATTGATGGGCTTTACCAGTACAGTTATTGCTCAGCAAAAGTTTACAATTTCAGGGAATGCCCCAGGAAAAGACGGGCAGAAAGTCGAATTAGTCAGGTATACTGAAGGATCAATACAAAAACTGGGTGTGGATACGATAAAAGATGAGAAATTTGAAATTTCGGTACCTGTAGATGAGGTCAGCCTTGCTTTGCTGCAGATTGATAAAAACTTTGGTGGTACGGTAGTAGTAGAACCCGCTAGTTTAAAGTATACCATTTCTGCCGATGGAACTTTTGGGACGCAAGGGGGCAAATATACCCCGGTATTAAATGGTTTTTTAAAAAGTAAAGAATTTATTGCTGCTGATAATCTGTTTAAGAAACTAACTAAAGGTGGCAATATTGCTGCTATCAGAGGCACAAAGGAGGAATGGGAGATGATCGCTCCATTTTTAAAGAAAGAGGATCTTCGGAGTAGTTATCTGGCAAATCTGGTTAGAACTAACTCAGATCCAAAAGTAAAAGTGATGGCGGCCATTATGTGCGAATTACAGCCTGATGCGGCTAAAACCATGGAGATTGTCAATAAAGTGGCTTCCCAGGTTGGAGAAAATACCATTATGATGAGAAGGGTGAGGTCAATGGAAAAACAACAGGCAGCGGCTCTGGCCAGAAGACATGAAGGTATGTTAGGTCAACAGTTTACCGATTTTACAGCGGTTAATTTAAAAGCTGAAAGCATGAACCTTGCTCCGGTGGTTAAAGCGAATAAATATACTTTACTGCAATTTTGGGCATCATGGTGTGGACCATGCCGCAAAGAAATTCCTTTGTTAAAACAGTTGTATGCTAAGTATAAATCAAAAGGCTTTGAAATTGTATCCTTCTCTATGGATGAGAATAAATACAATTGGGAGAAGGCTTCTGAAGCGGAAAAAATGAAATGGATAAATGTATCAGATCTGCGTGCTTTTAATAGTGGTGTAGCGAAGACTTATCCAATATTTGGGATTCCAGCAAATGTGATCATAGATCAGACAGGCAAAATTGTAGCGAGCAACCTTTTGGATAAGGATCTTGAAAATAAAATTACGGAGTTGCTAAAATAAAGACGGAGTGTTTATGATGAGTGTGTTTGCTTGTTTGCTTGTGATTGCGGCTATAATTCTAATTGCTGCAAAAGCCTCTTTAAATTTGTTTCTGCTTACTGGAACTGTCTCCGGGAAAAATGGTGAGCTCGTCGCTTTGATTAGCGATGAACCGACCGGAAATGGTCAGATTCTGTGCTCAGTAACCATACAAAACGACTGTTTCAGACTGTCTTCCGAGCAAGTCAATGATGGACCTGCTTATCTTGTTTTCGGTGAAGGAAATGATAAAACCAGGTATCCGGTAATGCTTAGGAAAGGTCATTTCAGTTTTTGTGAAACTGAGGAATCTATTAAAAACTACATAAAATGAAAATCATATTAACGGTTATAAGCAGTTTATTGCTGCTAAATGTATCTGCTCAACAGCATGATGCCTTAAAAAGAACTGCTCATCCTATAATGGGCAAAAAACTAAGCATCAACTATGTAGCGGATTCTACCAGCCTTTCTGCTGCAGAGCAGGTTTCGGGAAGGGCATATTTTTACAGTAAATCTAAGCAGACAGCTGAAGAGAAGTTTAGTCTGGAGAAAAAAAAAGGCACCTGGAAGGGGGCGCTTAACATACCCGATAGTACCATTTTAGTCAGCTTTGTGTTTAATACGCCTGACGGTAAAGTAAAAGATAACAACCGTAATAAGGGTTATCTAATGCCTGTTTATAAAAAAGCTGAGCCTGCGCAATTTGCTTATGCCCGGATGGCTGAGCTACTTGGCGGCGGGCCACCTGATGCAGCAGGTTTAAAAAAAGACCAGAAACGGGCGCTTATTTTTATGAAGGAGGAAATGCGTGTGCACCCTGAAAGTGAAGTTGAGTTTAGGTCAACTTTTTATAATATGCTGGCCAATTCTCCAGAGCGGGAGGACAAGGTTGTGCTGTTGAAAAAACTCAATGAACTTAAAAGTGATAGGGAAGAAGAGTTGATGATGGCCCAGCTTTATCTGTCGTATTTTGGAGGAAAAAAGCAAGCTGATTCTTTAGACAAGTTGTTGACGATGAAATTTCCGAATGGCAATTATGTTAAAAATAAAGCACTGCAGGCCCAGAGGTCCGCTAATAAAACAGAATCTGAGCCTCATGGTACTGCTCAGAAAACGAGTGTCAATAAAGCCGAGATCCTTAAAAATGTACAAGATAACCTGGTAGATGAACCTGTAAATCCGCTAACGCTTAAAGATATTGACGGAAATACGGTAAGTATTGATGCAGTAGCCGGGAATGGTAAGGTAACTGTAATAGATTTCTGGGCAACCTGGTGCAAGCCTTGTATTGCTTCTTTTCCTGCCATGCAGCGTGTAATGGAACAATATCGGAATAATCCATCGGTTCAGTTTTTTTTCATCTGCACTATGGAGCAGGGAGATGCTGTAAAGAATGCTAAAGCTTTTATGGCTAAAAATCCTTATCCGTTTAAGGTGTTGATGGATGAAAAAACTGAGGATATGAATATGTATAAGGCCTATTCAGCTTATAAAGCAACCGGAGGAATACCTTATAAATTGGTTATAGATAGTAGGGGACATGCTCGGGCAAGAACGTCTGGATTTTCAGGAAATGACCAAGAGCTCATTACAGAGCTGTCGGCTATGATAGATATAGCTTTAAAATCAAAAAAATAATATGATGAACAAAAAAAAACTAACAGTGATTGCTGTAACTATATTCGCTAGCCTAATCTTTATTTGTGGGGCGCCACCTCAAAATGGTTTTACCATTAGTGGTAATATTAAGGGGCTAAATAATGCTTATATCTATTTGAATTGGCAGCAGGGGGATTCTGTAAAGATAGATTCTTCTATGGTTAAAGCTGGGAAATTTAGATTTAAGGGCCGGGTTGCTGACCCTTCGCTTGCAGTCATTTTTCTAAAAAGGGAAGAGTCTGTTCTCTTTTATCTGGAGAATACGGCTGTTGAGATGATGGGAGAAATGGATTCACTGAAACGATTAAAAATTAAAGGTTCGGCAACTCAGGACGAATTTGTGTTCTATCAAAATCAGATGAAAGGTGTTCAAAACGCTGATCAGGCGATGGAGAAAACGATCTCATTTATTACCAATCATCCTAACAGTTATGTTAGTGTAGATAAATTACAAGAGCTGTCGCCCAGAATGGATTCTAAAACGTTGGAAAGATTGTTTAACGCACTGGGGACTCCTTTAAAGTCTTCTGTCGCCGGCAAGCGTTTGGCAGGAAAAGTTGATATATATAAAAATACGGCGGTAGGTAGCATGGCTCCAATATTTAGTCAAAAGGATATAAATGGTACACTTGTTTCTTTGCAGGATTTGAGAGGTAAATATGTATTATTGGATTTTTGGGCTAGTTGGTGCGGACCTTGTCGTAAAGAGAATCCTGCAGTGTTGAAAGCCTACAATAGATTTCATGATAAAGGGCTCACCGTTCTGGCAGTTTCTTTGGATGATAATGAAGCTAAATGGAAAAAAGCTATTCAAGATGACCAAATGCCATGGATACATGTGTCGGATTTAAAAGGGACGGGTAATGCGGTCGCTCTGCAGTATGGTATTTACGGAATTCCAGCCAATTATTTAATTGATCCGAAAGGTAAAATTGTTGCAAAGAATCTCAGGGGAGAGGCATTGGAGAAAACATTGGAATCTTTTCTTTAAATTAATTAAATAGCTATTATCGGCCAACTAGCCGGACAAAATCACTTAGTAATCAGCTAATCTGCATGACTTTTAGTAGGACTATTAAAGTTAGCTTTAAGGAAGTTAGCGCAAAAGCTAATTTTTTCAATTCATTTAAACCCAATAAATTATGAAAAAGTTATTATTTGTTTTGTTCCTCTCTTTTGCCTGTACCAGTATCTATGCTCAGGTAAAAGCAAACTCCAATTCTACCGTATACTGTAACGGTGATTCTTATGGATATTATATTGACGAGATTCCGGGCGCCGTTTCTTATACTTGGTCGGTTCTGGGTTGGGCCGGTGGAGCAACGATCTGGCCGGGCTGGGATACTGCTATTGATATAACTTACTCAAAACCTGGTATATATGATGTGATGTGTACGGTTGAAATGAGCAGTGGCCCCGACCTTGTATATGGGCTTGCTGTCGATGTTTACCAGGAACCGTGGATGTTCACAACGAACACCAGGTAGCTAAACATAAGATCTTGGTTAAAACAGGGATTTGCTCATTGCGAATCCCTGTTTTTTTGTAATTTACTTACTATCTGGAGTGTATACGATTTGGCCATTAGGGATATTAAAATCTCTTGTGCTAATAAATTCGCTGTATTCTGGAGGATTTTCTTTTGAAATTTGCATTGTACCTATTTGCACCATTTTTCAAGTTTATCCATCAAGTCTTCCAGGCGAATAGGTTTACCAATATAATCGTCCATCCCAGCATCTAAACAATCTTGTTCATCACCATTTAGTGTGTTGGCTGTTAATGCAATAATAACTGGCTGTTTCGATTGTTTTTTTCTGATCAATCGAGTTGCCTCTAAGCCGTCCATTACCGGCATTTGCATGTCCATTAAGATAATGTCATAATCTTTTCCATTAACAGCCTCAATGGCCTCTTTCCCATTTTTCACCAGGTCGGGTTTATAACCCAATCGATCAAGAATATTAACGATTACCAATTGGTTTATTAATTTATCCTCTGCCACCAGCAATTCGCAAGGGTAATTTGTTGAAAAATCAGCAGACAATTTTTTACGGAATACCTCTTCTTCTATTTCTGGATACCTTCTTGTTTGCAATGCATTTGAAACTTGTTTATTAAGGACATGTTGGCGGATAGGCTTTGTCATGACCGAATAAAACAGACCACGTTGACGCTCTTCAAATTCTTCGCCAATAGAACTGAGCAAAAGGATCGGAATAAATGGATAGCGTTGCTTAATCAATTTGGCCAGCATTACACCATCCATTCCAGGCATTTGCATATCTGTAATTACTAATTCAATTGATGGATCAAGCAACAGCATTGATAATGCCTGTTTAGCCGAACTGGCCGATACAGGTTGTAAGTTCCAATATCCAAGCTGCTTATTTAAAATGGTCCGGTTTGTAGCATTATCATCAACAATCATTACCTTTTTGCCAGCATGTTCAGTCATGCTATAATTGGCGTATGGCAACAGTAACTTCGTTCCAATTTGTGTACGCAGCGTAAATGAGAAGGTCGATCCTTGATCCAGCTCACTCTCCACATTAATTTCGCCACCCATAAGTTTGACAAGCTTTTCTGAGATTGCGAGGCCTAAGCCAGTACCACCATACTTACGGGTTGTAGAAGAATCAACCTGCGAAAAAGCGTTAAACAAATTGTCCAATTTATCAGCTGCTATTCCAATACCTGTATCTCGTACTGCAAACCTCAGTTCGAACTGTCCATTTTGTAAAATATTCCCTACAGAAACGGCTACGTAAACCTCACCCTGTTCCGTAAATTTAATAGCATTTCCAACCAAATTAATCAATACCTGCCTCAGCCGTAGCTGATCACCAACAATTTGTAACGGAACATTTTCTTCAATATGATAAACTAAATCCAATTGAAGTTCAGCAGATTTAACCGCAAATATATCAAGGACATCTTCAATACATTTACGCAAATTAAAGTCTTCACACTCTAATTCCATATGGCCAGATTCTATTTTAGAAAAGTCCAGTATATCGTTGATTACATTAATCAATGCTTCGCCGCTATTTGCAATCACATCCGCAAACAT
This sequence comes from Pedobacter hiemivivus, assembly GCF_005144565.1. Classification (NCBI taxonomy): domain Bacteria; kingdom Pseudomonadati; phylum Bacteroidota; class Sphingobacteriia; order Sphingobacteriales; family Sphingobacteriaceae; genus Pedobacter; species Pedobacter hiemivivus. Next base: position 848,588 of record NZ_SWDX01000002.1, read on the forward strand.
ATACTGCTCCTTATTCAGGTCAGTTTCCTTTAAAAGCATCGCCATTCCCATTACCCCATTCATCGGGGTGCGGATCTCATGGCTCATGGTAGCCAAAAAGATGCTTTTGGCCTGATTGGCTCGATCGGCTTCAGCTCTGGCTTTTTCCAATTCTAAATTAGATGCTTTAAGCTGCTCGTTGGCTTTTTCCAATACCTCTTCATTCTGTTTCCGAACCAATGATAGTTGAGCCTCTTTTTGTAGTTCGGCCATTTCTAAGGTCTGGACAACCTGTCTTTCATTAGATTTCCTTAGTAAGTAGGCCCATAATCCACAGATAAAAAAGATCATGTCGGCCAGCAATATATGGATTATAAAAGTCTGCAAATCAAAAGAATCCAAGCGTGTAAAATAGATTTCGTTTACCCCACTATTTTGCAAATAGCCAAATATCGCATGATGAACCATCACCACAATCAGGATCGGTAACTGTAGTTTCCATTTCTCATAGGTGATTAGCAGTGTACTGCCAATAAAGGCAAAGAAATGCATTTCGAATAGTCCATGCATCTGGTAAATGTACTGTGCCATAAAAATGCCCAGCACTGCACTTAAAACGTATTGATAAAGATTGGATGATGGTAAAAAATATTTCACAGAATAATAAGCCAGCAAAGAAAGACCACCTACTCCAAATGCGATTAACCAGGTATCATAAAATTGCGCAAAGATGAGCCCAATTATGAAGTATCCCCATAAAAAGTAATTCATTAAACGATCCGTTCTTTCCTTAATGCCCAAGAAAAGTAAGCGGTTTTGGTTATCAGAAATAGTTATACGATTGGTTGGAGTCATTACTTACATCAGTTCAAAAGTTATTTATTATTTGCAGTCTGGCAAAGTACAACCATAGGATTTTAGTGCTGCCTGACTGAAAACCAGATCAGTTTGTTTTTTTAACAAACCATTCAGTGCTATTTTTGCGAAGCTGGTTTTTTCATCTGTACAATAACGATTGGTGTTATAGTTACCTCTATAATATAAATGTTGAGCCTGATCTAGTAAAACTGCCTGCGGAGTAGAATACACACCACAAGCTGTGGCAAGGGCTTTATCAAATAGAATAGGGATTTGAAGATCAAACTTACTTTGGATGGTTTCTGAAGTAAAAGATTTTGGACTTAATACCACGACTCTAAAATCAACACGATCGCCATATTCTTTAACCAGTGATTTGAAATGCTTCATGTTAAAGCGTGAACAGGGGCAGTCTGGATTAAAAAAATGGAGAAAAATAGGCTTACTGTGGTTCTTGTTCAAAGCTTCATTAAACACGATCAAACTTCCAGTCTCAATTGATTTATAGTCTTTAGGAATTGGAGTTGGCAATTTGTAAATGATATCGTTGTACCAAAATAGATACCCAATGGCAGAAAACAAAAATATTAGCCAAAAAAACACGAGCGCTTTTTTCATATTGAAATACAAAGTGATAGTAGGTTGTGTTTGTAAGACTAATAACGTCATTTATTATATTAAACGGAAGGAAATGTAAAGTTTATCGATTTGATGAGGGTTTATTTTTAATTTAGTTAATTAAATTTCTTAGTGTTTAAAGTTTAAGTGGTTGGAGTATTCTCAGATGTGAAAATGTGCGAGCTGGTAAAATATTTATAAGAATGGGGCAAACATTTATAAAAACATACCGCCTGATACTTCAATACGTTGTGCATTAATCCATCTAGCATCTTCGCTGCACAAAAAGGCAACTACACCGCCAATGTCATCAGGTAAACCAACCCGACCTAATGCCGTTTGGGAAGCGACTACCGTGTTAATTTGTTGGTTGTCGCGAACTAAGCCGTTACCGAAGTCGGTCTCGATTGCTCCAGGAGCGATAATGTTTGACCTAATTCCTCTTGCACCCAATTCTTTAGCTTGATACCTCGTTAAGGTTTCCATAGCGCCCTTCATCGCTGCATAAGCAGCATACCCTGGTATAGCGAAACGAGCCAAGCCTGAAGAAACATTGATAATCCCACTGCCATCATTTAGTAATGGTAAAGCCTTTTGTGTTAAAAAGAATGTGCCTTTAAAATGAATATTTACCAGGTTGTCAAATTGGTCCTCAGTGGTTTCAGCGAAAGATGCATGAACACCTATACCGGCATTGTTAATTAAGAAATCAAATTTATCCGTTTTGAAAACTGATTTAAGAATCGATTCGATTTCTATAAAGAAAGAATCAAAGGTTTTGATATCCGCAACGTTTAACTGTAAAGCGGCTGCATTAACACCAAACTTTTTAATTTCTTCAACAGTATTTTCTGCTTCTTCTTTTTGCGATTGATAGGTTAAGATAATATCAATTCCTTTAGATGCGATTTTTAGCGCTGCGTTTTTCCCTAATCCGCGACTACCGCCTGTTATTAGGGCAATTTTATTTTGTACTTCCATTTTCTTTTAATTGATAAACAAAGTTACCTGGAAAACCTTCATGAAAATGGTGACTATTTAAGATAAAACGGTGAGTGTTTAAGTATTATACGTTTGCTTCTTCCGTATGGTGTGATAAAGATTGGAAATAAACTTGGCGATACTGTTTAGGTGTTTGCCCCGAAAAGTGTTTAAAGAACTTGGTGAAATTCGATGGATCATAAGTTAGCGTTCTGGCAATCTCCGCAATCGGGACATCCAGCTGCTGTAGCATGGATTTTGAAATTTCTATCAAACGTGCCTCAAAGAAATAGCAGGGCGAATGTCCTGTAGCCGATTTGATCGTGTTGCTTAAATGAGTAGGGTGGATATGGATCAATTCTGCAAAATCCCTAACCTCAAACATTTCGTTAACTCTTCCAGATACGATATCATCAAGATGTATATCTAACGCGCTCAAAAAATCGGCAGTTATTTCGTGCTGGCGGGCTAAGAATTTTTGAGGAACTTTCATATCTACAACTATTATGTTTTAGCAAAAATAATATATTAATCTACTTGTGCATCGGCAAAAACTTAAGAGGGATATTATTTTTAGTGCGATGAAACCATTTTAAGCCCTATAATTGACCCGATTAATGTAGCTATAAAGAACATCCTTAAAAAGGTTGCGGGTTCTTTAAACACCAGAATCCCAATCAGTACTGTACCCACTGCGCCAATTCCTGTCCATACTGCATAGGCTGTACCTAATGGTAAGGTTTGCGTAGCTTTTAGCAGTAAATACATGCTTATAAATAAACAGGCCGCAAAACCTGCATACCAGGCATACATGATGTTGCCAACAGCTTCTTTTGCCTTACCTAGGCATAGTGTAAAGCCAACTTCGAAAAAACCGCCTAGTATTAATATGATCCAGTTCATAATTATATTCTTTTTGTACCGCAAAATTAACAATTTCAATAGTTACTGGACTTTACATATGTTAAATAATGAAAGTAGAACTTCAGTAATTTCCTTTGCTATAAAATTTCTGTAAATTGCGCCAGGGAATGAACATGAAGGATTACAGTGAATTAACTGACCAAATGCTGGGGCAACTGATCCTGAGGCAGGATAAACTCGCGTATACAGAGATTTACAAACGTTATTGGTCACTACTTTATCAACATGCACGTAGAATGCTGCAGAACGATGAAGAAGCAAAGAATGTGGTACAGGATGTTTTTTTAATGCTTTGGTCACGTGCGCCAGGTTTAGAACTGTCGGGCTCACTAGCAGCTTATCTTTATGCTGCTGTACGTAATAAGATTCTTAATATTTTCCGCAAAAACAAAATAGCTAACGAACATCTGGCATCCCTGGAGACATTTATTGAGCAGGGAGAAAATATAACTGATGATCAGATCAGAGAACGTGAACTTTCCCAAATTATAGAAAAAGAGATTGCTCGCTTACCTGAGCGTATGCAGCAAGTGTTTTTAATGAAAAGAAATGATAATCTGTCTTACAAGCAGATCGCAAATGCTATGGGTACTACAGAGTTAACGGTCAAAACCCAGATGACTAATGCCCTAAAGGTCCTACGGAAAAAACTCGGTTCGGCCAATTTTCACAGCGCTTTTCCCTTTTTATAAATTTATTTTTAATTCGGATACAGCAGAGCACCTACTGAAGTGTCTTTACTATAATAATGCATCAATACAAATAGTATGGGCTATAATAAAGCGAACCAACTGATTGAAAAATATCTGGCTAAGAAAGCAACTTTAAAGGAGCAAGAAATACTTGAGAGCTGGTATATTAACTATGCGAGCAACAAAGAGGACGAACTTCCGGAACCGGATTACGAGGCCGTTGAAGCTGAAGTTTGGTCTATTTTAGAACCAAAATCCTCACGTAGCTGGTCCTGGCAGAGGATTGGCATCGCCGCTTCTGTAGCATTGATGCTAAGTATGGGCATTTATTATTTTAATACTTCAAGTGATCGTAAAATGTTTTCTAAAGCTGAATATGCAACTGATATCAAACCCGGTAGAAACAGAACAATCATAAGGCTGGCCAATGGTAAACAGATTTACTTAAGTGATGTGAAATCAGGGGTGTCAATTAAAGGTCAGCAACTGGTTTATAATGACGGCTCAAATATTGAGGCCATCCATGCGAAAGGTGCTGAAGTTTTGACCATAAGCACACCCCGAGGCGGACAATATAATGTTGAACTACCGGATGGTACCATCGTTACCCTAAATGCAGCCAGTACACTCAAATTTCCTTCAACATTTTTAGGAGCATTGGATAGAGTTGTTGAGCTGGATGGCGAAGGCTATTTTAAAGTGACGAAGAATAAAGCCCATCCATTTATTGTAAATACCACTAAACAGCAGGTTAAGGTACTGGGCACGCATTTTAATATTAGTGCTTACGCAGATGACCCAACTACACTCACCACTTTGGAAGAAGGCTCGGTAGAAGTCAGATCAAAAAATGGAACTAATGGAACGCTATTAAAACCAAACCAACAATCAATATTAGCGGCATCCAATCGCATCACTGTAAAAGGTGTTAACGTTACTGAGGAATTGGCTTGGAAAAATGGCCTTTTCATTTTCAATGAAGAGGATCTGGAAAGCACGATGCGTAAAATATCGAGGTGGTATAATGTGGAAATTTATTACCAGGATAAGTTGCCCCCGATGTCTTTCCTTGGGTCTATATCCCGCTCAAAAAGCTTATCTACCGTTATTAAGCTGCTAGAAGAATCAGGTGGTGTCCATTTTAGAATTGAAGGAAGGAGGGTGATTGTCATGAAGTAATTTTACGTTCCAGACGGCAATCACAAAAAACCGGAATCCGACTAGGCATCGGAATCCGGCAGTATTGGATTCACCCGTATAAAAATTGTGCTAACAAATTCAACTGTCCACGAAATGTGTATATGCTCCATTGGGGCTATAATATATCGTGGGAAATAAACCCAACTAAACAAATGTATGAAATTTTATCAGCTATATAGCCCGGATTACGGAAGCTATATAAACAACCAACTATTGCGTATTATGAAATTAACCGTACTCATAATTACCTTATGCTTAGTCCAGGTAAGTGCCGCTACCAAGGCACAAACCATTACCTTGAATGAGAAAAATGCCCCGCTTGAGCAGATCATTAAATCAATCAGGGATCAAACGGGATATGATTTTATTGGCAATGCAAGTCTTATTAAATCTGGAAATCCCGTCACCATTCATGTCAAAAAAGCCTCAATAAATGAGGTTTTAAGGATCTGCCTGGGGAATCAGCCACTCGCTTATACGGTGGAGGACAAAACCATCGTCATCAAAAAGATTGTTTTAAGTGCTGAACTGATTGATCAACGGGCATGGCAGATTGAAGGAACTGTAATTTCAGATGATGGAGAGATTCCTTTAGCAAACGCGACCATCATTGCTGTAGGCACTGATATTAAAGCTTATACAGACAAGAATGGCAGGTTTTCTATGAACGTTCCTGAATTGGTAAAAGTGCTGCGTATCAACTATATCGGCTATGAATCCCGGGATTATAAAATAGATCCGAAAACAAAAAAAGTAGTGATCAGGCTTTCTCTTCAGAACAACTCCCTGGATGAGGTGGTTGTGAGAACCGGTATTTACAAAAGACCGGTAGAAAACTTCACAGGATCCGCAAAAACCATCACCGCCGAAGAATTAAAAAGAGTAGCTCCTTCCAATATTCTCGCAGCAATTGGTATTCTAGACCCTTCTTTCAGACTCCCTGAAGACATCAGTCTAGGTTCAGATCCAAACAGATTGCCTGATATAGAATTGCGGGGGCAGAATAATTTTCCTGACCAGAATACTAGTCCAACCTCTACTGCCACATTGAGAAATGTATTTGGCGACAAGCCAAATGCCCCTTTATTTGTGTTGGATGGATTTCAGGTAACCTTGCAAAGAATCTTTGACCTGGACATGAATAGGGTAGAGCGCATTACGATTCTAAAAGATGCTGCAGCAACTTCGATTTATGGTTCACGGGCTAGTAATGGTGTGGTGGTCATAGATACCCGACAACCTAAAGAAGGTTCAATAAGAATTTCGTATCGCGGTGGCATTACGGTAACCGCCCCCGATCTGAGCAGTTATGACCTGATGAATGCTGCTGAAAAACTGGCGTTCGAAAAAGAGGTTGGCTTTTATAAGGATAGTGGGACATGGCCATATTTGCAAACACTGCGCGATGCGGAATACAACGAAAGATTGAAAGCCGTAACCAGCGGGGTAGATACGTACTGGCTGTCTCAACCTTTGCAGACAGGCTACGGCACTAGCCATTCTCTTTATCTTGAAGGTGGCGATCAGGTCGTGAGATACGGAATAAACCTGAGCAGCAACAATGATGTGGCAGTGATGAAAGGTTCGGGTCGTGATCGCATAAGCGGTGGTGTAAACCTTACTTATCGCAATTCAAAACTGTTATTTGGGAACGATCTGACCATCAATAATGTAAAGGGAACAAACAGTCCTTATGGCAGTTTTGCAGATTATACAAAACTGAACCAGTATTGGTCGCCATATGATGAGGACGGGCAGTTTGCCAGATTTCTCGGTGAACCAAGAAGAAACAGTACCGGAGTGCTATACGCATCCTATGGAAATCCTTTATATAATGCAGCATTGCCCGGTAAAAATTTTAATGAACAGCTCGGTTTTACCAATAATTTCAGATTTGAATGGTCTGCGTTAAACTGGCTGCGCTTCATGGGCGGGGTAGGTTATACACATAACAATACTTCATCAGATTATTACTTATCGGCAAAAAATACAGCTTTTGAATCGAAGCCCATTACAGAACGCGGACGATACGATAAAAGCACAGGTAAAACAGATCTGATAGATGCCAATCTGGGTTTTGACATCAGGAAAACATGGAAAAAAAACCTGGTATTCTTTACCGGAAGTATAAATGCTACCGAGGGAAAAGAGCAAACTTTCAATACTTCAGCTATAGGTTTTCCTAATGAGAAGGTAGCAGAATTGATATTTGCCAGTAAATACAATCCGGAAACAACAAAGCCTTCTGGAAGCCAGGGAATCAGTCGACTGATCAGCGGAAGAATGAATGCCAACTATGCTTACGACAACAAGTATCTGCTTGATTTTTCTGTCAGTCTGGATGCTTCATCACAGTTTGGAAAAGATAGAAGTATGGCTCCTTTCTGGTCGGCCGGGATGGGCTGGAATATTCACCGTGAAAAGTTCATGGAGGATGTAAAATTCATTTCTTTCCTTAAAATCCGCGGTTCTGTAGGTACCACAGGGGATCAGAACTTTCCTCCCTATATGGCATTAAGTACCTATAATTATTATGCCGATCAGTTTTACCTCAACCAGCTGAGTGCTTACCTGGTTGGATACGGAAACTCAACTTTGGGCTGGCAAAAAAGTTTAAAACGGGGTGCCGGCGTTGACGCTACGTTATGGAACAACCGGATCAGTTTCTCCGGTGATTTTTACTATAATACGACCAACGACCTCATACTCGACATTACGACTCCACCCTCATTGGGCTTCAGCAGCTATAAGGAAAATGCAGGTGCATTGAAGAACATTGGATGGCAGGGCAGTGTCAATGTCAATATCATCCAAAAGCCCAAAGAAGCTTTTTACTGGAGGGCTGGTTTATCGGCATATGGAAATAAAAATACCATTACTCAGATATCAAATTCCTTGCGGAAGTTGAATGATGCAGCCAATGAGATAGACAAAGATTTAACCAACGTAAACAGGAAAAAGCCGAAAAGCTATTACCAGGAAAACCAGTCATTAACAGCATTATATGTAGTTAGAAGTTTGGGCATTGACCCGGCGAATGGACAGGAGATTTTCCTCGATAAAAATGGCAACGCAACTTATGTCTGGGATTCCAACGACAAAGTTGCCGTAGGTGATACCAGGGCACGGGTATCCGGAACACTGAGCACAGGGGTGGATTACAAGGGCTTTGGGGTTAATATCTATATGACCTACCGCCTTGGAGCTGATCTGTATAACCAGACTTTGGTAGACCGTATAGAGAATGCCGACAACACTTACAATTTAGATCGCCGGGTATCCAGCGAGAGGTGGAAAAAACCTGGAGATCAAACCTTTTTTAAAGGCATCATCGGTAGTGCGGATGGTAAAGCTGTAGTGGAAAGTACACTCGCAACCTCAAGATTTGTACAAAAGGAATATATGATTGAGGCCTCAAGGGTATCATTTACCTACCAGTTTCCCGAGCATTTGAAATGGCTTAAACAAGCGCGCCTTTCCAATACCAGGCTGGAGCTGTATATCGCAAATCCTTTCCAGATCTCTACAATCAAAAGGGAGCGTGGATTGGACTATCCATTTGCACACAACTTTACTTTCAACATATCCACAAGTATATTTTAATTAAAACTATAGCTTTATGAAAAAGCCATTATATATCTTACTATTCTGCCTCCTTGCAACGGGGATTTCCTCCTGCAAAAAATGGCTTGATGTAAAACCCGGCACCCAGGTGATTCAGGACGAAATGTTCAGTACCGAAGCGGGATTCAATCAGGCTTTACTGGGCTCTTACCTGCAAATGGGGACTGGGCTCTATGCAGACAACCTGACGATGACCACCATCAGTGCCATGGGACAGAACTATCAAACCACCGCTACTGGTCATCCCATGCTCGAACATGCCAGATACAATTATACAGCTCCTGTGGTAAAATTAACCATAGCAACGATATGGGGCAATATGTATAAAGCCATAGGTGGGGTAAACAATATCCTTGACCACGTAGACCAGGCCAAAGGTATATTCCTGAAAAACCATTATAACCTGGTAAAAGGTGAGGCTTTGGGTTTAAGGGCATACATGCATTTTGATTTACTGCGTATGTTCGGACCTGTTCCTGTAAATGGAGGTTCAGTAAAAGCCATTCCATATATTAAAACATTTAGCAAAGAGCTAAGCCCATTAAGCACCACTTCCGAAGTCATTACGCTTTGTTTGAAAGATCTGGACGAAGCAGAACAACTGTTATCCGTATATCCGGAAATTGTATACAACACAGAGGCAAGTGCCGACGAGTTTACCAACTATACACGTAATCATTTTAACTACTGGGCAGTAAAAGCACTGAAAGCACGGATCTACCTGTACGCAGGCGATAAAGTAAAGGCGCTCCAATATGCAAAAGAAGTCATCGCTTCCGGAAAGTTCCCCTTCGTAAACCGTAATACTTTTAACCTGACGGCCAACCAGGACCGAACCTTCTCTACCGAGCATGTGTTTGCACTGAATTTGCCTTTAACCAAAGCGCTTGTAGACATCCGTTTCCGTCTGGAAGGAAATACAACTTTCCAGAGTTCTACTTTCTTCCTGACCACTGCAACGATGAATACGGTATTTGATATTGCTCAGGCGGGTTCTACCGATTACCGTTACCTATATCATATCAGAACATTTAATGGATTCGGGTATAGCAGCAAGTTCTGGCAGGATGGGATTACCAATCTACAGCTCAGCAATCAGGCACCCTTAATCAGGCTTTCAGAAATGTATTATATCGCCGCTGAAGCTACCACGGATCTTACTGAAGCAAGAACCCTGGTTAACGAAATCAGGATAAATCGTGGACTGCCAGCATTGACTTCCACTTTTACTGAGCCGATCAGAATGCAGGAAATTGCTAAAGAGTACATCAAAGAGTTTTATGCCGAAGGACAATTGTTCTTCTACTACAAACGTTTGGGAACACTTCCAGTTCCGAGGTCGGCAGTAACTATGACCGCCGCCACCTACGTGTTTCCACTACCTGACACTGAAATTGAATTTGGTAACAGATAACCTTAAAGCAACGAAAAATGAAAACTATATTTCACATTCATAAAATTCAATTCCTCTCCATCATCTTGCTGATCATCATGGCTTCCTGCAAAAAGGAAGAACTGAGGTATGAAGATAAGGCAGGTATTTATATTGACAAGGAAAAATTTATTGGGGTTAAAGACAGCACGAGCTATTCCTTTGCCGAAAAGGCCAGTACACTGATGTTAGATACCATCTACATTCCTGTAAAAATTTCGGGTAACATGTCTCCGGTAGACCGTACAGTACCGCTAAAAGTGGACGAAAGTTTAACTACGGCGCTTGCCGGGATACACTATCAAATATTGGAGACCAAAATTAAAGCAAATGAGATCATCGGAAGGGTTCCTATTCTCCTAAAAAGAACAGCAGACCTCAAAGCGAAGCAGGTAAGGCTGTATGTGAAAATTGTGACCAGCGCTGAGTTTCCACTCCAAATTATGAATACCAAAACCAATAGTACATTCTCCGGAGAACCCGCCGGTACGTATGTGCCCGGTTACCTGATCAAATTGAGTGATCAGCTTTTAAAACCTGATACCTGGGATGCCACAGGTAGTTGGTTTAAACTCTTTTTTGGAACCTATAGTGCCACGAAATACAGATACATAATTGACATCACAGGAAGAATAGTCTGGGGACCGAGGGCTCGTGATGGTGCTGAAGCCCCTACGTTAGAACAGATGTATATTTATTATGCCAAACTTGTTTCAGCACTATATGAGTATGAAAAAATAAATGGGCCAATGATCGACGAAACAGGCAATCAGGTTACCTTCCCTAAACTATAAGAAAATGAAATCTAATATATTATCATTACTAAGCGTTGTGATGCTTTCCATGCTACTTGCAGCATGCATGAAAGACAAGAGCAACTATGATTTAAAACCAATCAATGAAATTGAAATTACTGCGTTGAGCACAGCAACAAATATAGATATATTGCTGAGTGATACACTTCGTATTAAGCCAACTGTGACACAAGACAATGTTACCAGTGGTACGTATACCTATAGCTGGTATATGTTTAGCGATGCTTTTGGACCTAAAATTGTTCTTTCTGATAAAAAAGACCTGAAGGTTGCCATGAATGCACCATTGGGTGGTTACACACTAATGTATGTAGTAAAAGATGTCAGTACGAATATAACTTCGACGGTTCAAACCCACGTTACGATTACATCTAGGTTTGGAAGTGGTATTGTCGTACTGGAAGAAAAACCACAGGGAGGTGACATCAGCCATCTGGGGTTTGACGGGGAAATTTACAGAAACTTATATAGTGAGGCTAACAAAGGCAGCTATCTTCCGACGCCCGTAGGCCAGTTGACGGGTTTTTACTACAAATCAGGCGAGCAGATACAAAAACCATATTACGTGTTTGTATCTGCTCCTGGCAGGACTACTATGCAACTGGATCCTGAAACTTATCAGAATGCGGGTCCTTTTTCCGGACTATTAGCTATCCCTCCATCTGCACCGGTAGAGCTGTCTGCAATTCAGGGATATGCTAACGGAAATGCCATTTACGCCATAGTGAATGGTAAAGTTCAATTCGGTTCACCAAGTGCGAGTACGCCCTTTTTTGATGGCGCATTGCTTGGCGATTATGAGGTAGCGCCTTTCATCATTACCTCTACAAGCGGAGGGAAAGCAAATACCCCTGCTATTACAGCAAATTTCATTTGTTATGATCAGAAATACGGCCGTTTTCTTTGGTTTACCGGTGGCAGTGTAGGCCTATTGAATACCTACAGTACCGATATGTCAAGTCCCGGAGCATTTGATCCGAATAACGTAAATAAAAAATGTGTATATGCTTGCTACTCCAACCAGTATGCTTATTACAATTGGCTAATGAAGGATGCCGCTGGAAAAATGTATTTCTATCAGATCTATCCAATAGGTATACAGAAAGCAGCGGCAGCTTCTGCAGAGATTCCTATATCTGCAGAAATGAGCGGTGCGACAATCTTTGCCGGTTCTACACAACTTCCACATATTTATTATGTTTCCGGAAATAATGTAATGGTATATGATTATAAGTCCAATACCGCAACAATAGTTTATACAGGTGCCACCACTGAACAAATTACGGATATGAAGTTCTCTGTCAGTAGGGTAGCAGAGTTCAGTACCTCTTATATGATTCTGAGAACAACAGGTAAATTGTATGTATCAACCTATAACGGAGCCGAAGGAAAAATAAATGAGTTTGATGTCTCTCCAACAGGAGCATTGGGCAGCCCCGTTAAAACCTATTCGGGCTTTGCAAAAATAATAAGCATGTTCTATAAAGAAAAAAGATAACCCATGAAAAGTAAATATATATACGTTTTTGCGCTTATGCTTGCGCCATTATTTGGCGTCGCACAGATGAGCAAGCCTTTCACCTTAACAGGTCAGGTGTTTGATTACAAGCGTGCCGTAGATCAAACCATTTATTTGAAATTTAAACAGAATGGCATAGAGATAAAAGACAGCACAAAATTGATCAATGGTAGCTATACCTTCAAAGGCCTAATCTCTTACCCTGCTATAGCAATAATTCAGCTAAAAGTTGCGGATAGTGTAGCAACATATTATGCACGTACACGCATGCTAAAAGATTATGCCCATGAGTTTTACATGGATAAAGGAAAGCTCAGTGCAAATGCTGCACAAAAACTAAACAGCACGATCGTTAAGGGCTCAAAGGCTGATGACGACAGGCAAGAACTGAAGACTAAATTAGATCCATATTATGCTGCGAACAGTAAAGCTTATAAAGAAGAAGGTGATCCGGCATATAAAAATAAAGATAGCATTGGGATAGCCAACTATACAAAGAAAAGGTCTAAAATCGACGGCCAGATAGATTCAGTGAAGAAAGCTTACCTGTTTAGCCATCCACAATCCTGCATCGCGCTGGACATGCTAAGGGAGTATACCCAATCGATCTTAGAACCAGCAGAAATAGAACCTTTGTTTAAGCAGTTCCAACCAGAAATAAAAGCTTCAGATGAAGGACAGGCCTATGCAAAACGTATAGAAAGCTCAAAAGTAACGGCCCTTGGTGCTGCAGCTCCTGATTTTATCTTAAAAGATAGAAATGGTAAAGAAGTCAGTCTGGCTTCAGTCAAAGGTAAACTGGTATTGCTTGATTTCTGGGGCAGTTGGTGCTTTCCATGTCGCCAAACCCATCCACACTTGCGCAAATTATATGCGGAATATAAAGACAGGGGATTCGAGATTCTAGGTGTCGCGAATGAACTCGGAAAGCCCGAAGAAAATTATAAAAAATGGACAGTAGCATTGGATCAGGATCAGATGAGCTGGCTCAATGTCTTAAATAATAAGACAGAAATAGGAAAACTATCTGTGTCCGAAAAATATAATGTCAAGGCATATCCGACTAAAATACTGATCGATAAGAATGGCATTATCATCAAGAAATTTGTAGGTAGCAGCGAAGCAAAAGCAAAAGATCTGGACGATATGGTCGCCCAGATATTGTCCGAAAAATAAAAGAGATTTTTAAATAGAAAAAGCGGCATAGCCGCTTTTTCTATTTAATCTTAAAATTGAAAGAAATCAATTTAGCAAGCTTTCCAGTTTATCTTCCACTTCTTTTTCATTTCCAGAGTAGACCAGTATCTTTCCTGTTTTATCAAGTAATACGTAAAAAGGAAGGAAGTTCACCTCATACATACTACCAACCCGGGATGGTGAAAATTTAGCAGGAAAATCATCCACAAGCTGTAGCCATGGCATTTTTTCTATCTCCAGGGCCTTTTTCCAGCTGCCATCCATCTGATCTCCAGACAAACTAATAATTTCAAAGCCTTTTGACTTATATTTCGCATATACTTCTTTTAAATGAGGGATGGCTTTTCTGCAGGGAACACACCAGCTTGCCCAGAAGTCGATCAATACATATTTTCCTCGGGTAGAAGAAAGTGAAAGCGGTTTGCCATTTGCCTGTAGCAAAGTAAAATCAGGTGCCATATTACCCGGTTGCAATTGTTTTTTCCTTCTCAATGCTGCTGCCATTGGAATGTAGTATGCTGATTGTTTTGCCGCAGCAGTAAATTTATTTAACAACTCCTCCTTTTGCTCCAAAGTGGTCTGATAATCAAATTTGAGGAATTCACTGAGGAAATAGGCACCGGATGCTGATTCGGGATGTCTGGTGATATAATCACTGATCCACTTTAAACGTTCAGGCCTTTTCATTTTGCTGATAGAATCGTTTAGCGTCTTATCGCTTTCTGCTGTTTTAAATAATGTAGCAAGTTTTCTATGTAATGCTTTTCCTCTAAGGTCTTTGGCGATAATTATACCTTCAGGATTAATCAGCAGCGTACTTGGGATGGCCTGAATGCCAAAGTAGGTGGATACTTCATTTTTAAAACCTTTCAGATCTGACACCTGGGGCCATGGCATCTTATCATCCATTACAGCTTTTTTCCAGCTTTCAGCTTTGTCATCAAGAGAAATACCTAAAACGGTAAACCCTTTATCTTTATATTGCTCATAAGCCCTAAGCACATTTGGATTTTCAGCCCTGCATGGCTTACACCAACTGGCCCAAAAGTCAACAAGTACATATTTTCCTTTAAAATCTGAAAATTTCATCGGTTTGCCATCCATATCATTTTGCTTAAAGTCAAGCATCTGTTCTCCAATAGCGCTTCGTTTTAAAATTGAGAGCCTTTCTTCAATTTTTTTTCCAGCTGGGCTCTGTTTGATTGCCCCATCTAGCTTGCTGAAAAGCAGAGTACCATCTTCATAGTTTCCCATAAAGAGTAGTTCATCACTGACCAGGCTCACACTGAAACTACTGTTTGGATTAGCTGTAACATAAGCTGCCTTTCTTTGCAGTTTTTTATCGGCCAGGGCTTTCAGTTCCAGTTCGAGCTTTTCTTCCTGCGCCTCATTTGCATTTTTCAGGGCCGAGTAAATTTCATTTTCGCGAGTTGTCAGGTCCTTTATGGAACCCTGCCAGGCTTGCAAGGCGGTTTTATCTAGTTGAGGGGGGGCTTGTGCGAAGGCTGCTGCCGATAAATGTAATAGCAGCACCATAACGCTTATTATATTTTTAAACATCGTTTATCGTTTAATTTTTTGAATATCCAGGGTTTTGATCGCCGAAAATTGGGTTGTATAGAAACTCATCTTTAGGGATCGGCAAAATGTATTGTACTTGATTGGTAATGGTCGGTTTAAACTGTTTTACCGTCTCAAAAGGCAAGCGAAGCAGGGCCATCCATTCCATTCCGTCTTCAGCGATCAAGCTTTTTACCGTTTCTTTATATATTTCTACCAATAAGGTCTGAGCAGTATTCGCATTTTCAACGGCGTTGTAATGAGTATTATTAGCCGTAAGGGTTATTCCTGCTTTTTCTTGTACCTGGTGGACCACGATTTTTGCATCAGCTAAACTTCCGCCCGAACGTACAATAGCCTCTGCTTTTAAAAGATATACTTCTGTTAACCGCAGCGCATAATAAGTTTCCGAAAGGGGGGAAGATACACCGTTTTCCTTCATGTACTTGGTAAAGAAATAGTAAGCTGGTCTTGGTCTCACACTGCCGATGATCCAACTTTGGCGTGGGTCGTTGTCATATGTTGTTTTTAATGCTGTTCTAGCCACATACAATGACGATGCTCCAGGCCAGTATTGCGCACTGGTACTATAAGTTTCCTTTTCCTGGTTAGCCTGTGGTTTAATGCCAAGTATCACTTCCTTACTGCTTAATCCATTTTTATGAAACACATCTTCTGCTATGGCTTCAAGCTTATAAGGGCTATCTTGGATCAGGGAATTAGCCAAGGTAATTAGGGTTCCGTAATCTGTCGAAGTACCTCTGCTCATCAATACACGCATTTTTAAGGCCATGCCAGCCCATTTAGTTACATAATGATTTGGATTGGTAGTGGGTGCATTCGCAATGACATCATCGAGGTCAGTCAGGATAAAATCATAGCTTTCGCTTACACTACTTCTCTTTTTGGGGATGTTACTTAGGCTAGATAACTCATCCCTTAACAAGGCACCTGCTGAACTTTCCGGCTTATACCACTCTCCATAAAAAGTAAGCAATTTAAAATGAGCATATGCTCTTAAAAAATGTGCTTCTGCAATGATTTCTTTTTTACGATTTCCGGTAAACTTCTCATCTGGTAAAGCTTTCACCCCACTAATTACTCCATTTACAGCATTTAGTACGATGTAAGATTCTGCCCAATATGAGCTGCTCGACCTGTCGTTACGGTTTTCTTCTTCGGGTAAAACACTTGAGTACATGCCCATGTAGCCGGCTAACATTGGCGGGATGATCTGATGGTTTTGCCAACCTGTTTTAACTACTGTTGCGTTGGCAAACCGGTAATAAGCACCATTTAACGCGATTTGTGCGGTCCCCTGATCCAAAATCGTATTGGCATCAACTTTGGCGTTTTTTGGCAAAGCACCAAGTTCTTTTTTACATGCATGGCTACTCACGATAAATATGGCCAGCACGATATATCTATATATTGTTTTCATGTTTATGCTTTTTTAAAATCCAAAACGAAGTCCAAAACTAAATTGCCTAACGGTAGGGTATCCTCCTGCATCACTATACCCACCAATTAGGCTATAAGGGTCATTGCTGACCTCTGGATCGGCTCCTGGGTAATTGGTAATCGTTAATAAATTGGTTCCTGAAACATATACAGAAGCGGTATTCATTTTTAGCTTTTTCATTAGTGACGGAGAAAGCTGATAACTCAGTGTTACAGATTTCAACTTGATAAAGGAAGCGTCGTATACATTGTTGCTCGCACCATTCGCGGCGGTACCCTGACCTAGTATCAACCTTGGCCTTTCCGTATTTTGGTTTTCAGGTGTCCATCTGTCCAGGATCCTTATCCCCTTATTGGTACGGGTACCTGCGTCGGCATTCTGAACATCGGCCAGGTAATAAATATCACCCCCATAAGAGAAAGTAGCTAGTGTGATCAAACTAAAATTCTTGTATGTCAGGCTATTGGTATATCCTCCGTAATATTTTGGTTCGGCACGACCAATAATATCGCTTTTATTGAACTTTGTAGCCGGATCCAGCACATAACGGCTGTCGCCAATTCCCATATATGGGTATTGACCAAACTGAGCAAAAAGGTTTTTACTTTTATAGTCATCCACTTCTGCCTGTGTACGCAATAACCCATCAAATTTGTAGCCCCATAGTAAGCCAAGGGGTTCACCTACTTTCAATACATTGTTTCCATAGGTGTAGATCTTCGGATTAGAGGGGTCAGAAAAATCATTGGAAAGGGCAAGTACTTTAGACCTGTTACCCGATATATTGAAGGTGCCTGACCACTGAATACTTTTGCTGCGGATAAAATCACCACGTAAGGATAGTTCAAGTCCGCTGTTCCTAATGTCAGCAATGTTGGCAGTTACACCTGTAAAACCTGAACTGCGGGCCACAGTTGCCGGAAACAAAATGCCCTCAGTAGATTTTTCATAATATCCGATCCCACCACTTAATCTGGAATTGAAAAAAGCAAAATCAATACCAGCATCTTTCTGCAGGGTAGATTCCCATTTAATTTTATCATTACCAAGTTGAGTAGGAGCAAGGCCGTTTAATCCAGCGTAAGATACTGGCGAATATAGTGTATAGAACAGATTGTCACCAATATTCTGCGTACCGGTATACCCGGCGCTTGCCCTTAGTTTGATCTCGCTGATCCATTTTACATTTTTTAGGAAATTTTCTTCAGAAATACGCCATGCAACCCCTCCTGAAGGGAAATAACCAACCCTGTTGTGTTCAGGGAATTTAGATGAGGCGTCCGAACGACCTGTGAAAGTGAAGAGGTATTTTTCATACAGGGCATAATTGGCCCGCATATAAAAACTGAGCAGTGAATTTTGGCCGGAGATACCGGTAGATGGCAACGTCAATGCTGCAGACGAAAGATTGTTCAGGTAATTATCGTCTGGAAAACCCTGCCCGCTGGCTGAAAATGAATTGCTTCTGGTAATTTGCCAGGAAGTTCCTGCAAGTATATTGATTCTGTTGTGCTCATTAAACTGCTTGTCCCAGGTCAGCGTGTTTTCATAAAACAGGTCTACGTTTTGCGACTGCGCCTGTGTTGCAACACCATTCTTTGAACCACTTGCATAACCTCCACTTCCCGAAATCTGAGCCGTGCTCGGTACGTAATTAGTCTGGCGGTAATTGTTATAGTTAACCGACACGGTAGACTTTAATTTCAGGTTTTTTAGGATATCATATTCGCCCGACAAAGAGCCCAGCAAGGTCATGCTGTTAGATTTATTGATACCTTTAAGCAGCAGCAAAGGGTTCTGATAACCTTCAAAGCCATAGGTGCCATTCTCATTTGCGCTGATTACTTTTATACTACCATCCGCATTATAGGCATCTAGTGTAGGTGGAGCAAACAGGGCTTGGGAATACATACCGTTGGTGAGGTTATTGGTACTAAAACCGTAATCCAAATTGGTATTGATACGCAGCCTGCTATTAATTTCATTATCCAGGCTTATTTTTCCAGCAATTCTGGTATAATCTGTACCCACAATTGTTCCATTATTTTTATTATAAGCCAATGAGGTATAGTATCTGGAACCTGTGCCGCCACCTCTTACCGCAATATCAGCATTTTGGGTAATGCCATTACGTAGCACAAGATCCAGCCAGTCGGTATTTCCTGTGCCCAGAAAATTGGGATTGGTTAAAATACTGGTAGCGGTGGGATCAGGTGTAAGCGCCGGAACCGATGCTGCTCTTGCAGCATTCAGGTTCTTGGCAGCCTCTTTCATGATCATAATATATTGATCTCTATTTAAGAGTTTCTCCTTAATGGGACTGCTCAATCCTGCGTAATAATTGGCTTCAAAAATAGGTTTCTGATTTTGCTTGCCTTTTTTTGTGGTGATGATAACCACTCCATTTGCAGCCCTTGAACCATAAATAGCAGTTGCCGAGGCATCTTTCAAGATGTCAATACTTTCAATATCATTGATATTCAGCCCACCCAGGCTGTTTAGACCGCGTGCAAATGAACCTGAAATGGTTTGACTGGCGTTTGGACCATAACCTTCTACCGGGCTTAGAATTTCTGCTGCACTTTGCTGATACCTGTTCTGAATTTGTACCTGTATCCCATCAATAATATATAATGGGTCGTTGCCACCCATCAAGGAAGTTCCTCCCCGAATACGTATTTTGGCTACACCTCCCGGCGATCCGTCTGCCTGCACTACCTGAACCCCCGAAGCTTTCCCGGATAGGGCCTGATCGACAGTCGCGAATGGAACATTTTTAATTTCACTGATGTCCACTGAGGCAACGGAGCCGGTCAGGTCTTTTCTACGGATACTTCCATAACCTACCACTACCATTTCGTTCAATTTATTGGTTTCCGCCTCCATTACCACGATCATGTTTTTCTTTGCGGGAATTTCCCGGGATATATAACCCACGCAAGAAAATACGAGGATGGTTCCATCATCAGGTATTGTGATTAGGAATTCGCCACTTGGCCCTGTAATAGCGCTTTTTTTGCTGCCTTTGATTCGTACGTTAACAGAGGTAAGCGGACGATTCAATTCATCTAAAACATGCCCCCTGATCTCTGTGGCTTGAAAGACATCTATTACCCGTTCCAGTATAGAAGGCATTTTTTTAGAGATGATGATGGTCTTTTCCTTCACTTCATAGTTGAGCATTTGTCCTTCAAGAATTTTGTCCAGGGCATCTGTCAAGGGTACATTCTTTAGGTTCACGTTTATTTTGGCAGACTGATCCAACAGATTGCTGCCATAAAGTACATCAAATCCAATTTGTCGTTTAATTTTCTTAAGCACCTGCTCCAAAGCCATGTTTCTTTCGGACAAAGTAATTCTTTGTGCGAAGCCGGCTGCGCTTACCTGTAGTAAGCAGGTCGTCATGATAATGATGATCATTTTCATAATCAATAGTAATTTTGGTGGAAGCCACAGGCGTAGCTTACTTAGGTTAAAAGCATTTAAATTCATACTTTTGTTTAGTTTGGGTTAAAACGGTAAGTTGATAGCTCATTGTTTTTCCGGCTATGCCGGAAGGGTTAACTCAGATTTTTTAGCCGTAAAGTGCGTCGAACCACTTTACGGTTTTTTAATGCGGTTTACCCGTTACAGATTAATTAACTGTTTAGTAAATCTATTCACATAGTCTTGGTTTGGGTTTAGGTTTATTATGATTTGTTGATTTTATTTTTTCACGATGATGCGTTTTCCATCAATTTTAAAGTGTACCTGCTTCGTGTTTTCCAAAATTTCCAGCAGTTTACTAATGTTTTCAAAGCGGGAAATACTCCCAGTTAATTTAACCCCCTCTAGATTGTCCTGGTAAACTACCTCAATATTATACCATCTTGCAACTTTACGCATGATACTGTTGATCTCTTCATGGTCAAATGTAAACTTGCCATTCTTCCAGGCTACCGACTCTGCGGCATCTACGTCATACATCGAAAGCTTGCCTGCAGTTAATACCGCCTGTTGGTTGGGGAGGAGATTTACATTTTTAGACGGGGTGTTTAACAAGGATACCCGTACGGCACCTTCAAGTAATGTGGTCTTTTCAGTAGATTCTTCCTGATAACTGCTGATGTTAAAATGTGTACCCAACACCTCAACTTCCTGTTTGCCTGTGGCCACAATAAAAGGTACACGTTCGCTCAGGGAGTTTTTATTTTTCCGTTCTATCTTTGCCACCTCAAAATAGGCTTCGCCAGATAATTGAACTTTACGCTTAGATCCTACACCAAAATTTGCAGGATACTTTAATGAAGATGCTGCATTTAGCCAGACTATTGTTCCATCAGGTAAACGTATCTGGTAAGTTTCTCCAATGGCTGTTGAAAGTGTATTTAATCGAATAGTGTCATTAACCTTATTGTCACGCTCCAAAACGGAATAGATCAATTTCCCATCTTTGGATTTGCTGATTGAAACACCGGCCTCAGTACTGAGTTGTCCTGCAGCTACCTCTGATAATTTTATTTTTTTTCCATTTGCAAGCGTTAAGGTCGCTGTATTGCTGCCGGTAGAAATATTATTATTCAAAGAAGCGGTTGAATTAAAAAGGTGTTGGATGGCAGGGGAGTAATAGAACAAAAGCGAAGCGCCAGTTAACAGTAGTAAAGCAGCTGCAATACTTAATTTTGGCCATAATTTGCGTTTTTTGTCCTGTTTATTTGTCCATAATGACTGATCTATATAGTCATACATTTGGTTTTTAAGTTCGGTTTCAGAATTTGCAAATGACGCAGGGATATTTACGACAATTTCTTCTGACAGATTTAACCAGTCAAATAATTCTGATTCTTCCGTAGGAGTAATTGTTTTATTTTTCCATGCCGAAGCGAGGTATTCATATCTCTCTTGTGTATTCTTTTGATCCATTTCCTGAGCCTTTACTAGTATGTCAGTTCAGAAGATCGAATCCCTTAGTCCCGAAGAAAAAAAAATATGATTAATTTATAAAAGTGTTAAAAAGAAGCTTCTGAGCCCTGTTCTTAAAGATTTTACGGCTTTACTCAGATGTGCTTCCACTGTTTTTTCTGATATATTGAGGGTTTCTGCAATCTTTTTTTGTGAAAGCCCCTGTTCACGGCTCATGACAAATACAATACGGCATTTTTCGGGTAAATTTGAAACAAGTATAGCCAGTCGCTCTTTTACTTCTTCAAAGTCCAGCCATTCCTGTGTAGAATCATCCAGTTCTGACCATGCCGGTAAATTATCGATATAGTTTTTACGCACGTAATGCATATTCAAGGCATTAATAATCCTGTATTTTACAGAAACAGAAAGGTATCCGCCTAAAGTGTTATTGATTTCCAGTTTATCTTTACGTTCCCAAAGACGGATAAAAATCTGCTGAACAATTTCTCTGGCTTCTTCCGGATCATTTATTTTCTGGCAAGCCAGTGCGAACATTTTTTTCCAGTACCTGTTATAAATCTCTGTAAATGCAGACTTATCCCCATTTTTTAAAAAAGCAGTAAGTTCCTGATCCGAATATGAACAATAAGCATCCATCATGATTTCCCGTAGTGTAAATTTAGCTAAAAATATATTGGATTGCCTGTCCCTTGTCAACAAATTGCTAAAAACGCATCACATCTCTATCAGAATAAACCCTATCTGCTATAAACCGAGGCCGGTGGAATCTGCTCTGCGCCAGAGAACGCCTTAAGGTAAGCGGCTTTATATTCCGCCAACGCCTCAACTTTATGCAGGGCACTTAAACTTTGATACAGCCCCAGTAATGACCAGCCATTTCCTGGGTTTAGTTCCAGATCCATTTTGTAAACCTGCGCTGCATCCGCCGGTTTCCCCAACTTTAAAAGGTAGGCCCCTAAAAATTGTCTTGCAGGAAGTGGCCAATCCATCGGCTCAGCGTAAATCATTTCATCTTCTATTTTTATGGCCTCATTGAGACTGCTAATACCGGCAGCATTCTTTCTCTGATCAAATAAAATAACGGCATTTAAAATGTTTTCTGCAATCTGCGCGCTTTGCAATGTCGAATTAAAAGGGATGCGCCTCTTTTTTAAAATGGGATCTGTCATTTTAGTACGCAACTGAACCAGCTGTTCTCTTGCCATATTCGGCTTGCCTGAATACACATATGCAAGTCCTTTGGCAAAATTATCCAATATCCCTGCATAGGTCCAGCGGGTATCGGGCTCAACAGCCTCTTTTAATAGCTCATCCCATTTACCAAGCCTTACCTGGGTAAAGAGTGGCATCATATACAAATATTGGGCATAAGTATCCTCGTAAATTGGCGCAACACTTTTTCTGCACTTTATGGCATCCCGCATTCCTTTAGTATACATTCCACCTGTCAGGCCGCAAAAAGCCTGTACTGCAAAATAATGCGGCGAATGTTTGTTAAGCGAAAGGTGCCTGGCCAGTGAATCATAACGCACAAGGCTCGCATCGGCCCTGTCATTTGCCGCTACGCCCAGCGCATAAAGGCCGTTTCTTTGGTATACATGGCTGGACATGTGAACCATGTGGGCTACGCCCGGAAAAAGATCTTTCAGCAGCTGCGCATTGGCCAGGGCAACCTCTGGCTTACGTGATGCTTCCGTTAAATGTATATAATAATGTAAAGCACCAGGATGTTTTGGGTTTTCCTGTAATAGAGTTTCACACAAATTTACCACTTCAGGTGTCCATTCTTTCGCCGATCCATCGTTGTTCCAGAACTCCCAGGGATGGATCAGCATCACTGCATCTATAAATAGCGCCTTAATGTCTGCATCCTCCGGGTATATGGACATGAGCCCTTTCATACCTTGTGCATACGCCGCGTTTAGATTCGTTTTTACAGTATCAGCATCTGAGGATGGATATCGGAGGCTCATCACCTTCAACAGGTCCCGCTCTTTGGCAGATGCTTTACCGGCAGATTGGTTCATCAGTTTTAAAACTTTTGATATATTTTTAGGAATGAGGTAAGTGTGGGCAGAATTATAGTAAGGCCCCATAGCCAATGCCTGACCCCAATAGATCATAGCGCAATTGGGATCAAATCTGGCTGCTTCTTTAAAGGAAGCCAGCGCTTCCTTCATATGGTAACTATAATACATAGTTAGCCCCTGATCAAAATAAACCTGCGCGCTGTCGCTAGTCGTCGATATTTGGTAAGAATAGTGTCCCCAGCCTGGCAGATGCATCATAAATTTACCGTTATCCGCTGTACCAATATTTTCTGTGGGAGATGATGAACCACATGTCGCTACAATTGCCTTGCTATAATCCATTGGATAGGAAGGCTTTTGGATATATTTATCGCCGCCAGAAAAAAAGAGACAGCATATAAAAAGCAGTTGTATTGTTTTCATAATATCGGCATCTTTTCTAACAGTGGAATGATATTCTCTAATGACTTTTTAAGCGTAGCTTCCAGTTTTTTTTGACCTGATGATCCTAAAATAAAATCTGTAAGCCAATTTCGGGTTTTATAAACATCTATAATGAGTTTTGCTTTATTGTCTGCTATTTTTACCAGGGTGAAGTAAGTCACTTGATCTCCTTTTTCATCGGTTTCAGTAAATTCAACCTTGTCATCAGTATAGGAGTAGCTGCTGGAATAGTAAAGCATTTTTCCGTTATTTAATGTCCATATGCTTTGCATACCCACCCGTGGCAAGGAGTGATTAATTTCCTCTACTTTTTCTACACCTTCCCACCAGAGGTGACGGTATTCAAATGCACCTGCAATATGAAATAGGGTAATGATGTCAGTTTCGTATACGCTGGAAGCACTGAGTATTTTTCTTTTATCAGAGAGGTTTAATGGGGGTAAAGGGTCATCATGTATTTCATTTTTTAACTCGCTCAGTTGTGTATAATGAAAGTGTATATCTCCTGATTCAGTCTGCTTTATACTGTCATTCCAATTCATCCATCCGGTAAAATCAGCCAGAGAGTGATTGTGCAGAAGGTCTTTGGTCACCAACCAATATTCATGTTGCGCTATGTCGTTCTTCAAAAGCTGGTGTGCAACGATAACATCCTTACCGATCAGCTTACTGAAATTCTTCACATGGTACTCCGTAAATTCACCATAATGTGTGATTACTTTTAAGGAAAGATTGGCTGCGGAAATACAGGCCTTGCATTGGCAATACTTCCGTCGGTCATAAGCCATAAGATTTTTGTGAAATTGACAAAACATCTTTTCCACCTGCTTATACAATTCTTTAAGCTGTGGTGGTTCGCCAAATTTGTAAAAAAGAATAGCGTCACCTTCTATTTCGGAAACTTCAAGCCCTATTTGATTTGCATTAATGAGCAATTCAAGCAATTCCTGTATGATCATCCGACTATGGTTAATTTCTGATTCTGTTACAAATCGACTGAAACCACTGATGTCGGGGATAAAAAGCAGACCTTTTGTTTCCATTTCATCTTAAAGTTACAAACAATAAACCATCAGCCCAACATCAGAATAGATTATCGCATCTGTTTGTAAAGATTCTGAAAACAGTTCGTGGTCATCGTTGTATTGTATGTCATTTATAAACAAAAATTAAAACGATGGAAAATTCAAATGTTAAGAATGCTGTGTTAGTACATGGCGCATTCGCTGATGGTTCTGGTTATAAAGCACTTTATAACGAATTGACAAAAAAAGGTTTTAATGTAATAGTTGTACAGAATCCATTGACCTCCTTGGAGGATGATGTGCTGGCTACACATGTTGCGCTTGATCGGATTGGGGGACCTGCTATTCTTGCTGGCCATTCCTGGGGTGGAGCTGTGATTACTGAGGCTGGTAATCATCCCAATGTGGCAGCACTCGTTTATATTGCGGCATTCCAGCCGGATAACGGAGAAACAGCTTTACAATGGCTGCAAAGTGCGCCACCAGCACCAGAAAATGGTGTTTTGCCACCAGATGAAAAGGGAATCGTTTACTATGATAAAGATAAGTACCATGAAGGTTTCTGTGCGGACATAGATGCCAGTGAAGCCGAATTTATGTGTGCGTCTCAGGGGGCTTTTTATGCAAAAGGCTTTGGAACCCCGATTACAAATGCTGCATGGAGATCTAAACCTTCCTATGGACTGATAGCAACTGAGGATAAGAGCATCAATCCGGATATTCAGAGAAACATGTACAGTCGTTCAAATACAATAGTAGAAGAGGTTCAAGGAAGCCATGTTATTTTCATGTCGCAACCCGAAATAGTTGCAGATATGATTGTCAGGGCAGCTGAAAGTGTATATGCATAGGATTTCCATGTTGGAAGTGGAAGAACTTTTAAATTTATAGAAATGAGCTTGGTATATTTAAAAGTTATTGGCTGTGGTGATGCATTTGGCAGCGGTGGTAGACTGAATACCTGTTTTTATGTGAAGACAGAAACAAGCAAGTTTTTGATCGACTGCGGAGCAAGTAGTTTGCCAGGACTAAAGCATCATGGAATCAATATCAATGATATTGATGCAATTGTCATCAGTCACTTCCATGGTGATCATTATGGTGGAGTGCCTTTTTTGCTTTTGGATGCGGCGATACATGGTAGAAAGAAAAAAATGCAAATCATCAGCCCTCCGGGGGGGAAGGATCGAATCAGTGCCTTGTTAGATTTGCTATACCCCGGAACTTCTGTGTTGGAAAAACTAAACGTAGATTTTCTGGAATATGCAGCAGATAAAGTGCTAAAGTTGGAACATTTTAACTTGTGGGCTCTTCCGGTGATTCATTCTGAAAAAGCTTTACCTCATGGGATTCGGATTGAAATCTCAGATAAGGTGATTGCTTATTCTGGGGATACATCTTGGACTGATACCCTACTGGCCTTAAGTGATAGGGCTGATATATTTATTTGTGAATGTAATTTTTTCGGCACGCAGGTAAAGGGACATATGAATTATCTGGAATTAGAAATGCGGCTCCCTGAATTTTCTTGTAAACGGATGCTGTTGACTCACTTTGACCAAGAGATGCTGGAAAAGCTCGATCAACTAAAAGTAGGATATCTGAGCGATGGATTTGAATTGATGACATAAATTATTTTAGAATAATTTATGTCGCGTTAACCCACCATGATTGTCGTATCCACACAGCACTGACTCTATATTAATTGACGAAATTTATATCTTAATAAAACATCAATATTATGAGAAAAATAACTGTTCTATCATTTATCACCTTGGATGGAGTTATGCAAGCACCCGGCGGACCTGAGGAAGATACATCTGGCGGTTTCAATTATGGCGGTTGGACTGCAGCCTATGCTGATGAAGTTTCTGGTCAACTCATGCAAAAACAGATGGAACCTGCAGATTTACTTCTTGGCAGAAAAACATTTGAAATCTTTGCGGGTTATTGGCCCGAACATGCCGACTATTGGCCAGGTGTAAATGAGGTTACAAAGTATGTTATATCCAATACCATGGATAAGTCAGACTGGCAAAATAGCGTATTCCTTACAAGCGTGGAAGACATAGAAAAACTCAAGAATTCAGAAGGGGCTGACCTCAAAATCTGGGGTAGCAGCGAGCTCGTTCAGTTGCTATTGAAACATGATCTGGTAGATGAATTTTGGCTCAATATTCACCCTGTGCTTCTTGGTAAAGGAAAAAGGTTGTTTAACAATGATGCGATTCCGGCAGCATTTAGTTTAGTGGAGAGCGTTGTTAGTCCAAGCGGAGTGATTATGGCCAATTACAAGCGGGCTGGTGAAGTTAAGACAGGTACTGTTGCGGCTTAAAACTTCAGTAATTCTCGTTATATTATTTGCAGAGAGCTACTGAAGGTTTGGGCTGCTGAGATGTTGCGCGCGCGTTGTTATTGCATTTACCGAGTAGGGTATAGATCAGGATAAATATAATAATGGTGGATAGGCAGCCGCCTCCCAGTTTCTTGGCGCCCCACGCGGCGATGATAGCTCTGAAAAATTTATTCATAATTGTATTTTTCTTTTTGTACGGATGAATTCAAAAACAGTGGGGTGATATAATTGTTTTGTTTATCAGCGACCTTTTTTGGGATAACAGTCGTAATCAACCCATTAATTGTCGTTTCTGCACCCCCTTTGAAGCAATAAAGACTTTGATATTTGATATTAACATTAAATATTAAAAATGATGAGCAATACTAAGAAAGTAGAAGAGTTTATGTCTAAGCTTGAACACCCATTGAAAGCCGAAATGGAAGCAGTCCGAGCAATCATTGTCAATGCAAATTCTAAAATAGAAGAAGACGTAAAGTGGGGAGGCCCGAGCTTTTTTTACAAAGAGGATCTGGCCACTTTCAACCCCAGGATTAAAAATTATGTAGCACTTATTTTTCACAAAGGAGAACTGCTTAATATAAAATCTGACTTCTTGGAAGAAGCCACGAAGGGAAAAGTTTATGCAAAGTTTTATTCCATGGAACAAGTAACCGCAAATAAAGAACTGATTGAAAAAATGGTGAATACCTGGATTGAATTGATGGAGAAATAAGAGGCGGTAGTATTATATGCCCTGTTCTTTTGAGCAGGACATTTTTATTCAACGAATAAATCTAAAACAAAGAGAATTTCTGTTGTTTTTATAGCTGATTTTGGACAAAATCCCATATTTTTGAATGTCTAATTACGAGAGTTTCATATGAGTAATTTAAAGTTAGCATTTCCTCCAATCGTAAATAAGAATAGCCAAATCCTTATTTTAGGAACTATGCCAGGTGAGAAATCCTTAAAGTTGAAGCAGTACTATGGGCATGCTGGCAATCATTTCTGGAAAATCATCTTCACTCTTTTTGACCAACCATTTTCAAAGGATTATGAAATCAGGAAGCAGCTATTGCTTGACAATGGTATTGCGCTTTGGGATGTTTTAAAAACCTGCGAATGTAAGGGGAGCTCCGATAACAATATATTGAACGAGGAAGCGAATGACTTTCAGTTATTTTATAATTCGTATCCAGAAATAAAAACAGTATTCTTTGGAAGTCAGAAGGCAGAGGCATTTTATAGTAGGTATGTTCACAAATCTCCTAATAAATCATATTATACATTGCCTTCTCCAAGTAGCGCAAACACATGGAAAACATTTGAACAGAAATTGGCCGACTGGAAATTAATCAAACATTATTAATTAAATGATCCTTTGTATGGGCATGTTGAAAGGGCTGGGCGGCTATAATGGCCTGTCTTTGGTTTAACGTGTAAGTTATAGAAAACTTAGTTTTTCCTCTTCCATATCCAGGTATCTCAAATGTTTTCTAATGATTTCTTCATCGAGTGTCTGCTCATCATTGTTCTTTTGAATCAGCCATTCCCTTTGTTGATTTAATATGTCAAGGTAGACCAGTTTGCATTCTTCCGCCATAAGTTCATCATCTATGATCCCTGCATTCTGTTCCCATTTACGGGCCATTTGTTGCAATGCTGGTTGATTGCTTAATTGCACGCTGTAATTAGTCTTTAAATGGGTTAAAGCGTGTGCAGTCAATTGCTTCCTGATGGTATGATAAACTTCCTCATCAGATAAAGTCTCATCAAGATTAGGAAGTGGTATTTTTTTGATCAAATAAGGTAAGGTTAGTCCTTGAATCAATAAGGTCAATAGGATAACAATGAAGGTGATAAAAAGAATAAGGTTTCGCTGTGGAAATGCAGTTCCATCTGGCAGATGTAGGGGGATGGATAACGCGGCAGCAAGGGATACCACACCGCGCATGCCAGTCCATCCGATGATGAGTGGAACTTTGTAGCCAGGACTTCTGGCATCTGCTACAGTAATGAAGTTACGCGCAATAAGGGTAATTATTACAGCTCCATAAGCCGATATGATTCGTCCTACGATCAGTACAACTGTAATTAATACGCCGTAACCAATTGCCGATGATAAGTTTACGCCTTCTAGTCCCGCCGTGATTTCAGGTAGGGCTAAACCGATCAGCATAAATACCAAGCCATTTAATACAAAACAAATGCTTTGCCAGACATTCACACCACGTAATCGAGAGCTGCTGCTCAGAAAGTGATGCCTTTTGTGTGATAACAATAACCCACCACTTACTACAGCCAATACACCGGAGCTGTGCAGTTCTTCTGCAGCGAGGTACATGACGTATGGCGTTACTAGAGTCAACACAATATCCATATTGGCATCCGTGGGCAGGTATTTATGGGCTTTCATGAAAATCCAACCCAGCACCAGGCCAATGCCTATACCACCAATCAGCATCCAGCTAAAGCTTAGGGCGGCTTCAGACCAGACAAACTGACCTGTTGCCACCGCTATCAAGGCAAAACGGAAAATAATCAGCGAAGAAGCATCATTCAATAAGCTTTCGCCTTCTAATATCGACGATAGTCTTTTGGGTACTTTTACAAATCTTAATATGGCGCCAGCGCTTACGGCGTCTGGTGGCGAAACGATACCACCCAATAGAAAACCTAATACCAATGAAAAGCCTGGGATAAAATGATTGGCCACAAATGCAACCGACATGGCCGTAAGAAATACCACGACAAAGGCAAAACTGGTAATGATGCGACGCCAGCGCCACATCTCTTTCCAGGAAACTCCCCATGCTGCTTCATACAGTAATGGGGGTAAAAAGATAAAGAAGATAATTTCGGGGTCAATATGTATTGTCGGTATCCATGGAATAAAGCTGATGATTAGCCCAGCTATGACCAGCAGTACAGGGTAGGCTACTTTTATTTCGTTGGCCAGCATGATCAGCAATACAATTGCTACAATCAAACTCAGGTAAAAAGGGAAGCTTTCTAGCATCAATCAGCGTTTATATCGTACAATTTAGTTCGATTTTTTTAGAACTACAAGATTGCTACGGTTTTCCCTCCCTGGCAGTAATTGTAATGGGCCCTAAAATTAAAGTGATCTTAAATGGTACTGTAATTCTAGATGCTGATATTACAGAAGCCAGAAAGAACGGTACTGTCGATGGAAAGAAACATCCTGGATTAATGCGTGAAACTGGTCATATTGGTTTCCTTGGTCATGGTTCTGAAGTACAGTTTAAAAACATCAGGATCAAAGACCTGGGTAAAAAGAGGCATGGAAGAGTGGAGTGATTCCCTCTTTCTGGAAAGTTTAAAGGGCTGGACGGCTATAATGGCCGCTGTCTTTGATTTCTCCGGTTTCATCTAAATAGATATCTACGAAAGTATCTCCCTCGAGATAAGTTTCATAAGGAGTATCTTTTGAGGCTTGCATTTGCTGAAGCATTGGGATTAACTGCTGGCGAGCCTTTTCTTGTTTTTCTCTTACTTGTTTAGCTTCCAGTTCGCTAAGGACACTCTTGCTTAGTTCTGACAAACTGTACCAGCTGCTGGCCAGTTCGTTTAATTTTTGATTGATGTTTAGCATTTATTTATAATTACTTGCCTGAAACG
This sequence comes from Pedobacter hiemivivus, assembly GCF_005144565.1. Classification (NCBI taxonomy): domain Bacteria; kingdom Pseudomonadati; phylum Bacteroidota; class Sphingobacteriia; order Sphingobacteriales; family Sphingobacteriaceae; genus Pedobacter; species Pedobacter hiemivivus. The sequence goes on from NZ_SWDX01000002.1 coordinate 879,833, forward strand.
TTTTTAGTATGTTTCGCCAACTCTATATGAACAAGCCCTGAACATTATTGTTTTGAATTCTTTCTCTTGGGGTTGGGGAGTTGTACGCTTTCTTTTCTTTTCCCTAAGATGGGCTACGCCATATTTTACATAACCCTCTACTGGATCTGCATTACTATGCATGCCACCCAAAATACCATTATTAATTCTTGCCATAGCTTCTTTTTTTTCCTAATGTATGCACTAAGATGCTGATTGTCAATTTGCATGCTTTTAGCAGATTGTACTTGGAGCGAGTGATGTCCGGGTAATGTCCGGGTAATGTCCGGGTAAATAGGGGTTGCAGACGGCTCACATATGGTTAACTAAAAAGAAATTTTTAGTGTGAAATTCTTTGGCTGTAACATTCTAGTTAGGTAATAGAAACTCTGTTTTCGTTAACAATTGTTAACTATTTTGATTGATTGATTTTGATGTTTTTGTGTAAATCACCTAAATGTAAACTAGCGCAATATCTCATGAAATAATTCAAGAACTTTGCTACTCAACTATAGTCAGAGATGCTGGTTATAGGGGTGTGATGTTTGATTTTGTGGATAACAAAATGATTGGACTGATTTATTTATCCCTGTTTTTTGTGGATATTTGAAACAAATGAATTTTGAAAACAATTTGGCATTCGCTCAGGCGCTAGATCAGGCTGATCCAATTCGCGATTTAAGACAAGATTTTTTATTCCCTCAACAAAATGGAAAACCATTTATTTACCTATGTGGTAATTCTTTAGGACTTCAACCTAAAGCTGCACGTGAGGTTTTAGATGAGCAGTTAAACAATTGGCAGAATTTTGCGGTAGAAGGTTGGTTTGAAGGTGAGACTCCCTGGATGTTTTATCATAAGGAGCTTAAAAAACTGATGGCGCCTATTGTTGGGGCTAGCGAGGCTGAAGTTTGTCCGATGAATACATTAACTGTCAATCTTCATTTATTGATGGTTAGTTTTTACAGACCAACTGCCAGTAGATTTAAGATCATTATGGAAGCTGGGGCTTTTCCTTCGGATCAATATGCAATAGAAAGCCAAGTTCGTTTTCATGGTTTCGATCCAGCTACTGCAATTATTGAGGTAGCTCCGAGGGAAGGTGAGTATACCTTGAGGACAGAAGACATAACAGCTGCAATTACCGAAAGTGGCGATGAAATTGCATTGGTATTGTTTGGTGGTGTAAACTACTTTACTGGGCAATGGTTCGATATGGGGGCTATAACAAAAGCTGGACATGCTGCGGGAGCAGTTGTAGGTTTTGATTTGGCGCATGCAGCAGGGAATGTTCCTTTACAATTGCACGATTGGGGTATTGATTTCGCATGCTGGTGTTCCTATAAGTATCAAAACTCAGGACCGGGTGGTATAAGTGGAATCTTTGTACATGAAAAGCATTTTTCCGATACCACACTGAACCGCTTTGCAGGTTGGTGGGGATACCAGGAGCAGCAGCGTTTTAAAATGGAAAAGGGTTTTCTGCCCGAAGTTGGTGCGGATGGGTGGCAGGTAAGTTGCACGCAGGTAATGCCGATGGCATTGTACTACGCTTCGCTTCAGAGTTTTAAAAAAGCAGGCTTTATTGCACCTTTAAGGAATAAAAGTAAAACTTTAACTAGCTATTTATTTATCATTATAAATGAAGTGAATAAGGCGTTAGGAGAGGAGCAGTATAAGATCATTACGCCATTAACTCAAGCAGATCGTGGTGCTCAGGTTTCTATCATCGCAAAGCAAAAAGGAAAAGAGGTTTTTGAACAGTTGGTGGTAAATAATGTACTTGGTGATTGGCGGGAACCTAATGTGATCAGGTTAAGCCCTGTTCCTTTGTATAATTCTTATGAAGATGTTTTTACAACAGGAACTTTGCTGCTGGATATAAGTAAAAAGTTACTGAAATAGTTAGAGCCTAAAGCGTATTTTAGTATTAGAAAAGGAACAGTAATATGATAAATTATAATCCAAAAGATTGGATAACTTTTATATTTCATGTACATAAAGCAGATACCATCCGCACATTATGGCCTTTGATGCTCAGTGTGGCAGTATTTTCCGGTATTATTGCCTTTTTGGAGCTTAACTATTTAAAGTTGGCGGAGACGATATATGTTAAAAATATTGGGATGATGCATAACCTCCTGGGTTTTGTGATATCTATGCTGTTGGTGTTTAGAACCAATACATCGTACGATAGATGGTGGGAAGGTCGCAGGCTTTTAGGTGGACTAACGAATGTAAGCCGCAATTTTGCGATTAAAATAAAATCATTAAAGCTAAAAAAAAATCATGTAGAGTTTTTTGATTACGCCATTCCAAAGTACGCGTTTGCATTGCAAGAGCATTTAAGGGAAAAACAGTATTTTGGTAAAAATAGCCTTTTAATCGAAGTCGATGGAGGTAAACATATTCCAAATCAGGTGGCTGCAAGCATATCATCCAGAGTTTTTGAACTACAAGCTAGTGGCGAAATTACCAACGAGCAGCTTATCATATTGAATGCGGATGTTCAGCAGTTTACGGAGATATGTGGTGGCTGTGAGCGTATTAAAAACACGCCGATTCCATATTCGTACAGTGCTTTTATAAAGAAATTCATCTTCATTTATGTGATTACGCTCCCTTTTGGCTGGGTGTTTAGTCTTGGGTATTTTGTGATTCCTATTGTTCCTTTCATATTGTATGTGCTAGCCAGTTTAGAGTTGATTGCTGAAGAGATAGAGAATCCTTTTGGCGAAGACGCTAATGACTTGCCTGTTAACGAAATTTGCAACAATATAGAAAAGCATGTTGGGGAGATCTTGAAATAAGATGGTTAAGATTGCGTGGCATCCATTGTATGCACATCCTTTACCCGAAGGACATCGTTTTCCAATGGTTAAATATGAGTTGATTCCTGAACAATTATTGCATGAGGGCATAATTACCGAAAGTAACCTGTTTGCACCGGAGCCTTTAGCTGAAGATGTGGTTTTGTTATCACACCAAAAGGGATATTGGGATCAGTTAAAAGACTTGACGCTACCTGCAAAGGAGCAAAGAAGAATTGGGTTTCCTTTAAATAGCCAATTGGTTGAACGAGAGGTCAGGATAGCTCGTGGGACGATTGATGGAGCTTTGTATGCAATGCAGTATGGTATAGCATTTAATGTGGCTGGTGGTACACATCATGCAGGGAGTAACTGGGGTGAAGGCTTTTGTCTGTTGAATGATCAAGCTATTGCTGCTAATTACTTGTTGAATAATGGTTTGGCTAGGCGGATATTGATTATAGATTTGGATGTTCATCAAGGTAATGGAACTGCTGAGATCTTTTATAATGAAGATCGGGTATTTACGTTTTCAATGCATGGGGATAAGAACTTTCCATTTAGAAAAGAAGTTTCTAACCTGGATATTGCTTTGGAAGATGGCATTAGCGACGAGGTGTTTTTAGAAAAATTAAGTAAGGCACTTCCTATGCTTTTGGCGCATAACCCTGATTTTGTATTCTATTTGTCGGGAGTTGACGTGTTGGAAAGCGATAAGCTAGGAAAGTTGGCTTTGAGTAAAGCGGGCTGTAAAGAAAGAGATAGGATGGTGTTGCAATTTTGCAAAGACAACCAATTGCCTGTTCAGGTAAGTATGGGTGGTGGTTATTCGCCAAACATAAAGGATATTGTTGATGCACATTGTAATACATTTAAGATTGGTTTAGATATTTTTGAATAATTATGAAGATTGTTATTGCAGAGAAACCTTCGGTGGGGCGTGAATTGGCTAAGGTTTTCGGTGCTACAACTAAAAAGGATGGGTATATTGAAGGAAAAGGTTATTCTTTTACCTGGGCATTTGGGCATTTGCTGCAATTAGCCCCCCCTCAGGATTATGGGTTTATTGGCTGGCGAAGACAGCATTTACCGATGTTGCCCAAGAAATTTAAACTGGCTATCCGGAAAATAAAAACTAAGGATGGTATGGTTGAAGATCCTGGTGTACGAAAACAACTTGATATCATTAAAAAGTTATTTGATGAAGCTGAAGAGATTATAGTTGCGACGGATGCCGGGCGGGAAGGTGAACTGATTTTCCGTTATATCTATTATTTTTTGAAATGTAAAAAGCCCTTTCGAAGACTTTGGATTTCTTCGCAAACTGATGAGGCTATTAAAGAAGGGTTTAGGAACTTAAAACCGGGGACTGATTACGATACTTTGTTTAATTCTGCACATTGCCGTTCTGAGTCGGACTGGTTGGTCGGTATGAATGCTACACAAGCATTGAGTATCTCGGCGGGAAATAGATCTGTTTTGTCACTAGGAAGGGTTCAGACACCAACATTGGCTATGATTTGCTCCCGCTATCTTGAAATTAGGAACTTTGTACCACAGTTGTATTACCAGCTGGCTATTCAATTAGATAAGGATGGACAGCTGTTTAGAGCCATGTCTGTAAATAATTTCGATAAAAAGGAGGATGCAGAGGAGCTGCTGGCTAAAATTGAGGATGTTGCATCTGGCTTTAGTAATGGCGGTAAGATTTTAAGTGTTGAAGCTAAACCCCGAAAAGAACCCCCTCCATTGCTGCACGATTTAAGTAGTCTGCAGCAGGAAGCAAATAAGCGTAAAGGCTTTACGGCTGATCAGACCTTGAATTTACTACAAGGCTTGTATGAAAGTAAGCTGGTTACTTATCCACGTACAGGTAGTAGGTATATTGGTGATGATGTGTATGCAGGTGTTCCTAATCTGATTGATAAACTGAAAGTACATAAGGATTTTGGTAAGCAAGCAGAGTTCTTGTTGACTATTCCATTGAATAAGCGAAGCGTAAATGCGAAGAAGGTGACGGATCACCATGCTATTTTACCTACAGGTGAATCACCGTATCAATTAAGTGGTGATAAACAGGCTGTTTATGATATGGTAGTTGGACGGATGCTTGAGGCTTTTCATCAGGAATGTGTGAAAGAAATCACTAAAATATCTGTCGAATCGGGTTCTTTGTTTGTAGCAAATGGTACTGTAATTCGCTCTGCGGGATGGCGTTCTGTTTTCAATGAAACAGATGATGAGAAGAAAGATGAAGATAACCCCGCTTTACCTAAAGTGAAAAAGGGAGAGGAATTACCGATTACCAATAAGGCCTTGTTAGAAAAGCAAACTAAGCCGAAAGCGATGTACAACGAAGCTTCGTTGTTAAAGGCGCTGGAGACTTCGGGTAAGGATATTGAGGATGAAGAGTTAAGGTATGCAATGAAGGATAGTGGTTTGGGTACACCTGCAACCAGAGCCTCCATTATTGAGACTTTGATTAACAGGGAGTATATTTCGAGGGAAAAGCGTAACCTGGTGCCTACAGCGAAAGGATTGGCGGTTTATGATGTGGTGAAAGACCAGAAAATAGCACAGGCTGAACTGACTGGACAATGGGAAAAGCGTTTAGAAGAAATACGTACGGGAGCTTCAGTGGTAGATTTTAAAGCGGAAATTGCAGATTATACTAAGACCATTACCAACGAACTTTTGCTTGCTGGAAATACATTGGCAGCAAAGCTAGCACCACCCCCACAAGAACCCACAAAGGTTGATTAATAGTAAATGAAAAAGTATATGTATTCCATTTTTGTTGTTGTAATTGTTCTAGCTATAGTTGTCATATGGGTGTTTAATTTACCAGTATTTGGTAAAGCTCCGTGGGGTGCTCGTTTGGAACGATTGAAGAAACTGCCTAATTTTAAAGCAGACGGAACGCTAGATAATTTGTCGCCCACCCCAATGAAACCTGATGATGTAAGTTATTGGGACATGATTGTAGCGATGGTAAAAGGAAATGAACAGCGCAGGCCTAAAGATGCACTTCCTCATCTTACGCCTGATTTTTCGGAAACAACTAAAACTAAATTGATTTGGTTTGGTCATTCTTCGTATTATTTGCAGATGGATGGGATTAAGATCTTGGTAGATCCTGTATTCAGTGAACGTACTTCACCGATATCCTTTATTGGTTCAAAAAATTATAAAGGAACAGATTTTATTAAGATTGAGGATTTTCCTGCTTTGGATATCGTTTTGATTACCCATGATCATTATGACCACCTGGATTATCAAAGCGTTTTAAAATTGAAAGATAAAACTGAGGTTTTTATTACTTCCTTAGGAGTAGGAGCGCATCTGGAACATTGGGGAATACCTGCTGACAAAATAGTGGAGCTGGCTTGGGGCGAGGAATCCATTGCTAGTGGTTTAAAATTTACTGCTGCACCTGCACGTCATTTTACCGGAAGGCTATTTAAGCGAAATCAAACTTTATGGTCGGCATTTATATTACAGGGTGCAAAGCATAAGCTGTATTTGGGTGGCGATTCGGGATACGATACACATTTTAAACAAACTGGGGAACAGCATGGGCCTTTTGATTTGGCTATATTGGAATGTGGACAGTACAATGCCTACTGGCCATTGATTCACATGTTTCCTGAGCAAACTGTTCAGGCTGCTAAAGATTTAAAAGCAAAAGTGTTACTTCCAGTGCACTGGAGTAAGTTTGCGCTGGCTATGCATAATTGGAATGAGCCAGTGATAAGGGCAGTAAAGAAGGCTAAAGAAGAAAATTTTAAAATAACAACCCCTATATTGGGTGAAGCCGTTATTTTAGATGAAAATTACCCGTCAAAAGAATGGTGGCTGGATAAATAGAGGGTAGAGGTTAAACAATATAGCTTTCGAGGTGTTGTTTTAGTAGATTGATCTTAGCGTTATGAAAACAGATTTTATAGAAATATTTCAGACCATCAGAGCAGTATTGCAACCTTATGCTACTTTAGGCTTTAATAACAGGATCAATAGTGAGACTACTTATGATTTGTGGAGTGATATAGAAGTAACTATTAATGGTAAAAAAAGGAATGAAGTATATTTTGCAGCAGTTATGATACATAAGGGGCATGTTGGGCTTTATTATATGCCGGTATATGCAGAGCCAGAGATGAAACAGATATTTGATCCTGCACTTTTGAAGCTGTTAAAAGGTAAATCTTGTTTTCATATCAAAAAATTGGACGAAGCGCTTTTAGCTCATATTGAGGATGCATTGGCAGAGGGATATAGATTATATAAGGAAAAGGGTTGGGTATAAGTTTTGGTTGGAAAAATGTGGTGCTTACCACACTTCAGGATGTTGGTATTGACGTAAGGCCTGTTGAGCATGAGAAATATGATCTGCTGCTGTGTAATGACAAGGTAGTCCTTAATTTAATAGCTCTTGATAACAATTATAGCCCGGTAGAATTGATCGAACTGCAGTCTGCCTATCAGCTTAAAAACATAACTTTATTGCAATTGTGGGAGGATGTTTGGTTAGCCAGGCAGGAACAGGTATTGGGAAGAATTAAGTCTGTTCTGGGCTTAAATAAGCGATTGCATGGACGCAAAGGCGAGATTATAGTGATCAACCAAAACGAAGCAGATGATTTTTTGAATCGCAATCATATTCATGAGTCCGCAAGAGCTAAATATAAATTCGCTTTACAGATGGATGGGCAAATAGTAGCAGTTGCTTGTTTTAGTAATATTAGATTGATGAAAAGGATTGCTCCAGATTATAAGTCAGTAGAGTTGATTCGCTTTGCAGCGCTTATAGGGTATACGGTTACAGGCGGATTTACGAAACTATTGAAGCATTTTATTAAGATGGTAACGCCTAATGATGTCATGAGTTACGCTGATCGTGACTGGTCGCTGGGCAATGCTTATGCGCAATCAGGGTTTAAATTGGTTAATGTAACACCACCAGCACAAATATGGTTGCATAAAACTGACCTTCAAAGGTGTTTTTCTCATCGATTGCCGGTTGCTGCGCCGGAGGTTTTAAGTGAATATCTACCCATCTTTAATACAGGAAATCTTAAATATATATTATACTTGGCATGATTTTTTTAAATGATGATAATGGATAAGAAGCCGCTTCTTGTAATACTGGGGCCGACTGCGTCTGGTAAAACTAAGCTAGCTGTCAATATGTCTAATGCTTTGAACGGTGAAATTATTAGTGCCGATAGTAGGCAAGTATTTGAAGGAATGGATATTGGAACTGGGAAAGATCTTGATGAATATGTCATTAATGGTATAAAAATTCCTTATCATTTGATTGATATTAAAAAAGCAGGGGAGAGCTATAACGTAAATGAGTTTAAGGAAGATTTTTATGATGCTTTTAAAACGATAACTGACAAAAAAGCACTCCCTATATTGTGCGGTGGAACTGGTATGTATATTCATAGCATTTTACAGAACCATGCGTACACGGCTATTCCGCAAAACGCTACGTTAAGGGGAAGCTTAGAGGAACTCGATATCGCTGAGCTCCGGAATTCTTTGTCAAAATATTCTCATGAATTTACTGCTCATGCTGATTTGTCTTCCAAAAAAAGATTAATCAGAGCAATTGAAGTTTCTTTTTATTTAACAGAGAATACGCTTGAAAAAATAGAAAGACCAGATTTTAATTCTTGTATTATTGGCTTAGCTTCTGATGTTAATTTGCGTAGAAAAAGGATTCTCAATAGATTAGATTTAAGGCTTAGTCAGGGCTTAATTGAAGAAGTTGAGGGATTAATCAATAGCGGAGTTCCTAAGGAGATGCTTACGTTCTATGGTCTTGAATATAAGTTTGTTGTTTCCTATCTGTCTGCTGAGATTGATTATCAGATGTTGAAGGAAAAACTAGGTATTGCGATATGTCAGTTTGCAAAACGGCAGATGACTTTTTTTAGGAAAATGGAAAAGGATGGCGTAGAAATAAACTGGATAGATTCGGATAATACGGATGAGCTAACCGCTCAGTCTTTATCATTGTATGATAAACATTTCAATCGCAATGATTAATTATTAAGAGAAAATTTATTCCGTTTAATGGTTTCAATTTTGTGCGTTATAAAAGCGACATTATAATAATGGCATGTCTTTTGTAAATGGAGTCGGTAATAAATAATTTTTAACTCGAGGACTAAGTAATTTATCGAATTGAAACTTTTATTTATGTAGACGTATATATTATATAATTGAAATTAAAAAAAAGAATGAAAAAAGTTACAAAAGTTTTGGCAATCGCAGCAGGTTTATTTATGTTAACAGCAACAGTATCTCAAGCACAAACAAGAGAAAATGCTAAAGGTGTTCGTTTTGGTTTAGGTATTAGCGGTGGTGTTACGACTAAAGAATCTCCGTTTAAATATGGTTTAGGTGCTGATTTAGGTTTCCAATTTGATTTAACTAGAGAATTAGCGATTACTGCAACAGGTGGTTATACTACATTAAAAGCAGATGACAATCAAGGTGCTGATTACAACTTTATCCCAGTAAAAGCTGGTGTGAAAATATTCCCTCAAATTGGTGGTTTATATTTATCAACTGAAGCAGGTGCTGGATTTGGAATCAAAGAAGGTTCTAAAACTGCTTTCATCTACTCAGGTGGTCTAGGTTATGCATGTGCAAATGGTTTTGATCTTGGTGTAAGATATGAAGGTTACACTCAAAAAGAATCTTCTTCTACTTATAGACCACAAAACGGTCAATTCGCTTTACGTTTAGCTTATAGCTTTAAATTATAATCTACAATTTAATTTATTAGTAAGAAAGCCACTGATTTTCAGTGGCTTTCTTACTTTAGGTATAATGTTAACATATATGGCATGCCATTTGAGAGATTGTAAATGAAACAGGATTAACCTGTAATATTAATTAAATAATAAGGAAACAATAAAATGAATAGAACTACTAAATTTTTAGTTTCAGCAGCAGCTGTTGTAGCTTTGTTTTTCACGACTAATGTAAATGCCCAATCGGGTGATTCTAAAGCAACGCGCTTAGGCGTGGGGCTTAATGTTGGAGTGCCAACATCAAAAGGCTATAGTCTTGCAATAGGAGGTGATTTACGTTTGCAAAAAGATTTCAGTTCAAATATATCTGGAATGTTATCCGCAGGTTATACTAATTTTTCATTAAAAGACAGTTACGGAGGCGGTAGTTTTGGAATGGTTCCTGTTAAAGCGGGTGCTAAAGTTTTCTTCGCGGAGAGTGCCTATTTTTCAGGAGAGCTTGGGGCAGGCTTTGGTACGGAGTCGGGAGCTGGTACAGCCTTTTTGTGGGCTCCGGGAATTGGTTATGGATTCGACAACGGATTAGACTTAGGTTTACGTTATGAAGGTGCCGAATTTAAAGGCGCTTCTTTAGGTCAGGTTGCATTACGTATTGCTTATGGATTTAAATTATAAGTAGTTTTATAGTAAATTGTTAAAAGCTCCTGATTTTTTCAGGAGCTTTTTTATTTATTTAAAATTAAAATGCTATTTTAACCAAAAAAACGAAACATGAGAAAATATCTGGCAGTAATGCTGATTACAGGGGTAGTTTCTTGCACAAATACAGATCAAAAAGTAGCAGGGAATTCAGACACCACGTCAAAAGCCGTCGAGACAGGCACAGCAGGCGTGGAATTAAAAGACACTAAAGTTCAGGCCATTTACAATGGGTATATCGCTTTGAAGGATGCGTTAGTTAGCACAAAATTTGAAGATGCACAAAAAACAGCATCAGTACTTAAAACAGATCTTGCCAATTACAAAGGATGTGAAAGTACTTCGTTAATTGCTGATAAAATTGCCACTGCAAAAGATATTAAAGCCCAACGGAAAGAATTTACTTCATTAAGTCAAGATGTAATTGCGTTGTTTAAACACGCAGATGTCGTGAAAGGTTCCATTTTTGTTCAGCATTGCCCTATGGCTAATAATGGAGATGGTGGCGATTGGCTTTCTGGAGAGCAGAAAATACAGAACCCATATTATGGGGATGAAATGATGGAATGTGGTCGAGTTTTGGAAGAAATCAAATCAGCTAAGTAATTTTTAAGATTCTTACTTGGTTTTGACCCACATTTAATAATAATTTAACAGCTTTGTTATAGTAAGCTGAAAGCTAATCGGAATGGATTAGTTAAGTTTGTTTTTATAAATTTAAGAATATATATGTCAGATATTGCAGAAATTAAGATTGATGGAAAAGTGTACGAGTTCCCCGTTATCACAGGTACCGAAGGGGAAAAGGCTATTGATATTTCTAAGCTAAGAGATTTAACAGGTCACATCACTTTAGATTTTGGATACAAGAATACGGGCTCTACAAAGAGTGCAATAACCTTTTTAGATGGTGAACTAGGTATTTTAAAATACCGAGGATATCCGATTGAAGAACTGGCAGAAAAATCTACATTCCTGGAAGTAGCTTACTTATTGATCTATGGCGATTTGCCTACACAGGATCAGTTAGGGAACTTTCAGTCACAGATTAGCAGACATACGCTGATCCATGAGGATATGAAAAAGTTTTTGGATGGTTATCCTTCAAAATCGCATCCAATGGCTCAATTGTCTTCATTGGTTTGTTCTTTGTCGACATTCTATCCAGAGTCACTGAATGCAAATTCATCTCCTGAAACAATGGATCTGACAATGATCAAATTATTGGCAAAGTTCCCAACTATCGTTTCTTTCATTTATAAAAAATCTTTAGGTCATCCACTTATTTACCCTAAAAACAAATTCGATTACGTAAGTAACTTCCTGAACATGATCTTTGGTCAGCGTACTGAAGAGATTGAAATTGATCCAGTAGTAGTTAGCGCAATGAATACTTTGCTGATCTTACATGCTGATCACGAACAGAATTGCTCTGCTTCTACAGTAAGAATGGTTGGTTCTTCAGACTGTAATTTATACGCTTCTGTATCTGCTGGAATTGATGCCTTATGGGGACCGTTACATGGTGGTGCAAACCAAGCTGTAATTGAAATGCTTGAATTGATTAAAGAAGACGGTGGTGACACTGAAAAATGGATTAATAAAGCTAAAGATAAAAACGATCCTTTCCGTATGATGGGCTTTGGTCACAGGGTTTACAAGAACTTTGATCCAAGAGCTAAGATCATTAAAAAGGCTTGTGACGATATTTTAGAGAAACTAGGAATCAATGACCCAGTTTTAGAAATCGCTAAGAAACTTGAAGAAGCAGCATTGAATGATCCATATTTTGTTCAACGTAAACTTTATCCAAACGTAGATTTTTACTCAGGCATCATTTACAGAGCATTAGGTTTCCCAACTGATATGTTTACTGTATTGTTTGCTTTAGGTCGTTTACCAGGATGGATTGCACAATGGAAAGAAATGCACGAAAACAAAGAACCAATTGGTCGTCCACGTCAAATTTATGTAGGTCATACCGATAGAAAATTTGTACCGATAAAAGACAGATAAGATTAGCTTAATCATAAAAAAAAGGGGGGCTGTATATGTAGAGGGCACTGAAAAAGTCCTTTTAAATATTTGGAGTCCAAAAAGAGCAGAAGAACTATGGTTATCTGCTCTTTTTTTGTGTGTGCGCCCGGCACGGGCGCAAGCTCTAGGGTGGAAGTCCCGAACGCGCCTTGATAGTGGGAAGCGTTAACCTAAGGCAAGGGTGTCCTCCGTGAGGAGGAATCTGAAGGAAGCCGGCGGTAAATCTCCGGCCTGACGAACAGGAAGCGAATCAGGCAGTTGGATGTGGGTGAGTTTGCACAACAAAACAAAGCCCTAAACTATCCGAAACATCCTGCTGTATATTCGACAGGTATATGGAGAGAAAGTTTGCGCTCTTACCCGGGGAGATCTGCCGGGCAGTTGCCGGAGGGGGAT
>NZ_SWDX01000020.1:0-27083 GCF_005144565.1 Pedobacter hiemivivus
CTTAAACATACGGATGGGACTCTCCGCAGTACGTCCATTGGTGTGGCAGTACTTCTCGAGCAGTTCATCATAAATGAAACTGAAGTCTATTAGATCGTTGATCTTTCGAAGTAAATTGTCTTTGGGAATGATCAAATCATACAATCCTGAGTAGGCACTGAATTGAATCTTTTGTTGATGAGCTAACATTGGGCACCTTTTAAAACCTACTTTTAAGGTACAAAAAAAGAGCAGATAACCATAGTTCTTCTGCTCTTTTTGGACTCCAAATATTTAAAAGGACTTTTTCAGTGCCCTCGTCATGCGATACATCCCCTTTTTTGTGTACGCCCGTCATCCTGAATTTATTTCAGGACCCCTCATGAGTATGTTTTTTCGAATGGGTGGTGCGAGATCCTGAAATAAATTCAGGATGACGAGCGCATTAGTCCAAAGTTCATGACGAAGGCCTGGACTAAAAACCGTAAGATAGTCTGAAGCCATGCTGTATTCTGGTGCGGCCATTGAAGGCAAAGCCGTAAACGGCTCTAAATATTAAACGCTGAACCCCAAAGTAGAACTCCGAGTAATCTTTTTTGAGTGGCTGGCTTAAATAGTTGGCACCAACCACTTCTTCCAGTTTTAGTTTACGGAGGAATGGAACCTTGTTGCTAAACATGCCGGCAAAGTTATGCTCCAAATGTGCCTCTATATATTCTCGATCGGTACTGAATAGGTAAAAATCAAGGAATAGGAATTTTCTTAATTCTGGTAAAGAGAACAAGGCGTTATTGCCCCTGAAATGTTTGGCCTCGGGATAGTAGATTTGATTGTTATTTAGGAATTTTCCTGCTTCCAGTGTAACTGATGAATAACCCCATAGGCCGAACTTAATTTTCTCTTGCATGACTTCCAGTGAAACAAGATCATAATCAACATCACTACTGAGTGCGTTTTTTACACCTTTTCTATACGAAAGGTCAATTGTAGGGTATTTGACTGGCTGATAAATCCGACCATCAGGATGGGTAATGTATTGCTGCTTGATGGTATAATTTAGAGATGCTTTTAAAGTTAATGCCTGGTAGGTAGGGAACAATGGTGTCTCCACGGCAGGCGTAAAAGGATTGTTAGAGGTAAACTGCTCTCCTTTAAAGTCGTCGAATTTGTAATTAGTACTATTCTGGAGGTTGGTATTCCGTGAGTAATTGGCACTAAGGTGCATTAGCAGGCCATTGGCCAGCCCTCTTGTTGTTCCTATGTTGGCAAATTCTTTTTTATAAAATTTGGAGTAGTTGGTCTCAAAAAGCAGGGAGTTGATGGAGTTACTATACAGACTCATAGAACCATAATTGTTAAGGTCGTATATGCCAGATCCCGCGCTTATGCTAATATCTGCTCTTTTCAAAGGGTTGTAAAGGTAACTAGCGGTCAGGTTTCCGGTAAAGGTTTTATTTGAAAAGCCATACCTGGCTTCCGCTCGGATACTGTAACTGCGTTGATCTTCAAGATCTTTTTTGTAAATAACAGCGGGTTTGAGCGTTAAGCCCTCAACAGTGTTATAAAATAGAGAGTTGGTAAGTGGATCGAAAGTATAGTGCTCTTTTCTACGATATTTGTTTATGGTGTGTCCGAATACGACGAGTGAAAATGGGCCGATTCTGTTGTTAGCTTTTTCCAGAGAGTCGAGGTAATGACTTGAGTTTTTTATGGCAGCAATGCTGTCTTTTCTAATGTAATTTCTGCTTTCTTCTGCGGTAAGAGGAATGGGACGGTTGTTTAACCAGAATAGAGAGTCCTTTTTGTTGACGGCCTTATTGATATTCAGAATCTCACCGTTGAAAAAGTGTTTAGGGAAGTTGGGCTGCAGGTTGTAGTTGCTGTAAACTCCTATGTAATAGCCTTCGAATTTAAAACCTAATATGTTCCCATTGAATTGAAAATTAGTATTGGTGGGCATATATGTATTGCCCGTTTTCAAAAACTGTTGGGAGATGTTCAGGGTGTCTAGTAGATTAATGCCAGTGTTTTGTGTGAGGTAAACATTGACGTTGACCAGATGCCAGCTATCCTCTCTAATGTATATAACCCCTCTAAATACAGGGTCGTGTTCCCTACGGGGAATGACTTCGATTTTGTTGATCAGTGTACCATTTTCCATACTTACGCCTAATAACTTGTAATGATAATAGCGTAGGGCATTGTCGGCGATTGGAGATATAAAGCCACGGGTGCTTAATTTGGTTTCCAGTAGAATGTTGTCGTAGAAATTGATGATCAGGTCTGAAGCTTTGTTGAAGCTAAAAGTTTTATTTGTACCAGCGGTTTTTGAAGAAATCATTTCCTCATGAATCTGATCGGGGTATTTATAAGCAAAAGTAGACGTGGATTCTGAAAGATATAGGATCCCTTTTCTATTCGTGTCTAAATCCAATAGCTTTTGTATATCCTTTCCGAATATTTTTTTTGGAGCTCCAACTAGCTTCTGCACACCTTTGATGTAGACGTTTGTTGTATAGGCTTTTACTTCGCTCAGGTGTTCCTTTCTCGCTTTTATTGCTTTCCTGATAATTTCATAAGCAGGATCTTCGGCATTTGAACTGATGGTAACCCCCGAAAGGCTGAAAGCCTCAGGGCTAAGTACCACATTTTGAGAAATGCTGGCGCTGATGGTTAATTCTTTTTCTATGGGTTTATAGCCAATAGCTTTGTATACAACGATATGGGTACCCTGATCAATGTTGAAGGCATATTGCCCATCGATATTAGCGGCAGTCCCTTTTGTTGTACTTTTAATAAATACCGAAGCGAAAGACACAGGATTACCTTCAGGATCTTGAATGCTGCCACTGAGTTTAAAGTGCTGAGCGGAGCTGTCCAGTAAGCTAAGGAAAAGGGATATGGTAAGGAGGATCTGCTTCATCAATAGGTGGGCAAGTATAACTGTAATTTACAACGCGTACGAGCGCGCATTGTTTTAATTTGTTAACCGGTAATTTTTTTAGTTTGGATTAAGATAGGGAAAAAGGTTGAAATTAAGATATAGACGCAATATTTGGTCGATTATAGGCTACCTATTTATAGGTATATTGGGCTTGAAATCTGTATTTTATCATACTTCTTCAGCAGAAATGAAAAATCGTACTTATCTTTGAACCTTATCTAATAAGACCCAACTGCGTAGACTCTATGTTTTCTCACCTGATAATTTTTTGTCGTATTGTCGTCAACGCCATTCCTTTTAACCTTTTACACCTTTTTCCCTTGCAATCTTTGAGTAAATTATTATCTAGCGCAGGCCTTCTGATACTTTTCTTTTCTTTGCCATCTTTCGGACAAACAACTATTAAAGGTGTGATTAAGGATAAGCATACAAAGCAACCTATCCCTGCGGTTTCGATTTCATTTTCAGGTATTACTGGAGGGACTGTTTCTGATAAAGAAGGTTTTTTTCAGATTCGTGTTAGTAAAACGATAAAAGGACTTATTTTTTCTGCAATAGGCTATAAAAAGCTTCATTATACAATGTCTGCAAAAGAATCGCCGTATGTAAATATTGAACTGGAAGAGGCTAGTAATGACCTTGATGGTGTGAGTATTGTTGGGGCTAAAAAACCAAGGTATCGCAATAAGAATAATGAAGCTGTTGAGTTGATTAGAAATGTTATTGCCAATAGAGACAAAAATCGAAATAAGCAGGATAGTACTGTAGTTTTTAACCAGTACGAAAAACTTAATATGTCTTTAAATATGGGCGCAGCAGAGATTCCTACATCTTCTTTTTTACGCAAATTTCCATTTTTGCTTAAAACAGCTGATACACTGCGAATCCCGGGAAGAGCATTGGTTCCTTTATTTATGCGGGAGCGCTTAACCATGTTGCAGGAAACCAAAGATCATGTAGATGATAAATCTGTGGTGCTGGATGAAAAGCAATCAAGAGTTGACCAGGGGTTTGATGAAGATGGTGTGGATGAATATCTAAACCATATTTATCAACATGTGGATATCTATGATCATGATATTTCGCTCGGTAGTCAGCGTTTTTTAAGTCCGATCTCGTCGCTTGCCCCTGAATTTTATAAGTACTTTATTGCAGATACCATTAAAGATGTAAAGCCTTATGTAGTCCGCCTTGCATTCAGCCCAAGAAGTAAACAGGATCAGCTTTTTATGGGCGAAATGCTGATTCCACTTGATGGTAATTATGCGGTAAGTAGCGTAACACTTTACCTGAACAAAGCCATTAACATCAATTGGGTAAACGATTTTCAGGCCAGTGTTGAATATCAAAGGGATAAAAAAGGTCAATATTATATTTCTAAGAGTACTACCGCCATGGATTTGGGGCTGTTTAAAGGTAAACACAGTCTTTACGGTATACGAACAGTAGCGACTTTCGATTATAGAATAGGCAATAAGGGAGTTGTTTTTCCAAAACCTAGATTGCTTTCGGTAAGGAAGAAAAAAGAAGATACTTTTAATCGCCCATTGGCTTTATCTTCTTTAGAATTAAATGCGTATAAAAATATCGATAGCTTGAAAGTATCTCCTAAGTTTAAACGCTTTATGAGTCTTTCGACTCTGGTGATGTCGGGGTATAATAAGCAGGGGCCTATTGATATTGGGCCAGTAACCTCTTTTTACAGTTTTAACAACGTTGAAGGAACGAGACTTCGCTTGAGTGCACGTACAAATGAGGATTTTAGTGATAAGTGGCTTATAGATGGTGGAGTTGCTTATGGGACCAAAGACAAAGAGTGGAAGCATGCTGTCGGAGTAATTTATTCCTTTAAGCCCGAAGGTATACTTAGGTTTCCATTAAATTCAATTACCATAAAGAGTAGTTATGAAACCCAGATTCCAGGTCAGGACTTTAGTTTTATAGAAGAGGATAATTTTTTGCTTTCGTTTAAAAGAGGGGTTGATGATAAACGATTATACACCAGGAAATGGTCTGGAGAGTATGTTCGCGAAATGGAAAACCATCTTTCTTATCGTGTTGGCTATCGAAACCAGGAATTTACTCCAGCGGGTGGACTCTTCTTTCAACCGGCTTCGGGTGCGCCATTAGTGCCTAATCTTCAAGTATCAGAATTTACTTCCGAATTTAGATGGGCACCTAAAGAGCAGTTTTTCCAGGGAAAGCGCTTCCGTCGTCCTATAAAAAATGGATATCCTGTTTTTACGCTCAGGGCTTCGACTGCGGTTAAAGGATTCTTAGGTGGAGATTATACCTATCAGAATTTATCTTTGAATATCTTTAAAAGGGTGTATATTTCTCCTTTTGGTTATTCAGATGTGATTGTTGAAGGTGGAATGATATTGGGTAAAGTTCCTTTTCCACTCCTGTCTATCCATAAGGCCAATCAAACCTATTCTTACCAGATTCAATCCTATAATTTGATGAACTTTATGGAGTTTATGAGTGATAGATATGCCAATATCAATATTGATCACTCTCTGAATGGCTTAGTCTTAAACAAAATTCCATTAATTAAAAAATTGCAACTTCGTGAGGTCTTTTCTGTGAAGGTACTTTACGGTGGGATTTCAGCAAAGAACAGACCAGAAAACGACCCTAATCTTTATAAGTTTATTACGGATAAGGACGGTGTTCAGACTTCATTTGCATTGGGTAAAACGCCTTATGTGGAGGGGAGTGTAGGCCTTTCAAATATTTTCAAGTTGCTGCGAATCGACTACGTTAGACGCTTCACTTATCTGGATCATCCGCAAGTGGCTAAATCGGGGATCAGAGCCAGGATACACCTCGATTTCTAAACATACCTGATTTTTGGTTACCACCCGAACAGCGGAATTGCATAACTTTGGCGGTATAACGAATATATTATGTATAAAACATTACAGCCAGTTCTTAAGCAGGAACTAGATCAAATAGAAAAAGATGGTTTATTTAAACGTGAGCGTATTATTGTTACGCCACAGGGCGCAGATATAAAGGTAAGTACAGGGCAGGAAGTGATTAACTTTTGTGCAAACAATTACCTTGGCCTATCTTCTGATCCACGTGTTACTGATGCAGCTAAAAAGGCAATCGATAAATATGGTTATGGAATGTCGTCTGTTCGCTTTATTTGTGGCACCCAGGATGTACATAAAGAACTGGAAGAAAAGATCTCTAAATTTTTAGGTACTGAAGATACTATTTTATATGCTGCTGCATTTGATGCAAATGGAGGTGTTTTTGAACCTTTATTTAACGATCAGGATGCAATTATATCTGACGAATTGAATCATGCTTCAATTATTGATGGCGTTCGTTTGTGTAAAGCTCAGCGTTTTAGATATAAAAATGCAGATATGGCTGACCTCGAACGTCAGTTGATTGCAGCTAAAGATTGCAGACACCGTATCATTGTTACGGATGGTGCATTTTCTATGGATGGAGTAATCGCTCCATTAGATCAGATCTGTGATCTTGCTGATAAACATGAAGCCTTGGTGATGATCGATGAGTCACACTGTACAGGATTTATCGGAAAAACAGGTCGTGGTACCCATGAACATTTTAATGTAATGGACCGTGTTGATATTATCACTGGTACTTTAGGTAAGGCTCTTGGTGGTGCATCAGGTGGTTTTACTGCAGGTAAAAAGGAAATTATTGATATGTTACGTCAACGGTCTCGTCCATATTTGTTTTCTAACACTTTGGCTCCCGCCATTGCGGGTGCTTCTGTGGCCGTATTGGATATGTTGAGCGAAACAACTGATTTAAGAGATAAACTGGAAGCCAATACCAAATATTTCCGTGAAAAAATGACTGATGCAGGGTTTGATATTAAACCAGGTGTACACCCAATTGTACCTGTGATGTTGTATGATGCAAAATTAGCGCAAGAATTTGCAGCAAAGATGCTGGAGGAAGGGATTTATGTAATCGGTTTTTACTATCCTGTAGTTGGACAAGGTAAAGCGAGAATCCGCGTTCAGCTGTCTGCTGCTCATGAGATGCACCATTTAGATAAAGCAATTGCTGCATTTACGAAGGTAGGTAAAGCACTAGGCGTGATATAAAATGTAAGACCGGGTTCATTTTCCTGCTTGGAACATCTTGCAAGTTGATTTTGAACCCGGTGTTTATAAAAATATTCTAGAAATTGCTGTATATTTGACCCCATGTTACAAGATAAGATAACACAATATACCGAAGAAATAAATGCTTTTTCTACGGATAATGCTGACGAATTAGAACAATTCCGCATAAAATTCCTTGGAACCAAAGGAATAATCAAAGATATTTTTGATGAGTTTAAAGCTGTGTCACCAGAGGAGAAAAGAACGCTGGGTAAGGTTTTAAATGAATTTAAGCAATTGGCAGAAGCCAAATATCAAACACTTAAAGACCAGACTGAGGTAGCTGATACTTCAAAAGAATCGGGTATGGACCTAACACTTCCGGGTGAAGGTTTTGAAGTCGGTACTCGTCATCCTTTGGCTTTGGTGAGAAGAGAGATTATCGAGATTTTTAATAAACTTGGTTTTGTGGTGGCCGAAGGGCCGGAAATTGAAGACGATTGGCATAACTTTTCTGCATTAAACTTTCCTGAAGAGCATCCCGCACGTGATATGCAGGATACTTTCTTCATTAAAAAAGGTGGAGAAAATGGTGATATCGCATTGCGTACACATACATCCTCAGTACAAGTGAGAATGATGGAGGCTGGAAAACCACCGTTCAGAGCAATTATGCCAGGACGTGTTTACAGGAATGAGGCAATTTCTGCAAGAGCACATTGCTTTTTTCATCAGGTAGAAGGTTTGTACGTGGATGAAAATGTATCTTTTGCCGACTTAAAGCAAACCTTGTTTTATTTTGTGCAGGAGTTGTATGGTGAGGGTACAAAAGTACGTTTCCGCCCATCTTATTTTCCATTTACAGAGCCATCTGCAGAGATGGATATTTCTTGTACCATATGTAAAGGTGCCGGTTGCCAAATGTGCAAGCATAGCGGTTGGGTAGAGATTTTAGGTTGCGGTATGGTTGATCCAAATGTTTTGGAAAACTGTAATATCGACAGCAAGAAATATAGTGGATTTGCATTTGGAATGGGTATTGAGCGTATTGCAAATTTGAAATTTGAGATAAAAGACTTGCGTTTGTTCTCGGAGAATGATGCAAGGTTTTTGAAACAATATAAAACTTCATTGATATAAATGAGGAGTATCCCCGGTATATTATTGTTCATTTTGGTGTTGGTTGGATGTGGTAAAGAAAGTCTGGTGATCCCTAATGTACCGGTTAATTTTAGTGTTCCCTTAACTGATCCAAGATTGATTAGGTTAAGTAGCCCGGGTGGGGCCGTTGCTTTTGATAGCTATGGCGTTGCAGGCATAGTGATATACCGAACGCTTAATGGTGGGTATGTAGCTTATGATAGGTGCAGTACGGTTAATCCTGAAAAGAAATGTGCTGTAGTGTTAGATGATCCAAGTTTTACGGTTACGGACAAATGTTCGGGAGCGAAGTATCTTTTGGAAGATGGCAGTCCAGCAAAAGCACCCGCGGAGATATCACTAAAAAAGTATAATACATTTGTTGCAGGAATTACATTACACGTAACCAATTAATGGAACCAGAGAAAATAAAAGAGAGCATCGTTAGAGCTGCTAAGGAGTTGTTCAGAAAATACGGTTATCATAAAACAAGTGTTAATGAAATCGCCAGGAAGGCGCGTATAGCGAAGGCAACCATCTATAAATATTTTGAGAGCAAGGAACAGATTCTGGATGCCATTTTGATGGATTATCTGGATTTAAACCTACACGAGATCTTAAAAAATAAGGCTCAGTTTGCTGACGAGGAAGAACACCTTAAGGCTTTGGTGATGAAAACCTGCAGGTTAACTTATACGGTGTGTAATGAGTTTATTGGTTGGGATTTTGTACGCGAAAACGCCAACTCTCAGGAGTTTTTAAAGCATTTGTCTGATCAGTTAGAGTCCTTATTGCTTTCTGCTTATCTGGAGCTTGATCACTTTAAAAATCACCCATCTCGTAGAGAGGGACTGGCATTTCTATTGAAGGCAAGTAAAAATATAGTATTTTCTTTTGCTTTTACCTCTGTTAGCGATTCTGATGTACGCAAGAATTTTGTTAGTTTCCAGAAAGAATTACTTCCTTTCTTAGTTAAAGCTGCTTTATAAACAGCGCTACCTGCTCATCTGGACAGGTAGATTTCTTTACATAAGTTTAAAGTAGACCGATTCGGTATTTGGTATAAAAGATGTTATATTTGATATATATCATCAGTTATAGCAATGAGTAAAGAAGTTTTAGAGATTTCCGTATTGGTAGAAGAGAAGTTTGATATGAAATTTGATCTGGTAGCAGGTGTTTTTGGGTTTATACTTAAAATCTTTGGCCAGTAGCATTTAGTCAGCAGATTCCTTTGTATAGCGACATTCCAAAATGTCTGCAGGATAGCTGTATGTCTGAAAAAAAACCTGTAAATTTGCGGCATAATGAGTAGAAATAGAAAAGCCGGAACGATAACCATCATTCCTGATGTAAGTATTATTGATATTGCCGAAGAAGGTAAAGGTGTTGGAAAGGCTGATGAGCTGGTTATTTTTGTAGAAAGAGCTGTGCCGGGTGATGTTGCCGACGTTCGTATTGTAAAGAAGAAGAAAAATTTAGCGGAGGCCGTAATTGAAACCCTTCATAAAAAATCTGAATTAAGAACAGATCCTTTTTGTCAGTATTTTGGTACCTGTGGTGGCTGCAAATGGCAGCACATGGAGTATGATGCTCAATTAAAGTTTAAATATAAAAATGTTGAGGCTGCCTTACAGCGTCTCGCGAAAATAGATACGGCCAGTATGGAACCAATTCTGGGTTCGGCCGAAAATAAATACTACAGGAATAAACTGGAGTATACTTTCTCTAATAAGCGCTGGTTAAATAAAGAGGATATGGTAGAAAGGGCGGAAGCACTTGATACGGATGGTCCTAATCCAGATTTGGAAATGAATGCCTTAGGTTTTCATGTTCCCTTGCGTTTTGATAAAATAATTGATATTCAGCATTGCTATTTACAAGCTGAACCTTCTAACAGCATCAGAAATGAGGTTAGGGATTATGCTTTAAAGGCAGGGCTTACTTTTTATGACTTACGCAACCATGAGGGTAATTTGAGAAATCTGATTATCCGTACCTCTTCAACAGGAGAAGTTATGGTGGTCGTGGTATTTGCTTATGCAGAGCAGGGGCAGATTGATGGTTTGATGGAGCATTTGAAAAGCAAGTTTTCTGAAGTTACTGCTCTTTTATATATCGTAAATCAAAAGAAGAACGACACCATTTTTGATCAGGAAGTGATTACTTATGCTGGCAGAGACCATATTTTTGAAGATATGGATGGTTTGAAGTTTAAAATCGGTGCCAAATCTTTTTACCAGACCAATTCTGATCAGGCACACGAATTGTATAAGATTACTAAGGAATTTGCTGGGTTTACTGGTAATGAGCTAGTTTATGATCTTTATACTGGTGCCGGTACGATTGCTAATTTTGTAGCCCGTAGTGTAAAACAAGTTGTTGGGATTGAATATGTGCCAACGGCTATTGAAGATGCTAAGTTTAACTCCAAACTAAATGGAATAGACAATGCCATCTTCTATGCTGGTGATATGAAAGATATCCTGACCAGGGAGTTTATTGCTGATCATGGTAAGCCTGATGTGGTGATCACAGATCCTCCAAGGGCTGGAATGCATGCTGATGTAGTTGAGCGCTTGTTAGAAATGGAAGCTGATAAAATTGTTTATGTAAGCTGTAATGCGGCTACGCAAGCACGCGACCTGAGTTTGCTGAAAGAAAAATATGAAGTTGTACGGATTAAACCCGTTGATATGTTTCCGCATACCCAACATGTAGAGAACGTAGTATTGTTAAAATTTAGAGGGGAATTAGCCTAAGCAATTTTTAAAGATGGATATTGAAGAATTAATGCCACAACAGCCTGAGGGCGGCAAAGAAGAACAGAAGAAAAGTCCGTTGGTAAGTCTGGAGAAAGATCTGGACTTATATGCAGAAGCTTTGAAGGAAGTAGCAATAGAAATTATCGTCGAAGGGATTTCTGCCAATCCTATCTTTATTGCGCATCAGCATACGGTAAGTATAGGAGAGGTAATTTTGGATAGGAAGGAATTAAGTACAGATTGGACCATACAGGCCTCAACTTTTGAGGAGTTTGTAGAGAAAGGAATCATTACGCCTGAGAAAAAAGCTTTGTTTTTGAGAAGCTATAAGAAACCTGAAGATTTTATGTGTGTATTTGTGATTGTGCCTGAAGGTGCCAATTTTATTTACTATCCTTACAAAAACAAGGGCTAAGCATTTGGCTTACAAAAGAAATCCCTATCCGGGCAAACATGGATAAGGATTACTAAAAACTACTAATTAGACAACGCTAAAGCAGAAAGGTTTCATGGTTTAGAAAATATTTTTAAATATTTGAATATGAACCTTAAAATCGTTCTTTTTGTAGCATAAAATAAGGGAAAAAATGGCAGGATCTCAATTACTCATTCTAGATAAAAAGCAGATACAACAGAAAATAAACCGGATTGCTTATCAGATATTGGAAGATAACCTTACTGAAAAGGAAATTGTGCTGGCCGGGATCTGGGACAGAGGCTATAAACTGGCACTGAGATTGAAAAAGGTATTGTCTAAAATCTCTGATTTGAAGATTACCATGCTAAAGATTGACCTTGACAGGAAAAATAGCAAGTTGGTTGCCAATACTGACCTGGATGAATCTCATTGGAAAAATAAGGTGATCATTCTTGTTGATGATGTATTGAATAGTGGTAAAACCCTTGCCTATGGCTTAGGCGTGTTTTTAAATACGCCGCATAAAAAAATCAGAACGGTAGTATTGGTAGATAGGAGCCATAAAATATTTCCTATAGCTACCGATTATGTAGGTCTGAAAATGGCAACAGTTCTAAAAGAACATGTTGATGTGGTTATGGATGTTGAGGGTGAGGAAGATCGGGTTTATTTGAGCTAATTACTTTTAGAAACAGGAGATGCAGTATGATATTATTTGTGTATGCAGTCCTGGTTTTTCTTGTACTAAGGTTTTGCGTTACTTTATTTAACTTCTTGTCTAACCCAAAGCTTGGGTATTATAGTAAGCATTTTTCAGAAAAGGTTTCGATCATTGTTTTAACTTCAACGGTTAAACAGGATGTAGAAAACCTGCTGACTTCAATTGCTGAGCAGGACTATGAACATACCGAAGTTTTTGTTCAACACTTGGAAAGTATCTCTGAACTTGTGAATCAAACCACAGGGAAATATCTTTTGTTCTTATCCCCGAGTACTACCGTCCATTTTGGTTTAATTAATAACCTAATGTACCGGATGAAAGTATTTAACCTGGCTGTTTTGAGCTTAATTCCCACTTTTAAGGCTTCAGGCTTTATTGCGAATTGCATTTATCCATTAAATGATTTCTTGTTGTTGAATCTACTTCCGCTACGATTGGTTAGGTTAAGCAGTTTTTCGGCATTTACCGCAGGTAGTAATGATTGTTTGTTTTTTGATGCAACAATATATAAACAGTATAAATGGCATGAAAAATTACACCCTAAAGCTTTGGAGGCAACGGAAATAATAAAATTGGCAAAGCAACAACGGCTAAAAGCTGAGGTTTTACTGGCTAATAAATTTGTATACAACACTGTTGATGTAAAAGATACGGCTAGCTTTTCGATGCGGTTGTTGATGAATTTCTCGAATAACAATTTAGCGGCGCTGATGTACTTAACATTAGTTATCGTTGGCCCTGTTATCGTTTCGTTTGATTTTAATCCGGCACTTATAATTCTTCCAATCGGCTTGATCTTTTTATCAAGGGTGATGATCGCTTTTTTGACTGCTCAGAATCCTTTGTTGCAGGTCTTGTTGCACCCCCTGCAGATGATCATGTTGTTTGGATTGATGCTTAGGGGGATTTGGGGGCATATTGCCTTGTCAATTAAACCTAAGAAATAGAAAAATCAAGCAGATTTTGCGTAATTTTGTATTATCTCAAAAAAATGATATCCATGGAATACAATTTAGCGGTAACAATAGATAAGGCATCGGGCTTTTGCTTCGGAGTAGTTTACGCTATTGATATGGCTGAAGATATATTGGACAATGAAGATTATCTTTATTGTTTAGGAGATATTGTTCACAATGACGAGGAGGTGAAGCGATTGACTGATAAAGGACTTCGCATTATAGATCATGAACAGTTACAGGGTTTGCATAAAGAAAAGGTATTGATTCGCGCACACGGAGAGGCGCCATCTACTTATGAACTTGCGCTGAAAAATGAATTGACCTTGATCGACGCTTCTTGTCCAGTTGTATTGAAATTGCAGAATAGAATCAAGAATTCGTACGATGATGAGGAGCAGATTCTGATATTCGGAAAGCATGGTCATGCGGAAGTGATCGGTTTACAAGGGCAAACCGATGGTAAGGCTATCGTATTCCAGGATATTGCTGAGTTGGACAAGGTCGAATTACCAGCTAAGTTTACCTTGTACAGTCAAACCACAAAGAGTACTGATAAATTTTATGCAATTAAGGATGAGCTGATCAATCGTGGATATGATGTTAAAGCGAATGATACCATTTGTAGACAAGTATCTAACCGTTATGGCGATCTGGAGAAATTTGTAGCAAACTATGATAAAATTTTGTTTGTGTCTGGCAAAAAGTCTTCTAATGGAAAGGTTCTGTACGATGTATGTAAAAAATATAACGACAACTCTTATTTCATATCCAATGTTTCGGAAATTGATCTGAGTTGGTTCGCTCCCAATGATAAAGTAGGGATTTGCGGAGCAACATCAACACCAATGTGGCTTATGGAAGAGGTGAAAGCCTTTCTCCTTCATCATTAAAAAGTAATTATTCCTTTTCGGGTAAATGATAAAACAGAAAAACGGTTTGAATAGTTAATTTTGGGGATAATTATGGGAAAAAAGGGTGTACTGTTAGTGAATTTAGGAACTCCGGATAGTCCGGAAGTTGGTGATGTACGTAAATATCTAGATCAGTTTCTGATGGATGAGCGTGTGATCGATGTTAATGTTTTTAACCGTACCTTATTGGTTAAAGGTATTATTGTTCCTTTTCGTAGTCCGAAAACTTCAAAACTTTACAAAGAGATTTGGGATGAAAATGGCTCGCCCTTATTGTATTTTAGTAAAATACAAGCCGCTTTAGTACAAGAACAGCTCGGTGATGATTATCATGTAGAGCTGGCCATGCGTTATCAAAATCCATCTATTTTGTCCGCTTTGGAAAAGATGAAGGCTGGCCTCGTTGAAAGTATTAAAGTAATTCCGTTGTTTCCTCAATATGCATCTGCCAGTAGCGGTTCAGTAATCCAGTTGGTGATGGAATTGGTCAGCAAATGGGCTACTATTCCTCCAGTAAGTTTTGTAAGCTCTTTTCATGATAATGAATTGATGTTGGAAACTTTTGCTGAAAATGCGAGAAAGTATAAGCCAGAAACTTTTGATCATGTTTTGTTTAGCTTTCATGGCTTACCAGAGCGTCAATTGTTGAAATGTGACCATACTGGGAAGCATTGTTTGAAAAAAGACAATTGCTGTGATACCCTAAGTGATACCAATAAGTTTTGCTATTCGGCCCAGGGGCATGATACGGCGAGATTGATTGCTCAAAAATTGAATATTGCCAAAGAAGATTATACCGTTTGCTTCCAGTCGCGCTTAGGAAAAGAACCTTGGGTGCAGCCTTACACGACTGACGTGTTGAAAAAGCTTGCCGCTGAAGGTAAAAAGCGACTATTGGTTTTTAGTCCTGCTTTTGTTGCCGATTGTTTGGAAACCCTTTATGAAATTACGGTTGAATACCACGAAGAGTTTAAGGCTCTTGGTGGAGAACATGTACAGCTTGTTGAAAGCTTAAATGATAATCCGAAGTTTATACAGGCATTAGTTGAAATGGCTAAGGCTTAAGATATTGACTTAAATATTGCAGGATCTGGTCTGTAGATCCTGTTTTTGAAGTCACGTAATTCTTTGCGATGTCACCTTCATTTCCAGTACTAGTTAGGGTAGTAAAAGCTGCGTTAAGCTCATTGATGTTTTGGATGCTTTTTGCAGCTCCGATCTTAATCAGGTCTTTTGCTTCCTGGAACTTCTCGTATTTTGGTCCAAAAATAACAGGTATGCCAAATGCCGCTGCTTCTAAAGTATTGTGGATGCCAGCGCCAAAGCCTCCACCGATATAGGCAATATTGCCGTAGGCATAAAGTGAAGATAACATTCCAATATTATCTATAATCAGTATTTGATGCTCGGCGGATGTCTCATCGGTAGCAAATGTCGAATATTTGATCGCTTGAGGAAACAAACCCTCTATTTCATTAATGTGATGCACACCGATTTCATGAGGTGCAACGATGAATTTCCATTCTGGATTTGAAGTACATAATAAGGCAATCAGTCGTTCGTCCTCAGGCCAGGTACTGCCGGCAATAAATACAGGTGCATTTCCACAGAATTTTTCAATTAGACTTAGTTTCTTGGGTGTGGATGCATTTTCGGCGACCCTGTCAAATCTTGTATCTCCACTTAGTGTAGCATTTTGAATATTTATCGTTTTTAGCAACTGAATGCTTTCTTCATTTTGCACAAAGAACTGGCTCACATAGCTCAGCATTTTTCGATGAAAGGAACCGTACGACTTAAAAAAGATTTGGTTAGGTCTGAAAATGCCTGAAATGATTAATAAGGGAATGTTTTTATGGTGTAGCGCTTTAAAGTAATGATACCAGTATTCGTATTTGGTGAAAATGGCAAGTTCAGGATTAAAGGCTGTGATCAATCGCTCCGCATTTGCTGCTGTATCCAGTGGTAGATAAAAAACTGCTTCGGCTAATGCATAGTTTTTCCTGATTTCATAACCAGAAGGAGAGAAGAAGGTGACGATTATTTTTTTATTCGGGTATTGTTCTTTTAATTTCTCCAATACTGGTCTACCTTGTTCAAATTCACCTAAAGAAGCAAAGTGAAACCATATATGTGGGACAGTTGAATCTATTTTTTTTTCAATTTTGGCGAAGATATTTCGTCTACCCTTTAAAAAAAATGAAGCTTTGGAATTAAAAGGAGAGAATAACCTGATTATTAAGCCGTAAAGTTGAATTGCAATGTTATAAAGCCAAAGCATTTTGTGTGTTTATTTATTATCTTAGCCGAAGATACTTTAATATAATTAAAACGGGATTAATATATGAAAATAGCGGTTATCGGAACCGGATATGTTGGGTTAGTAACAGGAACTTGCTTATCAGAAACAGGAAATAATGTAATTTGTGTAGATATCAACGAAGCTAAAGTAGCGCAAATGCAAGCCGGGGTAGTTCCTATTTATGAGCCTGGTTTAGATGTTTTATTCCACAGAAATATTGCACAAGGTCGTTTAACTTTTACCACCGATCTTGCTCATGCAATTAAAGATGCTCAGATTATATTTATGGCCTTGCCAACACCCCCGGGTGGAGATGGCGCCGCTGATCTGTCCTATATTTTAGGTGCGGCGAAAGATATTGCCAAGCTGGTTACCAATTATAAAGTTATCGTAAATAAATCTACGGTTCCTGTAGGGACGGCGGATAAGGTTCAGGCTGTTTTTGCTGAAAATACAGCTATAGAAATCGATGTGGTTTCTAATCCTGAGTTTTTGCGTGAAGGTGTTGCTGTAGAAGATTTTATGAAGCCTGATCGGGTAGTGATCGGAACCAGGAGTGAGAAAGCACAAAAACTAATGTTAGAGTTGTATGGTCCTTATGTTAGACAGGGGAATCCAATTTTGTTTATGGATGAGCGTTCTTCTGAATTGACAAAATATGCAGCAAATTCTTTTCTGGCCACCAAAATTACCTTTATGAATGAGGTAGCTAATTTGTGTGAGCTTGTGGGTGCGGATGTGGATGCTGTTCGTAAAGGGATAGGATCTGATGCACGGATTGGGAAGCGCTTTTTATTCCCTGGTATTGGCTATGGTGGTAGCTGTTTTCCTAAAGATGTACAAGCCTTGGCAAAATCTGCAGATGAGTATGACTATGATTTCCAGATCTTGAAATCTGTAATGCAGGTGAATGAAAAGCAAAAAACGATATTGGTTGACAAGCTGTTAAAGTATTATAAAAATGATTTAAAAGGTAAGCATTTCGCTTTGTGGGGATTGGCCTTCAAGCCCGAAACTGATGATGTTCGTGAAGCTCCTTCTTTGTATATTATTGATGAATTGATTAAGCATGGTGCAACGGTTACTGCATTTGACCCTGAGGGAATGAATAATGTGAAGGCCATTTTAGGGGACAAAATAACCTATTCTCAAAATCAATATGATGCTTTACTAAATGCGGATGCTTTATTGATTGCTACGGAGTGGTCTGTATTTAGAAATCCAGATTTTGAATTGATGGAAAAAAGTCTGAGCAATAAGGTTATTTTTGATGGACGTAATTTATATGATTTGGAAAAGATGATAGAGCTTGGATATTATTATAACAGTGTTGGCCGTAAGCTTATAAATTAATGAAACGTAAAAGAGTTTTAATAACCGGTGCAGCCGGCTTTTTAGGTTCGCATTTGTGCGACAGGTTTATCAAGGAAGGATACCATGTTATAGGGATGGATAACCTGATCACTGGGGACCTCCAAAATATTGAACATTTGTTTGGATTGGAAAATTTTGAATTCGCGCATCATGATGTTTCAAAATTTGTACATGTATCAGGTGACTTAGATTATATCCTCCATTTTGCTTCTCCGGCAAGTCCAATTGATTATTTGAAAATCCCTATCCAGACTTTGAAAGTTGGATCTTTGGGAACCCATAATCTACTCGGTCTTGCAAAAAACAAAAAAGCCAGGATGCTGATCGCCTCTACTTCAGAAGTTTATGGTGATCCGAGTGTTAACCCACAACCAGAAGAGTATTGGGGTAATGTAAATCCGGTAGGACCAAGAGGTGTTTATGATGAAGCAAAGCGCTTTCAGGAAGCAATGACAATGGCTTACCATACTTTTCATGGTTTAGAAACCAGAATTGTAAGGATCTTTAATACTTATGGACCAAGAATGCGCTTAAATGACGGAAGGGTATTGCCAGCGTTTATTGGTCAGGCATTGCGTGGTGAGGATCTTACTGTATTTGGTGATGGTTCTCAGACGCGTTCATTCTGCTACGTAGATGATTTGATCGAAGGTATTTATAGGTTGTTGTTAAGTGATTATGCGATGCCAGTTAATATTGGTAATCCTGATGAGATTACCATTAAGCAATTTGGTGAGGAAATTATCAAGTTGACGGGAACACATCAGAAGCTAGTACTTAGAGATTTGCCTGTTGATGATCCGAAACAAAGACGTCCGGATATTACCAAAGCAAGAACTATCTTGGGTTGGGAGCCAAAAGTAAGTAGAGCAGAAGGGTTGAAAATAACTTACGAGTATTTTAAATCACTGCCGCAAGAAGCTTTAATAAATAAAGACCATAAAGATTTTACAGGATATAACCGTTAATTAAACAATGTCTAAAATATTAGTAACCGGAGGAACCGGTTTTATTGGCTCACATACTGTAGTAGAACTACACAATGCAGGCTATGAAGTTATTATTGTTGATGATTTTTCCAATTCTAACCCGAAAATACTTCAGCAAATAGAAGCAATTATAGGAGTTAAACCTGAACTTGTAGAATTGGATTTATGCGATGAGGCTAAAGTAAAGAACTTTGTTTTACAGCACAACGATATTGCTGGGGTAATTCATTTTGCAGCATTTAAAGCTGTAGGTGAGTCTGTACAGCAGCCGTTAAAGTATTACAGAAATAACTTTTATTCGCTGATCAATCTGATCAACGCATTTGACAGTAAGGTGAATTTGGTTTTTTCATCGTCGTGTACTGTATACGGGCAGCCGGATGTTTTGCCAGTAACTGAAGATGCCCCAACTAAAAAGGCAGAATCACCTTATGGTAATACTAAACAGATTGCGGAAGAGATTTTGCAGGAAACTTGTGCAGTGACTCCTCAATTAAAAGTAACGTCTTTACGTTATTTTAATCCTGTAGGTGCGCACCATACTGCTTTGATTGGTGAATTGCCAATTGGTGTTCCTCAAAACCTGGTTCCTTTTATAACGCAATCTGCAATCGGTAAACGTGGACCAATCACTGTCTACGGTAATGATTATGATACTCCTGATGGCAGTGCAATAAGGGACTATATTCACGTGGTGGATTTAGCAAAAGCACATGTTGCGGCAATTAAACGGCTAGAAAGCAATAAGGCCAGCACTAATTATGAGGTGTTTAATCTAGGTACCGGAAAAGGTTCGTCTGTATTGCAGATCATTGATGCATTTGAATCCTCTACTGGCGTAAAACTAAACTATACAATTGGCCCAAGAAGAGAAGGCGATATTGAAAAAGTTTGGGGCGATGTAACAAAATCTACAAAAGAGCTGGGCTGGAAAGCTGAATTAGACTTGAAAGAGATGATGTCGTCTGCCTGGAAATGGGAAAAATATTTACAGGATAATCCTTTTTAAATGTTATTAAGTGAGCATAAGGAGCTGAAACTGGAGATCAAGTCTCTTCCTGAAAAGGAAAAGGATAAGCTACTGCTCAGGTTAATTGCTAAGGACAAGGTTTTAACTGAACATCTTCATTTTAAATTGCTTGAAGACGAGCACGATCTGGTACGTAGGCAGGAACAAATCATGTCTGACATTGATGATGGTATTGCTGACTTGATGGCTTCCAGAAGGTTGAACTCGAAGGAGACCTTATTGAAAATGCGTAAATTAAATGGCAGCATTAATCATCATTTTAAAGTGACAAAGGATTTAAATAGTGAAATGGAACTTAGGATTCATTTGCTAAATCAGGTACCCATCGAATTTGATGAAAATGTTTTTTCTGCCCTTTATAAATTTAATGAGAAGCTGGTTATTTATTTTGTAAAAACAGCACTTTCAGTTTTAAATAAATACGATAAAATGCATGAGGATCTACAGTTTGACCTTAAAGCATCTTTGAATATTTTGTTAGATAAAATTTACACCAATAAAACGGCAGCAATTGCAAAAACGCTGGGCTTGCCAACAGAATTATAACAATAACTTATAGAAAGCTACATAATTTCAATGAAAAAAATATTAGTAACAGGTGGTGCAGGTTTTATCGGATCTCATGTGGTACGAAGATTTGTAAACAATTATCCACAGTATGAAATTGTAAATCTTGACAAATTAACCTACGCAGGTAATTTGGCGAACTTAACTGATGTGGAAGATAAATCTAATTATAGGTTTGTTAAAGCCGATATCACTGATGCAGTTGAAATCAATAACTTATTTCAGAAAGAACAATTCGATGCAGTGATCCATTTGGCTGCTGAATCTCATGTCGATAGGTCGATCGCGGATCCTACGGCGTTTGTAATGACGAATGTGATTGGTACTGTAAATTTATTGAATGCAGCAAGAGAGTTTTGGAAAGAAGATTATTCAGCGAAACGGTTTTATCATGTTTCTACCGATGAGGTTTATGGTGCGTTAGGCGATACAGGTATGTTTACTGAAACAACGGCTTACGATCCGCATAGTCCATACTCGGCTTCTAAAGCTTCATCCGATCACTTTGTTAGGGCTTATCATGATACCTACGGTTTGGATATAGTAATTTCTAATTGTTCAAATAATTATGGTTCTCACCATTTTCCGGAGAAATTAATCCCATTAGCTATTAATAATATAAAAAATGGTCAACCTGTACCTGTTTATGGAAAAGGGGAGAATGTGCGTGATTGGCTTTGGGTGGAAGACCATGCCAGGGCTATTGATGTGATTTTTCATCAGGCTAAAACAGGGGAAACCTATAATATTGGCGGGCATAACGAATGGAAGAACATTGATTTGATCCATTTGCTTTGCAATATTATGGATCAAAAGCTAAATCGTGAACCAGGGGAGTCAGCCAAGCTGATCACTTTTGTAACGGATAGGGCAGGACACGATTTGCGTTATGCAATAGATTCAAGTAAGCTGCAAAACAACCTGGACTGGGTGCCGAGTTTACAGTTTGAAGAAGGATTGGAAAAAACTGTAGATTGGTACCTGGAAAACGAAGAGTGGCTGAGTAATGTTACTTCAGGGAACTACCAAGCTTATTACGATACTCAATATCAGGGACGATAATAACCTATTCATATCTTAAAGCCTCTACTGGATCCAGTTTAGAGGCTTTTTTTGCGGGATAATATCCCGAAACTATACCTACTAAAACACATACAGCAAAACCTCCAAAAATCCATTCCCATGGAATAATGAATGAGCCACCCATCCCCAGAGAGATCAGGTTTCCGATGGCTATGCCCAGGAATATCCCAAAAGCTCCACCCATTAGACAAATGATTACGGCCTCTATCAGAAACTGTTTCCTTATAACGGCTGGATTTGCACCAATTGCCTTTCTGATGCCAATTTCCCTGGTTCTTTCCGTAACGGAGACTAACATGATATTCATCAGCCCAATTGAAGCGCCCATTAAGGTAATTACGCCAATAGCTATACCTCCCCAGACAATGTACCGTAGGTTTTCAAATAGGGTTTGTGCCATGGCGTCGCTTTTGGTTATCTCGAAATTGTTAGGATCTGTCACCCTTATTTTTCTGATATTCCTAAATACGGCGGTTGCTTCTCCAATGACATTATCCATAATATCATTGCTTGGAACGATAACGGTTATGGTATAAGAAGGATTTGAGGTGGAGTTGATCAGTTTCGCTTTTAATAAAGGGACATATACAGCACGATCACCACTAAAACCCATGCTTTGACCTTTGGATACGAGTACGCCAATTACTTTTAATCGACTATTGCCTACATTAATAATTTTATCCAGTGGATCCTGATTTTTGAATAGCTTCTCGCTGACCTCGCTTCCAATAATACAAATGTTGTTTCCAGATTGAACTTCTGCCAGATTGAAATTTCGACCCAAGGCTAATTCCAGGCCTTGCGAACCGAGACCATGCTCATCTATACCCTGGATGCTGATGTTTGGATTTGTTTTTTCAGTATCATACTTAACTGTGGCACCTCTGGTTGCTACAACACTTATGGCTACTTTTGCAGGGGTATTTAGCCGTTCTTTAAAGGCTAAAGCATCTTCATATCTGATAGATTTAAAAGGCTTTTGTCTTTGTCCAGAGCCGCCAATCCTGATACCTGTACCACGGTTTCTAATGTTGAATGAATTTGCACCCATACTGGAAAAAGCTTCTGTCATACTTTTTTTAACGGCATCAAGTGTCGTTAAAATACCTACCAAGGCAGATAACCCAATTGCAATGATCAATGCGGTAAGCATGGTACGCAACCGGTTGCCAGTAATGGATTGCAGGGCTAATTTTACGTTCTCAGTATAGGTCATTACAGGCAGATAGATTTAGGTGCTAAAATAAAAGTCCTGTTGTTAAGACAACAGGACTTACTATAATGTTACAAATGATAATCTCTTTTATACTGAAAAGCTGGTTCCACAACCGCAAGTGCTTGCTGCATTTGGATTGCTAAAAGTAAATCCTCTCGAATTTAAGCCATCCTGCCAGTCAACCTGCATTCCCATCAGGTACATTTGATGTGCTTTATGCATGAAAACTTTTATGCCATCAATAATAAACTCTTGATCGCCGTCCTTTTTCTGATCAAAACCCAAAACGTAATTCATTCCAGAACAGCCACCACCTTCAACGCCTACACGTAAGCCAAAATCTTCGGCGATTTCTTGTTGGTCTTTTAGTTTAAAAAGCTCTTTTACAGCTGTTTCTGTAAATGTTACAGGGGCGAATGCGGTATCTACTGTATTACTCATGTTATTTATCAACCGTTAAAAATGTATTAATAGGGCAAATATAAATCAAAATGCACATTTTTGTCGGTACTACGACTAATTATTACGGTATTTAAACAAAATAGAATGGACTTGCAGAAATTTATAACCGAAGCAGCAGTATTGGTAATTGGAGGGGTGGCTACGGTTTCGGCTGGGTACTATTTAATAAAGGATGACATCAGGACCTATTTTAGATTGAAATTTTCTGATCAAAAACAGGAAAAAGATAACCCATTATTGTCGTTGCGCTTACAAGCCTATGAGCGTTTAACTATTTTTATAGAGCGTATAAATCCTGCTAACCTTTTTATCAGACTGCATCAACAAGGGTTAACACTTGCTGAGCTTCAGGTGATGGTATTAAACGAAATTAAATCAGAGTATCAACATAACATCACTCAGCAGCTGTACATCAGTACACCTACCTGGGATGTAGTAAAGAAGCTAAAGGACGATACCATCGCTATGGTGAATAATGGCGCTAAAAGTCTGCCTGCAGATGCTCCAGGTGTTGATTTGAGTAGAAAGGTTTTACAGCATATGGCGGGTATTGAAAATAACCCCTATGATTTGACATTAGATTTGATTAAGAAAGATATTCATCAGTTGTTTTAGTTATGAGCAATAAAAAGTTTACCACTACATCAGGTATAGAAATAAAAGAGGTATACACTAAACCTAGTGCTCAGATTGAAGCGCCCGGTGAGTTTCCGTATACAAGAGGTATTCAGAAAGATATGTATAGAGGTCGGTTATGGACCATGCGACAGTATGCTGGTTTCTCTACCGCCGAAGAGTCAAATAAGCGTTACCACTACTTGTTAAAGCAAGGAACGATGGGACTTTCGGTAGCTTTCGATCTACCTACTCAAATCGGTTATGATTCAGATCATGAAATGTCAGAAGGGGAGGTAGGGAAAGTTGGTGTGGCCATCGATTCATTAAAAGATATTGAAATATTGTTTGATGGTATTGAGCTGGAGAAGATCACTACATCGATGACGATTAATGCTACCGCTTCCATTTTGTTGGCGATGTATATTGCTCTGGCTAAAAAGCAAGGTGCTGATATCAGACAAATTTCTGGTACGATCCAAAATGATATTTTAAAAGAGTATGCGGCAAGGGGGACTTATATCTATCCACCTAAAGCATCTATGCGGATCATTACCGATATTTTTGAATATTGTAGTAAAGAGGTGCCGAAATGGAATACGATTTCTATTTCCGGTTATCACATCAGAGAAGCTGGCTCAACAGCTGTGCAGGAATTGGCCTTCACGCTGGCAAATGGAAAAGCATATTTGAATGCGGCTCTTGAAAAAGGATTAGATATCAATGTTTTTGCCAAGCGCTTATCCTTCTTCTTTAATTGTCACAACAACTTTTTTGAGGAGATCGCAAAATTTCGCGCAGCCAGAAGAATGTGGGCAAAGATTACAAAAGATCTTGGGGCTACGGATGAAAAGGCACAGATGCTCCGTTTTCATACACAAACAGGCGGGTCAACGTTGACAGCTCAACAGCCACTTAATAATGTCATAAGGGTGACCAATCAGGCAATGGCTGCAGTACTAGGCGGAACTCAATCTCTGCATACCAATGGTTATGATGAAGCACTTTCTTTGCCTACCGAGGCTGCTGCAAAAATCGCTTTGCGGACACAACAGGTCATAGCCTTTGAAAGTGGTGTGACGGATACAGTAGATCCTTTGGCTGGATCATATTTTGTGGAAGCCCTTACTGATGAAATAGAAGCCGCTGCTCATTTGTATATTGATAAGATCGATGCCATGGGTGGATCTGTTAATGCGATCGAAAATGGTTATATTCAAAATGAAATTGCTGATGCCGCTTATCAATATCAAGTTGAAGTTGAAAAGGCCAGTAGGATTATTGTAGGTGTAAACAAATTTACTCAGGAAAAGGAAGGTATAAATGATGTATTTACTATTGATGAATCCATTCGGACTATCCAGACGGAAAAGTTAAATAAACTTAAAGCTGAGCGGGATAGTAACGTTGTGGAAAAAGCACTAAATGACTTATCCAATGCTGCTAAAAGTACTGACAATCTCATGCCATTTATTCTGGCGGCAGTTGAAGCCTATGCTACACTTGGGGAAATAGCTGATGTGATGCGTAATGTTTTCGGAGAATACTGATTCTTATGTTAATAAATAGTTATCCACATAAAAAATTGAGGTTAACTATGGTATGAGTTTGCTTTATAAGCACTTACCAAATAAATGAAAATTAAGTTTTTTTTGTTGATAATTTTTTGAATATTCGATCTCACGAACGAGCTCACCTTATATGCTCTTATCGTCGTTGTAAACCAAGAAATTATAGCATGACAATGGAAAAAACTTGTACAGAAGTATGGAAGGACTGTCTCCAAATCATAAAAGATAATATTCCGACCCAAAGTTTTAAAACTTGGTTCGAGCCAATATCTGCATTGAAGTTGGAGGGCAAAGTTTTGACGATACAAGTACCAAGTTTATTCTTCTATGAATGGTTGGAAGAGCATTATGTTGGACTGCTCAGAAAAACGGTTAAGAAGCAGTTGGGAGATGAGGGGAGACTAGAGTATAATATTGTTGTAGATAAATCTTCTAATAGTGGATCTCCTTATACGACTAACATGCCAAGCAATGGAAATGGTGCCGAAGCTAAAAGGCAATCTATGCCGATCCCGGTATCGATAAATAAGGATATTAAAAATCCTTTCATTATACCAGGCTTAAAAAAATTGAACGTAGATCCTCAGTTGAATTCCAATTATACTTTTGAAAATTATATAGAGGGAGATTGTAATCGTCTGGCGCGCTCTGCGGGTTACGCAGTGGCTGCAAAACCAGGAGGTACGTCATTTAACCCTTTGATGATTTATGGTGGGGTAGGCTTGGGCAAAACGCATCTTGCGCAAGCTATTGGTAATGAGATTAAACGCAATATGCCGGATAAGTTGGTGATTTATGTTTCTTGCGAGAAGTTTTGCCAACAGTTTGTAGACTCGTTAAAAAATAATACCATCAACGATTTTGTTAATTTTTATCAGGCCATGGATGTGATCATTATGGATGATGTGCATAATTTTGCAGGTAAAGAGAAAACACAAGATATATTTTTCCATATTTTTAATCACTTGCACCAATCAGGCAAGCAGGTTATTTTGTCTTCTGATAAAGCGCCAAAGGATTTAGCTGGATTAGAAGAGCGATTGTTAAGCAGGTTTAAATGGGGGCTTTCAGCTGATTTGCAAGTGCCGGATCTGGAGACCCGTATTGCTATTCTTCGTAAGAAGATGTATGCAGATGGAATTGAATTGCCTGCCGAAGTAGTAGAATATGTTGCACATAATATAGATAACAATGTTCGTGAACTTGAAGGTGCTATGGTGTCTTTACTTGCGCAATCAACATTAAACAAAAAGGATATAGACCTGGCATTGGCTAAGCAGATGTTAAAGAATTTTATCAAGAATACTTCAAAAGAGATTTCTATGGAGTACATTCAGAAGTTGGTATGTGAATATTTTGAAGTACCGGTGGATATGGTTAAATCTCAAACGCGTAAGCGGGAAATTGTTCAGGCACGTCAGATTTCGATGTACCTTTCGAAAAGCCATACCAAGTCATCCCTAAAAACAATCGGAGCTTTTTTTGGTGGAAGAGACCACTCGACAGTAATTTATGCTTGTCAAACGGTAGAGGATCTTATTGATACCGATAAAAAATTTAAAGGTTATGTGCACGATATCCAAAAGAAATTAAAAATGAGCTAGTTTTACTCCTTGTACTAAAAAAGCCTGTAAGTTTTTGGAGGGCACTGAAAAAGTCCTTTTAAATATTTGGAGTCCAAAAAGAGCAGAAGAACTATGGTTATCTGCTCTTTTTTTGTACCTTAAAAGTAGGTTTTAAAAGGTGCCCAATGTTAGCTCATCAACAAAAGATTCAATTCAGTGCCTACTCAGGATTGTATGATTTGATCATTCCCAAAGACAATTTACTTCGAAAGATCAACGATCTAATAGACTTCAGTTTCATTTATGATGAACTGCTCGAGAAGTACTGCCACACCAATGGACGTACTGCGGAGAGTCCCATCCGTATGTTTAAGT
>NZ_SWDX01000021.1:0-21742 GCF_005144565.1 Pedobacter hiemivivus
CAGGAGCTCCAACAATAGTAGCAGTTCCTCCTGCTGCAACAATTCCCCCTGTAGCTAAAGATGCCGCGAAAATCCCTCCCGCTACTCCTCCTGTAGTAATTGCAGCACCTTTTATTACTGTTTTTGCACTTGGTGGGTCTATATTCGGTATCCGGCCATCAGGGTCTGTGTTTTTAACAGGGTTATTAAAAACATAACTATAAGGCGAAAAGGATTCCTGATCTGCTTCATCAGCACTTGGGTCTACAGTAGTCCAGCGGCCTATTACCGGGTCATAGAAGCGTGCCCCGTAATCTAACTGCCCATCCAGCTCTTCTTGCAACTCCTTGCCGTTATAAAGATATTTATTTTTTTCACCAAATAAATATTTTCCACTTTCTTTTATCATCCCAAACGGATAATAATCTTGTTGCTGTACTCTTCGTACTCCTCCCCCACTGATATCAAAACTATAACGTGCATTTCCTAAGTGGTCAGCTAAGGTATACTCATAATTGTAATCCGTTCCATTGCGACGCGCCAGCCCAACCTCAGTCAGCACAAAATCTATACTCCCATCTGGTTTATAGTGAATGCCGTCAATATAATCAACCGTTCCGGCAAAGCTGCTGATCTTACGCAATTTCCTACCACTAGCATCGTACAGATAGGTAAGGCTTGAACCAGGCAGGCTCACTGTTGAGGGAAGATTCAGATAATTATAATCAATTGTAGCTTGAGTCCGACCATCGTAAGTCGCATTCCCATTCTCATTATGGACATAAGTACCTGTCATATTATCTACACTATTAAGTTGGTTTCCGATGTAATGGTAAGTATTTGCTCCAGCTGCATCCCGATTAAGGCTTTTGATATTACCCATCACATCATAAGTCAAAACTTCAGTCATTCCTGCTCCCGTTCCGTTCTCCAGTCGATTTAATTTGTCATACTGATAAGTAAACAAATTGGCATAAATACTACCAGCACCCCAACCCTGATTGGCAATATTCCCATTGTATTGAGGTTCGGTTCCATCCTCATATTTAAGCTGTAAACTAAACTCATCTGATTCACGCTTACTTAACCAACCACGAGCATTGTAATAAAGATTAGTATGCTGCAAACTGTTATGCAATCCAATTTGCTTCAACAGCCCGACCTCATTATAGCTATCAGCAGATAACTTTACAAAGGAAAGAGCTTCGCCAGCAGACAAATTAGTAGCCGTCTTCTGCTCAGTACTCAGTTTACGTCCCATATGGTCATACTGATATTTGTTGTAAACATATAAGGCTTCGGTATTGTTATTAAAATGTCTACGCGTACTTTCTTTCAACTCCCCAGTAAAACCATATACATTGCTCAGTTGATCATAATTATTCGCTTCAGCGGTATTATTTTTATAATGCTCGGCTTTACTTTGAATTAGACGTCCTTCCGCATCGTAATAATTAACCGTTAACAACATATTCCCAGTCCCCAATACCGTAGTACTACTAGCTGTAAGCAATCCTTTAGTACCTGAAGCTTGCGCCTGCCCCAAGGTAGCATTAGGTTGTCCAAACACATTCCCTGGAAAACTATAATCACCATAATAATTCAAACTATGATAATAACTGATGCTTTGTGGAAATACATTACTGGTGTAACCTATACCTGATCCCGATTTCTCTTCCGACCAGCAATAATCGGGATTAACCAATGTCAAATCATCAACAGCGGCTTGAACCAAAGGCCTGGTCCTACCATCATCGTATAATCCCGTTAAAATGACCCGACCAAGAGCATCATATTTAGTCGATAACCATTTCCCAGCCATCCTCTGTTTCCAATCCTGTGTAAGGATAACCTGATCAAGTGCATTGTAGACGATAAACTCCCAATCTTTTCCAGGGATCTTCTTTTCTACCAACCTATTCCTATCGTCATAATGATAACCATACATGAAATTTTTGAACTCAATATCCTCTTCAGTAAAACTATTTAGCGCTCCACTCAACCGATCTGTACCCTCATTCACAGCAGGCGGCAATACATAACGAAGGTTGCCAAAATCATCATATAGATAATAAGTACTCAAGCATTTCACATCTGTTTCCCATACCCGTTTTAAAACTATCTGGCCTTCCAGATCTTTATATTCATCTACAGTTCCGGCTTTAATGTCAACGACTTTCCAGTTTTCATCTTTACTCGTAGTTTTATACAAAGTATTGGCCTCGTAATATGTTGCCGTTGCTCCTGAACCGTTAACCACCCACAATTTGACATTATTGCTTAGATTTGTCCCATAGGTTATTTTCAAAGTATGTCCCGTATTGTTTGCCCCAATCTGCCAGGCCGTACCCGGAGCTCCTTGTTCTAAAACACGGTTTAAAGGCGATGCTTCAAAACGGGTTTCGGCATACGGAGTACTGAACGCAGATTCCTGACCTTCAGGTTTTGCTGCATAATAAGCAACCACTTTAGTTAATGCATCCGGCTTATAACTTCCATTACTGGTTGTACTTGCGTAAGGCAAGTATTTCAAAGATTCCCGCCCTAAGGCATCATAGTTTATAGGAGATACAATGTCTTTATCCGCAGCCGCACTTCCTCTAATCTGAACGTTTTGTAAAGGTCTGCCCAGACCATCAAGATATTGGATACTGGTCTGCACTTTTGCCGGATCACAACTGGATGAAACTACCGCTTCAATTGTT
This sequence comes from Pedobacter hiemivivus, assembly GCF_005144565.1. NCBI lineage: Bacteria > Pseudomonadati > Bacteroidota > Sphingobacteriia > Sphingobacteriales > Sphingobacteriaceae > Pedobacter > Pedobacter hiemivivus. Next base: position 2,685 of record NZ_SWDX01000021.1, read on the forward strand.
GTTAATTGTGGTACCCGTGGCGTATAGCTAATTACATAATTTTGATTATTACTAGGTTCAGGACAAAAGCCAATCACTTTAAGATTAACTGTGGTGTTACTACTCCCGCCACTATTATAGGCGGTCACGGTATAAACTGTAGCTTCAGAAGAGCGAAGTGGCGTGCCATTGATTGTACCATCAATCTCATTAAGAACGAGCCCTTCAGGTAATGCTGGACTGATACTGTACCCTTTAACCAACATAACTTTTCTAATCCGTTTACCCTCGCCTTCGGACACATACATGGTTCCATTTGGTGTTATACATAAACCCAAAGGTGAATCAAACCTTACCTGCTCACCTAGCGTCCCATCGGTCGAGCCAGGACTTGTCGTTCCAGCAAATGTGCTTGAATTTCCTAAAGAATCGATCCTTCGGATCATATTATTCAATTGGTCGGTAACATAAACTATTCCCGAATTATCTACGCAAATACCGCTGATTGAATTAAATCTCGATTCAGCGGAGCTACCATTACTGAAGCCAGGCAGGTTACCTCCACAAAAAGGAGTAATTACTCCTGAGGTACTAATTTTACGTATGTATCCGCCACCTGCAATAAAAAGGTTTCCTATTTTATCAAACGCTATTGTGCTTGCTCCAGCAATAGCAAAAGTGGTAACCACACCGGTAGGCGTGATTTTATGAATTCTCTGGAGATCCGAGACATATAGATTACCAGAGGCATCAAAGGCAAGACTCCTTGGGCCGTTAAAACTCGCAGAAGTACCAATGCCATCAGCCTCAGCTTCCACACCACTTCCGGCAAAAGTAGTTACAGTACCGCTTGGTGTAATTTTACGGATTCTATGATTTGACTGATCAGCTACGAAGACATTCCCTGAAGCATCTACTGCTATAGCGCTGGGAGAATTAAAACGTGCATTTTCCCTAACACCATCTGCATAACCTTGCGAGCTACCTGCAAGTGTACTGACTAGTCCCTCAGGTGTAATTTTACGAATCCGATGGCTTGCTGTATCCGCTACATAAACATTTCCAGCTCCGTCTACCGCGGTACCAGTAGGATAAGAAAAACTAGCTGATGTACCCAGTCCGTCTAAAGAACCTCTGCTACCTGATCCTGCAAAAGTGCTTGTATTTTGATTAACTAAAGAAACCGCCCCACCTGTGTTGGTGGGTATCAGCGGGCTTATCGGAGTCCCAACAAAAAAATCAGGAGCTGAAACATAACTAATTGCTGGAGGATCTGGGGTGATTTGAATCTGAGAAACATCAATGTTGGTTGCAATATCACCCGTATAACTTCCATAGCCCTCTGAAGCCAGGTAATAGGTTCCAGCCGCTAATGTTTTCTTAAGGTATGCCTTTCCCAGGCAGGGTGTAGTTTCATAATTATCACCATCACTATCAATCAGCACACCCGATGCATCCAGTAAATACACATACGTATCAACATTGCTACCACAGTTTGTAATGGTAACCTGTGAAGCTTGTGTAAGTGTAAAGCGATAGTAAATCTCATTACTCTGCTGCCCAATATTGTTATTCAAACAAGGATCCGCGTTACTTCTGGTATCAGTGTAACCTCCAGAGCTTCCAAAGGAACCTACATCGATTGCAGTACTTCTTCCTGAACCAGTAACGGGCAATCCACTTTGAGCGATTTCAAAATTAAGTGAAATGTTACCTACAGAATTATAATACCCTTCGGCTACAATATAATAAGTGCCCGATTGAAAGTACTGACTAATTGAGGATCTGGACCCTGAGCAGAGTGGCCCATCATTGTCATTAGACGCAACAAGATATCCATTCTCATCTAAAATATACAAATAAGTATCAAGATCACTTTCGCAAAGAGAAATTGCAACATTGGTCGCATTATTAAGGGTAAATCTGTACCAAACATCGGGACTATCAAACCCATAATTGTTTACAAATCCAGAACCGTAGCCAGTGTATTTCTGATCTGAGTACATCACATGACCACAATATGGTACTGGTATTTCAGTAGCCATAAACATAGAGGTTCCATCTTGTGCAAATATTGAAGGCAAACCTAAAAAAAGCACAACCAAAAAGGTGAAGAAGTATTTCATCATTATTTGTTAAGATTCAAATTTGATTGAGTCGGTTGTTAATTTGGTCTATAGTGATAATTATAGCCCTTGATTAAGTAATCATTCTGGTCTTTTATGGCTTTTAACCTTTGGTAATTATCATAATTAAAAGAAGTAGTCTTTCCGTTTGCATCTTTTGAACTGATCAAGCCAATTGCAGGATCAAAAATATAACTGGTCACCAGCGCATTACTCAATGTATAAAGCGGTGTCAAAAATGCTTGTACCTGGGCAGGAGTTGGTTCAACAACATCTCTGAAAGTATTTACGATTGTTGTTCCACCTAAAGCGGTCATGATCGTTGCGTAATCTACATTTTCAATTTTGGCAATAGGATACTGACCGGCATAGCTTAAAATGTAAGTTGTCCCCTTGTCTACAGTGTACTTTCGAAGGCGCTGGAGATTGCCTTTATCGTCATAATCTGCCAGCGCCTTAAGGGCAGGTCTGCTTGTCGTGGTTGTAGAAGTAGTTAAACTAACTGGAACAAATCCAGCACTAAGCGGAGCATAGGCTGTAAATTTACTAGCCGTTTGTACCTCATTAACAAAAGTGCTTTGCTTAATAACCGGGGATAATACATTTGCAGCAACCATAAAGCTATATGGATATGTCGTTGAAAAATCATTTGGATAGGAATAAGACGCTTTAACTGATCGTCCGCGATTATCTATTGAGGTTTCATCACGCAGTAGTCGGGTGCTTAAATTGTAATTAAAACTTTTTGTACTGGTTACAAAATTACCGGCATCATCATAGTTAGCCGTAATTTTGGTGCTCGGAAGATAAGAATAAGTATACATTCGGTAAGCTGTACCTTCTTCCACCATGGCGCCAACCCCAGAGCAAATCAATAGATTATTTGATTTTACAGCAGGCACATACTCGTTTTCTTTATTTAAAGCGATATAAGAAATTTCCTGTTTCTTCAGAAGCTTGTCCTGGTTGCTATATTGAAGTTCTTTGATCAACTTCCCGCGATCCTGGTCCCGGGCAGAATAAGGATCATAAGAGATGTGACTTAACTGAATTGTCGTATCAGCGGCATCATCTTTTGCCCCAGTATCAAAATTACTAAAGTAATACTTCGTATAACTACCATCAGAGAGTTTTTCAACTACTTCCGAATACCCGACATGGTTACCTTGTGCACTAATTGTCCCAGGAAGTACCGATTGCGAAGCAAAAACTGAAGTCGTGTACACCGCATCATGGGTGTAGGATGCTTCCTTGTAATCAAGAAAATAATATTTAGGTTGCCCAGCTAATACTCCACTAGAAAAAAGCATACTTTGATCTACGGCATTGCTATAATTAGAAACGTAAAAATATTCTTTTTCCTGTTTCTGTAGCGGATTAGCACTATCATAGCTAGATATCTTTTTTATCCGAAGTCCCCCTGCTAAAGTATTTACATGAAAACCATTATCCAATCCCTTACTCCGTTCCTCCTGAACTCGCAAGCTATACCGATTCGGTTCATAGGTAAATTCCGTCACACCACCAGTCGGGTAAGTGATCTTGTTGAGCGTCCCTGCGTACAAATAAGCCTCCACTGGTTCGCGATAATTATAATAGTTGGCACAATCGGCAGTATTACCAGCTTCAATGGCAAAGGTACCGTTATAGAAACCCCAGTGATCAACTTTATTGTCTAAATAACCAGGAAGCTCTTTTGATTCGTCATATTCAAAAATAAACGGTGGTAAACTAACCAAATCACTACCCTTCTCAGTAACAGATCTCAGTCTAAGCCGCTCTGAGGCTTTATTGTCATAATTAAAGCTGAAAGCTTTAATAAGCGTACTATCAAGTCGCTCTACACGAATTTCGTGCAATTTTTTCCATTTCAACTGGTTCAGGAATCCCGGATAAGAATAACTAAAGTTATCTTCAAGAATAGGAACAAAAGATGAGGTCTGATTGCCAGTTTGCCCTGTCGAAAACCGCGCATACTGATCGTTATAAACTTTATTTGTATTGTAGGTTAACTCATCACTTGTAGAACGGTTGAATTTGATTACCGTGTGTGCACCGGTGATTTTTTTCAGATAAACAGGCGATATTAACTTGCCATTGTAACTCCCCGCTAATACCATCGGTGAGGCAAGACCACAGATAAGCATTCCGCTATTCTTTATTAATGTTGCTTGCAAAACACTATAAATCGAAGAATACATCTGGTTGATATAATCGTCCCGTTCATAAGTCAAAACAATCGGCTCTCCTATCGCAGGTTCTACTTTAGTCAGGTACCAGCTACCGGCTGTAAATTGGTCTTTATATTGTTCGAACATGGAAATACTGTACTCTATTGCATCTGTATTGCCACCAAAGTAATATTTAGTCCCATTTTCTGTTGTAATCACAAAACCTCCATACGTTTTTGACATGCCAAGCGCAGCCATATTCGTATTCGAAGGTGGGGTAAAAGGGTTATCAAGAAAAGGTCCAATCAGACTAATGGAAAGTGGTTTATCACATTTAACGCGCCAAGAGCCGTCAGGACTCATGTAAAAACTACCACTATAACCATCAAAGTTAAAGGAGAATTCATCAGGTTCTGTATCTTTTGATGCGTCTCCAATACGCGCTAAATTTTGCACATAAATCTTCTTATTCCAACTCGTCGTATTCAAAATCGCTCTGTTGAAATAATATCCGCAAAAGCGATATTTAAGATCATTTCCTGTATCACTCGGATTATTATAATCATCCGGTTCATCTTTAACCACCCTGGAGACCATGCCACCACATGAAAGTGAAAAACCACTACCGACCCAACCAGGGTGCGTATCCGGTCTAAAACCAGAGGCGTGGTATCTTAAATCAACAGAAAGGGACGCATCTTTCTGTTTAAGTGTATATAACGGTACCCCAATATCAGGTATACCTGTAAAATACGAAACTGGAATTTGTCCAAATAATCCCAGTGAGGCTGAATTAGGACTTTTAACGTTATAAGGCGTACCCGGTATTTGTGCCTGAGTTTGCTGAAAAGAATACAGACAAAGCAGGAACACAGCCTGCATGAATAATTGTTTTTTCTTCATATTTTTAAATCAGTTTAATTTTACAATCCTTTCGTGCAGCCCGTATGCAGGGAAGCAAATCATTCAAAAAAAAATAAAACTTAAAAAAGAGTGAATACAGCGCTTAAAATGAGAAAAGAGTAGTTTTTATGTTAAAACCTTAATTCCTTCAGTGCACAAAATTGACAAGACAGCGCCCAAAACACAAAAGAATATGACAGTCCTGGCATGCAACCTCAAGATTTATTTAGGTCTCATAGACGATTTTGCATCGGTATTTTTCAATGGATCTTTATTGGACAATTCTAATTCTGCAAAAGTGGCAGAAAACAAGTTGGATTCCACTTTTATTGACCTCAATGATTCTTCTGGTGGAAGGAATAAACGGATTTACAATAGTGTATTATCCGTATATAGCTCTTATGCTTTATTTTCAAGCCAGTGGATTTATTCTATTTAACTTGATCAAAGTAATCACGAAACTAATGAACAATTTTCTTTAAAACCATAAATTGCTTGGAACCTCCCGTCTTGTTCTGAACATTTTCTTAGCTCTCCGTTTGTCTAAGGCTTTTTTTTCGAACAAAAGTAAGCGCAATGGATCACCAACCGGGCTGGTCTCGTTATCCAAATCAAAAATAGTACGATACTCTTCGCCATTAAAGGTCTCTTGTTTATATTGCAAGTCATTCATCAATGACGTTAGAGAAATATCTTCAGTCAGATAATCAGGATCATAAATATCTTTAAAGCTGGCTCCGTTCGCTGCGGTCATTAGTTTTAACAAACCTATATCCTTACCGAGACAAGTCTTGCTCCCTGAACAAGTTCAGGGTCATCTAAAAAATTGCATTTTGGAGTATCTCGACCTTAATGTTTAAATCATCTTTTTTAATCCAAAAGCGCAGAAACATGAATTGATCACTCTGATCACATAGGTAATCGAGACGAGTAGCACGTTCACCAAAATGACCTCAAAAAAAACATACTACGCTAGTATTGACGCAAAAGATTTGCTGCATTTTGACTTTCCATACGACGGAGGTTGCAGCACCACTTTATATGTAAGAAAAATGTCAGAGAAAACTGATGTATTTGTTAAATTTTCAAAAGCACAATTAATTATTGATTCCTACAACGGATCAAATTTCAGAGTAAAGTTTGACAAAAATCCTTCTTCCGTTTACACATTCAATGGCGCTTCCGATCACAGTTCAAACGTAGCATTTTTACAAAATACTTCTCGGTTTATTAATAATTTGAAAAGGTCCAAAAAAGTAACAATCGAATTAGAGTTTTACAATGAGGGAAACCAAGCGATAGAGTTTGACACCGAAGGCTTCAAATGGAACCATTAATAATGCCGTCAACCAAACATCCAACTTAATTTAGGTATAGATAAACAACTGGGATTAGTAAATCACTATCCGCAGAGTTACTTTTTTTTTGCATAAATAGAACAGGGAAGATTCTCCAAAAAGATAGCCATAAATAGCATATCAACAAAAAGTGACCGTATCATAATGATCGGCCACTTTATATTTTTACAATGGAAACAAGAACCTATTTCGCGCCGAATATTTCAGCCAGTTTTTGTTCAACCGGACTTTTACCACTTGGGTCAAGTCCAACCTCCCTAAGTAGAATTTTTCCTTTCGGATCAATCAAGAAGGTCGTAGGCACACCGGAAACAGCAAAGCTGGATATTGAAATATTTTTCGTATCCAGGGTCTGTAGCCAGGGCAATTCAAGCGTTTTTAACGCTTTAAGCCAATCCGATTTCGACTGATCTATAGATATGCTGTAAATTTCAAATTGATCCCCTTTATATTTATTATAAAGTTCTTTCATGTGTGGAAAAGATGCTTTACAAGGACCACACCAGCTTGCCCAGAAGTCGATAATTACATATTTACCTTTTAATTTACTAAGACTAAAAGGTTGGTCCTTAGCATCATTTAGTGTAAAATCTTTAACAGTTTGTCCAACTTTGGATTTTTTTGCCCCTTCAATATATTCTTTGATGGATTTCCCAATCTCAGAAGCCTTCATATTTTTTGAAAGCACATTGTAAAGTTCTTCAAGATCTCCAATATTCATTGAATCTTCCAGACGCGCAAGAATATAGGTAGCGGTATAAGCATCTGGATTTGCCTTCACAAATCTTTTAGCAACTTCATTCTCCCTGGCAGTATTCATCGCCATAAAATCCTTCACATAATCTTCATACTTAGGTGATTTGGCATTTACATTGTCTCCATATTTCTTCTTCAGCTCCTTTTGTATGTCATCCGAAATTTGTTGCAATTCATCATTATATGACTGAAAATCTTCAGCTGACTTTATTCCGGATACTTTTCCACTGGATAATCCTTTTTCAATATCCACATCTTTAAGATATACAGTACCAGGTTGATCAATTAAGATTGGAAGCGGCGAAACGCCAAGTTTAATTTTAGCATCATACTCGTCATAAAAGGCTGGAGCGACAGGCTTAGTAAATGGCAAAACAAATTTAAAGCTACCATCCTTAATGATAGCAGTATCAGTTTTTACGTCCTTTCCGTAAACATATACTTCAGCATGTCCCTTTAGGTCCCCCTTAACTGTACCTATAATGGTTACCGTTTTTTGTGCGTTAACCATTGTATGGCCTAACGCCATCAATAGTATTGTAGTAATAATATTTTTCTTCATGTTTTAAAATTTAAAATGCGCTGTAACCAGGGTTTTGTAGGCCAAATGCGGGATTGTAAGTAAATTCAGTTTTCGGTACAGGCAAAATATATTGTGCCTCAGTTAAGATTGTAGGTTTCATTTTTTTCACCTCATCAAGGGAAAAAATCCGAAGAAGCGCCAGCCATTCCAAGCCATCTTCGCCTACCAAACTTTTAACATCTTCATTAAATATTTCTTTCAGTAACGCAGCACTAGTGGTTGCATTTTCAACGGCCAAATATGGGACATTGTTAATTGTAGCAGTAATTCCAGCTTTCGCCTGTACTTCATGGATAAGCGCTTTAGCATCTGCAAGATCTCCTCCTGAACGTACAATTGCTTCCGCTTTTAATAAATAAACTTCGGTTAATCTTAAAGCATAATCTGTTTCAGAAGTTACTGTCGGCGTTCCCCCAACCGCAATATATTTAGTGAAAAAGTAAGATTCGCTCAGACCTTTCGGGTTATAACCTCCTATGATCCAGGCTTGTCTCGGATCATCTTTCAACAGTGTGTTCAAAGCAGCGGTGGCCGTAAATAAAAAAGATGCTCCAGGCCAGTACTGCCTGGTTTTAGAGTAAGCATTCATTTCCTGTCCACTTTGCGGCTTAATTCCTAAAATAACTTCCTTGCTGCCGAGACCCTTTGAGCGGAAAATATCCTGAACATTTGGTTCCAATACAAAGCCCCCATTTTTGATCTGCTCAGCAAGGCTGATTATTTCCGCATAATCTGCTGCTCCGCCCCTTCTGCTGATTAAAACACGTGCTTTTAATGCCATCCCTGCCCAACGTGTAGCGTAATAACTTGGATTGCTTACAGGTCCATTTGCAATCACATCATCCAGGTCTGCCAGAATAAAATCGTAGCTTTCTTTAACAGTGCTTCTGGCTTTAGTGATATTTCCGAGGGTAGACAATTCATCTCTTAACAAAATACCGAAATTACTTTCGGGATGATACCATTCGCCGTAATAACACAATAACTTGAAATGTGCGTAAGCTCTTAAAAAGTGTGCCTCAGCAATAACTTCTTTTTTTCTATTTCCAACAAATTTTTGGTCTGGAAGAGCATTAACTCCTTTAATTACGCCATTGGCTGCATTTAAAAGGATATAAGATTCATCCCAATAATGACTGGAGAATTCAGTATTGTCATTTTTTTCTTCTGCGAAGCTACTGTATCCATAAGATAGATAGCCGGAGAGCATGCCAGGTACAACCTGGTGATCTTGCCAGTTTGTTTGGGCCATCGTTGCATTTGCAAATGCATAATAAGCCCCATTAAGTGCAATTTGAGCAGTGGCCTGATCTAATATGGTATTCGCATCTACTTTAGCATTCTTGGGCAAAGCGCCAAGTTCCTTTTTACAAGCATAAATCGTAGTGCCTAATAGTGCCAATGCGAGGTATTTATATAGTGTTTTCATTATTCTTATATATTAAAATCCAAAACGAAGTCCAAAACTAAACTGTTTTACAGTTGGATAAGCACCAGTATCACTATAACCACCAATCAGGCTATATGGATCATTGCTGATCTCAGGGTCTGCTCCGGGATAATGAGTTATTGTAAAAAGATTGGTTGCAGAAACATAGATGGAAGCACTATTCAGCTTCAATTTATCCATTAGCAATTTTGGCAACTGATAATTTAAGGTAATTGATTTTAACTTGATATAGGAGGCATCATAAACATTGTTGCTGGCTGCACTTACCAGACTTCCATTTCCTAAAATCAATCTAGGTCTGGTTGAGTTTGGATTTTCAGGCGTCCACCTATCTAAAATTCTAACTCCTTTATTTGTTCGGGTTCCTAAATCCTGATTTTGCGCATCGGCAAGGTAAAAGATATCGCCACCATAAGAAAAGGTAGCCAAAGCAACCAAGCTAAAATCTTTATAAGTGATACTATTGGTATATCCGCCGTAAAATTTAGGCTCTGCATTGCCAATAATATCTTGTTTAAAATCACTATAGTTTTCATAAACAGGGTCTCCTAATACATATCTGGCATCGCCAATACCAGCCATATCCAAATAACCATATAAAGAATATAAACTGCGGCTTTTATAATCTTCTGCTTCTGCCTGTGTTTTTATGATCCCATCAAATATACTACCATATAGCAATCCAAGTGGTTTTCCAACCTTTAATATGGTATTGCCATAGTGATATTCTTTCGGATTAGCAGGATCTGAAAAATCATTAGACAAAGCCAAAACTTTAGAATGGTTACCTGAAATATTAAAAGTACCTGCCCATTGAAAATCTTTATGACGAATAAACTCGCCCCTGATGGTTAACTCGACACCACGGTTACGAATGTCAGCAATATTAGCCGTTACCCCTTTAAAGCCAGAGCTTGAGGCTACTGTTGCCGGAAATAAAATCCCCGACGTAGACTTTTCATAATAACCAATACCACCACTTAGCCTGGATTTAAAAAAGGCAAAATCAATCCCTGCATCCTTTTGCAGTGTAGATTCCCATTTAATCTTATCATTACCTAGCTGAGAGGGAGCCATTCCGCTAGTACCTGCGTAAGAAACAGGAGCATATAAAGTATAGAAAAGATTATCACCAATATTCTGTGTACCCGTATATCCGGCACTTGCCCTCAGCTTAATTTCATCGATCCATTTTACATTTTTAAGGAAGTTTTCCTGAGAAATACGCCAAGCCACTCCTCCTGAAGGGAAATAACCAACACGGTTTCCTGCAGGAAACTTAGAAGAGGCATCAGAACGTCCAGTAAAAGTGAAGAGGTATTTTTCAAACAAGGCATAGTTGGCCCTCATATAAAAACTCAACAGCGAATTCTGACCGGAAACCCCAGTAGATGGTAATGTTAAGGCTGCTGATGATAAATTATTTAAATAAACATCATCTGGGAAGCCTTGCCCGCTTGCTGAAAATGAATTGCTTTTACTTTGCTGCCAGGAAGTTCCCGCTAAAAAGTTCAGCCTGTTGTTTTCGTTAAATTGTTTCTCCCAGGTAATGGTGTTTTCATAAAACAGATCTACAGTTTGTGACTGCCCCTGTGTTGCCATACCATTATTGGAACTTCCAGGCCATCCACCAGCTTTTACATCTGCAACTAACACTGTACTAGGCACATAATTATTCTGCCTGTAATTGTTATAATTTACAGATAAAGTACTTTTGAATTTGAGGTCTTTCAGAATATCATACTCTGCAGACAATGACCCAATTAGAGAAACCGAATTAGATTTGTTGATGCCATCTAACAGGAACAATGGGTTTTGAAATCCTAAAAAGCTTTCCGCACCATTTGCTGCAGGATCCATAAGACGAATACTTCCATCTGCATTATAAGGGCTAACGGTAGGAGGTGCAAAGAGTGCCTGTGTATATAGTCCATTCGTAATGTTATTGGTACTAAAGCCATAATCCAGATTGGTAGTGATGCGAAACTTGCTGTTTATTTCGTTGTCAAGGTTTAATTTACCTGCAATCCTTGTATAATCTGTACCCAGAACCACACCATTATTCTTATTGTATGCCAGAGAGGTGTAAAATCTGGAGCCAGAACCCCCACCTCTTACAGATATATCTGCATTTTGGGTGATCCCATTACGCAATACCAGTCCAAGCCAATCTGTATTGGCAGTACCCAGATAATCGGGATTAGTCAATATGCTTGTCGCATCATCACTCAAGGGAAGGTCCAAAGATGTTAGTATGTCATTTAAATTTTTAGCACCCTCTTTCAAAATCGTGGTGTACTGATCGCGATTCAATAATTTTTCCTTAATTGGCTTACTCACGCCAGTATAATAATTTACTTCAAAAACAGGTTTCTGATTTAGCTTACCTTTTTTTGTAGTAATGATGATTACACCATTCGCAGCTCTTGAACCGTAAATAGCTGTAGCGGAAGCATCCTTTAAAACGTCAATAGTTTCAATATCATTGATATTTACCCCCCCTAAACTATTTAATCCACGAGCAAATGCACCTGAAATGGTATTGGCTTTATTATCTCCTCCAAACTGTTCTACAGGATTTACAATCTCAGCTGCGCTTTGTAAGTACCTGTTTTGAATTTGCATCTGGATCCCGTCAATAATATAAAGCGGATCATTTCCACCTAATAAGGATGTACCTCCACGGATTCTGATCTTAGCCACGCCGCCTGGAGATCCATCCGCTTGAACTACCTGTACACCAGCGGCCTTACCTGCTAGTGCCTGATCTAAGGTTGCAAACGGAACATTTTTAACTTCATTTACATCCACCGATGCTACTGAACCGGTCAGATCTTTTCTCCTGGTACTACCATAACCTACTACCACCATTTCATTTAACTTATTGAGCTCAAGTTCTAATGAAACCTTCATCCCTTGTGTGGCAGGAAGCTCTTTTGTTACGTAACCGACCGAAGAGAATACCAGTATCGCATTAGCTTCAGGCACATTAATTTTAAATTGTCCATCTGCGTCAGTTACCACGACTTTTTTGCTGCCTTTGATTTTTATATTTACTGCAGGTATCGCTTTTCCATCGGCATCCACTACACGGCCTGAAATGTCAACTGCTTTAAAATAGCTGGCCAACTTATCCAATACAGAAGAAGACTTTTCTTTCAATACAATCGTTTTATCGGATATAACATAATCCAAAGACTGATTTTTAAGGCAATACGCCATCACCTCATCCAACGACGCCTGATTAAACTTTACATTTATCGTTTTTTGGTCGTTCAGCTTGCTGTTGAGATAAACTACATTATAACTAGTTTGCTTTTCTATCTCCTCAAAAATTTTCTCCAGCGTAATATTACTCCTGGCAAGGGTAAACCTTTGGGCAAAGCCGGCAGCACTCACCTGCAAAAAAGCAGCAATCATTAAAACAGTGATCAGTTTTATTCGCATCATCCATCTTCTTTTATCCCCTTCATTCCAGCCCCGATAGGCGGTAGCCAAAATCAACAGGATTTTTAACATAAACTGGCCAGGCCAGTAAACTTTTTTAGTAAAGCTCTTATACATTTCATTTGATCTGTGGCAATCCTTAGCGGCCAAATGAGGGACCGTTCAATATTGTAATATTGTACAATATTGCCTAAGTTTGATTGCCTGGTTAATTGATAATTGTTGTCACGCAATAATTTGTAAGTTTATCAGCTTATTGGGACTTCGAGGTCAAGATCGAAGTCCTTTTTTATGCGATAAACCGATCTTCCCAGGCTAGGGATCTCTCTGATGCTTCTTCATGTTTCTGGTTTAGGTTTATAGATTATTTAGTTGTTTTTATTCACTGGCTATAATATCGTAATTTTTCTGCCCTCAATCTTAAATTCAGCTCCCCCGGTCATTTCCAAAATCCTGAGCACCTCGTATACATCATCATATCTAGAAACCTTGCCGCTGAATTTCCTATCCATAAGTTGTTCATTCTGATAGGTTACCTCGACATTATACCAACGGGCAACTTTGCGCATGATACTTTGCAGAGGCTCATTTTTAAAGGAGAACTTTCCATTTTTCCAGTCAATCGCGTAGGCCGCATCTACTTCCCGGACCATAATATGACCGAAATTCTGTACAGATTGCTGTCCAGGCAACAATATTGCCTCAGAGCCCTTGGCATTTTTAGCATCCGGATATACGGAAATCCGCACAGAGCCTTCCAGCAAAGTTGTCTTCACATCGTCTTCGTCCGAATAACTACTGATGTTAAAATGTGTACCCAATACCTCTACCTTTTGTCCTTTAGAAACAACCAGAAAGGGCATCTTTTGCTTCACTCCAGCATCTGAGTTCTGTGATTTCAGCTTTGTTACCTCAAAATAAGCTTCGCCGGTTAATTCAACCACACGCTCATTTCCTGTAAACCGGGAAGGGAACTTCAGTGAAGAGGCAGCATTGAGCCAGACACTCGTGCCATCAGGAAGCACAGCCTGGTACTGCCCGCCACGCGGGGTAGTAATGATTAATGCAGTAGCTTCCCCAAGGTGCAAACCAGGATCGATTGCTGTTCCATCTGTATAGGTAAGATCCGAAGCAGAAGATAAAAGTCCCATCTTTTCAGCGCTGAGCCTGATGGTTTTACCATTAGCAAGAGTTAAAACGGCACTATTTTTACCAGCGGATATTTGTTTAGCATTCAGCATATTCCTGTATCCCGATTTTGGCCCCAAATAACCAGTAAAAAAAAGCATAGCTGTGCCTACCAGTAAAATTACCGCTGCTACAGCGACCCGAGGCCATAACCTCAAAACAAACCTCTCCGAATTTCTTCTGTTTTCCAGCCCCTGATATACATTTGCATCCATCCTGATGATCATCTCTTGTAAAGAACCCGAATCAGTATATTCGCTTTCCATTTGCTGACCGATCAATGACCTCAGAGGACTTTGGGTCCCAAAAGTATCAAAGTGATCAAGGAGCTCCTTAAACTCTGCCTCAGTTTGGCTACCCGAAAGATATTTTTGAAATAATTTTTCTATGTTGTCGGAACTTTTCAATCTTTATTGTTTCCAGCTATTACGCTCAAGGTTCCAAAAGTCACTGCTCCAAAAATTATTTATTTTGAAATTATTTTTTGGATATCTACTTTTCCTAAATACCATCTACGATGGCCATCGCAAAAATTGCCAATGCAAGTCCCGAAGCGGGATTTAATTGATCCTTAAGGAAACGGTTCGCCTTAGTTAGATGATCGCTAACTGTATAAGTAGAAATTCCAAGTAATTCCGCCACCTCCTTATAAGACTTTCCTTCTAACTTACACAAGGTAAATACCTTCCTACGCTGTGGAGGTAGTTTCGCTATGGCCTCAATGAATAACTTGTTCTCTTGCATTTCGATCATATGTTCTTCAATATGTGAATACAGCTCAGTGTTTAAAGTCATCAGTTGGGCTTGTAGCTTTTTATCCCTCGCCGCCTTCCTAAAAACATCCATCACCATATTTTCAGCGATACGAAAAAGATAAGAGCGGAAGGACTTCTCGGGATCTAGCTCCGTACGGATATCCCAAATTTTCAAAAAAAGATCCTGTGAGATTTCCAACGCAAGATCCTGAGACTTCAACAGTTTAACTAGATTCCCAAAAATCCGATCTTTGTATCGGTTATATAGTTCTACGAAAGCCAATTCCTGGCCGCCCTTCAATAGAACGGCCAATTCCTGGTCACTGTACAAAATATAGTCGTTCATTTTCCTGTCTTAACGAAATCTACCTAAAATCTCCTACAAATTTGCATAATATCCTCGTAATTACAAATTTACCGAGGGAGATGAAAATGCCGATATGTTATTTTTTTACACCCAAGTCGTTGAATTTATAAACGTGGCATTTATATGCGGAAAAGAGGAAACTGGAAATTCAGTCATAAACCTATCTGTGTAGTACTATACTCCAAGTATAGTCCAAGTATACACCAACTATATTCCAACTTTTTACTATAAAAACATGGAGTGTAGTTACTATTTAATCTTTTTTTACTTAAAGTTTTGTAGTATGCTATCCAAACATTATCTTAGATCAGTTGTTTATTTATAAAAAACTATAGATCATGGCAAAATTTGACGGAAAATTCCTGACAGGTGTAATAGGACCTGCTGTTTATAAGAAATATGGTAATATGCAGTTGGTTACTGGCAAATCCAGGTTGACAAAGGACAAGCAAACTAAAAACACACACAAAGCAGCAACTCAATTTGGCATCAGCAGTAAGCTGGCAGAACAATTCCGGAGTGTTACAAGGGAGATCATCACAGATTTCTATGATGGAACAATGGTTTATCGCTTCAAAACGGCTGTGCAAAAGGCCTTGCGACAAGCATTCGACGCTCAGTCTGAAACCTATCATTTTACAGCCAACAGTTTTGATCGGCTCAATGGTTTTGAATTTAATGCGGATTCACCGGTAATGGATAGTTTTTTTGTGCAACCTGAGCAGTCCATCAATGGAAATATCCTGACCATCAAGGTGCCGGAAATGCATGTTTCAAAGGATATGAAATTTCCAGGAAAAGCGACTTCCTGCCTGTTAAATATTGCTGTGGGGATGTATGACCTTACTTATGGAAATAGAATGATGTGTCCGGTTCAATCCATTGAAATTCCAAATGGTTCAAGAGATAACGTTATTCCTGCGCAGGAGTTTAACTTTGAAATAGAACCAGGCTGTTTATGTATTTCTATGTTTTCATTTCAGTTTATACAAAAGACTTTTTCTGGTAACCTGCTCATTAATAGCAAAGAATTCAATCCTGTAGCTGTATTCAGAGCCGTAATCGCAGATGGTACAGTGGATCAGGAACAGACCAAAGAATGGGACTATATGTCAGTTGTGAGGGAGTATAAACATTTCAATAGCCCTAAAATAGAACTCAAAGCAATATCCGAGGATTTACAGGATGAATCTTTTACAATTGCTCAGATTGAGCAGGAACATGAAAAAGTGAAAACCGGAGCAGATTTCCCCCAGTACATTCAAGCGATCAAAAAGTTAGGCGTAGCAGAATTTGTGACCCACGTATCCGATAGCCATACCCAGTATTATGGGAATAATGGCCATCAGCTAAGCTCCAAGGCACAATATGAACCTTTAGTCGTCGCTGCTGTAAGTCATAAGAAAAAGTTTACGAAGTATTTGAAAATGCATCAGGCAGGGCAAACGGATTACTTCAGCTTTTGCAGGCATTGTGCAGAAACAGGAATCGATAGATGGATAGTGAATTTATCATTGATGACCTGCAGTTATTATGATCAGAAAGATCGGCTCATCCTGACAGAATCGATCCCAGGACCCGAATGAAATTGATTTTAATATTCAGTACGCTCAAGTACAACATTACGCTAAAATACTAGATATTAAAATTGGTGCTGATGGCGATATTAAGAATATAAAATCTTTTAAATCTTAAACTGTCTTGTCCTTAAATAAGTCCATTTTCCAAAAAAGCTAGTTGGGTACTTTTAAATAAAAAAGAGATCATTCTAATTTGATAACTTCGAACTAATTCCGAGGGTTTTATATATTTGTACAAAGCTCATATAAATGATCGCTCCAGATTTAATGTATCAATTAATAATAGCTATTGCTCTGCTTATTTTTAATGGCTTAATCACTTCCTTTTTTGTTTACAATCGTTGGAACTTAAGTGCCATGATGCCTAGCAAAAGATGGGGAACATTACTAACTACTTTCACTTTAACCATTATCTTCTTGCTCTCCCTGCAATTTTTCTCTAAACAAAGTTTCGAAATATGGTTAGTTGTTTACACAGTTACAATGACCATTATAGCCTTTGGGGAATTTTTCACAAAGAGACTAAAAGACTAAATAATGAATATAGCTCAATCACATAAATCATGAGTAATCAGATGCCATTAATCAAAAATTTACTTCTATTAATTTTAGCAATTCTTTACTCAGGTGCTAAGGCACAAAATCTCTTCCCTGTAAAATTAGAAAACTGTAAAACAGATAGATTTTGCCTGGATTGTGGGGATGTTAAGGCTTCTTATAACGAGGCCGATTTTGCTGAATTACAGGAAAAATTAAATAAATCATTAAATCTTACCGGCATTACTGGAGTTATTAAATTTCAGGTTTTAATTGATTCTAGCGGACGGGGATGTGTATTGAGTCATACAGACCAATCTAATAACCAAATTACGCAACAAATTATTAAACAATTAAATAATTTTAAGAAATGGACACCTGCAGTTACCGCAAATAAAAAGGAAGGAAGAACATCTATTAACCTTACTTTCACCATTAAGGAAAACCTCGTCTTCTCCAAAAAGGTATATCAGATATCCGGGAATATCGAAAGAGTTAACATAGACGCTTTCAAGAAGTCTTTTGACCGGCCAAAAAACCCTGAGATTTATAACAAAAATTATGTGTATAAAAATGAAAATTTAAAGAATTATAAGATAGCGGTTTGGAAGTCGGATAATTCAAATCTGCCAGACAATATGAATGACCACATTACTATCGATAGAAACGGAGTTCTTTGGTTAACTGCAGGTGATGATTTAGTAACATTTGATGGAAAGACGTTCCATATTGTTGGACCAAGTAATGAGAACATTGGCTCTTATCGTTCCGTTGAAACTGATAATAACAACATTAAATGGGTCTATGGTGGCAAAAGCATATATAGCTATGATGATAAGACCTGGACAAAACATGATCCAAAAATTACCGGAATCGATGGCACCTTTAAAATTATCAACAACCCGGAAACTGGAGAAGTCTTCTTCTGCACTGATAAAGGTCTCATTATTTATAAGGACGGTATATGGTTCAACCTGGATCAAAATAAAGTTAAAGAAATGCCCTCTAACAGAGTCACGTTTGCCAAAAGAGATGCTAAAAATAGAATTTGGATTGGAACTTTTAGCGGTTCCGTTATGATTGATGGGTTAGGAAAAGCGACAAATTTCAATAACACTGAAACAGCATTAAAAGGTAAATGTATAACCTCTATGGACGAAGATGAAAAAGGTAATTTATATTTTTCTCTTTACGAATTCGATAGAAAAACGCCCGGACAAATAAATAACGATGAGGGAATTGCTATAAGATATCTCGATGGTTCAATCAAACAGTTTACAACTTCGAATTCAGGAATGCCCTTTAACCATGCTAATAAGGTTCTCTACGATAGAAAGGAAAAAGTCCTATGGATATCTACAGATAGAGCTGGATTGGTTAGATACGATTTAAAAGATGGCTGGGAAAATTATCATAATGATAACTCCACAATACCAACATCATATATTTCAACAATGACATTTGACAAAGATGGAAATTTATATCTGGCCACGAGACAAGGTTTAGTTAAAATAGAAAGAAGATAAACGACATGAAATATAAAAGGGCTACAGAATAATCGAGGGCACTGAAAAAGTCCTTTTAAATATTTGGAGTCCAAAAAGAGCAGAAGAACTATGGTTATCTGCTCTTTTTTTGTACCTTAAAAGTAGGTTTTAAAAGGTGCCCAATGTTAGCTCATCAACAAAAGATTCAATTCAGTGCCTACTCAGGATTGTATGATTTGATCATTCCCAAAGACAATTTACTTCGAAAGATCAACGATCTAATAGACTTCAGTTTCATTTATGATGAACTGCTCGAGAAGTACTGCCACACCAATGGACGTACTGCGGAGAGTCCGATCCGTATGTTTAAG
>NZ_SWDX01000022.1:0-7365 GCF_005144565.1 Pedobacter hiemivivus
TACTGGGTTCAATGGAAACAGGTAAAAACTCGTGTTAAGCAGCTTGAGAAACTAGGGGTAAAACCCTATCAAGCCTATCAATGGGGAAATACTCGTAAAGGCTATTGGAGAACGGTGCATAGTCCGATCCTGACCAGGACGCTTAACAACGCATTTTTAAAGAAACAAGGGCTACTAAGTCTTAAAGAAATAGTAGCCCCTAAAGCTGTTTATGTTTAATGAACCGCCGTATGCCGAACGGCACGTACGGTGGTGTGAGGGGACAGGTAATCAAATAATGATTACCTTCCTACTCGATTTTACAGTGACGTCATTAAAAGGTTGTTGAGTATTTTTAATACGTCCAACTATAACCAGTTACTTCAGCAAATGCAGTTGGGTTTGGCCCCTGTATATGGTCAGTACTCTCGGTTTCTCCAGAGGCCATCACTTTAGTGTAAGTTTGCGAATTACCTTCATTAAATCTAACAGAATAGGTAATCGTTATTTCACCCTGGCCAGCCTCTGGTCCTGTACGATAAAAAAGGACCTCTACGTCATTTGCCCCGGTAATGGCACTTGTATAAACCGTAATACTTTCATCCACTAGTGTTTTGGATGTTTCTGTCTTTAATCTCGTGCGTAAATCTGGCTTAAAGCCAAGCATAAAAGCCGAGGTTGTTAAAAGTACCAGTAGCAATAGGATTTTGAAATCTGTTTTCATATTGATTGATTTAGAGTTAATTAATTGATTTTGAATTTACATATTATAATCAATATTTAAAACTAGTTGGTTCTTGGGTAACTGTTACGCCCAGTGTGTAAGTGACTTCTGAAAAGTCGCTCCGCGTAACAAGGCAGATTATTCTATAGCTGCCAGGGTCTGAAAAGATGACATCAATCCATCTGTCCCCAGCGGGATAAATGGTGTAGTCACCTAAAGCCTCTATGGATCATTCGTAAGAGTATGCTCCTGGTACATTGTCCACATAATAACCATATGAATCACCATTGGCATAAAAAAATAGGATTTCCTTAATTATTAAATATTGGTCGCCCCATAATTTGACTTATGAGGCGGCCTATTACTAAATTAGTTTCTTGTTTTTATTCATCAGAAGCACCTGTATCGTACTGATAGACTTCCACGGAATCATCGCTCATTGTAACCGTACAGTATATATGAGAATAGCCCGGGCGTGAAAAGGTAAGGTCAACCATTTTTTCGTCCCAGGGCATGGTCCAAATTATGGCTCCGCTAGTGCCCTCAACCGACCATACATACGAAACTGCTCCTGGTATTTCGTCAATATAATAACCGTAAGACTCGCCGTTAGAATATACTGGTGCGCTAGGCATATTTGCTTTTATCTGAGCATAAATACTTGAGCAGGCAAAAGTTAGGAATAAAACAAATAATAACTTTTTCATAAATTAATGGGATTAAATTAATTTTAAGACAAATGTTAATTTTTGATCACGTGATTGTTCGTGAAAGGGAGGAGCGCATAGCGTTTTAATCAGTTGAAAGCTAATGTCTCTTAATTGATAATTTAAATGGATGTTTCTATAGGCTTACTATTAGTTTTTCCTACTCTTTTAAAGATTTTCGGACGCTCTGTTTGAAAGTTGAATGCTGCCTTTCTAAAAATAATTGTAATTGACTGCATAAAAGTCATGCGAATTGGCTGATTACTAAGTGATCTTGCCATGGATAGGGGGTTATATAGCTATGTCTCTGGCAGGGTTTAAGACAAGCATGTAAGTCACCCGTACTTCATAGGTACAAACGATGGGGTTTAAGGGGATTTGTCCCTGTTGTCCCCCTGTTAAGTCCCTGTTCGTTCCCTGTTGCCCCCTTGTTATATGTTTCTTTAAACAGAGTGATAGATATATATATTACTTATATATATGTTTTTGTTGTCACGCTGACTTCTTGATCTGGCTTTTTGAAATAGCTTGTAATTTTTCTGGTTGTGTTGTAGGTAGTTATGGGTTAGAAGGGACTAATAGTGCATTTAGGTTTGCATAATGAGATTATATTTCTACCTTTGCAATCCCAAACAGAACGGGAGTTACCAGACGGAGTTTGTTAACAGAATAAAAAAGATTGAAACGTTAAAAATTTGAAACTGAGATTCGGAACATTAAGACCGAAACGAAACTGAAGAATAATAAACGAAGAAATATAAAGAAGATCCGTGAGGTGATTCGAGAAGTTCATTAAAGAGATGTCATTTATAAAGCATAGCGAGGTAAGATAGTACAGTTTCAAAGTACATGAAAACCAAAGCTATTTTTTCAAGTCAGAATCTAACTAGACAATATAATTAGAATAAGAGCGGCAGGCCTAATACATGCAAGTCGAACGATACTTGGTAGCTTGCTACTAAGGAAAGTGGCGCACGGGTGCGTAACGCGTATGCAACCTACCTTAATCAGGGGGATAGCCCGAAGAAATTCGGATTAACACCGCATAAAAACACAGGATAGCATTATCCAATGTTCAAATATTTATAGGATTAAGATGGGCATGCGTGTCATTAGCTAGTTGGCGGGGTAACGGCCCACCAAGGCGACGATGACTAGGGGATCTGAGAGGATGACCCCCCACACTGGTACTGAGACACGGACCAGACTCCTACGGGAGGCAGCAGTAAGGAATATTGGTCAATGGAGGCAACTCTGAACCAGCCATGCCGCGTGCAGGAAGACAGCCCTCTGGGTCGTAAACTGCTTTTATTCGGGAATAAACCWYATTACGTGTARTRWGCTGAATGTACCGAAGGAATAAGGATCGGCTAACTCCGTGCCAGCAGCCGCGGTAATACGGAGGATCCAAGCGTTATCCGGATTTATTGGGTTTAAAGGGTGCGTAGGCGGCTTATTAAGTCAGGGGTGAAAGACGGTGGCTCAACCATCGCAGTGCCCTTGATACTGATGAGCTTGAATACACTAGAGGTAGGCGGAATGTGACAAGTAGCGGTGAAATGCATAGATATGTCACAGAACACCGATTGCGAAGGCAGCTTACTATGGTGTGATTGACGCTGAGGCACGAAAGCGTGGGGATCAAACAGGATTAGATACCCTGGTAGTCCACGCCCTAAACGATGAATACTCGCTGTTAGCGATACACAGTTAGCGGCTAAGCGAAAGCGTTAAGTATTCCACCTGGGGAGTACGCCCGCAAGGGTGAAACTCAAAGGAATTGACGGGGGCCCGCACAAGCGGAGGAGCATGTGGTTTAATTCGATGATACGCGAGGAACCTTACCCGGGCTTGAAAGTTAGTGAATCATTTAGAGATAGATGAGTGAGCAATCACACGAAACTAGGTGCTGCATGGCTGTCGTCAGCTCGTGCCGTGAGGTGTTGGGTTAAGTCCCGCAACGAGCGCAACCCCTATGTTTAGTTGCCAGCACGTTAAGGTGGGGACTCTAAACAGACTGCCTGTGCAAACAGAGAGGAAGGAGGGGACGACGTCAAGTCATCATGGCCCTTACGTCCGGGGCTACACACGTGCTACAATGGATGGTACAGAGGGCAGCTAGCTGGTAACAGTATGCGAATCTCACAAAGCCATTCACAGTTCGGATAGAGGTCTGCAACTCGACCTCTTGAAGTTGGATTCGCTAGTAATCGCGTATCAGCAATGACGCGGTGAATACGTTCCCGGGCCTTGTACACACCGCCCGTCAAGCCATGGAAGTTGGGGGTACCTAAAGTATGTAACCGTAAGGAGCGTCCTAGGGTAAAACCGATAACTGGGGCTAAGTCGTAACAAGGTAGCCGTACCGGAAGGTGCGGCTGGAATACCTCCTTTCTGGAGTAGTTCCGACTACTTGCTATGCTAAATGATATAAATGACAGTAAAATCTCAAAAGAAAAACCCATAGGATGAAACATCACATAGTGTTTCAACTAAGCGAAGGTATTTGCAGGAGTAAAGACAAGGATTTGTGAAATGAGAAATCAGTACTCAAATACCGTCGGAATGAAAAACAAATAGTCCCGTAGCTCAGTTGGTTAGAGCACTACACTGATAATGTAGGGGTCAGCAGTTCAAATCTGCTCGGGACTACATTATATATTCTAAGGGGGATTAGCTCAGCTGGCTAGAGCGCCTGCCTTGCACGCAGGAGGTCAACGGTTCGACTCCGTTATTCTCCACCATCACCGGTGTCTGTTACAAAAGGCACGTAAATAGGRAGCMAACCGAAAGGAAAGCAACCCGGGATAGAAAAGTTCTTTGACATATTGGAAGAAGTTAAAAAAGAAGAGCAAACAACAATAGAGACGTTGTTTGAAGGACAAAAGAGGAAAGAAAAGGGATGAAGACTTCGGTCGTTGTTCATGATCAATWATCTTTATTCTTTTAACAACAATCAAAAAAAGCATTTCCATATGCGCAAAAGGGTATGGAGAGAAGAAAGTAATTAAGAGCACACAGGGGATGCCTTGGCTCTCAGAGGCGATGAAAGACGTGATAAGCTGCGATAAGCTTCGGGGATTAGCAAATATGAATTGATCCGGAGATTTCTGAATGGGGAAACCTAGCTAGTTGAAGACTAGTTGTACAATGTACGCAAACCTGCCGAACTGAAACATCTAAGTAAGCAGAGGAAGAGAAAATAATAATGATTTCCTAAGTAGTGGCGAGCGAACGGGAAAGAGCCCAAACCATTGATGTTACGGCATTAGTGGGGTTGTAGGACTACGATATGATTATAATGCAATGAAGTGGAACAGGATGGGAAGCCTGGCAATATAGAGTGAGAGCCTCGTACACGTAAGTACCATTAGTCTAGTAGTATCCTGAGTACCGCGAGGTCGGAGACGCCTTGTGGGAATCTGCCGGCACCATCCGGTAAGGCTAAATACTCCTGAGAGACCGATAGTGAACCAGTACCGTGAGGGAAAGGTGAAAAGAACCCCGAACAGGGGAGTGAAATAGAACCTGAAACTGTGTGCTTACAAGCGGTCGGAGCGTCCAGGTGGCGTGACGGCGTGCCTTTTGCATAATGAGCCTACGAGTTACTCTTCTCTGGCAAGGTTAAGTGTTTAAGACACGGATCCGAAGCGAAAGCGAGTCTGAATAGGGCGTATAGTCAGGGGAGGTAGACGCGAAACCTTGTGATCTACCCATGGACAGGTTGAAGGTGCGGTAACACGTACTGGAGGACCGAACCGATAAACGTTGAAAAGTTTCCGGATGATCTGTGGGTAGGGGTGAAAGGCTAATCAAACTGGGAAATAGCTCGTACTCCCCGAAATGTTTTTAGGAACAGCGTCGTGGTAGAGTTAAATAGAGGTAGAGCTACTGATTGGGTGCGGGGGAGTCAAATCCTACCAAATCCAGACAAACTCCGAATGCTATTTAATATACACGGCAGTGAGGCGCGGGGTGCTAAGGTCACGCGCCGAGAGGGAAAGAACCCAGACCATCAGCTAAGGTCCCCAAGTTACAGTTAAGTTGAACTAACGAGGTCCGATTGCATAGACAGCTAGGATGTTGGCTTGGAAGCAGCCATTCATTTAAAGAGTGCGTAACAGCTCACTAGTCGAGCGATCGGGCATGGATAATAAACGGGCATAAAATTGTACACCGAAGCTATGGGTAATATTAATATTACGGTAGGGGAGCATTCCAGCGGCAGCGAAGGTATGACGTAAGTTGTGCTGGAGCTTCTGGAAAAGCAAATGTAGGCATAAGTAACGATAAGGCAGGCGAGAAACCTGCCCGCCGAAAGGATAAGGTTTCCTGATCAACGCTAATCGGATCAGGGTTAGTCGGGGCCTAAGGAGAACCCGAAGGGGAAATTCGATGGACAACGGATTAATATTTCCGTACTTTTTATAACTGCGATGTGGGGACGGAGTAGTGACACTGCCGCGATCTGACGGAATAGATCGTTGAAGGCTGTAGGTATAGGACTGGTAGGCAAATCCGCCGGTCTTGCTGAACGCTGATAGTACCGCAAACCTTCGGGGGCGTGGATAGTGCAGGTAATCAGACTTCCAAGAAAAACCGCTAAGCTTCAGGTTATAAAAACCCGTACCGCAAACCGACACAGGTATCCGGGAAGAGAATTCTAAGGCGCTCGAGTGAATCATGGCTAAGGAACTCGGCAAAATGGCCCTGTAACTTCGGGAGAAGGGGCGCTGGTAGCAATATCAGCCGCAGTGAAAAGGCCCAGGCGACTGTTTAACAAAAACACATGGCTTTGCAAAATCGAAAGATGAAGTATAAGGCCTGACACCTGCCCGGTGCTGGAAGGTTAAGAGGGGATGTCATCCGCAAGGAGAAGCATTGAATCGAAGCCCCAGTAAACGGCGGCCGTAACTATAACGGTCCTAAGGTAGCGAAATTCCTTGTCGGGTAAGTTCCGACCTGCACGAATGGTGTAACGATCTGGGCGCTGTCTCAGCCATGAGCTCGGTGAAATTGTGGTCCCGGTGAAGACGCCGGGTACCCGCAACGGGACGGAAAGACCCCATGCACCTTCACTACAATTTAACATTGACATTGGATACAGGATGTGTAGGATAGGTGGGAGACTATGAAGTGGCATCGCTAGGTGTTGTGGAGTCAACGTTGAAATACCACCCTTTTTGTATTCGGTGTCTAACCTGGCTAGTCTAGGGACATTGTTTGATGGGTAGTTTGACTGGGGTGGTCGCCTCCAAAAAGGTAACGGAGGCTTTCAAAGGTAAGCTCAATACGCTTGGTAACCGTATGAGGAGTGCAATAGCATAAGCTTGCTTGACTGTGAGGCAAACAAGCCGAGCAGGGTCGAAAGACGGATATAGTGATCCGGTGGTTCTGCATGGAAGGGCCATCGCTCAAAGGATAAAAGGTACGCTGGGGATAACAGGCTGATCTCCCCCAAGAGCTCATATCGACGGGGAGGTTTGGCACCTCGATGTCGGCTCGTCACATCCTGGGGCTGGAGAAGGTCCCAAGGGTTCGGCTGTTCGCCGATTAAAGTGGCACGCGAGCTGGGTTCAGAACGTCGCGAGACAGTTCGGTCCCTATCTGTTGTGGGCGTAGGAATTTTGAGTGGGGCTGACCTTAGTACGAGAGGACCGGGTTGGACTAGCCTCTAGTGAATCTGTTGTTCCGCCAGGGGCATTGCAGAGTAGCTACGCTGGGAATAGATAAGCGCTGAAAGCATCTAAGTGCGAAACTAGCCACGAGATGAGAATTCCATATAGGACCGTAGCAGACTACTACGTTGATAGGTTACAGATGTAAAGGTTGTGAGATCAAAGTCGAGTAATACTAATCATCCGAAGCTTTCAAGAGCAATAAACTGTTGTTTGTTCTTCATAATAACTTCTTTCAATAATATGTCATTTGTTTAGTAACAAATCGAGCAAGGCG
>NZ_SWDX01000023.1:0-7103 GCF_005144565.1 Pedobacter hiemivivus
TAATCTAACGCCCTTACGCAACTTTTTTACAGTTCGCCGGATTCGCTGGCAGCGACTTTTCAGCTTTATAAAGAACGTTCCTTTACGGTAAAGTTAGTTTTTTGTTCGGGTTTTACAAGCCTGTTTTCCGATGCTTTTTTTATATTCCCTACGGGACTTTTAGGTTTTTTTAGGCATTGGGTGTTCCAAAGTATACACCAAAAAAGAAAGCCAGAACGCAATGTCTGGCCTTATTTAACGGTATACTTCGTTACACACTGGTTATTTCCTCACAGGTTGCTCCTCAGCAGGGCCTGTTTCCGCTTTCGCCAGTGCCTAAAGTTAAGCCTTTTTGAGGGGTTCATCCAATTGTTTTTACACTTGGTTTTTGCGCCATCCATCCCTCGTACGGATAGAAAGAGCTTTGGTAGGTGCGCAGGGAGCGAGCGGATCTTTCTATTCGGAGGAGGTTGGGCGGGTGCAGTAGCCAGGCTACAGGGCACTACCGTTGTTCCCCCGACCAGGCTGGCACTGAACCAAACCAGCTAAACACATTTATACCATGCTGCCGCAGGCCTCGCCATTGACTGACCGGAGGAAGATGGCGGAGCGGGGGCAGGTCAGGGAGAGCGGCTATTTAATATAATACCCATTATAACGACAGCTTTGGTCGTGTCCCGGGTTTTGAGGGGCTGCTCTTATAATGTGTATTATGTTACTTAGCTTAGGGCCGGTCTTCCCGGCAGAAGGGAGCGTAGCGAGGGAGAGCGGAAGGATAGCAAAGCACAGAGAGAAGCTGAAAGCTGGCTGGGCTTTGATGCCCTGAAGGTGGTGTGAAGGGGGTTATTTCAAGGGGTGATGCTTGTTTAAGGCATCTTTTAAGTCTTCCAGGTTACTGGTCTGGTAACGCTCTGTACTGCTTACATATTTATGGCCGGCCATATACTGGACTGTCCGTAAGTCCTTTTCCTTTAACCATTCCGTAATTACACTCTGGCGGATCTGTGCAGCATTTTTATACTTGGGGTTCAGTTTACGTAAAGCCTGGTTAAAGTGGTATAAGCTGTTTTTGATGTTTTCACAACCGTTCATACTGATGAACAATTGATAGATCTGTTCTGTTACTTTCATCGTTCCAGGCTTTCGCCCTGAACGTTCTTTGCTACGCTCCGACAGGATCTTTGCCCTGGTCACATGGATGTATTCATACAGTTCCATAACCTGGAAGGCTTCCAGTTTCAGGATTCTGCCAGCAGTCTGGCCGGAGGCCGGAACATGCAACTTACCTTCTTTTAATTTAACATGGCCGGCCTCCAGTCTGTGCAGTTCGGCATTACTGAGCCCCTGATAGATCAGCAGGGACAACATGACTTTATTCCGCTGGCTACGCTCATCACTGACCGCATAACTTTCATATAAAGTCTCCAACTCTCCCTTTTCCAGCAAGTCTTTGGGAACCGTTCTTACCGCTCCCTTTAAGCTGATCCCGGCGGCAGGATTATAGTTTATCTTACCTTCTTTCTGCAGCCAGGTAAAGTAATACCTGACCGCCAGCAACATCCGGTTCACCAGATTCACCTGGTGGCCAACCTGCCGCTGATGATCCGCATAATCCAGGATCTCTGAATAGCTCAACTGTTCCGGACTTAAGCTCTCTTCTGCAAGCCAGGCCAGAAAGTAAGCGCTGTATTTACGGTGCTGGTAAACCGTAGCAGGCTTTAAGTCCAACCCTCGCAAGTAATCCTCAAAGCTGCTCATGTATAATATGGGTATAGATCTGTGTGCTTTCCAGGCTGCTGTGGCCTAAGAACCGCTGGATCTGTTCCAGCTTCATACCAGACTGCAACAGGTGCGTAGCAATACTGTGGCGCAAAGTATGCGGCCCGAGGGGCTTATTTATTCCCGAAGCTGAACGTAGTTTCTGCATCCGCTCAAAGGCTGTTCTTAACCTTTTACCATTAACATTTAACAGCAGCGCGTTTTCTTTTCTGCCACTGAGCAGGTACGGCCTGCTGTAGTTCAGGTAATATTCCAGGTCTTTTTTATTACCACCGGTCAGAGGAACAAACCTGGCTTTGTAGCCTTTGCCTCTTTTGACCAGCACCAGTTCCTTTTCCAACAATATATCATCTGTGTTTAAGTTTAAGCCTTCGCTTTTTCTAAGGCCACAACCATAAAACAGTGTCAGCAACGCCCTGTCCCTTAAGCCCAGTACACTTTCTTCGGTAGCTGCATACAGCTTTGTGATCTCTTTTTTACTGAGTATGCCCTTGATGTTGGTAGCCTTCCCTTTGATTTTAACTTTTACCGCAAAGCTCTCTTGCCCGCTCTCGGACAAGTACCGGGCAAACTTACGGATCACCTGAAGGTGTTTGCGGATATAGTTCAGGCTTAAGGTACCTTCTTTGGTTTTACAGGGCTGTTCGCTTAAGTAACCCAGATAGCTTTTCAGATGGTTTTCTGTGATCCCGGTAATACTGTCGCAATCATTTGCTTCCAGGAAACACAGGAACGCCTCCAGCATGATCGGCATGTCCCGCTGGCTGGTGTGCTCAAAGTTCAGGATCCTTAACCATTCCCCGAAGCCGGCGTGTAAACGGATATAGAGTGGGTTTTTCATTTATTATTATTTTCTCTAACTGTACGTTTTTTACTTACTATGGGCTACTGCTTCTTTCTCACTGGCTTTCTGCCTGTTATGTAGCCCATTGGTACTTTGGGCTACTGCCGGGCTACGGACTACTGATTTGATCTGATGTAACATCTCGGCAAGCAACTTATCCGCATTACCTTTTAAGGTTTCCAGGTCATTCCAGCTCTGCACCTTGTATTCGAAGCCTTTATAACGGTTACCCCGGGTGATTTTGATGTAACCCATCCGCTCCAGTTCATACAAATAGCGCTTTAAACTGCTCGGGCTTAACCGGAAAGCACTTCGCACTTCCTTAGCATAAAAAGCCTCTGCTTCCTGTCCCTTTAGCCAGATCTTAAGCCGCTCAAAGAAGGTACGGCAGGCATCGTTCAGTTCATCACTTTTTTTCAGCAGCGTAGTTTCCAGCAGCGTAAAGGCGGCCTCCACATCTTCCAACGTACTTTCTATATACTGTTCTCCCGTATCGGTATCGGTCTTTAACGTCCGCTGGTACTGGTGGTAATACGTGATCGTTTCCGTAAACAGTAATAGCAACAGCATGGTACGCCTCGGCTTAAAGACTTCTTCCGGCAACTGCAGGAAAGTGGCGTAAGGGTTTTTAACGGTAATGGGTTTCAGGATCCGCTGTACGTTCTTGATCTGCTCTTTCAGCTTACGCTGTCCGGATTCATCAACCTGCCCGGCGCTTAGCTTCCTTTGGTATTCCATGATCTTTTTGTCCTGCTCGATGCTATTGTCCATATACAGCAGAATACAGCGGTTAGCATTGTCCTCATACAATTGTTCCCTGGTGGTACAGCCGCTTACACAAACCGGCCCTTCCACATTCAGGGTCACGGTTTTCAGGTTACCCTTATTGTCTTTCAAGGTTACCGTTTTGCTGATCTTTCTTTTGCTTTGCAGCTCTCTTAACGGATAAAGTACACTTTCCGCCCCATCCAGATCCTCGATCAGCAGCAGCTTGTGTTTCAATTCTTCCCTGCCGAAGTAGTAAAAAGCATTGCTGGAGAGCGTAGTGATTTCCAGTTTATCTTCCTCCGGCATCAGCGCTGATACCTTTTCCTGCAGCCAGGTTTTGCCGGTGCCGCTGGCACCCAGGCACATCAGGTGCAAAGGCGTATGCCGTTTGCGGCTCGTATAGGTCAGGTAAGCGATCAGGCTGTTATTTTCTTCCCCGATCAGCCCGCTCTCGGTAATGACTTGTTTGGTGCGTTGTAACAGGTTCGGGGATTTCAGGAAAGAGATCGCTGCTTTACGTTCAGCCTCGCTTAAGGTTCTCTTCTCCGGCTGCTTCGGTTTCATAGATTCCAGACGTTCCGACCTGTAATTTTCCAGTGCGGTGATCAGCCCGTTAATGACCCCTGACAGTTCACTACTACTTACATCCAGCGCCTCGGAGGCCTTTTCGATCAGCTGCTCGCTCTGCACGCTGTTGTACAGATCCAGATTATGTCGGAAAGCGTTAGCAGGCTTGCCGGCAATGATCAGTTTCAGCGTTACTTTCAACCGATCCAGACCGGTCAGTTTAATGCCGCCCAGAACAGTAATGTGGAGCCTGCCATCCATATAGATCAGTAGCTCCACATTATCGGTGATCAGTTTTCCCTTGCTCATTGCGCTACCGGCCTGATCACCAACTCCCCGTAACGCACCACCACTTCAACCATCTGCCCCACACAAAAGCCCTGTTCTTTCAGCCATAAACCGCAAAGTTTCAGTTCCGGAACCACTTTTTGCCCGAAGGTCAAAGCCTGGAATTTAGGCTGTAATTTTAACTGTCTGTTGTTTTTACTCCGCATAAGAAAAAAGTTTTTAAGACCTATCTATCACAAATCTAAAAGATATATCAGACAATACCAAGACTTATCTCACTTTGATATGCTATTTATATCACTTACTTTTGTCTATTGCTACTTTTTAATGCCAGTTTAACTACTTTTTAGTATGACTTTAGGACAACAGATCACTGCTTTACGTAAGAAAAAAAAGTTTTCTCAGGGGGAACTCGGTAAGCTCATGGAAACTTCCGGTGATATTATCGGAAGATATGAAAGAGATGAAGTAAAGCCTTCTATCGAAGTCGTCATCAGAATGGCCGATGTACTGGAGGTATCTTTGGATTACCTGGTTGGAAAAACTACTATGGAACTCGACAATTCTATCCTAAGCCGTATTCAGGAAATACAGAAACTCCCAGCTGACATTAAGGAAAAGCTGTTTTATTTTATTGATATGTCTATTCGGGATTATAAAGCTAAACAAGCTTATGGGCATTAGTCAGGTATCAAAAGAAAAACAATTCTGGAATTGGTTTGAACTTAATAATGCCAAATATTTCTTTCTTAACCAAATCGACGACAATAAGGAGAAGGAGCGATATCTTGATGAATTTCTTAAACAATTACATGAGTACGACAACCATCTATTCTTTGAAATAGGCGGTTATCCAGACGAGACACAAGAGTTAATAATAACTGCAGAAGGTAATTTAGAGTACTTCGAAAAAGTAGAGAAATTAATCAATAGTGCTCCTTACATTAAAAACTGGTCCATAACCGCATTTAAACCAGCTATAAAAGCTGGATTTACGATCAATTACAAAGACATTGAATTGAACCCGAAAGACCTATGGTTCTTCCCACTGGAAAAAAAACAGGCCCCTCAACTTTTAGGATTAAGAATATATCTTGAGAATTACAAACTCTTACAAAGAAAAGATGAACTCCTCAAAGCTGTTTATTTAGTCATAGATTCTTTATTAGGGGAAAAGTCCAGTGCATTGGACATCCAACATGTAGAAGTGGCACAACTACCTGAAGATCCTGAAAAACAAGGTTTATTGAAACTTGATGAACTTCCAAAATACATTCAGTGGAAAAAAAACAATCGATAATCATCTTTTGATTAAACTATTTATTTGCTCACTGGTATGTGAATAATGTTTCTTGTTATTAAAACCTGCATATTTCAACCTTAAACAGGGAGTCAAGTCCCCGTCTACGATTGTAGTGCCAACAAACATAAACCTTTCTAAATCAGTCATACGATTAATAAATGAGAGCGTTTTAATTACGCCACAATCATTATAACCTAACGTCTTAAGCTTCAAAAGCATTTGAACATATTGATGGTTTTGTATTTGTTTACAATGATCGAACATTAACTTATGGAGAGTTCCAGAGCTATTTTCCAAACCTGACAAATACTCTAACTTTGAACAGTAATTTAAACTGACATCCTCCAATTGATTGAAGCCTTTCAGCCACTCCATTGTAGACACAGAGGACTGGGTAATTTCTAATGTTTTTAACCAGTGTGTTTTTGACAAGTCTTCAACTTCATTATTTTTAGGATTATATTTATATAAGGAGACCTGCTCTAATTCAGTACAGTCCTTCAAATTGACTAGAAATCGACTCCAATCTACTTTAAGTTCCTTTAAAAAAGGAAGATTAGAAAAGTCTACTACTCTATTCTTCCCTGAAAGTATCAGGGAAGAGAGGTGCTTAAGATTATAAATCGCTTCAATGTCATTTATATCTTCTGATATTGAAATATGCTTAACAAACGGATAATCGGCTAAGAAATCAACAGTTTTCAACTTATAACCATGCTCTTTTACTAAAGCAATACCATCAAAATCAGACCTCAGATAAAAAGCCATACACTCTTGAATGCGGTCTGACTCAATTATTAATGACTTTTTAACCCCACTATAGACCTTAAATCCATCAATTTCAATTATAGGCATTATATATGTTTAGGTTTAATTTCTGGTTTTGGTAATTCTGGTTTTGGCTTCTCATCCTGCTTCTTGTATTTTGCACCAGGAGAGGCACGTTGATTATAATTATCTCCACTTTTATGTCCTCCCTCATCAGTATTCATCCTGGAATCCTCATCTTTAAATGCTTCCCTATCGTTTGCAGCCGGTGTCCAATCCGTACTTACTAATGGGTCACCCTTCTTATCGGCTTTTTGTTTTCCAGACTCAGCCGCTCTTTTCTCCCCGCCCTTTCCATGATACTTTTTCCCACTTTCATGCTTATTGGTATAAGAGCCCGTCGGTTCAGAAGATTCACTATTGTTGCTTGTCATCTTATCAGCTAACCACATAATTCCAGCAGTAGCTGCACCACCAACAATAATTCCTGCTCCAACAGCCCATCCAACAGGAGCTCCAACAATAGTAGCAGTTCCTCCTGCTGCAACAATTCCCCCTGTAGCTAAAGATGCCGCGAAAATCCCTCCCGCTACTCCTCCTGTAGTAATTGCAGCACCTTTTATTACTGTTTTTGCACTTGGTGGGTCTATATTCGGTATCCGGCCATCAGGGTCTGTGTTTTTAACAGGGTTATTAAAAACATAACTATAAGGCGAAAAGGATTCCTGATCTGCTTCATCAGCACTTGGGTCTACAGTAGTCCAGCGGCCTATTACCGGGTCATAGAAGCGTGCCCCGTAATCTAAC
>NZ_SWDX01000024.1:0-5880 GCF_005144565.1 Pedobacter hiemivivus
ACGTGCGACTTCCTATGGAATACAGAATATGGAAATGCAGGGGGCTATGGCAATTTTTACCGTAAACTTAAAAAGAATCCTAAAACTGATCTAATATTCAATAAATCTGAGTTAAATCCAGTCAATTGCAACCAAAATGCTTATTTATCCTTCGAAAAAGACAGGTATATATTGATCAAAAAATCAGTATAACGAAATCTCAACTTTGTTCAATAAAAAAAACGATCAAGTAAAAAACATGTTCTACTTGATCGTTCCTTAAGCTGGCTCATAAATGAGGAACTTTTTCAGTGCCCTCAGTTTTTGCTTACAGGCTTTTTTAGTACAAGGAGTAATTGTTTAATATTCTTCTAGTTTCATTAATCCGTAAAATAGCGCCGCACAATGTAGGGCCTGATCTATTTTGTGGTTAGCTAGTAGCTGTTTCACTTCTGCAATGGTATATTCTTCGACAATTAGAATCTCATGTTCATCTAAATGTTGCTCATGTGTTTTTGTCCCACCCTTTAGCAGGTATGTGTAAGTTACATTGTCTGAAGTAGCTGGATTAGGATGAAGTGTTGCAATCAGTTCGGCACTTTTAAAAGAATAGCCAGTCTCTTCCAATAACTCTCTTCTGATGGCATATTCAGGTAGCTCATCGCCATCAATAACTCCACCTGGTATTTCTAAAGAAACAATATCAGCCGCATGACGGTACTGACGTACCATGATTAACTTGTTGTCTTCGGTAAGTGCAACCGCATTTACCCAGTTTGGATATTCCAATACGTAGTAATCGTCTTTTGTACTTCCATTTTGCAACTTGCAGGTGTCCACCCTAAGTGTGGCCCATCTTTCTTTCACCAGGTATTTCGATGAAAGCTTTTCCCATTTCAATATTTCCATTTAAAGTATTAATTACCAGCTTCCGCTGCTACCACCACCACCAAAACTACCACCGCCGAAGCCACCAAAGCCTCCTCCGCCGCCGCTGCTTCCACCGCCCCAGCCGCCACCGCCAGAACCTCTTCCTCCACCAAGCAGCATGCTCCAGAAAAGTGCATCGGCAACACCGCGACCGCCTATAACCTGACTGCCGCCACCGCCGCCGCCACCTTTTTTAAGCAAGATGACGATCACCACCACAATGATGATCACGAGAATGATTCCAGATCCGCCTTTACCGCCTTTTGCAGCCTTTGGTTTGTCGTTCTTATATTCGCCCTTGGTAGCAGCAATAATTGCATTTGTTCCGGCATCTAGTCCTTGATAGTAGTCGCCGGCCTTAAAGTAAGGTTTGATGTCATTATCTATAATCCGTCTGGTGTACATGTCTGGCAATACGCCTTCAACGCCATATCCAGTTTGGATAGCGATCTTCCTGTCGCCAAGCGCTACAACGATCATTATACCATTGTCTTTGCCTTTAGTGCCTACGCCCCATTTTCTGCCCAGTTGAAGGGCATAATCATTGATGTCATATTCGCCAACGGATTTGAGTATGGCAATAGCCACTTGTATAGATGTTGAATCATCAAAGGCAACCAGTTTTCGTTCCAGTTGCTGTATTTGGTCGGCCGAAAGCGTTCCTGTGTAATCATTAACTAGTGTATTGGGCTTAGCAGGGAAATCCTGGGCAAAGCCCGCAACGGAAAGAATGATCAGGAATAAGGCTATGATTGATTTCTTCATTGCCTAATGTTTTGCATGTTGATCCATAAAAATAATATGATTTGGCAGCTCATTAATGTCGTCCCCTTCAAAAGGGAAATACAAAGCCATTTTTTCTCCAGCTAGTACAATGCCGGCTATAATTCCTTGAACAATATTACCGCCTGCAAAATGGGCCTTCATTGCTACTTGTGTCATCTCCCAGAAATCGGGTGGTACAACCTTGTTGATGCCACTGTCACCTATTATTGCAAATTTATGGTCTTCGTAAGCAAGGTAGATCAGTACACCGTTGTGTTTAGCCGTTTTATCCATTCCCAGTTTCGAAAAATAGGTGGTAGCTCTTTCAAAAGCATTGCCATTGCATTTTTTTTCTACGGCTATTCTTATTTCGCCCGAAGTAGCTTTTTCAGCCTCTGAAATTGCATTCGCAATCAGCTCCTGGTCTTGTTCTGTAAATATGCCCATGATAGGATTACATGATATGAATAAGGGTAATGCGTGTTTTGATAATTAAACATGCATTACCCTTAAAAGGTGTTACTTTATATTAGAATTCTACTTTTGGTGCTTTTTCAGCTCCAGCTTCAGCTTTAAAGCCAGTTTTCTGACTAAAACCAAATATACCCGCCATAATATTATTAGGGAATGATCTTATTTTAGTGTTATATGTTTGTATAGATTCATTAAAATCTTTACGCGCAACAGCGATTCTGTTTTCAGTTCCAGCCAATTCAGCAGAAACATCTCTAAATTGTTCTGTAGCTTTTAATTGAGGGTAATTTTCTGTTACCATCAGTAAACGACTCAGCGCTTGACTAACCTGGCCTTGTGCAGCCTGGAATTTTTCGATGTTTTCTGGTGTTAATTTGTCTGGGTCAATAGTAACCTGTGTAGCTTTTGCTCTAGCCTCAGTTACCTGAGTTAAGGTAGATTGCTCAAATTTTGCTGCACCTTTAACGGTATTCACTAAATTAGGAATCAAATCTGAACGACGTTGGTACTGGGTTTCTACCTGATTCCATTTTGCTTTCACATCCTCATCAAGTTTAACCATACTATTGTAACCACATCCACTCATGGTTACAACCAGAGCTAAAACGCCTACTATTGCTAATACTGTTCTTTTCATTTTTTCGTTTTTTTTGATTTTAGTTATCGTGAGGCCAATAAACGACCTCTCGGTTTAAGTGTTAATTTACACATTAGAACTCAATTTCCGTACCTTTGTTACAAGTTCGGGATAAAAACCTGACAACGGTTATGCAAAAAGACATTGAAATCACCATGGCTCCAGAGGAAATGGAGTCTGAAAATATCCTCAAGAAAACACTCTCAACTGCCTTAAAAATAGACTTGGTACGGATTAAAGGATATAAAATTCTGAAACGCTCTATTGATGCCAGATCTAGAAAAGTAATTTATCGGTTACAGGTAAGCGTATTTATCGACGAGACGCCATTGGCAGAGATTTTTACGATAAACTATCAAAATGTCAGTAATGCTAAACCTGTAATTATTGTGGGAGCAGGGCCAGCGGGATTATTTGCTGCTTTGCAATGTATAGAAATTGGCCTTAAACCTATTGTTTTAGAGCGAGGCAAGGATGTAAAACAGCGAAGAAGAGATCTTGCTATCATCAATAAAGAAGGAATAGTAAATACAGAATCTAACTATTGCTATGGTGAGGGTGGCGCGGGAACCTATTCGGATGGAAAGCTTTATACCAGATCTAATAAGCGTGGTGATATCAACAAAGTGTTGCAGACTTTTGTGCAACATGGTGCAACAGATGATATTTTAATTGATGCCCGACCACATATCGGTACTAATAAATTACCTCAAATTATAACCGCCATCAGAGAAACTATATTAAATGCTGGCGGTGAAGTCCATTTTGATCAGAAGGTGACCGATATTCAGGTCGATTTTGGAAAAGTGAAGGGTGTGATGGTTAACGATGACTATAGTTTGTCTGCCGATGCCGTTATTTTAGCTACTGGCCATTCGGCTCGTGATATTTACGAATTGTTACATCATAAGGGAATTCTTGTTGAGGCAAAGCCTTTTGCCTTAGGCGTCAGAATTGAGCACCCGCAAGCTATTGTTGATGCGGCGCAATACCATTGTGATATTCGAAGTGAGTTTTTGCCGCCTGCTTATTACAGTTTGGTAGAGCAGGTAGGTAGTAGGGGTGTATTCTCTTTTTGTATGTGTCCGGGGGGAATTATAGCTCCATGCGCTACCTATGAAAACGAGATCGTTGTAAATGGATGGTCGCCCTCTAAAAGAAATAACCCATTTGCAAACTCTGGAACTGTGGTTCAAATTACATTGGAAGATGTAAAAGGCGATGATCCTTTAAGAATGATGCATTTTCAGGCAGAAATAGAACGGAGCGCTTTTCAATTGGGTGGTGGTAAATTGGTTGCTCCTGCACAACGGATGGTAGATTTTGTTGAGGGAAGGCTTTCTAGCGATTTACCCAAGAACTCTTATCTACCCGGGACAAAAAGTGTGATACTGAAAGATACGCTTCCTGATTTTGTGGCTTCGAGCTTAAAAAGTGCATTGCCTGTATTTGGGAAAAAGATGAAAGGCTATTATACCAATGAAGCGATTTTGGTGGGTGTAGAAAGTCGGAGTTCATCCCCTGTGCGTATTCCGAGGGATAGGGAAACGTTTCAGCATCCACAAGTTTCTGGACTATTTCCTTGTGCAGAGGGAGCCGGTTACGCCGGTGGTATTGTTTCTGCTGCTATTGATGGGGTAAACTGCGCTAATGCGGTTTTAAAGATGAGCTAATCCAAACAGATTTTAATTGTTATTTGTTATAAAGTTAAGAAATGGAATAGTTTTGGCTTACACTAGCAGAGGTATTTGTTGAAAACATATAAAATAAAACGGTGAAGAAGACTTTAATTATAGGTGCAAGCCCAAATCCTGAACGTTATGCTTATCGTGCGGCCCATATGCTTACCGCTAAAGGCCATGATATTGTGAACATTGGAATTAAAAAAGGGGAGGTTGCTGGTGTCGAAATTGAGAAACAAGGTGTAATACATCATGATATTGATACTGTAACCTTATATATAGGTACACATTTGCAAGATCAGTATTATGACTATATATTGGAAACTAAGCCTAAAAGGGTTGTTTTTAATCCTGGGACTGAAAATGTAGAATTGGAAAGTTTGTTGGTGGCTAATGGAATTGAGCCTGTAGAGGCATGTACATTGGTGTTGTTGTCTACAGGACAGTATTGATCGTTTGATTTTACAGTGTTATTTAACTTAATTTTAGATAGGCCCTTATGGTAGTAATACCGTAAGGGCTTTTTTGTGGATTAAGGTTATAGAGCTGAGAATTTTACTGTTTGCCCTTTGGTTTCCTTCGGGGATGAATTTATACATCAAGGAGTTTGAAAGGAGTCCGAAAGGAGTTTCAAAGGAGCTAGGGTCCTACCAGAGTCCTAGGAGAGTCCTACTAGAGTCCTAAGAGACTCCTACCAGTCTTAGACCATCCCCGAAGGATCTCCAAAGGATCTCCAAATATTCATCAAACAAAGGATTGGTTATTCAGCTTATGATAAATTGTATCGCATCCTTAGTCCATAATCCTACCTTTTTAAAATAGCGTTCAGTTTTTCTGGTTGTGTTGTAGGGAGTTATGGGGTTGATGGGGATAATAGTTGATTTAAGTTTGTGAGGGGAGATAATTTTCCTACTTTTGCATCCCGCTTCGGAGGAAGGGTTTGTAAGAAAAGGAAGAAGATGAAGGTTGAATGAAGGGTTAGAAAAAGAGATTGGTGTTTCTTTAAGGGTTGTTAAAAGCCTCGAAAAATAAAAGAAATAAAGTTTAATAAAAAACTTGAAAAAGCCAAAAAGATTTCTACCTTTGCAATCCCAAACAGAACGGGAGTTACCAAACGGAGTTTGTTAACAGAATAAAAAAGATTGAAACGTTGAAAATTTGAAACTGAGATTCGGAACATTAAGACCGAAACGAAACTGAAGAATAATAAACGAAGAAATATAAAGAAGATCCGTGAGGTGATTCGAGAAGTTCATTAAAGAGATGTCATTTATAAAGCATAGCGAGGTAAGATAGTACAGTTTCAAAGTACATGAAAACCAAAGCTATTTTTTCAAGTCAGAATCTAACTAGACAATATAATTAGAATAAGACTATTATTAATACAAGTTAAGAATGGTCAGTGTTCAAACA
>NZ_SWDX01000025.1:0-3365 GCF_005144565.1 Pedobacter hiemivivus
GTAATACCCGTTAAAGCGGCGCTAAATGTTTCGCCTGTTTCTACAAGGTTGTCGTTCTGGATCAATGCCGTAAAAGTCCTGGTCGCTCCGCTTATTGAACCTGCCGGAAAGATGACCGAACCTGTTGCATTTGCGTAATCACCGGGCGCAATGGCTCCGCCGTCTGAGGTAGCATAGTTTACCGTAAAGGATTCCTGGACATTGCCTGTTAAAGTCACTGTAAAAGTAGCTGTACCCGCGGCCTCGCTCACTGTAGCAGCAGTCGAGATGGATACGCTCGCTGCATCGTTATCAATGATGGTGGTGGTAGCGCTGGCTGTTGCCGGTGATATCGTGGCAAGACCGGTAATACCCGTTAAGCTCGCGCTGAATGTCTCGCCTGATTCTAAAAGATGATCATCCAGAATCGGTACAGTAAAGGTTTCGGTCGCCCCGTTTACCGAACCTGCCGGGAAGTTTACCGTTCCGGTAGTATGGGTATAATCTCCGGGCGACTGGGCGGTAAGGCCTGATGTGGTATAGTTTACCGCAAAAGCTTGCTGAACATTACCGCTTAAAGTCACCGTAAAGGTGGCTGTTCCCGCTGCCTCATTTATGGTTAAAGGAGTCGAAATACCTACGCTCGCTACATCGTTATCAATAATGGTAGTGCTCGCACTGGCCGCTGTCGGTGATATCGTGGCAAGGCCGGTAATACCGGTTAAGCTCAGGCTAAACATTTCATCCGGTTCTACCAGATTGTCGTCCTGGATCGCTACCGTAAAGACCTGGGTTGCCCCGCTTACCGAACCCGCAGGGAAGCTTACCGTTCCGGTAGTAATGGCTGTATAATCGTTCGGCGCCTGCGCGGAACCGTTTGCAGTAGCATAACTTACCGTAAAGGCTTCCTGAACATTACCCGTTAAGGCAACCGTAAAGGTCGCTGTGCCTGCCGCTTCATTGACTGTTAACGGGGTCGAAATTGCTACACTCGCCGCATCATTATCAATAATGGTAGTTGTGGCGCTGGCCGTAGCTATCGTAGCAAGACCAGTCGTACCACTTAAGGTGGCGCTGAACGTTTCATCTCCTTCTCTAAACTGGTCGTTCACGATAGGCACCGTGAAGCTGCTGACAGTCCCGTTTACTGAACCCGCCGGGAAGCTGATTGTCCCGCTGGTAGCGGTATAATCGTTTGGCTGAACCGCTGAACCATTTGATGTGCTGTAATTCACCGTAACGACATCCTGAGCTCCGCCACTCAAGGTCACCATAAAGGTCGCTGTACCGGCTGCCTCGTTAACCGTGGGAACGGTCGAAATCGATACACTGGCCACATCGTTATCAATAATGGTAGTTGCAGCGCTGGCCGTACCAATGGTCGTAAGGCCGCTGATACCACCTAAAGTTGCACTGAACGTTTCGTCCCCTTCTGCAAGCTGATCGTTAAAGATCGGTACCGTAAAGGTCTTTGTAGCTCCGTTTACTGAGCCCGCCGGGAAGGTAATTGTCCCGCTGGTAGCTGTATAGTCGGTCGGCTGAGTGGCTGAGCCGTTGACAGTAGCATAGTTCACCGTAAAGTCTTCCTGAACATTGCCGGTTAAACTTACCGTAAAGGTGGCTGTACCAGCAGCCTCATTAACTGTTGGATCGGTCGTGATCGCTACGCTTGCTGCATCATTGTCTGTAATGGTCGTTGTTGCAGTCGCAGTAGCTATGGTTGCAAGACCTGTAATATTACTTAAAGTAGCGCTGAACGCTTCCCCTGGTTCTCTGAGATTGTCATCCTGAATAGGCACTGTAAAGGTCCGGGTCGTCCCGCTTACCGAACCCGCAGGGAAGTTTACCGTCCCGGTAGTGATTGTATAATCACCCGGCGCAATCGCTGTGCCGTTTGCAGTAGCATAATCCACTGTAATCGCATCCTGAATACCGCCTGTTAAGGTCACCGTAAAGGTGGCTGTACCAGCGCTCTCATTTACTGTTGGATTGGTCGAGATCGATACACCAGCCGCATCATCATCATTAATGGTGGTTGATGCTGTGGCAGTACCCATCGCTACAAGAGGACTGCTGATATTGTTTAAAGTGACGCTGAACGTTTCACCAGATTCTGCAAAATTATCATTAACCAGATCAACCGTAAAGGTTTGTACCGCTCCGCTTACCGAACCAGCAGGGAAAGTTACTGATCCCACACGGCTAAGATAATCACCCGGCGCACTTGCCGTACCGTTTGATGTGCTGTAATTTACTGTAAAGGCATCCTGAACATTGCCGCTCAAGGTCACCGTAAAGGTGGCTGTACCATCAGTTTCATTTACCGTGGCAGGAGCCAAAATCGATACACCAGCTGCATCACTGTCCGTAATGGTGGTCGTGGCCGTTCCTGTGCCGATCGTGGTAAGTCCCGTGATACCGCTTAATGCTGCACTGAACGTTTCGCCGGATTCGGCAACACCGTCATTAACCAGCGGAACCTGGAAGATCTTGGTTGTCCCGCTTGCCGAACCCGCAGGGAAGCTGATTGTTCCGGTAGTAGTTGTATAATCGCCGGGCGCAAGGGCTCCACCGTTCGATGTGGCATAGTTTACTGTAAATAATTCCTGAACATTACCTGTTAAGGTCACCGTAAAAGTGGCCATACCTGTTGTCTCGCTCACTGTAGCATTGGTCGAGATGGATACCCCTGCTGCATCATTATCCGTAATGGTGGTGGTAGCGGTGGCAGTACCAATCGTAGTCAAGCCCGTAATACCGCTTAAAGTGGCACTGAACGTTTCACCTGATTCTAAAAGATGATCATCCAGAATCGGTACGGTAAAGGTTTGGAATGCCCCACTTGCAGAACCTGCCGGGAAGTTGACCGTTCCGGTAGTATGGGTATAATCGCCGGGCGACTGGGCGGTAAGACCTGCTGTGGTATAATTTACAGAAAAGGCCTCATGGACATTTCCTGTTAAGGTTACCCTAAAGGTAACTGTGCCCGCGTCCTCATCTATTGCTATTGGGGCCGAAATGGCTACACTCGCTACATCGTTATCATTAATGGTGGTCGTTGCCGTAGCGGTGCCGATCGTTGCAAGCCCCGTAATACCGGTTAAGGAAGCGCTGAATGTTTCGCCCGACTCTACCAGGTTATCGTCATTAATAGCTACGGTAAAGGTTTGGAATGCCCCACTTGCCGAACCTGCCGGGAAACTTACCGTTCCGGCAGTAATGGCTGTATAGTCACCCGGCGACTCGGCTGTACCATTTGCGGTTGCATAATCTACCGTAAAGGCTTCCTGAACATTCCCCGTTAAAGTCACCGTAAAGGTCGCTGTACCCGCTGCTTCATTGACTGTTAACGGGGTCGAAAGCGATACACTCGCCGCATCATTATC
>NZ_SWDX01000026.1:0-2783 GCF_005144565.1 Pedobacter hiemivivus
GTTGGACTAGCCTCTAGTGAATCTGTTGTTCCGCCAGGGGCATTGCAGAGTAGCTACGCTGGGAATAGATAAGCGCTGAAAGCATCTAAGTGCGAAACTAGCCACGAGATGAGAATTCCATATAGGACCGTAGCAGACTACTACGTTGATAGGTTACAGATGTAAAGGTTGTGAGATCAAAGTCGAGTAATACTAATCATCCGAAGCTTTCAAGAGCAATAAACTGTTGTTTGTTCTTCATAATAACTTCTTTCAATAATATGTCATTTGTTTAGTAACAAATCGAGCAAGGCGCAAGCAGAGCAATAAAAGCGAAAAGATATATACTAAATACTTAAAAATATTTAGGTGCCTATATCGGTGGTGTCCACCTCTTCCCATTCCGAACAGAGAAGTTAAGCCCACCAGAGCCGATGGTACTGCGGTAACACGTGGGAGAGTAGGTCGGTGCCAAATCTTAAAAGAAAGCCGGTAGTCTTAATGACTATCGGCTTTTCTATTAAAAAATGAAGAAATTACTAATTAAAAGATATTAAAAATATTTAGGTGCCTATATCGGTGGTGTCTACCTCTTCCCATTCCGAACAGAGAAGTCAAGCCCACCAGAGCCGATGGTACTGCGGTAACACGTGGGAGAGTAGGTCGGTGCCAAATCTT
The DNA here is from genome assembly GCF_005144565.1 of Pedobacter hiemivivus. Taxonomy (NCBI): domain Bacteria; kingdom Pseudomonadati; phylum Bacteroidota; class Sphingobacteriia; order Sphingobacteriales; family Sphingobacteriaceae; genus Pedobacter; species Pedobacter hiemivivus. The sequence goes on from NZ_SWDX01000026.1 coordinate 658, forward strand.
AAAAAGAAACCCGGTAGTCATTGCGACTATCGGGTTTTCTTGTTTATAAGATTAAGTTTTCTTTAAATTTAGAAACAGAAATAGGAGTAGCGAAATCAGCAATAGTATTCCTGTAAACTGATGTAATAAAGCGAAGCTTTTGTAATGACCATTAATGCTATTTAGGATTGTTGTTATTCCTATAATGCATTGTGTGACCACCAGCAGTAATGGAGATAGCCTGATGAATGATAATGTGCTGTTGATTTTCCATGTTGACGATTTGATATATAGCGTAAGAACGAGGATGCAGATTACATAAGCCAATGTGCGATGAATGAACTGGATCGTTAACAAGTCATTTGTCATGCGGATCAGGTTCATCTTTTGAAAGGATATTTGAGGAGGAATAGCAAAGCCATTCATATCAGGCCAGGTTATTGCCGCAAGCGCAGCATTGGTTCCTGCCATGAACGCACCGTATATCATCTGTAGGGTAACTAAAATGAGTATAAGTATATTCAATTTTGGAAACCTGAGTCGATGTCTCATTTTGATAGGTTGCAGACTTAAAGAAAATGCTAGCCACAGTGTATAGCAAAGTAAAATAAGTGCAGCGACAAAATGTATGGATAATCGAATGTGATTCACTTTTATGTTTATATCATTCAATCCACTCTTAACCATTATCCATCCTATAATTGCCTGTAGTAATCCGAGTATAAAAAGGAACAGCAAAGAGAATAACAGTTTCTTTTCTATTTTTTTTCTGATGAGAAAGTAGATGAGCGGAAAAAGGAAGGCAATGCCGATAAACCTAGCCCAGTTTCTATGTAACCATTCCCAAAAGAATATGGATTTGTAATCTTCCAGTGTAAAATGTGAGTTTACAATATGAAATTGTGCGATCTCTTTGTATTTGTCAAAACTTGTCTGCCACGCAGATTGATTTAAGGGGGGGATTGTTCCGAGCAATGGTTGCCATTCTGTGATGGATAATCCTGATCCTGTAAGCCTGGTGATTCCACCAAGCAGAATTTGTATGATAATGGTACCGGCACCGAAATAAAGCCATGTGGCAATTTGTTTATTATCTTTAACCTTCATAGATTACTCCAGATGTTGGTGTTTCTTTTAATTCTATTTTTACCAAATCTGGAAATATGGGCTTTATCATTTGCCATAACCACACTGCAAGATTTTCAGTGGTAGGATTTTCTAGCCCAGATATTTCATTTAATAACTTATGGTCAAGGATGTCTAAGAATGGTTTTATGCCATTTTTTAAATCGGTATAATCTATGATCCATCCTGAATGTTCTTCTGGCTTGCCTGAAATGTAGACAGTCAAAGTATAGGTGTGTCCATGCATTCCGCCACATTTATGTCCCTGTGGAACGTTTGGTAGATAGTGCGCGGAATCAAATTGAAAGGTTTTGTAGATAATCATTTGTTTTTTATATAATTCAAAGTTGTGATTATGGACGCTGATAGTAAATGATAGCTATCATGTTTTTTGATAATTGTAATCATATCTATGATGTTTTATAAATAACCTGCAGTTTTTCTGATTGTGTTGCAGGTAGTTAGGGATGAATAGGAGATAATAGTGTGTTTAAGTTTGCGGGGGCGTATAATTTTCCTACTTTTGCATCCCGCTTCGGAGGAAGGGTTTGTAAGAAAAGGAAGAAGATGAAGGTTGAATTGAAGGGTTAGAAAAGGAGATTGGTGTTTCTTTAAGGGTTGTTAAAAGGCTCGAAAAATAAAAGAAATAAAGTTTAATAAAAAGCTTGACAAAACCAAAAAGATTTCTACCTTTGCAATCCCAAACAGAACGGGAGTTACCAGACGGAGTTTGTTAACAGAATAAAAAAGATTGAAACGTTGAAAATTTGAAACTGAGATTCGGAACATTAAGACCGAAACGAAACTGAAGAATAATAAACGAAGAAATATAAAGAAGATCCGTGAGGTGATTCGAGAAGTTCATTAAAGAGATGTCATTTATAAAGCATAGCGAGGTAAGATAGTACAGTTTCAAAGTACATGAAAACCAAAGCTATTTTTTCAAGTCAGAATCTAACTAGACAATATAATTAGAATAAGACTATTATTAATACAAGTTAAGAATGGTCAGTGTTCAAACA
>NZ_SWDX01000027.1:0-2144 GCF_005144565.1 Pedobacter hiemivivus
AATGACATCTCTTTAATGAACTTCTCGAATCACCTCACGGATCTTCTTTATATTTCTTCGTTTATTATTCTTCAGTTTCGTTTCGGTCTTAATGTTCCGAATCTCAGTTTCAAATTTTTAACGTTTCAATCTTTTTTATTCTGTTAACAAACTCCGTCTGGTAACTCCCGTTCTGTTTGGGATTGCAAAGGTAGAAATCTTTTTGGTTTTGTCAAGCTTTTTATTAAACTTTATTTCTTTTATTTTCGAGCCTTTTAACAACCCTTAAAGAAACACCAATCTCTTTTTCTAACCCTTCAGTTCAACCTTCATCTTCTTCCTTTTCTTACAAACCCTTCCTCCGAAGCGGGATGCAAAATTAGGAAAATTATACGCCCCCACAAACTTAAACACACTATTATCTCCGTCAAACCCATAACTCCCTACAACACAACCAGAAAAACTGAAGAATATTTCAGATTCATCATATTAAACTCTTCCTACTCTGTTCATATCAACGATCAAATCGTTCAGCTGTCTTATCCATTGTTCAAGTTTGGCACCCACATTCAGTGCGAACGTTTAAGTTGAACCTTGCATCTAACCTTAAAAATTCAGTAAAAATAAGGCCAACTAGTTAAACCTAGCTTAATTTAAGGCTCAAAAGACACCTAACCTTAAAAATAAACGCATTTTAAGGTTAGGTGGATTCTTTTCGTTATATTTGATTATGGCTTATCCAATAAACCCTGACAGAAACAAACCTTGGAATGATCTACCCTTACTTCCAATAGACAAAGAGTTATATGAAGATATTCAAATCTTCTCCCTTCTGGGGAATGCTAAAGCTGCACTCGGAAGATTACAAGGCCGTAGCATTGCTATTCCTAATCAAGGATTACTAATCAATTCTATAAGTTTACAGGAAGCCAAAGCATCAAATGCCATAGAAAATATCTTTACCACAGATGATGAACTTTATAAAGCTTATAGCGAACACCAAACCAAACAACAAGAAGGCCCAACCAAAGAGATCTTAAATTATAGAGAAGCTTTGTGGTTAGGTTATGGATATTTACAAAATGACCAGCTATTCGATGAGGATTACTTTATAAAAATGTATAGAACCATCAGCCAGTTTAAAGACGGCATAAGGCCACCCGTAGCACAGATCTATATTAAAGAAGGTGGTTCTGGCTTAAATGCAGGTAAAGCATCCTACACTCCGCCACGTGGCCCAGGTATTATAGAATCAAAACTTAGCAACCTCATAAATTTTTTAAATGATGATGAGAAATATCCACTAGATCCGCTCTTAAAAATGGCCATTGGTCATTTTCAATTCGAAGCCATTCACCCTTTCAGAGATGGTAATGGTAGGACAGGAAGAATATTTAACATCCATTACCTTACAAAAAAGGGATTACTTGATTATCCAATTCTCTTCTTAAGTCGTTACATTATGGATAACAAAGAAGATTATTATTCAACACTATCTGGAATTACTCAAAGAGGCAATTGGAAGAATTGGTTTCTCTTTATGTTGAAAGCTATTGAAGTTACAGCTAACCTCACTTACAATAAAATTAATGACATTATCTCAGCGAAAGATGCCATCCTGGATACAGTTATTTCTAGAGGAAACATCAACCGCCCAGAGTCGCTCGTAAGCACCTTATTTATGGAACCCTTTACTCGGGTAATGCATCTTACAAACAGGGGGCTTTATGCAGAAAATACAGCACGTAAATATCTTGATGAGTTGTCAAATATTGGAATCCTTGAAAAAAGGATGATACATGGCAATAGTTATTACCTCAATCTGGAGCTATACAGAATTCTTTCAGAATAATACCATACCCCGTATATCAAAAATCCCATAAACCTTTGACAGAAATAAGGGAAAATAAAAATGTTATAAACAAGAAAAGCCGATAGTCATGATGACTACCGGCTTTCTTTTAAGATTTGGCACCGACCTACTCTCCCACGTGTTACCGCAGTACCATCGGCTCTGGTGGGCTTAACTTCTCTGTTCGGAATGGGAAGAGGTGGACACCACCGATATAGGCACCTAAATATTTTTAAATATCTAGTATATATCGTTTCGCTTTTGTTGCTCAGCTTGCGCCTTGCTCGATTTGTTACTAAACAAATGACATATT
>NZ_SWDX01000028.1:0-2009 GCF_005144565.1 Pedobacter hiemivivus
ATCATTGATAACGATGCAGCGAGCGTATCCATCTCGACTGCTGCTACAGTGAGCGAGGCCGCGGGTACAGCTACTTTTACAGTGACTTTAACAGGCAATGTCCAGGAATCCTTTACGGTAAACTATGCTACCTCAGACGGCGGAGCCATTGCGCCCGGTGATTACGCAAATGCAACAGGTTCGGTCATCTTTCCGGCAGGTTCAATAAGCGGAGCGACCAGGACTTTTACGGCATTGATCCAGAACGACAACCTTGTAGAAACAGGCGAAACATTTAGCGCCGCTTTAACGGGTATTACAGGTTTTGTAACAATAAATACGGCTGCTGCCACCACTACCATTGTGGATAATGATGTGGCCAGTGTATCAATATCGGTCCCTGCAACGGTAAATGAGAACGGGGGGACAGCTACCTTTACTGTGACTTTAACAGGCAGTATTCAGGAAGCTGTTACGGTAAGCTATGCCACTGCAAACGGTTCAGCTAGCGCGCCGGGTGATTATCTTGCCCGGACAGGAGCGGTAACTTTCCCTGCAGGTTCGGCAAACGGGGCAGTGCAGACCTTTACCGTAGACCTGGTTGACGATACTTTTGCAGAACCGAACGAAAGCTTCGGCGCCAGCTTAACGGGGATTACCGGCCTGGCCACGATATCATCAACAGCGACCTCAGCCATGACGGCCATTAATGATAATGATGTGGCGAGCTTATCGATATCGACTGATGCAACAGTAAATGAGAGCGCTGGTACAGCCACCTTTACGGTGACCTTAACAGGCGGTATTCAGGATGCTTTTACAGTGGATTATGCTACTGCAAACGGCACAGCGATTGCGCCGGGTGATTATACAATCACTACCGGGACGGTAAACTTCCCTTCGGGTTCGGTAAGCGGGACGACCAGGACCTTTACAGTGCCTATCCAGGATGACAATCTCAGAGAATCTGGCGAAACGTTCAGCGCTACTTTAAGTAATATTACAGGTCTTGCAACCATAGCTACTGCGACTGCAACAACTACCATTACAGACAATGATGCAGCAAGCGTAGCGATCACGACTGATCCAACAGTTAATGAGGCTGCTGGTACAGCCACGTTTACGGTAACTCTAACGGGCAATGTTCAGCAAGCCTTTACAGTAAACTATGCTACTGTAAACGGCTCAGCGTTTCAGCCAAACGATTATACAGCTACCAGCGGGACAATTACCTTCCCGGCAGGCTCAGTAAACGGAGCTACAAAGACCTTTACGGTACCGATCTTTAACGATCAGCTCGCAGAAGGGGACGAAATGTTCAGTGCGACTTTAAGTGGTATCACAGGTGGTCTTGTAACGATTGGTACAGCTACAGCACCCACTACCATTATTGATAACGATGTGGCCAGTGTATCGATTTCGACCGTTCCCACGGTTAACGAGGCAGCCGGTACAGCCACCTTTATGGTGACTTTAAGTGGCGGAGCTCAGGATGTCGTTACGGTGAATTACAGCACATCAAACGGTTCAGCGGTTCAGCCAAACGATTATACCGCTACCAGTGGGACAATCAGCTTCCCGGCAGGTTCAGTAAACGGAACTGTCAGCAGCTTCACGGTGCCTATCGTGAACGACCAGTTTAGAGAAGGAGATGAAACGTTCAGTGCCACCTTAAGTGGTACGGTTGGCCTTGCTACGATAGCTACGGCTAGCGCTACAACCACTATTATTGATAATGATGCGGCGAGTGTATCGCTTTCGACCCCGTTAACAGTCAATGAAGCAGCGGGTACAGCGACCTTTACGGTGACTTTAACGGGGAATGTTCAGGAAGCCTTTACGGTAGATTATGCAACCGCAAATGGTACAGCCGAGTCGCCGGGTGACTATACAGCCATTACTGCCGGAACGGTAAGTTTCCCGGCAGGTTCGGCAAGTGGGGCATTCCAAACCTTTACCGTAGCTATTAATGACGATAACCTGGTAGAGTCGGGCGAAACATTCAGCGCTTCCTTAACCGGTATTACGGG
>NZ_SWDX01000029.1:0-1926 GCF_005144565.1 Pedobacter hiemivivus
TGTGTGCGCCCGGCACGGGCGCAAGCTCTAGGGTGGAAGTCCCGAACGCGCCTTGATAGTGGGAAGCGTTAACCTAAGGCAAGGGTGTCCTCCGTGAGGAGGAATCTGAAGGAAGCCGGCGGTAAATCTCCGGCCTGACGAACAGGAAGCGAATCAGGCAGTTGGATGTGGGTGAGTTTGCACAACAAAACAAAGCCCTAAACTATCCGAAACATCCTGCTGTATATTCGACAGGTATATGGAGAGAAAGTTTGCGCTCTTACCCGGGGAGATCTGCCGGGCAGTTGCCGGAGGGGGATGCGCCTCCCGAAGGAACAAGGTTCTGTAGCAATACACAACTGGCCCCGCAGAAGTCAGCAGAGGCCATAGTACTTTTTTTTAGAAGGAAGGGCTGAACATTAAACGTCCGAGTAGTACTACCGGAAATGGGATTGTCGTAAAGAAAGCAGAAAACTCCGAATGGAGAGCTGGGCCTGTAAGGAATATGCTGGAAGCAGAAAAGTAGCAGGGAGCGCTGAGCGATGTCTTGAAAGAAAGCAGGAAACAAGGAAACAGAGGGGAAAAAAAAAAGCAATTCGACATGTTACTCGAAGAAATCATTAGTCAAAGCAACCTGCATCCGGCCTATGACCGGGTTGTGGGAAACAAAGGGGCTGCCGGAGTTGATCATATTGGTTTTTCAGACTTTTCCGAGCAGGTTAAAGCTGAATGGTCATTGATCAAAAGCCAACTGGAGGAAGGTAAATATCGGCCTAAAGCAGTCAAGCGGGTTAAGATTCCTAAGTCTAATGGAGGGGTCCGTTTATTAGGTATCCCTACTTACATGGATAGGCTGATTCAACAAGCTATCTCGCAGGTACTGGTTAAACTGTATGATCCTGATTTTTCGGAAAATAGCTATGGCTTTCGCGCCGAGAAGAATGCCCATCAGGCCTTGGAAAAGGCAAAGGAGTACATCCACGCAGGCTATAGCCATGTTGTAGACCTTGATCTGGAACAATTCTTTGACCGGGTAAACCATGACTACCTGATGAATGAACTAAGTAAGAACATCGCTGATAAGCGAGTGTTAAAACTCATTCATAGTATACTTCGGGCTGATATTGATGACGATGGGAAGATGGTGTGTTGTAAACAAGGCGTTCCACAAGGAGGTCCACTAAGCCCATTACTTTCTAATATTATTCTGGATAAACTGGATAAGGAACTAGAAAGGCGTGGGCATCGTTTTGTGCGGTATGCGGATGATTGTAGCATCTACGTGAAGAGTAAGCGGGCAGGAGATCGGGTGATGGAAAGTATCAGCGCCTACATTGAAAAGGAACTAAAACTCAAAGTCAATGTAGAGAAGAGTGTGGTGACCCGGCCATGGCGAACCCGATTACTAGGGTTTACTTTCTATCATAAGAAGGGCTCCAAGGGTATTACCGTACACCGGAAAAGCATTGTCATCTACAAGGATAAGATCCGTGGCATCACCTGTCGAAGGAAACCCTCTACGATGGAAGATCGGATGATGCAAATCAGACAATTGAACCAAGGTTGGGGAAATTACTTTAAGTTGAGTGATGCTAAAACGGTATTCGGAGAGTTGGATGAATGGGTTCGTAGTCGGGTTCGACTATGCTACTGGGTTCAATGGAAACAGGTAAAAACTCGTGTTAAGCAGCTTGAGAAACTAGGGGTAAAACCCTATCAAGCCTATCAATGGGGAAATACTCGTAAAGGCTATTGGAGAACGGTGCATAGTCCGATCCTGACCAGGACGCTTAACAACGCATTTTTAAAGAAACAAGGGCTACTAAGTCTTAAAGAAATAGTAGCCCCTAAAGCTGTTTATGTTTAATGAACCGCCGTATGCCGAACGGCACGTACGGTGGTGTGAGGGGACAGGTAATCAAATAATGATTACCTTCCTACTCGATT
>NZ_SWDX01000003.1:0-737182 GCF_005144565.1 Pedobacter hiemivivus
CCCGTAATACCGGTTAAGGAAGCGCTGAATGTTTCGCCCGACTCTACCAGGTTATCGTCATTAATAGCTACGGTAAAGGTTTGGAATGCCCCACTTGCCGAACCTGCCGGGAAACTTACCGTTCCGGCAGTAATGGCTGTATAGTCACCCGGCGACTCGGCTGTACCATTTGCGGTTGCATAATCTACCGTAAAGGCTTCCTGAACATTCCCCGTTAAAGTCACCGTAAAGGTCGCTGTACCCGCTGCTTCATTGACTGTTAACGGGGTCGAAAGCGATACACTCGCCGCATCATTATCCGTAATAGTGGTTGTAGCAGTAGCTGTAGCGACAGTACCATTCACTACTGAACCAACAGTGAGCGTAATCGTTTCTGTGTTCTCTACTACTGCATCGTCAACAACCGGAAGAATAACCGTTTGGCTGTTAACACCTGCCGGAATAATCACCGAACCTGAACCTGTTAAGTCAGGAAAAATATAATCATCTGTAATAGTCGCAGTACTGCCAACACTTAAGCCGAAGTAAATCGTGGTTGGCTGATCTGAGGTTACTCCAGGAGGAAAACTGAACGTAAAGCCAGGTCCATTCGGATTAGGATTCCCCTCAGAACCAGAACTTGAGCTGATCGTAATCGTCCCAGAATCATCATTCAATATTGTTCCTGTTGTCGTTGGTGCCGGCATGGTTAAACGACCACCGAACGTATTAGTAGGAGCTGAAAAAATAATGTTAAAAATCTCATCCGCCTCAATTTTTTTATCCCCGTTAACATGTATTTTAAAGGAAACGCTTTCTCCGGCATTACCGGCGAAACTAAGGCTTGCCGACTGAGCGATATAATCGTTATCTGCTACTTTAGCACTAAGGTCTCCCGTGGCATAACCTAAAGAGAAACTGCCACCCGTGGCTTTATCCAGCGTTACGGTAAATTCAACTTCAGTATCGCCACTGTTCCCTTCCGTTACCGTCTCATTGTTTACCGTTAATACTGCTGCATCGTTATCGGTAATATTTAATACTGCTGGCGAATTGTCAATGCTAATTCCAGTGACGTGGATATTGCTCACAAGGCCAGTGGTTAGTATGACGGTTTCGTTATTTTCTACAATATCATCATCGATAACCGGTAGCGTAAGCGTCGCACTATTCTGGTTTGCCGGAATAGTTATCGTTCCGCTAACTGGACCAGTGTAATCTATTCCGTTACCTCCCGCAGCGCCTGTTAATACATAGCTAATTACTGTCGGAGCGGATGAGGTGATACCGGAAGGAAACTGGAACGAAAAATCGGCTGGGTTCTGAACTCCCGGAACCGTAACTTCTGCCCCGTCATCAGGGGTAATCGTAATCAGTTTGTTTGTGGCAATCGTACTGTCGTCATCTAAAATATTAGCAGTTGCTGGTGCAAGGTTCACTGTTATGGGCATAAATATGCTGTTTGTGGCATCTGCTAGCGTTAACTGAACCGTTTCTGTAGCTTCCAGGATCTGGTCTTCAAGCACAGTCACATCAAAATTGGCCGAGCCACTGCCAGCCGGAATTATTACCTGCCCACTTACTGTAAAATCTGTTCCATTGATTGCTGTTCCGCCTGTGACAGTATAATTCACGGTAGTAGGCACTGAATTAATGTACCCGGATGGGAAGCTCACTTTGAACACGGCAGGAGTACCTGCCTCTATACCATCACTAACTTTAGTTAAATAAATAACATTGTTAGCCACAATATTATCATCATCCACGATATCCGCACGCTCTGGAGAGGTCTGGTATATTAAGCCGGCAGCTACACTGTTAGTGGTGCCAGTTAAAACCAGCTCGAATGATTCAGTAGGCTCTAATATCAGATCATTAGTCAGAGGAATCTCAATGAGTGCTGAATTCGCATAAGCAGGAATAGTTACTGTCGAGAGCGGCACAGTATAATCCACATTTAAAATAGCTGTATTTATACCGGTTGGTGCATAAGTAATTACTGTTGGTTCGGCGCTGCTATAACCAGCAGGGAAACTGACCTTAAACTGTGGATTATCTCCGCCCTCTGTGCCATTCCTTACCAGACTGAGATAAATATTGTTATTCAAACTATTATTATCATTATCCGTAATATTCGCAGTCACCGAGGAACCATTCGGCAATATCGCCATCGTAGCGTTCGTGTTGGTAGCGCCTGTTAAAGTTAGACTAACAGTTTCTGTCGGCTCGATCACCTGATCGTCTAATACTGGCACGTCTATCAAGACGGAATTAGTGTTTGCCGGGATGGTCACTGTACCAGGAAGGGCCGTGTAATCGGTTCCGACAACAGCAGTACCACCTACTGTATAGGTAACCGTGGTTGCTGCCGAACTCGTATAGCCTGAAGGGAAGCTCACCTTAAACTGCGCTGGGGTACCTGGTTCTGATCCGTCTGTTACCTGACTCAACGTAATCGTGTTGGCGGCTGGAATATTGTCGTCATCCGCAATATTCGTACTCAGCGCCGTTAAAGGCGACCATGTCAACATAGAAACACCATTATTTGCGCCGTTTATAGTTAGTTCTACGGTTTCTGTGAGTTCTATGATCTTATCATCAATCACAGGCACTGAGATGGTAGCAAAATTGCTGCCTGCAAGAATTGTTGCTGTACCGCTCAATGCGGTATAATCCGTTCCGGGAGTGGCTGTTCCCCCCGCTCCTATTGTATAACTTATTAGCGTATTCTTAGAACTGGTGATGCCGGTTGGATAGCTTACAATAAAAGTCGGATTACTCCCGGGCTCCGAACCATCGGTCTTTGTCAGGGTAATAATATTGTCTGCGGGATCGTCATCTTCATCATCTTCAATATTGATGCTTACAGCGGCGCTCGGAAGCGTTGCCAAACTGGCAATAATGTTGTTTGTAGCATTATTCAGAGTAATGGCTACCGTTTCTGTCCCTTCTATAATATTGTCATCCAGAACTGCAATATTAATAGGTACAGGACCGGAGTTTGCAGGAATGATTACTGTTCCGCTTATTGCCGTGTAATCCGCTCCTGAAGTTGCCGTGCCAGCAACTAAATAATTTACAATAGTTTCTTCCGAACTGGTATAACCGGTAGGGAAACCAACTGTAAACTGCCCTGGGCTAGCCGGTTCGGCTCCATTTGTTCCGGCATTTAATATAATACGGTTATTGGCAGGATTATTATCATCATCGGCTATATCAATATCCGCAAGGGTGCCATTCACAGTAGGATTAAAACTTGTGTTATCTGCAAGTGTTAAAGTCAGGCCAACGGTTTCAGTTGGCTCAATAATCTGATCGTTAATCACAGCAATGTTAATATTAGCAGAATTAGTGTAGGCAGGAATGGTGACTGTAACCGGTATAGTGGTGTAATCAGTACCGTTAACTGCAGTACCGCTGATGGTATAAGTTACCAGAGTGGCTTCAGAACTGCTGATGCCTGTTGGATAACTAACAGTAAACAATCCGTTCGTACCTGGTTCTGATGCGTTTGTAGTGCTGTTTATGGAAATGATATTATTTCCGACTGTATTATCATCATCCCCTATATTGACGCCCACGAGATTAGCCGGCTGCACAGTCAGCGTTGAAATCGAATTAGTTGCGGAATTAAGTGCAAGCAGGACAGTCTCATTATTTTCAATAATTTTGTCATCAATCACTTTAACATCAATTACTGCAGAATTATCTCCCGCCGGGATGGTCACTGTTCCGCTAAGGGCTGTATAATCCGTTCCTGAAGATGCTGTCCCTGAAGGACTAGTCGTATAAGACACTTCAGTATCCACAGCACTGGTAATTCCACCCGGGAAGCTTACTTTGAACTGTGCATCAGTACCAGGTTCCAAACCATCCTTTACCTTGCTTAATGTAATGACGTTGTTAGCAGGATTGTTATCGTTATCTGCTATATCCGCACTTACCATGCCCGGTCCTACAGTGAGGGTTGAAATTGTATTCGTCGCGCTAGTTAACGTTAATTCTACTTTCTCCAGGGCTTCAATAATTTGGTCATCGATCACCAATACATCAATTACCGCAGCGTTACTGCCTGCCGGAATTACTACTGATCCGGTCAAAGCATTATAGTCAACACCGTTAACCGCAGTACCGGAAATGGTATAATTTACAGTTGTGGGTACAGCGGCAGTAATCATATTTGGAGTTGTTGGGAAACTAACCTTAAACTGGGCTTTTGTTCCCGGTTCCGCACCATTAGATTCTTTGCTTAGTGTTATGATGTTATTAGCTGCAGTATTATCATTATCTATAATATCCAGTGCAACAGGACTGTTACCTGCAAATCCGGTATACTTAGGATTGCTTACAGAAGTAATCGTCATAAGTACTGATTCGGTAGCTTCTATAATGTAATCATCAACAACATCTACCATGCTTATGGTAACTGAATTTTGATCCGCAGGAATGGTAATCGGTGTAAGCTGTGTATCGGTATAATCTATTCCTCCACCCTGAGCAGTACCGGACAGGATATAGTTTACCGTGGTAGCTGCATCGACTGTTATTCCACTTGGCAAGCTTAATGTGAAGGTACCATCTGTTGTTCCCGGTTCAGCTCCATCTGTTTTGGAAATGCTGATGATCTTGTTGGCCGGGATATTGTCATCATCAGTAATGGTCATGGTAACCGGAGGACTTAAAAATAAAGTATTACCGAAATTATTACTTAACCCATCGAGGGTTACCGTAAATGTTTCATTGTTCTCAATCTTCAGGTCACCGTTAATCGTTACAAAAATAGATTTGACCTGGTTCGGTGTATTCGCCTCAAAAGAAATAGTCCCGGATTTGGCATCATAATCCTCTCCCGCGATAGCTGTTCCGTTTGAGGTATGAAAATCAACAGTAAAAGGAAGGCTGGTGGCCAAGGCAACCGTCACCTTGAATTCTATCGTTTTTGTACCACTATTACCTTCAAGAACGCTTGAAGGACTGCTAAGCAATACAGTATTGTCATTTTCGATAATATCAAGTGAAAGTCCTGAATTACTCACAGTAAAAGGATCATACGTAGGATTGCTTACCCCATTAACTGTTACAATCACAGTTTCATCACCTTCCAGCAAAACATCATCTACTACAGGTAGATTCAGCGTAGCGCTGTTCTGACCTGCCAGGATTCTGATCGTTCCCGAAGTAGCCCCTGTATAGTCAACTGCACTGCCGCTGGCTGTACCCGTAAGCGTATAAGAAATTTCTGTATCGGATTCAACGCTTACCCCATTAGGAAGGCTAAATGTAAAGCTCGCATCTGGCCCCACCAGTTCGTACCCATTTGCCTTTGTAATAGTGATTATTTTATTAGCCGGTATATTATCGTCATCCGTAATAGTCCCGGTCGCCGGAGAATTCTGAACCGCTAAAAAATTGCCGAATGTGTTAGAAGGAGTGCCAAGTGTTAGGATCAGTGTTTCATTGGTCTCAATCTTCTGATCTCCCTTAACCTTAACTATGATCTGCTGGGTTTCTGCGGCTCCTGAGAAAGTAAGGGTACCAGTTTGGGCAATATAATCTTCCGGAGCTATCGCAGTTCCATTGGTAATTGTATATCCTATCGTAAAACCGCTCCCTGTGGCTTTATCCAGCTGCACATTAAAGACCATATCCATCAGACCGTTATTACCTTCTGGTACGTTAACATTTCCGGTTATGATATTGGCAAAATCATCGTCTATGATGTTTAGCGACTGAGGCGAATTATCAACAGTGATGGTGTACCTGCTATTGGTTACCGTAGTTGTAGTCAATATGACTGACTCCGGGCCTTCTAAAACATCATCCCCAAGCACAGGAAGGCTTACGGTAGCGCTGGTGGCACCAGCGGGGATAGTGACAGATGTGACACCCCCTGTATAATCTACTGCCCCGGCTGTGCCTGTGAATCCGAAATCAATTGTCGTTGGCTGATCCGCAGTTACCCCTGGCGGAAAACTGAAAGTGAACACACCCGGTATAGGTCCCAGTTCCTGGCCATTGGTTGGAGTGATCGTAATTAAATTATTTGCTACTGTATTATCATTATCAGTAATCGTTCCGGTAGCAGGTGAGCCAGCAACTGTCAATTGTCCCCCGAAATTTTTGGTCAGGCCCGATAATGCTATTGTAAATGCTTCATTTTGTTCAATCTTTTGATCTCCGGTCACCTGGATGGTGATCGTCTGGGTTTCGGCTATACCAGTAAAGTTTAGCGTGCCAGATTTTGCAACATAGTCCTCACCTGCTAAAGCTGTTCCATTTGCGGTAGCGTAATTTACATCAAAACTGCTGCCTGTAGCATTACTCAAGGTTACATTAAAAGTAATGTCCTGCGTACCAGTGTCGCCTTCGGTGATCGAGGCATTACTAATGGTTAGGATTGCAGGATCATTATCTGTTATATTAACTACAGGAACCGGAGTAATAACCGTAACCGAAGCATTATATTTGTTGCCGATTGTACCAGGAGTAATGATTACTGTTTCGGTGCCCTCTGTCAGCCCATCATTATTTACAGACAGGTTCAGTGTAACGCTATTGGATCCGGCAGGAATGGTAATAGTTCCGACAGTTCCAGCGGCAGTATAATCAGTTCCGCTACCTGCCGCAGTCCCCGAAAGCACATATGGAACAGGAGTATCCACATCAAAACTTGCGCCGCCAGGGAAGGTAAATATAAAGCTGCCAGTTACTCCCCCTTCCGCTCCATCGACTTTCGTGATCCCAATTTGCGTAATCGTATCATCGTTATCTATTGTTCCTGGGGCAGAATTCGTAGTAATCTGTCCGCCGGAGCTTGGATTTGAAAGGACAACCGAAAAGGTTTCATCGCCTTCAACCATCAAATCATGCTTAACCTTAAAGCTAAGGACTTTGCTGGTCTCCCCTGTTAAAAAGGTCAGCGTACCACTGGCTGGGTTCGATGTAAAATCAAAATCGCCTGCATTACTTGTACCATGCTGGATTGCATAATTTACAGTAACAGGACAACCTGTATTGGCTGCTGATAGGGACACTGTGAAGCTCATATCAGTGAGACTACCAACACTATTGCCTTCGCTCTTTGATGCTGAAGTAGCCACTATTGAGATATCACTGACTTGAACAGCGGCAGAATGAGTTTTGATATTATTACAACCGACAGTACCTGAATTACACTCTGCATCAGGATCCGTCGGCGGAAGATTATCCGGATTCGTTGCATCCGGATCGGTAACATCTGCCGGGCGCATAATGCTTGCTTTTGCATCCAGGGTACCAGTTGGCTTACTATCTATTGTGGCGGTTACAGTTACCAGAAGTACGGCTTGATTCGCAATATTAATTGAAGCTGTAATGGGAGCGTCAGTGAATGGGGCTGTATGATTGGTAACTCCGGTGAAGGTGATCCCCGCAGTAGGGGGAGCAGTAATGCCGGTTATGGTCAACTCAGGTGGAAAGGTAAACGCAAGCTTTGCCCCGGTTACCGCATCAGGCCCATTATTTTTAATCGCTAATGTATAGGTAATTGTTTCTCCTATACAATAGGTTGTTTTATTTGAAGTCAGGCTTACCACCTCAAGGTCCGCTTCACGTAGTGAAATTGGCACAGCAGGACTTAGCACACTACTAAATAAATAAGCCCAAGTATCCAGTCCTTTTCCATCACCGAAGGCATTGCTGGCATATCCAGATGATCCCCATGTATGAGCCCCGTTTTGACTATCGGCTCCAACAAGATCAGCCCCACCCGCTGCTGAAGTATCGTCCCAATAGACTGTTGTATTACCAACGCCTGCACCTAAACGGGTAATTTTAATGCCCCTCCAGTTATTTTCCACATCAATGTACGGAAAGTGTACTTCCCCTGCTTTTAGTTCAATGGTAATTGCCGAGGTACCAATCGTTCCCTGTACCTTATTACCCAAAGCATCTTTGCCATCCCATGGAACGGTATTAGTTCCGGCAACGGCGTTACCGGTAATTGTTACATCATTTGTACCCGGTACATCGATTTTAATCGTGTATGTTCCACCCTGATTTGAGTTAAAGGCAATAACACCTCCCAAAGGAATGGTTCCCGCCTGATTACTTGTCCCTTCATTACCGGTAAATGTAAAATTATTGATTATCGGAAGTGTTGGAGTAACCTGTAACCAGGTTGTACTTAAAGTACCCCCGGTGGCATTACCTCCATTAGTTCCATTATCGTCAATACCATCCGTAAAATCATTGAGCAACCAGATTGGAGCCACAGCATTTACCGGAACATTTGGCTGATTGAAGAATAATTTATGCGTTACATCATTTGTAGCAGCATTATCCGACAAACGAGGATCGTACAGGTCTGCCGTTGATGTACTGTTTTTACTTTTATAGCTCGCCGTTCCATCCACGTTCTTATAGCCCTTATTGTTGGAAAAAAAAGTAAAGCGATAACCTGCAAGTTCATTGGGATCAACCTTGTAAGTGTAGCCATCATTCGTTAATACATAAAATATCCCTTTAAATGTTCTATTATAAGCGCCCAAATCTCCGGCGAATACATTCATATAAGCTCTTCCCTTGATAAAAGCTGCGCTGTTTGTAGCAGTCGCTGAGGCAGATACAGAAACATCAAAATAATCATTGTCACCCAGAAAAAATACCGACCAGACACCAGTCTCACCAGCTGGAGCTGTACGAGTATATGCGTAGTAAGTACCATTATTACCATCATTAAGATAACTCGGGCCGTTAGTTTCTTCAGTAGTGTTTGCTATTCTTCCGATATTATTATCGTCTGTTTCATAGAATTTACCCGTTGGAGAAATAAGGACGATATGAGTATCACTTGATCCCAGATAAATTGTTTCCCCGGCATTAACATACACCCTGACTAAACCTTCTGTTGGGAAATAGTTACCTTCGAAAGAAGCTGTGGCGGCAGTCAATGTTGCCCGGTTGCCACCATTCGCAATCAAATCCTTACTCCCCTCCGCAAAAACAGGGATTGAGAATATACCTAAATCAAAAAAGACAAAGCAATAAACAAGTAATAACCTGAATGGCATTAATTTAAACAAAGAAATTCTGTTCGATGTAAAAAGCAGCATAGGCATTAAGACTTTAGGTGTTTAGCACAAGAAATTGTGGATAAAAATTTATTAACGTACAGATTTCGCAAATTACGAGCGTATGTCATTTTACAATAGATTAACTTAAAGTGTAATTAAATTTACCACAACCAAAGTAATCAGAATTTCCATCAATTATAAAAATAACTGACAGAAAAGTCCACTTTTTAATAATAATTAGGCCAAAAATCATAAAAACCAATAAAAATGGCTAAAATAAGCAGTTAAAGGCATATAATAATTTTAAGACTCGTTCAAAAGCAGAAAACTAAAATAAAAAGACGTGTAATTTTGAGGAACTAATTACCCAATATGTAGAGCTAATTAATCAATATCTGCATAAAATTATTGTGCCAACTAACGAACAAGGCAAGAAAAATGCGCAAAAAGAACAGAAAGCACAGGGATATGCAATAAAAACTAGCCAATATAAAATATGAACAGATAATGAATAAACTAAAAAGAAATAAAAGAGAATAAATGGATTACCTAAGGCTTTGGCATTTGGTTATTATTTATTTCAGCAAAAAGCGCTCTAAAACAAGCAGACACGCTCTCTGCACTTGCTACTTTTTTTCCGTAAAACTCATCAAGGAATGAGTCGGCCCCCGACCAGACGGTCTGCATCATTCCCTGCAAACGAGATTTTAACTCCGGGGTAGCCTGTTTCCTGGAATTCACTAAATCCTTAGCTTGTGCTACCGCATTATCCGGCTTCCTCCAAGGGCAAGTAATCACAGATAAACCCTTCATTGCAAAATATACAGCAGTTTGATCTGGTCGCTCATAATGCCAGTCACAAATCATTACACCTTTATCAATCAGATCGACCGCGCGATGTGTATTGTTCATACTTGCTTCCCAAGCACCTAAGCCAGTAACTTTACCATCCAGTAAACGATCACCCCAAATCCAAAGCTGCCTTTTCTTCAAAGAAAGGTGGTTGCTTATTTTGTTAACCTCATTTGCAAACAATTCGGCCTTATCCCGACCCGAACAACGGGGACATTTATCATCACCAATATAAAAAACCTCATCCATTCCCGCGTGAAACGCATCCGCTTCAAAAACGTCACAAATCTCATCCACCATAGCAAATACAACTTTATGAACATCTGGATGCAATGGGCAATAACTTTTGCAATACAGACCATCTGCATTTGGCCATTCGTATTTTTCGGGTATTTTTACATGGGGCGTTTCATCAAACTCAGGATAAATTTTTAGCAAATTCCCCGTTTTATTGGCCCAGGATTGATGTCCCAATAAGTTGATTTGTGGTATCACACGAATGCCATGCTTTTTACATACTTCCACTATTTTTTGAACATCTTTTTTAGACAAAGCGCCTATTTCACTCAATTCAGATCTACTTTTAAACTGATAATTAAAGTCGACCCTCAACACCAAAGTATTTACTTTACGTGAGGCTAACTCTTCGTCAATAAACCTGATAAAAGTGCTTAATTGAGCTGTGCCAGGTGCTGCAATACAAAATCCTCGTACAGGAAACAACTCCTGCCCCTTTACCATTCCAAAGGAGCCAAGCAAAAACATCAAAAGCAGTACAGAAAATCGGGGTTGAGTAGCGTTTGTTTTCATATTTTAAATATACAAATTATATAAATATCCTGCACAGAAAATTTCCCATATATACCTGTAAAAGAATCAAATACTTTCAATTATTTTTAAAACAAACTATGGCTTTTTCTATGCTTTAAAGAAATAATCATCCCATTAGATGGAAAACAGATTTATCACCTACCAGCAATTAGTCTAGCTGACAAAACCTCATCAAGTTCATAAATATCATTACAATACACCACATCACCCTTATCATCAGTAAACGCCGTAAAATAAGTAAGTGTTATTGGAACTGACTGAGGTAAACCAATATACTTAGCCTGTGGGTAGCCATTCAACATTGCCTTTTTTATTTGTTCGTATTTGGCTCCTTCACCAAAAAGAAACAATGCCAGTTCCATTGGCTTTTCTAAGCGAATACATCCATGACTAATTGCCCTATTCTTCTTTTTAAATGCTGATTTTAAAGGCGTATCATGCAAATAAACGCCACAATCGTTGTTAAAAAGGAACTTAATCTTACCAAGCGCGTTCAATTCTCCGGGCATCTGTTTAAAAACATAATCTTCTGCATTGTTAATGGTCCAGTCAATAGCTGAAGGATTACCAATGCGCTTTCCGTCTTTATAAACTGCAATATTGTTATTGGCCAAATAATACCGATCTCTCTTTGCGTTCCTCACAGTCTCCGACTTAGCGATACTAACCGGAATATTCCAAACGGGGTTTACCTGCACGCTATAAATTTTACTATTCAATTGAGGACTTGCCCATCTACCAGGTTCCCCTACACAAACCTTCATATTCAGAACAGATTCCTCCTGGTCGATTACATCCAGACTAAAATTCGCAAGATTTACCATTACATATTTAGGCTCGGTCGGCCTGTTTTTCCACCTTAACCGTTCCATATTTACCGACAAAACAGACTTAGTCTCTTCCAGTGTTTTACCAGGTGCTAATTCATCCGATTTGAGCGCAAACTGGAAAGCCTTATATACTCTATCTCTGGGTTGTATACTATCCAAATAATTTTTCACTTCCCTGCGTTCAAGAACCCGTGTCACAAAGGTACTATCGGCAGTAACTGTAGCACTAAAATAATTAGAATCTACAAACTGAGGCTCTACCAATCCGAACTCCATGATCGTACTATATTTCAACACTGCATAGGCTGTTAGCAACTCCAATTTCACCTTTTTACGATAAGTTTCAATGTCCCTAAACCACTTCTCACGATTTATTTCCTCCATTATTAACCGAAACTCGCTAGCCCTAAAAATTTCGGGATCTAAGCCATGATCAGCTACACTTTCCAAATCACTAAGCAAATATGCTAACTGACCATTTCTCAAAAACCTATTCAACAGTACAGTTTGATAATTATTTTTCTCATAAAATGATAGGAGCTCATCGTGATACTCCAAAGTTGACATGGTATCGCTTAATTCTTCTTTAAATATTGCTATGGTATCTGCGGGGACACTTTGTCGACTAATACCATAAACGGATGCCAACGACCATAAATTGATCGTCACAAGCCCACATAAGAATAAAAAACGCCCAACGCTACCGGTTCTAAACATATTGGTAGAGGTCTAAATTTGTGCTGCAATAGCATCACCAAAATCACAACAATCGCTGAATAGTAATGTTTTTCATTAATAGGTCATAATTAAAGGTTATCAAGTATTTTTTTATACTTTTGTTGACAACAATCAAAAGACACCATAATGTAGGATTTCCTTTCTTTTAGAAAAAATTAACAGAGCCAGTATACCAGGCTTTATTTTTTTACGCTTTAAAGAAAGAAACATGCTTATACTTCAAGGTGTTACTTATACTCATCCCAACAGAGATTTACTGTTTTGGGATCTTAATCTCGTTATTAACAAACAAGAGAAAATTGCTTTAATAGGCAATAATGGTGTAGGAAAATCTACACTTCTAAACATTTTATCAGGAAATTTAACCCCTTCGGCCGGAGCAGTAAATGCTAAGTCGAATCCATATTATATACCCCAACTATTTGGTCAGTTTAACGATTACAATGTCGCTCAAGCACTGCGTATTGATCATAAACTAAAGGCTCTAACAGAAATTTTAGACGGCCATTTAACAGATACAAATTTGGCATTGCTTGAGGATGACTGGGCAATTGAAGAACGATACAAAGAAGCTTTGTCCTATTGGCATCTTCAAGAATTAGATTTAACTCAAAAAATGGGAACATTAAGCGGTGGACAAAAAACAAGAGTTTTTCTAGCCGGCATCGCAATTCACCGTCCCGACATCGTTTTACTAGATGAGCCCAGTAATCATTTAGATGCCCACAGTAGAAGCATACTCTATGATTATATAAAATCTACTAAACAAACGCTAGTTGTAGTAAGTCATGACAGGACTTTACTAAACCTCCTTAATAACGTTTATGAGCTCAGCAAGCGTGGCATAACTACTTATGGTGGAAATTACGATTTCTATACCAGCCAGAAAGCAATTGAGGGCAATGCTTTGGCTCATGACCTTAAAATCAAAGAAAAGACACTCCGCAAAGCTAAAGAAACAGAAAAGGAATCTTTAGAACGACAGCAAAAACTGGACGCGCGTGGAAAGAAAAAGCAAGAAAAAGCGGGGCTGCCTACCATTGTCATGAATACGCTCAGAAACAATGCAGAGAACAGTACATCGCGCATGAAGGGCATTCATTCGGAGAAAGTAAGTGCAATATCTCAGCAACTTCATCAATTGCGGGAAGCAATACCTGATATTGATAAAATGAAGATGGACTTTGATAATTCTACGCTCCATAAGGGAAAGATATTGATGACAGCCAGAGATGCGAATTTTGGATATGAAGATCGATTACTTTGGAAGGAAGGACTAAACTTTCAAATCAAGAGCGGCGAACGTATAGCCATAAAGGGGCTAAATGGCTCTGGTAAAACGACCCTTATAAAAATGATTTTGGGCGAACTAGCCCCCTTATCAGGAAATCTTGATCGCGCTGAAATAAAAACTGTTTACATTGATCAGGATTATTCATTAATTGACAACACCTTAAATGTTTATGAACAAGTGCAACGATATAATTCAGGGGCTTTACAGGAACATGAAATAAAGATCCGTTTAAGCCGCTTTTTATTTACAAAAGAATATTGGGAAAAGCCATGTACTGCACTTAGTGGTGGAGAAAAGATGCGATTGATGCTTTGTTCACTAACCATAAGTAATCAAGCGCCCGACATCATCGTACTGGACGAGCCAACCAATAACCTTGACATTATGAATGTAGAAATTTTAACTGCCGCGATTAACCAATACAAAGGGACATTATTAGTCGTGTGCCACGACGAGTACTTTTTGAAGCAAATAGAAATCGAACGTTCGATACTTCTTATCCTACATTAATGCTAAGCAAAGAAGACGCAGATATCTTTGTATTCAATAATTAAAACGATCAAAACGAATCGCATTGATCTTATAAAAAGGAGAAACAAAATGAAAAAGTTAATTGAAAAAATCGTGACAAATTCTGGCAAACCGCATATGGTTGGTGATGGTTTCAGGGTGTTTAACTACATTCCTGGAGCTGGTATTCCTCAAGAGAGAATAAGTCCATTTTTACTATTGGACTTTAACCCTGAATATGATTTTGGTCCTTCAGACCACCTTCGTGGTGTAGGCGTTCACCCACATAAAGGCTTTGAAACTGTAACCATTGCTTACAAAGGATCTGTAGCACACCATGACAGTAGTGGCAGCCATGGAATTATCAGTACTGGCGATGTACAATGGATGACTGCTGGTAATGGGATATTACACAAAGAATACCATGAAGAGGCATTTTCTAAAAAAGGTGGTCCGTTTGAAATGGTACAGTTATGGGTAAATCTTCCTAAAAAAGATAAATCCGTTACACCGCATTACCAGGAATTAACAGCTGCCGGAATGGGAAAAATAACCCTACCGAATGACGCCGGAGTGGTAAATGTGATCGCTGGAGACTTTAACGGAACTACAGGTCCCGCTAAGACTTATAGCCCTGTAAACTTGTTTGACATTAAATTGAACGAAGGTGCAGAAATAAACACATCAATTCAGGCTGGACATAATACGGCTTTATTAGTAGTTAATGGAAGTGTGGAGGTAAATGGAGAAATGGCAACTGAACATAGTTTTATCTTGTTTGCAAATGAAGGCGAAGAAATTCATATTAAAGCAAACCAGAAAAGCGTAATCTTATTATTGAGCGGTGAGCCAATCAATGAGCCGATTGTAAGTTACGGCCCTTTTGTAATGAATACCGAAGCAGAAATCCATCAAGCAATTGCGGATTTCAATATGGGAAAATTTGGTGTGTTGGCAGACTAAGCTCCAATATTGCTTTTATCATATAGGTCCATTCCTCTTAAATTTATGAGGAACGGACCTACTTTTTTTTTATACAATAACCTTGGCTGGGCATCCCCTCATATGTTGTAGTTTACTTAAAAACATCAATGCCATGGTCTCTGCCTTTTTCTTGGCTTGATCGGCCACTTCTCCTGCAAATAAGGTACCTACCGTTTCATTAAACAACACCAGCCAACGGTCAAAATGTGCCTGTTCAATAGGTAAGGGTGCATGTCTGGCAAAAGGATTCCCTGTGAAACCTGGTACACCAAACAGTACCGCGTTCCAAAAGGCATACATTTTTTGTAGATGCGGCTCCCATTCTTTAATCACATCATTAAATATGGGGCCAATAAGTTCATCGTGCTGCACCTTAGCATAAAAGCCATTGACTAATTTAATGATATCATTTAGATCAATAATATCGTGTTTTGCTTCCATTTGAGTTGTGATTAATTTAATTGAATCAATGCAGGGCCAAATTCCTCAAACAAAATAGACTCCTTTTCAATCCCCCTTGCAATCAGATCCTGATACTGTTTATGAATAAAAACTGCTGGTCCACAAACATAATATTTAGTTCCTGGAAATTGTGGTAAAGCAGCTATTTTACTCAGATCTAAAAACCCTTCCATCACCCCTTCCAGTTTATCCATTTCTGTAGGAGTATCATAAAAAACATACTGTTCAATCCTATCGTTCCCATTTACAATCTCATCCAGCTGGTTCTTAAAAGCATGCACTGATCGATTGCGACAGCCATGTAGCCAAGTTATTGGATAGTCGAAATTCTTTTCTACCAAATTCTGAAGCATACTTATCATCGGTGTTAACCCCACACCGCCACTAATAAATACAACTGGAGCAGTCAAATCTTCCGCCAATCTGAAATCACCAACTGGGGCAGTTAAATCAATTATATCCCCCACCTTTATACACTCATGAAGATGATTACTAATTAAACCATTGGTATCTAAACTAGCTCCCTTTTCGGCCTTAACAGAAATCCGATAATATGCTTGACTAGGAACACTAGAAATACTGTACTGACGTGCCTGGTATAAGTTAAGTTCCAGTAAAAACACACGTAAGCTAATGTATTGTCCCGGTATATGTGCCATTATCTGGCCGCCATCTGCCGGAACAATATAAAACGAGGTAATCTCTTCAGATTCTTTAACTTTTTCCTTCACTTTAAATGGACGCCAACCTGTCCATCCATATTGCGCGACAGTCTTAGCCTGATAAATTGTTGCCTCATGTCCCGACATCAGATCAGCAAGCTGTTGATAGGCCGCAGTCCAGGCATCTATGATTTCTGGCGTTCCCGCATCACCCAAAACCTCTTGAATGGAAGCAATTAAATGGCGTCCTACAATTTGATATTGCTCAGGTCTGACATCCAGGCTAACGTGCTTATGCCCTATCCTGTCTACAACAGGCATCAATACTCCAGGATTCGCGATATTTTCTGCATAAGCCAAAACAGCCATAGCAAGTGCAGTTTGCTGCTTCCCACTTTGCTGATTGCCCATATTAAACAGATTCTTAAGTTCAGGATGGTGGGTAAACATCCTGTTGTAGAAATGTTTGGTTAACAAAACACCGTTTTCTTTTAACACAGGTACAGTAGCACTGATCAATTGTTTTTGTTCACTAGTCATAATAAATATATAAATACCTTTTTGTCTTTTATTTAATCAAATCTTTTATTTCTTCAATTTGGTAATCCCTAAATTCAAATCTTCATTAAAATCAGCAATTGAAGTATCCTGAAGCATTTGCTGGATTTTATTACGGATTTCTTTAAATTCATGATGCAAGGGACAAGGATTACGCTCTGAACAGTATTCCAAACCTAAACCACATCCGGTAAATAAACTCTTCCCATCAACCGCTTCTACCACATCCGACAATGGTCTTTTCAAAGATGCTGAGTCCATGTAAAACCCACCATTTGGCCCTTTTGCCGATTGCACTATTCCTCTTTTACTGAGATCCTGTAAAATCTTAGCCAAGAAATGTTCAGGAGAATCAATTCCAGTAGAAATTTCTTTGATCCCTACCCTGCTGCCAGAAGCAGTTCTATGCGCGATAAAAAAAACTGAGCGCATTGCATATTCACATGTTTTTGAAAAAATTCCCATTCGTTGGGCAAATGTAAAACATCCCTTTGAATAATAAAAGATAAATTTATCTTTTATTATTCAAAGGGATTCCCTCCTTGTCAAAAACCTCCAACACTTTAGCATTTACCCCCTTTTCGTCCAGGCTTTTTAACAATTCCAAGCCAATACAATCATCGCACACCACCCTTAATATCTGATCACAATCCTCAAGATCAACAGACCATTCCAAGACACCAGGGAAAGCCGCTATTACCAGTGAAACAAGGTGTAAATCATTCGGTGTATGGATTACAGTTGACATGATGATGATATATCTCGACATAAAAATTATCTAATGAGGGTGACAAATGTATAAAAAATTTGCAAACAAACCAATCGTTCGGTATCTTTGAGAAATGGAGAATCCATATAAGAGAAAAAAAGATCCAGAAGCCAGTAAGCAGCTAATTTTGAATACAGCGGCCGAAATCGGTGCCACCGCAGACTGGCATCAGGTTACTTTTCAAGCTATAGCAGATAAAACAGGTTTGAGTAAAGGTGGTATCATCCATCATTTCCGTAATAAAGAAGAACTGCTGGAAGAACTCGTGCTTCAAAGCCTTGTTGAACTGACCGAATGGATTGATGAAGAAAAAAGAACCTCGGGCAATGACATCGCCCCCATCGCCTTTCTTCGCTTCGTCATCAAAAAAAGTGACGACCTACATTACAGAAGAACAATGAAAGTCATTTTACAGGCGGCACTAATCAATGAACATTACAAGAAGATGTGGGACAATTGGTTCACACAGCATATCGCTGGTGGATCTCTAGCAGATCTGGATACCAACACCCTAATCATTATGCTGGTTGCAGATGGATTATGGTACGCAGATAACCTTGGCGTTTACAACATCACTACACAAAAGAAACAGCAAATCCTCAACAAACTATTAAGTCTGTAATCCATGAATAACAACGAAACCACCATCCACGAAGGCAAAACATTTACCGGTATCAATTATGCAGAAAAGCGATTAGAAAACCGGGAATTTATCAGCTGTGAATTCATCAATTGTGATTTCTCTAAGAGTAATTTGAGCCACAATGATTTCATGGATTGTCATTTTAAACAATGTAATTTCTCGCTCACTATAGTTACAGGTACCGGATTTAAAGATGCTACTTTTACGGGTTGTAAGATCCTTGGCATTGATTTTTCAAAGTGCAACAAATTCTTATTTTCTTTTAGTTTCGAACAGAGTCATCTTGATTATTCAACCTTTTACGGCACAAAACTCAAGAAAACTAAATTCACAGACTGCTCTCTTAAAGAAACTGATTTTGAAGAAGCAGATTTAACTTCCAGCGTATTCCATAACTGTGACCTTACAGGAGCAACCTTTGTCAGGTCTGTTTTAGAAAAAACAGATTTCCGTACTGCAAAAAATTTCAGTCTGGATCCAGCGGTCAATAAAGTAAGACAAGCCAAATTCTCTTCACTAAATCTTGCCGGCTTACTATATCAATACGACCTGGATATAGATTATGATGGCTAGACTAGTCTAGCCTCAGCTCACCGTCCATACCGCATCAACAAAATATCTGTTAACATCAAAAAAATTATGCTCATATTGAAATCCAGATCTGGATGCAAGTCTTTCAATGTCTTCCAGCGAATATTTTTGTGAGATTTCCATATAAATATACTCATCCTTAACAAAAGGAATCGTTACTGCTCCTATATGAACAATATGATCTTTTAAACTGATCAGGTAGCTTTTACAAGCTCCAGATTCCGGGTCATAGCTAACATAATGCTCGAAATTTTCAAGTTCAAAATCTCCGCCCAGCTCTTTGTTAATTCGTTCCAGCAAATTCAAATTAAATGCACTTGTAATCCCCTTACTATCATTATAAGCCGCCAATATTTGTTTCGGATTCTTTTTTAAGTCGAAACCAATGATCAACATATCTCCTTTAGCTAATAGTTTTCTTACTGAGCCTAAAAAAGTTTGTACTTCAGCCTGATCCATATTTCCGATATTAGCCCCCATAAACAAGACAACTTTTCTCCGATTAGAAAGTGTAATTCCTTTCTGCAGCATATGCAAATAATCTCCATTTAGTCCCTTTATATCCAATTCTGGTAACTCTTTTGGTAAATTATCCTCCAAATCGCTAATTACATGCGCAGAAATGTCAATCGGCAAATAACTAAATTCCAGATTATGCTTACCCAGCACTCTTAACAAATGAATAGATTTCGTGGCATCCCCTGCCCCCAGTTCAATCAGATCAAAAGGAGTATCCCCCTTAATCAGTTCAGCGATCTGCTCAGCCTGATTCGAAAATATATTCATCTCTGCATTGGTCAGGTAATACTCATCCATTTCCATGATCTGTTGAAATATATAATCTCCACGTTCATCATAAAAATATTTGGCATGCATAAACTTTGGACATGCCTGAAGTCCAGCTAGTGTTTCAGTAAGAAACAGTGACTCAACAGTGGTTAAATTTCCAGTAGTAATAGGGTACATATATGATATTATTGAGCTAATCGTATTCCGGTAAATTGCCATCTCAAATCCGGATGAAAAAAATTCCTATAGGTTATTCTGCTATGACCTGATGGCGTAGCTTCAGACGCTCCACGGAGTACTTTTTGGTTCACCATAAACTTGCCATTATATTCGCCTATTGCTCCCGGTGCTTTATTAAAGCCCGGATAAGGAAGATATGCGCTCTCTGTCCACTCCCACCTAAGCCCCCATTTAAACTGCTTAGCTGCAACTTCCCACTCAAATTCAGTAGGCAAACGCATTTTACACCAACTTGCAAATGCATAAGCTTCGTAATAACTGATATGTGTTACAGCAGCTTTCATATCAAGCGGTTTAAGGCCTTCAAATGTGTAAGTATACCATGATCCCTCTACCAAATGCCAATACATCGGGGCGATGATTTTGTTATTATTAACCCAATCCCAGCCATCAGCATGCCAATAAACAAAATTCCTGTAGCCACCATCTTCTATAAACTCCAAATATGCGGCATTGCTAATCAGATTTGAGCTGATGGAAAAGTCATGTAAGTAAACCTTATGCCTTCCCAGTTCATTATCAAAACAAAAACCTTCCCCAGAATAACCAATCTCGTAAATGCCCTCTTTAAAGGAAATCATCTCCGATGTAACTGTTTCAAATTCAGTCGTTATACTTTCATCTGTACGATAGGCAGGAAACAGCGGATTATTTCCCAATATATATTTGATATCGGTCAACAGTAGTTCCTGATGCTGCTGCTCGTGGTTAAGCCCCAAAAAGAACAATTCTTTCATCTCCTCAGTTAGTGTGTTTTTTAAAAACTCGTCCATAGCCATATCTACATACGACCGATAAGCATAAACATCACTAACACTAGGGCGACTAAGATTTCCTCTATCCGTACGAATTACACGACTGCCAATAGTTTCATAATAGCTGTTAAAAACATAATTGTATTCAGAATTGTAAACCCGGTATTCCTTATGAAATGGCTTTAAAATAAAGGTTTCGAAGAACCAGGTGGTGTGTCCAAGGTGCCATTTTGGTGGACTAACATCTACAATAGGTTGCACCACATAATCTTCAGTCTGTAAGGGTTCACAAATCTGCTCTGAATGTTTTCTAACCTGAATATATTGTTCCGAAAATATCATCAATGATTAAGTAGTTTTCATTTCTCTAATCATATTAACATCTAGTACTTTCGATTGTTTTCGTCCATTTTTTTTGGAATTAACAATATCATCCTTATATTTACATAACCAGTTATGTAATTGATTATACTTATGAGCTTTTTTGAGAAAACAGGAAAAATGGCATTAGGCAGTCGTCTACGATTAATGACTGCTAAAATAACGGATGACGCGGCGAAGATATACGAGTTATATGACGTAGAATTTTCGCCAAAATGGTTCCCGGTGTTTTTTGTGCTTGCTGAAGATGGGGAAAAGACCATTACAGAAATCGCCAACGAAATTGGACACTCGCAACCATCAGTTAGTAAAATTATTCAGGAACTGACCACAGCAGGTTTAGTTCAGGAAAACCGGGAATCAATGGATAAACGACGAAACGTTGTTGCATTGACAAAAAAAGGAACGGCAATTTCAAAGCGAATCAAGGTCCAGTGTGCAGATGTGGATGCAGCGATTGAAAGTATTACTTCCGAAGCTAGGCACAATCTATGGGAAGCTATTGAAGAATGGGAATATCTATTGGATCAAAAGTCCTTGCTTAGAAGAGTACAGGAACAAAAGAAATTGCGAGAAAGTAAAGACGTGCAAATTGTCCCCTATGAAGATCAATATCAAAACGCTTTTAGGGCATTGAATGAGGAATGGATCTCTACCTATTTTCAAATGGAAGAAGCAGATTACAAGGCTTTGGACAACCCTAAATCCTATATTTTGGATAAAGGCGGAAAAATCTTTGTAGCACTATACAACAATGAACCTGTGGGTGTTTGTGCACTGATCAAAATGAAGGATCCTGATTACGATTTTGAATTGGCAAAAATGGCCGTCTCGCCTAAAATCCAAGGTAAAAGCATAGGCTGGTTACTTGGTCAGGCTGTTGTAAATGCAGCAAAGGATTTAGGCGCGTCCAAAATTTATCTCGAAAGCAATACGGCCTTAAAGCCCGCAATTAACCTTTATCAAAAGCTAGGGTTCAAAAAAGTAGTAGGCAGATCCACACCTTATGAGCGTTGCAATATTCAAA
The DNA here is from genome assembly GCF_005144565.1 of Pedobacter hiemivivus. Lineage (NCBI taxonomy): Bacteria > Pseudomonadati > Bacteroidota > Sphingobacteriia > Sphingobacteriales > Sphingobacteriaceae > Pedobacter > Pedobacter hiemivivus. The sequence goes on from NZ_SWDX01000003.1 coordinate 21,949, forward strand.
TGGAATTAATTATTTTATGAAAAATGTAGTAAAAATTTTGTGAAATCATCGAACCCGGTGAAGTTGTTGATGTATTTACACCAATCAGACAGGATTATTTATAAAATGCTTAAGGCAAACAGGTACCTGTTTGCCTTAAGCATTAATAAGCAATTAGTTCTTTTCAGCCAACTCCTTTACCTTGGCTAAAGCCAGTGGCCAGGCATCATCCATATATTGCACATACTCCTCATTCATATCCATATTGACCAACCAAAGTGTTTTACCGTCAACTTCTTTTAGCGTATAATTCTCCAATGCATCCCCCCATTGTTCCCCCTGATAAGTTGTAGGATCTTCTACCCCGTCTTTCACTTCCCCCAGATGGTGAATAGAAAGAAACTTCCCAGGAATACTCTCTACAATCTCAGAAACCATTCCGTTTCCTTTTCCATCCAAGAACAATGCCTTACTTCCTTTTTTCCAATCCGTTTCCACACTTGAATCTTCGCTAAATGGTGCTGTCCATTGCCCGTAAGTATCTTTACCAACGATGATCTCCCAAACTCTTTCCGGACTTGCGTTAATTGCAATACTGTATTCTAATTTTTTCATGATAATTTATTTTAAGATTAGCTTTTAGAATAAAGTTAGCCGTTATATCTTAAATAAATGATGTCCAAAAGCGACATTAAACAGGGTGCATTGCGACATGATAATTACACCCCCTCCATGCCATACTGTTTCAAAACATCAGCTGGCACCCCTTCCCAACGATTTGGTACATTGCCTATATAACCAAGGTCGTTTACACCAATTTCTGTGGTATAAAACCCTGAAGCCGTAAGATTACGCATCAGATTAAAAAATGCAACCCCTTGTGCTAACCCTGGTTTAACCTTTTCCGGATAAGCAATGTCATCCACCATCTCAATTTGCTGGCTCAGGGAAGCATCTTTAAATGTTTTCTCGAACCTATTTAAACACTGCAGGTCCAACCATTTCAAACCACCACGCATAGGTGTTTGATGCTCAGGCATATCTTTTACAATAAACTCGATAAAATCAGGAACCTTAGCTTCCGAAGCGCTACCAGATTTATCATCCTTAGGGATAATAATATCGACTAATACTGTTATTGTAGCCATTTCATGATCATTAAAGAACTTATAGCTATTTAACTTCTTATCCCGCGCTATTTCAAAGTCCTGCCTACCTGGCTGAGCTTCTTCCTCAACTTTTACTATTTTCTCCTTGCCCGGTTTACAGGCTTCTAAAACCAATCCAGCACTTATTGCAGTTAAGCCTATAGCTTTTAAAGAATCACGTCTGTTCATTATTTATTAATTTGATCAGCTAATGTTTAATTTTTCTTTTTGTTGCAAAATATATTCAGCGGTACGCATAGACAGCGCCAAAATAGTCCAGGTTGCGTTTTTATCACCCTGTTGGACAAAAGGAGCCGCATCCACTACAAAAAGATTTTTACAATCGTGCGCCTGACACCACTTGTTTAAAGCGGATTTTTTGGGGTCATCCCCCATCCTTACCGTACCTACCTCATGAATAATCTTACCTGGAGCCTCTAAACCATAATTAGTATCCGCGCCATGAGTTTCACTGGCCACAGCCCCCATTGCATGCATAATTTCTTTAAAAGTTTCCTGCATATGTCTAGCCTGCTTCACTTCCTCCGGTGCCCATTTATAATTGAATCGAAGTACCGGGATACCATATTTATCCACCACTTCCGGGTCTATTTCACAATAATTACTTTCTCTTGCAATAGCCGTCCCCCTACCTGCCATCCAAACACCAGTTCCAAAAAAACGACGATAATCATCTTTTAAACCAGCACCATATCCACCTGCAGCTTTCATCTTTCCATCCTTGCCAGGCACCGTTCCGTTTTTCTCTTCCATCCCCCAGCCAAAAGCATAACCAGGTACTCGAAATCCACCGCCATATTCTATATGATAACCACGTGGGAAATCAAGTTTCTTATTATCCAGCCACCAGGGCGAATAGATGTGTACACTGCCTGCACCATCTTCATTATACCTTTTCCGGTCTACCAATTGTGGCAAAAAGCCACTCATACTGGCACCAGTTGAATCATGCAGGTACTTGCCCACCACACCGCTGTTATTGGCCAAACCGTCAGGATGAGCGGTTGACTTAGAATTAAGCAATAAACGTGCAGATTCACAAGCACTCGCACCAAGGATAACAATTTTACCACGCACCTGATGCTCCTGCAGTTCCTTCGTATCTACATAAGATACCCCCGTAGCCAAGCCACTTTTATCCGTTAAAACTTCTCTAACCATTGCATTGGTAATTACAGTCAGATTTCCTGTATTAACTGCCGGTATTACCAGACACGAAGAAGAAGAAAAATCGCCATATACCTTACACGAGCGGCCGCATTGTCCGCAATAAAAACAAGGCGCACGATCTTTATTATTAGGTAAAGCCTCAGTCAATACAGAGCCCCTGCCAGGTATCACTTTCACTCCAACCTTTTGCGCTGCCTTTTTTATAAAAAGCTCGGTAAGCCTTGGCTTCGGCGGGGGCATAAAAATACCGTCAGGTTCACTTTCTATTCCTTCAACAGTGCCATACAGGCCGATCATTCGGTCTACCTTATCATAAAATGGCTTCAACTCCTGATAAGTAAGTGGCCAATCATCCGTAAGTCCGTCTTTCGGTTTAAAATCATCCGGTCCCATTCTTAAAGAAATACGTCCCCAGTGATTAGTACGACCACCTAGCATTCTCGACCGAAACCATGCAAATTCAGAATCATTCTTTTGGGTATAGGGCTCGCCTTCCAATTCCCAGCCCCCATAAGATGCATCAAAATCACCAAACGGACGTGTTGTTTTGGCACCTCTTCTGGGCGATTCCCAGGGCCACTTTAATTGTTGAGAATCAATACGGGGATCAAAATAAGCACCTGCTTCGAGCATTAAAACCTTTAGACCCGCATTAGCAAGCACATATCCAGCCATCCCACCACCTGCACCAGAGCCTACTACAATAGCATCATATTCGATGCCCGATTTTTTGATTTCGAATTCGTTCATTTATATATGGTTTGGTCACATTCTATTCGAAGCATATAGCTACAACGCAAAATGACCAGTAATATACAAGAATTTAATTTCAAATTCTATATATCACTGGTCATTTATGAAGACGCTTAAGCTATCAAATCCAAAGCTCTTTTAAAATGCCTTCGCAAATTCCTTTGCAAAATCCTCGAGCTTTATTGTGCCTAACGATGAAGGTTTATGGTTAAAATAGTCTACAAATAATTTACGACTCCTTATCGCATCCCCCATTTCTACATAACTTTTAGCCATCGGCTCAGGCAAGCCAGCCTGTACCATTCCCTGTAAAGCATCTTCATCGGTAAACTCAACCCATGGAAGTTCTGGCTTACCAATCGCAGCTCCCAATACACTTGCCACATTTGCTGCAGTACTTTCATCGCTAGCGATATATCGTATACTTTTACCTTCAAATGTTTGCTGCAATTCTTCAGCAGCTACGGCTGCAATATCATTAGGATGTACCAATACGAATGGCGTTTCGCCATCATAATTAGAACCCAAAATACCTACATGTTTAATCATATCAATATTTGCCAGGAAATTGATGTAGAAATATGCGGGGCGCAGGTGTTTAACAGCTACACCGTCCAGCTCACTATAAATTTCCTCTACATCGTGTAAACCAGCAATGGGTCCTGTACCACTAGCTAAATGTGCACCAATACTGCTTAGGTTAACAACATGTTTTACACCCGAAGCCTTTATCGCTTCAGCATACTTTTTACCAGTACTCGAAATAAATTCCCTGACATTTGAAGCGCCAAAATTTGGTGGAACCATGGTATAGATAGCATCTTTACCCGAAAAAGTTTTGGTTAAAAAAGCAACATCTTCTACAGAACCGATGGCGGCTGTTGCACCAAGTTCTTCAATAGCTTTAACTTTAGCTGCATCACTACTAATAATAGTGACCTGATGTCCCGCAGCAATTAAAGTTTCTGCCAATGGTTTACTAATATGACCGAGTGATCCTGTGATTGTAAAATTCATAATATTATATTTTAAATTGTTGATTACAAAGGTATATTTGTACTTACTTTTATACAAGTACTTACCCCAAAGTATGTAACTATGACAGCGATTAAAGAAAACTCTACACGTAATTATAATAAACAGGTTTCTGCTACTTTCTGTCCAGTTACCTATGTAATGAACAAGATCGGTGGGCATTGGAAGCCTATTATTTTATATCATCTTTCAAATGGCAGCAAGCGCTATAGTGAGCTAAAGCGGGCAATTCCTCAAATCACAGAAAAGATGCTGATCCAACATTTGAAGCAATTACAGGAAGATGACCTGGTCCTTAGAACTGCAGAACCTGTTGTTCCTCCTTTTGTAACCTATTCATTAACACCAGCTGGAGCAAAACTCCAGCCAGTATTAAATGCGATGGCGATCTGGGGATTAAATGATATGGAAGAAAGAAGATGAAAATTTAACTTGGGAACAGTTGGACAAGATCAAATGCCTCCAGATAAAATTTATTTTCTCCACTCCATTTCCTATTTAGATACACGCTCTGTACCTTACCCGGAGAAACCCCATCATATGGAACTTCCATGTTAATTGTACTTTCGTCCCTGTTTTTATTGATATAATAGTCTTTGGTCTTTGCATCCCTGACCACCACAATCGGATAAAGTTCGGTACCACTTTGTTGCGGGCTCACCATTGTTACTTGAACCTTCAGATAAGATGTCCATTCCCCCGGCTTAACATGCTCAGCTATTGGGGTGGTAGTAGTGTTTACTACGACAAGAGGATCGGCCGTGGTACTATCGTAATAATACTCTAGTACATCAATGTTGATATCTACATAAGTAGCACCGCCCGAAGGCTCCAAATAAAAATTTGCGATATATTCATCTCCCTGCGGATTCGGGTAAGTGTAGCCCTCACTGAACCTTTTTCCGTCAAAATAGAATTTGGGAACAATATTTTGCTTGTCGTTGATGTTGAATGTTTGGCGATAGATGGTCTCTCCGGTGCTTTTCCTTTTCAATTCCATGTTGACTCCCTATTAATTCTCCGTTTCGGAAACGCCGTATCCCTTTTAGGAGTCTGAAAGGAGTGTTTGGACTCTGGTAGGACTAATACTCCTTTCAAACTCCTCTGAGATTCCTTTCGAACTCCTTGTTTTATACTAGCACTCCCTAAGGAATCTAAAACTGTAGCTGAAGCTGCCCTTCATCAGGCCGCTTAGCATCGCCAAAAACAGTTTTACCACCGTACTTCCAGGAATCACGACGTTCTTTTTCAATTAAGGCATCAAAATTATCATTCGGAATGAAGTCTTTTTCTGCCCTGCGGGATAGGATACCTAATTGTTGTATGGCTTGTAATTTATCGCTCTGCCCTATTTTTGCCTGCTGCACCGCCTTACTCAATACACTAATGGTTTCATCGTATACTTTGATAGGTGCGGGAAAAGGGTGACCATCTTTACCACCATGAGCAAAGGAAAAGCGTGCAGGATCATCAAAACGAGATGGCGTACCGTAAATCACCTCGCTCACCAAAGCCATAGACTGCAAGGTCCTTGGCCCCATGCCTTCTAACAATAGCAATTCTTCAAAGTCCGCAGGTTGTTTTTCCTGGGTTAACCAAAGCATGGCACCTAATCTTTTCAAATCCACGTCTTTTGCTTTAACCTCATGATGATTGGGTATAATCAATCTACGCGCTTCAGCAATCATCCGATCTGGATGTTCGCTAGTCATAGCCAGCATCGCAGTTTTGGAAGGTTGAGCGGCTCTAGCCGTCAGGTTTAGAATCTGTCCCATGTTATTGCCACAAATCCCAGTATGCGGTTCTTCTACAAAAGAAGTGATTCCCGCAGAATGCCAATGATACCTCCTTGCTGTTGAACCACCATTTTGCATACCTTGCTGAACAACAGTCCAAAGACCTTCAGTATTTACGACAAAACTGTGGGTATATAACTGAAATCCATCTTGTATGGCCGTATTATCTACCTTAGCACTCAATCTGCTGCAGCGCACCAATTCCATCCCATCTAGCCCGATTCGTTCCCCAAAGCGCAGCAATTCATCAGGAGTGTTCCGGGATTTCTGCCCCTTGCCCCCACAGATATAAATGCCCAGTTCTTTATACAAAGGATTGATCGCTGCTTTTAAAGAGCCCATCACCGAAGTGGTAATACCTGAAGAATGCCAGTCCATTCCCATTACAGCACCCAGACTTTGAAACCAGAAAGGGTCGCTTAAACGACGCAAAACCTCCGCAGTCCCATACTCTGCAATGATGGCTTCTGTAATGGCTAGGCCCAAACGCGACATTCGCTCGGCAAGCCACTTGGGAACCAAACCATAATGTAAAGGTAAATCAGCTGTTCCGGATCTTTTCATTACTAACAAAATTAGCAATAAAATACCAGAACAGCGATCTATTTTGTTTGCCCTTTTTTTATTTCATAACAAACCTTAAAGCATCCGCAACAACCAATCCTCCTTCTCCTTCATTGGATATTTTAAAGCGATAAGATGTTCCTTGTTTAAAGTTGAAAACGCCTAAAGATTCCCAATACCCATCTGCCGGTTTTTTGGTCATATCAACATAAACAACCTTGTCGCCCTCCTCAGTCCCCAAAATTATTTTTGCTTTTTTAGCTCTATCTTTCGATGGTACATACATGGTAAAAACCTCATAAGAGCCTGTTTTGGGCAATGTAGTTTGATAGAGATGAGCAGCCGTTTCAGTTAGGCTTTGTTCTGCCAATTGGAAACCACCTAGCATAAAAGGCACCAATCGCTGGTTTCTGGCCCATGTCCATTTACCTATTTTTTCTGCTTCAAAATCATCTACAATAAGTCCTGTAAACCTATCTTTCAAAATATAAGTATCAGGATTTAAAGGGACATCAAAAATCTGTTTTTGCTCCACCAACTTGCTTTGCAACTGTTTTACATTTATTTTTTGAACAGGCACATTATTTTTTACAGCCAATGCCGCAGCCACACCAGCTGCATGCCCATTAATCATAAAAACCGGTTCCATCCTTAAAGAACCATAAATCACATGCGAGGCAGACATACAAATGGTCACATATAAATTCTCACAATCTTCTATTTTGGATGTTAAACTTCTGTAGGGAATTTGATATGGCTTATATGAAGTATAAAACATACCACCTTCACTTATTAAATAGTTATCAGGGGTAACCGTTTTTTGCACTTCATGACTATCTAAAAAGTATGAACCCATTCCAATTACATCATCTTTTTTGGCATTTTCCCAGGCATCCTGTTGCACCATTACATAGGGACCTAACATTCTTCTGCCCTCACGTGTATAAAGTAAATAAGGCCAATTTTCGTTATCTACAAACTCATCCTTTGCAAGGCCATAGCGTTGCGCATCTTTTCTTAAAGCTTCTGGTACTTCCGGATCATTCGCTACAAAATATAAGTAACCTTCCGTGTAATCCTTATGGTATTGCCAAATGTAGTCCCGCTGCAAATACGAACCATCAGGATATTGGTGACTGGCATTATCCAGGTCCAAATGGTTAATATCTGTTTTTTCATCTGGAAGCGGATAAATTGTACAAACCTTATCAAAAGAAACAATCTTTTCACGTAATATCTTTTTTAATAGGCTTTTATACCTCAGCGGGTTATAACTTGAAGGCTTTTTAAATGGCACTTTATTCCCCTCCTTAGCGGTTAAGGTTAAACGAAAAGTATAAGCCTGAGTCTTATTGTCTCCCTCACCCTGTGGTATTACAGCTGCAAAAATATAGTCTAATGGAAATTCTTTGGCAATTTTCTTAATGTCATTTAAATCTGCACTATTCAATTTAATCGGCTTATAACCACGCAGGCCCCGTCCAGCTTGCGGTTCATTATATTTCGCTTTGCTCTCTCTACCTACAATATAAGGCACTTTAGCCCAAGCCATTAAATCACCCTCATAAGTCGCGTCAACAAAAACTTTAGCTGAAAAAACCTGTCCATTTTCCAGCATCAGTTTTTCAATCTTTTTACCTTTTAAGACTACACCCGTTTTTTCGACTAATCTGGCATCATAAAACACTTCTGCTCCAGATTCCTTGATCATCTCTAAAAATGTTTGTTCTGCAACTAGTGGCGTTAAGCTATAGGCTGGCTTATCAGAGCCATATTTTTTCCCAACCCGTTTAAAAAAATCAAGGGTATATCCGCCTATGGTTTGGTCCATCCCTTTATCTACATTCCCCAAACCACTGGTAGTTAAGCCACCCACATGTTTATTTTGGGTTAAAATAGCGACTTTCAATCCTTCTTTGGCCGCAGCATACCCCGCCATTACCCCCGATGCCGTCCCACCATAAACCACTAAATCATATTTTTTGATTTGCGCTGACAGATCATTTATGGCCAATAAAACCATAAACATACAGCTGAATATTATTTTCTTCATTTCTTTTATTTTAATTGATTATTTTTTGAATTGAACATAAGAAGACAGAAAACCTGCGATGTAGCCTGCTTGTAGTGATTGGGTTTCTACATTGTAATGAACATGATCAACAAACCTATTTCCGCCCAAATTTTTAGTGTAGCTGTATAAATCAATGATGGGAACTTTAAAACTTTCAAATACCTGTCTCGCAATCTCATTATATTGGAGCAGATCTGTTTCAAAGCGATAAAAATTCTTGTTCTTAGCATGAATAGCATCCACAACATCTGTACTGCTAACCCATATTAAGTTGATTTTCTTCTTATTCAGGATTTTATAAATTTCAATCAGGTTTTTTCGGTAGGTAACGGAATCAACAGTAATGACTTTTGTGTCTTTATCACGTTTGATATCATGCAAACCACAGTTTAACAACATAACATCCGGATTAAATGATTTATCATTTTCTTTTAGTCTCAAATAATTCAACACCATTTTAGAATCACCACCATTTGCACCATTTGGAATGTCTAAATTTTTAAAGGCTTCTGGACCACCAATTTTACGCTGATAAATAAATTTCTCTTTTAAATTCTGTTCTAAAAACGGTCCATACTGGAGAGATATGCTATCGCCTAAAACAAACAGTTTAAACTTTACCGGTGCCTTAAAAGCGAGTAATATCACTGCCAAAAGACATATTGCTGATATAGATTTGTATTTCATCTTATTTTTTAGGTTTATTGGTCATATAGAATCTTAAATGTCCGCCCTTCATGATATCGTTGTGATAGATATATTTTTTAGCGTATGGTCTCCCATCTAATTCTATTCTTTGTATATAAATATTGGTTTCTGATAAGTTATCAGCTGTAATTTTGAACTTCTTGCTACCCAACTGTAACTCAGCAGATTTAAACGCTGGCGTTCCAAATACATATTCAGAATTTGCTGGATTTACAGGATAAAAACCAAGGGTACTAAATATATACCAGGCACTCATCTGTCCACAATCATCATTTCCACTTATTCCATCAGGCGTATCGCTATACAGCGTTTTCACAATTTGACTGACACGCTTTTGCGTTTTCCAGGCTTCATCAACATAACTGTATAAATAAGCGACGTGATGACTCGGCTCATTACCATGAACATATTGCCCTATTAAACCAGTGATATCTGCTGTTGAGCCCTCAGCGTCAATATTGGAACTGATTGTAAACAAGGAATCTAATTTTGCGGCAAATTTCCTTTTACCGCCCATTAGATCTATAAGGCCATTCACATCATGCTGTACATGCCAGGTATATTGCCATGCATTAGCCTCGGTATAAGGTCCGCCTGAAGAACTAGCATGCGATATTTTGTATGGATTAAAATCACCAACCCAGCTCCCATCTGCATTTTTTGCCCGCATAAAACCTGTCTTTTTATCGAATAAATTCTTGTAGAAATTTGATCGGTTATCGAAATAGGCATAATCGCTGGCTTTACCCATTTTTTTAGCCATTTGAGCAATACACCAATCATCGTAAACACTTTCTAACGTTGTAGAAACAGACTCTTTCTTTATGCTGTCAGCTGGTAAGTAGCCGAACTGCTGATACAAGTCCCATCTTGAGTTTTGATGGTTTACCGTTGCGCTTATTTTTAAAGCTTCAAAAGCCTTATCAACATTGTAATTTCGAATACCTTTCAAATAGGCATCCGTAATTACGGGGATGGCATGATTACCAATCATACAATAGTTCTCGTGCCCCCATAGTGTCCAAATTGGCAAGTATCCCTGCACATCAAAATGAGCAAGCATAGTTTCAACAATTTCATTGGTTATCTTAGGATACAAAATGGTATACAATGGATGCAATGCCCTATAGGTATCCCAAAGCGAAAGCGTCGAATAATAGGATTTACTTTTAGCATTGTAAACCTGATTATCTGCCCCCCTGTAATCGCCATTTAAATCGGCTATATTATTTGGCGCAATTAAAGCATGATACATTGCTGTATAAAATATTTCCTTTTGCTTTTTTGAACCTTCAATATTTACTTTATTCAAGTAATTATCCCACAGTTTTAGCGCATTATTTCTCAGATCCTCAAAATTCCAACTGGGACTTTCTCTAAGTAGATTATCCTTTGCATTGGCTATGCTAACGGTAGATAGTCCAACCTTTATTTGTTGTACGGATTCCTTTTCATTAAAGATTAAAACAACTCTTTGATTCTGCTTTGCTAATGAATCAGAAAGCCATTTAACAGCCATTATTGGTTTTTGAAGCTTAATACTGAAATAAACATGTTGTTTACCTGCCCAACCGCTGGATATCGTATAACCTGAAATCGTATGCGCATCCTCCAAATTAAGGGCCGAACTGATCACATGAGATTCCAATCGCTTTTCATTCTGCACCAACCCATGCCTTAAATCCAATAGTATTTTCGCCTGTTCGCCTGAGTTAAATTTGTACTGATGGAAAGCTGTACGTTGTGTAGCGGTTAAGGCTACCTCCACATCATAGTTCTGTAACTTTACAAAATAATAACCCGCAGCAGCAGTTTCAGCTTGATGAGAGAAGCGACTTCGGTAGCTATCCTTGACTGTCTTACCCGTAAAAGGCATCAATAAAATATCACCTAAATCCTTCCCTCCTGTTCCGCTAAGATGCGTGTGCGAAAATCCCAAAATGCTTGTATCCGCATAATGAGAACCGGCACAATGATCCCAGCCCTGAAAATCAGTATCAGGACTCAGTTGCACAAAACCAAATGGAACTGTTGCACCTGGAAAAGTATGCCCTGTGCCATCAGTACCAATTAATGGCTTAATGTATTTCGCATTGTTAAGCGATTGGGCAAGCAATAATTCAGCATTAAAAATTAGCAAAAGCAAACTGATGAAATGTATTTTATTCATACGGCTGCAGCAACTAAAGTTTATTGATTTTAACATTGCTGGTATTGATTTGCTTCACATTGGATGCATCCTTCTCGCCAATATTTAGGGAAGAATCGTGTACATCCTCTAACCAAACAGCTGGCCTTTGGTCTTCATTTTTCAAATTAAACCGAATGTTATTGAGCTGAATGTTCTTAGCGTGCCTGATATAAAAACCATATGAAGGCAAGCTCCAGCCAAACATTCTATTTTCTGGATAGCCCTTTTCCATCTCTGGAATACTTCGAGTGGCATCTTTACTTGTTCCTCCACCAGGCAGATTGAAAATCATGTCTTTTAGGATGACATTTTCTACATAAAACCCAGGGACAGCTGTAATAGAGCTTGTAATTTTACTTTCAGCAGTAGCTACAACCTGACTGATAATTACATTTTTTAAAGTTCCCGTTGGATTCTTTCTACTTCCCAAACGAATAAATATTGGCGTTTGAACACCAGTCATCGTTATATTAGAAATATTTATTTGATCCATAGTCCCGCCGTCGACAATCTCTAAGGCTATACCCGCAATTCCTGTTATAGAATCCAGAATCGAGTTATTCGACTTTTTCCTCCAATCAAGCAATGGTGATTCCGAAGCCTTTTTAAGCACACAATTAGAGATGGTTACATTTTTAAATCCTCCAAAAGAACTCGTACCCATTTTTATAAAATTGCAGTTGGAAGAAAATATGCTATTTGTCACTGTAATATTTTCACTGAAGCGTTTGGGGTTATCGCTTTTTAAACATAAGGCATCGTCACTACTGTCCACAATACAATCTGAGATGACGACATCCCTACTATCGATATCAATCCCATCATTATTGTAATTCGCATGAGAATATATCGTAACCCGCTGTATTTTTATCTTCTCACTATTAAACAGTCGTAACGACCAGGAAGGAGAATTTAACAGGGTAACCTGACTAATGTTGACGTTGCGACTGTTGTTTACAAATACGATGTAAGGTCGATTGGGATTAGATTCTTCGATCACAAAATTTTTCCCGTTGCCATTTAAAACACCAAATCCAGTTATACTTACGTTTTCCGTATTCTGTATTAAAACCAAACTTTTAAACATAGGGACAGCAGCATCCGCCTTAAGCTCAGCCCCCATCTTCAGGTGCAAATCTGTATTCTTTTTCAATATGATCATCCCGGTAACAAATGTTCCTGCAGGCACAATTACGGTTCCACCACCTTGTGTTGAACAATCATCCAATGCATTTTGTATTGCCTTAGTATTATTCGTCTTTCCATCGCCTACCGCATTGTATTTCAATATATTATATTCATTTGAATAGCTTTTTGTCAGACAAAACAGAGCCATTAAAAGCAGTATACTTTTATTTAATCTCATAATTTTATAATGTTAATTCGTGTATCCTGGGTTCGGGATTAGTTCTTTATTGGTGTCTAACTCTCTTCTTGGTATGGGATACCAAATTTTATAATCCTTAAAATTATCTTTTACCGCCGTTACGTTGACCGTTGGAAAAGTTATACTTGTATTTAAAGCGGCAACCACATCTTTTAGTTTACCAAAGCGGATTAAATCAAATCTTCGCCAACCCTCTCCCAAAAGTTCTCTGGATCTTTCATCAATTAATTCATCCATAAAATTTGCTTTGAAATAGGCGGTAGTAATCGTATTCAAATTTGCCGGGGTATTCCCTCTGGTTCGAACTTCTTTTAAAAGCGCTCTAGCTCCAGGTTCATCACCTGCTTTATATTTGCATTCTGCATACATGAGCAAAACATCAGCATAACGTAATATACCATAATCGGTTTCACCAGAATTTGCAGGAATACCTCTTGCAGCTCTATCTACAGGATCATCCTCTCTCCATTTGTTTAAGCAAATATTAGATAAGCTAGCAGATACAGTAGTGGGGGTAAAATATTTACGTCCATTGATGACTTGGGAAGTCGCTGCTGCAGCTATGTTACCACTAAAACTAAGATTTCTTCGGCTGTCATTAACATTAAAACGCGTATAAGCTTCACGCATTGGACGCATCCAGCCTGCTGTGCCGCCTACAGTCAAATAGTTTCCAGTAGGTCCGGCTAAATTAAAATAATAAATATATTCGTTATTCCCACCAGCACCAGCCTGCACCAACATCATTTGTTCGTTTCTGGCAGTTTCTTCTGTAGCAGACAGGAACAAATGATTAAATGAAGGAATTAGCGAATAACCACTTTGGGTATAAATATCCTGGCAAATGGTTAAGGCCTCAGCATAAAATTTATCTTTATCAACCCAGCCAAAACTGTTTAATGGAAAGTTTAACGCCTCGCCTACACTATTTTCTTTACAGCTGGCTAAATAGACATACAATTTAACCAGAAAACCTGCTGCAGTATATTTATTTACCCTTCCTACTTTAGGGTTTCGATTTGGTAGATCCTGATAAGCAACTTTAAAATCAGATTCTACTTGTGACATCACCTCTTTAAGCGTAGATCTTTCCTGATTTAAGTTTACATTGGTTGAATTTACAACCGGTACCCCACCAAATAACCAGCCCAAATAAGCATAATACATTCCTCTTAAAAAGTGGGCTTCAGCTAAAATCTGCTTCTTCCGGGTTTCATTCATGGCTATAGCCGGCACTCTTTCAATGATGAAATTTGCCCGGGTAATCCCAGCATAAAGGAAAAACCAGCTGCTTCTTAGTATGGTATTTTCGGAGGTGTAGGTATAATTTGCAATCGTTACAAAATTATTATCACTGGTAATTTTTGTAGCGTCTGTAATTAATTCATCGCAGCCCATCGAAGTTAAAAATTGCATACCTCTTCCCCAGGTACTCGAACCACCTTCACCTTGTATCGTACTTGCATTCAGCACATCATATACACCCGTTAAAGCCAGTTCAGCATCGGTTGCCGTTTTATAAAAGTTATCAGTAGCTACAAATGAATAAGGGGTTTCTTCTAAAAACTTTTTGCAACCTACATTAAATATTGACAACAAAATAATGCTGCAGGATAGTAAATATTTTAATTTCATATGCTTAAAATTTTAAATTAAGGCCAAATGTGAATGTTCTGGCGCGTGGATAAGATATATTATCAATACCCGGCAGTAACGAAGTATAAGAAGATATTTCAGGGTCAAAACCCGTGTATTTGGTCCAGGTTACTAAATTCTCCGCTGTAACATAAAACCGGATCCCTCTTATTTTGTAATTCTTTAACTTGCTCTCCTCAAAATTGTAACCCAGATTGATGTTTTTTAATCTTAAATAAGATCCATCTTCAACATAATAACTTGAGGTCTCTATTTTTCCCAGGCCTGTTAATGCGGCATAAGTATTACTGGGATTAGTACTTGTCCAGCGATTGTTCCAGTACTCGGTAGTTACATTTGCATAATAATTCTGGCCAGCCTCATATCTGTATTTCCCTGAATTTAAAATATCATTACCGTATGACCATTGAAACAGTAGCGACAAATCGAAATTCTTATAAGTAAATGAATTCGTAAAGCCTCCAAAATGCTTAGGATTGCTATTACTGATAATCGTCCTGTCGTTTACATCATCAACAACACCATCTCCATTTAAATCCTTATACTTAAAATCGCCTGGCTTAGCCGCTCTGCTGCTCATCACTGCAACACCGGGTTTTAAGGTTAATGTAGAACCCGATTGTATAAAATCATCAGTTTGATAAATACCGTCAAATACATAGCCATAAGCCGTCCCTATTGGCTGGCCAACAATCACTCTACCCACATTCCGAATCAAACTACCACTTACCGTTACAGGAAGGTATTCTACGTCCCCTAAGGAAACAACCTTGTTTCTATTAAAAGATATATTAAAATTACTCGACCAGTTAAAGTTTTTAGTTTTTACATTAACGGTATTTAAGGCAAATTCCAGCCCTTTATTATCGACCCGACCTATATTTTGCCATTGCTTAATGAAGCCAGAATGACCAGCAATATCAGTATTGATTAATAAGTCTTTAGTTTGCTTATAGTAAGCGTCAACCGTTAAAGCAATTCTGTTGTTAAATAGCCCTAAATCCAAACCCAAATCATATTGATGTGTAGCCTCCCATCTTAAATTCTTATTGTCCAATACAGCGGGCGCAATTCCTAAAACCGCATTCCCGTCGTTCCCTGAATAATAAGCATTCACAGTACCTGACAAAGATTGATAAGCAGCAATCCGATCGTTACCAGTTATACCGTAACTGGTTCTGATTTTTATTTCAGATATTTCTTTTACGTTCTTAAGAAAGTTCTCATTAGACAATTTCCAGGCGAAAGCACCCGACGGAAATAATGCATACTTATTCTTCGTCCCAAATTTTGAAGAGCCATCATTCCTTAATGTTGCGGTAAACAGGTATTTGTTGGCTATATTAAAATTCAGCCTCCCAAATTGTGATAAACGATTGTACTTGTACTTATCAGTGGTAGGCGGGAAAGCAAGTATTTTTGCTGTGCCAATATTATCCACCGCATTTATGGTCTGAATATCGAAATTCTCCCCACGCATTCTAAAACTCTCGTAAGTATAGGAATTAAGTTCAAAACCACCTAAAACCGTTAAATTGAGATCTTTACTGAATTTATGTTTGAAAGTCAAGGTACTGGTATGGTACCAATTTGCAGAACTACTTGTATTTAACATCGCTAGTCCATTTGTATTGTAGCCCCATGATGTTGTAGAAGGATACCATTCCTTATTTTTTGAGTCCGTCAGTACAGTTCCGGTATTGGAGTTTAAACTCAAATTATCAAATATTTTATACGTCGCATTTACACTCGCGATCAACCTTAAGGTCGGAACATTTTTAACAGAATAGTTGACAAAATCAGCTGGACTTCCCAGTCCACTGTTATCAGGATCAGAACTAACATCCCCCTCTTCAGGCACATTCACAGGTTTATAAAGTAATAAATTCTGTATTAAACCATTGTAATTCCGAGGACCATCGCCACCATTAGTAGCTGTACCTTCGCTTTCTGAATAGGATGCATTTATCGTTGTACCAATTTTGAATCTAGGTGTGGCATTATGATTCACTTTTAGATTTAAACTATACCGATCATAGGAATTGTTTTTAACTAAACCCTGCTGATTTAAGTAACCAAATGAACTGGAAAAAGTTGTCTTTTGAGTTCCCCCACTATAGTTTAAATTATAATTCTGAGACAGGCCGCTTCTTAAAAGTAAATCCTGCCAATCGTATGATTTTAGACCCGTATTGTCTTTCATCTTATCATAGATTCCATCCCCATCTATATCATCAGCCCACAAAGGATCCTGAGGTGTAATGGCATACCTGTAAGCTGTATAATCTGCAGCGCCCAATAAATCTATTTTCTTTGTGGCCTTTGAGGATAGCCAATAGGTATTCAACTCTAAGACTGAAGTATTTGCTACCCCTTCCTTAGTGGTTACAATAATGACTCCATTGGCGCCACGGGAACCAAAAATTGCAGTCGCCGAAGCGTCCTTTAAAACTTCTATGGATGCAATATCAGCTGGATTAATATTCGCTAGAGGATTAAGTGAGGAGGTATTTCCATAACCTGATCCCGACACTTCTCCATTATTGATATCTATTTGCACCCCGTCAATAACATATAGCGGTTGTACTCCGGAGGAGAAGGAGTTTGCCCCTCGGATGTTCACATCAACACCGGCTCCAGGTTCACCAGAGTTTGAAGTAATCTGAATTCCAGAAACCCGCCCCTGCAGTGCTTCGGCAAAAGAAACGGCTTTTGATTTTTCCAGATCTTTGGCTTTTATAGAGGCGATGGAACCTGTTAAATCAGATTTGTTTTGTGTGCCATATCCAATTACCACCACTTCATCTAAACCGGTATCGCTAAGCTTTAAATTTACATTTAGCGTTTTCCTGTTTCCAACTTTTAGTTCCTGTTTGATGTACCCTATAAAAACGAACTCCAATACGGCATCTTCGTTAGGGACAGCTATGCTATAATTTCCATTCTTATCCGTTATGGTTGTAATTTTTGAATCTTTTACCCGAACTATAGCTCCAATTAATGGTTTGGATGTTTCATCGCTTACTTTTCCCGTAATTTTAATCTCCGCATTTGTCGATGGGTTCTTAATTTTTGATTTGATAATGATATCCTTTCCATCAAAATGATAAGTGAAAGGTTGATTTAAAAAACAAATAGACAGCACATCAGTCAGTGGTAAATCACGGGCTTTTAAAGTTAAAAGCTTCGCCTCTTTTATGATCTTTACATCATAAAAAAAGTGAAAGCCAGTTTGCCTGGTTAATTCATGAAAGACATGTTCTATATGCGCATTTTTCACATTTAAACTCACATTTTGTGCGATGCTCGCCGCTGAAACTTGCATTAAAGCAACCATCCAAATAGCAATAAGTAACTTCATTTTTAGAAAAAAACTAGATGGAATAAAGTAATATGCGCTGCATTTGATTACAGTATTTTTTTTATACATTTGGTTCGTTAGGTTAATAAATATTTGGTTGTTGCAACAATTAATTTTAGTTATCTGGCTCAGCAATTAGCTGATACCTAGGGGCGGTACAAACGCTCCTGGGTTAATAACTTTGTAAGTGTAAAATTATCTGATCACCATTACCCTCCTTCCCTCAACTTTAAATTTCACGGTACCGGTTAATTCTATTTTATTCAATAGTTTCCTGATGTTGCTGGCTCTTAACATTGTCCCGCCAAATTCTACATCATCAAAGTTGCCGACGTATTCGATTTCCACATCATACCATCTTGCAATTTCATTCATGGCTTCCTCAATACTTTTATGGTCAAAGGCAAAGTACCCAAGCTTCCATGCGATTTCATCATCAGGGTTTGTCAACTGTTTAATTTTAAAATCGTCCTTATAGTTTAAGAGTAGTTGTCCAGGTTTTAAAATCAAAGTTTTACTTGCTGTACCTGTATAAGCTGTCGATACTTTAACCGAACCTTCCAGTAATGTCGTTTTTACAGCTTCATTATTATAAGCACTCACATTAAAATGGGTTCCTAAAACCTCTATTTCCTGAGTTTTAGATTTCAAAACAAAAGGCTTTTGAATATTCTTATGAACTTCAAAATAGGCCTCACCAGTTAATTCTACAGTACGTTTCTGTTTGTGATTAAAATTGGCTTCGTATTTTATTGAACTCTCTGCATTTAGAAAAACTTTAGAACCATCAGGGAGAATCACATCGTAAGTTTCACCTCTTTGGGTTGATAAAATATTAAAGCCTTTACTATCGGCATTACTATCATTTATTTTATAAATCAATTTCCCTTCACTGTTCTTAATAATTTCAACCCCATTATCTTGGGCAATCTTACCATTAATCGCATCAGAAAGAGTTATACGCTGTCCGTTCGACAGTGTTAATGTTGCCGATCTTGTTCCTGGAACAATTGTTTTATGCGTAGCAAATTTGCTTTCCTTAGCCGCTATATTTAAATAGTAACGGAGCCCAATAAAACAAACAATTAAAACTACGGCTGCTACGATTGCTTTAAACCAAAGCCTTTTAACAATTGTAGTTTTATTTAAATGATCATCCAATAAAATCTTTTTTAAATTCTGATGAACTTTTTTAACCGATATGATTTCTGAACAAGAAATCATATCGACTGAAATCTCCTTACTTATTTCTTCAAAAACCAGGCTTTCTAATTCCTTTTGATCATCGATCTGAAAATAAAGCATCAACAATTCTAATTCCTGGGCGGAGGAAGAATTGTTCAAATATTTTTGAAGTATTTCTTTATACGGTAGCCTGCTCAATTTATATTGGTTTTTCATCTAAGACGCATGGGGAAATACTTTCCTCTGCTCTGTATGAAAATATTTTTCTAATTAATCTTAGAAATGATAGCGGCGATGAAGATTGAATAATGAATATCCTTAATATGATGTTTTATTAATTTGGTAGCTTTTACAATATGATCGCTAACTGTTGAGGTGGATATGTTTAACAACTCACTCACTTCCTGGTAGGTTTTCCCCTCTATTTTGCACAATAAATAGACATTTCTTCTTTGAGGGGGAAGCAGTTCAATAGCCTCGTCTATTAATTTCTGTGTATCCTTAAAATCAATAATATCTTCTGTACTGTTGTCAAATGCCGAGTTCGATTCTATGGCCAGCCTATTAATTAAATTCCGGTCAAAGGCTGCTCTTCTAAATAAATCCATTACCAGGTTATGCCCTATTCTAAAAATATAAGATTTAAAAGAGGTATCTACATTAATGCTTGATCTCTTATCCCAGATCTTTAAAAAAACCTCCTGCAAAATTTCTTCTGCTAAATCACTTTGTTTAACAACTCTTAAAATATTATGGTAAATTTTCTGACTATAAAGGTTATATATCTTATCAAAAGCTACATTATCTCCTTGTTTTAACAAGTGTAATAATTCAACATCATTTTCACATTTCTCCTGATTTTGATTAGACATTCAATAGCTTTGATTTTAAGCAATGATAAAAATATTTTACCAAATAAAAAATTCATATTAAAATTGTCTCCCTCTCTCTATCAAGCATTATCCGTATCTGCATCTGATCCTTCCTGACAATCAAGTCTCTGAGGACTGTCATTTTCAGGTTTTTGCTTTGGAGAAAAGTTCCCTTCAGCGTCATATGCTTTATCCGCATCACTTCCTTTGAGCTGCTCATTTGGAATGACACCAGTTTTAATTACCTGCTTTACTTTTTCCTGCACATTTTTTTTTCCTTTCATAACCTCAAATCTTAAAAAACTTTAACAACTAGCAGTTCAAATTGTTCCAAAGAACTACGTTGACAATAAAAGACCCCCGCGGTAAAATTCATGAAACATAATACTAAACATTGTGTTATAACTTCCTAAAATATAACACTATGAAAAACAAGAAGCAGTTACCGGGAGAAGAATTCACCAACAGAGAACAATTCCAAGGGGGCCCTAACCTGCCTAAAACCCATGAACAAAACCAGGATGGAGAGGATGCTTCAGCAAAGGCTGGCTATATTTCGGGAAACCTCTACATCTTAAAAATCAAGAGTACACAATCCTTCCTTTTCATTGACTGCCTTGATTAACATTTACAAAAGGCTCATTCCGATAAAGGCAGAAGTTTTTAAGCAAGTTTCGGGTTTTCTGTCGCTTCAAACATTCCCACCTTTGCAATAGAATTTAAAAAAAATGAACGAAACACATGAAATAGGTATTGCCCTGACTCAGCAAGTCGATTGGAGTCTCATTAGTGATGAAATGCACGAAAAAGGTTTTGCAATCATCCCTAAATTCTTAATGGACAAGCAATGCAATGAGTTAATTAAAGCGTATGACAACCCGCAGGCTTTCAGAAAAACAGTAGTAATGGAACGTTACCGTTTTGGCATTGGCGAATATAAATATTTCAACTACCCGCTACCGGACATTATTCAGCAAATCCGAACAAACATATATCCTAAGCTGGTGCCAATTGCCAATTTATGGTTTAAAGTATTAAATATTAACAAACAATTTCCATTACATCATACGGACCTTTTGCAGCAATGCCATGAAAATGATCAGCGAAAAGCTACGGTTTTGATATTGAAATATGGGAAAGGTGGATACAATACGCTGCATCAGGATTTATATGGAGATATTTATTTTCCGATCCAAACCGTATTGTTTTTAAGCGAAGCCGACAAAGACTTTTCAGGCGGAGAATTTATATTAACCCAACAAACTCCCAGGGCGCAATCCAAAGCCATAGTATTGAAACCTGGCAAAGGAGATATGCTGATCTTTACCACTAACTTTAAACCTGTAAAAGGCACAAAGGGATATTATCGGGTAAATATGAAACACGGTGTAAGTGAAATACAGGCGGGAGAGCGTTACACACTGGGCATTATATTCCATGATGCTTTAAGCTAGAATGATACGGCACAACGAAATATCGAGCCGAGATTTGCGAAATAAAATCAAAAATCAAACCATACGTTTTGGAGGAAACCGTAAACTAAAAATCCACGGGACCTTATCATGTGCCTCCGGCAAAAAAATGAAAAAAGAAAACAGGGTTTTCTTCATTTCTGAAAAAGAAGCACTACAAAACGGGTATCGTCCTTGCGGTCGTTGTAGAAAAGAACAATACAAAGAATGGAAGAGTGCAAATAGGTAACCTTGTTATTACGGATCATCATTGATTATAAACCCCCACTAAAATGCCCTCATCTGTCATCAAGCATTATAGTTACGAATCTACAAAACGTATCCTGTACATTACTTTTGTATCAGGCATAACCTATGCCTACAAATCCGTTCCAATTGATATTGCCAATATGTTAAAGGCCGCGGGATCAAAGGGTAGCTATTTTAATCATTTTATCAAAGGCCACTTCAAATACACCAAATTGAGAAAAAAATAAAACAAAAGTGACCCAATTCAGTTATAAAAACATTCTAACCTATAAAATAAAAAATCATGAACAATCTACTTTATACCATCGCAGTCCTTTTGGTCATCATTTGGGCCATTAGTTTTTTGGGCGGTTTCTATACTGGCGGAATCATTCACATCCTGATTATTATCGCCATTATAGCGGTCATTCTTGGTGTCATCCGAAGAGCTTAGCGGAAACCAGTATCCGCGGCAATTTCCCTGCCTATTTCTTGTACTAGGTTATAATCAAGCAGGATATCCTGATGACCAGAAGTTTCATCATATTCATATACAGGAAATCCCCCTGGTTCCAAATCATCGGCAGTCATAGCTTCCCAATTTTCAGCCCCCTTACCCTTGAAAATTTCACCCAACAAGGCACCGTGATATATAATTTTGTAAGTACCTGCTTCTTGCGGATGAATATTGAGGTCAATTTGCTGTCCGCCAACCCGGATAATAATATTAAAAGGATCCATATTGTTTATACTGGTTTATTGTTTAAATAATCTTCCAACTGCATACCTAGCTGTGTCAATAGCTCATTAACAACCAAGCCTTCGCCACACCAGATTTTCCCGGTGTTATCAGTCTCCTGCCAGATCGTCCCCAGGGAAGTGTACTGGTCAAAAATCTCATATTTAGGTTCTTCCCTGTCAGGAACTACCAGCAAAGACTTGGTCTCCCCTTCAATGGTTACCTGTATCTCAAAAGGCTCCCATTCTTCTTCTATTTTTCCCATAATTTCAGTTCTTTCATAATAGACCTTTTGTAGACAGGTAATTTTAACATCCCGGTTATCAAAAAGTTTTAAATCCTATTGAAAAAAACTTCAACAAAAAAATTAAAACAATCACTTTTCACCAATGTTAGATGAACACTTGGAAAATTAAGAACGATTATCTAACGAAAAACTAAAATTATGGCAACTACAAGAAAAAGCGGAAAAATGGAGAATTCAGAATTTCATGAATTCTTTGTAGATGAACTCAAAGACATCTATTGGGCAGAAAAACACCTTTCAAAGGCCCTGCCTAAAATGAAAAAAGCAGCGACTAGTCCAGAACTAGCGGCAGCTTTTGAAAAACATACAGAAGAAACGAATAACCACATCGCTACCCTTGAACAGGTCTTTCAGCTACTGGAAGAAAAAGCCCAGGGTAAAAAATGCGACGCTATGGAAGGATTGGTAAAAGAAGCCGAAGGCGTGATTGAGGATACTGACGCGGATACTATGATTCGCGATGCAGGACTAATCCTTGCTGCCCAAAAAGTGGAACATTACGAAATTGCGACCTATGGTACGCTAGTTGTATTTGCAAAAAACATGGGACATAACGATGTAGCCGAGCTACTACAATTTACGCTGGATAACGAAAAAGCAACTGACGTGGCCCTGACCGAAATTGCAGTTAACTCTATCAACGAGCTGGCAGCAGCTGAATGACAAGGTTCATAATTCCTGCCCCCCTTAGCTAGAGGCTAAGGGGCTCTTGTTAAAACCCACAAGCACCTAAAACATGGAACAATTCGGAATAGCAGTAGAAGTTAACGGACACTCAATGCTATCCGAGACGAAATTCAATTCTATGAAAAATGGAAAACAAATCATTATTTGAAGCCAAGCCTTAGTAACCTTAATACCTGGTTATCAGTAAACTCTCCAAAATGGCGATATGCCTGTCCCACCCCTTGAAAGTCCTCCGGCTGAAACAATACCTCTATGGCATCAGCCCGACTGAGATGAATGTCATAACTCAGACCTGATACAGGTACAGCAATAATCACTTTTGATGCCCCATTGTTGCGGCAGAGGGCAATTACCGGAACCAATGTTACTCCCATGGCAATGCCGTCGTCTACAAGAATCACTATCCGACCTTTCATCTCGGGCAATGGCAGGCCATTTCGATACAGATCAACTCTGCGTTTCACTTCAACAAATTGCTCTTCAATAATATCCTCAATAGTCCCCTCATCCAGCATTTCCCGGCCAAATCCAGAAACATAAACTCCTGATTGTTCTGTAACCGCCCCAAAACCCAGTTCCTGATTCCCTGGTAAAGGCAATTTCCTGGAAACAACCAGCGAAAACTCAGCTTTCAGTGCCGCAGCAACATAATAGCCAACCTCCACGCCTCCTCGAGGTATACCAATAATCAATGGATTTTGTCCCTCGTATTTTGCTTTCAGCTGCTCACCCAGGCGCTCCCCAGCATCTCTTCTGTCTTCGAAAAGTTTGTATTTTCCAGTGCTAAACATCCTCTTTAAAAAGTAATAAAGGTAGATGTGTATGATAAGCCAGTTCTTTTGTCATGCTACGATGAAAGATACTTTCAAAAAAACCATATTGTTTCGGAACTGTAATGACCAGCTCGGCACGTTCTTGTCCAGCAAATTCCATAATCCCTTTGGCCATATCTTCGTGATCAATATAATGATATTCGGGCTGTTGCTCATCCCAAAGCTGGTGAAGGTATTTCATTTCCTTAATCGTATCAGGATTAAAATGGGCACCATCATGATCAACATTTAAAATAATTAACCGTGCCCCTAGAGCAGCTATAAAATTCTTCATGGCATGCACTGGCGTAGATTCCGTTACCCGCTTTAAATCACAAGCAAAAACAACAGTCTTTATGGGTTGAAAGGAAGCAACGGGCGGTACAATGAGTAAAGGCGCCGGAGTATCATGGGCCATATTAATCGTATTACTGCCCATAAGTGTCCTTTCAAACCCACTTTTACCGGAAATCCCCATAACAACAAGATCGATATGTTCTTCTCCAGCAATAGAAATTACAGCATTCACCAAGTTCCTTTCATCACATCGGATATCAATTTCGGCTTTTTCGGGAAGCCAATCCTTGAGTTCGTCCTTCAATTCTGTGATTTTTTGCAGACTGAGCTTATGAGATTCGGCAAACCCTCCTGTATATGGAGCAAATGCTGTAGGGGGTATTGCAATAGATTCATAAGAATGGTACAAAATCAAACGTCTTGTGTTCAGCTGATGGGCAAGTGCAGTGGCATACGCGGCAGCATTTGCTGCCTCCTTAGAAAAATCAGTGAGCACCAACATTTCGTTTATCGTATGCGTTTTATTTACAGAAAATGTTTCCATGATTTTCTCCTTTATTTTTATACTGTCAATTCAGGAGCTTAACCAGATGTCAAAAAAAACAATCCAAATTCAAAATGGTTCAGAAAAAATAAACAAAATAAACCCGGTGTTGTTCTATTCGCTCTATAAAGAGTGTAATGAATTATAAAATGCTATGGAAAATTTTAGACCATGAAAGCCAAAGAAAATATTATAACAGGAAATTACCACCAGCCTCAAGTTGACGGAGAAGACCAAATTGTTCTGATAGATCCTGCCATTACCGCAGAGACCGATGAACTGGATCCTACCTTTCAGCAGCATGATCCTCCGGTTGATCCTGAGGAGGAAGATGATGAAAATGAGGATAATGACTTCCTGGAAGAAGAAGGTCTGGAAGATGATGATTACGACCCCAATCATGATCAGGATGATGATCTCAGTCTGAATATGGATGACGATGAATTAGATTAAAACTATTGCTATGAAAATATTACAATTTACAAAAGAGATCGACGCGCCGGCCCAAAAAGTTTGGGACACGCTTTGGAACGAAACTACTTACCCCCAATGGACAGATGCCTTTAACCCAGGCGGCGGTTCCGCCGTACAAAGTGATTGGAAGGTTGGCGGCAGAACCCTCTTCGTAGATGGAAAAGGGAATGGTATGATCAGTACCATTAAAACCAAAAATGAACCTTATGACATCGTATTTGAACATCAAGGTCAAGTAATTGATGGAAAGGAAGATACCACCAGTGAAAAAGTAAAAAACTGGTCAGGTTCTCTTGAAGAATACCATCTTTCCGAAAAAGACGGAATAACTAAACTCAAGACCTCCGTCCAAATAGAAGAAGAATGGGAAGAGACCATGAACAAGGGTTTTACCAAGGGACTCGAAGAAGTAAAAAGACTTTCTGAGCAGTAAAACCATATAAAATTTGATCTTATTGGCACCATATTGATGCCAATAAGATCAAATTCACTGCACTATAAGGAACCCTCAAAAATTTCTTTCAGCTTCTTATCCATTGCGGCATCATCTTCACCTCCGCCCCCGTAACGGCCAACAATTACCCCATTTTTATCTATGAGTATTTTTGTAGGTAAGGTGTGTATACCATATCGCGCATTAATGAATTGAGATTTTTCTTCTTCGCTGGCGTTCCGGTTGTAACCGCTCAATATATGTCTCCATACTCCTATTTTATCCTGCTCAACAGCCTTTTTCCAGGCAGCAGCAGCCCCATCATCGCCTGCCACGCCAATAATTTCAAGTCCTTTTTCTTTGTACTTATTGTATACCGATATTAAATGCGGATTGCCTTTTCTGCATGGTAGCTTCCCAAAAGGCTATAAACAAGTCAAAAAGCGATTTTGGATCTATATCAACTTCAGAAGCAGAATACATCAATTGTAATTCTTGTGATGACTTATCAAAAATCATGTTCCATGACATTTTGGAAAGTCTACCTGCATACTTATCTGTATTACCAACTGTTACCACTACCAGAGTATCCCCTCCAGTTTTTTGCAATTGAATATCCCTTACATCTATCCAATCCACCTGACCAAAAGCTTTTGATATTGGAGTTGTTTTCCCGACAAACATATGTCCATTCAATTCTATTAATGGAGATTTATCTTTCAAACCTAGTATGGTCTTTAAAGTTAGAAAGACCATAATCAGAAATGCCGCCGCAGAAAAAATGGCTGGTTTTATTTTAAATTCACCATCAAACAGGCCTATGCTGTATAATATTACCAAGGCCAGCAGAATGCAAACGCCTAAGGAAGACAATAATAATGTTCTGGTTTTTTTAGTGTTTCGGTATAATTTAATATCTTCTTTCATATTTCCTTCCCCTATTCACATATATTAAAACACCTGAAAATCCTACAAGTGCAAATGATTTTTTCATTGGATAAATGGAATGAGATCAAGCGAAGTTAGTAAAACCCACAGGACGCACAAGAGAAAAGCTGTAACTCCTACATATACAGCATAGAAAAAATTTTGGAGCGCACCGGTATAATCCCTTGCTTGAGAATTATCTGTTGATTCTCATTAAATCTAGTAAATAAATAGACTTTATTTCAAAATACCTACATTTGTAGGCTTAATCCAATAAGGATACCTTAATGATTGAATTAAAACACATAACAAAGCATTTTAATCACAAAAACAGGCAGGTTGTTGCGCTGGACGATGTGTCTTTAACTGTACCTGAGGGAAAAATTTATGGTGTAATAGGTGCTTCTGGTGCCGGAAAAAGTACGCTGATCCGTTGCGTTAATCTTTTGGAAAGGCCTTCATCTGGTACGGTAACAGTAAATGGGAAAGCATTAATGAAGCTTTCGCCTTCCGAACTGGCCAAGGAAAGAAGACACATCGGCATGATCTTCCAACATTTTAATCTCCTTTCGTCCAGAACAGTTTTTCAAAACATTGCTTTTCCCCTGGAACTCGATGGCCAATCAAAACAGGAGATCAGCAAAAGGGTGTATGAGCTACTGGCCCTAGTGGGTTTAGCAGATAAAGCAGAGGACTACCCTGCCCGCTTATCCGGAGGACAAAAGCAACGTGTTGCTATTGCCAGAACACTGGCAAGTAACCCAAGAGTCTTACTTTGCGACGAGGCGACCAGTGCACTTGACCCTGCCACAACAAAATCTATACTCGCTTTGCTAAAAGACATCAACCAGCAGCTTAACATTACCATTCTGCTCATTACACATGAAATGCGTGTAGTTAAAAACATTTGTGATGAGGTTGCCGTAATCAGCTCAGGCAAATTAATAGAACAGGGGCCGGTGGACGAAGTGTTTGGCAATCCAAAACATGAACTGACTAAAGAATTTATACTAGACTATGTCTGACGCGATGATCACGCTCCTGTTAAAGGGCACAGGAGAAACAATTTTAATGACCTTCCTATCGGGATTCTTCGGTTTTTTGCTGGGTCTGCCAACAGGTGTAATTCTATTTATGACCAAAGAAGGACAGGTCTTAGAACACCGAAGCCTTAATACAGTCGTATCGGTATTGGTTTCCATATTTAGATCTATCCCCTTTATCATCCTGATTGTTTGGATGATCCCCTTTACCAGAATGCTTGTAGGCACATCTATAGGTGTAGAGGCTGCATTAGTACCCTTAAGCATTGGAGCAGCTCCATTTATTGCCAGGATGGTAGAAAACAGTTTGTCGGAAGTACCTTCAGGGCTGATAGAAGCTGCCCGGGCAATGGGGGCTACACCTTTTCAGATTGTGTACAAAGTTTTATTGCCTGAAGCCTTGCCTTCATTTATCAATACTGCAGCAATCACACTGATCACCCTGGTGGGCTACTCGGCCATGGGTGGCGCTGTAGGTGCTGGTGGACTTGGGCAAATCGGCTATCAATATGGCTATGTGGGCTATGATGTTTTAGTCATGAATACCGTACTGGTGCTATTGGTAGCACTGGTTTTTGCCATTCAATTTACAGGTGATTATATCGCTAAGCGTGTTGATCACAGAAAATAAAAACGAATAATAAGATGAAAATGAAATACAATTTCCTGATAATTTCTATCCTTACCGCACAGATCTTTTTACTGGGTTGCGGTGCTGCAAATAAAAAAAGCGATCCAAATTTTATTAAAGTAGGTGTTGAAGGCGGACCGGAGTATGCAGTGGCACAAGCAGCGCAAAAGGTGGCCAAAGAAAAATTTGGTCTGGAGGTTGAGTTGGTACAGTTTAACGATTATGTAATGCCAAACGAAGCCTTGCATCAGGGAGATATTGATGCCAATGTATTTCAAAACAAGCCATACCTGGACGTTCAGGCAAAACAGCGTGGATATAAATTTGTTATACAAGGCAATACCTTTGTTTTTCCCCTAGCCGGATACTCGAAAAAAATTAAATCTGTTTCAGAATTGAAGGATGGCAACACCATCATCATTCCCAATGACCCCACAAACCTGGGCAGGGCTTTACTACTGCTACAAAAAAGTGGAATCATCAAATTAAGGGAGGGCGTAGGTTTGTTGCCTACAGCAAATGATATCACAGAAAATGTAAAAAATCTTAAAATACTGGAATTGGAAGCTCCCCAACTGCCACGTTCACTGGATGATAAAAACGTTACGATTGCCATCATTAACAATACTTTTGCAACGCCCGTTGGCTTAGTTGCCGCGCGGGACGGTATTTTCATGGAAGACACGAAATCTCCCTATGTTAACATCATTGTTTCGAGGGAAGACAATAAGGATGCTGAAAATGTAAAGAAATTTGTAACGGCGTACCAGTCTGATGAGGTTGCGAAAGCAGCCGAAATAGCATTTAAAGGCGGAGCTATCAAGGGCTGGTAGCTCCGCCATTTATAGCTTATTCTATTTTGATGAATTAAGTTCAACCCAAGTCCATGGATGTGCTCTATTAACTGTTTGCTCCCTTACTTTCTTCACATCATTCGGTTTAATTGCCGAAGCTTTATTTCCCATACCATTTCTGATATAGCTTAAAATAGAAGCAATATATTCGTCATCATTCGCCCCTAGTGCTGGCATCTCATCTGCATAAACCTTACCATCTATTGGTCCCTTTAAACCTTGTAAAAGAATACGAATAAGTTTAACAGGATCTCCATTTACTTGCTTGTTAGCTGCTAATGGTGGAGCAGGTAAATCTTTAGCACCTAGCACTCCTTTACCTTCAGGACCATGACAAGTTGTACATAACTGGCTATAAATCGTAGCTCCCTTAAGCACCAACTTTCTGTCCTCCTCTGCCAATTGTTTTGATGCCATTTCATGCAATTTTTGTTCTCTTTGAAGAACAAAATATTTCCGATATGATTCAGTTAGCACACGATTCTTAGGATATTTCTCTACCAATTCATTAATAATACTTTTAGCTTTTTCGGACTCACTAAACCTTAATGATAAAGCAAGCTGAAATCTCACATCAGCACTTTCGTCATTAACAAATGGCTCCAAAAATGTGATCAAGCCCTCATCTCCTTTTGTAATGGCTTCTTCAGCTACCCAAACAGCATTTTTTCTCACATTAGCATCTTTATCCTTTAATGCCGCTTGCAAGGTTGATTTATCCAAAGCTTTCAATCCATCTAAAGTCCAAATTGCATGGATACGAGCTAATGGATCGGGAGAATTTAACACCAAATCTTTTAATGCCGGAGCTACTGACTGATCTCCTTTTATAACCATTAATTTTTGCGCATTGTCTCTCCACCAACCATTTGGATGAGATAAGTATTGTACCAATTCAGAAGATGGCATACCTAATGTATTTGGTTTAGTTTTATCCGGTTTAATCCCATCATATACTAATCTATAAATACGTCCTCTACCAATGTTTTTATCAAATTTCTTACTTAAGATCTGAGCACCTAAAAAAGTCCCACTTTTTGTCCAATTGCTTTCCTGAATGATACCGTGATACATGTCTACAATATATAAACAACCATCAGGTCCGGTTAAACTGTTAACAGGTCTGAAGTTCATATCTGTAGAGGCAAGAAACTCTTCTTCTTTATAAGCATTTTTAAGTGTAATAAAGCCATCGGTATTCGTCACTTTTGCTCTTCTAATCAGTCGCCCTACAGGCTCAGGTATTAAAAGATCTCCAACCATATCAGCGGGTAAAGAGTTCCCTCTAAAAACAGATTGCCCTGAACATGCAGTAAAATTATTAAGCGTACTGTCTTTTCTTAGTCTATTGACTCCCCCCTGAACATCCGGTGTAGAAATAATAGGCCAAACTGCTCTAAACTCCTGGTCATATTGCCCTCCAATATCTAAGCGACCGAAATATGGGTTTTGCTGAAAATCTAATGCTGGCGTTTCCCCTCCTGCTGAAGAATAAAATAAACGACCATAGTTATCGTTCGCCAAACCCCACTGACCACCTGATCCGTTTATCAGTTTTTCTGCTTTTAATTCCCCATTATTATAGCGATACCTAATGTTATCATAAGTAACATATAATCTATTGTCTAGATTCCAGATTAAACCACTTTTTTGGTGTTCTAAATTGTTCGTACTTGCTACATCATTACGATAAACCAGTTTTTTCTCATCTGCTTTTCCGTCTCCGTCTGTATCTCTGTAACTATAAATATTGTTAGAGTTTGTTTCCGCTACTAACAACCTGTCATCTAAAGTTTGTATTAGACGAGGAAGAATAAGCTTATCTATAAAAATAACAGATTTATCCATCACTCCGTCCCCATTAGTATCTTCAAGTCTCTTAACTGTACATACCGGTTCCATTTGCCCAGTACCTTTAACGTCTTTCATATAGGTGTTCATCTCGGCAACGAACATTCTACCATTCCCATCAAAAGTGATCGCTACTGGCTCACTAATCATAGGCTCGCTTGCCACTAGTTCCATTCTATATCCTTTTGGAAGATGAAACGACTGAAGACTTTCTTTAGGACTTAAGTATTTAGAGCTTGGATTGGTTTTAACAACAATCTTTCCCGAAGCGTCTCTCTTCACAGTATCTTTTAATGCACTACAGGCATAAAATAGGGCTGGTAAGCTTAAAATAAAGGCACAATAAAAAATTTTATTACTTAATTTCATCTTTTTTATATTGTATAATCGTTGTGCGATTTTTTACTTTTTAGCTGCCTGTCCAAAAACTCTAAACTCATGAATAGACCAGTAATTACCTGTGGCACCTGTTTGAATAACTTTGATATACCTACCAGCTGTCTTTTTATTAAAAATAATAACAGTTTCGTTTTGTGCTCCTGCTCCACTGGCTAATACAGTTCCCCAATTAGTTCCGTCATTAGACATATAAACTTCATAACCTTTAGGAGAGTCATTCTTACTAGCCGTAACATCTAATACTATTTTACTAACGGTGTTAGCAGCATTCATGTCTAAAATAAAAAATTGACCACTAGCCTGAGAAACTCTAGTTTCCCACCTCGTCGCAGGATCATTATCAATAGCTTTTTTTGCTCCTTCAGGATTAAGAGAAGCAGTAGCTAACCATTGCCATCTATCTTTAGTTAATTCCTTATCCTCATCCTGAAACTTACTAATAGGATTTTTCAAATGTGGCTTTACACTTAAATTCGCATGGTTAGCATTCACACCTAACATACCTACGGATAGCAATACCGATAAAATAATTGTTTTTTTCATAATGTTTATATTTGATTTAGTTTGAACCAGACGTCCCAATTGGTTTTAAGACGATCTGTTTCACTAAAATCAATTTCTTTATTAATAAAAGCATAATAAATGATTAATTATGAAATAAAAGATAAAAAAAAATGGTCAAAGTGTATAGCCACCAAAGAATCGTAAATAGAGGATTTCTTCTTACTTTGCAAGTAAATATTTATTGCAAAATCTTTATTAAAAGCAAAATATGTCTGGTTCACAAAACATTCTTCCATTTAATATAAAAGCAACTACCCCTATATTAGTTCTATTCGTTACGCTATTTTTAACCTATCAGGTATCATTTGCGCAAAAAAATCCCAATGTGATTGTTGTATTAACGGATGACATGGGCTATGGCGATTTAGCCTGTTATGGCAACCCTTTATTTAGCACACCCTTTATTGATAAAATGGCTAATAATGGAATCATGGCAACTAATTTTGTAACCACCTCTCCTACCTGTTCTCCCTCAAGGGTTTCAACGCTTACAGGAAGATATTGCAGCAGATCAAAAATGCCTCGCGTTATTGGCCCCGGCGATAAAACTGCTATTCCTGATGAAGAAGTTACCATAGCTGAAATGCTGAAAACATCAGCTTACCGTACAGCCTGCATTGGTAAATGGCACATTGGTGATTACGGTACAGGCCTCCCAAACAAACAGGGATTTGACTTATTCTATGGGATGTTGTATAGTCATGACTTTAGGGCGCCTTATGTAAAAACAGATACGGTTATGAAAATATTCAGGAATCAAAAGCCAGAAATATACCGTCCTAACGACACCATATTGACTAAAACCTATACCGATGAAGCGATAAAATTCGTTAAAGAATCCGGCGTTAAAAAACAACCATTCTTTTTATATCTGGCTTACAATATGCCGCATTTACCAGTTGCTACTGCTGTAAGAAAAAACAGTAAAAAATCCGCTGGTGGAGAATTAGGAAATGTGATCGAAGAAATGGATACTGAAATGAGTAAATTATGGAAAACCCTTGAAGACAACGGTCAAGCGGACAATACTATTTTCATATTAACAAGTGACAATGGGCCATGGTTAAATGCTCCACAACGTATGTATGAAGACGGGGTTACGAAGCCTTATCATGTGGGAACAGCCGGAATATTCAAAGGTTCTAAGGCTACTTCTTATGAAGGCGGCCACCGCGTTCCATTTATAGTTTATTACAAAAACCATACGCTTCCGCAAGTAATACGGACACCAATATCCAATCTTGATATACTGCCCACTATTGCTGAGTGGACAAATACGCCTTTACCAAAAAGGATATTGGATGGTGAATCTGTAGTCAAACTACTTTCACAAAAAGACCATCAAAAAGCCCATAAACCTATTTATTACTTTAATTATGTGCTCGAAGGTGTTAAAGATGGAGACTGGAAATTACGGACAACCAAACAAAATGATAAAACAGTAAACGAAATGTTCAATTTGGGCTGGGATCCAACAGAGCGTTATAATTTATTTGATAACCCAAAATATGCCGGGGAGCAACAACATTTACAGCAGCTGCTTAATGAATATCCAGATAAATAATCCTCCTATTTAGTTTCTTTCAAACTGGGGCCATGCACCACTAACTTACCATCTTTATTCACTTCCATTTTGTCGATAAACACGAGTCTTTGATGTCCTGAAGCTTCAGTACGCCCATGATATACGCAAAGCATTTGTTTACCATCCGGGCTATAAGTAATGCTATTATGGCCAGTTCCAGTAACCCCTCCATTCTTCTGTAAAACAGGGTTTTCATCTGCCTTTTTAAATGGTCCTAATGGGCTTTTTGACGTAGCGTAACCTACCGCATAATTTTGCCCATCGAAGTTATTTGCCGAGTACATCATATAATAAATTTTCCCTTTTTTAAAGATAAAAGAGCCTTCTGTCCACCTCCTGTTTACTTCTTTAGCGGTTACCGAACGACTTTCCCAGTCCTCTTTACCCATTTTAACTGGCGGACGAAGCAATAGAACAGGCTCCCCAATTACACCCGAGAAATCCGGTTTCAATTCTACCCCATATACCCAACTTTCTTCCACTTCATTATACCATCCATTTTTTCTGGCCCATTGCGCTACCTCGCTTTCCACCGGGTGCTTATAACAGCATCTTGAATAGTACAAATAGGTTTTACCATTTTCAAACCACAGATTGGCATCTATAATTGGATATCCCGGATCAAAAATCGGGCGGTCGTTCAAGTCTGTAAAAGGGCCAGTTGGCTGATCTGAAACGGCTACCCCAATCTTAAAGTTTTCCTTTTCCTTGTTGGGATTCTGCTTCCACTGAGCGCTGTAAAACATATAGTATTTACCATCTTTCTTATAAACTTCGGGAGCCCAAAAAGAATGTATACCCCAGCCATTCCGATTATCGTGATGGTAAACCTGGCCTTCAAACTCCCAGTCCTTTAAATTGGTCGATGAATAGGCTCCAAAACCCTCTTTCACATCGCCCCCGGTACCATACATATAGTACTTCCCGTTATCATCATATAGTACATAGGGGTCTCCAAAAGGTATGGGCAATGGATTTCCAATAGACTGAGCTTTCGCAGTTAAAACAGCCATAAACAGGCACAACAAACTACACTTAATCCTTTTCATCATAATTCGTTTTACTATTTTCCTAAAAGCGCAGCTGCACACCACAGGTAAGGCGCCTGCCCGTGAAGGTCTCCTGCATTGCGTGGGCGGTCATGATAATGCTGTTTATCGTTCTTTTTTCCAGTACCAATACAAACTTCTGTTACGTTGTTACGTTGATCAATGTATGGTACCATCGCTAACCAAGCTTTTCGAGCTGCCGGCGCATAATCAGCAGCATCAAGCCATCCTTCCCGAACACCAACAATAAATGCATAAGTAAACATCGCCGTACCAGATGTTTCAGGCCAAAAATCAGGTTCATCAATAAGCTGATTCCACATACCACTTGGCCTTTGGTAAGTTTTCAGACTTTTCATCATGGTCAGGTAACCTTGCATAATTCGGGGGCGATCTTTGTGGTCCTTAGGTAACTCACGAAGTAGATCAGGCATACCTACTGCCATCCAGCCCGCTCCCCTCGCCCAATAATATGGAACATCTGGAGCATGATAGAAAAGTCCGTTCGGACGTTGCAGCTCATCCAGATAGCGTACCATTTCTTTTGCTGCCCTATCGATATATTTGCGGTCACCAGTTACTTTGTAAGCCTCATTTTGTACCACGGTGATCATATACATATCATCAATCCAGAGGCGTGTCTGCCAGGAAAAACCTTTATCAGCCCAGGCTTTCTCCTCTGGGTTTGCATTTTTAGGCACTTCCCACTGTGAATCAGCGTAGGCCAGCCCCATTTTACGATAGCGCTCGTCCTTTGTGATCTGGTAGAGTTTCAGCGCCAGACTGCCAAACATGTTATAATCCACGTGGTTCATAGGCGGCAACAATGGCTTTTCGATGGTAAAAAACGGTTCGAATTTATCTTGCAGAAGCTTAATCAACTTTTGGTCCTTCGTTTTCAAAGCATAATCAATGGCACCATTCCAGGTGCATACACCGGCATAATGAATATACCTGCCGGCATAAAGATCATGTCTGCTGTTTACAAAATGATAAGCCAGACGCTTGCCCACCTCGTCGGGCGTTGATCCTTTAGAAAAACCGGACAGCCCTTCGCGCTGGGCTAATAACAATTGAAAAGCAAATACTGCGAGCAGCGATAAAAATAGTCTCTTATTCATGTGAGTGTTATGTTTAAAATTTAATTCGTATCCTCATCAGCTACGGCATCCTGCCACTTGGTCCACATCTCTATACCACCATCATAACCGCTATAGCCGGAATTTTGACGCAATTTGCCATATAGGTTGGAGTTAATTGCAATTTGAGGAATAGGCCAGTAGATGTTGTTTGGCGCGATGGTATAATTTCTATTCCTTACGCTCACCTTGTTTTTATTGTAATAATCATTATAATGCTGTATGCGCTGATACCAGTAGCTGTTGTTTGCCAGGGTATTTACATTATAAGTATTGCCCCATTCATCTGTTTTGCCACTTAAAGCCAGACTGTAAGAAATCCTGCTCAATTCCATATGCCTCCATTCTTCCATATACAACTCACGTGCGCGTTCGTTCACAATATCACCAATGTTTACAGTGGTGTACAACTGGGCGCACTGGGCTCTCCTTCTTACCACATTTACATCTTCCACTGCCGCTCCAACATTTCCTTTGTAAAATTGCGCTTCTGCCCTTAATAAATAGGTTTCTGCCAAACGATAGCAATACCAGTCGGCCGCTCCCCCATCGTTTCTATTCGAGGTAGGCGTAGCCAGAAATACAGGATCTTCGATATATATTTTATAATGCGGCCAGTTAAACCAGCTGCGTATGGTATCTGTACACAAAAGCGTGTTACCATTGTACAGCCTCAAGTTCTGGCCGTAGAAAGAATCCGTTGGATCGTTATACTTCAGCATTTCCATATTGGCCCAGTTTCCTACGGCACTGTTATGGCGCAGATCTGTAGCATCGTTTTGTCCGTTTACAGACCAAAGACCGAACTGGGCAAAATAAGTAGGTCTAATCATAGCTATACCTCTTCCTACGGTACCGTTAATATCATTTTCGGCTCTATATTTGGCATCTGTTTTACCCACCGACAGGAGCACCTTTCCACTGGGTGATTTTAATGCTGCCTGGTTCCACATTGGCCCCCAGTTGCGCATAGATTTGTATCTGATGGTCGCATCGGTACCTTCACGGTTAGGCATAACCAGAATCGCTTCTTTATTGGCGGCGATAGCTTTATTTACCGGGCGATGCAAATCCCAGATGACGTTACGGGTCACGGGCCAATTAACCGGAGAAGGATTGTCAAATGTACCAAAGCTGTTGTTCATCAAAGCGTAACCAGATTGGTTAATCAGCGTATCGGCCTGGGCAATGGCTTTATCCCACTGACCGGTGGCCAGATAGCACTTTGTCAGCAGCTGCCGACAAGCGCCCTTGTTGATCATTCCGATATAAGCCATTTTCGATTGCTCAGGTACCCATGCTACCGCCTTTTCCATATCAGCGGTAATCATTTCCAAAATAGCCTCACGGCTCGTAGTTTTATAGTTTTGTTTGGGTGCAGTTAATATTTTGGTGACCAATGGCACATCCTTAAACTGAAAGCAAAGCGCCAGATACCGAAAAGATCTGTGAAAATAAGCCCTGCCAAGAAACTCCCGTTTAGTCCCCTGATCCAAACCAGGTACGTTATCAATCAAGCTGGTAATGGTATTGGCATATTTAATCCCATTATAGGTCTCGCCCCAAAAGAAAGAAATCATGTTGACATCATTGTCAAACATACCATCTGTAGGCGTAAGGCGTGTGGCCACATCGGCAAAGATGTTTCCATCGTCTGTTTTAGCCGAAACAGCTACATCCGACAGCATATACTCCGTACCGATTGGTACAGAAATATCCCTTGTATTCAAATGGCTCCAATAGGTACGTAAGTGCCTATCCAGCAGCGCAGTTGTTGCTTCAAGACCCGCACGACTTGAAAATGTAATATCAGGCTCGTAAAAAGAGAGTGGATCCGGTTTTAAAAAATCCTTCTTGCAGCCTGAAATGAAAGTAAGCGCACATATACCTATTACAAAAAGAGCCGATGTATAAAAATTATTCGTTTTCATCCTTAATTCGTTTAAAAACTTAGGTTTAACCCAAGTGTATATATTCTAGGGGTAGGTCCCATTTGTGAATTTTCAAGTTCAATATCCCAATAACGCCAGTTCTTATCTTTATTCCAAACGGCCAGGTTACGTACAGAACCAAAAACTTTTAAATTTTCAATATGGGCAGCCGAAGTCAGTTTTTTCGGCAATGTATAGCCCAGGGTTACATTATCTAGCCTGATAAAAGAACGGTCAAATACCCGCTGAGGTGCATTAAGTCCTGAAGGACCTTTTGATTCTAAGCGAGCCCAGAAATCGCTGGGCGCTTCCAGTGTCCAATATGGTTTCTCATAGGTATTGGCAAGTCCCTGGCTAATGGTCGAAGTGCCATTATCCTGGTTGAGATAAGCCCCGTTAAGTCGCTTATGCCCCCAGTAGGAATAGAGGTTAAAGGAAAAACTGAAGTTTTTATAGGTAAAATCGTTTCTTAAAGACCACATGATGGGTGCCTGCGTTTGACCCAGAAACTCCTTGTCGTTATCATTGTAAACAGGCGTAATTTTTCCATTGACATCAACTTTATCATCTCCCGTGTAATTGTTGGCCACTTTAGGATCCCCCGGACGCTGCCCGTGTCTGGCCGCTTCATCAAGTTCATTGGTCTGCCAAATACCTGTTACCCTGTAATCCCAGATGGAGCTGATAGGCTGCCCAATGAACCACTTATTTCCAATATCATCCACCTCTTTACTTGACACCACATTACCGCTTGCATCTAGCACGTCTACAAACTGGTAATAAAGATGTTTAATCTTATTGGTGTATTTTGAGAATCCAAGGCTAGTGTTCCAACTAAAATCTTTCGCCTTGATATTCTGCGAGTTGACCGATATTTCAAATCCTTTGTTCTGTACCTCACCTAAATTGGTTGTGATGCTGCTAAATCCGGAGAAACCTGGTAAGGACTGATTCATGATCATATCGGTAGTAGACATCTGGAAATAATCCAATGTCGTTGAAATACGGTTATTCAAAAAGCCCAGATCTAACCCTACATTGAAAGAGGCTGTTTTTTCCCATTGCAGGTTTTTATTGGCCATGCGATCTAATCGCAGATATTGGAATTGTACATATTTACCACTTGCGTCTATATAACCTTGTGTACCCGTCCCATTGGCAAGGTTGGCCAATGCAACGTATGGGTTGTCAAGCGAGCGGTTTCCATTTTGTCCATAAGACAAGCGCAGCTTACCATTGCTCAATGGCTTCCACTTAAAGAAATTTTCGTTGGTAAAGGTCCAGCCTAAAGCAAGAGACAGGAACGTTGCACGTGGATTGGATGTGCCAAATGCCGAGTAGCCGTCACGGCGTATAGAGGTGGTCAGCATATACCTGTCATCATAAGAATAGAAGAGACGGGCAAGCATACCATCTGCCGTTTGGCGACTGTCTTCAGAATCAAACTCACTCATCAGCTTGTCACCACCTTTGGTTTCATGAAAACCTAAGGCATCGGTAGG
This sequence comes from Pedobacter hiemivivus, assembly GCF_005144565.1. NCBI lineage: Bacteria > Pseudomonadati > Bacteroidota > Sphingobacteriia > Sphingobacteriales > Sphingobacteriaceae > Pedobacter > Pedobacter hiemivivus. Next base: position 61,317 of record NZ_SWDX01000003.1, read on the forward strand.
CGATATGTCCCAAGCTTGAATATTGTCCCTCCAGGACTGGCGCTCTTCTGCTTCCTGCACTAACGTTACATTAACACGGTGTTTTGTAGCAAAGGTATGTTCCCAGTTAATGGTATTATTGAGCGACCAGTCAAAACGTTTACTGTTATCGCGATTTACCCCTGCTTTTTTTGAACCAGGACTCCAATCAGGATGTAAGGATGAGGTAAAATAACGTTTATAGAACCATTGATACCGAGGCGAAGCGTTAAATGAATAAGTGATATTAAAAGGCAGTTTTACTTTTGCCGTAAAAATAGAGTTTAAAACATTGTAGCCGCTTTCAAGATCCTGAAACTGCCTGTTATAATCATAATTATATCCTCTTACAAGACCAGTCAGGGTTGAACCCTGGGGGTAGATCTCTAAGTTTCCGCTCCCATCCCGGTAAGCAGCGAAAGGACTGTTAAAAATAATTGCACTAGCCCAGTCTGTTGCTATATTTCCGTCTGACCGGTCCTGAAAGTTAACATTGGCACCAATGTTTAGCCAGTCTGTTACTTTGCCATCAACTTTAAGGTTGGCGCGTACAGCTTTGTAATTGTCACCCACAACAACTCCTTGATTTGAAAGGTAGCCGGCAGACATGTAATAATTGATCCTATCACTGGCACCGGAAACGCTGAGGTTATAATCCTGGTTAGTCCCATCGCGGAAACTATGGTCGTACCAATCGAAAGTTTTGCCGGCAAGATAATTGGTCAATACGGTGTGTCCCATTCCGATACGCGTTGCGTAGATCCGCTCGTCAGAGTCGCCCGCACCGGTCGGAGAATAGGCTCTCCAGGTGGCCTCAGTAATTCCATATTTAGCGAACATAGCCGGAGTTGGCTTTTCGTAATACCCTGGTTTATTTTTAGCGACTACAGCATCAATACTGCTCGACATATATGGCTCATAATTACCTGTAACCGTATTAAGGTCATACGAGCCTGCAATGTACCAGTCCTCTCTGTATTTCATATATCCCTCGGCTCCCCAGACAGGCCGATTTGCGCCCATGGTTGACAGCCCCAGGTTTGAGGTAAAATTAATTCTTGGCTTACCCGGTTTTCCTTTTTTAGTGGTAATGATAAGGACGCCGTTGGCAGACTGTGCACCATAAATGGCAGCGGCCGAAGCGTCTTTGAGTACATCGATCTGTTCAATATCATCAGGATTGATCTCAGATAACTCGCCATAGAAGATCATCCCGTCCAGGATAAGCAATGGGGAATTATGGTTACCATCTGTATAAACAGAACGCTGTCCGCGGATGTTGATGGAACCACCATTTTTTGCCGATGCATCCAGTCCAATAGTTAAACCAGGCGTCCCCCTTAGAATATCCTGAACAGTTCTTGGATTTTCCTCGGCAATTTTATCAGGCTTAAGCTGCGTAATTGCACCAGTAAGGTCTTTCTTCCTGGCGGTGCCATAGCCAATTACCACCACTTCATTCAGATCACCAACGGTTCGCTTCAATCGAATACTTCCCATATCCGCAGCCACATTAACTTCCACGAGCTCGTAGCCGATATAACTGATCACCAGTTTATCTTGCTCTTCAACATTTGCCAGATGAAAAGCACCATTCTGATCGGTCATTACCGACCTGCCTTTGCCCTTTATACCTACAGTTGCACCAATCAGCGGCTGGTCGTTCTCGTCCAGAATCTTGCCCCTGACATCAATTGCAAGACGATTCTGCTCAACATTGATCCGCTGGCCAAAAGTAGCAGCACTTACATGCATTAGAGAGGCTATTGATATAACGGTGGTTAATCGCATGGTTAACCATAGTTTAGGGTATAACGTATTCATTGAATCCTCTATCTTTTATTTAACTGGTAATCCAACAATTTAATGGCATAACCACCTACCACACTACGTGCTTGAAAGCCCACCTGCTTACCATTGGTCGTTTCATGCCAGTCATTTAATGGTACTCTACTTGGCGACTCCAGAACGAATTTATTGATTGGCTTTAAGAATTTCTCAAAATCAGCACGATTATCGGTCAAGGTTGCTGTCCACAAAATCCAATCAGATTTAGTATAAGTTTTACGGCTGTCCAATGGCAAACCAAAAGCATTTTGCTTTTTCAGATAAAAATCAATCTCCTTTTTATAAACAGTTTCCGGAAAAATACCAAGCTTCAATACCTTATCCCAAACAAGGTTATACTTTTGGCTCCAGGTATTTTTCAAATCAAATGTTAAAGCATAGTGATCACCCGCATCAGCCATTTCCATCCATTTTTTTGCCATTTCCTTAGCCATCGGCGTATACTTTGCTGCTGCTTCTTTTTCCCCCAATTGTGCTGCAAGCATTCCGTAACCGCCTAAAGCTACAATGGCTTTTACCGATAAGTTCGTATTCCGGGCAAGATGACCAGCAAAATCATCAGTACACAACTGATTTGCTGGATCAAAACCGTTTTTACTCAGATAATCTGCCCAGATAGAAAGCGTCTTCCAATGTTTTTTAGCATAGTCTGCATTACCTTCAACCTTAGCAATTGCTGCAGTAAGAATAAGCATGTTCCCAGCTTCCTCTACGGGCATATCCTCACCATAAGTTTGTCCATTTGCCAAAGGGTAAGTACCTATATCGTGTGCAGGAAAAGGTTTTTTCCACTTTCCGCTTTCGCTGTAATAAAAAATCCCATTTAACATTCCTTTTAACAAATCAGGATTGTATACCAAAAACAATGGCGCTGAGGGGTAAGTAATATCTACAGTATTGATAGAGCCATTACTAAAGTTTTCTTTAGAAAGAAATAAAATCTCGCCCTGCGGACTTTCCACTAATTTGTGTGCAGAGATGGCCTGACGATACGAAAGATCTAAAAGATCAGCATATCCTTTACCGCCTACTTTTAAGTTTGCAGCATAATATTGCTTATTAAATGCATCGCATTTTTGTAAAACCGAAGCGTATTCATTGTTTGCCAATGTAAGCTGTTTATCTATGGTCTGGTTATTTTTGCGGTTCCACCATGGTTTTAAGTTTTCGCCGAAATATTGAACAGACTCTATATCGTCATAACCAATCAATACTGTTTTTTCTGTAGCTATTGGGCCTACACTAAAAGGCAATACTGTAGCCAATGTTAAGCTATTACCTTTCGCCGGAGTAGCAGCGACTTTTCCACTTATAAAAGATGAAATCGCATTTGCCGATGAAGTAACATATTGGTTCCCGCTATTTTGAGCAACAGCAACGTACATATAACCCCAATCGATACGGATATCATCCCCCTTTTTTTTCAAAACCGGCTGTGCTGTTGTACCAGCTTTAAGCACCGAAAGTGCTCCGTTCCTGTAAGCTGATGCCTCCACTTCCTGAGCAGGATTATTGGTCGCTATATCCGTTGAAGCGCCAAAATAAACCTGCGCATTGTGCTTTTTCCCATCATTGGCCTTAAGCTTAAACGACACATAAGAAACCGGTCTGGCTACCAGATCGAGGTTATCCATCAGCAAAGGCGATGTGAAAGTAAGTTCCAGATCTACCTTACCTGCACTAAATTGATAGATGGTTTGTGTGGCATTTATAGTTACATTGTTTTGCTTAGCCATAAGCACCGACTTTAATTCGGCTGCTGGCTTTTCGACAGCTAAGCCGACATCTAGCCATTGCCCGCCTGCTGTATTTTTAACATGAGCAGCAATAACATTTTTGCCTTTCCTCAATACACCCTTTATCTTTTCATCAATAGGGATATTAACATATTTACCGGTCCAGCAATTACAGCTGTAAACTTTAACACCGTTTAAAAACAGATCAATATTATCGTCATGATTGATTCTTAAATTCAAACCTTTAAGGTCAATATTGTCCAGATTAAACTCACGACGCATCCATAGGTTATCACTTTTCCATTGGGTCTTGGCATCACTGTCACCAAATGGTGCATTTCCAGCTTTCCAGCTCTGATCATTGTAATCAGTCTTTTCCCAACCTGCAGCCGGTTCTTTTTCCGAATATTTTGCAGTATAGGATTTGCCTTCAGCTGTAGGTAAAAGCATTTCAAAATGCTTATCGGCTTTACCTAAAAAACTGTAAACCTGTTGATCAACTTTAATCAATCCGGATAGTGCATGGTTTGTGCCTGTCCAGTGTTTTGTTGGCTCCGCATTAAGATGATCGGAAAACGACCAGATACTAAAATAAGGATCGTGCGTAATCAGTGGATAGGCCGGCGCTTTACGCTGCTGAGCAGATGCACTAAGCATTGCAGCAACCAGGCCTAAGGAAAGAAAGAATCGTTTCATTTGTTTTTGTGTTTAGTATTTTATGATCTGTTTATTTTACTACTACTGGTCTGATTACTTCAGCATTAATACTTATCACACCCTGTGCGGATATACCTAAATTATTAATGTAAGACCTTCGTGGCCCAATGCTATTGTTATCTGCATGCGCATGGTAAATATATTTGTAAGTTCCATCGGCACAAACGAAGGGCGCACCATGCCCCGTACCAACCAATCCAGAAGCGGCGGGCTTATCTCTGCGTAGAATCGGATTCTCCGTATATTTCTTCCATGGCCCTTTTGGGGAACTCGCGGTTGCGTAGCCTACCCCATAATCTTTACTTTCAAAGTGATTTGCTGAATACATTAAATAATAAGTCCCCCCTTTCTTCAACACTGAGGGGCCTTCAGCAATCGTTCCTTGAATTTTTTCCCAATTCTCTTCAGCACTAATACATTTGGTCAACGTGTTGGTTTTTATACTTTGCAAGTCATCATTCATTTCGGCCATCCAGATGACATTACCTGAAGTAAATCGCACAAAATAGAGGTAAAGAGTACCATCTTCGTCTATAAACAACGAAGGATCAATCCCTTTTTCATTAGCCACAATAGGCTTTTTTTCTACCTGTATAAAAGGTCCTGTGGGTGTAGTAGCCGAAGCCACACAAATATGCTCATCAACAGTATAAAACATATAAAACCTATTTTTAGATGCAACATAATAGACTTCAGGGGCCCAGTACCACCTGGTTCCCCATGAGTTTTCCGGTGATAACGCAAGATGGTCGCCCCTCTTCCAATGCTTCAGGTCTTCTGATATATAGACTTCAAAACCGTTTACACGAGTTCCGTAAGCATAATATTTACCATTGTGATACAATACATATGGATCCGCAATAGGCAACTTGTCTTCAATAATCTCATATACTATCGGCGCATCCACTTTAGCTGGAACAGCTCGTAAACTATCGCTACCACCACACGATAAGGAGAATGCAAACAGCATTAATAAAATACAGATTACCGAGCTATTTTGAATACTTCTCATATTACCATTGAACTTGCTGATCCTCATTAGGTATCAATGTATTCAGGTCGCGTTGCATAGACAATGTTCCTTCCACCTTGTATTTCAAACGTTGTCCTGGAATTGTTGTATAATCCTCAAACTCGTATGATAAAAATAATGTGATATAGATATGTTTCATATAAGGAAGTTTCGCATCCATTTCTTCGTCAATTGTATAATAAGACTGGGATGTCCCTAGCTTAAACTTATTATTTACCGCATTGTCACTCCAAACTTCCAGTTTTTTCTTCCGATTCTGGACATCTATATTCTCATCAGTAAACTTCATCAGCACCTTGTAGTTCTTACGGTCCAAATAATCAATATCCCGGGTCCCGGCGTATAGAAATATCGTTTTGTCATCCGCTACATACGTGCGATGTTTGTTCAGTGTTAGCGGTTCCGTATCACCATCAAGAAAGATCTTGTATAAGGTACCACCATACTCCCCGGAATAATTATTAAATGGCATAACACGCAACATTGCTCTACGATAGCTTTTGTTCGGATTTGCTTTGTAGTCATAAGATGGATCATCTAAAATCTGCAAGGGTAATACCCACTTATCAGACTGATCCAGGTCGCCCATTTTAAAATCTATGGGTAATGAGATTGTACTGACACCCTCAGGAACCGTAATCGTGGTAGGAAGATTATAATATTTTGGATCTAATTGTCTAAAATACAATTCCTGACGATGGCCGTATTGCTCCTGGTTTAATCTCGCAAGTGTGTCTGGATCCAAACCGATGTGTATGGTCCGCGCTTTATTATTTGGAGTAGACCCACTGATCACAATTGGAAGATTGTATCGCACTACACCGTTAGCATTGTAACGTAAATAACTCCAGGACACGCCCTGACCTGTAACTATTGATTTAAAGGAGGCCATTTGGGTGAATTGTTCCTCCTCCCACTCATTTTTACATGAAACAAAACAGCTTGCCGTTGTTAACATTAAAAATAATATATATAATTTCTTTTTCATTGTTGCTAATTAAAATAAACTATTCAGGATTTGTCCAGCCCGGATTCTGCACTAAAAATTTGTTACGTCTGAGCTCATCAAAATGAATCGGCCAGAACCACATTTTTAGGGTAAATATTGATGGCAAGGACGGGGTTTCAACCGGGGTATGGAACAGGTCTGCCTGCGTTTTTGTCGCATAAGCATTATATCCATAAACGGGAGCAGATTCCTCTCCCGGAGCGTCTGTCCAGCGACGCAGATCAAAATATCGGTGCCCCTCAGCAAATAATTCAATCTGACGTTCTCTTTTTAGTTTAACCCGGAATTTTGTCGCATCAGCATACACATCATTCGCATAGTCGGCTAATCCTGCTCTGATCCGAATTGGCTGGATCCCTCTTTTTATTTCCGAAATATTCCGACCCATCGTATGCGTTGCTTTACCGTCCCAGGAAGGGATGGAGTATGATCCGTTCAACTCATTTAAAGCTTCCGCATAAATCAGCAGGATTTCTGCATATCGGATTGCCGGATCAACTTTATCTTTGATGCGACTTTGGTCAAGCGGAGTAAGTATCACATTACTGATATCGTCAGGATGAACATACTTTTTAATGCCGATCCCTGTACGCGTCCAGTATGTAGTATTTTTATAGCCATTGGGATCACCGCGGTAATAAAATATCTGCACATTAGGTTTTTCATCTTTTGTCACTTCTGCATTCAGCAAATTCCAGGTCGAACCATTGTAGGAAACTGAAGCATAGAAGCGAGGTTCACGCTTTGCAAATTGTTTACTTACACCAGCAGCCAATGCACCCAATTCCGGATAATTTGCCGATTCAGCTGTCTGTACAAAACCTGCTGCACGCTGTTGTGTGTTATACCTGTCTTGATAACCGGGGCGTCCAGCATACATGCTGTTCATTCCAGGGATATCAGTACCATCGTTCATATAATACGCATCAGCCTGTTTTAACGTCATACCATGAGAATTATAGCCTTTTCCTTCCAACCGGGGTAATTGATGTACCACCATATTGCCAATAAATTCGCTACCCTGATTTCTGCCACGCGTAAAAATAAGTTCACGATTTTCAGAAGCGGAAACTGCACCATTAAATACGGAGCGATACGATTCAAACGGGTCTATATCTTTCCAACCGGCAGGCCAGTTGCTGTTTGAAAAGTTATTGTCTGAAGGTGGCGTAACGGTCGCCGGGTAGGCGATATCACCAACAGTCTTCTTATAAGCAACGAACAATTGATATTGTCCAAGGTCTATAACATCCTTTGCAGCGGCAGCTGCCCGGGCCCATTTGGATTCATCGTAAGTTAGCGAAAGTAGCGGCTTTTTATCTTTATTCACCATTAATGCAGCTACCTCAGCTGGCGCTTTACCATTGGCTAAGGGGCTAGCGGCATACAACAATACTTTAGCCCGAAGGGCCAATGCAGCACCACGTGTAGGTCGGGCAAGCTGCTGTACCCCATTTTGAAGTGGAAGTACTTTCGCAGCTTCCACAAGCTCATTGGAAATATAATCTGCGCATTCCGCATAGGTATTTCTGGCCTGCGCAATTTCATCATACTCTTTGGTATAGTCAATACCTTCGTCTGGAATTATAGGTACCGGACCATAGGTACGGAGAAGAATCCAATAAAAGTAAGCTCTTAAAAAACGGGCCTGTCCCTTAAGATCTCCCATTTCCTGTGCGGTAAACTGTTTATTGAGATCGATATTATTCAGGAAAATTGAGGCTTGCCGGATTCCCTGATATCCAGTTACCCAGATTGTTTTGCTTTCACCATCCAGACCTTCTTCACTGTACTGTCCATTTTTCCAGCGTTTATACTCATCGTTTTCATCTCCGTAAAACATATCATCAGCGAAATTAAAAGGTATCACCTTTTTACTGGCAACATCTTGCATCACGTTGGTTCCCAAAAAATAATACGCACGTGCCAACCATCTGTTAGCATAGTCGGAATTAGTAAATACGTCCTCCGTAGTCATTCTTTCATCGAACAGATAATCCGAATCCAGGTATTTTTTACACCCGCCAATCACCAAAACAGATGCAGCAAAGATTAAAATTATAGCTATTTTTTTCATATTTCTTTTTCTTATAAACCGACAGATAATCCCAATGAAAAGGTTCTGCTCAGCGGATAAACTTTTCCGTCTGGATTTCCCAACTCCGGATCCCATAACTTAAATTTCGAAAATGTGTACAGATTGGTGCCGACAAAAAATATACGGGCATTGCTTATCCGGACCCTATTCACCAATGATTTTGGGATCTGATAGCCAACATCTAATGTTTTCAAACGCAGATACGATCCATCCCTAAGCCAGAATGAAGATCTCTGATAATTGTTGCTGTTGTTTCCGTAGGTCAGTCGTGGATACTCGGCATTCGGATCCTCGTTTGTACCAAGAATCCAGCGGTTACTGTTCGCGAGCGAAGTCAATACATTCCCCCATCCATCTCCACCTGAGAACATAAAAACTGAACTTCCACTGATAAAATAACTTGATTTGCCTACGCCTTGAAAATGCATGTTGATGTCCAACCCTTTCCAGCGGGCAGAAAGGCCAAATCCATAGGTTAAATTGGGTCTGGTTGTTGCCCCTATCGCTACAACATCATTTCCATCTACCTTACCGTCACCGTTCACATCTTTGTATTTGATGTCGCCTGGCATAACCGTGCCAAAGGTCTGCTGCGGACTATTTCTGATATCGTCATAATCTTTAAACAAGCCTAAAGAAACCAATCCTCTCGCTTGATTAATGCGATGGCCTTCTTGCAGTCTATATTCATAAATCGTATTTTCTTCATCGCGTTCAATGATCTCATTTTTACTATAGGTAACATTTGCGCGGAAAGTCAGATCCACATTAAAAAGCTTCTGAGTGACCGCAATATTTCCATCGAATCCACGTACTTTTACAATACCTACGTTGGCCGAAGGATCACTTTCTAGTCCAGCGAATCCTGGAAGATATTCACGCCGCATGTAAATTCCCTCCCGAAGTTCACTAAACAGGTCGAAAGCACCATTGATCTTATCGCCAAAAAACGAATAATCGAGTCCTAGATCCTGTTTAGTCGCAATTTCCCAGGTAACATTTGGAGAGGCTATGGAAGAATAGCGGATTCCATTCCATGGATTATTACTATCATAACCACCGAAATTATATCCTCCACCAGTCATTTGTTCAACAGTGTACAAATAAGGAAATCTGATGTCCCCCATATTGTCATTTCCGGCTTTTCCATACGAATAACGCACTTTAAACATATTCACCCATCCCAGTTTTTTGAGGAAAGACTCCTCACCAATATTCCAGGCACCTGAAATGGCTGGAAAGAATCCGAATCGGTAATCTTTATGGAAATTCTCAGAACCTGTATAACCGAAGTTAAAGTCGATATAATATCGGTTGTTCCAATTGTAATTCACTCGGCCTGCAATGCCCTGGTTCCGACGGGCTATTCCATTTTTAAGATCTGTGCCAATATTCTGGGTAAACACTTTAGACGACTGTGTATATTTTGTAATCGCTCCAAAATGATGGTTTCCTAAATCTTTGTTGTATAAGAGATCCCATTCAAAGAAGTCCCTGCGGTCGCCGTCCGAGCCAGAAGTTTGGGTCATTTTTTGTTCTTCGGCTACCCGAGTGAACACCAATGTCCCATCTGCATTACGATAACGGGCTGCATTCCACAATTCAGGACGCTTGAATCGCTTAACGTAATTATCATTATTGGTATCATATCCATACCTTCCAATAAACTTAAGTCCGTTAGTGATAAAATCCAGTTTCTGCTCTAAGTTTAACGTGGTCTGAATATTATTTGTCCAGCTTTCGTTGTATCCTGTCATTGTTCCTTGTACCCAGGGATTGAGGTTGTCATCTTTTCCTGTCCATGAGGGAATTTTCCCATTCGAATATTGCATCGGCATCATGATTGGGTTATATCCCATAAGTGTAGTCCAAATGGCATTTGTTCCAACACCTGGATCATTCTGCTGCCTCAAGGACCCGGAAACGCCCACCTTTAATAAGGTAGATTTGGTGATGTCCATATCGACATTTAAGCGATAGGTATATTTTTTAAAATTGGTATTGGTATTGTAATCACCAATTGCCTCATCCACTTTGTACATTCCCTGTTGATTCTGATATCCCCCAGATACAAAATAACGTGCTGTTTTTCCACCCCCGCTTAAATTCAATATACTACGCTGGCTCTTTGCTCCATCGCGAAGCAAAACATCCATCCAGTCCACGTTGGGAAAAAGATCAGGGTCCAAGCCCAGACGCAATATTTCCATTTCTGAAGCGGAATACAGTGGTTGCAAATTTCGGGTAGTCTTGGCTTCGTTGGCGAGTGAAGCATAGGTGTATCCATCTGCAAAATCAGGAAGTTTAGTAGCGGTATTATAAAATCCTTCTATTTTCGCATTGATCTCAACTTTGCCCTCCTTGCCTCTTTTTGTCGTAATCAAAATAACCCCATTCGCACCTCTGCTACCATAAATAGCCGTTGCCGAAGCATCTTTCAGAACTGAAAATGACGCCACATCCTCCACATTGATTTCATTCATATCCCGTTCAAAGCCGTCTATCAATACCAATGCAGAATTGTTTGCTCCGAATGTAGATATACTCCTGATCCAGAATTCAGACACACTCCCCGGCCTGCCGGAGCTTTGCATGGCCTGAATACCAGGCACGACGCCCGCTAAGGCATCTGCCATAGAAGTAGATGGGTTTGACTTCAATCGTTCCACATCTACTGTTGTGATCGCGCCCGTCACAGCAATCCTTTTCTCCGCACCAGTAGCGGTAATAACGACTTCATTAAGCTTACTGTCGTCATTTTCTTTCATTGTGACATTGATGGTACGCTGGTCTTTCACCAATACCTCTTTTTTCTGATAACCAATATAGCTGAAGATCAAAGTTTGAAAAGGACGCATTTTTATGCTGTATTTTCCATCGGTCACAGTAGTGGTTCCCAATCCGGGCATATTGCTCACAGCTATACTTACACCTATAAGAGGTAAATTTTGCTCGTCGAGAACAACTCCTTTCACAGTTATCTCCTCCTGGGCCCGAACGTTAAAGAACATCCCCATCAAGACTATGCATGTTAGTAAAATAAATTTCATCTTTTATATTTGAGTGTTAGTTTTCTATTCTTCTTTTGCTATTTTTCGAATCAGCCAATTGCCGGAGTCACCGATATAAAAACATTTCTTCAGCTCATCATACGCAATTGCCTGCGGACTATTGAAACGAGCCTCAGTACGTAAATCACCGTTCGCATACCCGCTTGTACCATTATTTCCACGTCCGGCAAATGTGCCTACCCTTCCCTGCGGCGTGAGCGTACGGATAGCATGATTACTCTTGTCGCAGAAGTAAAAATCATACTGATCCCCTCCCGCTGCTTCATAATCCGGATTTTTGACAAATACACCCTGTACAGGAAAATTTAACCTTGCATTCGTTCCAATTCCATCTGCATAACCTGCAATACCGGCCTCCCCACAAATTGTGTATGGAATTTTAAAGGTTTTGTTGACCCGATCGTAATCGGTACGCATGATGAAATGCTTATCATACTCCAGCAGGTAAGCATAATCCCCAGTGGGATGCATGACCATGTAAATGGCAATACCACTATATGGATTTGTAAATACCGGTTTATCTTCCTTGGTATTAAAGTCATACCTTCGAACATCCCCTGCTCTGAATCTGGAATAATACAATTCTCCATTTTGCGGATGAATTAATGTTCCCCGCACTCCACGGGAGTACACTTCAATGGCTTGCTTCTGAACAAAGTTTGATTGGCGGCTAAATATATAATTACCGTATTTGGTATCGCTGGCATGGTTGTGAGAAACGATCATATCCTGGTTCCCATCAATCTTCCAGGTCATCACAGATGCATCGTCAAGGCCAGTTCTAAAATAGCTTACATATTTGTTTTCGAAATCAATCAACCGACTACTACTGGTACCGGCTGTAAAATAAAGACGGTTGGGATTTTTAGGATCAAAGGATAACCACTGTATACCTTTAAATGCTCCGCAGTCGTCAAACGGACCTTCTTTCTCCTGAAAAGCGGAAGCAACTTCGTAATACTTCCCGAGAAATGTCGAGACCAGCCATTTCCTGGTGTAGGCCAGCACCTCTTTGGCTGCTGCATTGGCGATCTCCTTATTGTCACCGTCAACAACGAATACCTTAATATCTCCGTCGTAGGCTTGCGCCGGAACGAGGCAATATAAGCTGTTATTTTTGACACCCACTACTACAGCAACTTTTCCACCAATCATTACTTTGATCTTGGATGGGTCAGTGCCAAAATTCTCCCCGTAAATAACCAGATTGTTTCCTGCTCCCCCTTCCTTAGGATAGAAATCTGTAACCACTACCGGTTTAGACGGATCGAACCCGGCTTCTTGCTTTACTTCATCTTGTTTACAATGCGTTAAGCTAAGAACAATCAAGCCGAGCAACATCCAATGGATTTGCCAGCGCCTAACATTGTTTTTTATTTTCATATACATATTGCTTTTATCCGACGAGCGTCGGGTTACACTACATTTAATTAATTAACTAACTATCTGGGTGTCCAGAAAGCCGTACTGAGAAATAATATTGGGTAAGCGGATTACTGTTTGACTTTGCCATACACGCTGGCCTGAGTAATCATCGTGGTCATAAATAAGAAATGTAAATTTTTGTTCATAGAATGGTTATTATACTGCAATTACTATAAGTGCTATAGCCAGAAGAGTGCATGCAGTTGGTTTATATTTGGTTGATTATTAATCAAATTAAACGATTACGATTTGTATAATTTGTTCAACTTTTTGTCGAATTATCTCAATTTATAGGAGTGCAAACATAAAATTCAGCCGAAAAAAGAGGAACAATGGGCTACCAAAAAAGGGAACCTTTTGGATTCCCCTTTTACTATTAAACCATTATCGCGATCTATTATTACTTTATTTTTGAGGTAAACGCATACACCGAATGGCTTTCATACACTTGTCCGGGCTTTAAAATTGTTGTTGGAAAAGTAGGCTGATTAGGACTATCAGGAAAATGTTGTGTTTCCAGGCAAAATGCAGTTCTGAAATCATCCATTCCTTTACGTAGCTTGTTCTTGCCTTGCATAAAATTGCCTCCATAAAATTGAAGACCGGGCTCTGTGGTATAAACCCGCATCACAATCCCAGTTTTTTCTCCTTCAACTTCGGCAGCGAGCACATCCAGCCCGGAAGCATTCAATACATAATTATGATCGTAGCCTTTACCAAAACGAAGTTGTTCATTTTTGATATCCACACGCTCGCCAATGGTAACAGGAGTGCTAAAGTCAAATGGAGTATCCTTTACCGGCTCCAATTGCCCGGTAGGAATTAAAGTAGCATCCACAGGAGTGTAACGTGAGGCGTTAATTCTCAATAAATGATGGTTAATAGTTCCTGATCCCTCTCCGTTTAGGTTGAAGAAAGCGTGATTGGTCAGGTTCAGTACTGTGGTCTGGTCAGTTACCGCACGGTAATCTAATTTCAAACGATTGTCGCTGGTTAGCGTATAAGTCACGCTTGCCTGTAAATTACCCGGGAAGCCTTGCTCTCCATTTACGGAACGATAAGTAAGGGTCAAAACCGAATCACCTTGTTTCACCGCATCCCATACTTTGTATTGAAAGCCCGCTTTCCCTCCGTGTAAAGTATTCGGTCCATTATTGACTGACAACTGGTACTCCTTCCCCTCCAATGAAAAATTCCCTCTTGCTATTCGGTTTCCATAACGGCCAATCGTTGCCCCAAAATAAGGTTCAGCACTATTGATATAGCCCGACAGACTGTCAAATCCAACCACAACATTCGTTAAATCCTTTTTTTTATCTGGGACTAATAGTGAAACCAGTCGCCCGCCATAATTGGTTATTGCAGCACACATACCTGCGCTATTTTTTAAAACATACAATTCGACTGGCTTCCCTGCTACCACCTGCTTAAAATTCGCTGAATCAGGCAACAAATTATCATTGCTTTTATTCTTCATAGCACAGCCACTTGCAAGCAGGATCAGGCCATAACTCAACGTAAATATTCTTTTTCTCATTATAATTCAGATCATTTATTTCTAATAGGGTTATTTTTATTTAGCCAGACTACTAGCCTTATTGTATTTTACCATTTCGGCTCCAGCCATAATTACCGGGCCAATGCCATGTACATCATTATAAGGAACCGGCCTTTTGTAATAAAAACTCACCGCATCCGAGATCCCTGTACCAATACAGATATCAAAAATCCCACCCTGTTGGTCTACTTTAGAGGCTACACCTTTCCAGCCTTCTTTCGCAATGCTGATGTATGATTTAGGTATCCAACCCTCATTTACAGCCTTGGCTACGGCATAGGTAAACATCGCTGTAGCTGAAGTCTCGAGATAAGAATCTTTTTTGTCCAATACTTGATTCCATAAGCCAGATACATCCTGGTAACGTGCAAAGCCAACGATCTGGCGCAACAGCAGGTCAATCAAATGTTTACGTTTTGGATGGTCTGCAGGTAGTGCAGCAATTAAATCTGTTTGCGCCAAGGCAAGCCATCCATTGCAACGGCCCCAACGCGCTACACCTTGCTGATTTACGTCGGCATAATAACAGTGAATATAAAGACCGGTAGCATTATCGTAGAGGTAACTATTAAAATTATCAACCTGCATAATGGCATCGTCAAAATATTTTTTATCGCCGGTAATTTTTCCCATGCGTGCCAGTAGCGGAACACTCATATATAAGTCATCAGCCCATAAAGTCATTTTCCTTGAACTTGGACGTACTAAGGTTTTATCTGCCAATCTCAGTTGTTTCGCGCTGACATAGTCAGTTGCACGTTTTAAGTATGCCGTATAATCTGCACGTTTTTCGGTCATATTTACATCGGCCAAACCGGCTGCCATTGCTCCGCAGGCATCCAATTCATTCATCGCAAAAAGCGGCGCCCATTCCGTCCTCTGCTTTTCCTTATAAAGCTTTTCAAAGTAGGCACTGTTGCTAAATACAAAATCATAGTTACGTGCAGCATATTCAGCATACTTGGCTTCGCCGGTAAGATTGCTTAGCTGTACCATACTGATGGCCAATACCCCCATAGGGTAATACCATTTATTGTAAGGACTTTCAGCCCTCAGATCAGGCGTACTTTCCAGCCCTTTTGTAGAGGGATACTTAACTCCTGTTTTTATATTTTTAAACTGAAATGATGTATTGTCGATCACATTATTTGCTACACGGCGTATCACATCTTCGGGTTGACTACTGGGTTGGGCTTGACTAAAAAGTGCGCAAATGGTTAAAAGAATTGATAGTGAGGTTTTTTTCATATTGGTTTATTTATTGGTGTATTAATTTTTTGGGTATCAATAATTGGATCAGGCTCAACTCGTTTGGCTGGATTATATATGGCGACGCCAACTCTTGAATCGGCGCAGCCATAATAGAGAAACCATTTTTCTTTAAACCACGCCATCCCTTCAATAAATACGGTACCATTAGCGTATTGTCCGCTTTTTTCAAAGGATTCCATAGGTCTGAAGAAAGGAACGTCAAGGCGGTCCACTAATTTGGTAGGGTCAGTTTTGTCAAACAGCATCTGACCTGCACAATATGCGCCTCCGTTGAACCGCTTATCACCCCTTTCACCAGGATTGTTTCTACCATTATAAAGCAGAACAATTCCCTTTTCGGTCATTACAGCTGGAGGGCCACATTCGGTCATATCGCTATCGAAAAAACCTGTTCGTGGTGAGGCCAGTTTCAATAATGCGCCCTCTGCATCTACTAAGGGTTTCCAGTCCAGCAGATTTGATGACGTTGCAGCATATACATGCCTTTCCCCCCAGTACATAAAATATTGGCCATTCGATTTAACAATAACTTGTCTGCGGCCCTTAACTTGTGTTAAAATAGACGCCGATTTTGTAGGAATGTTAAGAAACTTCCCTTCATAAGCATCCTGAAATATTGGGCCATGCTTTGTCCAATGGATAAGGTCCTTTGAAGTTGCAACTCCCAATCTTGGTACCTTTCGGTTCCATTGGGTATACAACATCACGTAAGTTCCATCTTCAGTTACTGCTACCCGAGGATCTTCACATCCCCCTGGCCATTCAAACTCTTTTTGATCATCATGATCAGGGTAAAGAACAGGTTCAGTTTTGCGCGTAAAATTCAGGCCATCTTTACTAATGGCATAGCCCAATCTCGAGGTCCGGCGACCAATTTTAATCCCGCTTTTGTCTTCAGATCGATAAAGGACAACAATTTTTCCATCTTTGACTGCAGCTGCCGGGTTAAAGGTATCGTTAGCCTGCCATTGAATCCTGGAATTTGTCATCGGATCCATAAACACTGTACTCGAGTCTGCAGAAATTATTGGGTTTACCCCATTGGGCCTTACAAAGCCCCCAAGCGCCCAATCGGGAAGGATGTTTTTATTTTGTGCTGAACTATTGATACCGACACAGCAGGTCAATATCAGGCTTAATAAAAAAAGGTATCTATTTTTCATATTTTATCATTCACCTACAGGAACAGCAATATCGACCCCGGTTGCGGTGGCAAGGCCGAAATTCGGCGAACCGTCAGCATTCCAGCTAATCTTCTGCATCCTTGGGCTTCGGCTTCCGTTGGTCACATTAGGGACACTCCTCGCATGGTATATAAACCAGTTTTCTTTTTTGAGTACCCCGTTAGGATCAGTATAACTGCTGGTAAAAAAGCCGTTGTGCCCTGGCCCGTAAACAGCGTTAGCATCATTTCTTACGAAAACCTGTTTCTTATTGATCCAGTCTGCAACTACTGTAGGATCACCTCCGCTTTTCAACTGTATCTGTGCCAGGCAATAATCATCGCTGCTATACCGACTGGCAGAATAGATGATAAATACTGGGCTGCTGGCATCTTTCTGCAACATGATCGGCCCTTCATTCACACCTGCACCTATAGAACTCGGTTCATGTTTCTCCCAGGTGTTAGTAGGTGATGATATTTTGATCCTCGGGCCACTGATGGTCCATGGATTTGACATGGTGGCTAGATAAAGATATTGTTTATACCTGCTGGCTGTACTGTCCCATCCCGACCAGATGAAATAATTGGTTGATCCTATAGTCAGGATCGAACCATCAATAGCCCACTGATCACTAGAGTCAAATATCTTACCTTTAAAGGTCCAGGTTCCAGTCATCGGGTCTGCATTCGCATTTTCTAATACATACATGCGATGGGTATCTCCGGTACCATCATTGGCTGCAAAATAGATGTACCATTTTCCGGAAAGGAAATGCAACTCGGGTGCCCATATATTCGAAGAATATGCTGTGCCAGTAGGCGGAGTCCAGACTACGCTTTCTGTAGCCGTAGAGAGCAAGGACATTGAAGTGGTTTTTCTAAGGCCGATCTTATTCCCCCTGGTGTACATGAAATAATAATAACCATCTTTTTCTGCAACATAAGGGTCTGGCCTACTGGCTTCAATCAATGGGTTTTGAAAATTTACATTATGGAAATTGAATAGGTCCTGCGTACCAGAGACCGTACTCTTTTGCCTGATTTTTGTACCGGGGGTATTGTTTTCAGGATCGACCACCATTTTCATCCCCGTAGCTTTGTTCGTTAGCGAGAACACATTGTTACTCCCAGAATAGCCAATCGACCAGGATTGAGCATCGCTTCCGTCATCAGTAGCCTGCTGTAAAATGTCACCTGAAGTTGAGGAAGGCGATTCCAGGCATTTGGCGCTGGTCGCGTTGACTAGTTTATAATAGGTCGCATCAATTTTCAGCAATTTCCATTTCTGTCCGTTGTTAGGAAACCAGGACCATTGCTGAATTTTTGCATTTTCTGCTGTTGAATTACCTGTTACCTCAACAACCGGACCGTTAGGCAAAGATGATGCGCCTCTAATGCGGTAAGTAGCCCCATCAACCAGCGTGCCCAATGGTGGGGCCGCAGCAATGACCATATCTACATTATTTGCAGTCTTACTATCAGCATCGATCACAACTTTTGATACTTCTTTTTGACAAGCTGTTAGCAATAACAACATGGCGGCAGTCAGTTTAGTGAGTGATTTAATTTTCATAAAAACAAAATCTGGTACTGCGTAGGCACGTTCATTTGCCGGGAAAAGAGAATTCGCAGTATGGTTTATATTTGGTTAATTATCTCAAAGTAAAGGAATGATGTCTGTAATATTTGATCATTTTTTTGTCGATTTGTCTCAAATCCACAGCCTTTCCGTCTCACAAATACAGAGTTAAAAAACTGAAAATCAATAACTAACAAACAAAACAAGAGACAAAAAAACGAGTTCCTTATTAAACAGAAATGATATAACCCACCTATTTATATATATTTGAACAAACCAAATTATGCGGCTCATATTTTCATTTGTTTTTTTTCAAGTGATGCTATTTTTTGCAGTTATCTGCAAAGGGCAATTTCATTACTTTAAACATTATCAGGCCGATGATGGCTTAACACATAATTCGGTGACCTCAATCATCCAGGATAAGAAAGGCATGATCTGGGTTGGTACCCGAGGTGGATTGAACCGTTTTGATGGTTACACTTTTAAAGTGTACAAAAATGAAAAAAACAAATTTGGCAACATAGGTGATGATCTGATCACCAATATTGTTGAAAATAAAAATGGCATGCTGTGGATTGGTACTGGCAGAGGAATCTTTAAGTACGACCCTTATAAAGAAGTCTTTACTCCATTCGAAAAAGCACCAACAACTTACATCAACAATATTTTAATAGCTGATCAAAATAACTTGTTTTTTTTAGCAGAAAGGAAACTGTACCAGTACATCCAAAAAGAAGATAAGGTTGTGGATTTGAAAATAGGAGCATCCTGCCTGGCCATTGACAGTAACATGAATTTATGGATAGGTAATGATGACGGCTTGATCATAAAGTATAATCTCCGAAATAAACAAACTACCAGTGTTAGAATCATTGATCAGCACATCCCTGCTAATTTGCGTTCTATCAGCAAAATATTCCTTACCGGAAATCATGAAATATTAATAGGCTGCTTTAAACAGGGCTTGAAAAGCTATAATACCAAAACCGGGCTAATCAGATCCTTAGCCCTGCATAATAAAGACAATACCGATATATATGTACGCGATATTACCGCTGCCAATAATCAGGAATACTGGATAGCTACCGAATCCGGTATTTATATCTACAATTCAGTAACAAACACCAGTCAAAATTTACGCAAAAGGTACGGCGATCCTTATTCTATTGCAGATAACGCCGTTTATACAGTATGCAAAGATAACAAGGGTGGAATGTGGGCCGGTACCTTTTTTGGAGGATTAAACTACTATTCAAAGGAGAATGCAAGATTCGAAAAATACTATCCCTTACTGGGGGCAAACTCCATATCAGGCAGTGCCGTGCGGGAAATTTGTGCAGACAATAAGGGTAACTTATGGATTGGAACCGAAGACGCTGGATTTAATAAATTCAACGTAAAAACAGGACAGTTTACCAATTATACTTCGACAGGAAAAAAAGGAGATGTATCCTATCCCAATATACATGGTTTACTAGCCTTAGGTAATCAATTGTTCATAGGGCCATTTTTGCATGGCCTGGAAATCATGGATATTCGTACTGGCTTAATAGCCGAACGTCATAAGATCATCGGTGGTAAGGGCGACCAGGTTAGTGATTTTGTCCTCTGCATTTATCTTACAAAGGATAGCACCTTACTTGTTGGTACAGCCTATAACGGTTCTGGTCTATTTACCTATGACAGGAAGCACAAAACATTTACCCGCATTAAACAAATCCCTTATAACTCGTATGTTTTTGACATCAAAGAGGACCAAAAAGGGAATATCTGGACCGGTAGCGTAGCCCAGGGTGCATTTTATTACCACCCTAAAACTGGCAAACATGGTAATATCCGCTTTGGCAACAAAGTCAAAAATAAAATCGTAAACGAGTTCCCTGTATATGGGATACTGGAAGACAGCAACCATGCCATGTGGTTTACTACCGAAGGCGGTGGTATGATCAGGTTAAGTCCAGATGGGAAGACCATTAAAAAGTTCACCACTGAAAATGGCCTGCCTAGCAATGTCTTATTCCGCATGTTGGAAGACGACTCAAAACATCTATGGATCAGCTCATTAAAGGGATTGATTTGTTTTGATATGCAGACAGAACAATTCAAAATTTATACGCAATCGAACGGGCTGATTACCGATCAGTTCAATTTCAACTCGGCTTATAAAGATGGCAATGGCAAAATGTATTTTGGATCTGTGAAAGGGATGATTGCTTTTGACCCGAAAACTTTTGAACAAAAAGAAACTGGCCCATCGACTTACATCACCGGCTTTCAGATCAACAATAAAGAGATCATGCCCAATATGGATAATAGTCCGCTTCACAAATCTATTTTATATACTGACACTATAGTACTCAAGCACGACCAAAATAATTTCAGCATAGAGTTTGCTGCACTAAACTACTCCTCCCCAGAGGTTACCCGATATGAATATTTAATGCAGGGCCTCGATAAAAACCGAACCTATCTCAGCAGTAACCGCAAAGCTTATTTTACAGATTTATCCGCCGGCGATTATACATTTACGGTTCGGGCCAAAAGTAATATAGGTAGCTGGACAGGTAAAGAGCGTCTTCTTTTCATTAAAATTCTGCCCCCCTTCTGGAAAAGTTACATGGCTTATTTCTGCTACTTACTTGCATTGGCGATCAGCCTATTCTGGTCAATACGCTACTATCATCGTTATTTGGAGCGTAGAAATCTGAATAAACTCCAGCTTTTTGAACACGAAAAGGAAAAAGAGATTTACCAGGCCAAAATTGAATTTTTCACCAATATCGCACATGAGATACAAACGCCTTTAACATTAATTGTAGGTCCGGTGGAACGAATGCTAAAAAAAGCAGATGAACATATGGGCATCCGAAAAAGCTTGCTGATGGTTGAAAAAAATGCTAAACGTTTGGCAGAACTGACCAGCCAGCTCCTTGATTTCCGCAAAACGGAAATGAATCAATTTGGATTAAACTTTGTCAATACAGACATCAACCATTTACTAAATGAACAAATTTCGGCGTTTAGACAAGAGGCCGAAAAAAACAACATTTCTCTACACATTGAATTGCCCAAAAATCCTGTTATCGTTTTCGCCGATACAGAAGCTTTGGTAAAGATCTGCAGTAACCTGATCTCAAATGCCATCAAATATGCTGCAGGTACAGCCACAGTTAGTTTGGCTGCAGTAGAGCCTACAGACGAGCAATTTACCATTAGCTTTAGCAACGATGGTAAAGGCATACCTGATGAATTCAGGGATAAAATATTTGAACCTTTTTTCAGATTGTATAGCAAAGATAAACCAGGAACCGGAATTGGACTTTCACTGGCCAAATCCCTGACAGAATTACACAATGGTTCATTAAAATTAGTGTCTGGCCAGACGAATAGGATAGTTTTCGAATTAACTTTACCTGTACATCAAAAATTCGAATTTAAGTTAAGCAGTTGGAAAAAGATAAAATAGTATGATCGATAGCATTCTAATTATAGATGACAATGAGGATATTTTAGAATTTTTATCAGAAGTTCTGGAGGACACCTATAAATTGCATCTGGCCGAAAATGGCGAAATTGCGCAAGATATCTTAAATGCTGAGGTCGTTGACCTGATCATATCAGACATCATGATGCCTGGGATAGATGGTTTCGAGGTTTGTCGGCTAGTTAAATCAAACGTTGAATATTGCCATATCCCAGTAGTGCTATTGACCGCTAAAAACACCTATCAGGCCCACATTGAGAGCCTGGAAGTTGGTGCCGACCTTTATATCCAAAAACCGTTTTCTCCTGAGTTATTACAGCTCCAAATCGCTAACCTGCTAAAAAATCGCTTACATATAAAAACTCATTTTGCGAGCTCACCCTTTGAAGATGTCCGTGTAATGGCACATTCAAAAACAGATGAAGCCTTTCTGAAAAAATTGGACGAATACATCCGTAAAAACATTAAAGATCCAAATATTGATATTGATCAGCTTGCTGAACATATGCACATGAGTCGCCCTACGTTTTATCGCAAAATAAAGTCGCTCTCCTCATTGTCACCAAAGGAACTGATTGACATTACCCGCCTTAAAAAAGCGACACGACTAATGGCGCAAAATGAATTTACCTTGTTCGAGATCGCTAAAACAGTAGGTTATAGCAGCCAGAGTCTCTTTAATAAGAATTTCCAAAAGTATTTTAATGTCACTCCTTTGGAATATATCAACTCCTTGACTAAAGACGTAAGCCTTTAAAAATGATCGATGTACAAATCCCTGTTCCTTCTACAGGTAGGTAGCTTATTTGGCACCGTCGATTCGTCTCAGTTCGCCACCCTCGGATTCATTATTCTTTAGTTCAAAACTTTTAAAAACTCCTTTTTCAGAAGGCTTACCTTTAACCACAATACCAGCCCTGTAGCCCATCCCCCAGGGGACATATTTGGCTGCGTCAAATTGCAAGGTGTAAAACTTCAGCCAATCTGATTCCCCATTTTTGTAAAACAGGTCGATTAACTTTCCTCCTTTGCTAATTTTCATTTTTAGTTTTATGGAGCCCGACAATGACTCATTTGCTTGCTTGAGCACAGTATACTTTCCTTCTAAGTTACTAAAAACAGTATATCCTTGTTTGGAAGCTGTAATACCAATTCCCCCCAACTCACCCGGCCACTTACTTTTCAGTATAGCGCCCCCTAAACAGATTCCTGTATTTGCGGCGCTAGTTTCAACTTCTGCAATGATGTCAAAATCTACAGTTTTAATGTATTGCCCCAGAAAAGTACCCAGCTCATGATTATCCTTTGAGGCAGTCAGGTTCAGTCCGCTTTCAAAAGTCATTGCTGGCCTTTGCAGTTTAGACGGCCATTGCCAAACCAGATTTAGCTTTTTATCCTTTTGAAAATCTTCAAAAAAATCGAGCTCTGCTTTTGGACGGTTGGCAACTATTGCATTATGAAGCACTGGCCATCCGTCTGCACCCTGCTTTAATTCTTCTATGATACCTTCACGACCAACAAAAACATCGTAGTTTTGATTAAAGGCATGATAGAGCATAAATAGTCTGTTGTCGGAGGATTGAACCACAGTACCATGACCAGGACACCTCCACTTATCATTGCTTACCATTATCGGGTTTTTATCATATTTCTCCCAGGTTCCATTCTCCAGACTTTTGGTTCTTGCAATTCCTGTTTTGTAATTACAGCGGGCATCGCAGCAGCCACCAACCGCATAAAGACTATAGATGTAATCTCCCATTCTGAAAAAGCAGGCGCCTTCTACCAAGGCTGTTTCCCATGGCTGGCTATTGGTATAAGCCTTCCTTTTCTGACCTAATAACTTTGTACGGCTTTCATTAATTTCCTGCATCCATATCCAACTTTCTTTTCCGCAACCGTTGCCATCGTTTTTCCAGAAGGCATAAATCTTCCCATTGTCCTGCAATTCAAACGCATCTATAGCACCGCAATCGTCTTCTATGATCACAGGACCATTATCGCTAAATTTTCCGGTTTCAATTTGATCCGCATCTATCCAGGCAATACCACATTGCAGGCCGGGATTCCCTTTTACTTCACGGTTATGCGCAGAATAATAAACATAAATCCGGTCTTGTTTCGCATCATAAGCCAGTTCTGATGCCCAGAAATTATTTTCTCCCCATTGGTTCTTCATATCTTTGAAGCCATCAGGGAATACGTGATTGACCAATTTCCAATCTTTGAGATTGGTAGATTTATAGATGGTGAAGTAGGGTGCCCATTCGTTTGTGGTAGAGGTAGCATAATACACCTTCCCTACCCTTATGATGGAAGGATCAGGATTATCTCCGGGTAAAGCTGGGTTGAAAAAAGGTGTATTAACAGGGATACTTGTTGTTTTTGAGGCGTCCTTTTTATTAAGGCCACAGGAAAATAGTGTTAAACAAAGTAATAGATATAGTAGTCTGGTGTTCATAATTGTTGATGAAGCGTTAAACGCTGCTTTTTGTGATTACTCTTGGGAATTGAAGTAAGGCAATAAATACAGCAAATTTTATTCATCTTTTTGTCGAATTGTCTCAATTAACCCATTGTACAATTGCAACAATACAAACTGCACTAAGGTCTCGACGGTAGCATCGTGTTTACCCCGAATATCGAGGTAAACACGATGAAAATCGTTGCGATTTGAATCTTAGAAAATTTCGAATTGATAAACACCGGCATAAATCCTCATCGTCCTTGCGCGAGGATATCAATCATCGCAACCAATTCGGCGACGGCAGCATCTTCAGCTCCGATAAACCCAGTAAGTTTAAACCTGATCTTACCACTACCGTCAATCACAAACTTGGCCGGGATACTAGATACATTATAAGCCCCTGCTACCTTGGGTTTATCAGTAGCACTATCTTTAGTATCAAATAATACAGAGAATCTGTATTTATTTTTCTCCAGGAATGATCTGACCAGTGTTTCATGATTTGCGGCAGTTTCATAGGTATCTATAAACAGGAACTTAACATTAGGATTTTTCTCATACAAATTAGCAGCACGCTGCATGGCGGGAAATGAGCGTATACAAGGGCCACACCAGGTAGCCCAAAAATCAAGGACTACTATTTTTCCTTTCAGATCGGCTAAAGAAACTACTTTTCCGTCCAGGTCTTTTAAGCTGAATGCCGCGGCGGGTTCAGAGATGATCTCCTTAGCAACGCGAGCCCTGATTTTTTCCACCATGGCTTTTTTAAGACCATCCAGATAAGCCTGGTATCCCTTCTCCCCTTTGTTGGTCCCGACATAGACTGCTTTTAAAGCTTCCAGTATTTTAACATCTGCAAGACCTTCTTTTACAGCGGTCTCTAGCTGAAGCCTGCTCTCCTCCTTTTTCCCCCTCAGCTTCAAGACATTGGCGTAGGTCAGGTAAAAAGCAGCATTCTTCATCTTACTGTACTTATCTGCCTCTTTCATATATTTCAGGGACTCGTCATATTTTCCAGCTTTGTACATCAGCTCTGCATAAGTAGTTGCATAACCGGGATATCCTGTCGCCGCAAATTGTGCCTGGTTATCGTTAGGAGCAGGATTTAAAAAAGGAGAGGAACTATCCAGGGCCTGACGGATCAGAATACCGGCTCGAGCCGTATCACCTTGTTTCAACAGCTCGTAAGCAATTCCAGCCATCCCTTCCCCACGCCAGAAGGGAGTTTCCATCTGATTCGCATATTCAACCGCCTTGTCAAATTGTTTCACTTTAGCGAATCCTCTGCCAATGCCCGAACGCACATAATCGTAAGGGATGCGTATCCCTGGAAAGTTTTCGGGCGGATATTTAGCAATCCAGGCTTTAAACCTTTTTTCTTTTTCAAAAGGGTCATCCCCTTTAAAAATCGCATCTACAGCAGCGCTGCGCTGCTTAATTAGACTATCTGTTGCTGCATTTTGTGTTTGCGCTGTAGCCTGCTGTTTTGTTGATACCAGCAGCATAACTGCAAACATCAAAATTCCTATATTTTTTAATTTCATTTGAGTTTTTACTTATTTGAATAATTCTTTCAATTTGTTTTCCAATGCCTCTCCCCTGAGGTCTTTAGCGATGATCTTACCCGAAGCATCTATCAGAAAGCTGGTTGGTACGGACTTAATGCCATAAGCAATGGCGAGTTCATTTTTCCAGCCCTTAAGGTCAGAAACATGCTGCCAGGTCAATTTATCCGAGGCTATTGCTTTCAGCCAATTTTGTTTTTTATCATCCAGGGAAACACCCACAATTTCAAAGCCTTGATTATGGTAAGCAGCATAGGCCTTTACCAGGTTCGGGTTTTCCTTTCTACAGGGGCCGCACCAACTGGCCCAGAAATCAACCAGCACCACCTTTCCTTTCAATGATGACAGTTTAAACAGCTTTCCAGCTGTGTCGGGCTGAATGAAATCGGGCCTTTTCCCGATACTGGTCTTCGAATTTATCGCTACCGATCTGCCCAATGCAATGCCATAAGGGCTTTTTTTCGCCTGATCTGTAAGCATACCATAGTACAATTCTGCCTTATCAGGATAAGGATATACAACAAAACGGCTGTCGATCACCCAGGGAGTTACCGGTGATGCAGGAAATTTTTTAACGAAAGCATCCACACTGTCCACCATAATCCTATCCCAGTCTTTCAGCTTGTCCATGTAAAAAGGCTGATCTCCCTTCGCCTTTCCTATACTGTCCAACTTCTTAAAAATGGTACCCGCATAGAGATGCAGATGGTCCCACATACTACTCCATGCCTGCCATGCAGGTTGATGTATACTTCCTGCTATTTTCACCGACTTCAGATTATCGAGCGCTCCTTTTACCGTTATTTTTTCATTAGGGGCAGCAAAGAAGCTGAGGTATTTACCTGCCGGAAAGGAAAGATTGTACAAGAGCGGCCCTTTTGCTATACTTTTAAATTGCAGGATGTCATTTTGTGCATTCAGGGAATCAAATTTAGCGCCTTCCGGATTTGCCTGGCGAATCATCACCTTTCCGTTTCCGAGCCCTTTAATCTCAATATTCAGTTCTATTTTATCATTTTGTGCTAAAGCAATCCCTTAGGTAAAGACCATAAGGGTGACCAGGAACAATTTCAGGTAGTTCCGTTGATTAATTCTATTCATATTTTTCTTTTTTTATTACCTCGCTTTATATTGGATATCTACAATATTTTTAAACCCTGCATAGCTGGCTGAATATTCACTGATGCCCTCTACATTTGCGCCAGACATGGCGATAGGGAACAAATACAGTTTTCCCTGTGTACCATCCCATGTGGCTACCCCAATCGTAAATCCGGCCGCGCCGACCGGGCGGACACACCTTACTTGTACGACCTGCTCATTTCCGGAAAACGTATGTTGTAATTTGGTGGTATTCGAAGAAGGCTCGTAACGGTATACTTTGTTTCCGGCACCATAAAACATATGCTGGGAAATAAACGAAGTTGATACCGAAGTCATGTTCTGAATGTCAGGAGCATCCATTTTTCTTTTCACAAGCGTAAGCGAAGGACTTGCGATGGAATAAGTGGTTCTGATCTGCATAAAATACCTATCATTCAGGTCATCTTTCATGACCATATTGTATTGGTAAGTCATGCCACCGGCATCCATATGCAACATCTCCATGCCCACATTGTTCATGTCGAACAAGGTACTTTTATTTGCAGGAAGTGCGATCAATGCGGTAATTGGAGAAATCCCTGCAAAGAATCTTTTGTTGAGTTGATCATATACCAATTCCTGATAGTATTGTGCGCTGGTATTGGTAATCGGTGTAGTTAGTGCTGACCTACCATTTGCTACAAATGGGGCCAATTTATAATTTAAGCCCACTTCTGGAGCTACCAATTGACCCGCCCATTTTTTTGAACCGGGAAATCCACCGGTAACACTGATGTGTAGCTTACCATCATTGATAATGGAGCCTATAAAACCACCTGCCAAAGAATACCAGTTCATATACGTAGGTTTAATCACTGCCGGAGGGCTAAAGAAGAGAGACTTATAATCATAGGTCTTTGTTAAGGTCAGATAATCCAGCTCAGTAGCGGCATTTTCTGTCATAAAATAGATTTTCCTCCTATTTGGAGAAATTCCGTCATCGATTGCCACTGAAGACATTTCGGTTCTGATCGCCTTATCTTTTAGTGGTCCGTTAATGGTAGAGTAAAGATTATGGACCACCCGGCCGTCTGGAAGCAACATAGAGAAATCGGCACCATCAGGACCATCTTCAGTAATGATCCAACCCTCCACCAGGTCATTCACTACGGTCACCGTATATTGTTTAAACCGGCTTATACCTGTCGTTTTATCTGTCACCTTATAATTGATCAGGTAACTTTTTCCGAGGGCAAATGGAAATCCAACAGGCATTTTAAGGTTCCGTTGTTTAGAAATTTCGCTTATGGGCGCATTGATCGCGGCCCCTGATTCATAACTGGTCCAGAGAAACTCCAGGTTTGCCTCCTCGTTAAGCTCAGTCTGAGAGATCTGGGGATTCAAACGAAGGGTATCGCCAATCTTAACACTTATCGCAGCAGTAACCGAAGTATCACGCAAGGATATTTCATTGATAGCGTGATACTCAAATTCAGAAGCATACTTTCTGCAGGCAGCAAGGCTCAGGATCATCAAGATTGAAAAAACCTGGAACCATTTAGTTTTATATATGGATTGAATATTCTTCATGATTATAATTATTTAAGGGAAAGTAACTGCCAGTCCATTTTCATCTAACATGGGACCATGTAGTTTTTCATAATTGTACAATGCAAATTTGACATCGGTTACATAATTGGCCCGCTCTCCATCACCGATAAGGCCTGTCCAAATCTTCCTCCCGGTAACCTCGATGAGGAACCTAAACTTAACGACCGAAAAATTCCCGAAAGTCTTGGCCAGACTGCTTTCCCAGTTCGAGGGTTTTAGAATCTGGTCATCAATATTGATCTTGTATTCAAGTCGGGTCTTCACATAAGCGATATCCCCATATCCTGGTTTAAAATCTTTGGATTCAGCGACCTTGAAATTCAGCGAAATAATACTATCCTTCATACCTGGTCTGCGAAACAAATATACCGGGATCCTGGTCTGGAACATATTGGCAGGCATCACCAATGGTCCCAAAGCATAATGGTAGCCCGCTTTAGCTGTCGAGCTACCAACAACATCTAACTTAATCTCCCTATCGGCCGGTGTCGAATTACCCATAATGCGCATCGTCAGATAAACGGTATCAGTAACAATCTCTACAGGCCTGATGCCGAAAGAATAATTGACACTATCGGGATCAACAATAAATTTTGTGAAATAAACGGCTGGTGCTTCTTCAAACATCAGTCTTTTTTCCTTGCAACCGTTCAGGCTTAACAGCGAAGAGAACAGCGCTAGTATGATATATATATTTATTTTCATGAGTTAGATTTTTACTTGCCGAATTCTATTTCAGCAACAGGTAATGGGAATACATACTTTGCCTGAGTCATTGCTGCAGCATCGGGACTGTTAGGTATTTGGGCTGTGTTTTTTCTTTTATAGTAAAACCACAATTGTCCTTCAGCAAAGAATTCTTTTCTATACTCCTTAAAGAGTTCGTTCTGGAATTCTGCAGGCGTTGGTGGATTGATTGCCGGCAGGAACCTCGCGACCCTAACTCCATTCAAATAACCCAATGCGAGCTGACTGTCCGATTCTGCCTCTGCTGCGATGTAATACATTTCAGAAAGACGGATTGCAGGTACGCGCGACTGACGCACACTGACCGTATTTGCACTTACGTGGTATTTCTTACTATAAACAGCGGCTGGGTTTTCTTTGTCCCAGAAAGGGACAGCTGCGTCCGGGCCGCGGAGATCAGATGAATAACCGACATTAGTCACTTCATATAGCGCAGTCAGTTTTGGAAGTGTCGTAAAAAGATCCTGTTCTTCACCCGTGACACCTCCATTAGATTTAAACAACTGATCTGAAGCTGTTCTTAAATTTTTCACGTATACCGAAAAAATATGCTCAGGAGTAAAGGTCATATCGGAAACCGTAGATTCAGGATCATTATTGAGCTGTGTCCTTTCGATGAACCTGAAGCTGGGGGCTGCGATCACTTCCTTTGCATATTTCAGTGCCTGCACCTTATCGCCCTTGTACAGGTACAAACGGGCAAGTGTAGCCTTAGCGGCCCAATAGTTCAGGTGGTTCTGTCTGAAAGCCAGAAAAAGATTTGAAGAGGTACTACCTTGATTACCGGCAATCTGGTCAATATTTGGATACACAGACAGCAATTGTTCTGCCTCCTTTAAGTCGGCCTCGCATTTTTCAAAAACAGCCGCCATCGTCAACCGATCTTGCGGTTTTACCTGGTAAGCACTCATATAGGGGATTGCGATCTTATTCGCATTCGCACCATCCAAATAGGCTGGAGCAAACATTCTCAGCAGGTCAAAATGTAAGAACGCGCGCATCCCCAGGGCCTCCCCTTTAACAATCGAGTAGGCTTGTGTAGACAATACATCACGTCTTTTATCTACGTTAGCAAGGATATAATTGCATTGTGCAATCGCAGCGTAACTATTTGCCCAAATGCGGTCAATAATTGTACTTGCAGGATAGGTGGCTACTCCAGGTGTGTAATTGTACCTGGTAATCTGGCTGTAATATTCTGCTGTTGATGTTTTACTTTCATAACGCTGGGCAAGAATGTCCAGTAAGCCGTAAGCGAGCTGCCCTCCATACAGGCTTTCGTCTGATACTTTCTGATAAATTCCGAAAAGGGCATCAACAAACCCTTCCTGGGTCGAGAACTGTTCGCTTTCCTTCAGTTGGATTTTAGGGCTCACATCGAGCCATTTTTTGCAGGAAGAGCAACACAATACCATCCCCGTTAGACAAACAAGGAAGTACTGACTATATTTTTTAAGATCTGGTTTCATATCAGTATAGGTTTAGAATGAAGTCTGTAATTGTAGCGAATACGTCTGGCTGAAAGGATAGTCGAGTCCTCTTTCCCTTTTAATAGATGACAGGGTAAATATATTGGCTGTAAAGAAGGACAGCTTTGTATTGTTCAGGTGCATCTTTTTGTTCCATTTATCAGAAAAGCGATAGTATACGGAAAGACTCTCCAGGTTCAGCAGGTTATCATTCTGCACAAAACGGGAAGAAGACAGGGTCTGCGTATTAGAAACACCGCCGGCATTCACTATACCTTTAAAGAAAGCCACATCGCCCGGTTTCCTCCAGCGCTCTTCCAATACCCTTCTGTCCACATTTCCGCCTACTACGTTTACATTCTCTACCCGATCGATGAGTGTTTGGTTATAGGCCTGTCCCCCGATACGAAAGCGCAGGTAAACATTCATTCCGATGCCTTTTACCTCGAGGTTAGAGCTGATGCTACCTTCCAGGTCTGCCTGCTTGTTGCCCACTACTACCTTTTGCAGGGGGTCGTAGGTATTGGTATAACCTCCATCTCTATTACGAAATATCTCCAAGCCAGTAGAAGGATCAATTCCGTAAGATTTCAAAGCCCAGATAGCGGTTAATGACTGCCCTTCAGAATAGATGGTGACAGGAGTAGAAGATCTTACCGATTCGTTACGCCTGTTGATCTGTTTGATATTATCCGAGACCTTATCTACCCTACGGTTTACACTAAATGTCCTTAAAGCCACCGACCAATAATCTCTGGAAGCTGGTTTGGAAATAATCCTATAGGAAGCATTCAGTTCCCAGCCTTTTCCTGTCAGATCACCCACGTTCTCACTATAACTGAGGAAGCCTACAGAAGGTGGTGTAGAAATAGAGGCCAGACTTCCGATGGTTTTTTCGATGAAATAATTACCGAACAGGTCCAGTCTTTTAAAGAGCGTAAGCTCAATCCCAAGGTTGTGTTTGTTCGTAATCTGCCATTTCAGGTCAGGATTTCCATATCCCAGTAGAGAAGTACTAACCAAGCCATTGTACTCCTTATCGGTATAGTAGCTTGAAGTAGAAATCCCCAGAAATGAATTGAAATTCTGTGAACCCGTACTTCCGTAAGAGTACCTTAACTTAAGCCGGTCTACAGCTGATATTTTTTTCATAAAAGTTTCCTGATGGACATTCCAGCCAAAACCTGTAGACCAAAAGGGGGCAAAACGTTCATTGGTTCCGAATTGCGAGGAGCCATCCAGTTTGTATGAAAAGTCAAACAGGTAACGACTGTCATAGGAGTAACTCAAATTGGCCAGCAGCCCAGACATGCGGGTGATATTTTCTGTGCCACTGGGTTTACTCCCCACCGGATAGCTGTTTCCCAAAACGATCTGGTCCAGTCTTGAATTCGGGAAGCCCTGCACACGGTAAGACTGAACATCGAATTTTCTTTCGATGATGTTGGCGTTAAGCGTTGAAAAGAACAGGTGCTTGCCAATACTTTTGTTAATATCCGCAGAAATGGATCCTTGAAGGTTCGTGTTTTTTCCATACCCCTTGGTATAGCTTCCCTTTTCAAAAGTCGGTGTATTGAGGAAAGAAGTATGTTGGGCCGGAAGGAACTGATCGGACTCATCATTTTGCCTTCCTACCGATAATTGCGACGACAGCCGCAGCCAGCGGTTAGCCTGGTATTTTGCGGAGAAATTATTGGTAAATGAAACGTACTGATTATGGTCGACCACATTGAGTGAAGGATTAAACAATGGGTTCGCAGGGCTCGCCACAGAAGTAAGATTCAGGACCCCACCGGTACTATTGAGTACCCGTTCCAATTCCTGTTTCAGATGGCCTTCTGCATCATAAGGAGTTAAATAGGGATTCATCCTCACGTATTGGGAGAAAGAACCATATGCAGAATTACTGGCCTTGTTCAGACTTACAGTAAAATCATTCTTAAACTGAAGTTTGTTGACCCGATAGGCAATATAGGAATTTGCGCTCCCATTTACCCGGTCTGATCCTTTCATAACACCTAGGGTATTGTTGATAGAAGCACCAATACCGTAGGTGACGCCGTTTGAGCCAGATTCCAGAAACAGGTTATGGCGCTGATTGTAGGAATTTCTTAGTGGAATAGCCATCCAATCTGTATTTACCCCCTTGTTAATTTCTGAAAGTCTATGGTTATAATAGTACTGAAGATCCTGATTGGTGGCATTACTTGAAGAATTATACACACCGATTGACCTTTCCAGTTCAAGTTTCTCTCTTGCATTTAGCAGATTATAATCAGAGAGATCAGGAGTTTCAAAGGTAAAGTTGGCGTTGTAATTTACGGTCAACTGACCGCCCTTCGGACGTATGGTTTCAATAACAACTACCCCATTAGCCGCACGTGAACCATAAATGGCAGTAGCTGGAGCATCTTTCAGGATGTCTACTCTTGCAATCCTGGTCACGTCCAGGTCAACCACTCTTTGTAATGTAGTTTCAAACCCATCCAGAATAAATAAGGGGGCATTAAGCCCTGCGTTATAATTAAACAGGTTGGTTGCCGGCGTACTGTTTAAGTCAGGCAAACTATTTCCTCCCCGTATAGAAACATTAGGCAATACATTGGGATTAGAACCGGCATTGATATTTTCTGTCAGCTGAAATGAGGGATCAAGTGCCCTTAAAGCAGTAATTATATTGTTGTTTGATACTTTAGCAATATCCTCAGCCGTAAAAGAAGAAGCGGCGCCAGTATAAGTCTCTGCTGGACGCTCAAATAAACCTGTAACCACCACGTCTTTCAACGACTGTGCAGCTTCTTTTAGTTTTACAATGATACGGGTAGTCGCCTGGGTAATAGCAACTTCTTGTCTTTCATAGCCGATATAAGATATGATGAGTTTATCCCCGGTATTGGCCATGATCCTGAAATTGCCACCCTGATCGGTAAAAGTGACTGCTTTCTTATTTTTAATGCTTACCGTAGCCCCGGTGATCTTCTGCGCAGTTTTGGCATCGGTTACTGTTCCTGAAATGACGGTATCAGCTTTGAGGGTTCGCGGCAGTATCTCCTCTCCTTTTAACTTGATCACAACAATCATGTTATCGATGGAAAAGCTTAAGGGTCGGCCCGTCAAACATTGCTGTAAAGCCTGTTCGATGGTCCCATTGGTAATGGTCAAACTCACCTTATCATAATTGCTGATGAGGTCTTTATTATAAAAGAAACCGTAACCACTCTGTACTTTGATCTTTTTCAGAATACTCTTCAGCGGTACGTTTTTTTCATTAATTGATATTCTTTGCGCATAGGTTATAGCGCTGGTCTGCAGAATCGTTGTAAAAAGAATAACGACTATTAATTTCATAATGAGCAGGAATTTAGTGGCATAGCCTGGCGGGTTACCTAATTTCTTGGTAAAAATTTTATACATTTGAAATGGTTGGTTTTGGTTGATAATCTATTCTAAAACGGTATGTCCTGATTCCAATCATCTGCCGGGTGTGTTAGACGCATACCCGGCTCTATTAAAATCAATCTGGTTAGTATCTATCTAATCAAAGTGACCCTCCTTCCTTCTATTTTAAATTTCAAATTACCTGTTGATTCGAGCATTTTTAAGATGTCAGACAGTTTCTTTTTTCTCGAGAATTCCCCATCAAAATGTCCTGCATTATTCAATTTTTCCGGATAGATCACTTCTACGTCGTACCAGCGGGCGATCTTGCGCATCACGCTTTGCATGTCGTCGCCACTAAAAACGAACTCGCCGTTTTTCCATGCCGTTTCCGCATCCCCATCTACCGTTACAATGCTAAGCGTACCGGCATTCAATACAGACTGCTGCCCTGGGGCCAGTACTCGTCCATTTACCTGTACACGGCCTTCCAGCAACGTGGTTTTTGTTACCGGCTCATCTGTATAACTGTTCACATTGAAATGTGTTCCTGTCACTTCCACTTCCTGCCCTTTACTAATAACCTTAAAAGGAACATCTTTATTTTTAGCAACCTCAAAATACCCTTCACCATCAATCTCTACCCTCCGTTCTTTTAGATTTTTAAAGGAAGCCGGAAATTTTAATCGGGTAGCGGCATTAAGCCAAACATGGCTGCCATCCGGAAGGGTTACCTCATATTCTCCCCCTTTAGGGGTTTCTACGGTATTGTAGACTGGCTCAGCAGCTTCTGCCCCATCGCGACTGTAAACGAGCTGACCATCCGCTTCCTTGCTGATCATCACGCCAGATTGGTCGGCAATCTGACCTTTTACGGCAGTATTTAATGATACCTTAGTCCCGTCTGAGAGTGTCAGGATTGCCTTGCTACTGCCAGCAACAATGTCATTCCCTGCAACTGCGGTACTGCGGGTATGCTGATCAAAGTAAAAGAATAATCCTACGGATAGTGCGAGCACTATTGAAGCTGCAACCGCTATTCTAAGCCATAAAACAGGTCGGCGCGGGATAAGAGGTGCTTCCAATCTTGCCCAGATCCTGTCTGTCGCATCCTGAACCTGATTCGGTGCCAACTCAAACCTGCTATCTATACCATATTGGATATACCAGGTTTCAAGTGCCGCAATTTCTTCAGGCGTACATTCCTCCTTCTCAAACTTTAACAGTAGTGCTGTGATGTCTTTTTCTTTCATAAACAAGCCCAGTAAGATGCGCTGTAATTAAAAGACTCAGAAGTCAGACTTTGGGGGTAAAAAAAAATGAATTATTTTTATAAACTAATAAAAAAGGACGGACAACAGCTTTATTTTAACCCGGAGTATCTTCAGCGAGTGCTGAATGTGCTTTCTCACGGTTTGTTCAGAAATCTCCAGCTGTTCGGCAATCTCGCGGTGAGAAAGGTTTGATTTACGGCTCAGTTCAAATACTTCGCGCATTTTTCTGGGTAAGCAGCTGATCTCTTTCTCGATCAGCATCGACAGTAGGTTTTGACGTACAAGATGATCCGCATTGCTCTCCGTTTCATCCATAGCATCTGGCAGGGAGGCTCTGTAGTTATCATCCCGTTTCCGATTGGACATCATTTTAAAAATTCTATTCCGAAGCGCCGAATACAGGTAGTATCTAAATTCTTTATGGATCACTATCGTTTCCCTTCTGGCCCATAATACGGCAAAAAGATCATGAATAACATCTTCTGCCTCATCGTTATCTTTCAACATACGACAGGCATGAACATAAAGAATCCCCTTATATCGGTCATAAATTTCCGAATAGGCATTTCTATCACCCGTTTTTACAAGATCAAACAAAAATTCATCAGAATATGCAGCAAATGCACCCATAAATTCCCCTAATTCACCAAATATAGAATTAATGCCAGAACCCACCCAAACTAAATTATTTATCTTTAGACATGAAAGTTAAAAGAATTGTAAGCGATGTCTTTACGCCCGATTTGAATGCAGCTGATGTTTTCTACAGAGATATTCTGAATCTTGACCTATTGATGGATCATGGCTGGATTCGTACCTATGGATCGTCCGAATTAATGACTGTGCAACTTAGTTTTGCAAGTGAAGGCGGATCAGGCACTGCTGTCCCTGACCTTTCCATTGAGGTCGATGATGTAAATGAAGCATGGGAAAAGTTTACCAACGCAGGCTTTGGCATTGAATATGGGCCTGTAGACGAACCTTGGGGTGTAAGGAGATTTTATGTTAGGGATCCTTTTGGAAAACTAATCAATATCCTCAGCCACCTGTAATCTACTGGAAACCTATCCAGGCTATTTCGACCAACACTGAAGCAATTCTGTCTACTTTTAATTGTTCCCTAATCGGAAATTTAGGCAATTATAAATTTTAGAACATATGAGATATGACATTGTTAAGAATATTAAAAATAGCCTACAAATGAATCAAACAAATATGAGCAGCGGTATGCCAAGCCTCGGGTTTGGAACGTTGATTCCCGACGCAGCTACAACGATAAGTGCAACCAGGGACGCGCTGGAAGCCGGATTTAGGCATTTCGACTGTGCCGAACGATACGGGAACGAGCGAGAGGTCGGCGAAGCACTACAGTCTGGACTTGCAGCTGGCGGCATTACCCGTGAAGAAATCTTTGTGACCACAAAGTTGTGGAATACCAATCATCGTCCGGAACGCGTAGAAGCGGCATTCGAAGCGAGCCTGCAGAGACTCCAGCTTGACTACATCGATCTGTACCTCATCCACACTCCGTTTGCGTTTCAAGCGGGAGAAGATCAGGATCCTAGGGACGAAAAAGGCAATGTGATCTACGACAAAGGCGTGACTTTGCTCGATACCTGGAAGGCGATGGAATCTCTGGTGGACAGTGGCAAATGCCGGGCTATCGGCCTGTCGGATATCAGTTTGAAGGAACTGTTGCCAATCTATGAATCAGCGAGAATCAAGCCAGCGGTAGTCCAGGTCGAAGCACATCCATATCTGCCCGAAACCGAACTTCTGGAATTCTGCAAAGAGAAGGGGATTGTTTTTTTGGCTTTCGCACCATTGGGCCACGGAATAAGGCCCGGATTGCTCGAAGATCCGGTTATTTTGAAGATTGCCTCATCTGTAGGAAAGACACCAGCACAGGTGCTATTAGCCTGGGCGATCCAACGTGGCACAGCTTTGCTCACTACACCCAAAACTCCAGCACGCGCAAGAGAAAATTTTGACATATCTCCCCTGCCGGAAGACGCTTTTGATGAAATCAACCGTATTCAAACCAGGCAGAGATTTAATGGAGTAGTGAAGACTGGTGTCCCAGGTTTCATCCCAAACAATATCAGCGATGTTAACTGACCTCATTGACAAAGACCTAAGAATAATTTTTTGTGGAATTAACCCTGGACTAAAATCTGCATGGGAGGGGCATCATTTTTCCGGACGGGGTAACCGTTTTTGGAAGGCCCTTCACCAAGCTGGCTTCACCCCCTACGAAATCGAACCTATAAACGATGCAAGCATCCTCAATTTTGGGTATGGCCTGACTACAGCAGTAGATAGGGCAACAGCCCGCGCAGATGAACTTTCTAAAGCCGAGTTTGAAACTGCGGTTGAAGCCTTTAAAAATAAAATAGATTATTACCAGCCAGAATATATCGCCTTCCTTGGCAAAGCTGCCTATATCGCCTTTTCTGGAAAAAAACAGGTTCCATGGGGCCCCCAGGAGGAAAAATTCTGTGGGGCATCTGTCTGGATATTGCCTAACCCAAGTGGGCTAAACCGTGGATTCAGACTTAATGATCTTGTAATTCACTACAATGAGTTATACCGGAAATTTCCTAAATTGGCTAAAGACTAGCGGCAAAGCTCCTTTTTGCCCAGGTATATGTTTTTGACACAGCGGGAACAAGAATGATCAGCAGCGCAATACAGATTAATATTAGACCAAAGAACATAAACACCGCACGGTTGGTCAGCAACTGAGCTTGTTGGGTTACATTCTGCCATATCGCTGAATTCGCCAGAGCTGATGACTGATCGGCAGTGAATCCTTTCGAAGCATATAATCCCTGATAAAAATTCAACCGCGCCATCATGTTCTGGTTTTCCGGGGTTAAATAACCAAGAAATCCTTCCTTGAATTTCTGGTTAAAGTACAACTGCAGATTATAAAATCCGGCAAAAGAATTCAGGGTCGCGGTAAAGCGGGTGCAGGCAGCAATGATCAGGCCGCTTGCACCAGTATCCGCCGAAACTGAAGACAGTACATATATCATCAGGGGGACGAACAATACCCCAGAGGCAGCACCCTGCATAAATACAGGAACAAACAGCTCTGCGAAAGACAGGTCCTGTGTCAGAAAAAAACACATCCATAGGTTAACTGCCCCCATCAATCCAAATCCAATCGCAAAAAGCACTTTAAATTTAACCTTGTTGGCAAGCAGCAGACGGATGGAAATAACCAGCAGGCCCACCATTCCAACAAGATTACACAATCCCAGCTCAATTACCTCAAGTGTACTCCATTTGAGCACCCCTCCTGCATAGTTATAGATCAGGTTCACACTATCCTTACTCCCATAGTAAACCGCTAAAAGACAAATCCCGACCATAAAACTGCGCGATCTGAACACCTTAAGATGCAGCACTGATCTTTTGACCATACGCTGTCTGTACAAAAACATACAGGCCCCGATTGCAGCAACCAACATACTGTAACATATGCGCCTATCAGCGAACCAATAATACTTCGAACCATACAGAATCGTGTACGCCAGCGCCAGGGCAGTACAAGCGAATATTACCATTCCGCTCCAATCAATCTGATAGAGCGGATAAGGCTTATGCCCCGATGACCGTTTCAGCATCAGCAAGACAATCACCAACATCACCAGTTGGAACATAATCAGGTAATAATAGCTTACTTTCCAGTCCGCAGATTCCACCACCAGGCCTGCAACCAAGCCAATCAATACCGTATTACTCAATATCGTTCCATAAAATACCGCAGGAGCAATAGTTTTCACGCGTTCTGCGGGTACCCTGGTAAAGATCAGGAGCAATGTAAATACAAGGACGTTCCCTGTTAAAATACCCTGGAAAAACCTGATCACTAAAAACAGGTGGATATCCTTACAATGGATACAAAGTGCGTTTAGCATTATGGCTAGCATCAGGTTGACCAATAAATAACCTCGGGCCTGAAAATACCTGAAAAAACGGAACTGCAACGGTATCACCGTAATGATACCTGCATAAGTCGACATCACCGCAAAGGAAATATCCTCCGGCTGGGCGCCAAGATAACCAACCATATAATTCTGGGTCAGTACAAACATGCCCAGTTGTGATAGCGAGGAGAGCAACAAAAGGAACAACGCAATGCGTACCCCCCAATGCCAATCTGTTATCCAATCTTTAAAATAAACAGGCTTCATGATTGTGGTCTTTTTTTAACAGCAACATTTACGTTCATACCAGGGATTACTTTCCCTGCCCCACCATCCTCAAACCCGATTTTTACGGGGACCCGTTGGATAATCTTAACGAAATTTCCCGTGGAATTGTCAGGAGGCAAAAGTGTGAAGCGAGAACCGGTAGAACCCGCGATAGCTATGATCCGACCTTTAAATACCCTACCGTCTATCGCATCCACCCTTATCTCGACCGGCTGTCCGATGTACATCCCCCCCACCTGGGTTTCCTTATAGTTCGCTGTAATCCATTTTTCCCCTTCGTTTATAATACTCACCAATGGCTGCCCACTCTGTATCTGCTGACCTGCCATGATGGTTTTTCGTCCGAGTCTGCCAGTATAAGGCGCTCGGATAACTGTATAAGACAAATTAAGCCTTGCCAGTTCCAGTGCAGCCTGTTTTCGCTTAATATCAGCCTGTAGAAGTGCGAAATGTGTTTTAAGTTCTGCAATCCGTGCATGACTCGTCCTGAGTCCGTTTTGCGCTCCGCTATAATCGCTTTCTGCTATATCGTAACGTGCTTTGGCCTGTTCAAGATCAGCACCTGTTGCGGCTTCTTCTTTTACTAGATTAACATACCTCCTGATGTCTTGCTCTTGTTGCACGTATCTCGCCTTTGCAGCCTTAATCTGGTCCCGATTGACATGTGTACCTGTTTCGGCCGAACTGATGCCTGCACTAAGTACGGTCAGCTGAGCCTGCGCGTCCTCCATTGCTGCCTCAGCAGCCTGGAGCTGGGCGCGATACTCCCTATCATCCAAAACAACCAGTGTATCGCCCTTTTTAACTACCTGATGCTCGTTAAAGCGTATCTGCTGAATATATCCCCCCGCCCTGGCCGAAATCGGATTGATATACGACTCGACCTGCGCATCGTTCGTTTCTTCATAGCCATTGCTATATTGCCAATACCTAAAAAAATATACTGCGCCCGCAAGGATCAGTACGATCCCCACAACCGTGATCACAATATTTACCGGATGAACTTTATGATTCTCTTTTTTCATTTTTTTAATTGTTTATTTATAAATGCCCAGTGGTATAAAGGATGTGGTAATAAATAGCGAGCGCGTCAGTTTGCGCCTTCACCAGATTGAATCTGGATTCCTGATAGAGATTATCCGCATCCAGCAGATCCGTTAACAGTGACAACTGATTTAGATACTTGGTATTTACGATCTTGTAATTGGTTTTTGCCTGCACTACTGAGTGTTCATTGACCGAAATCCTCCTGAGCGCCTCAGCATACTTGATATAATAAGCCTTTATCTCCGTCCGCACATTGTCACTATAGGCCTCCTGCCGAAGTTCAAGTTCTTTTACCCTCAGTCTGTCCGCCGTCACCTTACTTTTGTTATGGTATATTGACGAGATACTGTACTGCACCTTCAGTCCAACAAAACCGATCGAATAGGCCTGATCTACGGCTGGAGAGAAAAGATAGTTCGGGTAATTCAACCCATAAGCCGCATAAAGCCCAAGGCTTGGCAAATTACCGCTTTGTGTTCCCTTAAGTCTTGCTTTCTGTCGTTCAACACTTTCAATTGCTTTTTGAACGACATAAGACGAAGCCTCTCCTGTTGCCACAAGTGGCAGTATGGAAGCCATTTCGGGTTTGGGCATCGCAGCCGAATCAGCAGGCAGGATCACCACTGAATCCGGCACATTTATCAAAACATCGAATTTCTGGTTGGTAATTGCAATATCGTTTTCATTCTGCTCGAGAGCAAGTTCAACGTTGGACAAAGCCACTTCCGCACGCAGTACGTCGCTTCTTGTCACTTTCTGATTTCTGTAAAGTGAATTGATGTTGCTTAGTCTCGTCTGGGCGCGTTTAAGCTGATCAAGGATGAATTTTTGCAGTTCATTCAGCCTGAGCAGGTCCAGGTATTGGTTAGCAGTCTGCAAAGCAATATTTCCGGACTCCTCTCTTGTATTTAACCTGGCAAGGTTCAAGCGTGAATCCAATTCGCGCTCCAACGCCCGTTGCTTACCGCCGCTATAAATATTAAATAAAGCGTCGACACCTAAAGCGGCACTGTTGGCTGTAGGTTTCCTTGGCCCCGTAGAGGAGTGGCCAAGCCCTTCTGTAAAAAGCGTCAGTCCCGAGAAACGCTGATAGGAACCACTGGCATTAACCGTTGGCAGCGCGTTATGGTATCCATCTTTACGATCTTCAGCTGCAGCATCCTCTCCGATATTGGCAGCCAATACCCATTTGTTCTGGCTTTTCGCAAACTGTACGGCTTCAGTGAGGCTAAGTTTGTAGCCATAGCTTCCCCGCGCCTGGGCTATTCCATTTATTGGATTTAATAAAAAAATAGTCAGTGATAAAACGGCAAATGTTAAAAACATCCTTTTGCCGTCATAAGCATATTTATACATGGCTCATTGTCTTTTAATTAGACAAATTTCCTATAAAATATGCGGTTGTGTTCGGTCAGATTACCTCAATAATAGTCGAAATAGCGTAATTCCTCATCAGAAGGAGTTCAGCTAAACTGTTTCCGGTATTCAACCGGGGACATCCCCGAGTTTGCTCGGAAAAACTTACCAAAAACGGACGGTTCTGAAAAGTTCAGCATACCGCTGATCTGCGATACTGTGAGTGTTTTGTTTTGCAGCAAAACCTTAGCTTCCAGCATAACTGCATCATCAATCCATTTCCCCGCAGGTCTTCCGGTCTGCTTTTTTATAGCAGCTGAAAGAGACTTGGGCAATAGATAAAGCTGACTGGCATAAAAATCAAGCTTATGTTCGCGCATATAGTTCTTGCTCAGTAATTGCCTGAATTTTGTAAATAAAAGATGACCTTTTAAGGAAGCTGCTGCATCCGGGATATGCATCCGGTAATAGGCGTCAATCTCGTAGACCAGTGCAAAAATGTAACTCCTGACAAGTTCCTCGATATGAAAGCCGCCTGCTGCTTGTGTTAACTGGATGAGCTCAAATATTTTATTGATCTTAATAAAGCTGGAGTCTTTCAGCGGTAAGACAATCCGATCGCTGTTATCAAAAAAATCGTACTTAAAAAGGAAAAACAGATCCGCATAGCGCTCCATTAAAAACTTGTCCTTAAAGAATATAACATCCATTTTCAACAGGTCGCTGCGCTTACTGAAATAGCGGATAACAGATGGCCCCAGGGTAATTACTGCTGGTGCATCTACATCCCATGAGGAGAGGCCGACATTCAACCGCACGCCACCTTCTTTAATGTAAGCGATGGCATAGCTTTCAGCCCTGTAGGGCTCTTCATGATAGGGATGGTCACCAGAGCTTATAAAAAGATATTCCCTACTATTGTCCGGTACAGAGAATAGCCGGCTGTGCCTTGAAAGCGAAAAGGTCTTCATACTATCTGAGGCTTTTGATCTTATCCCGGTGCTTCATTCCCCATTCAACTAAAGTGCGTAAAACTTCATCAAGTGAATCGCTGTAATTGGTAAGCTCATATTCTATGACTACAGGGGTTAGCGGATAAACGTTCCTCTTTACAAAACCATTCATTTCCAACTCTTTTAATTCATTGGATAATACCTTGGCCGAAATACCAGTTATTGTCCTTTGAAGATCATTAAAGCGTTTGCTTCCACCCTCTCGTAGAGCGATGATAACTTTTAGTTTCCATTTACCGCCAATTACATATAGAGCATCTTCCAATGCAACAAGACTGGCATTACATTGTTGTTCAGTAATTTTTGTTTCCGGTTGAATAAAATCCATATTATTTCTTATTAACTAACCAAAAGGCAACTACTTACCTTTTGTATACTACTAACTTTTTGCAATCAAATATAAATACTTTTGCCTTATAAGTTTTATAATAATGGAAAAAGAAATGAAAACAATTAAGATCACTTATTACGTTACAACCGCCATCATTGCATTAATGATGACATATTCTGCCTATGCTTATTTAACGCAGGATGCCATGAAACAGGCCTTTCATCACCTGGGCTACCCGGATTATTTCAGAATTGAGCTGGCGGTGATAAAAATACTGGGTGTTATCGCGTTACTTGCGCCTATTCAGGGCAGGATAAAAGAATGGGCCTACGCTGGCTTTACGATTACTTTTGTGTCGGCATTTATTGCTCACACTTCTGCTGGCGATCCTGGTTCGATAGCCGCTGCTCCAGCTATCTTTTTTGTCTTACTAGCCGTGTCTTATATCACCTATCACAAATGGCAAAAAACGCAAAACCATAAAAAGTAAAAACATATCATCATGAAAAAAATATTGCACATCATTTCAAGTCCAAGATCCGGAGCTTCCTTTAGTATTAAATTAGGTAATGCCATTATCGAAAAAATTCAGACTGCTTATCCTGGCAGTACTGTAAAAGAAAAAAATCTGGTTACAGAAGTCTTCCCACATTTAGAAGAAGCACATCTGACTTCATTTTTTACTCCGGCAGAAAACCGTACACCTGAAAATTTAATTGCAATTCAGCACTCGGATCAAGCTATTGCTGAAATTATGAATGCCGATATTATTGTTATCGGTGCAGCGCTTTATAATTTTGGAATCCATTCCTCTTTAAAAGCCTGGATTGACCATATCGCTAGAGCTGGAATTACTTTTAGGTATGGCGAAAATGGTCCCGAAGGATTGGTTAAAGGTAAAAAAGTTTATATTGCTATGGCCTCTGGTGGTATTTACACAGAAGGCGCAATGCAAGCCTACGATTTTGTAGCGCCTTATTTAAAAACAGTTTTAAGCTTCTTGGGCATGACAGATATTTCGGTTTTTCGTGCAGAAGGGACAGCTATACCAGGTATACAAGATTTGGCTTTAGAAAAAGCAATTAATAGCGTCGCATTCCCAGAAGAAGAGCGTAGCTTAGCT
Source organism: Pedobacter hiemivivus (assembly GCF_005144565.1). Classification (NCBI taxonomy): domain Bacteria; kingdom Pseudomonadati; phylum Bacteroidota; class Sphingobacteriia; order Sphingobacteriales; family Sphingobacteriaceae; genus Pedobacter; species Pedobacter hiemivivus. The sequence continues at coordinate 106,020 of NZ_SWDX01000003.1, forward strand.
TAATTCCTTTATCAATGTGATAATGAAAACCCCCGATTCACCTTCTGTGAATCGGGTTTTTTTTATAATTATCGTAATGATTTGAATCCTTCACGAAGATCTTCAACCAGGAGTTCGGGTTGTTCCCAGGCTGCAAAGTGCCCGCCCTTGTTATGTTTTTTGTAATAGATCATCTTAGGATATGCTTTCTCTGCCCAACTTTTTGGAGCTTGATAGAGCTCGTCAGGAAAAGCACTCACAACAACAGGGACTTTGACACCAAATGGAGCTACAAAAGGATACTTATTCTCCCAATAGAGACGGTACCCGGAAATCGCAGTGTTAGTTAACCAGCACAGTGTGATATTATCGAGAACATCATCCCGTGTGAGCCCTTCAGATTCCCCGGCAAATACACGTGAGATGAGTTCCAAACTCTTTTGGTCGTGGTCAAGAAACATAGTGGCGAGACCAACAGGCGAATCCGCCGTTGCTAGTAATGTTTGTGGCCGCGATCCCATAATGAAGGCATAGGAAACATACTTGTATGCAAAGCTCAATTGGTCGTACGCCTCTTTTTCCTCCCCAGAGAGCCCATCTGGTGCAGGTAATCCAGAAAAAGCCGCATTATTGACTTCAGGTGGAACTGTGCAAGGGAAATTTGTGGCCATACCCAGTAAATTATCGGGTGACTGGACGGCCATTACATCCGTGATCAGTCCACCCCAATCGCCACCCTGTGCTAAGAATTTATCGTATCCAAGACGTTTCATCAGTTCTACCCAGGCTTTCCCAATACGCTCAGGACCCCATCCGGTTTCAGCCGGTCTGCCTGAGAACCCGTATCCAGGGATTGAAGGGATTACCACATGAAAAGCATCCTCCGCTTTTCCACCATATGCTGTCGGATTAGTAAGCGGATCAATAATTTTCATTTGTTCAATAATCGAACCGGGCCACCCGTGTGTAATGAGTATTGGCAACGCATTTTCATGTTTTGAGCGAACGTGAATGAAATGGATGTCCAGTCCGTCAATTGTTGTGATGAAATTCGGATAAGAATTTATTTTTGCCTCAACCTTACGCCAATCATAATTATCGGCCCAATATTTAGCAAGGGCCTGTACTACAGCAAGCGGCACACCCTGAGAATTATCATTTACTGGTTCCTTTTCAGGCCACCTTGTAGCTAAAATGCGACGATGTAAGTCATCAAGATCGGCTTGTGGAGCGTGAAATTGGAAAGCGCGAATTGTTTCTGTGGATTCCATTGCCGGAGCAACAGCATTTTCATTGTTTTTCATTACTTTTAAAATTTAAGTGCTTTGTAAGAATTATTGTCTATTCCAACCTGCAACCAGGCACCGGATAGATTGAGCAGATTAAATTATTAGATTGCTTTTTTAATTTCCTTTCGTAGTGATTTAAAAGCTGCTCTGAGTTCCTCAATGAAGAGTTTAGGTTGCTCCCAGGCTGGAAAGTGGCCACCCTTTGGAACCTTGTTGTAGTAGATCAGGTTGAAATACGCCTTCTCTACCCAAGTCCTCGGTGCCGGATAAATTTCATCCGGATAGACACTCACGGCGACCGGTATGCTAACCCCTTTTGGAACGAAAAAGGAAAACTTATTTTCCCAGTAGATTCTGGCCGCAGAAACCGCCGTATTAGTCAACCAAAAGAGTGTGAAATTATCGAGAACATCGTCTCGTGAAAGTCCTTCTGACACTCCGGCAAACAAGCGTTCGATAAGCAACAGGCCACGCGGATCGAAGTCGACCATAAAGGCGACCATGCCGACAGGTGAATCCGCCAGTCCGACCAGTGTTTGCGGTCGTGACCTCATATAGTACGCATAATTAACGTTTTTGTATGTAAAGCTCAATCGCTCGTACGCTCCTTTTTCCTCAGCAGAGAGACCTGATGGTGTTGGTGCACCGGAAAATGCCGCCGTATCAAGGTCGGCCGGAACTGCGTTAGGCATATTGGTGTGGATGCCGAGCAACTTATCAGGTGATTCAGCAGCCATTATCTCAGTGATGATTGCACCCCAATCTCCACCCTGCGCAAAGAATTTATCATATCCAAGCCGATTCATCAGTGTCACCCAGGCACGTCCGATACGGTCGGGTCCCCACCCAGTAGTGGTCGGCTTTCCTGAAAATCCGAAACCTGGTAAAGAAGGAATAACCACATGAAAAGCGTCCTCCGCTTTCCCTCCATAGGCAGTGGGATTGGTAAGTGGATCGATGATCTTCAAATTGTGCATGATGGTGCCGGGCCAGCCGTGCGTAATAATCACTGGCAACGCATTTTCATGTTTCGATTTCACGTGTATGAAATGAATATCCAGCCCGTCAATTTCTGTAATAAATTGGGAATAAGAATTCAATTTTGCCTCAATCTTATGCCAATCGTAATTATTTGCCCAATAAGTGGCGATTGCCTCAATCGTAACTAGCGGCACACCCTGTGAATTATCAGTGACAGTTTCTTTTTCAGGAAACTTTGCCGCTAAAATACGGCGTTTCAAATCATCGAGATCAGCTTGTGCCGCCTGAAATTGAAACGGACGGATTATTTGTGTGGATTCAGTTGGATCAATATTGTCATTTGTGTTTTCCACTGTAATTATTTCTAGTCTATATTTCGGAGTGATTTGAACCCTTCTCGGAGATCATTAACTAGAAGTTCAGGTTGTTCCCAGGCAGCAAAATGCCCGCCATTGTTATGCTTTTTGTAATAGATCATCTTAGGATACGCTTTCTCTGCCCAACTTTTTGGAGCTTGATAGAGCTCGTCAGGAAAAGCACTCACGACAACAGGGATTTTGACACCAAATGGAGCTACAAAAGGATGTTTATTCTCCCAATAGGGACGATACCCGGAAATCGCAGTGTTAGTTAGTATACCGATTAGGCTGGGTCTATGTTTTTTAGCAGTTTCCATTTATTTAAATTTTTAAATAAATAATTATTTTAAATTCCCAATTAAAGAGGTTTTTATAATAGATGCTATATAAACAGGAAATACGGAATAGTCTAGGTAGACTATATTCTCAGAAAAGTGAACATTAGTAACGTGCAGATATAACCAATAAGTACTTAACTATCAATGGTTACCGATATTAAATATACGATTTATATTTTATAATCGGTAAATAATAATGTAGAATAATTGCAATAACAAGAAATTATTCTGCTACAAAAAAAACGACAATTATTTTAGAAAGAGATTTTGTAAATCACGTTTAATCGCTATATACACCGAACAAAAGTCATAATGTCTACATGCGCAAACCAGAAAACACAAGGCCCATTACAAAATCATAATGGGCCTTGTGTTTTCTGGCTATTGACCAATGGAGATATTCAAAGTTTTCGACAGATTAATGCGCTGGAAGCAGTTGCTCCATCCCAATGTTCTATATCTTCAGGGATATTTACTACATCTCCCTTTTTAATCGCCTGGGCCTGTTTACCTTTCTCCTGGTAAATTCCATTCCCTTCAATGACCAGTAAAACCTGACCACTGGGATGGGTATGCCAGTTCGTACGTGCTCCAGGTTCAAACATTACGCTACCTGCTGAAAAATTATTATTGTGATCCTTTGCTACCAGCGGAGTCAAAAAAGCATCGCCCACAAACCACTCCTTTGGAAGAGGCTGCCCTCTTGGAAAAATTTATGTTCTGTCCATTGTTGTTTCTGTTTTTGTATTGCAGGCGACGGTAAATATTGTAATAAAGAATACCGCCTGCATTAATTTATTAATATAACGTTATTTAAGGTTTTGCTTGAAAAATTGATGTTAGATCAAGTAGACCTCAAGATTTATGAAATCAAAGCCATCAATGCCCGGTAATAGTTTTCCAATAAATTGAAATCGCCATTAAGGAACAAATACGGTTCGATTAATTCCAATTCCATTAATTCAAATGAATCATTTATGACTACACCATCAACCCTTGCATAAAGCGTAGCTACTGGTAAGCTCTTTACGTATATTTCGGCCTGTTCTATATGCAAGGGATTAGGCGTAGGATAGCTGATACTGCCACCGTGATAATGTTGCACCCTAAAATCGCCTTGTTTAGGAGTCTTTAATGAACAATGGCTGTATTTGCCATTAAAAAACAGAAAGGACCACTCACCATTTTTAATTTCTTCTACAAAAGGTTGTACAATGTAATCTTCTACTTTTAAAAGTTGTCCAATTTCTTCTATACGTTTCTGATAATTATTTAGATCTACGGTTATCGTATTTTGTGCTCCTGCACTTACACAAGGTTTTACAACCAATTTATTTGTACCGAATAGGTCAAAGAAACGGTGATCCAAGGTAGCTCCTTTTGCAAGGTATTCGGTAGGAATTACAGGAAGTCCTTTATTGGCAATGTCTTTCAAATATTTTTTGTGGCTGTTCCATTTAATAATTTCCACAGGGTTTAATACTTTAACATTTAATTTTTCCAATTCATTCAACCAATTCAAAAACTCGGTTAAATGATTGTGATAGTCCCAAGGGGATTTAATGATAGCTACATTAAAGCTGTTCCAATCTACATTTTCATCATTCCAAATTGTAGGAACAACATTCAATCCTTTACCTGTCAAAAACCTGATAAGGTCTGCATCTTCATCATTGGCAATGCCCTGTGAAAACTTTTCCTGTTTATTGTAACTAACTATTGCTATTTTCATTCTTCTCTATTTTAGTTAAATCTTATTTAGCAAATTTCTTTGTTCCTGCCACACACATAATTACCCCAACTGTAACAACCACCATACCAATGATTGCAGTTCCGCCCTGTGCCAATCCTTTATACCAAATTTCACCTACTCTATGCAAGGTAACTATGCAAATTGGTGGCATAACAACCAAGCATGAAATTGCTGGCAAAAAACAGTTATGTTTACTATATTGTTATGAGTTAAAACCATTAGCAACATGACCATTAAAACCACCCAAACAGAGACCAGCGTCGAAGATTTCATCAATGACTTTGCAGCAACGCCGCAGAAAAAGCAAGACGGCTTCGAACTATTGAAATTGATGAAAGAACATACAGGTTATGATCCTAAAATGTGGGGGGCATCGATAATCGGTTTCGGCTTATATCATTATAAATCAGACAGGAGCAAACAGGAAGGAGATTGGCCTTTGGTCGGATTTTCACCTCGAAAAGCGGCTATATCTTTGTATGTTTATAGTGCTGCCCCAGGTCAAGAAGAACTGCTTAAGCGATTGGGAAAGTTCACCATGGGAAAAGGTTGCATTTATGTAAAAAAACTGGAGGACATTAACACCGATGTACTTAAAGAAATGATCAGCGGAACAATTGATTTCCTTGAGGCAAAATGGGGTAAGCAATGAGCTGGCAAATAGCTAAAAAGACGAACATAAATAGATTCAATTATGGCGCTTAAACAGATTCTTCCGAAAGTATTTTATTCTGATATCAATGTAGGCCTAAAATTTTTCATTGACGGTATGGGATTTACCCTCGGGTATCATGACGATTCCTTATACATTGTCAATCGGGATGACATCACTTTTCTATTGGTAGATAGTAAAGAATTTGCAGAAGGAGATCGTCCTGAAATCAGAATAGCGACCGATAATATTGAAGCCATCTACCAGGAGATCAAAGACCGCGCACCAGAAATCTTACATCCCAATTCCAAAGTAGTGAGCCATAAACCCTGGGGGCTTAAGGAATTTGCTACTCTTGATCCAACTACGGTTTGCATTATATTTCAGCAGCCCGTATAACCCTTATTAACCCTCTAAAAATGATGAGATTTATTTCAAAACTTTTTTTAGCGCTTCTGGTGATCAGTAATGTTAAATGTACCGCGCAAACTGCATCCTCAAACCACAATAAATCCAATAAGCCAGGAATTATTACAGGCGCCGACCAGACTGAAAAATATTTGCCTTATCTAAAAGGAAAACGAATTGGCCTGGTTGCAAATCAGAGTTCTATTATCGGCAAAAAAAGCAGCGTGGACAGTTTATTGCGCCTTGGAATTAAAATAGTAAAAGTGTTTGGACCTGAGCATGGTTTTAGAGGCAATGCCAGTAATGGAGCCGTTGTAGGTAATGAAAAAGATGCCAAAACTGGCATTCCAATCATCTCTTTATATGGCAAAAACGAAAAACCAACAAAAGAACAGCTGGCAGATATCGACCTGATGGTCTTTGATATTCAGGATGTGGGCTGTCGCTACTATACCAATATCAATACGCTTGAGTATGTGATGGATGCTTGTGCAGAAAACAATAAAGAACTGCTAATTCTTGACAGGCCTAATCCTAACGGATATGTAGTAGACGGACCGGTAATGACTGATGATAAATATAAATCTGCCATAGGGATCCATTATACACCCATGACACACGGCATGACGATCGCTGAATTTGCACAATACCTTAACGGTGAAGGATATTTGAAAAAACAATGCAAAATAAATATTATAAAAGTTGCCAATTACAATCATGACTTGCCTTATGTATTACCGATAAATCCTTCACCGAATCTAAATACACAACAAGCTGTAATGCTTTTCCCGAGCTTATGTATGTTTGAAGGAACAGCTATCAATGAAGGTCGGGGAACTCATATGCCATTTACGATATTGGGAGCACCCGCATTGAAAGGCAAATATTCATTCTCCTACAAACCAATAAGTATTCCGGGAATGAGTGAGCGACCAAATCACAAAGACGCTGTTTGTTATGGTCTTGACCTTCGCAATTATGATATTAACAAGCTTCGAAAGAGTCGCCAAATTGATCTATCATGGTTAATTGAATTGTACAATGCCTATCCGGATAAAGCTAAGTTCTTTACCCCTGGAAGAGCGAACCAAGATATATCAGCTTTCGATCTGCGCATAGGTACCGATCAATTAAGAAAACAAATCATAGCAGGAGTATCGGAAGCCGACATCAGAAAAAGCTGGGAACCTGGATTGCAAAAATTTAAGGCTATACGCGCCAAGTATCTCCTATATCCGTAATTAAAAACTATTCAAATGAGAAAGGTTATCTATGGAATTAATCTGACTACAGATGGCTGCTGCGACCATACCAAAGGAAATGGTACAGCAGATATTCATGAATATTTTACAGCGCTCATGAAGGACGTTGATCTGATCGTCTACGGCCGCAAAACCTATGAACTGATGGTCCCCTATTGGCCTGATGTAGCTAAAAGCCAGTCCGGGACAAAATTAGAGAATGAATTTGCAGAAACATTCGATGCGATCGACAAAATTGTTTTTTCCAAATCATTAGACAGTGCTGATGGGAATACAAGGATTATTCGTGAGAACCTTGCAGAGGAATTTTTAAAACTGAAACAGCAAACAGGTAAGAAAATTTCAATTGGTGGTGTAGACCTGCCTTCGCAATTAATAGCACTTGACTTGGTTGATGAATTTCACTTTGTCATTCATCCTGTCATTGCTGGCGAAGGAAGACGACTGTTAGCTGATACCCAACTTCGGGATCGGTTAAACTTGAAACTAGTAGAGTCGAAAGTGCTTGAATCAGGAGCTGTAGCACTACATTACTTGAAACAGTAAAAAAAACTGAGACAGGAGCGCCTGAATCACTATTCAGGAAAACCAATAGCAGCCATCTGTCATGGCCCGCCATTTATAACACTTTCTTCATCATAATATCAAGCTGTTCATCGTCGCCCATCTTAAATATATGCTTGTCAAAAGCAATAAACCCATTCTTTTCATAGAACCTTATTGCACGTGGATTTTTTTCCCAAACACCCAACCATAAATAGGAATTATGATATTGCTGAGCTACCTCTAAAGCTTTTTCATAAAGGAGCTGACCAACTTTTTTACCATGATGGCTACTTTTTACATAAATCCGCTCGATTTCCAAAGCCTTTTCATCCAGCTGCTCCGTCTGTGCGATTCCAGTATTTACCTTTAGGTAGCCAACAGGACTTTCATCTTCCCAGGCAATATAAAACAACGAATCTGGATTACTCACCTCAACAGTCACTTTATCGGCATTAAAACTATCTTCAAGGTACTTATTCATGTCATCCTCAGTATTGCTTTCGGCAAATGTTTCAAAAAAAGTTTCTCTACCGATTTGCTGAAGGGTACTTAAATCGTCTATTGTAGCTTTTCTAACCTGTATGTATTCCATTATCCAATCTATTTTGGTTTTGCCAAAGTTACTCAATTACCTCCCGAACCATCTACAATAAAGAATTTACAATTTGATAATTATTATGCATTTCTTATTTTTATTAGAATTAAAAAAACTGCTTATCAATCACCATCTTATGTACGAACAACTCAGAGCATACATTAACAATGGTACTTCTTCCATCATTTCCGATGAAGAATTTAAACTGGTAGAACAAGCTTTTACTCCCAAGACAGTTAAGAAAAAACAGTTTCTGCTTCACGAAGGAATGGTTTGTAAATACATGTCTTTTATTGTTAAGGGAACCATGCGTCAATATACTATTGATCAGAAGGGCAATGAACATATTGTTCGTTTTGGCATAGAAAACTGGTGGATCAGTGACCGGGACAGTTTTATCAATCTTACCCCCACCAAATATTGCATTGATGCATTGGAAGATACCGAGTTGCTTGTTACTACTAATGAAAAGCTAATTAACCTCCGTGCTACTTCTGTACATTTCAATAAAATGTGCCAGAATCTTGATGAAAAACACTTTAGTGCCTCTCAGGAAAGAATTCAGGCGATGATCAGTTACACAGCAGAAGAAAGATTTCTGCATCTAATGAATACTTATCCTGTTTTTATCCAGCGAATACCTCAGGCGATGCTAGCCTCTTATCTAGGCATTACTCCTGAAACGCTCAGCAGGATCCGTAAACAGGTTACCCTGCAAAACAAATCATCACGCTAGCTCGGCTTGATAATTATCATCCGTATTCCCTGCCAAATATCAACAGCTTAGCAAGCTCGCTTGACAAATATCAAGCAGATTTCATGTTATATATCATCTGTCCCCAGGCTGAGTAGATCTAACTTTACTCAAACAAAACGACATATAAAATTAAATATCATGAAACAGACATTTGGAATAATTGGTTCAGGAAACATAGGCAAAGCGGTTGCCGGACATTTGTTAAAAGCGGGCTACCAGGTGACACTAAGCAATCATACCGGAGCCGAATCACTCTCCGCGACTATTGCAGAGCTAGGTGCAGGGGCTAAAGCAGGAACCACTGCCGAAGCAGCCCAGGCTGATATTGTTGTCCTGGCTCTTCCTTGGTCAGAAGTCCCTTCACTAACAACTTTAAGAGACTGGACCAACCGCATCGTCATCGATGCAACCAATCACTTTATTACTTATTACCCAGACTTCGAGGTAGCTGATCTTGACGGAAAGGCTTCCAGTGAAATAGTTGCCCAATGGCTGCCGGCTGCGCGAATTGTGAAAGCTTTCAATACACTTTTCTTTAAAATCCTGGCTGCTGATCCTAAAGTGGCTAATGGAAATCGTGTCCTATTTGTTTCCGGAGACGAACCAATGGCAAAAAAAGAGGTAGCTGAAGTTATAAAAGATCTAGGATTTGCCGTGATAGATCTGGGCTCACTTGCCTATGGCAGTAAACTTCAGCAGGCTAAGGGCGCTGTTGCAACATTGAATCTGATCCAAATCAGTTAAATGTATAGCCATGAACACGCTAAAATTAAAGTTAACCATCCTATTCAGCACAGCTTGTTTTTTACAGGCAGTTAATGCACAAAAAATGAGAGATCTCAAACAGGAAGAAGCAAATAAGAAATTTGTTACAGAATTTTTCTACACCTTTTATAATGAGAAAAACATGGATAAGGCCAGAACAATGATGCTTCCAGACATGATCAATCACCATCCCCATTCGGGAAAAGGAGCTGAGGAGACCATCGCAGCGGTTAACAAATTCCTGTTTGGAAAGTTCCCGGAATTTACTGTAAGTATAAAACGGATCGCAGCCGAAGGCGATCTTGTCTGGATTCAATGCTACACTCAAGATACCCCTAAAGACCATGGTAAAATGTCCATGGATATATTCAGGGTAAAAAATGGGAAAATAGCCGAGCACTGGGACATTATACAGGAAATCCCGCTCACCGTCGATCCTTCATCAATGTTCAACTGAACCGGTTTCAATAAGACACTCATCTTATCAATTAAAACTTAAAATCTTTTATAAACTTCAAAAAAATGGAAAATTCGAACATTAAAACAGGCCTCGGTGCCTTGTTAACACCAAACAATTGTGCACTGATTTTAATTGACCATCAACCATTCCAGTTTGCCGGACTGCGCAGCCACGACACACAAACCATAATTAACAACGTTGTCGGACTCACCAAAGCTGCCAGGGCTTTTAACGTCCCTACCCTTTTCACCACTGTAGTTGAGCAAAGAGGTGGCTATCTACTAAAACAACTTCAGGATATTTTTCCAGATCAGAAGCCAATTGACCGTACATTTATCAATACCTGGGAAGATACCCGTGTTACAGACTGGGTAAAATCCACCGGCAAGAAAAAAATAGTAATGGCAGCCTTATGGACAGAGATCTGTCTGGCCATGCCAGTTATACAGGCCCTTGGCGAAGGTTATGAAGTCTACATCGTAACAGATGCATCAGGCGGAGTAAGCCTGGAAGCACATGAAATGGCCGTCATGCGTATGGTTCAGGCCGGTGCAGTACCGATTACATGGACTGTGTTCGGATCAGAATTGCAACGTGATTGGGCACGTACAGAAACGGTTCCGGCAGTCTCGGAAATGATTTTTGACTATATGGGAAATGTAGGTACCAGCCTCAGATGGGAGTTACAATTGCTGCAGACTCCGCCAACATCATAAAAGATACCATTTCATGCAAAAAGGTGTTCACCAAACTTGGTAAACACCTTTTTTAAGCCCCTAAGATTCGGTACAATTATTTTCCCTGAGCAGCCTGCATCACAACAGCCGCTACTTTTTCAGGCTGGGACATGAATATCACATGGCTCCCTTTAACATCGGTAACTTTGGTATTAGAGCGTTTGTACATCGCACGCTGAATTTCAGGAGCAATACTTTTATCTTCAGTGGCAACCAAGGCATAGGTTGGTTTATCTCTCCAGGCGGCATGAGTGATAGGTGTTACGAAACCTTTAGCATAGAATGCACCCTGAGAAGCATACATAAAATCTGATTCTTCCTTGCTGATATCCGCACAGAACCCAGCATGATATTTAGCCTTGTCATAATAAACTATTCCCTTATCATCAGGAGGAAGAACCCCATTCTCTGCTGCCGGTGGAGCTGTCTGAAGCCATTGCAAAGCAGATTCACCATTATCTGGCTGGAATGCTGCGATGTAGACAAGAGCGGCTACTTTAGGGTGATTTCCTGCTTCTGTAATTACTGCGCCGCCCCAGGAATGTCCGACCAATATTGCAGGCCCGTCCTGTTTGTCTAAAGCTACTTGAGTTGCCTTTACATCATCTTCCAGAGAAGTCAATGGATTTTGTACAACAGTTACATGATATCCTTTTTTGGTAAGCACGGAATATAGTGCCTTGTATCCTGAACCATCAGCAAAAGCGCCGTGCACCAATACTACATTTTTAACCGATTGTGCATTTGCCACATTCACCTGGCCTGCAATTGTAGTCAATACTAATGTTGTAGCTAAAACGCCACCTTTGATTTTGTTTTTTAGATTTAGAGTTTTCATTTTCTTTGCCGTTGATATTTTGTTTGAGTCAACGATACAAAGATGGCCCGAAACAGAGCCTCGAATAATAGAGATTATTCCCCCGATATTGTAATTTCTTCCCTTTTTTCAGTTTCCTTTTTATTTCTGTAGCCGATGGGCGAAAAGGAAGTGTGTTTTTTGAAGAAATTGCAGAAATAGGCCGGATCTTCAAAGCCCAAATCATAAGTTATTTCCTTAGCAGACTTGTCGGTATAGTACAAGAGTCTCTTGGCTTCAATAATGATCCGCTCCTGGATCAGCTGGATCGGAGTTTTCTGGTCAAATAAGGCAAATAAATTGGAAAGTGTCTTTGGAGATTTGTTGAGTTTCTGTGCATAAAAATTCACCGAATGCTCATTGTGAAAATTTCCCTCTACCAATAAATTGAATTTACGGATGATATTGAACCGCTCGTTCTGTTGCCGCATGTCAGGTATATATTCAGATTTGGCCAATTGGGTCACGGTAATGATTAACCTCTTCAACAGCATCACCAGCATATCATTTTGCATATGATCTGATGTATTCAATTCAGAAACAAACATATTGAGCAACAATAATAGCTTCTGCTGTGAAGCCTCATCTAGGTTAATAAAAAGATTGGTACCAATCCCAAATAAAAATCCAACACAACTCACTTCCGAGTCATGATCAATAATGCAGTAGAATTCCCGGTTAAACTGCCAGGCTGTTAAATCCGAACTCCGCTCAAAGGAAAAGGATTGATTAAACATGAGTGGTAATATAGTCTGCTGAGGAAAATCAAATTGTTCCCCATCAATGGTAATCCTTTGCTGATCACCACGATTCCATACAATTGTGAAATATTTATTGGTGCCATCCCTGCCATAAAAAAAATGATCAAAATGCTGTTCATCATTCAGAAGCAGAAGATGACCGCCGGAATTTGCATCTGTAAGCAATAGTTTCATTTTTCAGCGAATCACAATCAAAGTCAACATCTAAATTTATGCAATTATTTCAATTAAAAATCGATGAAACACAATTGCCTTAAACATCAGAAAGTATGGAAAATTAACATCTATCTGAAATATGAATAGATTACATTATCTTGTATAGATATTCGAAAATTTAGTTTAACTAAAAACTGAATAAGATGTCCAAAAAATGGGATTACACAAGTACTGCACAGAAATTCTCCGCTAAGTTTCCGGTTCTAAGTTATTTGGGAATACAAATCAATTTCTGGATTATAGCCAGTATTTTTCTGAGTATCCTCCTACATTTACAAGCCCTTTCCATAAGCGAAACTTCCCAACTCAGCTCCCCTACCAGATTTGACAACACCTTAGCATTGTCTATAATGTTTGGATTCTTTTATGGTATCATACTTGGCTTAACCGACCAATACCTCGATAAGAATCTTCACGAAAAGCACTCTATGGGTAGAATAATTCTAGTCAAATCTACCATCTCCCTCATTCTTATTGTACTTACATTGATTTTGATCCGGTATACCTTCCTTGATTTTTTTATTACTACCTCAAACTTTGGAGACAACCTGAAGGCAAACGACAAATCATGGAAATACCTTTTTTATATTCTGGCGATCTACTATTTCGTTATGACACTGATCATAAGCTTTATCAACCAGGTAAACAGAAAATATGGCCCGGGTGTTTTAGTCCCCTTGTTACTTGGAAAGTATAAATACCCACAGGAAGAGGAACGGATTTTTATGTTTATGGATTTAAAATCCTCCACAACTATTGCAGAAAAGCTGGGGCACATAAAGTACAGTTCATTTATCAGAGATAGTTTCATGGACATCAACCAAATTCTTTTGCGATTTAATGCAGAGGTTTACCAATATGTGGGGGATGAAATTGTGGTAACCTGGAGGGTACCTGATGGACTGAGAGACCTCTCTTGTATTCGATTTTTCTTTGGTTGTGAAAAGCAGTTTCAAGACAGAGCCAATTACTACATGACAAACTATGGTTTATTACCCCACTTTAAAGCAGGACTCCACATGGGAAAAGTTACTGCCGTAGAAATCGGAGATATCAAAAGGGATATTGCCTATCATGGCGACACTTTGAATACTGCTGCAAGGATTCAAAGCGTCTGTAATGAACACCATAAAAACTTTCTTATTTCAGCATACTTGTTGGAGTCCTTAGCACCAAACCATAACATCAAAACAGAAAATATCGGTATGATCTTGTTAAAGGGTAAATCAACAAAGGTGGGGATTCTCAGTGTAGAAGGTATTCAACCTGACACGCTCAACAAAACCCACGACTCCACATCCACCTAAATTTGTTCTATACATTTAATCAAAAACAAAATGGAAAGGAACAATTATCAAGGTGCGTTACAACATCCAATAGGATCAGGATTTAATGTCGCCTCAACAGCAACAGAAGTTATCAAAGGCATTAACCTGACCGGAAAAATCGCAATCGTAACAGGTGGAAATGCAGGCATCGGTCTGGAGACTACTAGAGTGCTTGCAGCAGCAGGCGCAACTGTGATCGTACCGGCAAGGGATATTGAAAAAGCAAAGAAAAATTTAGATGGCATTCCAAATGTAGAAATTGAGGCAATGGATCTGACCCGGCCTGAAACTATTGATGCATTTACTGGAAAATTCATTGATTCAGGCAGACCACTACATCTGCTGATCAATAATGCCGGTATCATGTGGGTTCCATTACAAAGAGATAGCCGTGGGATCGAATCACAACTGGCTACCAATTATTTGGGACAGTATCAGCTTGTAGCAAGGTTGTGGCCTGCACTTAAAAAAGCCAATGGTGCAAGAGTCGTTAATGTATCTTCTTATGGTCACCAAATGGCCCCCTTCGATTTCGAAGACCCCAATTTCGAGCATAGGGAATACCAAACACTTTTGGGATATGGACAGTCAAAAACAGCCAGTAACCTGTTTGCCCTCGAACTGGATAATCGTGCCAAATCATTTAACGTAAGAGCGTACTCCTTACATCCGGGCTCAATCGCCGGTACGGAACTGGCCAGAGATGCGGATATGGAACTGTTCAAACAAATGGGTTTCTTTGATGAGCATGGCCATATGCGTCCGGAAATCCTTGCAAGTCTGAAAACTATTCCTCAGGGTGCTGCGACTACAGTATGGTGTGCGACCAGTCCACTGCTCAATAATATCGGCGGAGTGTATTGTGAAGATGGAGATGTTGCTGAATTAGACCTTGGAAATTTTGAACAGGACAATGGACTGGGAACACGAGGCGTACAACCCTACTCGCTAAATGAAAATAATGCTAAAAAACTCTGGGATCTAAGCGAGGAAATGACCGGTATTGTATTCGAGGTTAATTAGAATAAAGCAGGTGCAATCCATCTAAAAAAATAATATCAATCTTAAAAGAAATAAATAACTTTATTGCAATGGAGCATATATCCAAATACTTAACGAAAGACATCAAGCTTTCAAGCTATGAAGATAAACTGTTCAAATCAGATCTGATGTTTGATGATCATATGCTGGTTTGGTTCATCTCCGGTGAAACAAAAATTATACAGGCGGATGCCACTTTTCATTTTAAAACCGGTGATATTTTCCTAATTCCAAGGAATCAACCGGCAACGATCATCAATTATCCCAAAAATGGTTTACCCCATAAAACAGTGGTTATGCACTTAACTACTGAACGCTTAAGGAAGTTTTATGAGAAAATTGATGTAAGGAAAAAAATACAGCCTGAACAAAAAATATATAGTTTCCATAATCATCCCCTTTTGGAAAGCTGCCTGACTTCCCTTATACCCTATTTTAATGTAGAAGGAGAATTCCCGGAAAGCCTTGCCTCGTTAAAAATTGACGAGGCAATCAATATTTTACGGATAATTGACCCCGGAGTTGATCGTGTACTAGCAAACTTTGATGCTCCCGGCAAGATTGATTTAGTCAATTTTATGCAGCGAAATTTTATGTTCAATATGTCATTGGAAAAACTAGGCTACTTAACCGGGCGCAGTCTATCAACGTTTAACAGGGATTTTAAGAAACTTTTCAATACTACCCCTCAAAAATGGCTGATTGATAAAAGACTTGAACTAGCCTACTATCATTTAGCTGAAAAAAGGAAAAAGCCAACAGAGGTTTACCTTGAAGTAGGCTTTGAGGACCTTTCCCATTTTTCTTTTGTTTTCAAAAAGAAATATGGGGTATCGCCAAATCGCCTTCCGTCGAATCTACTGATATATGCAAAAAGCCTTTAATTAGACTTTCCGTTTTCAACCTGTCGAACTTCCTCACGGCGGTCTTTTTTGAAATCAAAACTATTGAATTCTTTGGTTTGCGGAATGTCCACCGTAAAGCTATCCAACTCATCAATCTCAATAGTAACATTTCCTGTCAGGAGATCGATAATATGACCTCCCCCTTTTTTATCATCTGATAAGAAGTGAAAATGATACCCGGTAATATTGGGTCCTTCCATGTATGCTGGAATACGGTATCCAACTAAATCTCCACTAATATGACTAAAGTTAAAAAACTGTTGTAAAGATAATAGCTGTGCTAAAGGCGCGTAGGGTTTATTCGTAACCGGAGGAAAGGCTCTGGTTTTTATACTATTAAATACACCTTTGATGCGAATGGCATATATTCCATTTTGGTTAGGCATTACACTATCCAAATAAGCATAAAACTGCATCTTATCCATAGGAACAGAGGCCTTTAGAACCTTGTCTGCATGAAAAAAATTAACCACCGAAAATGGTGTACTACCAGTATCAGGTATCTCGAAAGTTTTACCATTGGATTGTGTCTGATATATTTTCCCATGGAGAATGAGCAGCTCTCCATCTAGCTTATCAGGAGCACCCAAGCCAAAATCACCATGTTTCATTAATTTGTTGTAGGGAGCAAATGCATCATACAATCCCCCGATAAAAGCGCCAGCGTGGCCGGCTGTATATAACGTATTATTTTTACGATCAGATTTTAGCTGAGCATTTGCAGTCCAGCTACCCAAGCAAACAAAACCTACCAGACAGTAATATATCTTATTCATTATTTAAACATATTTCCTTAAATATAAAATAAATAACTACTAATTTCTTTAAATAGGATTTGTCTCGCGCTAACTCAAGCTTTTTTTTATTAATTTGGCTCTGATTAAAGGCTAAAAATAAAACTCGAATGAGCCGATTCTTTTTTCGTGTTCATCAACAAAAAATGGAACACTGGCAATAAAAGCAAATAATACACCTGAAAAATCCGACTTCCTTTATAAAGAAATTGAAAGGTTGGGTGTGGAATTAACCAAAAAGGAAACTGTTCCTGGGTTAGCCGTAGCAGTTATCCGAAATGGAAAAATTGCATGGATACAATGTATCGGATATGCTGATGTGGCAAATAAGAAACCTGTAACAGTACATACAATTTTTAATATTGGCTCTGTTTCAAAAGTAGTATCTGCATGGGGGCTTATGCAATTGACTGAAAGAGGGCTCATCAATTTAGATACTCCCGTTAATCAATCTTTAACGCGTTGGACAATCCCACCATCCCCATATAACCTATCAAAAGTTACATTGCGACGCATTCTCAGTCATACAGCTGGTCTTTCGGTGCATGGCTATGGAGGCTTTGAGCAAGGAACCAAATTGCTGACTTTAGAAGAATCTCTCGAAGGGAAAACTAAGAGGAATGGGGAAAGTGTACGCCTGATAAACGAGCCAGGAACGAAATGGGAATATTCTGGTGGTGGTTACACGCTTGCCCAATTACTACTTGAAGAGAATACGAAGAAAAACTTTGCAGCATATATGAAAAAATATGTCTTCAAACCTCTAGGCTTAATGCATACTAATTATGAATGGACAGAAGAAATGATGTCTAATTCTGCAACTGCTTATGATACCATAGGATCTCCAATAAAGAATAGAATATTTACAGAGCAGGCTGCTGCAGGGCTACAAACAACTGTTTTAGACTTAGCTCATTTCGCCGAGTTATCTATTACAAAGAATCCCTCGCAATTAAATAAAGTTTTGAAGCCAGAAACTATACAACTAATGGAACAACCTGTTCTACCATTTTCTAACGAAGGAGAAAGTGGTCTTGGATATCGTTTCATGAATTATGAAGGTTTTCGAACAATTGGACACACTGGTGAAAACATAGGTTGGAGTGCCGCAATGTTTATGCATTTATCTACCAAAAGTGGCATAATAATGCTTTGCAATGGTTCAAATGGGGACCGTGTTTGGTTTCCTATTTATCAGAATTGGGTAAAGTCAATAAATGCAAAACAAACTGGAATTTCGAATTGAAATTATCGAGTATACTAAAAAAACAGTTTCATTGACCCAATTTTACCATTTTCAAAATCCAAGTTATCCTATCATTAACAGCAACCATCCCCCTCTTGAACTGGGACATATCATAAGCTTCTTATTGACTATGAACTTGGAGTCCTCCAAATCTGATACATAAAAGCATAATATCCTTAGGGTTCATAAATTTTTGGATTGATCCGCAATTATTGCTATTAAGGAATAGGCCTAAAATCAAAAAAGCTCCTAGTTTTCACTAGAAGCTTTTTGAAGCGCAAATGGACTGAACTCAAAAAATTTTTATGATGATTTGAAGAAAATAGCTGATTTAGATCAATTTGTTTCGAATGCTCCCCTTAGTAGAGATTTTGGGTGTTTTTGATTTTTTATTTAAAGCTCGGGATTGATGAAATTGCCAGGTTGGTTAACTTTTGCTTTCCCGCTCCTGATATTTTTATACGGTCAATCGGACGCTCTGGAAAAAAGATGTCCGTCATGACTGTTAAACCATCATCAGCAAAAAGTTCGGCAGATGCAACGTCGAGTATCAAACTGATTTTGCCAGACTCAGATTTGGCTATTCTCGGTGCGGTGTGCTTTTTAGCAAATCCTTTTTCAAAATCAGATGCACCCGAATTGGTTCTATCAATATAATACGTTTTCGTTTTAGTGTCGTATCCGACTAAGAGTTTATTCCCTTCTTTGTTGCTCAGGGCAATTTCCATACTGTTCAGCGTATTGAAACCGAAATCCAGCTTTATCCGTCCATTTAGATCTTTAGTATAAGCAGACAGATCAATTTCTTTATTAAGCGTTAAAGCCTGTTTTTTAGAAACTGGTTTGAGATATGCATTCATTTCTTTTACCGGAACAGAACGCACATAAAAATCTCCTGCTATCTGATCTAATACCAAATCTCTGGCGATTGTAGCAGCTCCTCTCCATTTTTTTGTAGGTACCTGATTTGCATACTGCCAATTATTCATCCAGCCTATAAATACTTTTCTTTTACCCGTATTTGACCAGGTTACACCAGCATAATTATCAGTGCCATAATCCAGCCATTTTTCTGCTTTTGAGTTTGGTATAAACGTACTGCCATCAAAATTACCGGTAAAATATTGAGTTGCAGAACCTCCATTTGGTCCTCCAGGATTAATACTCACCAGCAGTACCCAAACAGTTTTACCATTATGCTCCATCGGAAAAAGATCAGGGCATTCCCATACCCCACCGTGGGCACCCAAATCATTCCCAAACTCACTCTCTTTCTTCCATTCCTTTAGGTTTTTAGAGGAATAAAAGGTAATGCGGTCTTTTGTTGCCAGGGTCATTATCCATTTCTTTCCTGCCTCGTACCACATCACCTTAGGATCTCTAAAATCTGTGATACCAGGATTGGGAAGAACTGGATTTCCTGAATACTTCTCCCAGGTATTACCTTCATCCAAACTGTAAGCAATACTTTGGTTCTGAAATGTATTTACCTTTTTCGCTTCCAACTTAGGATCGTGATGTGTAAATATGGCAACCAGAGGTACTTTTCCGTTTTTACCAAGTCCAGAAGTATTTTGTTCATCCACTACAATACTTCCCGAGAAAATATAACCCAGGCTATCGGGAAACAGTGCAATGGGTTTTTCCTGCCAATGGAAAAAGTCTTTGGTGGTTGCATGCCCCCAGTGCATTGGACCCCATACCGTGCCTTTGGGATAATATTGATAAAAAAGGTGGTAGACACCCTTATAATAAACCATTCCATTTGGATCGTTCATCCAATGCTCCTTCGGAGAAAAATGGAATTGCGGACGGTGTTGTTCAGCTCCTACAACTATTTGCTGCTGGGCTTTTACTACGTTTCGGAGAGAACTTCCTATCGTTAGTACACTTAAAAAAGCTATCATTAAAATTTTACGGTTCATATTGATGTGTGTTAATTTTTACTCCTATGATCTTTCATTACCATACCGATTTTAGGCTCCATGCTTTCAGGTTTACCTCAGTACCTCCATTTCTGGCAAAAGTCTCGATGCCTGTCTGCATTTCTCCTGGATAAGTCAACAGTGTAAACACTTCTTTTCCATCATTGGTAAATAGTTCAATACTTGATTTGTCTACGTAAAAATGCATACGCAACTTACCATTTACAGGCACGACTTTCGCGCTGGTCCTTCTGGCAAATTTTTCAATTTTCTCTTTAGCACAGTTTGTTCGGTCTATCGTTAACAGGCCTGTTTCGGTATCATAAGATACACCTAACTTTCGACCTTCTCCAACGCAGAGGTTTAAACCGAATACATTGGGCATACTGGTATTAAAAACGGCTTCTAGTTCGTAAACATTTTCGGAAGGTTTAAAAACCTTTAGTGGCTTGGTTCCTTCCGGGAGCTGATAGACAGAGGAATGAATTTTGCCCCTAAGCTGTTTAAGGGCATCAATTGGTTGTTGTACTAACCGCAGCCCCTCTGGATAGGTTTTAAGTTCCAGGTTACGAGCAATAGACCAAAATCCCTTGCCCCAGGTGGAGGGCACAAGCTGCGCATAATCCCAGGTAGCTATCCAGCCCATGGAAGGTGTAGTCTTCAAGGTTCCGTCGTAATCCTGAAAAGTTCTTGATGCATAAAAATCCAGCCCTTGGTCTACATACAAAGCCTCTTTTGGATGATCGGCTGCCAGCGTAAAAGTTTTACCATCAAAATCACCTATAAAGTATTGTTCTCGTGCCCAGTCAATAGAAACAACCATTACCCACCTTTTATCCTTACCATTCCCATCAACCGGTAATTGAAATAAATCGGGGCATTCCCAAGCTTTTTCCTGAGCGCCGGCAGGGCCAAAATCACTTAACCAGTTCCATGATTTTAAATCTTTTGATCCATAAAACTTAATCTTTTTCTCCAGTGCTTTCGCAACAACCATCACCCATTGTTTAGATGAGGCATGCCAGAAAACCGTCGGGTCACGAAACTCAGTACTGCCAATATCCAACACCGGATTACCTTTATAATAATGAAAGGTCTCACCATCCTTGCTATAGGAAATCCCCTGCGATTGGTTTTTACTTTGCTTATTAAAAATGGTGTAAGCCGCAACGTAAGCATTCGGGCCGAAACCAGCAGTATTCTCTTTATCTATGAGTGTAGAGCCGGTAAAATAACCGATGCTGCCATCATCGCCTGTCATTACTTTTGGAGATATTTCTTTATAATGAACCAGGTCATCAGAAATCACCTTTCCCCACCAATACATCTGGTATTTACCCTGATAATAGGTAAATCCGCAGGGATCTCCTATCCATCCTTTTTGTGGACTAAAATGAAATTGCGGACGGTAGGGTTCTGAATAAGTAGTCGTTCCATTATTTTGGGCTGTAGCAATTCCTCCATAAAGCAGGAAAAGCATATAACCTGATAACGGCAATAAATATTTTTTGATTATTTCTTTCATCTGATTATTCTTAGAAATCCGTATTTATTACTGCAGGCCTGATTGCCCATACTTCGGCCTTTATCTGAATGCTATCTCCCTCAGAAAAAATTTCGGCCTGGTTACTTTGCTCTTTAGATGGGAATATCCTCGTGGTTAATGCATGTTGATCGTTGATAAAAATTTCCACTACAGAGCCATCAACAAAAACATGGAACCCGACGGGTTTGCTTGTATCCAGCGCGAAAGCATCTTTTTTGATGCGTAATGGTATTCCTTTTTTAGTACTGGAATGACGCTGATCCACAACCAGCTCTTTTGCATCTACATCATAATATATCTTTGTATACTCCGAACCATCAGGATTTTTATGCAAAACAAAACCAAATTGTTTCGACTTGTTTGGCCTAACCTGTGCCACTACTTCGTATTGTTGATGGCCCGAATAGAGCTTAACCGACTGATGGTTAGCGACCGTAGCGTCAAAAAAATTACTGTTAGCTACTCTCAGAGACCGGAGTGCCGGATGCGGCGACTGGTTTAATGTTCCATCCGTTAAATTCCAAACCCTTGGTAAACTATAAAGATGTGACCATCCCTGATTGTATGCTGCCTCTCCACTGATCTCATCAGGTATGATAGCAATTGCACAGATCCTTCCGTCTTTATCCTCAGTTACAGAAGGCGAAAGTAATCTGTTGATTACCTCTAAATTCTTAGGCATTGGGTTGTCCGGAACAAAACGTTCATTTACGAAACTACCTACCCAGTAAAGTGCTCTGGCTGGAACACCCTTATGAGGAACTTTGTTAACCAGCAGTACATATTTATCACCTATTTTCTTAAATACAGGCATTTCCCAGAAGATCCCGGAATTGTCCAAATCCGGATTACCCTCGAAAAGGGTATGCAGAAAATTCCAGTTTTTCAGGTCGGGTGAACTGTATAAGAGCAAAGCTCCCTTTTCTACGTCATCCTTTTTTACACCGAAGCCAACAACCATATACCACTTATTCCCTTCTTTCCACACATAGGTATCCCTTAGATCCGTCCTGCCATACCCATCAGGCTGACCTGGAATAACCGGGTTCTGCTTATACTTTATCCAATCGTTAAGGGTAGAATCTTTTGGAAAAGCAAGGGCGATCCCCATTTTTGGCCCTCCCGCCGTATAACTGATCATCGGGATTCCCTTATCATCAAGAATGACATGCCCAGACCATATCCCGTTTTCATCATACCCTCTTTCAGGACTTAACGCAGGTTTATGTTCGGTCCAGTTAACCAGATCCGGACTACTAAAATGTCCCCAGTTGATTTGTCTAAGTGCAAGATTTGAAGCGTTTTTTTGGTTAAAGATATGGTATCTGCCTTTATAGAAAATCAAGCCATGGGTCTCGTTAGTCCAATTCGCAGCAGGCATTAAATGATACTTTGGACGGCTAAAATCATCTTTAAAACGTTCCGCTGGAATGGCCAGTACAGGAACTTTCTTTGCTAAAACAGCAATTTCGTTTTGAAGTTCTTTAATGGGAAGCGGTTTGTTCCAAAGCCTCAGTTCATCTATTATTCCATTAATCGCCGTCAAATCCATCTGCCCCAATAGGTTTTCCCGAAAGTCTTTTCCTATCAAAATTTCACCGGCCTTAGCTGGAAAATTGATTAGGGACATATTGATTTTGAGTTTCTGCCCGTTTATCCAGACCCCACGGTCTGCTGATCCCATACCTAATGCAATGTTGAGCCAGCTGAACTTTTTAACAAAATGTCCGGTAGGCAGATAAGAAAAGTCCTTGCCGTTTCCCTTACCAATTACAATTTCGCCGAACCTATTTACGCCAACGGAAATAGAAATCCCGGTCCGACGGTCTTTTAAGGCAAAAAAGGCTGCCGTATCTGTCGGGAATGATTCAAGCGCGAACCAGCCGGAGCAGGCCGAGACATTTTGGTTCGGTCTGATCTCTGTTCGTAATGAAGTGCTATAACCATCAGTTCTTAAACCCTTGCCAATAACCCCGGCAGTTAATTCGATCTGATTCCTAACATTTTTCAATTCCAGTACATCATTTTTTTTATCCGCTTTTAAAGGGTTTTCCCCGTCAAAGCTCCAGTGTTGTGCCGATGCCTGCAAACCTGTACAAAGAAAACATGTAGCACAGACCATCAGTCTAAACCAGCAATACAGCTTAAATTTCATATTCATTTTTTTGAGTTAAGAATAAAACCATGCAGATGTTTAGAGACGATCTGCATGGCTATTGAAATACTACTGTGGGGCGTAACCCGGATTTTGTTTATAAAGCCCTGCCGAAAAATTGATCTGAGCTTGTGGGATCGGGAAATATTCATCTCTACCTTTTACAAATTGTGCGTTTTGCAGGTAAGTACGCAATAATTTTTCCTTTGCAAAATACTCCGTATTCAACACCTGATCCGCATTTCCCCAACGTACCAGGTCAAAGAAACGCTCCCCTTCAAGGGCCAGTTCAAGTTTGCGTTCAAACCGCAAAGCAGTACGGGCATAAGCGTTTGTCCAGGTACAGTTCTCCCCAGGTTTATAGGTATCGATGGTATATTTAGCGGCGTAATCAGCTGGATTTGCCGAGTTGAACGCAGTTACATACTTACTATTTTTAGCCCTTGCCCTTACCCTGTTGATCAATGGTAGTGCTTCATCCTGACGATTCAGTTCAATCAGGGCTTCAGCCTTCCATAACAACACATCGGCGAACCTGATAATATGAAAATTGAGTGATGAACCTCCCCATGGAAATCCTTTGACCATATATGGAGATTCGGGAGAAACTAGCGCCTTTTTATTGGAATAATAACCATAGGTAGCAGGCTCACGCACCCAATCAGGACCATAAGGTGCTACCGCATAATTTTTCCAGCGAATACCCAAACGTCCCACCGAAAAATCCAGTCGTGGGTCTACGTTCATCGCCAAACCGTCTGCCACGGTCATCAGATTTGTATTGTTATAAGTGTCTGGTATAGGAACACCTTTACTATCAGTTTTAAAGGAATTCACTAAATTCTGGCTTGGTTGAAAAAATCCATCACCACCATATGCCGGTCCACGTGGGACATTCAGCAGATTACTCCAGTTGATACGGCCAAGATCGGTACCATCTGCGATTGAATATTGAACAGCGAAAACAGATTCCACACTATTGTCAAATTCCCCCATAGAAAGCTGCTGAAAGTCCTGGAGCAGATCGTAACCTCCCTTAGAAATCGCTTCATCACATTGGGTAACCACATCATTCAATAGGTTCTGATCAACGCTCGCAACCGTATTGTCGGGATTCTGTTTATAAGCCCGGTATAGGTTTACTTTGGCCTGGTAAGCAAATGCAGCATATTTAGTAGCCCTCCCTGCCTCTGTTTGCTTTGGTGGAAGCAATGCAGCGGCTGCAGCAAACTCAGCAGCAATTTTCTCCAGGATCTGGTCCCGGGTAAATTGTACATTAGATATTTTAGGGTAATCTGCGATATCTACATTTTCATCAAAGTAAGGGATCTTATTAAACAGACGGCTGAGTTCAAAAAAGAAGTGTGCCCTTAAGAAGCGCATTTCTCCCAGCCTCACGTTCTTTAGTGGGACTTCGGCTTCAGTTACGGCATTTAACCTGCGGATTGCATTGTTGGCACGCTGTACACTCCGGTAAAGACTAAACCACTTACGGTCTAATAATCCGTTCGAAGCATATACTGCTGTAAAAGTTTCAAACTGGTTAAATTCGCTGATATCACCAATTCCCCCGCCCCCTTTATAGGCAGTCTCTGCGCGCACATCGCCATACACCCAGTTAGTTGTAGGCGAGAGAAAAGTTCCATCGCTTCCTTCCGGACCTGCGAGGGCGGCATAAGCAGAAATACAAAGGGCTTCAATCCCACTTGGTGAATTCAGTAACTCATCGCTTAGCTTTCCTTTCGGTTTGCTATCCAGAAAATCTTTTTTGCAAGAGGTCAATACAACCAGCACCGCAAATATTATGTATTTAAATTTCATGATTTTTAAGGTTAAGTTGATCGGTTAAAATCCAAAGTTCAATCCTAAAGTAAAGGTCCTTGGCAATGGATATGGATAACCAAGACCCTCAGGGTCAGCGCCCTTATATTTCGTAATTGTAACCAGATCCTGCCCCTGGATGTACATACGCAGGTTTCTTAGTTTTACCTTATCAGCCAATGCTTTAGGCAGTGTATAACCCAACTGAACATTTTTCAGTTTCAGGTAAGAACCGTTCTCTATGAAATATTGAGAAGTTCTGGCCTCATCATTTAAGTTTACAGCTGTTAAAGCGGGAATATCCGAATTGAAGTTATTGGTAGGGTTCCATGCTTCCAATAGCCTTGTACCATGGTTACCTGTCCATAACTGGAAGAAATCCGTATAGAATTTTGAGTTGTTGTAAGCATCCCTCACCATTCCGTTAACAAAGAAAGAAAAATCAAAGGCCTTGTAACCCAGGGCAACATTCAATCCCCCAATAAACTTAGGCTGATCTGAGCCCAACCACTCCATATCCTTATCGTTGATCAAATGATCACCATTGGTATCTACATAACGTATCCGTCCCAAACCTTTTCCCGGTTTGTTAATGCCGTCATTAAGTTCTTCCTGTGTACGATAAATTCCGTTTGTCTTAAAACCCAGCCATGAGCCCAAGGGCTGTCCCACGATCGTCTTGTCCTGTCCGTTTCCGCCACCATAAGTATAGTAAATGTCATCAGGTACAGCGGTCACTTTGTTTTTATAAGCCGTTGCTGTGAATGTCAGGCTATAATTAAAATCTTTCCCTATTTCATCTCTCCAGTTTACAATCGCTTCAAAGCCTTTATTACTCAAAGAAGCGCCGTTATAGGCCATAGCACCACCTTCTCCAATAATACCGATGTAAGGACGGTCAATCAGCATGTCATCGGTTTTTTTGATATAATAATCTAATGTCAGGTTCAATCGGCTCTTTAACATCGCCAGGTCCATACCAAAATTAGTCTGGGTAGTTACTTCCCATTTTATATTTGGATTTCCTGTTCTATCCTTAATAATCCCATTTGGAATTGTCCCCCGGTTGATACCGGATATATCATAGCCCCCCATGTTCAGGTTTGTAGAATATTTAGTATAAGTGGCTTCATTATCTAACAGGTCATTGCCATTCTGGCCCCAGCTTACCCGCAGTTTAAGATCGGATATCAGGCTTTGCTTCTTCATGAAACCTTCCTCACTAACTCTCCATCCTGCCGATACAGCAGGAAAAACCGCAGCATTGTTGTTCTTACCGAACCTGGAAGAAGCATCCCTTCTTACGGTACCGGAAAGCAGGTAGCGATCATTGTAAGCATAATTCAGTTTAGCAAAAACAGAATTTGTAGCCGTACGTGATGCAATACCAGCATTGGTCTGGGCACCGTCTCCTGCACTGATGTAACGATAATCTAAGGCTTCGATAATAAAATTCTCTCTTTTTGCCCCTAGTGATTCATTGATGCTCTCCTTGGATTCAATACCTGCCAGCGCATTAATGTTGTGTTTGTCTATAACAAGGGTATAATTGGCGGTATTCGACCATATCCAGTCCTGATTATAGTCTGACGAGGTATTTAGTATATTTTTATCAACCGCGCGATCGCCTTCCCTCCATTTTGGTTCAAAACTGGAACCAAAACCGTTTCTGTAATTAATGCTATAATTAGACCTCAGGATCAAATTTTTAATTGGTTCAGCCTCAATGTACACGTTTCCGAAAATACGCCACTGCTGACTCCTGTTGTCCCGGATCTGATCCAGGAGTCTAACAGGGTTGGGTTTATCCCCTATGCCCTGGGTCGGACCTGCGTAGCCCCCGTTAATATCATACACGGGAATGATCGGGTGTTGCGCGATGGCGAGTTCTTCAATACCACCGGGTTTAATTTTTTCATTCCATTTACTCAAGTTTAGGTTCTGTCCGATTCTTAAGCGGTTATCCAGAAAGTTGTAGTCAGAATTCAAGCGCCCATTGATACGTGTAAAATTCGTGTATTTGATCAATCCATCCTGATCGAAATAGTTCATTGAAAAAATGGAAGCACCGTTTTTGGAACCTTTTGCCACCGTTAAATTATAGCTTTGCAAAACCGCAGTTTTGTAAACCTGATCTGCCCAATTCGTGTCGCCGGAACGGATGGTTTTCTTTTGATCAATAAACTCGGGAATTACTGGAACATCACCGTTTCCATATAAATCATGGTTTGGCTTGACACCATCATTTTTATAGGCGGTCCAATAGCTTTCACCCCATTGCTGGGCATTCAACATTTTTATCCCCGTATGATAGGTCTGGGTAGTTCGCTGGGCGTCAAAATCGACCGTCAGCTGATCTTTTTTACCTTTTTTAGTCGTAATTATGATTACCCCATTGGCTGCCTGAGTACCGTAAATTGAAGCTGAAGCTGCATCTTTCAGAATCTGGATAGACTCCACATCATTGGGATTCAGTAAGGTCGCGATGTTATCACGCGTCTGAACACCATCAATCACATACAATGGCGTACCATTGTTAATAGTCGTGATCCCGCGGATGCCAATTCCTGTACCCACGCCTCCGGGCGTTCCATTATTGGTTACATTAACACCTGGTACCCGCCCCTGCAACGTTGAAATGATGTTCCCCGTTGGGATATTTTCAACATCTTTCATGTTAACTACAGAGACCGCACCTGTTAAATCCTTCTTCCTCTGCGTCTGATATCCCGTCACTACAACTTCTTCAAGATTTTTTGAATCCGGTTCCAAAGTCACATCAATTTTTGTTCTATTGTTTACTGTAATTTCCTGGCTTGTAAATCCAAGGTAAGAGATGACCAATACGGGATTGTTTCCTGAGATGGAAGCGAATACTGGCCCTGGTTGTTTGTGCTGGTAGCGGTTTTGGTCCCTTTGAGTAAAACGCCGACACCAATCAATGTCTCGCCTTTGTTGTCTGTTACCGTTCCGGTAACCGTTATATTGTTTTGTGCGCTCAGGTTCTGATAAAAGAGGCAGGTCATCAGGAGTATTAGAAAATATCTTATTTTCATTTCCTTGTTAATTAGTTGTGAATGGTAAGATGTGACAGTTATAGCAACGCCATATCCCTATTTGGTTAGTTTGAGCGCGAAAATTTCCCTGCTGTTAGGGTAGCGAAGTACCTTTTTTGTTCATAATATCGGTTTAAATTTATAATTGGTTTATTTTTTTATGCTAAAAATTTTCTCATGCACACCATTTCCGCTTCCAGAGAAATCTGTCAAAATCAAATTTTGAATATTCCGGACAGGCTCCTGATTGCGCTGTAATAAATGCACCCATTGCTACGGCATAATCTAAAGCAACCTCCAATGGTTCCCCTGCCAGCTTCATGGCTAGAAATGCAGCAAGGAAAGAATCACCACTTCCTATGGTATCTGCCACACTGATACTATAAGCAGGATATTCATAGGTCAGGTTTTTATTATAATAAGTTGCACCATGGGGTCCCTTGGTGATCAGAATTTCATTCATTCCGAACTTGCTGAAAATGGATTCAATACAGTCCAACTCCTTTGAATAAGAAATGCCGTTCCATTCCGCAATCATGCCGAGTTCCGCTGAATTTATTTTGACCATGTCAGCGCGTTTAAGTAAATCCGACACAAATTCAGGACTGTAATGTGGTGCTCTTAAGTTCACATCAAAAACCTTGTACCGGGCATGATCCAACATTCTAAATAATGTAGCGCGAGAAGCCTCATTTCTGGAACCAAGACTTCCAAACACAAATGCATCAGATTTTTTGATCAATTCCTGCATTTTTTCTTCCCACTTGATATAATCCCAAGCGACCGGTGCTACAATCTCATAACTCACTTCATTTTCCTCGTTGATGGAGGCCAGTACCTGACTGGTTTCATGGTTATCATCGATTTGTACCCAATTGGATCCTACACCTATCCTGTTTAAGAAGTCCAATAGCGCTTTCCCAGCCTCGTCATTTCCGATACTACTGATCAAATGACTTTGCAAGCCTAACTTGTGCAGGTGGTAGGCCACATTCATCGGAGCACCTCCCGGCCTTTTTCCATCCGGGAGATTATCCCAAAGAATCTCGCCAAAACATACCACCGATTTTATTTCTGAAAAGTTCATACCCATATCTAATTAATGCATGACTAAATTAGTACCTATCTGTTCTAATGATTTGCCTTTGGTTTCCGGCATTAGCTTCCAAACAAAAAGCAACTGAAGTAGCATCATGGCTGCGAAGAAGAAGAACGTTGTTGCCCCGCCCAGTGTTTCTGCCAGGTATGGAAAACAAAATGCGATAATTGCCGCCATGATCCAGTGCGTAGAGCTACCAAGCGTCTGACCTTTTGCACGAACAGAATTCGGAAAAATCTCGGAGATGAAAACCCAGATGACAGCTCCCTGTGAAAAAGCGAAAAATGCGATAAATAGCATAATATAAGCGGGGATTGCAAAGCCCGAAAAATTCTCGGTATAAAAGGTAAATCCAACAAGGAAAAGAGAAGCAATCAATCCAAAGGAGCCTACCAGCATGAGTACCCTTCTGCCAATTCTGTCGATAAAATTGATGGCAATCAAAGTAAAAATAAAATTGATCATACCAATCCCTACTGTTGAAAGCAAGGAAGAGTGAGCTCCAAGTCCTGCCATTTCAAAAATCCTTGGTGCATAATATATGATTGCGTTAATCCCAGAAACCTGGTTAAAAAATGCAAAAAGTATCGCCAGCATTACAGGAGTACTATATTTTTTGGTGAAAAGACTTTCGTCGTTTCCTGAAGAAGATTTAAGGGCAGAATTTTGAATAGCGGCGAGTTCCTCTTCACAATTGAGTGGATTGATAACCTTAAGTATTTTTAAAGCACTTTCAGTAGCTCCCTTTTTTAATACCAACCATCTTGGGCTTTCCGGTATAAAATAGATCAGCACAAAAAAGAGCAAGGAAGGAAATGCCTGCACGCCAAGCATCCATCTCCAGGATGACTCACCACCCTGACTAATCAGATAGTTTGACAAATAAGAAATCAGAATCCCCAAAACAACGTTGAACTGAAATAAACCAACAAGTCGTCCTCTTTTATGTGCAGGAGAGATTTCAGATATATATATAGGTGCGGTCACGGACGATATGCCAACACCCAGTCCACCAAGAAATCTGAATGTAAGAAAAACAGACCAATCACCTGCCAATGCAGTACCTATAGAAGAAAGTAAATAAGTGATGGCAACAAAATACAAAGTGTTTTTACGACCAAAATGATCAGAAGGCCTTGAGCCAATAAGAGAACCAATTACTGTTCCTATAAGTGCTATAGAAATGGTAAAACCATGTTCAAAAGATGATAATTGCCAAAATTGCTGGATTGATTTTTCCGCTCCGGAAATAACTGCGGTATCGAATCCAAAAAGAAAGCCTCCGAGGGCTACGACCATGGACCAAGCCAGGACGGAATATTTTTTCATACTCAAAGTTTATATTGGTTAACGATTGCAAATTAGATCAATCAGAAAAAGAAAAACATCAAAATCGTTTCTAAAAACTACAAATTTCAGAAACACATCAATATGTTAAAAATCAAGTAGTTACAAATAATGATTACACTTAAAATTCCTACACTTTCAATTTTGAAACAGAAAAACTATGGTTTTGATACATGAATAATTGAACGTTAACCAGATCAGGCTTGAGCGAATTTTAGTTATCGCAGCCTTTTCTATATATTTAAATTAATTCTCTACGCAGAATCATTAACCAATTGCTTAATTCTGCTATTCTGCTCTGGAATTTGAAATAGTACCATGAAAACCACATTTTGTCCGCTTAAAGGCTTTATCCTACTTTTTCTTTTGGCCTTCACACTTTCAGGCTGTGAAAAACAGAAGGAAAATCCTATATATACTATTGGCTTCTCTCAATGCATTGGCTCGGACTTATGGCGAAAAACCATGCTCGAAGAAATAAAAATGGAGCTGTCTTTGCATCCGGGGGCGAAACTGACCTATACGGATGCGAATGGCAATAGTAAAGTTCAGGAAAAACAGGCACGAGAAATGATCAATAAAGGGATTGATATTTTGATTATATCCCCAAATGAGGCGCAGCCCCTAACCCCCATCGTAGAAGAAGCATACAACAAGGGTATCCCTGTAATTATCATTGACAGGAAGACAGCCTCTTCAGCTTATACCGCTTATGTGGGTGCAGACAATTTCCAGATCGGAAAAATGGCAGGCGAGTACGCGGGAGAAGCCCTTAAAGGGAAAGGAAACATAGTTGAGGTTATGGGACTTCCTGGTTCCTCTCCTACAATTGAGCGGCAACGGGGATTCATTGAGGGATTAAAAAAGTATCCGGGCATTAGCATTACAAATCAGGTTTATGGAAACTGGCTAAAAAAAGATACGGAGGAGCAGTTAACTAAAATCAAAAGTTCTTTGATAAATGTAGATGCCGTTTTTGCACATAATGACCAGATGGCCTCAGGAAGTAGGAAAATTTTGAATACCCTTCAGTTGAAAAAACGGATCAAAGTAATCGGGATTGATGCATTACCGGGGAAAGGAGGAGGTTTGGAGATGGTAAGCAGTAAAATTTTAACGGCTAGTGTGCTTTATCCGACCGGAGGTAAAGAGGCCATTACCACCGCATTTAAGATCCTAAACAAGGATTCTTTTTCGAAAGAAAATATTTTGCAGTCCCTCGTCATCGATTCAACAAATGTTGATCTTATGAAACTCCAATGGAACAAATTCAGCAGCCAGCAGAAAGATATTGAACGTCAGGGAAGTTTATTGGAAGAACAAAAGATACTCTTTAAAAACCAGCAGATCGTACTTAATATAATCGTAATCACCCTTGTACTTTCGGTGGTTTTTGGTGGCCTTGCACTCTACGCATTGTTAGAAAACAGGAAAATCAATAAAAACCTGGAGGCAAATAATATTGAAATATTAAATCAGCGTAACCAACTGATAGAGATGTCGAGTAAAGCAGAGGCCGCTACAGAGGCAAAGCTGAACTTTTTCACTAATATGTCTCATGAATTCCGCACTCCACTTACGCTTATCTTATCCCCTCTCGAAGATCTTATACAAAACGAAAAGATTAAGCCGGCGGCAGAAAAAAACCTGAATCTTATTCACAAAAATGTTTATCGATTGCTTAGACTCATCAATCAGCTCATCGATTATCGTAAGATTGAACATGATAAAATGCTCCTGAGTGTTTCTCAGAACAATATTGTCAGTTTTGTAAATGACATTCTGGAAAGCTTCCAGTATAGCGCAAAAAAGAAGAATATTGACATACGGCTAATTACAGATGCTCAGACAATCAAGGTATGGTTTGATGTTAACATGCTGGACAAAGTAATATTCAATCTATTGTCTAATGCTTTAAAATTCACTCCGGCCAATGGGGTCATTTACGTGGATATCACTCATGATTCAGCATCAGTAATTCTCTCTATAAAGGACAACGGGCCAGGAATCGCCGCAGAGGAGATTGAACATGTATTCGAGCATTTTTACCAGGCACAGACGAATGCTGCAAAAGGCTCGGGACTTGGTTTATCCTTATCCAAAGAACTGATGGTCCTTCATCATGGTAATATTAACGTTGAAAGCACAAAATCTCAAGGAACGAAGTTCAGTATCCGTCTTCAATTGGGAGATGCTCACTTTACGGAGCAGGAAAAACTGAGAGGAAAGTCTAATAAAGACGTGCTTTATGAAGATGCCAAAATCTATACAACCGGGCTAAATGATACACCTGAGATTAAAAATCCGGATTCATTGAGCACCATAAAACAGCAATCGGTATTAATTATTGAGGATAATCATGATCTGTTGAATTATCTGGGTAATAAGTTTGAGGAGGACTATGAAGTTTTCTTAGCAGACACAGGTGAAAAAGGTATAGCTTCGGCATACGAACAGGTACCAGACCTGATCATATCAGATTTGGTTCTTCCCGGATCGTCGGGACGTTCACTCACTGAAAGACTAAAATCCGACATTCGGACCTCACATATTCCAATTATACTATTATCCGCTCATGGTAGCCTGGAGCAGCAAATTAATGGCATGGAAAGTATGGCTGATGCTTATATTGTAAAGCCATTTAATTACGATTATCTAGTAGCAACGGTAAAGAGTCTGTTAAAGAACCGCTTTCTGCTCAAAAGCCATTATGTTAGCGATATCAGCAGTTTTGGGAAACAGCCCATTTCAAAAAGTCTGGACAAAAAATTCATAAATGACTTTTCGGGAATCGTAGAGCAGAACCTTTCCAATGAAAATTTTAGTGTAGATGAAATCAGTAAGGAAATAGGGATTTCCAGAGTACAGTTGTATAGAAAAGTGAAAGCACTGTTAGACTGCAGCGTAACGGACTACATCATGAACAGGAGGTTGAAGAAAGCAAAATACTTGTTAATCAATGAAAGATATAGCATAGCAGAGATCACCTATATGGTAGGATTTTCTTCTCCTAATTATTTTTCAACTGTCTTCAAATCAAAATATGGAATGCGTCCCAGTGAATTTAAAAAAAATCAACAACATTAAAGCTCTTTGTTACTTACAATGTTATTGGTAACCAACCTCGCAATAACTACAGCAGGATATAGGATACCAACTGCCGAAAGCAAAACTGAAAGCATACGTGACGCCATTCCATCAGGGTAAATATCACCATAGCCGACAGTAGTTAACGATACCAAGCTATAATAAATATAAGCTGCATAATCAGTATCGTTATTTTGCAAACTAATATTTCCGGCTATCGATTTACCGGTTTGGATTTTTAAAATCTCAAAAGCAAAAGCGCCCATTAAGGCAAATAAGAGATAAACATTTACAGCCCCTATCACTCTGAAAATATTACGTTCTGCATTTCGAAATAACAACCTAACATTAATAAAAATGAACAAACTCATATTAACAAGTCCAACTAAACGCTCTAGCAAATAGTATTCTTTAGGCGTATCGTCAAATCTAATCATCAGCAAAATCAAATGGGCTAAGAACAGAAATGACGATACATATATATTCCACTTGTCTTCGCTTGAAAAAATGCCAATAAAATAGAGTGTCAAAAATAAAATATTCAAAAACAAAATGTCTACTACAGCTCCCTCCAACAAAACAGGCATAATAAATACCATAAAAAAGAGCATTACCAATAATGTGATAAAGCTGGTGTCTGAGTGCCAATAATCCTTTACTTTATTGATGATCCGTTTCAATGGCAATAGGGTTTAAACAAACTAAATTAAACATTTACTGCAACTTAACATCAAACTGTCAAATGATTTTGTCATAAACTGAAATCCAGATTACAAGACCCTAACCTCCGCTTCACCGAAAAAATCAAATAAAAATGGTAATTTTGCCGCTTCATCGACAATTTTTTGGCCATTCACTTCATACCGCTGATAAAAAACAACTATGAGCTCATTAAACTACCAGCCTTTCAGCTATGATTTTTATAAAAATGTTTTGGAGAGCCTCGAAGATTATGGGGTATTTACCACTGATAAAGAAGGAATTGTGACCAGCTGGAACAAAGGAGCCGAAAATGTACTGGGCTATATCGAAGAGGAAATATGCGGACAATCTGCCAGGATCATTTTCACTGATGAGGATCGCAAAAATGAAATTCCAGAGCATGAATTTACAGAGGCTATGGAAAAAGGAAGAGGACAAGATGAACGTTATCATCAAAGAAAAGATGGAACCTTATTTTGGGCCAGCGGACTGGTTTTTCCTTTATATGACAATGATCAGAAACACATTGGTTTTACCAAGATCCTTAGAAACCTGAGTAACCGCAAGCAAGCAGAAGAAGAGCTTCTAGAAGCCCGAAAATATGCACAAAGTATTGTCGAGACCTCTAAAGAACCTATTCTCATTTTAAATGCGGATTTGAGTATTAATTCAGCCAGTAAGTCATTTTTTAACCTGTTTAATCTAGACAAACATGAAGTTGAAAATATAAACCTATTCGAGGTTCTCTCTCGATCGCTCGATC
The DNA here is from genome assembly GCF_005144565.1 of Pedobacter hiemivivus. Classification (NCBI taxonomy): domain Bacteria; kingdom Pseudomonadati; phylum Bacteroidota; class Sphingobacteriia; order Sphingobacteriales; family Sphingobacteriaceae; genus Pedobacter; species Pedobacter hiemivivus. The sequence goes on from NZ_SWDX01000003.1 coordinate 141,549, forward strand.
CTCAAGTCCTAAAACAGCAGATGCAAAGCTATGACAGTTTCGAGAACCTCGAACTGATATACCCTCAAAAAGAAAACGATGAAGAACATATTTTACTAGTTTCCAGCCGGAAGGTTTTTCAAACTTTCAAATCGATCGGCCAATTTCTACTCACATTTGAGGACGTTACCTTTGCACGTAAACTGGAACAGGCGAAAGAAGACTTTATGAACATTGCCAGCCATGAGCTCAAAACGCCCATTTCCGTGATCAGGTCTTATACACAATTGCTAGGCTTGGAACTCAACGGCAAAAGCAGTGATCGGGTTAACAAAATTCTCAAACGCATTCTTCATCAATCTGACCAACTGAATAAGCTAACTTCCCTACTGCTGGATGTCTCCGCCTTCAATGCCGGAAATATTAGCCTAAACAAAGAACCTTTTGTATTGTTAGAACTCGTACTGGAGATTGTGGCTGGAATAACTGAAAATACAAAGCATAAAATTATCTTAGAGGAAATAAGCGATGTCAGGGTATTAGCAGATCGGGTACGTATCGCACAGGCGATAACCAACCTGATGAGCAATGCCGCAAAGTATTCACCTGATGCGGACACCATTCGCCTCAGCTTACAATTAGATGAAAGCAAAAAAAATGTACGACTATCGGTCCAGGACTATGGCATAGGTATTTCCCCGCTAAATCAACAAGGGTTGTTCAAACGTTTTTCAAGAACAAATCATACAAAAGCACGAAATATAGACGGTTTTGGCATGGGCTTATATCTTTCTCAAGAGATTATCAAAGCACATCAGAGTCATATTGGCATCATCAGTGACGGGGAAAACGGTTCTATATTCTATTTTGATCTAAGTGCCATCTAAATACATGACCTCATATCATATTTTATAAAAAAAACGCCTGATGATTCAGTAATGCATATTCCCCATTTTTCATCCTGCTCCTGAAACTATAATTCATTTTATAACTCAGTTATTTTTCCCAGGTAATCCGCTCAGAGAAAAACTTGCCAATAAATACTTCTGCATTAGCAACAAAATCAATATCGTCGGGATGAATGGTCAGCAACACATCATTAAAAGTGATTAAAGCCAATACATTAGGGTGATTTACAAAAAACAAGAAAATCAACCAATCAAAAAAGTTAACATTTGTTAAAAAAAACAGACTTTTTGTTTCACAACAAGAATGTTACAACTAAGGATTTCAGCTCAAAAGTTTCTTTTCAGTTAACCCTTTAAACCCGGCCTATACCCGGCATTTACCCGGACATTACTCGGACACTGCCCGGCTGGAGCCGAGTAGCATCCGCTTAACATCCGTTAACATACTGTGAATTAAATTGCCTTAAAGTGCAAGCAGTCAAAAGCATGCGAATTGACAATCAATAGCTTAGTGCATACTTTTAGAAAAAACAAAAAACTATGGCAAGAATTGAGAATGGTATTTTGGGTGGCTTTAATGGTAATCTCGGTCCAGTAGAGGGTTATGTAAGATATGGAATAGCTTATGTTAGGACAAAGAAAAGAAAGCGTACCACTCCCCCAACCCCAAGAGAAAAAATCCAAAGGAAGAGAATGGAAGTAGTGAATAATTTCGTCAACAGTATGACGGATTATGTTCGAATAGGCTTTGAAGAAGCTGCCCAGGGCAAACCCATTTCGCCCAACAATGCAGCTAAATCCTATCAACTATTACATGCAGTTCAAGGCGAATATCCCGACATCAGCATTAACTACGCTGCAGCACGTTTAACTCAAGGAACCATCGAGCTGCCTTTAAATCCAGAGGCGATTGCTGAAGGCAACGGTGTTCGTTTTAACTGGAGCTACAACACCTCATTAAACTGGAGCGACAGAGGCGCACGGGTAATGTTGTTGGTTTATGCCCAAGAAACAGGAAAATCATATTACCTATTTTCTGGCGCACGCATGACAGAAGAGACAGATTTTTTAGAATTGCCTGCAGAAGTAAAAGGCATGCAACTTCAGATCTATATGTCTTTTATTGCAGATGATAGAAGAAGTTTAAGCAACAGTATTTATCTTGGCAACCTTGTTATTGAAACATTAGATTTAAACACAATGGGCATATCAACAGAACAGGATTCTGAACAATCTCAAGATAAACTATCCGGCAAACAATATTGGGATGCGAAATGGCAAAGCAATACAATTGGCTGGGATATTGGTTATGCTTCACCTGCCATTTGCCAATATCTGGACCAATATCCCAATAAGAATGCTTCTATATTAATACCTGGTTGTGGCAATGCATATGAAGCGGAATACTTAGTAAAGAGTGGATTCACGAATATTACCTTAATTGATATATCACCGGAAGCTGTTAAAAAAATACGCCATAAATTTGAGCACAATTCACAAATAAAGGTATTGGCTGAAGATTTTTTTCGGCATAAAGGACAATATGATCTAATCATCGAGCAAACATTTTTTTGTGCGATTCTACCAGACAAAATAAAAAAATATGCTAAAAAAACAGCGTCATTACTCCATGAAAAAGGAAAAATAATCGGGTTACTTTTTGATAAAATATTTGAACGAGAAGGTCCTCCATTTGGTGGCTCCAGTCCTGAGTACAAAGCTATTTTCAGCCCTTATTTTGACATTAAGACAATGGAAAAATGCTATAACAGCATTGCAGCAAGAGCAGGTTCAGAAGTATTTATCGTTTTAGATAAAATTCAATAAATAGTTTATGGATTAATTATTTTCACTGTCTTGATGACGAACATCATCCAAAAGCCTGATAGCCATCAAGGTTATAACAAAATATTACCAGAATCTTTGTATATAAATCTAAAACCATGGCTGCTGATCTACAATTCATTACTGTGAAACCCCATTCATCTTAACTAAAATAAGTGTCCCATGAAAACTGCGAAAGATTTAGATCATACAAAAACAGTTATTGTACTCACTGACTTTACAAAAAGCGCATTAAATGCAGCAGACTACGCCTTATTTTTAGCGGTACAATTAAAGACAAATATACTGTTGTTTCACTCCTACTATATTTCTGTCTCAGAACTTGAGTCCCTGCAGATCAATGATTACCAATCATTAGCACAAACTAGTAAATCAAACTTGGAAAAAGAGATGAATCGTTTGAATAGTTTGAATAACAGTATTAAAACATCTACCACTAATTTCAGACCTGAAATTGACTATTTGAGCGAAGGTGGTGGTATATCGGAAAATGTATGTCGCGTTATTGAAGAAAAAAAGGACATTTTCATGTTGGTTATGAGCGGATTTAAAGCAAGGAATAACGATGATTTTCTTTTTGGAACAGAAATCAAAGAAGTGGTAAAGAAAGCCAGATGTCCTGTAGTCATCGTCCCTGAAATGGATTTTCTTAGACTTTAAACCATAAAAAACTGTTTCCAATGGAAAACCTTAGGCACACATTTTTAAAAGCAGTCAATTCAGCAGGTCAATATTCTGCATATGCAGCCCCTGCCCTTTCAAACGATTTTAATACTTTACCGGAATTGCTGCAAAAATTTTTCCATCGTTGTGGCTATACAGGGCAGGAAAAGATAGAATGTGCCCACATTAAATGGAACGACACCATACTTAGGCTCAGCCCCCAGGCAAATTGGAGTTCTATGCGCTGTTACCAGCTGAATTTTCTAAGCGAACCTGTAAGGTTAGTATACATGAGTATCAAATGGTATGGTTTATTTCCATTAGAGGCCGTTGATATTTATAAAGACGCACAAGGACAAATGCTGGTTAAGCTACTAAAAATGATTCCCATCAGTAACGCAAAAGGAAAAGAAATGGATGCTGCCGAGCTGGTGACTATTCTCGCCGAAACCATGATTATCCCACATTATGCCTTGCAAAAATACATCACCTGGGAAGTTATTGATCCTTCAAATATAAAAGGAATCATCCATCATAATGGCATTTCGGCAAGTGGTATTTTTCATTTCAACGAGCATGGTGACTGCACACAATTTACAACACAGGATAGGTATCGGGCAAAAAAAAACAACAAATATCAAAAGACCCCATGGACGGCAACGGCTAATGATTATATCTTAAAAAAGGGGATCAGATTCCCAACTAAGTTTAGCGCAACCTGGCATACAGACAATGGCGACTACGAATACTTTAAAGGTAGTATCAAATCTGTTGAGCTTAATAAAACTGAATTTTCCGGCATCTGAAAATAATCCTACCAAAATCACCATCCCCATGAAAACTGATGAAGATCTTAGAGATCAAGTAGTACTAGCCTTGCAAGCTGGTGATTTGTTGCCGTCTGGTAAAACAAGTAGTGGAATGGTAATATTTGCCGCCATTTGTTGTGTATGACTACCTTTCAAAATAATATCTAAAAAATCATGCGGTCGATGGACCATGACCAATAAACCAATCTGCTGGTCTTCACAAAACAAATTCAGTCCCGTCCCGATATGTTCATTTTCAGCAGATTTATAGAAAATATTTGGATAATTTGCTTTATTAAAGATGCCCGTAAGCAGTTTATCTACTATATGTTGATGGTCTACACTTTGAGGATGCGCTGCATGTATATGGGTTACCAAAATATCCGAACGAAATATATTGGCTATCCGTATTAGCTTACAAATATCCTCAATATCTTGCTGTGGATATTCAAAATTTGTAGCGAAAGCTATTTTACCAAAGTCACGAAAAACTGCGTGCGGAGGAATCAGGAGCAGTGGGCAGGAGGTTGCATTAATCATATTTCTACAATTATTGTCCAACAAAAAATGAGCAATCCCTTTTCTGTGAGTACCCATTACGACCATGTCTGCATTGCAACTCTGCATTACATTTTCCACCACATCTGCCAGCCTTCCTGTTTGGTTGAAGGTGCTGATCTGTGGATGGAAGCCTGAGCTGCGATCTGTATGTTCAAAATGTTTCTTTAACTTTTTGAGCTCCTCATCACTATCGTCAATAACGCCATCGTATCCAATCAATGGCCAATCTATGTCGCCAACTTCAGAAAGCTGGGCGGGAATAGTAACAGCATTGCATAGAATAACATTGGCATTCAAAACTTTTGCAAGGTTATAGCCATATTCAGCCGAATGGTTTCCAGCAGTTGAAAAATCGGTTAATAAAAGTAGTGTTTTCATAAGTTCAGGAATAGGAGTTTCAACTGGTTTATCTGTTAGTTATTTCGGTTCATAGCCGTAAATTTCTATCTTATGGTAAAGTTCTTCGGGCTTGAATGGCTTGCTGATGTAATCATTCATACCCGAATCAAATGCTTTGTATTGAACATCCAACATGGCTGAAGCAGTCAGCGCTATTATTGGTAGCCTCTTAAATTTGTCTCCGGACAAGGCTCTGATGGCTGTTGCAGACTGGTATCCATCCATAATGGGCATCTGCAGATCCATAAAGACCATATCATAATCCCTTAGTTGTACCTGTTGTAAGGCAAGCAAACCATTTCCTACCACATCACATTCTACCTGCCAGAATTTCATAAACTGCTTTACTAAAATTACATTAATTTCATTGTCCTCGGCCATCAGTACTTTAATTCCCTTTAAATTTTTCAAAGCTTTTACCGGAATTGATTCCCCCGCCATAATTGACTCATTACTACCATTTCTAAAGCTCAAACCGAATTTAAAACTGGAACCAACCTCAGGCGTACTCTCTACCTGTATATTCCCGCCCTGTAGCTCAATAAGTCTCTTTGTAATAGCTAGTCCCAGGCCGGTTCCACCATATTTCCTGTTGGTATCCGCATTTGCCTGTGTAAATCTTTCAAAGATGAATTCCATTTTATCTTTCGGTATACCAATACCAGTATCCGTCACCTCAAAATCAATGATGGTTTGAACCTTGTTTCTGCTAACAAAAAAAGCAGAAATGCTGACCTTGCCTTTAGATGTAAATTTAATCGCGTTGTTGATCAGATTAGTTAAGATTTGTCCCAGACGAACAGGATCGCCCATAACGGCCTCTGATAACTCCTCGTCTATGGACAGCTTCAACTCCAGCCCTTTCTCCTTAGCTTTTTCCAATAAAGAGAGGCGGATATTTTTCAGCAATTCCGGTATACTGAAATCAATCATCTCAAAGGTTACCCTACCTTCTTCCATTTTGCTAAAATCAAGAATATCGTTGATTAATACCAATAAATTGTCGCCTGAAAATTTTAATACTTTCAAGTATTCCAGTTGCTCAGGATTGGGATCTTTCAACAAAAGCAAATTGGTAAAACCAATTACAGCATTCATAGGGGTCCTGATTTCGTGACTCATGGTAGCCAGGAATTGGGATTTTGCAGTAGCAGCTTGTTCAGCGAGATCTTTTGCCATAATCAACTCATTCTCTGCATTTTTCTGGGCTGTTATGTCGACTATAGCACCGTACAGTTTAGTCACTTCTCCAGATTCATTAATAAGCGGCTTACCTATGGCACGGATATACCTGATTTGTCCGTCAGATAAAATGATACGCAAATTAAAATCAGACATCACTCGATCATCAATTGTATTTTGAACTACCCTCTTATAAGTTTCCTTATCATCAGGATGGATCATTCTTCCAAAACTCAGGGTATTTGGTCCTTCCTTTTCTGGAATCAATCCAAAAATACGGAAGGCTTCATCAGACCAATAGTTCTTGCCCGTAACCAGATCAGCTTCCCAGCTCCCGCTATGTGTCAATTCCTGGGTCTCGGAAAGTAATATCTGGTTGAGCTTGATTAATTCTGTCCGGTATTTCTGTTCTGTAATATCGTGCCATACTGTTAACAGTACAGTTTTACTATTTATGTTCACAGGTTTTAATGTTACCAGTACTGTAAAAGTCTCTCCGTTAACCCGCTTATGCAGCCATTCAAATTGATTATAGCCATTTTTGTAGGCCAGGTTGTCCATTTCCAAAGACTTTTCACTTGAAAGCCTACCATCTGGCTGATACTTAGGAGAAAAATCTGCCGGATGACAAGCGAGTAATTCCGCTTTATTGCTACAGTTCAACATCGCAATAGCCGCATCGTTACAGTCAATTATCCCTTTTATTCCAAACAAAAAATGAGCATCAGTTGAATATTTAAAGATCACACTGAAGATTTCTTCAGAAAGACGCTTTTCTGTGATATCCTGAATTATCCCATGCAGTTTAACTGCAATTCCATTTTCGAACACAACTTTCCCTGATGTCCGAACCCACCTGTCATTACCTCTGGCGGTAACAAAAGAAACTTCAACATCCCAGGACTCTCCACTTTTTACCGCGTTTCCGATTAAATTGATGATCATTTCCCTGCCTTCAGCAGAATAGAAACTAAGTGCATGATCTAACTCCGGTACTATTTTCGGTTCAACCTCATGGATTACATATACCTCATCAGACCAGAAAAGGTGATTCGTAAGTAAATCCAGCTCCCAAGACCCCGTTTTAGTGAGTTTACTCGTTTCAGTAAACATATCGAAGATGTGCTTCTCTGCCGTAATATCCTTAAAAAAACAATCAATAGTAGTTTTACTTGAACGGCTTATTTCGCCCAAACCTTGTATCCATTTTTTCTTACCTGAAGGTAAATTAAAATAGCCTTCCCATTTCCAGGGGATTGACCGACGTACTGCGCTTTCCAATGAACTTAGAAATGATTCCCTATGCTTTTGGGACAAGAGATCCAACAATATTTCAATATCGTTAATCAATAAAATTGGATTCAATTCCAATTCCCGTTCAATTGCAGCGCTGACAAATGAAAAAGAAAAACGGCCTTCATCTTCATGAATTCTAAAAACGACACAAGGTATCTCCTTAAAAAAAACAGAAAGATCAAAATTATCTATTGTAAATGACATATATCTTGAGTGCTAAAAAAATATGTTAATCGATTGTTTAATCAGTTATATACGTGATCATCAGCGTGGCATACGCGCCATTTATCCAAAGATGAGGCATCATCCTTACTTTTCTAATGATCGCTATCATCAGTTGTTATGATATAGATCATCTGCAGAGATTTAAAAACCCCGGCCGACTAAAAAGGGTCTGTTAAATTACTGATCCGAATCAGTTTTTTATTGACAAATTCCTGTATGCCTAGGCTGGACAATTCCCTTCCATAGCCGGACCCCTTAGTTCCGCCAAAAGGCAGATCAGGCTGGGTCCAGGTCGGATGATTGATAAACACCATACCGGTATCAATCTGTTCAGCCAAGCGTTTTCCACGCTCGATATCATTGGTAAAAATACTCCCACCCAAACCAAAAGATGAGTCGTTTGCCAGATCAATCGCCTCCTGCTCATTTTTAACTCTGTAAAACGAAGCCACCGGTCCGAATAATTCTTCATGATACGCTGCCATGCCAGGTTTAACATTACCTAATATGGTAGCCTCTATAAATGCACCTTTTCGATCAATCAGTTTACCACCTAACAATACCTTTGCACCAGCCCTCACACTTCGCTGTACCTGTTCAATCAACTGTATAACTGCTCCTTCTGAGCTTAAAGGGCCTAATTCTGTGTCCTCATCCATTGGATCTCCAACCTTTAACCCAGTTAGTTTAGCCTTGAATTTATCCAAAAACTCATCAGCAACTGCTTCCAGTACAATAATCCTTTTTGAAGCCACACAGCATTGGCCCGTATTGTTCATGCGTCCTATAACGGCCCAATCCACCGCTTTATCCAGATCCGCATCTTCCAAAACAATGAAGGCATCGCTACCGCCAAGTTCAAGCACCGATTTCTTTAGAAATTTTCCTGCAGCAGCGGCAATACTTGCACCAGCAGTTTCGCTTCCGGTAAGAGAAACGCCTTTAATCCGTGGATCAGCTACTACATCATCTATAAGGCTTCCGCTGACAAATAAATTTGTATATAGACCTTTTGGTGCACCAGCCTGTGCAAACAACTCCTGAATTGCCAATGCACATTGCGGAACATTCGAAGCATGTTTAACTAACACAACATTACCTGCCATAATGTTAGGTGCAGCAAAACGAGCGACCTGATAAAAAGGAAAATTCCAAGGTTCAACTCCAAGTAGCACACCAATTGGAGTGCTCTTAATATAAGCTTCACCATATTCAGTTTCCAACTTTTGGTCACTTAGGAAGGCTTCCCCATTTGTAGCATAATAGTCTATAATATCGGCGCTAAGGGCGATCTCTCCATAGCTTTGAGCGATTAATTTACCCATCTCCAATGTAATCAATTTAGATAGTTGATCTCTTTGCTCCCGCATCAATTTTGCGACACCGTGTAGGAGATCTGCCCGTTCTGCATAAGTGGTTTTACGCCAGCTTTGAAAAGTTTCATCAGCAATAGAAATTTCGACCGCCACCACTTCCGGAGACATTTCCTTGAAACTTTTAATAAGTTCGTTACTAAAAGGATTAACGGTTTGTATAGCCATAATGTGGATTGTTTATTTGGTAGATAAAGCATAAAGGTCCGTGTAATTGCCAACCTGGGAAATGATGGGAATCATCTACAGAGAAGATACTCATCATCATCCCATATAATTAAAACAAAACCGCCTACAGATTGTAGGTATAGAACAGATTAGTATGATCTGTAACCCTATTTTATGGAAAATTCCGTTTTGCTGAAAGCGATTATCGACAATGCGATAGACGGTCTGATCACCATAGATGACCAAGGGGTAATTGAATCCATTAATCCCTCTGCCTGCAAACTTTTCAACTATACCGAGCAAGAAGTACTTGGAAAAAATATATCTATGCTAATGCCACAACCTGATCGGGGGTATCATGACGGTTACCTGTTTCGTTATAAAAAAACTGGTGACGCCAGCATTATTGGTATTGGAAGAGAATTGACCGGCATGAGAAAAAATGGAAGTCAGTTTCCTTTTAGATTGGGTGTCAGTGAAGTCAGGTACTCTGGAAGGGTCGTTTATGCTGGTTTTATTCATGACTTGAGTAGGGAAAAAGAAGCCGAATCACAACTTCAGGATTATGCAACGTCGCTGGAAGATCAGGTACAAGAGCGTACGGTTTCCCTTCGGGAAACCGTTGATGCCTTAGAGCAGACAAAAGCTGAATTGAACCTCTCTATTGAAAATTTACATAATACAGTTTTTACCTTGGAACAAACACAACAGGAATTGAGCTTATCACTGGCAAAAGAACAGGAATTGGGTAAGCTTAAAAGTCGGTTCGTTTCCATTGCATCACATGAATTCCGTACACCTTTGAGTATGGTACAGCTTTCTGCTTCACTTATTGAACGCTATGCGCTTCCTTTTGACAGTCCCAATATCGGTAAACATGTAAGCAAGATAAAAGATGCTGTACAGAATGTTACTGCAATTCTGAATGATTTCCTTTCCCTCGAAAAATTGGATACAGGGAAAGTACAGGCCAAATTCAGCCATTTTAATTTGGCGGAATTCGCTGCAGAAATTATTGAGGAGATGCAGATCGCATTAAATGGGAGACAGAAAATAGTTTTCGTGCATAGAGGCTCGGAATTGATGATCACACTAGACCAAACACTCTTAAAAAACTGCATCGTTATACTCATTGATAACGCTATAAAATACTCTGGCGAAGAAAGTTCCATACAATTCTACACCAAAATCAATGAAAACAACTGCACCATCCGAATTTGTGACAATGGCATCGGAATACCTATTGAAGATCAGAAACATCTTTGTGAACCATTTTTCCGAGCCCACAATACGGGAAAGATCTCTGGTAACGGACTTGGATTAAGCATACTTTCCAGATATACCGACCTGATGAATGGTAAAGTAGATTTCAAAAGCAGAATTAACCGAGGTACGCTTTTTACCCTCACATTTCCACAATCATGAACAAAAAAATATTGATCATTGAAGATCACGATGGCATAAGAGGGAACATAGTTGAGATCCTGGAAATGGCTAAATACACTGTTTTTGAGGCTGACAATGGCAAGGTTGGTGTAGAAATGGCTTTAAAACATATTCCAGACATCATTCTTTGCGATATCATGATGCCTGAACTTGACGGGTACGGGGTATTATATATGCTCAACAGATATGTAGAAACAGCCTCCATTCCTTTTATTTTTTTAACAGCCAAAGCTGAGCACAACGACTTGCGCAAAGGAATGGAGATGGGCGCAGACGATTACCTGACCAAACCTTTTGATGACATTGAACTGCTCAATGCTATCGATGTTAGACTGAGAAAACAAGCCTACCAGAAACTTCAGAATAAAGACACAACAGAGGAGTTCAAAGTATTGGTTTCCAAAACAGACGGGCTGGCAGAATTTGCCAAGATCATAGCAGGTCATAAAGGCCATGAATTCAGGAAAAACCACGTGCTTTACTATGAGGGAGATCATGGTAGAGGTTTGTACCTGATCACTCAAGGTAAGGTTAAAACCATTAAACTTTCACAGGATGGACGTGAACTCATGACCGGAATGTATAGCACAGGGGATTACCTCGGCATCAGTGCCATTTTAAGCAAAAGCGCCTATACCGATACTGCTACCACAATAGAAGATAGTATACTTTGCCTGATCCCCATAGACGAAATTGAAAAGCTAATCAACCTTTATCCCGAAGTAGCAAGAAAGTTCATTCATCTTTTATCTCGTGACAACCAGGAAAAAGAAGAACAACTACTAGAACTGGCCTATGATTCAGTCAGAAAAAAAATGGCCGGAGCCATTCTTCGCCTGTATCACCAGCAAATTGTAAAAAAAGATTTTTTCAGCATTGCCAGGGAAGACTTAGCAGCCATGGCCTGTATGGCTACCGAAACGGTAAGTAGAACTCTATCAGATTTCCACAATGAAAAATTAATTGATCGTGAAGGCATAACCATTACTGTACTAGATCTGGAAAGACTTGCAAAAATGAAGAACTGATTAAGCAATTACTCCCCCATCCAGGAAGAATGTCTCTTTTTATCAGTCAAACCGGCTAAAGTATGCCTTGTCTAGCATCTCACGATGATTGGGGTGTGCGATTTCAATCAATGCCTTTGCCCTTTGCTTTAGAGATTTACCAAACAAATTTACCATTCCATATTCGGTCACAACCCAATGAACATGTCCCCTTGTGGTAACCACCCCCGCTCCTTCTTTAAGAAACGGAACAATTCGGCTAATGCCTTTCTGTGTTTGAGAAGGCAGTGCGATGATCGGCTTTCCACCCTCAGATAAAGATGCACCACGCATAAAATCCATTTGACCACCTATACCGGAATATTGATAGGTTCCTATAGAATCAGCACACACCTGACCAGTGAGATCCAATTCTATTGCGCTATTTATCGCTGTTGCTTTTGCATTTTGCCTGATGATACTGGTGTCATTCACATAACTGATGTTCATCACACGAATCGAGGGATTGTCATCAACAAAATCGTAAAGTTTTCGGGTACCTGTGATAAATGAAGTGACAGATCTGCCACGATTCAACTTCTTTAGGCTGTTATTGATCACCCCTTTATGGATCAGGTCAATGATCCCGTCAGAAAACATCTCGGTATGTAGCCCAAGATCTTTATGTCCACAAAGATTTTTGAGGACCTGATCAGGAATGCTTCCAATTCCTAGTTGCAACGTGGCTCCATCTTCAACAAGCGAGGCCACATTGTATCCAATCTTACCAACAATATCATTAACTGCAAAGGAATAATCTACTTCTGGCAATTCGGCATTATGGTAAACTAAAGCTGCTAATTTGTCTATATGAATAAAGCTTTCCCCGTGGGTTCTTGGCATTCTGTCGTTTACCTGGGCGATTACAATCTTAGCCGTATCAACAGCAGCCTTTGCAATATCAACAGAAGTTCCCAAAGAACAGTAACCATGTTTGTCTGGAGGAGATACCTGAACAAGAGCTACATCAATTGGCAAAATATTCCCATAAAACAACTGTGGAATCTGACTCAGGAAGATAGGCACATAATCACCACGGCTGCTATTGGCGACGGCGCGGGTTGCCGCAGAAACGAATAAAGAATTGAAGAAGAATGACTTGCGATATATGTCAGTATCGAAATCAACATCTCCCAAAGTCGTAATGCTTACCAGCTCGACATTCTCAAGATCTGTATGCCTATTCTGCATCGCTTTAACCAGAAAGACAGGGGTAGCTGCGCCACCATGAATAAAAACCCTGTTTCCCGATGTAATTAATTTGACTGCCTCTGCAGCTTCAGTATGCTTTAACTCCATAAATGCCTTAATTTCTATAAATCTTTCTTGCTAAATTATTTTTCAAGTTACATTAAAAACCAACCACTGCTTCTATCACATATCCATTAAATTTGCCTCCCGAGCGATAATCCTGAATAGGAAAATCTTTATATTTCTGGACTACGTACTCTCCTTTTAGAAGGATATTTCTAGTTAAAAACCAGCCCGCTGCTCCGGCAATGCGCTCAACTTTCACGTCGTCGGTATAGGTGATCGCTGCAGAATTGGCTAAACGCGCAGTAACTGTATTGTATTTGGCACCGATAAAAAAGTTCTCGGTTTTTCCGAATCGGTAGACCGCATCGGCTGCAAATTGTTTCATTTTCCTGGTGTCTGTTTCTTTAGCTGTTCTTCCAGAAGCAGTTTCTAAGGTTCCAAACAATTCAAACCCTTTTACTTTTAAAAAACCGTTGAGCATAATCGTGTTTACTTTTTTATTGAACCCGGGGTTAAAACGGCCGGAGAATGCCAATGGGGTACCTGCACCTGTTGTACTGCTAGGATTGGCAGAATTTAGCTCCATCACATACTGATAATTAGATCCGGAGCGGTCACCGCCAAAAATGGTATTTCCACCGGAACTTTGATTGCCATAATAAGATCCGCTAACCCTTACCCGCACATCTTTCATGATTTGCTTGTCAAATCCAGCTTTCAACAGTATTGATGGGGATTTATGGTAGTCGCCATCAGGATTTGAGGCTGCATACAATGAATCTATATTGCCTTTTATCATACCATTGGTTGCACCAAGCAATCCAAAAAAACCATTTTTCCTTAACATGACCTGTCCACCAATCTCTGTTGCAAACTCATCGACAATATTCCCCTCCATAAATGGATTATAAATCGCGTTTCCTCCGTCACTTCTACGAAAGTGCTGATCACCGTAGTCTACCTCAAAGTGTCCGATCTTAAGGGTTGCGATTTTCATGATGTCGTCCCAGATCTGACCTTTAAAAGGGAGCTTATCAAACTGGATGTATCCGCCTTTGACCCAGTTCTCATTGTGATGCTTCGTAGAAAGGTAACTGGTAATGTTTAACCTAATCCCGTCGGACAATTGCACGTCCATATATAGGTTGGCCTGGGCGGTTTGAAACCCGGGGGTAATTACTTTTAACCTATTACCTGCCACAAGAGGATTAAATGACCCTATTGTGTTGTTCAAAGCGTCTGGGTTTTTATGTTTCAGGTTTTGAAACTGCTGTGTAAAACCAGCTCCAAATTTCAATTTTAATCCGTCAAATGTGGTGACCGTATCTTTCGGATCTTCAAATACATTGATACCGGTTTTGTCATAGGGTCTCAAATTGTCTATTTTTTGAAACTGCGCTTGACTAAGCGGAATAAAGCAAATCCACATGAACACAGTTATGGGCACTAAGCGTTGGGTATTTTTAAGTCTCATGTTTTTTTATTTATAGTTATTTTTAACGGGTTACTTTTTAAAATTGAGCGTAAATAAGATGGTCAGTTCATTACCCACCTTCATGGCACCGAGCATATAGCTGGGAGGCTGTATGCCATAATCGGTTAGCTTTATTTTTTGCTGACCAGTGCATAAAATGGTATTATCAGCATTCACTTCCCCATTTACGTGTAAAGTAATGATCTTGGAAACTCCCGCAATCGTAAGTGTACCGGTTGCATCAACTGAAAATTTATTTTTCTGCAGCGGTGAAATAGTTGCTTCACGGAGCTTAAAGTCAATATCGGGATAGGCATCAGCCTTAATGACTTTATAAGTGCGGTTATTCATAGACTCACTTTCGCTCTTTAAGTTTTTAGACTTCACACTAAAATTTAGTGAAATCAGTTTTTTAGGTACCCCAGCCGCTCCGGAAACGGGACCGAAATTTGCATCACATGCTAAATTTTCCGCCGTCATCGTCCAATCATGGATGTTTGACTTGCCTGCGATCTTTACGATATTTTCTTTAGCGCCATTTAGTTTATATACAACCTGTGCTTGTAAGCTATTGCTGATCCCAACACCGATAAAAATGAGAACGATCAGGTATTTAAAACGGATAGGTTGAAGCGTAGTGCACAACATCTTTTTCATAACATTCTAATTAAATAATTTAACCAAAATTACAATGAAGATTTTCCTCCTACGATGATTTCAAACATTCAAAATAATGATCATCATCATAAACCCTTTAAATTCCAAAGAAACCAACCATGTAGTTTTCTCAAAAAGAAATAAAAACGAATACTGATGAATGAGAGAAAACCAGTTACAGCAGTTCCTAAAAAAAGTAACCCTTAAGGATTGAACTTTGCAAATAAAATACCGGCAATGATTGCCTGGGCGAAACCATAAAGAAACCAACTGAGGACCATCAATGCAGTAATATCCATCGCACTAAATGTGATCCACATCACGGGCAGTAAAGCGACTAGTGCGTATACAGAACCGAATTCCAGCCCTCTTAAGATAAAGGCTCCATTGAATAGCCCCTTAAAGCGATCCCAAAACCAGGATAAGGCAAAACTGATTACAAAGGCGTGCAAATAGAAAAGTATATCTCTGTTTCCATCTGAATTAAACAGGGGATTATTATACCTAAAAACGCTTCACTATAATGATCTTCGGATAGACCTTAGCTTTAAGCGTCTTTCTCAAATCACTAGTCATCATCGCATTCTTGCAGTCAAACTTTTGGACCTCAAGGGCCATTGATCCTGTAATCTTCATCAGCTCATTCTTATTCCTCTTATAAAACACCAGGGTATCCGGTTGAGTATACTCAGGAATGATACAGCTGAATTTGTTGATATTGGTGCTACCGTTTACTTTAAGTGTGCATTGTTTTGTTAAAATCCATTTCTCAAGATCTGCGCTAATATTTTTAAAACTAAAAATTGGCCACATGAATAAAAACAGCAAGAGAAATGGCCTTTTCAGAAGATTTGTAGCAATTCGGATCTTAATCATTTTACAGCAATAGCATGGCGATGAAATACCCTGTAAATCTTGGACTAATATTTCCTTATTTAATTGACGGAGAACAGGCTTTATGATGATACTCATCATGCCTGTACACCACCAATACATCACCGTTACAAGGTTATACCATCGGCGATTACGAGCTCGGCAGCAGCTATAGTTTTTTCAATAAATAGTCCAGCCCTGCCCACGAACTAAAATGCAAAGGAGATTCCTGAGGAATCTCCTTTGCATTTCATTATATTTTATAACTCTTTAATATATTCATTACCCATGTTTTACCCCACTCTTCCAGTTGTTCCTCAGTCCACAAAAAGGGGAAGAAGATTCTTTTTTGAAAGCGTGGAGGCAGGTATTTTTGCCAATTGGTACCTCCTGTGGCCGCAATGTCTACTGGGTCTTTTTCCAGGTAGCGCACAGCGGACTTATAGTGAGACAACGGCCATTCTACATTCACAAATAGGTCGAGTTTGCGCAGTTCGTTTTCCACTTCGGTCACATCCTGGCCTTCTCTAACCAGCTTCCTGTAAAGTGCTGCAAAATTCGTTTGGACACAATCGTTTGCTAACTGCAGGAACCCAGCGGCATACTTGGCAATGAACTGCTGCAGGGTCAGGGTTTGCTTTCCGGTCGACAATTCTGAGGCACCAAATTTCCAGTACAGGTATTCAAACTGTTCCTCAACAGTAGATGCTGTCAATTCTTCCCGCTTGCTTTTGTCAACCAGCCGGATGAGATCTGCAGCATAGATTTCGATCATGCGGTACTGTCCGGATTGGAAACCACTCGCGGGAAGCAACGACATCCTGAATTTCAAGAACTGTGATTTGTCCATTCCATCTACCATAATGTCAAACGAAGAAACCAAAGCCGTAAAGTAAGCATTGATTCGTTTTAACCTTTCGACAAAAAAACCGGATGTTAATGCTGCATGTCCACTGATTTGCCTGCATTCATGCAGGGTCAGCTTAAAGTACAGCTCGGTAATCTGGTGATACATGATAAAAATCTCTTCGTCAGGAAAAGGTGTTTTCGGAGTCTGAAGACTCAATAAAGTATCTAAATGTATATAGTCCCAATAGGTCAGATAATCTGCATAAAGCAAACCGTCCAGATAAGCGTTGATATCCTGGCCCATGGCCGCAAATTTTTCCTGAAGTTTGGAAAGGCGGTCGGTAATTTCTGGTGTAATTTCCATCTCTTGATCTTTGATCATTAAATTAATTTTATTCAGTTCTGGTTTACACCAATTCTTTACTGATTTTCATCAGCTGTTCACCGGTGATAAATACATCTTCAAAATTGTTGTATAATGGGACCGGACTTAAGCGGATGACATTCGGTTCACGCCAGTCGCCCAAAATATTATTGGCCATCAGCGCATTGAAGATTTCTTTAGGTTTGTGTTTGGCAATGATAGAAACCTGGGCACCCCTGTCGGCTGCTGTAGCAGGTGTGATGATCTGATATTGTTCTTCACCTAAACTGCGATTCACCTGGTCGATCACATAAAAAAGGTAAGCCGTTAGTTTTTCACTTTTCTCACGAAGTGGCTCAATGAATCCCGCCTTTTCGAAAATGCGTAGCGAAGCATAATACAGCGACATAGGGATCACCTGTGTACAGCTCACCTGCCAGCCGTCCGCCCCTGCTTCGGGAACAAAACCCTTTGCCATTTTGAAACGTTCCTGCTCCTGATACCCCCACCATCCGGCAAAGCGGTTGATAGTTTTGTCCTGAAAATGTTTTTCATGAACAAAGATGCCACTGATTCCACCCGGACCAGAGTTTTGGTATTTATAGGAACACCAGCAGGCGAAATCGACATCCCAATCGTGTAATTGTAACGGTACATTACCTGCAGCATGAGCAAGGTCGAAGCCTACGATTGCTCCTGCCGCATGTCCAGCTTTCGTAATCGCCGGCATATCGAACCACTGGCCGGTAAAATAATTGACACCACCGAATAGTACAAGGGCAATTTCATCTCCCTGATCAGCTATGGCAGTAAGGATATCTGCTGTACGTAGTGTATGCTCGCCTGCTCTCGGCGCCACTTCAATAATGGCCTCTTTAGGGTCATAGCCATGAAAGCGGACCTGACTTTCCATCGCATATTGATCGGAAGGGAAAGCTCCTGATTCCATTATAATTTTAAACCGCTTACCTGATGGGCGATAAAAACTAACCATCAACAAATGAAGATTCACGGTAAGTGTATTCATTGGGCAAACTTCTTTTGGATTAGCACCAACAAGAGGCGCCATCAGTTCTTTGAGTGCCTTATGGTAAAACATCCAAGGTTTCTCGCCTTCAAACCAGCCTTCGACAGCCAGGTTATGCCAGTTTCCCAGTTGCTCATCAATGTGCTGTCTGGCCGTTTTAGGCTGCAGGCCGAGTGAATTACCACAGAGGTAAATGAAAGGTTTTCCTTTTTGTTGTGGAAATAAAAACTCATTTCTAAGTTCACGGAGTGGATCCTGCTGATCCAACTGCCGGGCATATGCCAGATTATTTTCAAAAATCATTTTTAAAAGATTAATCAAATATAAATTACACCACATGCTTATGCCGAGGGATGTAATTGAATTAAACGTGAAGTGTTTTCGTAATGACGTAAATACGGGAAGATTCAGGAATGGCCTGAATTAAGATGGTCTGTTGATGATATTTTTTAGAATATTTACCATATGTATTTTACAGACGCTAAAGTAGCATTAAATATTGATTCCGCAAATTAGATAAGATTCTAAACACGGAGTTACCTGTTCCAATACTTCAAAAGCAGTTTCAGCCATTTTATTTCCTTTGTTATCAAGCAATGGATTGACCTCGACTACTTCAAAGCATATCACTTTTTGAGAGACAATGATTTTTTTTACAATAGCAACAATTTCATGCTGGTCAAATCCTTTTGAAACGGGGGTTCCGGTTCCATGAGAGATCAGATCGCAATCCATACTG
This sequence comes from Pedobacter hiemivivus, assembly GCF_005144565.1. Taxonomy (NCBI): domain Bacteria; kingdom Pseudomonadati; phylum Bacteroidota; class Sphingobacteriia; order Sphingobacteriales; family Sphingobacteriaceae; genus Pedobacter; species Pedobacter hiemivivus. Next base: position 160,689 of record NZ_SWDX01000003.1, read on the forward strand.
TCCACATCAAACGAAACATAGATCAAATCACAATCTGATAATTTTTCCAGTGCTTCCTGCACACAGATTTCTAATCCTCTGAAACGTACTTCTTCTACCTTATAGTTTTTAATCTCCAAATTCCGGATTTGAAGATCTTCAGCTTCTTCCGTATCTCGAACTCCAAAATAGATTAAATGTTCTGGATTCAGTTTGTACTGAGTGGTTCCGATTGTTTTTAATTTATCCCAGAAAGATAAGGTCTCTCCCTCAACCTGATTAACCTGGCAGCCTAAATTATCGTTAGCCAAAGCAGCAGCAAGCGGCATTCCATGTATGTTTCCCGAAGGAGAAGTATAAGGCGAGTGCAAATCGGCATGTGCATCTATCCAGATTACACCAAGGGTTTTATCAGGATATGCAGTTTTGATTCCGCTAATGGTCCCCAAAGCAGAGGAATGATCGCCTGAAAGCACCAATGGAAAGTAATTATCCAGCAAAGTATTTTCAACCGTTTTGGCTACACGGGAGCACTGCTGTAATACATGCTCAATTCTTTTGGCAAAAGAATTCCGGTCTTTGTTATAGATCGTTTCATTATGTGTTTCTACATCCACAAAAGGAAAATTGTTAAAGTATTCGCTCCCCTTGTTGATGGCCGCAATTTCAATAGCATCTATCCCCATATCAGATCCCCGGGTTCCTGCCCCAATATCAGATCTGTTTTTTATGAGCCTGATCAGTCTCTTCATAAATTTCTAAGCAAAGTCTAGTAAAGATTTTTCGATGATGGCCAGACTTTCAGTAATTTGTGCTGCTGTGATCACCAGCGGAGGAGCGAAGCGGATTTTATTGCCATGGGTAGGTTTGGCCAGTAAACCATTCTCTTTAAATTTCATACAAATGTCCCAGGCCATGTCAGATTCTTCGCTACTGTTGATTACGATTGCGTTGAGCAGCCCCTTTCCTCTCACCAATTGAATTAAATCTGTTTTTTTAGCAATGGCTTGAAGCCCGGACCGGAATTGTTCGCCAAGTTTATAGGCATTTTCAGCTAAGTTTTCATCAATGACTACCTGCAAAGCTTCCTTTGCCACGGCGCAAGCTAATGGATTTCCGCCATAGGTTGAACCATGCTCGCCAGGTTTGATGGTCAGCATAATCTCGTCATTGGCCAAAACGGCTGAAACAGGCAACACACCTCCTGAGATGGCTTTCCCCAGTATTAAAATATCAGGTTGGCCGCTTTTTTCCTCCGTATTGATATCGTATGAAGCCAACATACTTCCGGTGCGGGCAATTCCCGTTTGGATTTCATCTGCAATAAAGAGTACGTTGTAGGTCTGACAAAGTGCTTTAATGCGTTTTAGATAATCACTATCGGGCACAACAACACCAGCTTCTCCTTGTATCGGTTCGACAATAAAACCAGCAATATTTTTATCAGTTTTCAACAATGCTTCAAAAGCATCTACATCATTATAGGGAACATGTGTTATCCCAGATACGAATGGTCCAAAATCTTTTCTTGCACTTTCATCGTTAGAGGCTGAGATCACTGAAATGGTCCTGCCATGGAAATTCCCATCGGCAAAAACAATTTTAGCCTGATTTGCTGGGATTCCTTTGATCTGGTATGCCCATTTCCGACAAAGCTTCATGGCTGTTTCCACAGCCTCAACGCCAGAATTCATAATCAGTGCCTTATCATAACCGAATAAGTTACAGACAAACTCTTCGAAGTCCCCCAATTTATCGCTGTAAAAGGCTCTTGAAGTCAGCGTGAGTTGCTCTGCCTGGTCTTTCAGGGCATCAATAATTCGAGGATGACAGTGTCCCTGATTTACAGCTGAATAGGCTGATAGGAAATCGAAATATTTCATTTCCTCTACATCCCACACGTAAACGCCTTTTCCCCTGGTTAATACAACTGGTAGCGGATGATAATTGTGCGCACCATACTTATCTTCCTTGGCGATTAACATTTCAGTAGTGCTATTTTCTATTAAATTTTCCATTGTCGAATACTTGTCAGCTGAAGCGAAGTTAGCAACATTTCATATTAACACGCAAAATAAAGTTTTATTAACTTATTTACTACACGTAAAAAGTGAATTTAACTTAAAATATTCGATATTTGAATCGTGCATTAAACTACAAAAAACATGAATGGTGTTGACGATTTTGATATTCAAATTTTGAAAGAACTTGAAAAGGATGGGCGAATGGCGTATTCAGCGATTGCGACGACCCTGGGTGTATCCAATACCATGGTACATCAAAGGATATCGAGGTTGACGGAGCAAGGCATTTTAACAGGCATCAAACCCGTTTTAGACGAAAAAAAGATTGGTTATGACTGGGCTGCTTTTACGGGAATAACACTGGAAAAAGATCACGATTCAAATCGCATTATCGAAGAACTAAAGAAAATCCCAGAAGTTACGGAGTGTTATTACATTACTGGTAATTATACGCTATATATTAAGATCGTTGCTAAAAATCATGAACACATGAGGAAGGTGCTTTATGAAAAAATTGATAATATCTCCGGTATTGCCAAAACAGATTCTATTATTGAACTGGGGTGTGCCTTTAAAAGAAATCTCATTTTATAGAACTTTATGATGTAATATTTAGGGTTAGGGATTAATTAGTTCTTAATGCAGCGAACTGAAAAACCGTATTTTTTATCATTTTCAACCCGTTGTCTAGCCATTGGCAAATAATCTCTATCTTCGATAATCAACAAGTATGCAAGAATATTATAAACTATATGCTGATGCGCTTGACCACTTCAAAGATGAAGCACGAAAAGCCTTTGCTAGTATCTGCAGTAGCTTCGGTTTGCAGGAAGAAAATATGATCTTAAAAGATACTGATAATCTTTTTCAGCTAACATTTTCGAATAATAAAGTCCGAATCGTGGTGGAAGGAGTTAACTGGGGCATGAATACGGCTGTTCAATTTGGGGTTAATACCAAGGATAGTTACTTGTATAGCATCCTACAGCTCATAAGAGAACGAAAACCGGAACTGGTCGTTGATGGCAATCAGATTGATCAACTTTACGGCTATGCTCATTATCTAATGACCTATGCTGCAGATATTCTAACCGGTGACACCACTTTTTTTTATCAACAGGAAGTATCGAGAAAGCAAAAAAAAGAAAATGCATGGAAAGCCGAGCAAGCCGAGTCAGCAAGAAAAATTGCTGAGGGATATCAGAAAATTGACACACCCTTTGGAGAGCCTGTCTGGCGAAAATTTCGCCCGTTGTTATCAACATATAGCATTACTAAAGAAAAGTTTCCGCTTAGCTCAGAAGTATTATTTAACGAAGATGATTCATTAACCTACAGCCAATCTGAAGCTGTCATTAGCCATTGGAGAATTGAATTAGATGAGATCGTTATGAAAGATGAAGTAATTTGCGAGGTAAATACTGACAAAGTTTCAGTGGAAATTGTTGCCCCCAAAACAGGCCGGCTTGTATGGTTATTGGAAGAAGGTATTGCATTTAAATTTTCAACCTGTATTGCCTTACTTGATCCGCATTTTTTGGACAGCCCTACAGCACAATTACCCGTTAGTTAAGCGATATTTGTACAGCACAACTTTGCTTAAATACCCTAAACCCCAGCCCCCATGAAAAGTCATAACCTGGAAAGATTCATCGCCGCACAAAAATCAGTGTATCAGACTGCATTGAATGAACTAAAGGCCGGAAAAAAACAAAGCCACTGGATGTGGTACATCTTCCCGCAAATCCAGGGGCTCGGCTATACCGAGATCTCCAAACGCTACGCCATCCAGGACCTGGATGAAGCAGCCGAATACCTCGAGCACCGCATGCTCGGCCCAAGATTGATCCTACTGAGCCGTGTCCTACTTGGGTTGGAAACCAGCGATGCCCATAAAATATTCGGAAGTCCCGACGATCTCAAACTAAAATCCTGCATGACCTTATTTTCCCAGGTACCCGGCACAGACCCCGTTTTCGGCCTCGTCCTTAAAAAATTCTTCAACGGCCTGAAAGACCACATCACCCTAAAGATCCTGAACCTGCAAAGCCAAAACTAAAACAGGAAAATCAATCGCCATATCCCCCATGGATCAAACTTTAATGTTGATCCATACCGGAGCATGGTCACTGGAATGCGCCCAGCCACGCACATGCTTGTCTACTCCAGCAGAGTCAAGATGGTCCGCCAGATCCGCATTCAACAGGAAATGATCCAACCTCAAGCCTGCATCTCTTCCATAAGCATTTCGCAGGTAATCCCAGAAGGTATAGATGCGCTCATGGGGATATAATTTGCGAATAGCATCAGTCCAGCCCTGAGCGATCAATGCCTGAAAAAGCTTCCTGGCCTCAGGACGAAAAAGGGCATTATTGACATATTTCTCCGGCTTATAGGTATCCATTTCAGTAGGCATAATGTTATAATCTCCTATTAAAGCAACAGGCATATTAAAACCCTTTAATTTTTCCGAATGGGCAGTTAACCTATTGATCCATTTCAACTTATAATCGAATTTCGGTCCGGGAAAAGGATTGCCATTAGGCAAATACAGACAACCAATGACTACACCGTTGATAAAAGCCGCAATATACCGGCTGTGCAGATCTTCTGGATCTCCTACGAGCCCTCTACGAGTCTCCTGAATTTCCCCGTATCTGGATAGGATCGCGATCTTCATAATTCTCCATAGCGCTAAACAAAGCTGTCCATGGATTGTTTATTTATTTCTAAGGCATTCTATTTTAACTTAACTGATCATCCCATGGAAAAGAAAGGAAAAAAGTCCCAAAACAGTGATCCGGACAGCGCAGCCAGAATTTCAAATTCAGCCGGACAACCTGCTCAAAAAACAACGGAAGAACAGGAAAAGCCAAAACAGCAAAACGCGCTCAGCAGACCGCATATCCTTTTCAAGTAAGCTTTTCAAATGCAAATCCATTTAATGGCATATTCCCGGGTCTTTACTGCTCGGGAATATGCCTCCTATGTTGCTATACCCTCTTGGTTTTATCCTTTTGGAAGCATTTCCAATAAATAAGGCAACGCTGGATTGCTGCTGTCAGTTTTCCAGACCGCATACAAAGCTGTTTGCTGAGGTATCTCCTTCAGCTCTATAAATTTAATATTAGGGTTATCCGTTGAAGCCAATGAAGTAGGTATAATGCTAAGTCCCATTCCATTTTCTACCAGTCGGAAAATAGTAGGCGCATGAATAGACCGATGTGCTACTTTTGGAACAAATCCCTGATCGGCACACAGATTAATGATCTGTTGATAATAAAACTGACTTTGCTCATTTGGAAACAGGATAAAAGATTCGTCCTTGAATTGTCCCATATGCTTAAATTTCGCCGAAACCATGGGATGATACGCCGGAAGTACAACAGAAAAGGTTTCTGTAAAGACCTTTTTACTGGCAAAGCCCTCTGGGACAGTGTTGCTCCGCATAAAACCAAGGTCTAGAGATTCATTTTGCAGTGCCACAAGCTGCTCACTGTTACTCAATTCATCCAGTTGAAATTTGATATTCGGACAATCACTATTGAACTTTTTAAGCAAATCCGGCAATATGGATTCCATAGCCGAAGCCACAAAGCCAATACCTATTTGACCGGTATTCCCCTCCTTATATAATTTTAAATGGATAACCGCACTTTCTACTTTATTCAGCACCTGCTGTACGTCCCGATAGAATATAATCCCGGCATCTGTTAAAGTGACTTTTTTATTGCTCCGATCTAAGAGGGAAACTTTAAGGATCTGCTCCAATTGTTTGATCTGCTGACTTAAAGCCGACTGGGAAATAAACAATAACTCGGAAGCTTTACGATAGTGCAGTTCAGCAGCCAGTACCTTGAAATAATGGAGGTGACGTAGCTCTATTTGATTAGCAATACTTATCATTAGTTAATTAATATATATCGTTCACTAATGATAAATATAGAGATATTTGAATAAAAACGACAAACCAAATATAAACATGATTAAAAAAGTATTAACACTCGGACTAGGTAAGGTTGGCACCCTGGTTGGAGTACTGCTCAGCAAACAGTTCGAAGTAACCGGAATGGATAAAACGAAGCCTCATTATCCATATACCCTTCCGTTTAACGTAATTACTGGTGATGTGGCCGATGTTGAATTGATGACTAAACTGATTTCCGAGCACGACGCAGTGGTGTCGGCCCTACCCTATTTTTTAAATAAAACCATTGCTCTTATCGCACAACAACAAGGTTGTCATTATTTTGATCTGACAGAGGATGTAGAGACAACTACCTATATCAGGGGTTTGAGTGAAACGGCTACATCGGTAATGGCACCACAATGCGGACTTGCGCCCGGAATTATTGGAATAATCGGTGCACACCTAAGTAAGGAGTTCGAAAAGATCCGGTCCATAGAAATGAGAGTAGGTGCACTACCTAAATACCCTAACGGTGAAATGGGCTATTCTTTTACCTGGTCGGCCACAGGTGTAGTGAACGAATACATCAACGACGCAGAAGCTATACACGATGGCAAACGCAAACAGGTTATCTCTTTACAGGGTAAGGAAAGCATCAATATAGAAGGTGCTGCTTATGAGGCTTTCTATACATCTGGTGGTCTGGGGACCATGTGCGAAACTTATGATGGAAAAGTAGATAAACTGGATTATAAAACGATCCGTTATCCGGGGCATTGCTACCTGATGAATTTCCTGATTCATGAGCTGCATATGAAAAATGATAAAGCACAACTGGAAAACATACTTAAAAATGCTAAACCAGTAGTAGAAGAAGATGTAGTGTTAATTTATGCCGTTTCTGAAGGATGGAAAGACGGTGAATTAAAACGCAACGAGTTTTACAAGTCATGCAAACCTATTGATATTGATGGCCAAAGCTGGAGGGCAATTTCCTGGACTACCGCAGCAAGTCTTGTAGCTGTAATTGAAATGGTAGCCAATGGATCGCTTCCTTCAAAAGGCTTTATTAAGCAGGAAGAAATTTCACTTGAGGCCTTGCTAAATACAAAAACCGGCAGCCTGTTTAAATAAACAAATTATGAATTTTGATAAAGAAAAACCCCTGGATACTTTTCTCAACATACTCTTTGAGCGTTATGAACAACAGGTTCCTGCAGTCAGAATGATTACCAATGCTTTAATTTCATCAGGTGTGATTGCGAGGCAGCAGGATATTGTGAACGACCATATCGCCTTCAGAACATTGGGTGTTCGGCATTTGGGCATTGCTTCTTTCGAAAAGATCTTTTTGCATCAAGGTTACAAAAAGATGGATTACTACCATTTTGAAGGAAAAAAGCTAAATGCTTACTGGTATGCTCCCCCATCGCCTGAGTATCCCCGGATATTTATGAGCGAGCTGATTGTAAACGATCTATCGGAAAAAGCGCAGGAAATAATTCACAACTACACCCGCAACATCCATCAGGATCCTGTAGATGCACTTGATCTGGATAATGGCCAGGAGATTGGCGAATTTTTCCATCAGCCCTTATGGACATTGCCTTCTATAGAAGATTACCGGATTTTATTGGAAGAAAGTGAATATGCTGCCTGGGTAATCTACAACCGTTATTACCTGAACCATTATACCATAAGTGTACATGATCTGAAAGCGGGTTACAATACACTTGAAGATTTTAACCGCTTTGTGGAATCCCTGGGATTGAAATTAAACAGTTCGGGTGGAATCATTAAGGTTAGTCCGGATGGCTTATTACGCCAGAGCAGTACGGTTGCAGAAATGAAAGAAGCTATCTTTATAGAAGCTGAAACCATGCCTATTGCAGGTAGTTATGTGGAGTTTTCTGAGCGCCTGGTTCTGCCGGAGTTTAAGGACCTACCCCTGGCGGCAATTAAGCAGGAACACAGACGTGAAGGCTTCGAGACGGACAATGCAGATAAAATATTTGAAAGTACCTACATCAAACAAACAAAAGATTAACCAATTTAGAACATATGCACCTTAAAGATATATTAACCAGGCTGGGTATTGAAGCAAACAATTCAGGTACTTCGACAGGGACAAAATGGCTACCTGCACAGGGTCCGGTGGTTACCTCCTATTCTCCTGTAAACGGAGCGGTAATAGGAACAGTACAAACCACAGATGAGCATGCTTATGAAGCGGTAATGCAACAGGCACAACAGGCTTTTTTACAGTGGAGAAATGTACCAGCACCAAAACGTGGCGACATCGTACGTCAGTTCGGAGATGCTTTACGTGAGTATAAGGCCGATCTGGGCGCTTTAGTTTCCTATGAAATGGGTAAAAGTCTACAGGAAGGATTGGGCGAGGTACAGGAAATGATAGACATTTGTGATTTCGCAGTAGGTTTATCCCGCCAGCTATATGGCTTAACCATGCATTCTGAAAGACCAAACCACCGCATGTATGAGCAATGGCACCCAATGGGGATTGTAAGTATCATTTCTGCCTTTAACTTCCCTGTAGCTGTTTGGGCATGGAATACGGCCTTAGCCTTAGTATGTGGTAATGTCTGCGTATGGAAACCTTCTTCAAAAACACCTTTATGTGCGGTTGCCTGTCAGCATATCATGGCAAAAGTTTTAAAGGCAAACGACCTGCCTGAAGGGATCAGCAGTCTAATCACCGGAAATCCTTGTGGTAGCCTGATGAATCAGGACAAACGTATTCCACTTATTTCCTTCACCGGTTCAACAAGAGTTGGGAGATTGGTTGCCGCTGCTGTAGCTGGCAGATTCGGAAAAACGATACTGGAACTTGGTGGTAACAATGCCATCATTATATCCAAAGATGCAGATCTGGAAATGTCGGTAATTGGCGCTTTATTCGGTGCAGTAGGAACTGCGGGACAACGTTGCACTTCTACACGCAGACTGATCATCCATAAAGATGTATATAACGATTTTACCGCAAGACTGGTAAAGGCCTATGGTCAGCTTAAGATCGGAGATCCACTGGATGAAAATAACCATGTAGGCCCAGTAATTGATAAAGATGCAGTAGCTACTTATCTGAGTTGTATTGAAAAGATAAAACAACAATCCGGACGCTTCCTGGTTGAAGGCGGTGTACTTAATGGTCTAGGTTTTGAATCCGGCTGCTATGTTAAACCATGTATTGCAGAAGTCGAAAATCACTACGAAATTGTACAGGAAGAAACCTTTGCACCGATACTGTATGTGATGAAATATAGCGACATTGAAGAAGCAATAAATATGCAGAACAATGTACCACAAGGATTGTCTTCGGCTATCATGACTTTAAACCTGCGTGAAGCTGAGCAATTTTTATCAGCAAATGGTTCGGACTGCGGTATTGCCAATGTGAACATTGGTACTTCTGGTGCTGAAATAGGCGGAGCATTTGGCGGTGAAAAAGAAACTGGTGGTGGAAGAGAAAGTGGATCGGATGCATGGAAAGGTTACATGCGCAGACAAACCAATACCATCAACTATTCCAATACCTTACCATTGGCGCAAGGAATAAAATTTGATTTGTAAGTCATCCTTACCTTATTACCCGAAATTAACTGATGAAAGAGCAGCTTGAGTTACTGGCCAGATCGATGGATGGCGAATTTTATACAGATGAAATGACCAGGGTATTGTATGCTACTGACGCATCTGCTTATTCGGAGATGCCGCTTGCGGTAGCCATACCCCATTCTGTGGCCGACCTTAAGCAACTCATCAATTTTGCCGATCGAGAAGGTACTTCATTGATTCCCCGTACTGCCGGGACATCACTTGCTGGCCAGGTAGTAGGTAGCGGCATTGTAGTAGATGTATCCCGACACTTCAATAAGATTCTGGAACTCAATACCACAGAACGTTGGGTAAAGGTACAGCCAGGGGTAGTAAGAGATGAATTAAACAGTTACCTGAAAAGCGCTGGATTGTTTTTTGGTCCTGAAACTTCAACAGCCAACCGTGCCATGATTGGCGGCATGGTTGGTAACAACTCCTGTGGCTCCAACTCCATCGTTTACAAAAGTACAAGAGAACATACCCTTGAAATCACAGCGCTACTAAGCGATGGCTCTGAAGTTATATTTAAGGCGCTTAGCTTTGATGATTTCATCGCTAAAGGTGAAGGAAACACCTTAGAGGCATCCTTATACCGATCCATCAGAACCTTACTAGGGGATTATAAAAATCAGCAGGAAATCAGGAAGGAATTTCCAAAACCAAGCGTAGAACGGCGCAATACAGGATATGCAATCGACATTTTGCTCGACAGTGCCCCTTTTACAGCTGGTGGAGAAGATTTTAACTTTTGTAAGCTGATTGCAGGATCAGAAGGCACCCTGGCCTTCATTACAGAGATCAAGCTGAATCTGGAACCGCTCCCACCCGAACATTCCGGTTTGCTCTGCGTGCATTTCCATACTTTGGAAGAAGCTTTAAGGGCAAATTTAATAGCCCTGAAACACCAGCCGAATGCTGTTGAATTGATTGACCATTATATTTTAGAATGTACCAGAGATAACATCGAACAGCGGGAAAACAACTTCTTTGTTCAGGGAGAGCCGGCAGCTTTACTGGTGATTGAATATGCGAGGGATACCCAAAATGAGGTAAAAGAAATTGCGAAAAAAGTTGAAGCTGAGCTACGTGAACTAGGTTTAGGCTACCATTTCCCTTTGTTATTTGGAAGCGACACCAAAAAGATATGGTCGCTCAGAAAAGCCGGTCTTGGCTTATTGAGCAATTTACCTGGTGATGAAAAGGCAGTACCGGTAATCGAAGACACCGCTGTAGATGTACAGGATCTGCCAGCTTATATTCGTGATTTTAATGAAATACTTAGAAAACATGGCTTGTACTCCGTGCATTATGCACATGCAGGCTCTGGAGAATTGCATTTACGTCCCATCCTGAACCTCAAATCAGCAGAGGGCAACAAAATGTTTCGCACCATTGCTGAGGAAATAGCTGCCCTGGTAAAAAAATATAAGGGCTCATTAAGTGGTGAGCATGGAGATGGCCGGTTAAGGGGGGAGTTTATTGAGCAGATGATCGGATCAAAGAATTATGCATTACTCAAAGCAGTGAAACATACCTGGGATCCGAAACAAATCTTTAACCCCGGTAAAATCATCGATACGCCTCCAATGGACACCATGCTGAGGTATACGCCTGGTCAAAAAGACTTTACCTTTAAAACCATATTCCGCTATGCGGGACAAAACATGTTGCAACATGTAGAACAATGTAACGGTTCAGGTGATTGCAGAAAATCGCATTTGGCCGGCGGAACGATGTGTCCCTCCTACATGGCTACTCACGACGAAAAAGATACAACAAGAGCACGGGCGAATATCCTGAGGAACTTTTTGACACATTCTGACCAGATCAATAAGTTTGATCACCAAGAGATTAAAGAAGTACTCGATCTTTGTCTGAGTTGTAAGGGATGTAAATCAGAATGCCCTTCTAATGTAGATATGGCCAAGTTGAAGGCCGAATTTTTACAGCATTACCAGGATGCGAACGGCATCCCTTTAAGATCGCGCTTAATCGCTAATTTTAGCCGCATTGCAGGTCTGGGCTCAGTAATCCCATCATTATACAACTGGACCGTGACAAGCTCATTTTTAAGTGCTACGGTAAAAAAAATGGCAGGTTTTGCGCTTCAGCGCAGCATGCCGGAAATGTATCATACAACCCTAAAAAACTGGTTTAATAAACATCAGCGCACCTCTAAACCGCTAAAAAACTTCAATAGGAAGGTTTATCTTTTTTGTGATGAATTTACCAATTACCAGGACACAGAAATTGGCATCAAGGCAATCCTGCTACTTGAAGCCTTAGGTTATGAAGTCGTCATACCTAAGCATTTGGAAAGCGGCAGAGCATCCATTTCTAAAGGGCTATTGCGAAAAGCGAAGAAAATTGCACAGCACAATGTATGGTGCTTAAGTAAGCTGATCACAGCTGAAACACCACTTGTGGGCATTGAGCCTTCCGCAATTCTGACCTTCAGAGATGAATATCCGGATCTGGTGAATGAAGAACAGCTGGAAGCTGCAAAAAACCTCTCAGCAAACGTATTTCTGATTGATGAGTTTTTAGCCAAAGAGATCCAAAAAGGAAATATTTTGAAGTCGCAATTTACTACTGCATCCCAATCCATCAAATTGCATGGCCATTGCCAGCAGAAAGCTTTTAATGCCCTGGGAGCTACTGAACAAATACTCTCTTTTCCTGAAAATTACACGGTACAAACCATTCCTTCGGGGTGTTGCGGTATGGCAGGCTCATTTGGATATGAAAAGGAACATTACGAGCTATCCATGCAGATTGGCGAACTTGTATTGTTCCCGGATGTTAGAAAACAAACTGAAGAAGTAATTATAGCAGCCACAGGAACCAGTTGCCGACATCAGATCAAAGATGGCACATCAAGAAAAGCACTTCATCCAGTCGAAATCTTGTTCAGTGCATTGGTTAGACACCCCCAAAAAAACAAAATTGACTTGGGCTAAAATAAAAAAGCTCCTAGTTTCTCAGCGGAGATCATTAAACAACATGGCGGAGATATTGGTGTTAACAGTCAACCTGGCCAGGGCAGCACTTTCTGGTTTACACTTCCGGTTCACGGATAGCTAAAATTACCTTACCCTACAGGTTTTTAGAGCTTTAATCCATTTTTTGTGTCCGCACTTATCACAATAATGTTCAATTGAAGGCTGTAGATGTAAAATATTTCCGCAATGCGTACAGGCATACTTCCCGAGCTCAAAAACCCGCTCATTCGCTTTTTCAAACAGAGCTGGCATTATTGGTAGACCGTATTTCACTTTTTCATCGGGATAAAAGAATATACTTAAATTACCGGATGTCTCTAATATAGCAGTTTCAACTTGTCCCAGATGAGATACACTCTGTTGGCGAAGTTCTGAAAAGAATTCATCTTGAGCCAGGCTTTCTTTGTTAAACCCATCTATAGAAAATTCACCTTCCACAATTAAATAAACGCACTTTCCTTCAACCAAGTCATCAAATTTTTTACTCTTTGCCATAAAATAAGTTGTGAGTCTGTAGGCACCTACAATGATTCCGAAAATAACAACTGGAAACAACAACCCTATCTCTTTGTAAAACATTGGATCTCCGGCGGCAGAACCGAGACTAATGATAACGACGAGTTCAAAAACAGAAAGCTGCCTCACTCCTCGTTTCCCTAAAAGTCTCAAACCAATAAGAATGATAAAATACATTATTATAGTGCGGAGAGATATCTCCAATAAAAATATCCAATCTTCTTCCCCTATAAAAAAGCTAGTCCAGTTAATTGAAGTCATAGTTAAGTGAAATACCAATGCCATCATAAATAGTTTCATAGATAAATATTTTTAACACCTATAGCGTGAATATTGTTTCAGAAACGAAAACAAATCTCAATTCTAATTTGTTGAACAAAAAGAATTAAACTAAAATTACATGATCGATCGAAGCCTATGCATGAAATCCCTAATTCTAACAAGAAACTGATTGTTGCAAGACTCTTACTAATTTGCGGGCTCTCCATTTTATTATCCTTTGAAGGGTATTTTGGTTACCAGTTATACCAGCTGTCTGACCAACAGGAAGAAATTAAGGAGGATTACTCGAATGTTAACAACATTAGCTCAGGGTTATTCTCTATTGAGCAGTGGCGAGATAAGGTATCGGCGATTATTAGTCGTCAGATACGAGATTTTACGCTTACTCCAAAACAAAAAAATGAACTTCAGAAGGAAGTTGAGAAAATAGTCCGCACACTGATTGACAAGGCTGAAGTTCTAATAAATAAACCGAAAAAAACTATTGATGGAAAAATTAAGAAGTTCCTGTTTAAAACCTTTGTAAACACAGATGATATAAAGCAGAAAGCTCCTTCATTCGCGAAAGAGATTGTTGACAAAGTTTATAATCCCACTAATAAGAAGCACTTAAGTAAAATCGCAATGGACAAGTTTGATGCACTTGAACGTGCAGAATACCTGGATAGTGCTGGAGCTGCCACGAAGGCTGCCACCGATAAGGTATATAAAAAATATCAAGTATCCACAGCGGAAGAATTAAACTATAAACTGATTTCCTCGTTGTCCCATATCAGAACTGCAACCTATAATTATTCATTCGCCATGTTAGGTTGCATCGTCATCGTATTGGGGCTTTGGTGGATATTCAGAAAACGGGTTGAATTACATGGGACACTTTTCATTATGTCATTGATGTTCGCATTTATTCTTCTCTTTATCGGTTTGACTGCCTCTATGATCGAGGTCGATGCGCGTATTAAAGCGCTGGACTTTGTGCTATTGGGCGAACATGTGATTTTCGAGAACCAGGTATTATTCTTCCAGAGTAAAAGTATTTTGGAAGTAGTAAAAATACTGATCAGTCAATCTGGTATTGATTCGGTTTTAGTCGGCATTCTGATATTGGTGTTCAGCATACTCTTTCCAATCATGAAACTTAGTGCAACAGGCATCCATCTGCTTAGCAAAAGGGAAATTGCAAAGAACAAAATCATAAGATATTTTGCATTTCAGTCAGGCAAGTGGAGCATGGCAGATGTTATAGTTATAGCAATCCTGATGGTGTATATCGGCTTAAATGGTTTATTAGACAGCCAGTTAAAGAGTTTGAATATAAAAAGTGATGACTTAAATGTAATTACAACAAATAATACCGCATTACAGCCAGGTTTTATCATTTTTATCAGCTTTGTATTGTACGGGCTTATTTTGTCGACCATATTGAAATTCATTTCTCCTTATGAACATTAGAAAAATAGTCCTTCCTAATATCTTGCTAATTGTTTGCCTAAGTCTACTACTTTGCGCAGAGGCATGGTTTGGATACCGAATATCGAAACTTTCGAATCAGCAGGAAGAAATAAAAACAGATTATAGTGTTGTAAACAACATCACTTTCGGCATATTATCTGTTGATCAGTGGCGTGAAAAAATGGCAAATGTGGTGGATGGAAAAGTCAATGATTTCACCATGACGGCCACACAGAAAAAGGACCTGCAAAAGAAAGTTGAAAAACAATTGTACCATCTTGTTGACCAGGCAATAGCTGAAATGAATAAACCGCAAAAAGGTATTGGTGGAAAACTCAAAAAACTTGCTTTTAATGCTTTAGTTGATCCCGAGGAAATCAAGTCGGAAGTACCTGTTTTTGCTGCGACAATTGTTAACAGGATCAACAAACCGGAAAGTAAGAAAAGACTCAAAAGTATCGTCACCAGTAAAGTTGATCAGTTGGAAAAGCAAACTTTCGACAATACCGAGCCTGCCAGCGTTACAGTAACCAGGCATATATACAAAAAATACGGAGTAGCGAGTACTGAAGCTTTTGAAAAAACGATCAATTTGCAATTATCTAGCATACAATCAGTCCTATATAATTACACTTATGCAATGATTGGTTGCGTATTGCTGGTGCTTTGTGTATGGTTGCTAATGAGAAAGCAAGTAGGCCTTCATAACACGTTATACATCCTTTCTCTTTTGTTCGCTTTTGTCCTTTTACTAGTAGGTATCACAGCTACTGTCATAGAAGTTGATGCACGCATCCAATCACTAAACTTTACGCTGCTAAGCGAAAAGTTAGCTTTTACGAACCAGGTATTATTTTTTCAGAGTAAGAGCATAACTGGCATCATTGAGTCATTAATTGCACAGCCTAAATTCGATGCGATACTTGTTGGTATACTCATCCTACTCTTCGTTGTTATCCTGCCTGTGCTGCGTATGGTTGGCAAGGGCATTCTGATATGGGGCAAAGATAAATACGCAGAGAATAAGATTGTCAGATTTTTAGCTTTTGATTTAAGTAAATGGGACATGGCCGATGTTATGGTTGTTGGTATTGCGATGACATATATAGGTCTAAATGGGATCATAAAAAGTCAACTTTCTAGCTTAAATATTAAAGAGGAGTTGCTTTCTACTGTAACCGAAAATAATACCTCATTACAACCAGGTTATTATATTTTTTTAGCATACGTGGTCTATGCTTCGGTATTATCAATAATATTAAAACACAAAACGAGCAAATGAATCATTTGCTCGTTTTGTTAGCGGTTAAAGAATTACAAACTATTTATCCATTTAACTAACTCATCTCGTTTCTTTCCCGTTTTTTGCTGCAGTTTTCCCAACATCTCATCGTCTTTCCCTTCTTCGTAAGTCAAGTCATCATCGGTAAGATCTCCATAAGTTTGTTTTATTTTACCTTTTAGCTCATTCCACTTTCCTTTAATTTCTAACTTATCCATAATATTTAATTTAATAGTTTAAATAAAGAACAAAGAGAGTGCGACTTTAGTTTTTTATAAAAGGTGCATAAAAATCAGCAGAAATTCGCTACTGTTATATTTTAAAAAAAATCTTAAAAGTACAGCCTTTATCTATTGTGCACTCCACTTCGATTTTGCCACCTGAGGCATTGACGATCTTTCGGATGAGGTACAGTCCGATACCGGTACCTTCTGCTGTTATGTTTACCCGCTTATATTTTTTGAAGATATGATCGACCTCTTCTTTCGTTATACCAATACCATTATCGGTTATCGTCAATAGGATAAACTGAGCTTTTTTTTCGGTTTTGATACTGATCTCTGGCAAGCGGTCTGGGTGGCTGAACTTGATCGCATTCGTGACGAGGTTCAGCATCACGCTTCTCAAGTTCTTTTTGGCAAACCGAACCTTTTTTTCACGAAAATCGGTGTGAAAAATGGCTTTAGACACCTTAATATGTTCCGACATGATCTCTTTTATCTCGTCAAATAAATTCGGGAAGCTTTCCTGAGGGTGATCATCATCTTCCGATTCCAAGTGACCAATCCTGGCCAGATCGCTGATTATAGATTTAAAATTGGTAACCGCTTTATTCATCATTCCGGATAATTCCATGACCTCAGGGTCTTGGGTATCTAGCTTTTCATTCAGTATCTCCAGCAACATTTCAATGTTCACAATTGGCGCATTGAGGTCGTGTGAAGCACCAAAAACAAAGTTGTTCAGGTCAGCGTTAATTCTCAGTAAGCTTTTATTACTTTCATCAAGGCTGTGGTTACTGATGTCCAGACTTTTATTGCTCATATCCAGCTTCCGCAATAGTTCCTTCAGTTCGCTGATGTCGTAAAAACTGATAACGGCTCCGTCGGCTTTTTTGCTGTTCTCCTTCAGGTAAGGCATGGTCATCACCTGATAGACCTTTCCATTCGGCCCTTCTGCTTCCCGTGTAATGTGTTCCTCATTCTGAATTACTTTTTTTATATCAGCGATCAACGTTTCAAATTTGATATTGGTTGTTATATTGCTAAGTGGCCGGCCAATATCACTTTCTCGAATGTTAATGTGCTTCACTGCTCCCGGCGAATATCTTTTCAGCAGCAAGTCCCTGTCAACAAATAACTGACCATTTATATTACTCCTGAAGTAATTATTCAGATCGTCATTCAGGTCCGTCAATTGGTCAATGGTAAGTTCATGGTTCTTATTGACCGTTTGCAGTTCTTCATTGGTGCTTTGCATTTCTTCATTAGCAGATTGCATTTCCTCGTTGGCAGACTGCAGTTCTTCATTAAAAGATTGCATATTCTCATTGGAGGAGGCAATAAGCTCATGCGCTATAGTTACAGTATGTCTCAGCTGCGCCACCTCCTCTTCAAGGCTGATGACATGCTCACGCGTCACTTCGTTGATATCTTCAGTATGGATCACATTTCTCTCTATGGTCCCCGCTTGACGCTCTGTAAACAAGACCAACAGCAGCCTTTCTTCCGACCCTGCAATATAAAATGGGCTGATGACAATATCAATCAGCTTATTTTTTTTCTTGCCGGCGTCGCCCAGGCTAAGCCCATTAAGCACGAACCTTTGGTTCAGCTTTAGCGATTTCCAGGCGGTAGCTTTAAAGAGCGTGCAAATATGATCCGGTAAAAGATCAATCAGGTTATAGTTAAAATTAATACTTTTTAAATAAGATTTGGTATCTCCAAATGACTGAACCACATACAGGTTTTCATCGGTACAGACACCGTTAAAAGCTAGTTCCTTTAACAAGGCTGAATTGACCAGGTCGGCGAGTTCGCTTTTTGATACCGGCACGGCTTGCTTTTTGGTTACTTCTATCGTCTGGAATTCTCCGATCCTATGGGACGAAAAGGTATCAGAATGGATAACACGACCTGTTTTATTGCTTTTCAGGATGTTCCATTTGCCGCTAACCACGTTGAAGCCATCTTTAATAACAGAAGCGCTCTCACTTGGCCCCAAAAAGAGATAGCCACCCTCTTTCAATCCAAAATGCAGCAGGGCAAATATCTTTTGCTGTAAAGTCACATTCAGATATATCAACAGGTTACGACAGCTGATCAGATCCATATTACAATACGGCGTGTTCTTGGTCAGGTCATGCTGAGCAAAGATCAGCATCTTGCGTATGTCGTGTTTGACTTTATAGCTTGCCCCTTCTTTGGTAAAAAATTGCTGAAGCCTATCCTTAGATACGGTTTTAACAATACTTTCGGGGTAAACGCCTTTTGAGGCGATATCCAGTGCCGCTTTACTGATATCCGAAGCGAAGATTTTGACCTCAATATTTTTAGGATATTTATTTAAATATTCTTGGATCAGTATAGCTATGGAATAAGCTTCCTCTCCAGTAGCGCAGCCAGCCACCCATATCTTCAACACTTCGGTATTATTATTTTTGATGATGGCCGGGATAACGGTTTCTTCAATGATTTTAAAAGCTTCCTGGTCGCGAAAAAAGGAGGTTACACTAATCAGGAACTCATTGGCGAGTAAAGTGACCTCTGCGGTATTCTCTGTTAGTAATTTGTAGTACTGACCAACCTCATTCAGGTGATGCTTCTCCATCTGTCTTTTAATCCGCCTGATAATCGTCGGACGCTTATAGTCGCTAAAATCCAATGGCAGGTTACCTTTGATTAGCGTTAATATTTGTCCAATCACTTCCTCACCGATGTCCGCCGAAGGTTCGTCTGGCAACTGGTTTAGGATACCATTCACGACATAATCATCAATGACCTGTGGCATGGCTTCAGGTGAAATGACCCTGTCGGCACAACCCGTCGCAATGGCTGCCAGGGGCATACTACTAAAGCTTGCCGTAACTGGATCCTGAACTAGCGTAATACCCCCGGCATTTTTAATGGCTTCGATCCCTTTGGAACCATCATCGCCAGTGCCGGATAAAACGACACCAATGGCTTTGTTTCCGCGTTCCTTTGCTAGAGACCTGAAAAAGTAATCAATGGTCATGTGCGGGCATGGCTGGTCTTTTTTGTCTAAAAGAATCAGTCTCCCTTTTTCTATTGACATGAACTTCGAAGTCGGGATTAGATAAACCGTATTTGATTTAATCTCTACATTGTCGGTGGCCTCCACCACTTGCAATTTACTATGCTGCGCCAGGATCTGCACCATCTGACTTTTAAAATCAGCGGAAAAATGCTGTATCAGGATATAGGATACGGAATCCAATGGGGTATAATCAAAGAACACGGATATGGCTTCCAAGCCCCCAGCCGATGCTCCGATGGCTATAATGTATTGTCGATCGTCAATTTTAGTCATGAGGTAGATGATTTAGTTGAGTATAAACGAGAAAGAAGTATTTAAATATAAAGCTATTCGAACGTAATAATTTATTTATTTTCAAGCATTTAGACATTCCAAAAGAAGTCCAGATCTTCTTATCCAAGCATTAACAATACGTTTTGTTATCGGTAGCAATAAATAAATATACACAATTCGGCTTTCAATCTTTTGCTATTGAAATTGATTAAAGATTAATGTGTAGGGCTCAAAATATACCTAAAAATTTTTTCCTCTTTTTTTTCTTCTCATCCTGCATTTTTATTCCCTTTGCCAGATTCGATTTTTCGGAGCGGTTAAGTTTTGCTAAACGAATACTATCTTCCCTCTCTTTCAATATTCGTTCCAAATACAGGCTATTATAGAATAAAAAGGGTGGTTCAAAGGCTTTCGCATTGGCTACTGCATAACTTACCATCACTTTCTCTTTTGGTAAAAACAGATAAGACAAAAAGGTCGTTAAAAGTGCAATCGCTACAGCTAAACCAACTATGATTTTTTTCGACAAACGCACTTCATTTCCATATGCGTGCTTCTTTGTTACCTCATGGGCAAGCGGTTTATTTAAATTCACCAATGCGATCAGTTTAGCATTATCAATTATGCCCCCCTCAGGATGTTGCTGCACAGAGACCACTATTCCATGGGTAATGGCGGCTGCTAGTTCAACACCATTGGCATACCGTTGTGCCGGATCTTTCTCGAGGCATTTATAAATCACGGCTAATAACCAAGCAGGTACTTGTAGCCCGATATTTAAGTCCTCCTTTGACAAGGTGCTTTCCAGATTTTTTTTCCTTAATTTAATTACATCTGGAATTTGCCCTTCCATGTGACCCAGCATTACCGAATTACGACCGGTATCGCCATCCCCATTTAAAGGAAATGGCACCTGACCTGTTAAAAGTTCATATAAAATGATCCCGTAGCTGTAAATGTCAGTTTGCAGTAACATCTTCCCTTCATGCTGCTCTGGCGCCATAAATTCGACGGCTCCCGCATGGCGGATACTGGTTCTACGCTGCTCTTCGCTCATAATGGCCAAACCAAAATCAAGTAGCACATAATTGCCTGTATACACATTGTACTTTACATTATTACTCTTGATATCGCCATGCTTTACGCCAACTTGATGGCAATGTGCAATGGCGCTGGCCAGCTGATCGGCAACTTTAACCAGCTCTTTAATAGCGAAAGCTCGTGGGTTCGGGGGTTGTAAAAGTTCAGAGAGGTCTGGCCCCTCTATATATTCCATTTCTATATACGGAAAAGAACCGCTATCGGTAATGCCCCAACTCATTATCTTCACTACATTGGGACATGGATTTTCGTTTACTTTTTGGAGCTTAGTTACTTCATTCTTAAAATTCCGATAATTTCTGTCAGTCTCGTCTTCAGTATGTATAGGCGTAGGCATCAATTTGATGGCCGAATAAATTGCACCCATTCTTTTCCCTTTATACACCGAACCTTGGCCTCCTGTTTTTAAGGCACCAAGATTTTGAAGTCCGTCTGCAATTGTAAATACTTTACTCATTTTCGAGTTCCTGATAACTAAATGCTAATACTACCGATTCGCCCAAAATAATTTGGTCGCCCTCTTCTACTTCTTGCCTGATGTTTAATAAATTGAATATCATGATCATCTTCTCTTTATCATATAGCTACGCATAAGTGCAGCATATGCAGAATCATAACCAATTTCGTACCATTTTTAAGGAGTTCTGGCCTATCACTCACTTATAGTACAAATCTGTTGGCTAACATATTGCAATTGTTGGCAATACCTATCACCATACGGGCTACAGAAGCAGGCGCAGTAATCAATTCTTTCCACTTTTCTTCTTGCTTATTATTTTCAATCGGTTCAGGGTAATAATACCCTCCGGCCCCGTGCAAAAACATGCCTGTTTTTAAATACAGATCGGCCATTTGTTCTTGTAATTGTTCTTGGTTAGCCAACTTAATGAAGTACACGTTATTTGATTTTACAACTACCCCTTCCATGCCAAACCTAATTTATTAAATGAAGCCATTGCCGTTGCTGGACTTGCCGGGCCATGACAAATCTGGACGAAACCGAAAAGACTGGAAAATCCAGGGATTCGCTGATGATCTCATTTTCCTGATCAAAAAGCTGGGGCTAACAAATGTGATATTAATCGGGCATTCGATAGCCGGAAATATCTGAAATCAGAATCGTCTTACATCAGCAGTCCATTCCCCGCCTAAAAAAACTTGCGCAATACATTTATAAGAACCTACCGTTTGTAGAACATATTACTTTTATGGGACTGGAACATCAAGGCTATACCCCTTTTAACATTGATATATAATTAGACAGATTTTAACAGAACTTCACCAACAAAATCACAACACTATTCAAAAAATAAAACCAAATTTGGGACTTGCTTATTAAGCTCTTCAAAATGCGCTTATGACTGTATATTTCTGTAATAGTACCCCCTCTGTTTCGGGCAAAGTGGCCGCCTATTTAGCTGCCGAGCGTGGTATAAAATGCGCCTCAACTTTGATCAAATATAATTAATTCCTTCCGACCATTGATGTGCTGCTGACTCAAAGTAGCTGTATCCAGCCTGCATCATGCAAACCACATTTTCAGAATGAGAAGATAAACCATCTAGATCCTTTAGCCCTGCATTTTTTTAGTCCAACTCTAATAAACTTCTATAAACGATTCAGACACCAATATGGGCTTACTACCCATCCATAGGATACATCAGAGCCTGACGGCTATAATTCAGCCCCTGAGCGCAACGATAATTAGATGGATTGTGACTGAAAAAAGCACCCTGGTAGCTCAAAAAGACCATTTTTCTCCAAAATAAGAGCCATTTTGGAGCGGAATTAGGTGTCAGTTTAATTGTAGAACGAAGGGGGGCACCTTTGCCGAAACTCCCATTAGGGTTCAAAAACACAAAGAATAGCGTCGTAAGAAATATTTTAGAAGACAGTGTGTATGATGGATTGATAAAGGTTCCGGCATTCAAAAATCTCCCAGAGAAATATGTCAAGGCCCTACACCCACCTATTATTTCGGCGGTTGATTTTTGGCGAATTCAGAAATTACTTAAAAACAAACCAACAGAGCGTGTAAGAGAAAATGAGGACTTCCCATTAAGAGGAGTCATAAAATGCCCATGTGGACAAAACTTAACCGCAGGATGGAAAGATAAATTTGACTCTCTAATAAAAAAAGCTTCTAGTTTTCACTAGAAGCTTTTTGAAGTACTCATCTACGGACCAAAATTAAAAAAGTTTTATGATGATTTGAAGAAAATAGCTGATTTAGAACAACTAGTTTTGAGTGAACCCCTTAGTAGAGATTTTAAACTAAAATATAGGCGGAACTGTAATAAGAAAAATGATTAAAACAAGCCTTTAAACCACATTAAAATGAGAAATACACTTAAAAATTATAATAAATAATAATTTAATTTAACTCCGATTTCATCTATAATGGGGTGTTTTTGATGTGTATGAAAATCAAATTTCATCTCTACTAGGGATATGCAAAAATGAGTTTATCTCTAGTAGAGTAGTTTTTTGCGAAACTATATCTTTAATTCATTGTAGGTCTGAATTGCAATGGTGAAACATTGGTTTTACTTTTAAAAAGTTTATTAAAGGACTGCGGAAAGCCGAAACTTAACAAGTAGGCAATTTCTACAGCCGTCATTTCTGTGGTTGCAGAAAGTTCTTTAGACTTTTCTATTAATTGGTTTTGGATGTGTTGTTTGGCACTCAAACTGGAAATTCCGTTAGCTCAGACCAGGAGATTCCGTGCTATTTTGACCAACACTGTTATTTATGATAGTTATAGAAAAACAAGATCTATTAAGACTTTAAAGGCAATTTTGATTGGTCAAATTCACCTGGAATGATTGGTCAAGGAATTTCGGAATGAGGTTATCAGCAGCCACGAAATCTCCAATTTTGTAACAAATTGGGATATATCGTTAAAAAACATAAATTTACCTTTTCACAAATTACTCCATGATTCTATACAAATACAGAGGTAATTCTCATTTTACGGACTCAATCCTTACAGAAAAAAAAGTATGGCTAGCCAACGCTACAACTCTAAATGATCCCTTTGAATGCACAATTCAAGAAATTGCAAAAGAGTTTATTGAAGAGCAGATTGAACAGATGAAGATGGGGCATGTTATGGGGTTTCTCCAATCTGCTTTAACTTCCATCAAAAATAAAACTGATTTTTACGGCTTAACGCCAAAGCAAACTAAAGAATATTTAGGAAAATTAAAAGCTCGAAAAACTATTGCAGAACAGCATAGGGCATCGAGAGAGTTTATCCATCGAAAAACTGGCAATTACACATCTGATCCAGAAAAAACCTACGCTAATTTTGATAACCAATTAAACGATGTAGGAATATTTAGTTTAACTGAAGACCCTGAAAATCAACTTATGTGGGCACATTATGCTGAACAATCAAAAGGAATAGCATTGGGATTTGAAGTAACTGAAAATTCGAAGCTTGCTTCAAAAACTAATTGTTTAAAAGTAAACTACTCCGATGAGCTTCCAGCATTCTCAGGTGAAGGTTTTCTTATTGAGTCTTCAATCGTTCGACGTGGTACTAATACTCAAAAGATTGTTTTTCATGATCCCACAATGCAAGCGGCAATATCAACCAAACCGAGTTGCTGGAATTACGAAAAGGAATGGCGATATGTAGAAGAATTAGCAGGTTCGTATGCATACCCTGGTAAATTAAGAGAATTAGTATTTGGATTAAAATGTCCTGATTCGAAACGCAAAGAATATATTGATTTGTTAAAATCTTCAGGACACACAGAAATAGAGCTATTTGAGATAATTATTTTACAGAATTCCAATCAGATTCGAAAAAGTAAATTAGAACTAATATAAAATGATATTTAATAAGGGGTATATAAAATAACCTGAGATTTTGCCAAATCATCCGTTTTCACTGGCCCAATTATGTAATTAAAACGCTTTATAACTACCAACCATAATATATTGGACATTATATTCCTAAAGACCTCTCCAAAAATTATATATATTCATCAAAAACATCCACAAATTATTTGTTGATAAATGTTATATGGGATATAGAAGCTCTACTCATGGTCTGTTGTATTTTATACAAACGAGTAGCCATTTCAAAACGTTCTTTATAACTGCGTTTTAGACCTTCTTTTAAAAGTTCCAATTCAGCCTGATCAAATGTTTGTTTACTTTTGTCCATTAAATATTGATCTTAAAACTCTATCAATTTTACGTAAAACGTTTGTAATTAACAAGCATTGAGTAAGCAATTGGGCAAACGTTTTTGATTACCCCTCTTGACCAATACATTGTAGAATTCTTTTATCCTTGGTGTTATTATCTAATCACGCAATTGTTAAACCACTTCCAAAATCTCCACATAATTATCAAGATTACCGATTTTCCTTATATCCCCTTTAGCTGCTCCCAGCAATGCTACTGCTAAAGGTGAATCCTCTTTGATTACCTGTTCTGTACTAGAAGTCTTACTACCTCCCCCTACCTGAACCGTTACAATTTTATCAGCATTGATATATTTCACTTTCACAACACTCCCAACTTCAACAACCACGGAAACTAAAAGATCCTCAGTAGAGCCTGTCAAGAAATCCTCATCACTGAACCCCTCCGTTATGATTTCATCTTCAGCATCAGCCCTCGCAAATAGATTAACTGGCAGATTATGAGAAAAAAAATCAGCATTCAGTAATTCCTGATTATCAAAAATCTGCTCACCGGATTCTACCTCCTTAATAAACATCAATAGTTTATTAAGTTCACGCTGAGGGTTACGCCACCAGTTAGTGCTCCAAATTCTATGAAATACAAAACCATGCTGCTCAAGTATCTTCTGCCTGTATAAATCATGTAAATAAGCTTCTTCACTACTATGATATTTCGCACCATCACACTCAATAGCTATAGGAGGCTTGCCAGAAATTCGTGAATTATATACCATATCAATTCTGAAGCCAGCAAACTGATGCTGGGTAATCAATTTATCTTCGTCAAAATGCTTTAAAAGTTCATGGTAAACCTCTTCTTCAAATGGTGATTCAAGATCGGCATTGAAATTATCCAATTTCCGAGTGGCATTGGAGTTTTGTCCAAGCGCCTCCAATACACATTTTCGTGCTATATGATCACCTTCACTAACAGCTTTTGCATAGGCCAGGTATGCAAATAGTACGGCCTTTTTATTATTTGCCCCCTCCGTAACCAGGTGATTTTGATAATTGAGAAAGACTTCTTCTGGAATAGAAGTACACAAATAAACTTTGTACTTCGCACGGGTTATGATAACATTTAGCAATTTGTAGCCTTTAGAATGATTTACAGGCCCAAAGCGCTGTGCAAATTTGCCATCCTTGCCAATACCATAGGTCGTCGAAAGAATCAGCACGTCTGTTTCATCACCTTGTATATTCTCCAAATTTTTAATGAACCCTTTATTGCTATTAAGATCGTCCAGTCCCAGCTCCTGTATCTTTTCATTAAAATCCTGATATTTACTAAACTTCTGTCGTTCAATAATTTTACTCTTGATTAGATTTCTTTGTGCAATATTAAATGTTGCAATACCTACAGTTGGATAGCTACCATCAGGAAGCCTTTGGATATTATGTTCCAACACAGAAAGTACGGCTTCAGCCTCCATTTCATTCGTATGCTCTGAAAATGTACCATCTACCCGTACATATTTAATCGGTATATATTCAAATGTATTAGGTAACGGCTTCAGACGTTGATTGTAGAAAGCATGATTAGAGAAATCGATCAAAAATGGATGCCTGGAACGATAATGAAAATCAAGGTGTTTCTTATCAAAATTTAGTTCCGTTGCGAAATCCAAAAGAGATTCACAAGAAAGCAGCAGGTTATCTTTATCTATAACAACCTTAACTTCATCTTCAATGTCTTCTTCATCCTCAATTGAGCCATCAAATATTTTACTAAAATAATTCGATGGAGGCATTTGATGTTCATCTCCAGCAACCACAATTTGTTTTCCTTTCAAGATTGCCGGAAGATTATCCTCTAATCTAAGCTGACTTGCTTCATCAAACATGACAATATCAAAATAACCGTTCATACCCTTGAACAGGTTGCTACAAACATCTGGGGTAGTCAAAATGATCGGAAAAAAGGTCGTGAATAGATCCGGATCGTATTGTACAATCTGTCTTAAAGAAAGCCTTGCAAATCGATTGCTGCTTCGTTTATTATACAGATTTTCGACAGAAAGTGCGGGATTGTTTACCTCAAATACTCTAGATGCATCAATCTGTTTGGAATACCAGTATTGCTTGATGTAAGTAATTTGTTCTTTTTTAAACCCTTTCAAATGTTCGTTAAGTTCTCCATGGCTCAGATCATTGGTCGGCAAATCACTATTGCCGTTTCTAATTAACAAGGAGTCTAAGTAAGAAATCAAAAATGTTTTTTGCCAATCCTGATGTGCTTTTAGAGTATCAACTAAGGTTTTGTGATGTGGTTGTAAATTATGATAGAATGAAAACCAATTACATTCCTTAACAAATGGATCGTGTTCATGTTGGAAGTAATCTTCCTTTTGATCAAGTAAATGATCGATATCTTTAATAAAATCAGTGTGATGATTCTTAGATAAAACATGACTGATCCAGCCATCTTCTTTAATTTTCAATTGTAGTTCAGTGGCCAGATTCGCTAATTCTTCACCTTCTTCAAGTTTGAATCTATTCTCATTTGCAGATAATAGATTAATCCCTTCGAATTCAGAGACAGCCCTCTCACTGAAATCAGAATAGCATTTCTCAAAATCAAAAATTTCCAATGAATCAAAAACATCTTCAGCGGTAGTTTTTAATTTCAGATCTTTTAATCCATTCAACTCACTAGAAATGAAAGTCTGTACTGCTGTCTTTATTTCTAGGTGATGCTTAATCCCTGGAATTGTTGCCAATAATTGATCTTTGTATTTTTTTATTGCTTCCAGTTCGGGAGAAATATCTCTATCAGCAATGGGTTCAAGCAAGTTAAGACTATTGAATTTCTCCTCGATCAGAACATCTTTAGTTGACCATACATTGGTCAAATGTTTTTCCAGTCGCGCCAACTCCTCTAAATTAGTTGCTGCCAAATGACCAAATTTAAAAACATTTAGATATCGTTTTTCTGTTAAAAATCTGGAGAGTTTTTCAAAATCTGATCTTAAATCTTTCCGATTTTCAACCAATTGCTTCCTCTTATTGCCGAAGAAATGAACCAGTTTATAGAAGAACCTCTCTGTCTTCTCCTCATCCAGGAAATCAGGATCGATGGAATATTCTTGTACTTTTTTAAGAATTTCGGCAATCTCAATCTCTACCAATGAATTCTCCTGGGCAATTAAGTTTGCTTCAATAGTATAAAAAACAGCTTTAAAACTTTCAAATGCTTCATAAATGTTATCACTTGTTTTCTTTACATCTATCAGAGCTACAATCCGATTTTTCTGTACATAGAATTCTTCATGACGCTTGGCGAGGAAAGCCAATCTGTATGCATCGATTATCTGATCAAATCTCTGTTTCAGTATGCGGTATGATTTGAAACAATTATTAATCGACTGTTCAATCTGAAAAGGATTATCTCCAACGAGTTTTTCTTGATTCAAAAAGGACTGATTTTCGAAAGGTAAAAAGGCTTTATAAAGTTGCTGTGCTTTATCGACTATCTGTGTCAGTTCAGTCATTTCAGCTAGCGTATAACTAAACGTCCAGCCCTCAAAATCTAATTTTTCTACTGAAGATGTATTAAGCTCTTTTAACAATATACCAACAACATCTGTCCAAGAATTAGAACCAATGAGTTTTTGATCAAGTTTTTTATGACCTGCATTAATGGTAGTTGTTAGAGATTTAGTCAACGTTATCAACTGATCAAGACTTTCTTTGGAAAAATTATATCTGTATCTCCGATATCCTGAATCATCTACACGATCTCTTACAGAATCCACAACTGTTCTTCTGTCTTTAACGATATCCTTAATTAACACACTATGAAAACCCAGCCCTTTTTCACTAAGGGCTTTATGCAAAACCTCTAAAGCTGTCCTTTTTTCACATACCACTATAGTTTTGCGGTTATTCTCCAAAGCATTCACAAGGACTGCTGTAAGCGACTGACTTTTGCCTGTTCCTGGAGGCCCCTGTATCAATAAATTTCTAGTTGTGCCTAGTGCATTTAGGATACCTTGTTGGGAAGGATCCGTTTCAACTGAAGACAGTGGCTGAAACCCATGCCCCTCTAAATCTTCCAGATCAATCATTGAACCCTCTAAATCGAGGAGTTCTTCATAATCTTCAATGATATTCTGTTTCTGAACTTCAAAAATTGAAAATATTCCTGCAAAATCAATAAATGCATTATTTGAAGTTAAAGGCAATGACTCATAATGTTTCTTATCCTTAATCGCCTGAATATTCGAAAGTTTTGTCTTAAAAGTTTCTTTAATATCAGAAGCTGTCTGGGTATTAACAGCAGAAACTAGGTCAACACATAGGTTTATCAATTCGGTTTTATCAATTAGACCGTCATCCAATATTTCAGATGGTATCTGTTTAATCTCAACTTTTGCATCACTATACAAATGGTTAATCAAAACCTCATTAATATATATTGGATCTTCTTCGGAACGTGTGATTTCCCAAGTGTTAAATTCCTTTGTTCTGCGAACCCTAAGTGACCATATCAATACAGGTGCTACCGTGAGTTTATTGTCTATCTGGTCCCTTCTTACCAACAATGGAAAACCAAATCCAAAGGTATTTATACCTTTTTCTGATTCAATAGCTTCTGTCTGGTTAATCAGATTTTCAAAAGACTTTGTTATTCTGATTAGCTGACTCTGATCGTCTTCAAAAAGAGAATTGAGATCAGGAACGTTATTTTTCCAGCTTATTCTAAATTTTAATGGTATCTCTGTTAATAACGCCTCAATAAAGTTTACAGGAAGTGATTTTTCGATAAATGAAAGTCGATGAAGGTCAAACTTATATCTAGAATTGGCCGGAATTGCATTTAAATGCACTCCACGTCGATTACCTACCTTTAGCCTTCTTTGAAGTTCATTTAATAATTTTGAAGTAAGTTCCATTTACAATTGATTAGAGATACCGTTAAAAACTGAATAAGAGCCTAAGATAATTAATATTCGGTTGGAAAAGTGATACCAGTCTTTGATTAAAAAACAATGTATTTCTAAAGCCTTGGTTAAATGTTCTTCCCATGTCTCGAATATAATCGTTTCAAAAATCAGCAGTAACATCCAATTGAGGCAATCTCATAAATACTAACTTCCACCTTACATATCTGTCGCTGACTTTGTCAAAAGCATATCTAAAACTTTATTATGAAATTTGATATTCACACCACCTCGGCCATCGTTCACCCCAATAAATCCCAAACTACAATGATGTGTTTTACCATTAAATAAAAAGTGATATTTTCCCGTGCTGTGTCTATGCGTTGGAATAGAACTCGGGTACAAAAGTAAGCTGTTTTCGCAGTCCCAATGCGCATTATAGGCAAAGATTTGTCTCAGATCTTCATCAGACGGGCTATGGTCTGCAACAATTTTCCATTTGGTATCTATGATGTAGCCATTAACGACCTTTAAGTCTTCCAAAACTTCCATATAAATATCAGGTCGAATGGTCTTATTATCCCAAAAATCCTGTTTGTTTTGAAAACTTAACCGGTAACGCTCTGCGTCCAGATTATTAGATAATACACGATAAACAAACTCTTCCCACAAACGGTTCATATCAAATAGGATGGCGATCATATCCTCCTTCCCTTGCTTTATATCCGGAGAATAATTCAAAATCAGCATTTTGGCAATTTGAAGCGCCTGCTTATAAGGTTTGGTTTTACGGCTCTCCACAATCTGTTTAAAATGACTCGCAGTTATGCTACGCCAGGAGATTTCGGGCAAAGAAAATAGCACCCGGTTAATCCGATCTGTCAGTTGATGATTGCAATTAATTTTCTTCAAAATCTGCAAAGCATAGAGCAGGATCTGGTGCAACAGGTGATCTTGAGAATATACCTGGTGCGCAGTGTAAAACCTAGCTTTGTTCACTAGGTTTTGCTGAATATGTTTACTAAAGCGCAAACTACCTTTCAAAGCAGTGACATTGTCCTCTACCGGTTTATACTTTTTAAATAAGCCCTGATGGATCAACGATTCCAGCTCCTTTAAATACAGTTCAAAATACAAATCCAGAAGTGAATTATTCTTTATCCGGAGTGATGCCGTTGTTAAACTATCAACACTAATCCACTTACAGTATTTCAACATCTTCAGCAGTATATCCTGCCATCTATCATACTCCTCTGACTCATTTAAATCGGCCTTTGGCAAGATTTCAATGGTAACATTCCCCACCTGTAGTACGCCTACAAACTGCTTAAACCGCACTCCATGTCGGGTACCAATAAAATATTTTTGTCCATTAGCATCGTTGAATTTCCAGAGCGCATCAATGGCCTCCACTCCCAATGGTTCCTTATCAGTGCAAAGACTGAATTTATCCAAAATCTGATGCTCAAAAACCCGAACCATCCGTTTCATTAGATATCAGAAAAATTCCACTGAGCAGATGGAGTAATTTTATAAGATACTCTTGATGCCAAATCACTTGCTTCCGAGGAATCATAATCATTAAAAATTGCAAATTTCACAGTACTACCGTCTTTTTCAACAAAAGAAGTACCCAAAACGAGTCCAACCTTACCTATTTCACCATAAAAATATTCACCAAGTAACGGAATTATCTTATTTTGAAAACAACTCAAAAGCTGTTCACGTGTCTTAATGCCAATAAAATAAGCATGACCGATCTGATGGTCCTTATCAATTAACTTGGCAAGCCGTGCATTGATCGTTTCCAAAATAACATCGAGTTGTACTCCATCTACCACTGTTCCTGAGAGCGTCCCAGGATCAGGCATCATTTCAGTAAAACTAAATCGTCGTCTTAATGCCGTGTCTAGAGCTTCAACAGACCGGTCAGCCGTATTCATAGTTCCAATTAAAAAGACATTATCCGGTACTGAGAACACTTTTTTGGAATAGGGCAAAATCACTTCCAATTCTTCAGCTCTTCCTCTACGCTTACTAGGCTCGATCAATGTAATCAATTCTCCAAATATGGAAGAAACATTCCCGCGATTGATCTCATCAATGATGATTACAAAATTCTTTTTTTGATTGGTACTTTCCTGAACATTAACTTTATATTGCTCTTTAATATAACTGCCAATTGCGGTGATATAGGGCTTCCAGTCCTTGATTTCACCAGTCAATATGTGTGCCCTAATCATATCCTTAGTGACACTCATCCGCGTACCTTTATTGGTCTTTGGAATAGCGACGGCAGTCATATTCTTATTGATTTCCACATCAAATTTTTTCTTCTGCTCGAAAGTGGTGAACTCCATACTCCCCTTTTCAATAACTTCTTCTGCGAATTTAGCATAAGCCTCCTCGAAATTACTCGCACTGATTTTTTCCCCGGCTAACAAACACAGTCGTTTAAAATTACCATCTTCAATTTCATAATAAACCTGGTTATCATCGTCCTTTTGGGGTTTGATACCTTCAATAAAATCCTCATAGGCCAAGCTTTGATGAAAGGTAGTAAACACGATCTGGCCCTTGCCTGGATTTTTCCAGTCTTTGATCAGAAGCTCCTTAAATCTTCTAGTCATCACCTTGCGTTTTTCCTGCGGTTTTACACCACTCTGGCATACATTTTTGTAAAACTGTGGATCAACAATTCTCAATGCTTCATTAATGGTATGATAAGTTTTACCCGTCCCCGGAGGCCCAAACAAAATCTGATTATGCTCTATTGGTGAAGGTACACTGTCATCTTCATCCGAAAAAAAACTTACAAAAGTTGGACGACGGCTCACCAGTGCACGGATTTGGTCTCCAACCAACTCATCGAACCTAATCAATCCTTCTGCGATCTGCTCAGCGACATTAGGGGCATCCATATCAAAAACTGCATCTAAACGTAGTCCATCAGTAGTATCATGTTTAATCTGCAATACTTCATAACTCAGGTCTTGTGCAAAAAGCTGTTTTATAAAACCACGTGAGGTATCGTCTTCAAAATGCGCTTCTATGTAAATGCTCTTGGAATTAGCTCTACGTCTGATCAACTCATAATGAGCAAATTGACTACCTATCAAACCAGAATCATCGCCAAACCAGGCATAATAATGAGTTTGGACAGATTTATCCAAAATTAACTTCTCACCATAGCCGCGACTAATCAATGCATCTCGAACTCTACCTAAAAGTCCTATAAAAGAAAGAC
The DNA here is from genome assembly GCF_005144565.1 of Pedobacter hiemivivus. Taxonomy (NCBI): domain Bacteria; kingdom Pseudomonadati; phylum Bacteroidota; class Sphingobacteriia; order Sphingobacteriales; family Sphingobacteriaceae; genus Pedobacter; species Pedobacter hiemivivus. The sequence goes on from NZ_SWDX01000003.1 coordinate 193,736, forward strand.
TAGCAACAGTAAAAAACTTTTTCTCAATCACTTCAAATCCAAGTCCCCTTAAAAAGTTATTAGTATCCTCGCCTCCAGCCAGATTAGGCAGCTTCAAATGAGGAAACTTATCATGCATCAAATCATGTGAATAAGAAAAAATCCGTTTAGGAGGATAACATTGTCCATCATAGACAAATTCATATCCCGTGCTATTATGCTTAGGTTCCCAAGTATTATCCTTAAAATGCGTTGCGCTTTCTATTATGCAGGTGATCCATTCTTGTTTATATTCAATCATATAATGCGTCTTATATCTATTAAGGTAACTCCATTCCTATCATTCAAGGAATCGATTATTCAGCTAGTGACATCTCCGCTAACTATTTAATTTTAAATCGTTTATCCTCTATCAACTTTGACCAGAAAATAATCACCAAAGCAGCAACTTCAATACAAATCATAATTAACTTTACTGTCAGAAGAGAACAATCCATCAGAGCAGCTACGGCACCGAAAGAAAGTACCCATAGGGAAATCCCAATCCCCACTAGTATTGTCCCTGATAAAAGCTGATCAGGTGTACTCCCCCACTTCAAATCTTTGTCTTTAGGATCAGTAAGCAGGAAACTGACACCGGTATTCACCACCAAAAATGGGGAAGCGATTGCACTGGATAACAGCGTCAACTTAGCTAAGTCCAAATTAGTAAACAAAAGAGGATCGAAATGAAAAATCAGGTAAGCGCTAATTGGCCAAACACAAAACACAACAAGAAAAAGCGATAGCTTCCAGCCAATAGTGATTTCTTTAAAATAATTAAGGAGAGACATTTTGTCAACAATTTAGTATTTGGGAAAACTAAGAATTAAAAATGAAATAATGATCATAATAATTAACGCTTCATTTTTCAAGAAGCCCTAATAATGATTTCATGAAAAACCAGTTTTTAGCTCCTTTGCAAGACCATAATTGGAAGTTCCGTTGAATTCGGATCTTCTTCACTTTGTAGTGGAATTGTACTATTTAAAACGTTTTTAAACTGGTTTACACTATCTAAAATTAATTCAAAATCACACAAAAGAAAAAGTAGCAAGAAAACATTAGCTTCAATTGCCTAATACCGTAGTCGGTTTGAAATATTTTAATTATTCCTCTTTATAAATATTACTCGGAATTAAACCTTCACCGTCTACAAATTTGTCTACTGTGTGAAAATACTCTAGGTTATTCTCTCCCGTCCAGTAAGATTCAGGTGCATGTTCTACCATAAAAACTTGAAAAGTATTCTTTTTCTGTTCCACTACATTTTTTACAAATGAGTTTATCAACGAAAATGCATCAAGTAATTTTGTCTTGTCAGCATTGCCAACATTATCTCCATCTGCATAGTAAGGGATACTTGGTTGATCAATAAAAAGGAATTGCGGTACATGTTCTTGCCCTACAGCAATCATATGTTCATGGAGACCAAGGTAAAAACAAAGATGCATCATCATATAGTTTGATTTGCTACCAACGTTATCCAATGGGAAAATTTGACCTTCTGGAGTTAACTGAAGAACCATTTCTCTGCTATTAAAAGTAGTTCTTGCATTGCCGTATGAAGGAAGCGAACTTAGTTGATTATAATTGCGTTGTATGCTTGCATTAAGCTGCTCTTTCATATTCAACTTGATTTCTTGAGTATCCGATGGAACCCTTTCCAAATCGAGTTTTTCATCATTCAACTGATTGAATAAAATCGAATCAATAGGTTTAGGATTTGGCCTTTTAAGGAGTTGCTCGTAAGCATTTTTAAGTTCTCCAAGACGAATAAATCTTTTAGCTTCAGAAGGAATCTCTTTATTGATTAAACTCAACTTGTTAATTCTTGTTTCTAACACTTTCAACTCTTCATTTAATACTTTCATGTCACCCGAAACTTTAACAGGTTCCTCAACACGTTTCGAAAGATTGTCGCGAATTTTCAGAAGAGACGTTTCTAAGGAATCAACAAAAAGCTTTGTTTCATAAGATTGGACTAGTTGTTCTGAAAGGTTTTCATTAAGATATACGATAGGTTGTAGGCTATCTGCACATTTTTTTAGATTTCTTTTATAATATTCAAATTCCCGTTGATACCTGCTTATTGCTGCCAAACGGGCTTTCACATCTCCTTTCTCTCTATTAAGTCTATCTATTTCGGCAAAAACAGCTGTATTATCAACAACCTTTTTACTTTCAGCCACAATTGAATTCAAAATATCTAATGTAGATTCAATTGACTGAGGTTCCTCATCATAAGCTACAAACCCAAATTCTTTTGACTTTGCAAATAGCAAACTGGTCTGTGCTGCAAAATTCTGTTCAGTAGCTGCGTTACTCTTAATATCTTTTTCTATTTTCTTCAGTTCACTATTGATCTTCACTAATCTCTCTCTGGCTTTAATATTATCCATATCATTGACACCAATTATCAGATCAAAAATATGAGACAAAGCCTTTTCATATTCATCTTTCCCATAAAATGTTGTATCAAAATAAGTTCTGGAAGTTCCAATAATATCTTCTGTAAGTCCATTAAAAAGCAGAAAATAGCGGTAAGATAAATTGAAGCTGGTTCCACCCTGAGCTTTTCCATGTGGAAACCTCAATGCGTCAGTGATTCCAAACTCCTTATCTAAGATAGTCTTTGCTGTAGGTATCTCCATATTAGCCACCAAAGCATCTGGAAAATCGCCCTCATTAAAGCAAACCACAGAAGAAGAAGCCCCCTGTGCAGGAGACTGTCTTGCAATGGAAATTCTTTTATTATTGATCGTAAAAGATATCCCGAACCAAGATACATTTTCAACAATAGTATTGGCAATAGAGATCTTGCCAGATAAAAGGCAATAATCCATTATGCGCCAGAAACTAGTCTTCCCAGTCGTCGCTCCCCCAGTAATCACATTTACTTTATTTGGAAGAAAAACATAACTTTTTGGACTCGCCCCTTCTTCCCGGAACCACAGTCTAATTTCATGTAGAACAAACTTCATAATTGAACTTTTAATAGTTGATAAAGGCTAACTGTACTTAGGTTTTCAATCAGCGCTAAAAAATTAGGAATTACTTCCTGTATCGCAACGAATCTCTCTCCAAAATCCACACCGATAAACTCAAGCTTAGAGGAATATCGGATGTCTTTACCAATTGATATTTGCTGACTTTTACTTAATAGCAATAAAGCGTTTATGGAAACCGGAAGTAACGCTAAATAACGTTTATTAAAGGACATGAATAATCTCTCCCGCGATTTGAAAACCTCGTAAATTCCATATTCTGATGGATCATAATTTTTTAACCACTTAACTGTTTTATCATCCAATAAAAATGGCAAAATAAGACATGATCTCGCAATATCCCAAGTTTGAATTTCTTTCATTACTGAAAGGAACACGCAACTAGCTATAGCCTCATTATTATAAGTATAATAGATTTCTTTCATTCTTGAGCATATTTATTTTCCCAGTTCAAATGCCAACCTAAACGTAATTTATCAGATAGTGTATAAAAATGTCCATTACTAAATTCTACACCCAATTTTCCTTCTAAAATATCCAAATCCTGCTCTCGCAAATAATCAACAATATCAAGTGCAGCACAACAGATATCTTCTTCCAGATCATCCACAGGGATGCCTGAAGCAAGCTTTGTATTAATCGACCGATACTTTGCAGAAAATTTATTCTCCCAAATGAGTATCGCGTTTTCATCACATTTTCCACTTTCATGGGGAAACAAAAGATCATTGTCTAACCAATAAATGAATTGATTTAATACTTTTAACATTTGCTCGGTATATTTTAATATTTTTTTTGAGCCTGGAGTGATTTCGCCAATATCAATCAATTGCTTAATGAACGTTTGTGCTTCCAGATCTTCAGGAAGAAGAACAGGTAATTCCCTTCTTGGTAATGGCCGTTCCTGGAAGGCGATCGAGAAACATCTTCCAAAACGATTATTAAAATCTTCAAATGAGATTTCAAATGGCTTTCTATCTTTAATTTCCAAATATTTAGCAGTATGCAAAGCCGTAAATAAAGATTCAAAAATAGCCTCCATAATCACCTCACGTCTGGCTGTTTTCATCAGCTTATTTTTAATCCCTGATATCAAGTCGTCTACTCCCGTATCAATCTTCAACTTTAATAAAAAGACTTTTAAATCTTTTATATTAAGGTTAAGGATTTGCGTCAAATAATTTTCGATCGTTTTATTATTTGTACGTCTTTTAAACTCCCTTAACTTAGTTACAACATCTTTGATATTTCCATCCAACTGATAAGTAGATAAAGTAGTGATGAATTCATTAAAATGCTCATTTTTGTTGGTAAATAGAACAAATGAATATTTAGACAAAAACTCCTTACTGTCACTTTCTCCCTTAACCATACTGACCCAATTGCTAACCGTTTTCCATAGATCTTCATCAAGAGCTGTTAGATTCTGTATTTCTCCAGAGGCATTGGTTTGTACAGAATGTTTACCTTGAAAAAGGATTGTTGACCCATCATGCCTTTTGATGTGAACATCGTCCTTAACCTCAAAACCAATTGTGTCTCCATGAGAAATGTCGAGAATCAAATATATAAAGTAATAAAACTGATAGTCGAACCCTATTGCACTTGGACCAGCGGTGTGCTGTTCTTGAATCGAATTACTGTTAGACATATGAGATAATTAATTTAGGATTTGTTTAAACAAATATATTATAAAACGTGAGTCAAACGCTAATGTATAAGAATTGATTATTAAAAGCCTTATTCTTTATGTAATTTCTGGTATTATGACGCATATTCACCTAATGAATGAAAATGACCTTGCATTGAAATAAATAATGGCAGATTATAATCGACCCTTCAAAACTTCGTTGATCAATGAAAAAGTGGCTGTAAATAATGTTAAAATCATTATATTCTTTCATTCTTAAAGTAATTATAAAAATCATTTGCTCTTCTTTGTCAATTGCGCATTCATTAAAAATATTAAACATGAATGCAGTAGGCTACTTAAGATTAAGTACAAAAGATCAATCTAAATCTTTAGAATATCAAGAATCGATTATTCGGGATTATTGTAAAAGAAACAAGTTGACAATTCTTGAAATCTTCAAAGACAATGGTGAAAGCAGTGATACCTTTGATCGACGTAATTACCTCGAATTAGAGAAATTCATAAAAAAGCACAAAGGAAAATGTCAATACTTGATTGTCCTTGATCACGATCGCTTCAGTAGAAACCTCCCTGAAGCTTTAACAAAAATTGCAGAACTAGAGCGAAAACACAATGTAAAAGTGATTTCAACCAACGAACCTATTGATTTAGACACCTCAGATCCTGATGTTTTTATGAAACGGGCATTTGATTATCTTGTAGCTAATCGTGAACTTCTTACCATTAGAAATCGGACAAGGCAAGGAATTCGAAATGCTAAAGAAAATGGTAGACATCTAGGCAAAGCTCCATTTGGTTACCGAAATCTTAAAAACTCATGTAACGGCACCACAATAGAGGTTGAAGAGTCTCAATCTTTTATAATAGCAAAAATATTTAGAGATTATGATCTTGGAATCCCTCCAAATCTGATACATAAAAACATATTAGCCTTAGGCTTCAAAAATACAGGGAATAGCACTATAAGGAATATTCTGGAAAATTGCGTTTATGCTGGATTGATAAAGGTTCCGGCATACAAAAATCTCCCTACGAAATATGTCAAGGCCCTACACCCACCTATTATTTCGGAGGTTGACTTTTGGCGAGTTCAGAAATTACTGAAAAACAAACGTACAGAGCGTGTAAGAGAAAATGAGGAATTCCCGTTAAGAGGAGTTATAAAATGTCTATGCGGTCAAAACCTAAATGCAGGATGGACAAAAGGAAAAAGTAAATACTATTTATACTATAAATGCCCTGATCATCCTGGCACCAATATACCTGGCAAAGAAATCCATGGAAAATTTGAAGATTTATTAAAGCTTATAACGCTTCAAAAAAGTCTTGTAGAATCATTAAATGATAGTTTATCAGTGCTATTGAATGAATTATCAAATAAGAAATATGATCTCAAAAAAGAAAAGTCGAAATCTATTGAGATTTTAAACAAAAGAATGGCAAAGTTGGAGAATAAGTTCATAACTGACCAAATTTCTATTGCAACATACAGGGATTGGTCATTAAGAACAAAATCAGAAAGAGCAGCTATAGAAAAGACATTTCAGGAAAACCTAAATAAGAAGAAAAACCTTGAAAACCTGATTAAGAAGTTCAGTTCTGGCAGAATTAATCTTTATAAGATTTATAATGTATCTACTGTATTTCAAAAACACATGCTAGTTCGTATAATCTTCAGAAATAACCTTACATGGGACGCCGGTTTATTTACCTCATCGTATTTTAACGAATGCCTTCAATTCAACCTTCAAAAAAATAGCGTAAAGGTTTTATTGTCCGTTACAGAGCTTAAATCATTAACAGCAGAAGTAATAAACAAGGAGGAATTCGGATTAACTAAACCACAAATGAGAAGAGCAAGGAGAACAACAGATCAAAAAAGAAAGCCCGAGGAAATTGAAAAAGAATCTCAGTTCATTGATCTGATAACTCAGTTAGTAGCGGAAATCATAAAATCTGATATCCAAAACGAACAGCCAGAACACAAACCAACATAACAGACTGACAGTCAAAGATAAACAACAAAAGTATCGATAAAAACGTTAAAAAACTAATTTTTCTAAATAGTTAGAAAACAGTTAATTAAGGATTAAATAAAAGATTAAATTAGCTTAAAACAACCTAAAAGTATTGATTTTTCACTTTATTTTAAAAACACAAAGCCTTAACAGACAATCTGTTAAGGCTTTAGATAATGTACCCTGGAAGGGACTCGAACCCCTGACCCTCGGTTTAGAAAACCGACGCTCTATCCAGCTGAGCTACCAAGGCATCTCCCCGTTAGGGAACGCAAAGATAGAATTTTGGATGTAAACACACAAATCTATTTGCAATTTTTATTAGAATAAATGTACTTTTTAGATAACTACCTTTCTCTGTGGGAATTGCTGAATATGACTAATAATCAAATTTAGAATATAATCATCAGAAGGGTAAGGTTGCAACACCGACTTCAGCATTTCTGCTCCCTCAACATCAGTATTCGGAGAAATATATCCCATACCATAAAACTTTCCCTGTTCAACCAAAAGACAGCTTTTTTCATCCTCATTTCGCCCCTCACCCATCACTACAAAGGTCGGAAGTATGGTTTTTAAATACTCAATTGCATACTTCACCCTCACATTGTAAGCGGCGGCAGACTCTTTACCTACACAAGCCCCACTACACTTCCCTTCTTCATGATGGGTACAGGCAATCCGATTCTTCTGAATAAAACACAACTTCTCGCAAAGCAAATGCTCCTTGATCAAAAGCCTTAGTAAATCATAGCCCTCCAATTGCGTATTGAAACTATACAATGCAGGCGACTGCTTTTTATACTTATCAACCATGAGTCGCATATAGCCCTTTTGGTCTTCGAAAACATACAAACCATATTTCTGCTCATGACGCTTTAATGCACGGTTATTTTCAGGCCATAAACGCTTAATCTCTGTAGCTTCCAAAATAAAGGCCATCAATTCGGTTCCACAAACCTCAAAATCTACCGTATAAATGTGCTGAAGAAAATCCTGACGCTGTTTACTGATGTTATTCCCTGTAAAATGAGTACACACCCGCTTTTTAATGTTTTTGGCTTTACCAATATAGATCACCTTCCCTTTCTGGTCTTTAAAATAATAAACCCCAGGCACAGAAGGTAAGCGGTCTATCTGGCTTCTCGACAAATTAGGTGGTAACGCTTGTTCTTTCGAAAACTTATGAAGTGTTTGCGCAATGATATTTTCAGCATCCTCAGTAATCAACCTCGTTAACAATATCGCTGTAGCTGCTGCATCTCCACCGGCACGGTGCCTATTGCTCACAGAAATGTTCAAAGCAGCACAAAGTTTACCGAGGCTGTAAGATTTGTGCCCAGGCAATATTTTTCTACTTAACCGAACTGTACACAGCTTCCTGCTATTCAATTCATAACCACTCTGCATCAGTTGGTGCCTGATGAAAGAAAAATCGAAATTCACATTATGCGCTACAAAGATCTTATCATGTAGCAATTCATAGATCTGAGCAGCCACATCCTTAAATACAGGAGCCGCCATCACCATATCGTTGCTAATTCCGGTAAGTGATTCTATATAGGGTGGAATATCTTGCTCAGGATTAATCAATGTTTCAAAAACATCAACAACCTCTTGACCATCATGCACCAAAATAGAAATCTCTGTAATTCCATTTCCCGATGCAAACCCACCAGTAGTCTCAATATCTACAACAGCATATAACATTAAACTTTCATTAAACGATTAATAACGCAAATATGCTAATAATTTTAGCATTCAAAATGTAAATATTTCAATTGTCATCAGTTTTTATTTCCCAAATTTGATATATGGCATTAAAATAGTATACCATTAAATAACAAATGGGATACAATAATGTCTAAAAAAATATTAGCAGTTGATGATGATACGGAGATCGTTGAGGTCATCAAGATCATATTAGAAGATGAAGGTTATGAAGTTTCCACGCTTACAAATGGAAAAAATGTATTAAATGTAATATCATCGCTCAGGCCCGACCTTATTCTGTTAGACGTGATGCTAGGGGGAATGGATGGCAGGGAAATATGCAAATCCATAAAATCTCACGCCATATTTAAATATATTCCTATCGTTATGATATCTGCAAGCCACAATTTACAAAATCTGTTAAAACTACCAGGCTCTCCAAACGACTTCCTCTCCAAACCATTCGACATAGATCATCTTGTAAGCATGGTTAGAGCTCAGCTTCCTACCTGAGCTAAAAGTGTACTAATTATAGAATTTATAGTACTAAATTGTATATGATCGTTTAAAACAAGCTTAACTTGTTTCAATTTTTATAGGATTACTTAGCATTTTATGTATCGGACATTTATCCGCGATCACCAATAAACGTTGACGTTCGTCCTCAGTTAAATCCCCAGAAAACTCAATCTTCCTCGTTATCCTGGTTTCCTTATTCATTTCTTCTTCTTTACAAATAGCCAGTTCTATTTTGATCGCATCCAGATTATAGTTTTTTCGGTCTGCATACATCCTTATGGTGATGGCGGTACAACTACCTAAACTAGCCAACAATAATGCACCAGGAGGCATCCCTTCGTCTGTACCACCAATTTCCTCTGGTTCATCAGCATATATAAAATGTCCACCAGCGTACACTTTGGTTTTGTAATGAGATTTATCTAACTCCGTAATTGCTGTAATTTGATTGCTTGCCATAATTAAAAGTATAAAATCCAAAATACAACAAAGGCCGGAAAAATCCAGCCTTTGTTGTTTTATATTAAAAAAGAAATCATTCAGCTTCTCTTTTCACATACGTTTTATTACCATTTTTGTTAATGTAGTATTTTCCACCACGCGGACCAGTTAAGATCTCCTCACCGTTCGGGCCTTTTAAACTCCTATCAATAGTTGGTACATATTCTTTAGCAGTTGAACTCGCAGTAGTAGTTGCTTTTCTCGCTGTAGTTGTTGTTTTAGTGGTGGCTTTTGTAGCGGCTGCAGTTGCAGGTGCAGTTGCGGTCTCCTTAGCTCCTTTGTAACGTTTATCAGGCGTACCATCTTTTTTCATTCCAGGTACCGTTGCTGTTGCAGCAGCTCCTTCAGCGGCAGCTTTTTTGCTTGCAGCAGTTGCTTTTTTAGTTTCAGCTTTTGTTGCTTCTTTTGCTGCTGCTGCTTTAGCCCCTGCAGAGCGCATGTCAGGTGTACCGTCTTTTTTAAGCTTTACAGCAGCGGCAGCTGGTTTCTCTGCAGCAGCTTTTGTGGATGCTTTAACTTTTGCCGATTCTTTTTTAGCATCAGCTTTAGCCTTAGCTGCTTCTTTTTTAGCGGCAGCTTTGGTTTTAGCTGTCTGCTGTTGAGCTGTAGATACTGCAGCTGTTTGCGCCATGCTTAAGTTTACACATAAACCCAACATAGCAATCAAGGAAAATAACTTTTTCATAGTGTTTAAATAATCTGATTTCTAAAAAACGACTTGTTACCTTGTCAGGTAACCTTATACAATTTAGGGTATTTTGTCGAATTTATAAAAAAAATGTATTATTTAACACTAACTTAATTTCATTAAACTACATTCTAAATCTCAGAGATACAGACCTTCCCAGCGCTTGGGCAAGCTCTGGCTCAACTTTAAACGCTCCACCATTCTGAACCCACACATTTTTCTCATCCTTCACCAGAACAATATCCTGTCCATCAAAATTGATGTGAAGCTCGGTTGTCTCCTTATTGATAGCAGAACTATTTAATATCTCATAAATGTAGTCTGTATCCTTATATGTAATACGCATTGGCAGCCCCATAATCTTATCTCTAGGTTACAAAGGTAAGTTAAAATAAATTATAAGCTCAGGGAAACAACCGCGGTTGATAAATATCTCTCTCATTTCCTGACGAATTTTCAAAATTCGAGATAGAAATACCAAGCAATCTCACCCGCCTATCTGTAAAATCTATAGCCGCCAATAAGCTCTTCGAAATATCAAAAATCAACTCAAAAGTCGTCACTCCTTCTGCAAAGGATTTACTTCGTGTGATTTGCTTAAAATCACTAAACTTAACTTTCACTGTTACCGTCCGGCCAGACAAATGATATAGTTTAATTCGGTTGAATACCAATTGGCTAATCTTTTCCAATTCGCCGTTCATTTCGGCCAATTCAGTTAAATCATAGGAAAAGGTATCTTCGGCACCAACGGATTTAGTTTCCTGATTAGGCTCAACAGGCCTGTTATCGATTCCTCTTACAATCTTGTAAAAGAACAGTCCACTTTTCCCAAACAGATTGGCCAATTCCGTTTCGGATAACCTTTTTAAATCCGCACCATAATGCAATCCCCTCAATTTCATTTTTGCCGCCGTCACCTTCCCTACTCCATAAAATTTTTCGACAGGCAACTGCTCAATAAATTTTTCAACCTTCGACGGCCCAATAAAGGTTAAGCCATCAGGTTTATTCATATCAGAAGCTATTTTCGCGACAAACTTATTTACCGAGACGCCTGCCGAGGCAGTTAGCTGAAGTTCTTCCTTGATAGCTTGTTTAATTTCTTTGGCAATGTCAATTGCAGAGCCTATGCCGAGCTTATCGTCTGTAACATCCAGATAAGCCTCATCTAATGATAAAGGTTGTATCAAGTCAGTATAACGATGAAAAATTTCACGGATATGTCTGGATACTTCTTTATAAGCCGCAAATCTGGGGTAAACAAAGATAAGATGTGGACATAATTTTAGCGCTTGTTTAGATGACATGGCCGAGTGCACGCCATACTTCCGGGCTTCGTAGCTTGCTGTCGCCACCACGCCACCTCTTCCTTCAGGAGAGCCACCCACTGCAATAGCCTTCCCCAGCAGCTCAGGGTTGTCCCTTTGCTCTACAGAAGCATAAAATGAATCCATATCAATATGAATTATTTTACGGTATTGCTTTTTCTCTATATGATCATCCATAAGCTAAAACAAGAAAGGCCCACAATCTGCGGGCCTTTCTTGTAATAATTCAAAGAATATTATTTTACATTCTTTTTTTCAGTTACTTCAGTACGAATTTCTTGTGCTAAGCCTTTTAAATCTTGCATTGCTTTACGTACTCTGGTACCAGCAGCACCGTTACCTGAATTATAAAATTTGTCCGCATCAGCCTCTACGCCAGCGATTAATTCTTTAAGTTTTGAAAATTTTTCCATGTTTTTCTTTCGTTTAAGATTTTAAAATATATGATATAACGCTCTAAAGTATATAATTATTGGATTTTCACCAAATGATTTTTTATCAAAAAGGTCATTTTTCACCTAATTGAAGTAATCTGACAGGGTATTACAGCATTTTAAGTTAAGTGTTTTATGCGCTTTATCTCTCAACTTTCGGATCCGATCCCGCCCCAAATTAAAGATTGGCTCCATGTCATCCAGACTCGTTTTCGGGTAACCATTGATGCCATAAAACAACATCAATATCTTTTGTTCCCTTTTGGGCAAGATACTCAAGGACCTATTCAGATCCACCAGCAAAGAGGTGTTAAAGGTAAGGTGGTCACTCCCTGGGATGCTTTTGTCGCCAATGATATCTAACAAAGTAAAGCCATTCTTTTCATCAGCAATGTGGTCTAATGAATAAGGCCTTACTGTACTATTTAAATAACAAGCAATCTTATCCGTACTCAGCGTAGTATGTGCTACCAGTTCTTCAACTGTTGGCGTCCTTTCCAGCTTTTGCTCCAATTCGATAATTGCCCTATTAATCGTTTCAATAGCCAGCACCTGGTTAATCGGCAAACGCACCAGCCGCTTCTGCTCTGCAATAGCCAGCAAAATAGACTGCCGAATCCACCACACTGCAAACGAGATAAATTTAAACCCTTTGGTATCGTCAAAACGGCTTGCTGCCTTGATCAGACCAATATTGCCCTCACTGATTAAATCACTCAACTTCAATCCCCGCTCCTGATATTTCTTCGCCACCGAAACCACAAAACGCAAATTACCTTTAACCAACTGCTGTAATGCGCCAATATCTCCTTTGCGTATCCTGGCCGCCAAACTAATTTCATCCTCAACACTAAGCAGATCTATTTTACCTATATCATTTAAATACCGCTCTACCGAATCAGAATCCCTTCGGGTAATAGATCGTATTACTCTAAACTGTTTCATGCCTAATCTCAATAAAGTTTAACAACATTTCAGCAAAGCTCAAAAGCTAAAATGGAATTATCTTTACCTCAACCCAAATACAGCGGTTTCAACCGTGTTATGAGCAAATCACCGTACAATATTAGGTTTAAGAGATTTCCAGTCTTCTCAAATAAAATATAATTGTGCAGCGTAAATACAACAGACAACCCTAAATAGGTTGTCTGTTGGTAATAACAGTTTTGTTTATATGCTCCCCGTCATCCTGAGTTTATCTCAGGACCTCGCACTAGCAAGGGTGGTCTTTCTCTTGCGAGATCCCGGTCTCCACCGGGATGACGACCGTATTAATAGAACCATGTTAGTGGATCCTGATACCGGTCTGCGCCGGCATGACGAATTCAGGATGACGATCGCGTAATTAAGGCTTAAACCCAAGTACAGCAAAAACAGGTAAATGATCAGAAGCCTCAGGAGCCGAAATCACTTGATGCGCCTGAACCGTCATTGGTTTCTTTGTCGTATAACCTACAAAATCAATACATTTAGTGGGTTTATTGGCAGGTATCGTCGGTCCACAAGTGAAACAAGTTCTCGTAAAAACCTCATCCATAGCCACAATCACCTCGCTGCCCGGCACCGCATTAAAATCTCCTGTAATAATAAATGGAGTACGCTCCTTTAATGCAATTGCATTGATCTCCTTAATTTGCAGACTCCTATTTGTAGGATTACTTGTTGCATCCAAATGTGTATTTGCAAAACGAATCACCTTACCTGAGGGTAAAACTACCTTGGCCGTAACCAATACACGCGGCTCCGCATTTGTTGAGGGATCAGAACTTAAAGGATAAACCTGAGCCTCGCTGAGCTCATACTTACTTAAAATCGCAACACCATATCCTCCACCCTGGTAATCGATCGCTTTAGCGAAGTAATAATGCATATTGGTTTTTGCCGCAAGTTCCTTTGCCTGGTTAATCTCTTTGCCGGAGCGTATAGTATTCACATCGATCTCTTGTAACCCAACCAAATCTGGCTTTGCCGCATTAATTACCGCAGCAATTGCATTTAAGTCTATCACTTCAGGCTTTGCCGGGGGATTACAGTGGTGAACATTGTAGGACATGACTTTAATTGTTTCCTGATCTTTATCTCCAGGTTTAGCCAAATGCTTCTTTTCTGAACAAGATGATAACAGAAAACAAGTACCGGCAATAAAACAGATAAATAGATGCTTCATATTTTAATAATTAGGATTTTGAGTAATACCTGGATTCGCTTGTATTTCTAATTGTGGGATTGGCCATAAGAAATCTCTGTTTGCCTTGGCCGATTGCGTTTCTACTGGCACTGCGATACCTGTCAGCGGGTCAATAGCCCCGGTAACGGCTCCATTCATCACCTCTTCAAATATCCCCCAACGCCTGATATCATAATACCTTACACCTTCAAATGCAAGTTCCACCCTACGCTCACGTCTAACCAGCTCCCGTAATTTGTCCTTCGTGTTATACACCGCCACATTTACATTTGGCATGCCGGCGCGGTTTCTAATTTCGTTTAAATATTTAACCACATCAGGATTAGCAAAGTCATCCGTCTCAATAAGTGCTTCAACATAAGTCAGTAAAACCTCGGCATATCTGATGATCATAAAGTCAAGGGTTTTCGTCCCTGTTTTATCTTTTGGATCAAGATACTTGTTCTGCCAGTATCCAGTCGCAGTAGAATTCTGCGCACCAATTTTATCATTATTAGCAGGATTCAGGTCAAAAGGCTTCAATACCAACGCAGCATAAGTCTGGTCAGGAAACAATACTGAAGCTGCCAGCCTTGGATCCCTATTGTTCTTGTATTTCGGTTCTTTTAAATAAATAGCCAACGAATCAGGCCCCAGCTCGTAAATCGTTTTCCCCTGTTTGGTTTCATAACTATTGATCATATCTGAAGTTGGCGACAATACCGTTTTACCACCTACACCCTGAGGCGCAAAAGTTGACCAAGCCCCCGAGCATCCATTTTCCCTAAAAAAGATCCTTTCCTTATTTAACTCCCCTGTATAAAGAAATAAATCTGCATAGCTATTCTTTACATTTGCACTTTTGTATAAAGCATAAACATCCAATTTAATGACCTCCTTTGCCGCATTTTTAGCGACTTCATAGTGCTTATAAAAAGTGGCCAATCTGGTAATCAGTGCCCAGCATACCCCAGAAGTAATGCGTTTAATCTCTGCATTGGTGTATTCCTTAGGCAATTGACCGGCGCATTCCGTTAACTCAGCCAGTACAAAATCATAAACTTCCTTTTCGGTATTCCTTTTCAGGTAACTCGCATCCGGAACCACAGAATTGGTCATCAATGGAACCCCACCAAAAAACAACAATAGCTCCATATGATAATACGCCCTTAATGCTCTGGCTTCATACTTATACCTGGTTTTCAACTCTTCATCCATATAGCAATTGTCTACATTTTCTAAAAAGCGGTTCGCACGTCTAATCGTCTTATAATCATCTCTCCATATACCTAATCCTACCCCCCAAGTACCATTCTGCAATCCTTTTACATAAGACTCGTAATCGCCTCTTGCAGCACCCTGACGTGAAACATTCTCATCCGCCATGGCAGACAAAAACAGTATTTGTCTACCCGAAGCTCCATCCGGTATACCAACATATGCTGTGTTTAGCGCATTTGTCGCATCAGTTTGTGTTTTCCAAAATTCTTCATCCGAAATACTCTGTGGATGATCATGTGTCAGAAACTTTTCGCAGGATGTGAATGTGATCAACATCATGCCTATGATAAAATAAAATCCCTTTTTCATCTGTAGCCTATTAAAATTGAACGTTTAAACCAAATGTGTATGTTTTCATAATTCCGTATGTCCATTCGTCCCCCCGACTTTCCGGATCAGTTATTTTTAAAGAGGAGAACGTAACTGGATTTTGGGCATTCACATAAAAACGGATAGCGCTGATGCCCATCTGCTTCACAAATGAATTATCCAGATCATAACCTAACTGAATAAACTTAACCCTTAAATAAGCGGCGTTCTGAAACCAGAAATCGGATGACAACCTGTTATTAGATGGTGCAGTTGAGATCCGTGGATAACGGGCATCGGTACGTTGCGGCGTCCAGTAATTATTGGCATAATATACTGTGGGCACCCCACCATTCCCACTCATATCCAATGGAAATGCAAATTCATTTAACAAGGGGGCATCACTCTTCCCTGTACCCTGCAGTAAAAACTCCAGATTTATCTTTTTATAAGCAATTCTAAAATTTGCGAAATAATCCAATTCAGGGGTTGGATTACCAATATTTGTTTGGTCATCAGCATCAATAATACCATTCCTATTCAAATCAAGATACTTAATATCCCCAGGCTTTGCATCTTTAAGCATGGGCACCAATGGCGTACCATTGTTATCATAATCACTGCTTTGCAACAATCCATTTGTGCGGTAACCATAAAAACTACCGATACTTCCGCTCTCCTCATTAATAGTAGTCGTAGTTAGATAAGGTCCGCCCTTTAATGATAAAATAGTGTTTTTATTATAAGTAACTCCCGGAGAGAATGAAAAATCTACATGTTGTCCAAAACGCTCATTATAATTAAAAGACAGCTCAAGACCTCTGTTTTTAACCTTTCCAGCGTTAATCGGCACCACACCTTCAAAACCGCCAATCAAGGGCAATTGTGGGTTCAAAATGATCCCATCAGTAACTTTGTCGTAATAATCGAAGGTCAGCCCGAGTTTGTTATTTTTAAAGAGCGATAAATCCATACCAATATCCAACATGTTCACCGTTTCCCAGGATACATCTGCGTTCCCATAGGTTGCTTCCTGCCCGTTGCTACTACTAATTAAGGTCTGATATTTATACAAACCTATATTTTCATTACCCAGCTGCCCATAAGAAGCCCTTAATTTCAAACTATTAATAGCCTTCATCCCTTTCATAAATCCCTCATTGTGAACATTCCAGCCCACAGCGCCGGATGGAAAGAAGCCAAACTTATTTCCCGGACCAAAGCGGGAAGAACCATCGGTACGAACAGTACCTTCCAACAGATACTTATCCTTATAGGAATAGTTTAATTTAGCATAACCAGATACCATCGAATATATATCCCACTCTCCACTATTCGTTTCCTCCTGAGAATAACCCGCCATCGCAAACAAATAATGATCTTTAACCTTCAATGTATAATCTACATTACCGCCGATATAATAATAGGTTGTTCTGGCCATGCCAGCATCTCTTTGAGCAGTCCAGGATTGTAAGAGCTGACCATTATAATAATCGAAGAAATTATAAGCATCTCTTACGTCCCGCGTAGCATCACTGTTTAACCTAAAACTAAACTGACCTTTAACGTTAAAATTCTTAAACACTTCCCATTTAGGTTGCAAATTGATGCTGGTCTGCCCACTTTCAAAATTTCTAACACCTCCTCTTTCGGCATAGGCCAGTGGGTTTACAATATCCACGTACCTTCCATAAATAGTAGGCACACCATCCTTTTCTGGATATTTAGGTAAAACAGTTGGCGGCGTACGGTAAATATCCTGCAACAACCTATTTCCATTGCTCCCACTTGGTCTGTTTGGCTGTGTGGTATTTCTTTTTATGGCCAGCATATCCAGGTTTACCAGAAAATTCTTACTCAATGAAGTAGAAGTATTTGCCCTGATGGTGATGCGATTGGCATCATTTACTGGCAACATTCCCTTTTGATAAAGGTAATTGCCACTAAGGGCAAACCTACTCGTATTGTTACCACCACTTACAGAAACAGAATGACTAGTAATTTCGGCCGACCTGTCGATGATCAGATCCCCCCAATTTGTATTTGGGTATTTAACAGGATCCACATTATTGATGGTATTCTGAATATCTTCTTCCGAATAAAACAAAGGCTTGCCTGCATTTAACTGCCCTTCATTATACATATTCATATAGGTAGGTGCATCAACCGTATTTGGTAAATAAGAAGGCGAAGCCAGGCCAAAATAACTATCATAGGCCACTCTAACCTTACCCGGCACGCCTCGTTTAGTCGTTACCAGAATAACCCCATTTGCTGCCCTTGCGCCATAAATTGCCGCTGCTGCAGCATCCTTCAATACGGTAACACTTTCTACCGTAACCGGATCAATATAGTTCATATCCATAGGAATCCCATCCACCAAAACCAGCGGATTAGAGTTCCCCAACGTACTAATCCCCCTTATTTTTATCGTTGCTGCATCACCACCGGGCAAACCAGAGTTCTGTGTCACATTGATTCCGGTTACCCCACCCTGAAGGGCTTGCGATAGCGAAGTAATCGGCTTTCCTACAATCTGCGAGTTCACATCCAGCGAAGCGATAGAACTGGCAATGTGTTTCTTCTGCTGCTCAGATAAGCCAACTACGACGATCTCATTCAAGGCAGAAATGTTCTCTTTCAGAGAAACATTCAAACTTTTATCGGCTCTCAAAACCGTATACTCAAAGCTTAGGTAACTGATCATGGAGAAAACCAAAACATCATTCTTTTTGGCTTTAATCGTAAAATAACCATCCCCATCTGTCGTAGTTCCGGTTGTCGAACCTTTTATTCTGATACTAACGCCGGGCAATACACTAGGCGGTTCGTGCGTATCATATACCCGTCCACGAAGTGTTACCAAACTATCTTGCACAACACCCCGCGCTCTTTCTTTGGATAAGATGACAATCTGCCTACCCGAAATCGTGTAAGTAAGTCCGCTATCTTTTAGCGCTTTATCCAGAATCTCTTTAACTGTTTTATTGTTCAGTTTCAGGTTTAGCTCTTCGTACTTATTTAATTTAATAAAATCGTCTTTATAAAGGATCTGGTAATCACTTTGCTTTTGAATTTGCTGAAATAATTCTGGTAAATTACCTCTTACAAGGTCTATGTTCATCTTAAGCTGAGCAGATGTATTGGCATAAGTGGTCATCATCCCCATCCATAATAAAACCATTGTTACTTTCATAGTTCTTATTATTCTAGTTTTGAGCCTTAAATAAAATGCATGAGGTTCACATACATGAAGTTTTTTCATATTTTTGTTAATGAGTTAAATAGTAGCTTGAATTAGTTATTGTTGGAAGGAGGTGTTAGCGCACCTCCTTTTTTTTTTATTCAATAGTTAGCGTTTTCTCAGTTCCAGCCTCCTTTCTACACCATTGTAAACGTATGGTGTTCCTGCGCATAAAATATTCAATACGTCATCGGCGCTACGCTGAAAATCCAGCCTACCCGAGAATTTTTCATTAGACAGATCCAACTGCTGTGTGCTGATCTCTATGTTATAATATTTAGCAATCCGCTGTATAATGAGATCCAAGGACTCACTGTTCACATCAACAAATCCCTCCTTCCAGGACTGAAATTCGGCTGTTTTAACCTCCGATATCAAAAGTTTGTTCTCTTTCAGGTCGTAATTGATCCGCTGCCCCGATACCAGTTGGCGTTCTATTTTATTTAACCAGCTACCCGTTGAGAAGGCAATACTCCCCTCAACCAAAACCGCATAATTACGATCACTATTTGCGCTAGAACTCACATAAAACTCTGTACCTAACACTTTAATATCCATTTTATTGGCATGCACATAAAATGGATGCTTTTTATCATGACTGACATCAAAGTAGGCTTCTCCCTCTAAATAAACTTCCCTCGCATCTCCTGAAAATGCAACCGGATAAATTAACCTTGAATCAGAATTTAACCAAACTTTAGTACCATCAGGAAGTTTGATAACCGAACGCTGTCCATTACCTACAACCAGTGTATTAAAATCATTTGTAGTGGTAATATTTTCCGCCTCATGAGCTGAGGATGCTGAAGCATCAGTGTTTGGCTTTAAGGCCTGATGTTGACCGGTACCGCTCTTTTTACCTACTTGCGTAGCTGCAAAATCCAGTAGCTTATGAGTAGGTGTATTTTGCTGATACAGCCAAATCCCAATACCTGATACGATGAATAGTATTGCAGCAACCTGCAAATACAGCTTCCAGCTAGATAAAAAAGGTTTATTGACGGACCGGAGCGCAATCTTTTCCCATAACTCATCCTTTGCTAATGGGGATAATTTCTCATTCCCTACATGATTTAAAACCTGCTTGATCTCGCCAGCAAATTCACGTTCGCTATGCTCGCTATTGTTCTTTGAATCCATTTGTACTTTTACTAGTACTTACCAGAGTAAAGAACTTGTACTTTATAGACTCCCCTTACGCTAATATTTTGTAAGCATAATTGGCTAGCATTTGTTCTTTCAACTGCTTCACTCCACGATATACCAAAGTACGACAGGTTGCTAAAGAAACATCCATAATCTCAGAGATCTGCTCATATTCAAGTTCGGAGTTGTAGCGCAAATACAAAGCTTCCTTTTGCCTGGCTGGCAATAAGGCTAACTCCGTATTCAATTTCTGTAAGAGTTCCGCTTCATACTCATCATTGGTAATCTGCTCTTCAATACTGGGCGACAATAAAAAAGGGAGTTCAAAGCTATGCTTTACAGTTGCTGCGTTCTTTTTTAGTACGAGGCAAATCTTACGCTTTAAGGAGGTAAATAGATATGATTTTACATTAACTTCAGTCGCCAATTTCTTTCGATACTTATAAAGATCAACAAACAAGTCTTGAATGCCATCCTTAACCATATCAGTGTCATCTGTAAACCTTAATCCAAAGGCATACAGTAGGTCCACAAATTGCTCATACAGCAATTTTAAAGCATTGTCATCTCCATTAATGAATGAAGCCCATAAATCTTTATCTGTGTTTTTAAACATCATTCATCCAGTCCATGTAAACCAGCCGCTACTACTAAATAACGAATTTCAATCCTACAAACCTAATCTTAGCATATAATATATAGTGCAACTCCCTGTTATGAATACATTAAATTTCAAATAAAATCCCCGGCTTTAATATAAAACCGGGGATGCTATTTAATTGAGTTTTTCAATCAGGAAAGTTGAACAATCTGCCCTGTTTTAACCGATTCATCGCATGCAAAAGCAATTCTCAAACTGTTTATGGCATCATCGGTAGGATTCGTTAAATCAATATCCTCCAAAATGGCCTTTAAAAAATGACGTTGTTCGCGATTACAAAGTTCCTGATGATCCGGTTCATCCTTAAGGTCAATCCAGGTATCCGGCCTTGAGAATTTATCATTTCCATCCAGATCAGCATAATGTACCTTGATCGACTCGGTTTTAGTATGCGCGTCTACCTCATCAGATTTACCAGCAGCACTGGCTGCTTTGGCCACTATAGATACCGAGCCTTTTGGACCGATCACATCTTTCACAAAGAAAGCTGTTTCACTCATCATTGGTCCCCAGCCCGCTTCATACCAACCCACAGAACCGTCTTCAAAACGAATTTGAAGCTGTCCGTAGTTATAGTTCCCCACAGGTACGTCATCGCTCAGTCTTGCGCCAATGGCGCTTACCTGTAAAGGTTTCGAACGCGTCATCTGGCACATCACATCAATATAATGAACCCCACAATCTACGATTGGGCTCAGACTTTTCATCAGGTTGCGGTGTACGGTCCATTTTGCACCCTGACTCTGCTGGTTCAGGTTCATTCGCATCACCAATGGTCTGCCCATATCTGATGATAATTCGATAAAACGTTCCCAGGATGGGTGATAGCGTAAAATATAACCGACCAACAATTTCTTACCATACCGCCTAGCTGCATCCGCAACACGTTCTGCCCCTTCAACAGAATCCGCCAATGGCTTTTCTATAAACACATGGGCTCCGCTTTCCATTGCTTTGATGGCAAAAGCCTCATGCGTATCCGGGTAAGTCGAAATGCAGACGGCATCGGGCTTGGTCTGTTCCAATGCTTCGTAATAATCATTAAACAAGGCATAACCACCCCCCAGCTTTTCATTCAACACGACCTTACTGTTACCAGTGGAGACGAGACCAGATATTTCAAAACCATCCAGGGTATGGTAAGCAGTAGCATGAGCCGAACCCATATTACCGCAGCCAACCACCAGTACCCTAAGATTTTTTGTTCCTAACGACATGTTTTCTGATTAAAATTATACGCCTAAGCTCCAACCTTTACGGTATTCGCGTTTCACAAACTGATTCACATCATCAAAGTTTGTCACCCTTAGATTTTCCTTATCCCAAAGTAATTTGATATCTCTTCCCGGATATGTAAAGCCCTTACCATTCTCTTTTGCTTTCTGTACATCTGTACCACGAATGGCCAGATTAGCAATTAAAAGTGTTTCGGTAAGCGGACCTGCAATTTCGAATGGAGAACTCAACTTCATTTTGCCATAACCCGCAATAGCAGCCTCTGCCCATTGCCAATAATGACCATCGACTCCACCTGGCACACGCTCCACACGTTTTTTAGTACGGTCTTCCGCATTTTTAGTCAGGGGTAATAAACGAGGGTTAGCCCCATAGGTATCACACATCATTTTCCCTCTTGTCCCTTCAAAAAGCACGCCGTTAGCACCAAAAGGTTCATTAGGCAATAACTCTTCCGGACGGGCAGGTTTTATACCACCATCCATCCAGTGAATCTGTAAATTGCCTTTGGTCTTTTTAGTTTTCTCAAAGGTCATGATTACATGGCTCGAAGGCGGACAGCTATCAGGGAAATATCCTCTTTTAAATTCATCCACATAAATACTACCTACGCTACATTGCACATCAATTGGTGTATCCAAACCTAATACTCTAAAAGGAGGTTCAACCAAATGACAGCCCATATCGCCTATTGCACCGGTACCATAATCCCACCAGCCTCTCCAGTTAAAAGGAACCAGTTTCTCGATATAAGGCTTGTAAGGCGCACTACCCAACCATAAGTCCCAATCCAGCTCTTTAGGGATTTCGCCATTTGTGGATGGCCATAAAATCCCCTGAGGCCAGGATGGACGATCTGTCCAGCAATACACATTCTCCACTTTACCAATTACACCTGCATCAATCCAATCTTGTAACTGACGCACACCATCACCAGAGGAGCCCTGGTTACCCATTTGCGTAACCACCTGATAACGATTGGCAGCTTCTGTTAATTTACGGGCCTCATAAATATCATGGGTTAATGGTTTTTCTACATATACATGTTTACCCAACTGCATCGCAGCCATTGTGATCATCGCATGGTTATGATCCGGAGTAGAAATCACTACCGCATCAAAGTTTTTACCATCCTTATCCAGCATTTCACGGTAATCTCTGTAGTATTTTGCTTTCGGAAAGCTTTTTACAGAATTTGCGGCTCTCCTATCATCTACATCACATAAAAATGCAATTTCAGATTTACCACCTTTATAAATATTGGCAATATTACTTTGTCCTTTTCCACCTGCACCTACGGCAGCCACCATCAAACGATCACTTGGTGCTAAAAAGCCCCTACCGCCCAATACATGGCGGGGCACGATCATAAATCCTGCGGCCGCCAGTGCTGTGTTTTTAATAAAATTTCTTCTTGAATTATCCGTTCCTGAAGCTTTCTTCTCTTCCGTCATTTCTGATCCCTTTATCATTTTTATTTCGTTTTACTCAAGTCTTTAATTCTGATATTTTTAAATTGAACCGGAGAACCATGACCAAGGAAACCAACATGGCCGCTTTCACGCAATAATCCAGGATGTGGTTTACCATCAGCAGCACCATTCTTTCTAGCCTCAGTGATGTCGGCATCAAGAATCTCCGTACCATTTAAGATCACTTTAATTTTAGGACCTTTAACAATCACCTCCTGGTAATTCCATTCGCCTACAGGTTTTAAGAAACCTCTTTTTGCTGGAATCGTACCGTAAACTGAACCATGGTACTGATAAACATGAAGTTTACTATAAATTGGGGCTTCATTATCGATAATTTGTAATTCCATTCCTTGATAAGCAGCATCACCAGTTAAAGGTGCTCTGATGCCCAAACCATTGTTTGCACCGGGAGTTAACTGAAATTCAAAACGGAATACAAAATCACTATATTCTTCTTTGCTGAATAAATTACCACCAGAACCTTTTCCAGGTTTCGGGCGAATCGCAATGTTGCCATCTTCAATGATATAATCAGTCGTATTTCCTGTCCAGTTGTGCATATTCGTACCATCAAACAATACCTTATAGCCTTCTTTCTTTTCGGCCGCACTTAGCTCAAAAGGTTTTACACGAGGAATTTCTCTGATGTACAAGTCACGGTAAGCAACTGGCGACCCATGTGCCTGTAACTCAATCTGCTCTTCTGCAAAAATCGGCAAGGTCCTGTCCCAGAAGTTTTCAAGGATTACATTGTCAGTTACCAGTACACCATTTAAGTAAACCGTAACACGATCCCCCTTCATCAAAATGCGGAAGGTATTCCATTCATCTAACTTATTGTCGGCAACTGTAAGCGGTTTACTTGGATTTGATTTATTGTTGTACAAACCACCAGAACCTACCTGAGCGCCTACTTTTACACGGGCATTGTCCCAGATCTGTACTTGCGGTGTACCACGTAGATAGATACCAGCATCCCCCTCACCTTTTTTATCATCAATGATTTTCCAGTCAACCAACATTTCAAAATCACCATATTTTTTTACGGTAGCCAGGTTGTTTCCATGGCTCATAAATTGAAGTTCGCCATTTACTGGCTTCCAGCTATCAAGGGCCTCAGCATCCGCTTTTTCCTGAGCAGCAGCCAAAGTTTTGGCATCCATCTTCGCTCTTTTTAGTGGATCGCCAACCAAACCCTTCCAACCAGTAAGGTCGATACCATTAAACATAGATACGAAACCGTCACCCTTCGGCATTTCAGCAAGATATTTACGCATTGCTTCTTGTTGATACTCGCTATCAGCACCTTTAATTGCGCTAATTGTTTTATTTAACAAGCCTTTTACTAAATCACCATTGTACGATTTGTCTGCCAATGCGATGTTCATAACCGCCATAGCCGCAGCTTGCTGTGTTGATGCCTGATCAAGATATCTACCAGCAAACAATAAAGAGTTTAAGCATTTTGCCTGCTCCAGGTCTTTAAGAATTTGTTGTTGCTGAGCCGCTTTTTTGGATACCCCCATAGCCTCCCGCAGTAACAACAACCTTTGTTCAGCCGGATATTTGGCCACTCTCACCAAACGTAAATACCCATCAACAGCCTGGTTAACATAGGCCGCATTAGCTGGCTGACGAGCAATTTTGATCAATTCTCCTACAGCACCAGCATCAGCCCAAGATGATAAAGCCGCCACAGTCGCTTTTTTAGTAACTGCATCACCTGTATTAAAGGCATCAGAAACAGCTTTTAATGATTTTTCCCCACCTAAACTGGCCAGCATTTTATAAAAAAGCACTTTTTTATCTTCCGATGCAGCAGCCATTTGTTGCAACACCATATCCACCTGCTGATCTTTATTATCGCTATCTTTTATTGCAGCAATAATCGCATCCTGCACTTTTGTTAATTCAGAAGGATCCGAACTTTCTTTTAGCAACGTAAACAATTGCGGAAGGTTCTCACTGGTTACGGTTTGCTTAAGCGCAGCAAATGCCGCATTTTTAACCGCCGTATTTTTATTTTTAAGCTGACTATATATCGTATTTAACTGCGAATTTGCAGCTCTAGCAGCCAACACGTTAATTAAAGCAACCTGAACTTCTGGTTTGGCTTTAGGAATAAAAGCAGCAACCTTAGCTACAACTCCATCACCTTTCATTCTTAAGATCGCATTAGAAACCGCTACTACATCCGTAGAATCACCTTTACCAGCTATTTTAAGCAAGCCCGCCAATGCTTCCTCTGCGCCAATTTTACCAGCTGCAGCTATAGCGGCAGACCTTACGTTCTGATCTTTACTTTTATATAAAGCCGAAACAGCAGGAAGGATTGACTTAACTTTACTATCTCCAAGCATGTCCACAATAGCTACTTGCGTAACAGGATCAGCATTTTTAATCTTTTTAATCCAAAGGTTAGCAGTTACAGGCGTAATAGTTGGCAAGGCTAATTTCAATGCCGCAGCACGGTATTTAAATTGCGTATCACTCATTGCAGCTAATAAATACTCATCACTTTGTGCTTTACTAAAATCAGAAACCAATTTAAGGGCCGCAATACGGATGTGTACCTGATCGTCTGCCACTGCTTTTCCAAGTATTTTCTTAGCGATATTGTTTGCTTCTACCTTATTTCCATTGCTCATTAACCTTTCGGCATATAGCAAATAGGAAGCAACAGCATTGGTATTTTCGTATTTAAAACCTGCTTTTTCAGCAGTAGCAGCCAAAACAGCTTCAGAAGAAGGATCAGCTATGTTTGCCAAAGCATACAATGACATTTTAGCCAGGCGCTCATCTCCAGTAGTCAATTCAGCAATTGCTTTCGCAGCTTCTTTGGTACGACTGTCGCCCAAAGTTTCCACAACAGAAAGCTTTGCAGCACCCTTCGCTTTAGCCAATCCAGTCAATAAAGCTGCTTTTGAAGCCTGAGAGTTAATTTTCACCAATGCTCTTGCGGCTGGATCTGCCAGTTGTGCATCCGTTAAATAAGCACCTAAACTAGCTACAGCATCATCTTTACCAACCAACTCCAGTTGACTGATGACAAATGATTTATTTTGTTTATCAGACAACTTATCTAAGGCTTTAACATAGGCGTTTACACTCATTTTTCTCCAGCTTTCCTGCCCAGGCTGACTTACATAAGCAGAAAATCCGCCAATGGCATATTCCAGCAAAGCATTGTTGCCTTTTCCCGGAGCAGTTAATCCAGTAATTAGGGTCAGATAACCATCCTCCCCTAACTGTGCAATTTCCTGCATGTTTCCTTTTAGTTGTTTAGCATCCTTTGCAGGCAATTGTGCCAACAAATCTGCGATACGCGTAGTGATCGTACGCTCGTCTTTATTCCCCTGTGCTTGTGCAAAAACATTGCTCTGTAATAGGACAACCGCTAGCAGGATAAAACATATCTTTTTTATCATTATAGTATGAGTAAAATGTTCGTTTAAATTATTTTAAGGATGAAAATGATTAGATGGTAAATGGTGCACGCATTACTGGGTTGATCAACCTGTTTGCTCCTTCATCATCCACAAATTCCTGCTTAACCGGATCAAATTTCAAGTTCCTTCCTAAACGCAATGCAGCCAATCCAATGTTAATGATGTTACATGAACGGTGTCCGTTTTGCTCATTTAAAGCAAATTGTTGCCTGGTCCTAACGGCTTCAGAGAAATCCGTCATTTGCGGAGCAGGATCAGGGAAAGCGGCTAGTTTACGATCCAAATCAGGAATATCTGATTTAAAACCTGGGTATAGCTTTCCTTTTGGTCCTTCAATATAAGGCACATTGGCATCTTTAGCCTCGCCATCTAAAATAATCTGACAACCGTCAGCATAAGTATATGTTATTCTTCTCCAAATCCCTACTGCATCGGTATGTTGCTGAGGAGCATCGATTTCAACAGAAATCGGATTGGTATCATCTTTACCTAAAAAGTATTGTATCGGATCCAGGTAATGTTGGCCCATATCACTCAAACCACCACCATCATAATCCCAATAGCCACGGAAAGTGGAATGAACACGATGTGTACTATATGGTTTGTAAGGTGCCGGACCTAACCACGAATCATAATCCAACTCAGCCGGAACCGGCTCAGGTGGCAAATTGTCTTTACCTACCCAGAAAAACTTCCAGTCATAGCCTGTATGTCTGCTTACGGTTACCTTTAGAGGCCAGCCCAGCAAACCGCTATCCACTAGTTTCTTAACCGGTTTAACCGTAGTCCCTAAACCGTAAAAATTATCTTTAAAGCGGAACCAGGTATTTAACCTAAAGATGCTGCCATTTTGTTTTACAGCTTCCATCACCCTTTTTCCTTCACCTATGGTATGGGTCATTGGTTTTTCACACCAAATATCCTTCCCCGCATTGGCTGCATCTACAGCCATAATGCCGTGCCAGTGTGGCGGCGTGGCAATGTGTACAATATCCACTTCTGGTAGCTTAATCAATTCCCTGTAGTCGCTAAAGGTTTTAACCCCTTTATCCAACATGGGTAATGCTTTGGCAATGTGTCTTTTATCGACATCGCAGATGGCAACTACCTGAGTTCCATCATATGGAAAATGGTTCCTGCCCATCCCACCAACACCTATAACGGCTTTGGTTAATTTATCACTTGGAGCAATAAATCCTTGTCCACCCAAAACATATCGGGGCACAATGGTAAATGCGGCTACTCCTACCGCAGCTTTTTTAATAAAATCTCTTCTTGTGTTTGGTTGTTGTGGTTCTTCCGGTTTCATATCAATGTGTGTTGAATTCATCTTCATGCCATCCCCAACGTTCATTACATCAGACAATTGCATGGTTAATATTAGGGAGAAATTGTCGAAAACACAAAACATATGTTAATTATTTATATAATAAAAATACTTTTATTATTTTTTAATATAAGTTTCCTACATTTAGCAAAGCAGAGCAATCAAACTAATGAATCTTCGTCTATTAAATAACATAACAGGACCAACGCATGATAAACAGCTGACCCATAAATACCAGCTTGTAAAACATCTTTTTAATTCAGGTCCATGTTCAGTTTCTACTTTATGTCATACTATGAACATGAGTTCACCTAGTATTTTAAAACTGATTAACAGTTTAATTGACGAAGACTGGGTCGAAAAGAAAGGCTATGGCGTATCTATTGGTGGCAGAAAACCCGATCTGTATAGCTTAAAGGATAAAAAAATTCTGATCCTCTGTATTGATATCGCATTGTTCCACACCAAAATAGCCATAGTAGACAATAATTACAATTACATTGTCGAAGCTCAAACCATTGCCTTGCCGATCTCAAAAAGCACAGGATCCGATTTCTTCCATATTTTAAGCAGCCATATCCAGAACATTTTAAAAGATTGTGGCATCACCAGCGACCAGTTAATCGGTTGTAGCGTAGGTATGCCAGGCCTGATTGATTCCGAAAAAGGCAAAAGCTACAGTTATTTTCTTAGCGATATAGCAGACACTTCCCTAACAGCTGAATTTGAAAAAATGCTGAAACTCCCTGTTGTGATCCAAAACGATGTAAACGGATCATCCATGGCAGAATTTACACATGGGATGGCAAAAGGCAAGCAAAACGTCCTGATCCTCTTGATGGATCTGGGTGTTGGACTAGGAATTATTATGGATGGAAAATTAAGAAAAGGTGCCTGTGGTTTTTCGGGGGAACTCGGACACATCCCCTTTGTAGAGAACGGAGCCTTGTGTTATTGCGGAAAACACGGCTGCCTGGAAACCATCGCTTCAGGCAATGCTTTATCAGAAATGGCAAAAGAAGGCATTCTCTCCGGCAAAAATTCGATGCTGAACAAACTCAGCAAAGAGGAACTGCAAAGAATTGAACCCGCTGTCATCATCGAAGCTGCAAATAAAGGCGATCAATATGCCATTCAGCTGCTCTCCAATATCGGCACGCATATGGGAAAAGGAATCGCTATGCTGATCCAGCTCTTCAACCCGGAACTGATCATTTTAAGCGGAAAAATTGCCGAAGCGAAGCAATACATTACCCTACCGATGCAACAAGCCATCAATACCTATTGCATGACCCAGATCAGAGAGCGAACAACAATTGTCTCTTCCGAGCTTGGTGAAAATTCGAGACTTTTGGGCTATGCCACAACAGGCATCGATCATTTTCTGGACACCTACATTAAGAAAATCGGAAAGTCAAAGCCAAAACCTCAGATGTCGTAATGATTATTAGCTTATTATTAGTATAAGCAATCATTTTATATTTTACTTTGTTATTAAATTGTAATAGCAAAAGACATACATGGCATTCATCGATTATTATAAAATTCTAGGCGTTAATAAGACTGCATCATCAGAGGACATTAAAAAAGCCTATAGAAAACTCGCCAGGAAATATCATCCTGATCTAAATCCAAATGATAAAGAGGCGAATAAACTATTTCAACAGATCAATGAGGCGAATGAAGCTCTAAGTGATCCCGAAAAGCGTAAAAAATATGACGAATATGGGGAGCATTGGAAAAATGCTGACCAATTTGAGCAGGCTAAGCAATCGCGAGGAAGACAACAAGCCTATCAAGGCTCTGGAAATCCTTATGGGAGATCTTCTGCTGGCGGCTATACTGCTGGCGGCTATACTGCTGAAGATTTTGGTAGTGGCGATTTCTCTGATTTTTTCGAATCCATGTTTGGTGGCGCAACTGGCAGGCAAGGCCGCAGTCAGGTAAAGTACAAAGGACATGACTATCAGGCCGAGTTAAAACTCAATTTATTGGATGCCTACAAAACCCATAAACAAACCATAACGGTAAATGATAAAACCCTACGCATCACCATCCCTGCGGGTATTGCAGATGGACAAGTCATCAAATTAAAAGGACAGGGCGGTCCTGGTACCAATGGCGGTCCAAATGGCGATCTTTACATTACGATTAACGTAACTGAGCACCCGGTTTTTAAAAGATTAAACGACGATATTTATATCAATAAAGAAATTGACCTATATACGGCGGTCTTAGGTGGCGAGGTAATGGTCGACACCCTTGATGGTAAAGTAAAACTAAAAGTTGCAGCGGGTACCCAAAATGGCACTAAAGTAAGGCTAAAAAACAAGGGTTTCCCCCTTTACAAAAAGGAGGGCGATTTTGGCAACCTGTTTGTCAGCTACATTGTAAAAATACCTACAGCACTTACCGATAGACAAAAAGAGTTATTTGAGGAATTACAAAACCTTGCTTAAAATCTGGAACCATGGAAAAAGAACTAATTGCCATCACCGAATACTGTATTAAATACGATATCGAGCCTTCTTTTATCAGTTCACTCGAAGAATCGGGAATCATTGTCCTAACCAATATTGGCGAAGAAAAATATATCAGTAGCGCTCAACTTACAGAAATAGACCGATACATCCACTTCCACTATGATCTGCTGATCAATATAGAAGGTATTGATGCCATCCGGCATTTACTTGAAAAAGTCAGCCTGATGCAACATGAAATCCATGAGTTAAAAAAACAATTGCAGCTCCATCAACCCTAAATGTTTCTTTTTAAACCGATTAAAAAAAAAGAAACGTAAAATATTATAAATATTCTATATTTTAGTTTTAAATTAACCATTCTTACTCGCTAAATCTCTGAAGATGTTAACTTTAAGATGGGCTTTCAAATAATCAAAACAGGCAGTGGAAATTAACGAATATATAGAGAGTGGAGCCCTGGAGGCCTATTTATTGGGTTCGGCCTCCGAAAAGGAAATCAGTGAATTGTTGATGTTAAAAGACAGACATCCACAACTACAGGATGCTTTGACGCAACTAGAAGAAGATCTGGAGCGGATTGCACAACATGGAGCGATCACTCCACCACCGAAAACCTGGAGCAAAATAGAAACTGAGATTAATGAAATTACCAGGAGGCAAAATTTCACTGGTTTAAAAATAACCAAGGCACCTTCAATTAATGACAATGATAAAAAAGAAAATGCCGGAGAATTTGTTGAAGTGCAAGGCCCATCCAGCCATATGCGCGTTCATAAATTGTGGCGCTGGGTACTCGGGGCAATTTTTGTACTAGGGAAAATATTCCTGGCCTTTGCCATTTACTATTACCTGGAAACCAGGCAAGTGAAACAGGAAATCCAAGAGTTAAAACAAGAACTGAAAAACATTCAGAAAAAGTAAAAGAAAAAAAAGGTGTATCATTATGATACACCTTTTTTGTACGCTATCGTCAAAAA
Organism: Pedobacter hiemivivus; assembly: GCF_005144565.1. Lineage (NCBI taxonomy): Bacteria > Pseudomonadati > Bacteroidota > Sphingobacteriia > Sphingobacteriales > Sphingobacteriaceae > Pedobacter > Pedobacter hiemivivus. The sequence continues at coordinate 225,375 of NZ_SWDX01000003.1, forward strand.
AAATACTATTCAGGCCTCATCGTTACCGTAACCACATTATTAGGCTCCAATATCTCTGTTAAAATCGCCTTCACTTCCTTCGCATCTATTTCATTCAATACCTTCTCCGCGTCCTTGTCATTATTTACACCGTTCTTGGTCGCATAAGTGTACAAAATATGGTGCCAGTAGCCATTATTTGTTGCCCGCTGTATCCGGCTTTTATTCATAAACTCACGACCTTTGGCAAGATCTGCAGCATCTACGCCTTCAACCGATAACCTTTTCAACTCCTGATGAACCACCTTTGTCAGCTCATCCATTAACTTAGGATCTGTCTCAAAAGACACAATCAGCTGCAATTTGGAAAGCGGGTCCTGCACTATAGAAGCTTCAGACATCGTCGAATAAACTCCAGAACGTTCATCCCTAAGCAATTTGTTAAAACGGATGTCTATAATGCCCTGCAAAAGCTGCATCGTTATTGCGCGTCTGAAAGAATATGGAGCCTCACGCGTATATTCAATAAAGGTGGTCGACTTTGGCGTTTCCATTTTCTGCTTAATTTCAATGCTCACAGGTCCTTTAGGACTCCTTTTACCTACATCGCGCCATTCATCGTTGCGATGCGTACCAGTAAGGCCACCAATATACTCCTCAATCATAGGTTTTACCTTAACCAGGTCAATCGCTCCAGTGAAAACGAAAACAAAATCTGCAGGATTACCAAAGGCTTGCTTATGAATGTCTTTCATCTTGCTAAAATCTACTTTATCAATATCATTGGCATCCAAAATCAAATTGCTAGACCTATAATGATGATTGCTTCTAATGTAAGTCACACTATCCTGCAAAGCAGAAAACGGATTCTTTTTACGGGAGACAAGGTTCTCTTTCGTCTTTTTCATATCCATTTTAAAAGCAGCTTCATCAAAGCGGGGCTCTGTAAAATACATATAAACCAATTTCAACATCGTTTCCGCATCCGATGGCGTAGTTGAACAATCAATGCTCTCCGACAACTCCGATAAAAAAGGAGTTACATATACAATTTTACCAGCTAAAGCATTGCTCAGCTCTGTCGAACTCAAATTACCTACTCCCGAAGTCAGCATGGCCGAAGTCAGCAACCTTGCCGAGAAGTAGTCTTTATCATTCATTACAGAATGGCCTCCTTTACTATAGGCCGTCATCATCAGCTCATCCTTTTTATGTGGCGTTGGCAACAAGTATACTTTTGCACCGTTAGCTAAAGTCCATAAAGTAGCGCCAAAGTCAACCTTTTGCTCGCTGATGACTTTACCCGGTTTTGGGGCCGTTTTCGGCTCTAACTTAACCAGCGCTTTATCTTTATAAATTTCAACAGGCAAGGCCGACATACCAGCAAGCTTTTTAACAACCAGCTCGCGCGAAGGAATGCCTGCCGCATCTTCAGTCGAAGTCACTACAGTTGCAATCACATTCTGCGCTGTAAAGAGGCCCTTCAACATCGCATTAGCCTGTGCCAGGGTAAAATTATCCAACACCTGGGTAAATAACTTATAGGACACCTCAGCACTGATCATCGGCGTATTCTCCAAAAAGTTATTCATATAACTTTCTATAAAGTTGTTGTTCGGTTTTTTATCTCTTTCCAGATACGAGCGTTCTAGTCTGCGTTTAAAATTGGCCTTCACCAAGTCCAATTCCCCTTTTGTAAAGCCATATCGTTTAAACCGTTCCGTTTCCGATAGCATCATGTCAAATGCCGGCATAATATTGGCTACCCCTGGCTTAACATCTGCAGACACGCTAAAAACATCCTTATCCGCTACAAAAGAGCCAAAACCATACTGCAACCCCTTAATTGCAAAATCCTTTTTATGGGATAGTTCTTCCCAGCGACTGTTCATCATTGAGGTAATGATGGCATACTGGTAACCCAATGTGTAAGTACTTGGTTTTTGCCTGTCCGCCCACTTTTGCTGTGGATGTTTAAACATTAAGCTTATGGATGATGACGAGGCCTCTTTATCGCTGTATGTTCCGTAAATCAATTCCTTGTTATCAGACAATGGATAAGCAGTTTTCGCTGTAGGGTTTACTGCTTTTGGCAATTTCGAGAACAGCTTTTTAACAGCAGCCTCCATGGCGTCCACATCAAAATCACCTACAATGGCTACTGCCTGCAAATCTGGTCTGTACCATTTGTGGTAAAAGTCCAACAGCTCCTGTTGTTTAAAGCTTTCAATGATCTTCATGTCACCAATTACATTTCTGATCGCATACTTTGAACCTTTAAAAAAGTAGGGAGAAAGGCCCTGATTGATGCGGTAATCTACCCCACCACGCATCCGCCATTCTTCCTTGATTACACCACGTTCAGAATCTACGGCTTCCTTATTGGCGGTAATAGAACCCGACCAGTCAGACAAGACCAGCAAACAAGTATCAATAATTCCTTGTCGGCTAATCGGCACCTGGTTAATCATATAGCGAGTATAATCAGTGGTCGTAGCAGCATTCAGGTTTTCTCCAAACTTCACCCCTATTTTCTCCATGTAATTGGTCATGGATTTACCAGGGAAGTGTGCCAGTCCTTTAAAAGCCTGATGCTCTAAAAAGTGAGCCAGTCCATTCTGATTGTCTTCTTCCTGCATGGCCCCAACAGCATGGAAGATTTGAAAATCAGCAAGTCCCTTAGGATAATTATTATGACGGATGTAATAAGTCAGACCGTTCGGCAGCTTTCCAACCCTAAGTTTCGGGTCTGTAGGCAGTGCTGCGTCAGGTTTAATTTGAGCATAAGTGCCCAGGCCACTCATGGTGATGAGTAGCAGTGCTAAAATTGATTTCATTTTTTTAGTGTTTTTTAAATTGAATTTTTAGGTTAGAAAGCGCCTGCATCAACATCTTAGGGGAATTTAAAAGATTACACGATGACACAGGCGCTATATCATTAATTAAGTACCCAATCTGGGTTAAACTTAGCAGCATCAGGATAAATCTGACGCAAATAATCATCAGTATTTGGTTGTAAAACGTATTCCTTCCCTTCTGCAGTATGTTTGATCACCTTAGCGAACTTTGGATCTTTGTTTAACCGTTTTAAATCGGCTACCCTTGTCCCCATAAAAGCCAGTTCCCTACGTCTTTCGTCCAGCACAAACCGCAATACCTTTTCCTGATCATTGTTAAAATCAGCCAACGTAAAGTCCCTGTAAGCTGCAGGTACAATCCTATTCTTTCTTAGCTTATTTACATCATCCAATGCGCCCTGCTTGTCATTTGCCCTGGCTTTACATTCGGCACGGGTAAGGTAAACCTCTGGCGTGCCCAAAGCATTGTTATAGTAATCACCACGTAAGTAAATTCTTACCTTATAGCGGGTCCAGTAATCTACAGGCGGCGGTAATGGTGGCCAGGCATTGGCATAATATAGTGTCCATCGCTGATCATTGTTGTCAAATAAGGCCGACAACTCTGGTGATGCACAAACCACATTTCCTAAACCAAAAGGGCGCAAAAAATGGCGGGCAACAATAGCTTCAGGATGTTTTTTTCCATCTGGAATATCTGTCCAACCTACCGGAGAACCGGGAACATTAGGAAAGGGCCCCGGAGTAACTATTTTAAAAGTATTCATATCCACCAATGTACTGTACAAGGCCAGGGTCTGATTGGCATAATCAAGTGCTTTAGCGTAATCGCCCATGTACAAATACACGCGACTTAACAAGGCATAGCCTGCCGCTTTATTGGTTCTAAATTTGGTAATCTTGCTGTTTGCCGGCAGTGATTTAACGGCTTCTTCCAGATCCAGAATAATCTGGTCGTATACCTCTTTTACGGTATTCCGGCGGTGCTTTGCACTAATATCGGCAACCAATACCAATGGCACGCCCGGATCAGTAGCTGCAGTCGCAGGATCATAATGCCTTGCATATACATTTACCAGCAGTAAATGTTCCAAAGCCCTTCCGAATAGCGCCTCTGCTCTTACACTTTTTTTATTGCTTTCAGTTCCATCTACCGCCTTCATAATGTCGTTAACTACACTATTAAAATAGAAGATACGTTTATAAGTTTCGGTCCATAAAAAGTCATTGGATCCCGGGTCAAAAACTTGCTTTTTAAAAGTATAAATCCTTCTGGCATGCAAGGGCTGTCTGCTGAAAAGCGCTCCAGGATTCTCCTCAGGAAAAAAAACATCATCAGTCAGCAAGTCATTAAAATAATCGCCATAACTAACAACGGTCATATCGTTTAGCATGTTTTCATAATCCTCTACCGTGGTAGGAATCAGTTTTCCTTTTGGCACAATGTCCAGATAATCCTTACATCCACTAAATGAGATCAGGATCAATAGGATTAATAAATATTTAGATTTCATGTTCTGTAGGGTTAAAAGTTAACACTGGCACCAAGGCTATAAACAGGCGTAACGGGCATGGTTCTTTCGGCATAAATACTCGATTGCGCATAGGCTTCCGGGTCAAGGTCTTTATCATTTCTAAACCATTTATAAGGATCCCGCACCTGAAAACTTAACAACGCATTTACATCCTTCCTTTTTTTGAAAAGTGCAGTTGTTAAATCATAAGTAAAGTTGATGCTTCTAATCTTAATATAATCTGCTTTTAGGGTATTGATGTTTGCGGCATACCATAAAGAAGCGAAATAAGAATTACCGGTATTGTTCAGATCGGGTGCCGGCATTACTCCAGGTATTTTTTCATCACCCGCCTTTCTCCAGAAGTTCATCACACGGCGATCTACATTCTGCGAAAGATTATTCTTCGACAAGATGGATGGCGTAGCATCACGCATCACATTTCCACCGTTGGCAATCAACTGTATGGCCACACTAAATTGCTTATACCTAAATGAATTGTTAAAACCGATGGTATAAGTAGGGCGCAAAGTACCTGCATATTCCAAGCCATTAACATCAGTCATATTTGCAACATAGCCACCTTGAGCATCATAATTCTTAACCACATTTCCGTCCTTATCATACACCATCACGGTGCCGTTGGTAGGATCTAAACCTGCCCACTTAAAGTTAAACAAGCTACTCATCGGATAACCCACCTTTTCTATTCCGCCACCATCCGTATAACCATACACCGTCTCGTGTCTGGTACTAATCTCGGTCATTCTGTTTTTGTTGAAACTCAAACTTACATTGGTATTCCAGCTAAAATTATCGTTCCTAATGATCGTTGAGTTTAATCCCAATTCAATTCCACGATTGTATAGACTCCCGTAATTGACCAATGCAGTTCCAAAAGCGTTGGTTGGATCGGTCTCTCTTTCGCCCAATAAATCGGTACTCTTTCTACCATACAAATCAATTGATCCAGATATGCGGTCGTTAAGAATCGAGAAATCAAGCCCAATATTGGTTACTGCTGTACTTTCCCACCTTAAAGATTTATTCGGCGGATTTGTAATTAGCGTGGCCATTGCTTCGGCTTCCATATTATAAATCGTTGTGGCCTGTAAATAAGGACCAACACCTTGAGCCACATTACCATTTAAACCATAAGTAGCACGCAAACTCAGATTATTCAGCCAACGTATATTTTTCATAAACGACTCTTTGCTCAATTGCCAGCTTGCACCTACACTCCATAGAGGTTGGTGACGATATTTTGGGTCTGCGCCAAATAAGTTCGAATCATCAATACGTACACTACCAGTGATGTTGTATCTATCGTTATAAGTATGCCCTACATTGGCATATACAGATACAAATCGATCTTCATAAGCACCAAAATTATTGTTTTGAGTTTCATCGTAACTAAATTCGTCATTTACCGACTCTGTACCCGGTATTTTGGCCAGATCCACTGCATTTACAGGAACATACCTCAGGTTATTGTCATCATAACCCATCCGATGGGTATTAGTTGAGGAGCCCATTACACTTCTCTGCTCCATACCAATTAATGATGTAGTATGGTGCTTAGGCGCGATCTGACGATCAAAGTTTAGCTGAGCACGCGCAGTATAACTACGGGAATCTCCCCTACCTTCATAAATCTGTCCACCATTAGGCACGTTCAATTCTGCTACTCCATTTTCCATCTTTGTCGCATCATTGACCATGTTTTTTACCGCATATGCTGTTTTCTTGTAATAGCTTTTGCTATAATTGCCCCCTTTTTCGATCTGATATTTTAAATCCAAAGAGAGTCCTTTTATAATTTTAGCGTTTACATTTCCATTCAGTCTTACGTAGTTAGACTTCCCCAAACCATCAAATTTATCCAGCTCGTTTAAGGGGTTAAAAGACTCATCATGCAAGCCCAATCCTATTAAGCGTTCAATCTCATAGGATGACTTGCGGTAATTCCAACGTAAATTCTCTCCATTTTCATCCTGCAGCATTTCATAAGGCATTGCCGATCTGTAATACCCTAAAGCATTAATTGGCGAAAATTTATTGTCACTAAAATAAGTCGTCATATTTACACCCGCAGTTAACCATTTTGAAATTCTAACGTTCTCATTTAGGTTCAAATTGATCTCATTGCTATTGCTGCCAATATTATATCCGCTATTGCGGGTATAATTCGCAGAAAGTCTAAACTCATGCACTTCATTCCCTCCCGAAACGGAGAAATTATGCTGTTGTTTAAATTGCTTCTGCATCAATAAGCCTTCTAACTGCGATCTATTGTCCAAACCTCTTAATTTGTTCAATGTTGCATTTAACTGATCATTGGATAAGCCCTCATATTTATTTAGGTATAAGGCTTCAATGGCTTTAGGCTGAGCGCTGCGCTTGATGTAATCCGAGTAATCGTGGTGGGTCAGATTAAACAATTCTTGTTGCAAATCCACCGTTTCCTTCGCATTCATAAAATTGAAGTAGGACACATCAGGAAGTGGTGTAATGAAAAAGCTGTTGCTGTAACTGATCCTCGTCTTTCCCGGTGATCCTTTTTTGGTGGTAATCACGATTACCCCGTTTGCAGCGCGACTACCATATATAGAAGCTGCCGCAGCATCTTTTAGCACATAAATATCTGCTATATCATCATTAATTAAATAATTGGTACTTCCTTCGTAAGGAAATCCGTCAACCACATAAAGCGGAGCGCGGTTGCCATACAAGGTAGATACCCCGCGAATATTAATGTCGCCGTTTTTCATAAAGAGGCCTGGTACCGAACCTTCAATCCTATCCAGCAAATTGGTTTCCATCCTTCTCTTTAAAGTTTCTCTGGGTACCACGCTAAATGATCCTGTTGCGCGTTCCTTTGGTAAGGTTTGATAACCTGTGCTCACCATTACTTCTTCCAGTTTACTACTGGTAAGAATTAGCTTAATGTTGGTCAAATCACTATCCGCTCGTAGCTCTTTCGGTTCATAGCCTATAAAAGAGATCACAATAATGGCTTTTTCATCTACCCCCCTCAGCTCAAACACCCCTTCGCCATTGGTCATCACCACCCTATTGCTGCCTTTAATTTTTACGGACGCGCCAGCCAAGGGCTGACCGCCCTCATCCAATACTCGCCCCCGGATATTGATGGCTCTAAAATAATCCCGTAGCACATCCATCAACACTCTTTCCTTACGCTGTATCACCACGGTACGGTCAATAATCGCATACGTAAACAACTGTCCGTCCAGCAAAGCCTTAAGCGCTTGATCTAAACTTGCATTTTTAAGGTTCACATTCACGGGGGCTGCATCGCGCAGCATAGGCGTATTGTAAAAGATGTAATAACCGCTCTGTGCTTCTATGACGCGAAGGGCATCAGTAAGAGCAGCATTCTTTTGCTTAAGCGTAATCTTTTGTGCAAAACTGGAAGCCGAAACCTGAAAACAGGCCAAGGCAATGAAAAAAGCGATTAGGTTAATTCGCATAATTATCTTCCTGGTGCATTTTATCCAAGGCTCCGATTTCTTATCGTAGCACAAGGAGGTTTGAATATAAAAATTCATACTTTTGTTTGGTCTGGTTGATCAATCGATTTATTAGTTCAAGCTATAATTTGAGTAAAGCCAGATATAGATCAGGTTCCGATTCGCCGTCGGTTCCTGATTATTTTTATTTCTGCTTCACCGCTCTGTTTGTAAAGATTATGGCATAGCGATGATCCTCCTTCCTTCTATTTTAAATTGAATAGCCCCTGTTAATTGTAAAATCTGAAGTACTTCCGAAACATTACCATAACGTGAAACTTTCCCGTTAAAAATCTTATCCGTCATTTTCCCTTCATACTGTATATCTACATCGTACCACCGCGATACTTTCTTTAAAATCGTTGCAATATCCTCATCATTAAATTTGAAATAGCCGTTCTTCCAGGCTACAGCCTCTTCGGTATCAGCCATTTTAACGGTTAAGCCTGCAGCCGAAAATTGTGATTGCTGACCAGGCTTAAGGATCAGATCCTTTCCTGGCAAGGAGCCTTCAGCCCCAGTAACTTGCACCGATCCTTCCAATAAGGTGGTTTTAACCTGACTGTCATCGGCATAGGCGCTAACATTAAAATGTGTACCCAAAACCTTTAACTCCTGCTTGCCCGAGCGCAACTTAAATGGCCTGTGTTTATCCTTCGCTACTTCAAAATAAGCCTCCCCTTTTAATTCTACAGTACGCGTAGTTCCAGTAAATACCGCTGGATATTTTAAAGACGAAGATGCGTTGAGCCATACTTGCGTACCGTCAGGAAGTTTAATCTGATATTGTCCGCCTCTGGGTGTTTCGATGGTATTAAATCCGGCATTCCTATCTACAGCCCCATCCTGTTGTGCTACTGTGTAAATCAGCTGCCCATCTTTAGTTTTAGTAATGCTAACCCCTGCTTGTTCAGCAACCGCTCCATCAAGGGCATCGGTAAGGGATATCTTTGAACCATCAGCCAATGTTAAAAATGCTTTATTTCCTCCCGGCTTGATATCGTTTGCAAATTGTAGTTGTTTGCCGGCACCAGCTTTATCCATATAAAAATAAAGTCCAATACTTAAACAGAAAATCACAGCTGCTGCCGAAGCGATCAGCGTCCAACGATAGATCTTAACTGGTTTAGTAATGGTTTGAAAAGGGAACGCCTCATCCAGTTCATTTAAGGCCCCAGCAAAATCATGGTGATCCTTTAAAGATGGATTTTGTACTGCCTGTTGGTTATACCAGGTTTCGAGTTCAGCCCGTTCCTGCGGACTAACCTTACCTTTTTTATATTGTGCTAAAAGTGCTTTTGCTTTATTGTTCTTCATACGGTTAAAAGAAAATTAATCCCTTTATACACGTAAGACGGACAAGTATACTACTGGTAGTACTGTAACTTAAAAAAAAGTTAACAATAAATTTATTTTCAGGCGTAAGAGCTTAATTGCCTTACTCACCTGCTTTTTCACCGTCTTATCAGAAATATTCAATTGAGCAGCAATTTGTTTATGAGATAGATCTTGCTGCCGGCTCAGCTCAAAAACCTCCCTCATCTTTGGAGGCATCAAACTGATTTCCGTTTCAATGATCGCCGTCAGCTCCTTTTCCCTGATTTGATCATCTGTAACAGATTCTCCAGCTTCTAAAAAGCTTTGCAAGGTATCGGTGTATTTTAAAACAATCTTTTGATGGGCAATCACATCGAGAATGCGGTTTCTGATCGCGCCATAGAGGTAGGCAGATAAGGTGGTTTTAATGATCAACTTTTCATGATTTGTCCAGATGGCAGCAAAAAGTTCCTGAACAACATCCTTTGCTTCTTCCCTATTCTGAATCATTCGATAGGCATGCAAGTACAGCACTGCCTTGTACCTGTTATAAATCTCAGCAAATACAGCTGGGTTGCCCGACTTTAACAAGCCCGACAGCTCTTGATCTGTAAGATTGCTGTATAATCCCATAATTCAAAATTCGAGGGGTTAATGCGGTAAATCTAAAAAGGTGTATCATGATGACACACCTTTTTTTTATGCTGCCGTCTTTTTTGTACGGTCGTCTTTTTTGTACGGTCGTCATCCTGAATTTATTTCAGGACCTCGCACCTACAAGGTTTGAATAATTGGTGCGAGGTCCTGAAATAAATTCAGGATGACGATGGCCTTATTTCTTTGCTGGTGCTAAAGACAAAATATATTTTACCATCTTTTTTGCATCAGCCTGACTCACATTCGGGTGGCCAGCCATAGGGATTGCACCCCAAACGCCGCTACCACCTTTAAGTACTTTTGCTGATAATTTGGTAACATTAGCTTCTGTAGGGGTATATTTTTTAGCAATATCTGCATAAGATGGTCCTACCAACTTGCCTTCTGGTTTATGACAAGCAAAGCAATCTGATTTTGAAATCAATAATTTACCTGCTTCTACGTCTTTCGGTGCTTGACTCTTCGCTAATTCGCTGCTTAACAAGCCGATAGCAAGGCAGCTTGAAAAAATTAAGGTTCTTTTCATTTCTTGTGTAATAATTAGGGGTTGTGTGTTGCTGCTAAAAGTAAAATATTCCCCTAATTAAAGCAATTTATTTTTTCAGAAAATCTGAACCGAAAATTTTATCCCATAAAGCAGACGTCACCCCATACCCTCTTGTAGAGTCATCATAATGATGTAACATATGGTGATGCTTAATTTTTTTCCATAGCCCATTTTTAAAATTAGCGTGGTGCAACATATAATGGACAATATCATAAAAAAGATAACCAGATATAAAACCGGCAAAGAAACCATTTAACATATCAACTGGCAATAACAATCTAAAGAGAAAATAGAATACTGTGGCCAAAGGAATACTTGCCGAAGGTGGCAAAACTAATCTTTGGGCATCATTTGGATAATCGTGGTGTACCCCATGAAATATAAAATGGATGCGTTTACCCCATGTAGACGAGGGATAAAAATGAAAAACAAAGCGATGCATGATATACTCTACTAACGTCCAAACGATTAGGCCCATAAAAAAATTGAGCAAAAGCGCCAAAACCCCATAGGCTACAATTGCTGCCCACAGAAAATAACCAATAATAGGTATAAAAACTATTAGCGGCACATAATAAGGTACTTTAGACAATGCTTCGAACAAGGGGTTCTTGAACATCCTTATCGACTCCCGCGAATTGGATATAAAATTTTTCTTCATGATTAACGAATCCTGTTATCTGATAAAATGAGGCGCTAAATTACAGCTTTTCTTTCATTCTAAAAATGGCAATTATTAATTATAAGTCATAATTTAATATCTGAACCTCAAGGACACATACGGGTACCAACCTTCATTAGAATGGCCCATCACAAAACGAAATACGCCTAATGATGCTGGCGCAAAATAAAGGCCTCCACCATAGCCCTGGTGCCATACATCCGACTTTTCGCCTTTTAACCAAACCCTACCCACATCATGAAAAGCCATCAATCCAAATTGCCCCGGCAGGATATAGTTTATAAAATCAGCAACCTTAACCCGCAGCTCCAAATTATTATAAAGGCTATGCTGTCCACCAAACCTAAATTCCCTATATCCCAACAAATTCCCTTGTCCACCTATAAACTGTGATTGGTAAAAAGCCTGCTGACCAATGGTAAGACCAGCACCAATGCGATCAGTAAGTACTACTTTTCGCCCCTTGCTTAGGTCTTTGTAAATGGAAAAAGCCGCTGTAAGTTGACCAATAGAGTTAGAAAAGTTATTTAAACCTTTATATGCAGCCATACGTGCTTCCAAATAAGTGCCGGCAGAAGGTAAAATATCACTATTTCGGGTATTGTTAACGTAATTAACAACCAAGCCAGCATAAAGTTTATCTTTTGTTATGGTTGCACTATCTGGTGAGTTCAATTCCTGAACCTGGGTAATAAACCTTCCTTCGTTGTCCTTCTTGTCGTAACTATAATATTGAAAAGAAGGACCAACACTTAATGATGAATTAGACCATGACCACCTTAATGCCGGATCCAGCTGGTATATGCTAAACCTTGCCCGGTAATAGCGCACAAAATCTCCTGTGTTGTTAAAAGTACTTTCATTGCCCAAGCCATAAAAGTTCTGGGAATTTTCTGGAGCTAAAACATCAGCCTGCAAAACAATATCAGCCTTACCTAAGACTTTAAACAACTCAGCCTTGTAATTAAACCTAAAGCCCGAAGTCGCAAAAGAATGTAAAAAAGAAAAGGAATGTGTACTTCCATAGGGCAGCTTACGGAAGCCTGGCTGCACAATTTTACAAGAAAGACCCAACAATACCCGATCGTCGATGTTGTATCCAGCATTTAAAAGCAAGGTATATCGGGTATACAAATCTGTTGGGACAAAATGGGTATTCGAGGTATCATTATCTAGTTTTTTATACGCCCTGCCTGTATTTCCGCTAAACGTAACATTGTCAGCCTTGCCATAAACCTGAACTTTTCTATAGGCGTTTTCTATCTGATATACCTTTTGCCCCTCCGCTCCTATAATCCTCAATTTAATCGTTGAGCTGTTGTTATTCAAGATTAAGCTGTCATTACCATCCTTCACATACAGCCTGATTTCTTTGGTCACTGCCGGATCAAATGTCCGGTTAAAAATAACATCCTTAACCCCACCATCCTTTGCTATTTTATGAATAGTAACAGTAAGCGCCTTACCAGGCGCATCGGTAATCTTAACCAATTCATTTTTGTTGGTCGCCTGTACATCCACAATGCGATTTATAAAATGATAATATTCATTCATCATTTTCGGCAATCTTGCCCGCCTTTCTTTCATCTGCGCCAGCAGCTGATCATGCCTTAATGAATATCCAGGTTCCGGCAATTTCCTTAAGGCCTTTTCCATCACCTCATCTGTTACCTCGTTACAAAAGTCATTTACAATCTTTGTCCATTCTTCCTCGGTCAGCTGCGCAAACCACTTGCTATAGATCTCCCTACCCTCCCAAAAAAACCAATTGATGTTGTGCAGGTTTCTTTCATAGCCCTGAATCATCGGCAAAAGCCAGGATGCTTGGGCATATTTTGGGATAATGCCTTCTGTCAAGTAAAAAACCTGGTCCCGATCACGGGGAATCGCCTGATATTCCGTCGTTCCATCCGCACGTTTTACCGGTTTCCAGCGCCATTGGTCCTCGTGCCTGTCCCAGTCGCCCAACAAAGCATCCAAGGCCTTTGCCCTTAACAACAAAGGGGCATCGTAACCATTGTCGCTGTTGTCATTTAGCTTGCGCATCATTTTTAAGGAGTTATCCGTATCTCCGGCAGGCTCTCTTTCTTCGAGCAAACACAAGGTATTGGCAAATACTTTAGTATATTCTCCTAATTTTTCATCGGGTACTACCCAACCAATCATGGGATCACTGTGTGGTACATTTACGGCTTTCGCAATATCAGGCACCACCAAGGCCGAGAAAGGGTTCTGGGCCGACATATTGTCTTTCACCACTACACCGGCAAATGTTTTTCGCAATATCGGCGGTAAAAGTATCTCCGGAAACTTCTCTACACTCCTCAGCACCCATTCTTTTCCCTTTTGATCTACCAATCTTAAAGAATGCGACTGGTTGCCGCCACCCCGTTGTGTTGGCGTAAGACCGCCTTTAATCACTGAAATTCGAATAATTGGCACCTTTACCGGTAACGAATACTCTTTTCTGTAATTTTCTCCAAACAAAATCCGATGAAATCGCTTTACATTATCGTATTGAGGATAAATGCGTACACTAACAGAATCTTGCGCATGGAGTACAGTGTAGCCGGCAAGAAATAAAATGAAAGAGAGGAGAAGTTTAGTCATTTCTTAATCTATGGTAAGATTTGTAAAACATTGAAAAGGTAATTTTGTGTTGTAATTTAAATAAAGCAAAATGAAGAACGAAATTTTAGGAATACACCACATTACTGCAATAGCTGGCAATGCAAAAAAGAACTATGATTTTTACACAAAAATACTAGGATTAAGGTTGATAAAAAAGACTGTAAACTTTGATGACCCACATACCTACCACTTCTATTATGGAGATGAAAAAGGAACACCAGGAAGCATTTTAACATTCTTCCCATGGGAAGGCATACAAGCTGGCAGAAGAGGCACCAAACAGGTGACCGAAATTGGCTATAGCGTTCCTGCTGGAAGTTTAGACTTTTGGCAAAACCGCTTTGAGCTACACAACGTCATTTACAACAAACCTGCTGTGAAATTTGGCGAGCGTTACCTTACTTTTTTGGATCCCGATGGATTGAAATTTGAGTTGACGGAAGCTAAAGCAAAAGATAGCCGCCCACAATGGGAAACAAAAGAAGTGACCAAAGAAAATGCGGTTCATGGTTTTCACCACATTACCATTACCACCAATAAAATGGAGGCTACAGCTGCCGTCTTAACGCATGTCTTTGGTTATAAATTAGCTGAAACAGAAGTTAACCGTTCAAGGTTTTTGACTGATGCTGTTGAGCAGGCGAATATTGTCGACCTGGTTGAAGCTCCGGGTGAAACTATCGGTCATGTGGCCGGTGGGTCAGTGCACCATGTGGCCTTCAGGGTAAAAGATGAAGCTACATTGATGTACTTCAGGGATAAAATAGTGGAAATGGGCTTAAACATCACCGAAAAGATAGACCGCAATTACTTCTACTCTTTGTATTTCCGCGAACCGGGTGGCGTGCTTTTCGAATTGGCGACGGATAATCCAGGCTTTACCATTGATGAACCATTAGAAGAACTAGGTCAGAACTTAAAATTACCTACACAATATGAAAGTATCCGAGAAGAAATAGAAGATATTTTACCAAAATTAACGTAACAAATTTAACTTAATATGTACACACATCAAAAAGATATCATCACTGCCGGCGTCCCTATAGCGGACGCCAAAAAGGCCATTATCTTTATTCATGGAAGAGGAGCGTCTGCAGCAGACATCCTCTCCCTAAATGATCACCTGCAAATAGATGATGCGGCGCTCTTCGCTCCCCAGGCTACCCACCATAGCTGGTACCCGTATAGCTTTCTCGCTCCTGTTATGGAAAACCAACCGGCATTAGATTCCGCATTAGCCCTCCTAAAAAATATGGTAGCTGAGCTTAAAAACGCAGGTATCCCGCAGGAGAAGATCTATTTTGTAGGTTTCTCCCAAGGCGCTTGTTTAGCTTTGGAATACATCACTAGAAATGCAGGTAAATATGGAGGTGCAGTAGCCTTTACTGGCGGATTGATCGGCAAAGAGCTGAACATGCAAAATTACAAAGGCGACTTTAAAAAAACACCGGTACTGATCACTACTGGCGACCCAGATCCGCATGTACCGGTTTCAAGAGTTGAGGTGAGCGAAGGCATTATGAAAAAGATGAATGCAAATGTGACGGTAAAAATATATCCAAGCAGACTGCATACCATTTCAAAAACAGAAATAGAGTTAGCAAAAAAGTTAGTATTTTAGGCCAGTACCGAAGCGCCTAAAATAACAACTCATTTATGAAAATAGCATTTTTCTCTACGAAGCCATACGACAAGACCTTTTTCAACAAGTATAATGAAACATATGGCTTCGAATTGGAGTTCTGGGAAACACACCTTGGGCCACATATCGTAAATGCAATTACTGAAGGTACCGAAGTCGTATGCGTATTTGTAAATGATAAGCTTACCGAAGAGGTTATCGACATCATGGCTGCCAAAGGTGTTAAAGTGATCGCCTTGCGCTGTGCAGGCTTCAACAATGTGCATCTTGAAACCGCAAAAAAACATGGCATCAGGATTTGCAGGGTTCCAGCATACTCTCCCGAAGCGGTTGCAGAACATGCGGTAGCCATGTTGCTTACCTTAAACAGAAAAACCCACAAAGCTTACAACCGTGTACGTGAGCAGAATTTCTCCTTAAATGGGCTTTTAGGCTTTAACCTTCATGGTCGTACGGTAGGGATCATAGGAACAGGAAAAATAGGCAAGGCTTTTATCAAAATCATGCTTGGCTTTGGCTGCAAAATACTAGCCTATGATATTTTTGAGGATGATAGCTTAACAGCAATAGGCGTTCAATATTTACCTTTTGACGAGGTATTGGCACATTCGGATATCCTTTCTCTCCATTGCCCGCTTACTATCGAAAACCATTACCTGATCAATGAAAGCACCATTGCCAATATGAAAAAAGGGGTAACACTGATCAACACCAGTCGCGGCGGATTAATCAATACACACGATGTGATTCAAGCTTTAAAATCCGGACATATCGCTTATTTGGGAATTGATGTGTACGAGCAGGAAGAAAAACTATTCTTCAAAGACCTTTCCGGATCCATCATCGAGAATGACGAAATCCAACGTTTAATGAGTTTCTCTAACGTATTGGTAACGGGTCACCAGGCTTTTTTCACTGAAGAAGCCCTGTCACAAATCGCATCGATTACCTTAAACAGTGTCGATCACCTTATTAAAGGTACCGTACCAGAAGATCAATCGGTATTGCTTGCTTAAGGCAATATCGTTACCAATTCCTGGAACGCTTTTACAAAAGCCACAAGCTGCTGTTCTGTTTTCTGGTCTGTTATATTTCCAGCTGCATCAAACTTTCCTTTAATCCCTTGGATCAGCAACAGGGTACTTTCATTATAGGTTGTTTCCAGTGTGCTCATGATCAGCTGAAGCTCCTCATGCCCCTTTACGCCGCTGGCAGAAGCAGTGATTATACCGAGCGGCTTGCCCACGAAAACAACGGTAGCGACACACCATTCAATGGCATTTTTTAACCCACTGGGGATACTAAAAATATACTCTGGAGTACAGATCAATACCCCATCGGCCTTTAAGACAGCTTCCCTGAAATTTAAAACTTCCTGTGGCGTATTTTCAAGAGACAATTCTGGATTGAAATGAGGCATCTCAGCTAAACGATCGAAAATGATGAAATTAAAATCATCATCAGCCAATGCTGCAATTTTCTCTACCAACCTCAAGTTTGAGGATTGCTTACTCGCACTTCCAATAATTGCAAAAATGTTCTTCTTCATTGATTCTTATAGCTTTAAAAAAGCTTGCTTATGACCACTCATGCTAAACAATGGTACAATATTAGCATTTTTATTTATCTTTGTATCTAAATGAATACTAAGGCAATCCAATATCAAAACCCCTTTTTACAATACCTGTTCGCAGTTGTTTTGCTCCTTACTATCTTCAATTTCTCTGGCTTTTCCATTGCTCCCGTTCAAGTTAAAACCGATAGCCAACAAACCGGCCGATTAGGAAATACCCAACGTAAACCAATAAAAAGCCTCAGTTATAAAAGTGCGCTTAACCAGCTAAACCACCTAAAGTATCAAAGTTCCTTTCTCGCAACGGATCCAAACTACTTAGCTGCATACCACACCCTACTTTTTAACCTGGTATTTACAGCGCACAATAAACCAAATCTCTCCACCCAACAAAATATCCTCTCCTATCAAACAACAATCACCGTTTCCAAAAATGATGATGATGACCTTAAATGCTAATCACATAAGCATCTAAACAATCATTTCATTTTAAAAACAGCCCATGAAACAGCTCAAAAAGCTGATGCGGTTCTGTACATTATTTCTTTTTATGGTATTGGCTTTGGTAGGAATAGGTATCACCGGCGTTCCACCAACACTATCCCGTGACAGGAAATTATTTGCAGACACCGAGTCAGTTGCAGAAATAACCTCAAATAAAATAGAAAAAAACAAGCAGTTACCCCCAGAAAAAGAATAGCCTTGTCGCAAATACACTAATTGCTCTAAAAAGAAAAAGCTTCCCAAAAATTAGGAAGCTTTCGTTATATAGTTTTTTAAGTATATATTTTCATGGATAGACCCATGAGATCTTTATGTTTTTCAACACTTTATATGCAAATATACATTTAATAATTTTTCAAGAAAAATATTTTGTATAAAAAACTATTACATTTTATTTTTAAGAAAACATAAAGTGCACATAAAGCAAAAATATTTATCAATTGCGAGATCCTGATACCGGCCTGCGCCGGCATGACGAAATTCAGGATGACGAGGAGCATATAGCACGTACTAACACACCAACAGCTAATACCCCTGCAGTAAACCATTAACAAACAATCCAATAAAACCGACTCCAACTATGCTAACACCCCTGTGAGGAGAAAATTTGCCTTCTCAGAAAGAGCCTAGCGTTTTTCGCTTTTTCAGCGAATAATGCAGCTCTTGAGGAGAATGGCTAATTTTCATCCTTAATATACAAGATTATTGCGCTTTATTTTGTTATTTTGAAGAACAATAAAGAACAGGCCATTTTTTATCAAAAATCAAAACATGCCAGTTACAGAGAAAAAAGAGAACAACCATAACATTTTATCGATTGATATTGGTGGCACTAGCATTAAGGCCTGCATTTTAAACGCTAAAGGTGATCTTATTTCCGAGTTCAAAAAGGTACCTACACCAAACAAGGCCACTCCGCATGACGTATTAAGTTGCATCCAGGAGCTGGCCAATACTTTAAGCAAAGATTTCGACAAGATCTCTATAGGCTTTCCTGGATATGTAAAATGTGGTAGAGTGCAGACGGCGGTTAACCTGGCTGCAGACAAATGGATCGATATAGACCTTGCCCAACAGGTAAGCGATATCTTTGGCCGACAAGTACGCTTAGTCAACGATGCCGACCAACAAGCCTTAGGCATTGTATCCGGCAAAGGATTTGAAATTGTATTTACGGTCGGTACTGGCTTCGGTACAGCATTGGTATTTGATGGCGACCTGCTTCCACACCTGGAGCTGGCACACTTGCCGATTACCAAAACCAAGGACTACGATGATTATATTGGCGACAAGGCCTTCCAAAAAATCGGTAAGGAGAAATGGAATGAGCGCTTGCAACGCATTATCGAAATCTACAAAACAGTATTCAATTACGATACCCTTTATATTGGAGGGGGCAACTCCAAAGAAATTACTTTAACGCTCGATCACAACATCAAACTCGTTTCCAATAAAGACGGAATTAAGGGCGGTGCGAAACTTTGGGATCTGGAAGAAAAATATCATGTATTTACCAACCACCCTAATAAAAATTAGACAATGAACAACAAATATACTTTAGGAATGATCGGCCTTGGCACCATGGGCCGCAATTTATTGCTCAACATGGCCGATAATGGTTTTGCCGTAACAGGTTACGACAAAAGCGTCAAGATGCTGCAAAAATTGAAGGAAGATGGTAAAGCCCACAATTTACAAGGTTTTGCCATTTTATCAGATTTTGTCCAGTCATTAGAATTGCCAAGAAGAGTCATGTTATTGGTTCCTGCAGGGCAAATTGTAGACAGTGTAATTCAGGAGCTTATTCCTTTATTGGATAAGGGCGACATGATCATCGACAGTGGAAACTCACACTTTACCGATACCGACAGAAGAGCTACTGCGCTTGCCAAAGAAGGTATTCACTTCTTCGGAATGGGTATCTCTGGTGGTGAAGAAGGTGCACGTTTCGGTCCTAGCATGATGCCTGGTGGTGATAAAGCGGCTTATACCGCAGTAAAACCTATCCTGGAAGCCGTATCGGCTAAAGTAAAAGGCGATCCTTGTGTGGCCTATATCGGTCCGGGCGCTTCTGGTCACTTCGTTAAAATGGTACACAATGGTATCGAATATGCCATGATGCAGATCCTTGCCGAAACCTATTACCTGCTTAAAAACGGTATGGGTTACGACAATGAGCAAATCTACAACACCTTTAAAAAGTGGAACGAAGGCAGGTTACAATGTTTCCTGATGGAAGTAACCAGAGATATTTTTAAAGTTAAAGACGAAAAGTCTGGCGGTTATTTAATCGATGTGATTAAAGATGAAGCCAAATCCAAAGGTACCGGTAAATGGACTTCACAGGTTTCTATGGATCTGCAATTGCCTATCCCGACCATCAATGAGTCGGTAAGCTGCAGAGACCTTTCTAAATTTAAACAATTGCGTGTAGCACTAGCTGCTGCCCTACCGCATACTGCTGAGAAAATTGAGAATGTTGCTGAATTTGAAGTTCAACTGGAGCAGTCTCTTTACTTCTCTATGATCACTTGTTATGCCCAAGGTTTACACCTGCTTACACAAGCATCTGCAGAATTTAAGTATGAGCTGAACCTGCAAGAGATCTCTCAGATCTGGCGCGGTGGATGTATCATCAGAGCGACCTTGCTAGAAAACATATACCAGGCCTATAAAAAACAACCTGATCTGGCGCACCTTTATGCGGATGCAGGCATTCAGGAATTGTTAAAAGAGATTATTCCGGGCACTAGAAAAGTAATCGGTTCGGCCATTCAAAATGGCTTGGCTGTACCTGCTTTTGCTTCGGCATTGACTTATTATGACTCATTAAGAACGGATAAGTCTCCACTTAATTTAACTCAGGCACAGAGAGATTTCTTTGGCGCCCATACTTTCGAACGTACAGATGAAGACGGTATTTTCCATGCCGACTGGAATTCTAATAATTTGTAAAAACTCCATATAATGAAGACAAGTATCAACCTTAGCCCAACCATTATCGTAATTTTTGGTGGTACCGGTGATTTAAATCTGCGCAAATTGGCGCCTGCTCTTTACAACCTTTATGCTGAGGGCTATATGCCCGAAAAATTTGCCATTATTGGTACGGCAAGAAAGCCACTTAACGACGAACAGTTCAGAGGGACACTGATGGCGGGCGTAAACAGCTTCTCACGTACGGGTAAAGTGGATAAGGATAAATGGGGAACTTTTTCAGAGAATATTCATTACAACTCGGTTGATGTTAAGGATTCAGCATCTTTTGACAACCTTAAAGTTACCATAGATAAATTTAAAGATGAATTCGGTGCAGGCACACAAATCGTGTTTTACCTGGCTGTATCACCTGATCTTTTCCCATCAATAGCCAAACGCCTGGCTAAATTTAAGATGGCAGAAAATGAAGATAACTGCCGTATTGTAGTCGAAAAACCATTCGGTAAAGATCTGGATACTGCCCGTGAATTAAATGAGCTATTGAAATGCCGCTTTACAGAAAAACAGATCTATAGAATTGACCACTACCTTGGTAAGGAAACTGTTCAGAACATTATGGCCTTCCGTTTTGCCAATTCATTTCTCGAACCGCTTTGGAACAGAAACTATATCGACCACGTCCAGATTTCGGTAACAGAACAATTGGGTGTAGGCGATCGTGGTGGTTATTATGATGGCTCTGGTGCTTTACGCGACATGATTCAGAACCATTTGTTACAATTGCTATGTATCATTGGTATGGAAACTCCAATTAATCTAGATGCGGATGAAATCAGGGATAAAAAGGTAGATGTATTGAAGGCGATGCGCACTTTCTCTGCCGAAGATATCCGTTTCAATACGGTACGTGGACAATATGCCAAAGGCTGGATTAAAGGGGATGAGGTTGTAGGTTACCGTTCGGAGAAAGATGTTGCAGATGAGTCTAACACAGAAACCTTTGCAGCTATTAAATTCTTTGTTGACAACTGGCGTTGGAAAGGCGTACCGTTTTATGTACGTACCGGAAAACACTTAGCACAAACTTCTTCTTTGATCACCATTCAATTTAGAGATGTTCCTCATCACGTATTCCCGGGAGGGGCGGCGGAGCATTGGCAGCAAAACAGATTGATCATAAGTATACAGCCAGAAATGAGTATCCGTTTGCAGGTTCAGGGCAAAAGACCTGGACTGGACATGATACTGAACCCTGTTGACATGGTATTTGATTACAAAGGAACTTACACAACTGAATCTCCAGAAGCATACGAAACGTTGTTACTAGATGTAATGACTGGTGATCAAACGCAGTTTATGCGTGCTGACCAGGTTGAAATTGCATGGGAGTTGTTGATGCCTGTAGTCAATGCATGGGAAACTAAAAAATCGTTGAGCTTCCCTAACTATACTGCTGGTTCATGGGGACCAGAAGATGCCGAAGCATTGATTGCCAGAGATGGTTTTCACTGGTTCACTTTACCTTTGAGCAAAGACTAATGAATTTATTGATCTATAAAACACAAAACGAATTATTAGAAGATCTTGCAGCCTATATCATCAAAATAGCCAATAAGGCAATTGATGAGCAGGGTCGCTTTAATTTCGTACTGACTGGTGGCAATTCGCCCAAGGCTTTGTACGAAATGTTGGCTACTACCTATAAGGACAAAATAGACTGGACCAAAGTGTTTTTCTTTTTTGGCGATGAGCGTAATGTGATGCCTACGCATGAAAGCTATAATGGCCTGATGGCAAAAAATGCCATCCTGGATCCCTTGAATATTCCTGCAGCACAGATCTTTTATGTAGATACTACCCTGGCACCAGAAAAAGCAGCGATAGAATACAATAAAGCTATTGTAAAGCACTTTGATGGTGCTGATTTGATCTTCGATCTGATTTTATTGGGTATGGGTGATGATGCACATACGGCATCGTTGTTCCCAGGAACCAGTATCTTAAAAAATGAGAACGTTGAAATTGATTCTGTGTATGTAGATAAGTTATCTACTTACCGTATTACTTTTACCGCACCATTAATCAATAAGGCAAAGAATATAGCCTTCCTTGTTTTTGGCGAGAATAAAGCGAAAGCAGTAAAACATGTGATTGAAGACGAGCACAAGAATACGAGCTTGTACCCTACTCAATTGATCCAACCAATTGATGGCAGCGTAACGTGGTTCTTAGACGAAGCCGCAGCAAGTTTACTAGAAAACTAAAAAAGGGGGCCTCTGGCCCCCTTTTTCTTTTAAATATCCAGTAATCTCCGATGGTAATTGATTTGCCCAAGGTGATATCCCAAGTGTATACTCAAATGCACCAGCATAAAACCCACAGAACTCCCTCCTGCTACAATTTTAACCAAAGGATAATCTCCACTCAGGTCTTCCTCAGATAATCCATCCAGCGTCGTATTTACCGCCTTAATCGTATCCTCAACTTTCACCAGCAACTCTGCTCTCGGAACATCCTTTAAAGAGAACTCCAGTTCTCTGTTTCTAACATATCCTGTTTTCCCTAGCTCGGCACCAATAAACGTATTCAAATTTCCAACCAGGTGCAAACATAGGTTACCCGCAGAATTAGCGATTCCCTTGTCTACAATCCATAAATTCTCCTCTTTCTGGTATTGTTCAATTTCAGACTTTAGTTTATTCAGATCTCGCGTAAAAAGTGATTTTAAAGATTCTTTTAGCATAATAAAATAGTTATCGACTAAAAGTAAACAGAAAAATCAATATTACTATTTCTTGGGACCGAACAATCTATCAGCTTCAGCTTTCAACTCATCAAGCTTTACATTTACCTGATTAAACTTCTCTTCAATCAACGTCCTTTTGTCGATGATGCCTTTAAATACATCTACTTCTGTTTGAATCCTTTCTAGAAGATTCTTTTGGTTTAGTACTTTTTTTTCCATATACTTTAAATTAGTTATAGTAAAAATGGCGAAAGCGTCAAACACATCAAACATTCATATTGTTCATTAATTTACAACAATATTTATCAACTTTCCAAATATATTAAACAATTAATTTCATTGGTGTTACGCTTAAAAAATGAACACAATGAACAAAAAGCAAAAGTTACGATTCCTATAGTTTTACCACCATACAAAACGGTTTAGTATTTAATCCTAAGCATAAATATGAGCGATTATACAAAATATCCGGATGTAGAGCTGGTCAGGCTTTTAAAAACCTCCGACCATGCAGCTTTCACCGAAATTTACAACAGGTATTTTTATCTACTATATGTACACGCAGTTAAAAAGCTTCAGGATGAGGACCTGGCTAAAGATCTCCTTCACGAGCTTTTTACCAAACTTTGGGTTAGACGCGAATGGCCGCTAACCGCCGAGAACCTGACCGGCTACTTGTTCACTTTAACAAGAAACCGCATACTCGATCATTTCTCTCATCAAAAAGTGAAAGCAAGGTATATGGACTCCTTAAAAAACTACATGACTATATGGAGTACCAGTCGCACCGATGCCTTGGTAAGAGAGAATGACCTCAATGCCCTGATCAATAAAGAAATCGATGCCATGCCAAAAAAAATGCGGGCCATATTTGTATTGAGCAGAAGAGAACAGCTCACTTATACAGAGATCGCCGAGAAGCTAAACACCAACGAAAACAATGTTTCTAAGCAGGTAAACAATGGAATTAGGTTACTTAAAAAAAAATTAAGCATTTTTTTTCATTTCCTCTTCCTATTTTAATACCCCTCCTCGTTTTAACGTTAATCAATAAGACAACAACAATAAAAAATGGACGACAAAGACCCGAAAGACTTACTCCTCAAATACACTTCAGGCACTTGTAGTGAGGAGGAGAAGCGCCTAGTCGACGATTGGTATGCTAGCTACAATACAGATGTAGCCGATATTTCATTTGAAGAAGTTGAAGCAGCAAGGCTGGAGGTTCTTAGCCTATTGCCGCAGCCGAAAAAGTCAGTTAAGAAAATATTAATGCCTTGGCTTAAACCACTTACAGGTGTTGCTGCAGCTTGTACACTTATATACGGTATTCATTACTTCTTAAAAGAAGAAATTGTTCCAAAAACAGATACAAAAACAGCGGCGCTTGTCAACGATATAAAACCAGGCTCCAATAAAGCTACCCTTACCTTGCCAAATGGTAAGACCATTGATTTAGCTGATGCTAAAGAAGGCGAAATCGCCAGCGAGCAGAACGTAAAAATTATAAAGAAGGCAGATGGGCAACTCCTTTACCTATTTAATCCTGATCCGGTTTCGGCAACAGGCAAAATGGACTCCCTACCCTCAAAGATTACAGGCAAAATAAGTTATGCAAAAGACCACCCAGGTTTAAATGTCATCATGACTCCATCTGGGGGACAATACAATATCGTTTTACCAGATGGCACCCAGGTTTGGGTAAATGCCGGGTCAACACTTAAGTTCCCTTCCACATTCGAGGATATGCCAGAGCGCCGGGTTTATTTATCAGGTGAGGCTTACTTTGAAGTTAGGCAAATCCAATCTGTTTTAAATATGAAACGCAGAGCGCGAAAAGTACCGTTCATCGTACAAACCAATACACAAGAAATAACGGTATTGGGCACGCGCTTCAACATCAACAGTTACGATGAGGACGGATTGATCAAAACAACTTTAGCCCAGGGGCTGGTCAAGGTTTCTACGCCATCAGAAAATGTGACTATTAAACCAGGACAAGCAGCCTACAGTTCAGGTACTGTTATCAGGGTAGAAAAGACTGATGTAGCAGCAGATCTAGCTTGGAAAAATGGCGAGTTTAACTTCGACAGTGATAATTTAAGTGAGGTTATGAAAAAAATTGCAAGATGGTACGACGTAAAAGTAGTGTATACTGATCCAAATCTCGGCAGTAAGCCTTTTAGTGGTATCATCACAAAATACGCGAATATCTCTGAAGTATTGAATTTACTGCAGCTCACAGGTGCAATCAAATTTAAGGTTCATGGAAAAACGGTTACGGTTATGAAATAAGTTATAATTGAAAAATGGGAAAGTTGATACGGCCTTGGATGGAGATCCAGGGCTTTATTTTCTCAAGAACTCCTCTTTCTCCTTTAGTAATCTGATGACTTCATCCTGCTGCTTTAGCAGCTCAGTGCTGTGCATCAATTCAGCGGTCAGCTTATCCAGTGCTGCCTGATGCGCTAATGCCTCTGCCTGGCGAAAGCTGGCAATTGGCTCCGCATCATTATAATAGGAAAAAAGGTCATAGTTCAGCACTCTGCTCAATATCAACATCAGCTCAGAGTCTATACTTCTACGTTTATAAATATCCGAAACGTTCTGTTTGGTGCAATTAATCAATTCACTAAGGTCAGAAGGCCTAAGGTTATTTCTTTCGGCAATCTCTCTTACGAATTCTCCAAATAATTTAAATTTATTCTTCATAAAACAAATATTTGTATAAAAAATAACATATACACCTATTACAAAGTAATTATTTTTATTTTTTATGAAGTTATTTTTGCCAATGTAAGATTAAATGTTTACATTTGTTCTATGTCAACATGTACCTCTAAGCTGTTCTAGCTTACCCCGAGGTACAACTGTTGTTCATTATTGCACAAAATGAACAACAGTTTTGTAGAAGAAAATCTACCTAAAAAACCCATGAAAACTGCCCAAGAACCGCTTTTATCCCATTTAAAAAGAAATAGATGTTTTTACTACTGTTTAATCAATCTAAATAGTGATAAGGTCTTTATTGAACAATACGGCAGCGGCTAAGCGCTGTTCAAGCACAAAAAGACCGATCATTTAAAGGGCCAACAAGGCGAAAAACACTCAGGAACAAAACTGCCTTAACAATAACCTAACAGGCATTTAACACGACTTTAATTTAGAAATCAGCGGAATATCGACACCAAGATAGCTACCCCTTTCTTTCTTATTTTGAACAAAGTTTCGGCCTGAACAAAATGAACAAAATGAACAGAATCCAAATCTTCTATTATTCGGTTTATTGATTTAAATATCAACATAGGGATATTACATTCTAGTATTACACACATTTAAAGACTCAAAGACATGGGCCAGGCGACCGATTACAAGCAACTTTCTGACGCTGATCTCGTTATTCTTTTAAGAGAAGCAGATCGGCTCGCATTTACAACTATTTACGATAGATATTGGGCTTTATTATTTAGTCATGCCCGAAAGATGGTTAAAGATGAGGAAGAAGCAAGAGATGTTGTTCAGGAGGTATTTATTTATCTCTGGAACAGGATCGACGAAATAACCATCACATCAACTTTATCTGCCTACTTGTATTCATCAGTTAGGCATAAGATATTAAATGTTATCAAGCGAAGTAAGCTTAGAGAGAAATACATAGACTCTTTAATGGCGTTTGAAGAAACAGATCCTGACTCGAGCGAAGATTTAATCGCAAAAGAGTTGGCTACGCGCATTGAAGACGCCATACATCAGCTTCCGAAAAAAATGAGAACCGTATTTGAATTGAGTAGAAAAACGAATCTTTCTCATAAGCTAATTTCTGAAGAATTGGAGATCTCTGAAAACACAATAAAAAAGCAAATCAATAGGGCACTTAAAATGATCAAAACCAGGTTAGCGACGATTTCAACCTTTCTAATCCCCCTTCTTCATTTTTTTTATTCTTAATAGTACACCAAGGGCATTACAAATTGCCTTATACTAAGACCAATTGTTATTTTTTGTAATTATGGAAAGAAAAGAAGCTGAAAAGCTGTATGACAATTACCTAGAAGGTACCTGTACAAGAAGGGAAAAAATCCTTTTTGAAAAGTGGTACAACCAATTCATCAGAGAAAATGACGATGATGATGACGGACCTAGAAACCTTGGGTATCAAAATCGAGAAATAGCTAAACGTCTCTCAACAGCGCTCATTGTCAGAAGAATGAACTGGCCGCTCAACATTCTCCTTACTGCGGCAGCAATAGCAATTATTGGTACTGCTGCTACGCTCCTCTTTAAAAAAGCTGATCCTGCGCCTATACAATTTGCTACCGATATTAACCCAGGTGGCAACAAGGCAACTTTAACGCTGCAAAACGGTAAAACGATTCAACTCAGCGATGCAAAAAGCGGTATTATCATCGATGCCTCAAAATTGACCTATAATGACGGGACATTCATTAACAACGAGCAGGCCCAATCCTTTACCGTCTCCACTCCTCGTGGTGGCACCTATCAAGTGCAACTTCCAGACGGTTCAAAGGCATGGCTTAATGCCTCATCCAGTATAACTTATAACGCCGCATTAAAAGGGCAAGAAAAATACCGAAGTGTTAAACTATCCGGCGAAGCATATTTCGAGGTAGCTAAAGATAAAAACCACCCTTTCGTTGTTACCACAGATAAACAAAGGGTTGAGGTACTAGGTACCCACTTTAATGTATCTGCCTATAACGATGATCTCGCAGTAAGCACAACCCTGTTGGAGGGCAGCGTTAAGGTTGCCCCTCTTACTACAAGTGCTGTAAGGAAAGAAATAATACTAAAGCCTAATCAACAATCTGAATTTGACGCAAATGGCATTACTGTACATGCAGTTTATGCGGATGATGTTATTGACTGGAAAAATGGATCGTTCAGCTTTGCAAGCGAAAGCCTGGAAAGTATCATGAAGAAAATCTCACGCTGGTATGATGTTGAGGTAGTATATACGGATAAACAAGTTGGAGATAAGCCCTTCAGTGGGGCTATATCTAAATACGAAAAAGTCTCCCAGGTATTATGCCTTTTAGAGGCAACCGGGGAGGTGAAATTTAAAATTAATGGGAGGAGAATCACTGTTATGAAGTAAAAAAACAACCATTCAGTACGCGTACGCGCGCGCGGATAAGGCAAAAAAAAGTCGCTTATGTCTACGAAACACAAACGACGATAGCCTGTATTCAATCAAAAGTATCGAACTATCAACTAAACAGACAAACGAATTTAGCGAATTTTATTTAATCATCAAAATTAAATTTAAATCATCGTAAGCTACGTTTGTCATAAAACCGATGAAATGTATAAGATCAATTTCATGAACAGGGATGCTCTCATGAACGGCATCCTCAAAACATTCTTCATAATGCGGCTAACCATTATTATAATTTTAATAGCAGCAATCCAATTGAGTGCAAAAGACTCGAATGGACAAAAGCTAACTTATAATAAAAATAACGCCACCATTAGCGAAATCTTTAAAGAAATCAAACGCCAAACCGGATACAATGTGATCTGGTACGAAGGTAAACTTAATTCCCACATGCCTATTGATGTAAATTTTTACAATACGCCACTTGATAAAGTGATGGATAATGTTTTAGATGGACGCGCCGTAACCTACCAAATTATAGGAAAGGCCATTGTTGTTAAAGCGGGTGAGCCTGCCTTTCGTGATAAGGTTATTAGCACTCTGGCTACAATTGATGTGCGTGGCCGTGTGCTTGATGAAAATAACACGCCTCTGGTGGGCGCGGTTGTAAAAGTAAAAGGCGGCTCTGCCTCCACCCCTACCAATTCTAATGGAGAATTTCTGTTAAAAAATGTGGATGAAAATGCTACCCTAGTTATCTCTTTTTTAGGTTACGAGACCCGGGAAGTAAACGCCGCTAAAAATATAGCAACTATTAAATTAACGCCCAGCACAGATAAGTTGAAGGAGGTAGAAATTAATGCGGGATATTATAGAGTAACAGAAAGAGAGCGTACTGGATCAATATCTAGAGTTACAAGTTCAACAATAGAAAAACAAGCTATTAACAATCCCTTGATGGCTTTGCAAAATAGAGTTCCGGGGTTGGAAATTACCCAGCTAACTGGCATTCCAGGTGGTGGCTTTAAGGTTCAGATAAGAGGAAGAAATAGTGTTTCCTCTGCGATTGGCAATGATCCGTTTTATATTGTTGATGGAGTCCCGTTTCCGTCCATTCGCATCAATACACAAAATTCTCAGGCCATCACTCAAGGGGTAAATCCTTTAAGTATGATTAATCCTAATGATATTGAAAGTATTGAAGTCCTAAAAGATGCGGATGCGACGGCAATATACGGATCAAGAGGAGCAAATGGTGTAATACTAATTACGACAAAAAAAGGATCGCAGGGAGACGTCAAGGTAAATGCGAATGTTTCACACGGCTTTAGCGAGGTTGGCCACCAGTTGGAGCAAATGAACACAGAGCAATACCTTAATATGCGCAGGGAAGCCTTTAAAAATGATGGACTAACACCAAGCGCAACAGATTATGATTTAAATGGAATATGGGATCAAAATAAGTACACAGATTGGCAGGAAGTATTTATTGGGGGTAAAGCAGATATAACCAGTGCAGGTTTAAATATTTCCGGCGGGAATAAGTCAAGCAATTATATAATTGGTGGGAATTATTATAATGAAGGAACGGTTTTTCCAGGTGATCTTGGCTTTAAAAGAGGCGGAGCTCATGCCAATATCAATTTTGGAACACCAGAAAGTCGGTTTAATGCAAGTTTCACAGCAAACTATTCTCAATCGACTAGTAACCTTACAACATCAGAACTGACAAGCTTTATTTCTTATGCACCTAACGCTCCGGATTTATATGACCAATATGGGAATTTAAGTTGGACTTTTAACAATGGGACCTTAATTCTAAATCCAGGGGCTGTTTTGTTAGGAACAATCGATGCAACTACAGCTAATATGGTCGCTAATGCAAATCTAAGTTATCGCATCTTAAAGAACCTGGTTTTAAAAACTTCCATGGGCTATACTACTATAAAAAGGGAAGAGTTAGCTAAACGCCCAATCACACTGCTTAATCCTGCTACAAATCCTGCTTCTACCAGCCGATCAACCCAATTTGGAAATACCTTTAACAATAGTTGGATAGTTGAACCACAGCTAAATTATAGGATAAAATTAGGCGGCGGAAGTTTGAATGCTTTAGCGGGCATGAGCTTTCAGGAAAATACTGCCGAAATTCGCAATATTACTGCCTCAAATTTTAGTAGTGATGAGGTCATGGAAAATATTCAATCTGCTACTACATTTAGCATTCCTGAATCAACTTTTACAACATATAAATATGCAGCATTATTAGCAAGGCTTAACTATAATTTACTTGATAAGTATATTCTTAATGTAACAGGCAGAAGAGATGCTTCAAGTAAGTTTGGGCCAGGAAAGCAGTTTGCTAATTTTGGGGCTATAGGAGCGGCCTGGATATTTTCAGAGGAAAAGTTTCTCAAAAATAATTTATCTTTTTTAAGTTTCGGTAAGTTGAGGGGGAGTTATGGTATAACCGGGAACGATCAGATACTTGATTATGGGTATTTGCAATTGTATTTAAGTAATTCAAGCTATCAGGGAAGCCCATCAATTATTACATCAAGGATAGCGAACTCGGATTATGGTTGGGAAACCAATAAAAAGGCTGAGGTGGCACTTCAGCTAGGATTTTTGAAAGATAGGATTAATGTAGAAATTGCTTATTTCAGAAATGTATCCTCTAATCAGTTGTTATCGAGTCCGTTGCCGCCAAGTGTGGGTGCTAGCTCTATACAGGCTAATTTGCCTGCAACGGTTCTAAATAGGGGTTGGGAATTTGAAGCTTCATGCAAGATATTAAACCAAAACGATTGGAATTGGACACTGGGTTTTAATCTCAGCATACCTAAAAATAAATTGGTTTCATATCCTGATTTTGCTAATTCTGGTAATTCAACACTGGTTATAGGACAACCGCTCTCTGTGTACAGATATTATAATGTGATGGTTGACAAGCAAACCGGCTCCTATACTTACGAAGATAGGGATGGGAATGGTTTAAGAAATGATGCTGATTTGTATTTAAATAAATTTTTAGGACAAATTTTCTATGGAGGATTAACCAGTAATGTTCGTTACAAACAATTGAATCTAGATTTTTTGATTTCATTTACTAAGCAAACCGGTACAAGTGTAATAACTAAACCGGGAGGAATATTTACAGGTGGTTTAGGTGCTAATAACCCTACGGTAGTATTAGATCGTTGGCAAAAACCTGGAGATCAGATGGCTTTCCCAAAATTCAGCACTGTTAATAGTTCAAATACTAGCCTTGGTGATTTTGGCAGCCAAAGATTTTCAGATAATTCATTTGCCCGGCTTAAAAGTATATCCTTAAGCTATAGTGTCCCAAAACAATGGCTTTCTAAAATTAAAATTAAGGATGTGCAGATTAATCTCCAGGGGCAAAATGTATTTACTTTAACCAAGTATAAGGGACTTGACCCCGAAAATCAGATACTATTGAGACTTCCGCCGCTTAGGACATTTATGCTGGGAATAAAACTGACAATATAAACTTAGACATATGAAACGCATTTATTTTTTTGTGATTGTAATGGTCACTGGTTTAGGAACTTTATTTTCCTGCAAAAAGTTTATTGAAATAGATCCTCCTAAAAACAGTCTGATTCCTGCGACAGTTTTTAAAAGTAATGATCTGGCAACCTCCGCTATATTGGGTATTTATCAACAAATGGCAGCACTAGGTTTCGCTTCAGGGGATGCAGGAAGTATTTCAACTATATGTGCTCTAAGTGCTGATGAATTCATCGGATACCAGACCAATCTTAAGTTGGTATTTGAAAATCAAATCAGTCCCGAAGTTTCCATAACCAATGACTTGTGGACTTCATCATATAAGCGAATTTATGATGCGAACGCTATACTTGAAGGCTTGGAGCTAGAAGGCGGAATAACCCCGCCTGTAAAGATTCAACTTCAAGGAGAAGCCTATTTTATCAGAGCATTTAATTATTTCTATTTAGTGAATCTTTATGGCCCTGTTCCGTTGCATCTTTCAACTGATTATCAATTGAACAGCAAAGCTGTGCGGAGGCCAGTAAATGAAATTTATGATCAGATCATTAAAGATCTTAAAGCGGCTGAATTATGTTTACAGGATAACTATGCAAGTACTGGCAGGGTAAGACCCAACAAAGCAACAGTACATGCATTATTGGCCAGAACTTATTTATATTTAGGAGATTGGGCGAACGCTGAAAAGTATTCAACATTTATTCTTGAAAAAAACAGCGCCTATAAATTGGTTGGTCTTGATCAGATTTTTTTAAGCAACAGCCTGGAGACGATCTGGCAACTGATGCCAGCAGCCGGTACAAATACGCCAGCTGGAGCTTTTTTAATACTTACAGGAGTTGTTCCACCCACATTTGTATCCTTAAGGGCTGATTTTGCTGAGCAAGCTTTTGAATCGAATGATGCAAGAAAGCCTGCATGGGTGAAAAGTATTTTAGCCAATGGTACAACTTACTATTATCCTTTTAAATATAAAGTGAAGTCGTCTGCAACTGTATCAGAATATACCACCGTATTTCGTTTAGCCGAACAGTTTCTGATCAGATCTGAGGCAAGAGCTCGACAAAATAACCTCATAGCTGCCATAGATGATCTGGATGCCATTAGAAATAGGGCTGGTATTCCACTAATGAAAGTAATTAACCCTGGAATCAGTAAGGAAAATTTACTCATCGCCATTCAAAAAGAACGTAGGGTTGAGCTGTTCTCAGAATGGGGAGATCGCTGGCTTGATCTAAAACGTAATGGTAAATCGACTGCCGTTTTAGCTCCGATAAAGCCTAATTGGAAGCCTGATTATGTGCTTTATCCAATCCCGTATGTGGAAATTAGTCGTAACCGAAATATCACACCAAATAGTGGTTATTAGGCAATGTAACAGTTGCATTAGCACGTTTTAAAGTTTAACATTAGCAATTAAAGGGCTTTTAGTAACAACCACCGGTACCAATGCCTAGTGTTTTTCCAATAGTTAAGTATTAGTGCCGCCCATTAATTTAAATGTAATTCAATAGGAAGCCATCAGGATTATCAAAGCGCAATCATAAATCACGATAGCTTCATCACCATTAAAAAACAATTATATATTGATGAAAAATCTTAAAAAAATCATAATAATAGCTATATTTTTCGCTATATCGGCAAATGCATTTGCACAATCAAAAGATGGACACCCTACCTTTCGTGGATCTGTGAAATTACCTGGGAATTTCAAGAGCAGTTTTGATTCTTTGCTTATCACCTATTGGGCGCCCTCTTTTACCGGAGGAAGTTCAGCTGCAGGAGCTATACGATTAGTAACGGATGAGCATGGGAATTTTAGTTTCAATTTGCCAAAATACACCAAGCCTTCCCTGTTCCGGATATATATACGTCGGAAAAATCAAAACGAAATGATATTTGATCACCGATTTTTTGAACCTTTTGATTCCATTTATATTAACCTTTTTAAAGGCGAGGGCTATAGTACTGCAGTCTTTTCCGGTTATGGTTCAGAAAAATATAATATAGCGAATCAGCTGGACAAAATACACAAGGAATATACTGATGAATATATAAAATCACGCAAAGTTTACAATGATTTAAGAACAAGACTTATTTACATTGAAAAGCTTACAAGGGACTTTGAAAGAAAACAGATCCATTTAATTGAAAATTCTGGATTGGATCAAAAAATGCAAAAATTAGTTAAATATGAAAATGGGCAAATTTATTCTTCATGGGTACTTGAGCATCATGCAGAACTAGGTTGGGCTAAGGATGATCAGTCTCGTCAAATTTTAAAAGAAAGTTTTAATAGGAATCGGCTGGAATTTAGTCATCCGGTAGACCCGGTAATGGATTTATGCTCTGTGTATTTGTTAGAATTGCCTGGTCTACTAGCAAGAGGTATGGAGATTAATTCACCTGTTTTTACGCTGGAATCATTCTATCATATATTAAAAAATAATTATTCGGGTCATATTAGAGATATTTTATTAACTAATCTATTTCTGGGGCGCAGGGGATTGATCAAGGGTATGCAATTTGATAATTCCAGCTTTGATTCTTTAATGCGTGAGGGAGAAAAACTTGTAGTTAGTCCCGAATTAAAAAAACGATTTCATTATCGGCTTAGAATGGTGGTTGGTGAAAAGGTGTTTGAAGCTTCATTTATAGATTTAAATGGCAAAACCGTAAGTCTTTCGTCTTTAAAAGGGAAGGTAGTATTAATTGATATGTGGAATATAGGATGCGGATTCTGTGCAGACTTTCATAAAAGATTTAAAAAAGAAATTTTACCTTTTTTAAAAGATGAGAAAGATTTTGTTTATCTTTCTATAGGTACCGATAAGACTAAGGAAAAATGGCAGGATGGCATAAATAGTGGGTTGTATACCTCACCGGAATATCTTAATGTAAGCACGGGGAATTTAAGCTTAGACCATCCTTTTGCTAAATTTTATGACATACAAGGTCTCCCTTTTATAATGGGTATGGATAAAAATGGTAAAGTCTTTTTTAGAGAGTCACCTGACCTCAAAGATCTGCTGGATCAAATCAGAATCGCATTAAAGCAAACTCCATTTAAATCAAAAGAAAATTCTGCACTACGTTAATAGTAACGGATCTAATTCATATCTGACTATCAAAGTGCCATAAATAGCAAATATTAAATTTCCACTTATTCTAAAATCTCTTAGTTTAACGCCATTGTATTTTGGGAGATAAAAACTGTACTGGTATTTTCCGCTATCCATATTGTAGACGTCAATAATCTGATTTTCTTTAAAATTAGATGTTTGCTCATTATCTGCTTTTAATAATGAAGCAATGTATAATTCGTTTTTGCATAAGGTATAAACTCGGTTAACTGCATTTGGAGGCGTGGACTGAGTAAAGGTATTTACTTTATTTTTAGTGACTTTGGCTGCCTTAACAACTGCAGTGGTTACCGTATCAATGGTTTTACTTTTATAAAGCAGTTTCATGTTAGTGTCCAGGCAAAGGAATTCTCCACGGTAAAAATACATGTAAAACAACTTTGAATGCATTTGGTCAAATTGTAGATATCCGTCAGTGCAAAAGAATCCATCTGTTTGTTTTTCAATCTGATAGGTAGATTTCACTTTACCTTTAAGATAGTTAATTTTAACCAATTGCCTTTGAGGCTGCTCTCCTTTTATTAAAAGATTTTTACCAATTAAAGAAGATCCTGAAATTAAACTGGTCTGGTTTATCCAGATTTCAGGACCTTTGAATTTTCGGCCTTTTCCTGTAATTTTAGAAATGAGTGTTAAGTTTCCTGATAGATCATCAGTAACGGCTATTGTGGTGTCCCTTACGCTAATGGTTACTTGTTTAGGTGCAGCTTTTAGACCTGTCGATAACTTTAAGTTTCTCCACTTTAATTTTGAAAGAGCAAAGTCAATTAAATACAGACCCGAAGGATCATTCAAATTTTTAAGATGTAATTCTGTTGGTGAAATACCCGCAAAATAGAATACCGTAGGAGGCAGTTGATAGGCTTTTGTGAACTTTATATGCTGTTCTTTAATTATTCTAGTGAACCCATTGTTTTCATTGTTTTGATTGAAACCATGAATGGATAGAATGATTGTAAAAGACACTATGATGACTGCCAAAATATAAAGGAGATTCTTTTTCATTTTCTAATATGCTAGGTAGTTAATTGAGAACAAGTGATATTCCCCTTAATTAAAGCTGAAAAGAGTATTCAGAAAGCATTTTTCCAGGACCTTGCCATCCAGCGCCGCCTGGCATTTCGTAAATGAAGACATCTCCACCATTTTTAATTGAGCAATCAGGAATCCCACCCTCACAAATAAAGTCAGGAGTTGGATACCAATTTCCAGATAACCAAAGACTTGTTGCATGAGCTCCGCTTATAGCTACTAAAGCTACTAAAGCGGTAAAGAATAATTTTTTCATTTTATTTATTTTTCTGATTAAAGAAATGGGCCAAGTATAATTGCTTGACCCATTCCCCTTGATTACAATGAATAGTTGTAAATAGAAATCTGAGTTGATGTGCCTTGGCTTCCAGAAGCACCTGGTTGCGTGTAAACAGTCTGACTTCCAAATTTAGCTGAGCAATCAGGAATACCACCATCACAAATAAAGTCAGCGGCTCCTTGGCTATTATCTAACCAAAGACTTGTTGCATGAGCTCCGCTTACAGCTACTACAGCTACTAAAGCGGTAAAGAATAATTTTTTCATAATTTTATATTTTGAAAATTTAATGCCTACTATTTCGGTTACAGGATTTCGGCTTTCCCTGATTCTATTGGCCAATGAATATTTTTGTAAGGCTTATGTCGCCTTTTTTTCTATAATTTTTGCTTGCATTAAAATTCCAATTAATGCTAGGGCTATAAATGCGATGTTGAATATTAAATGCTCTGTCCAGCCAAGCTTTTCCAATACACCGCCACAACTGCAGGGAATAGAATCGGTAAAGTTTAAAATCGTATAGATATAAGCGGTAAATAAAGACATCAAGCCAAAAGCAGCATATAATCCCAGCATCACTGTTCTATTAATGATCAGCATAATAGAGATGATAATTTCCAGGGCTGGAACCATCCAAACCAATATATACGCATAGTCTGTGATGATTGGCGATTTACTTATCTGAAGTTGGAATTTATCATACTCCATTAGCTTACTTGTTGCGGCATACAAAAACAGGAGTACATACAAATAGATTATTATGTCAACAATAGTTCTTTTAGTTTTATCCGAAAACCAACCTTTTGATTTTTTGTTCATCGTTGTTTCCATTTTTAGAATCTTAGTCATTTGTAAATTTTAATTATTCAAACGCTTCGTCATCCATCTTTCCCTAACGTCAATCTCAGAATCGAAGAAAAGACCTGGACTAATAGTCCATCAGATTAGCCCACGGCCTTTCTTAGAGTAAAAACTGTATATAATTTGGTTTCATTTGTATTAGCTACTTTTTTTATTGAATCGCGATTGCTGTAACTTATGTCTTTCCCAAGCCAAGCCCCACTCTCCTTTTGCAATCGCCTCATTCCTTATTTTAATTGCTCTTTTCAAAGCCTGTGCCTCCGTATCTGCAAATACCTTCGAAA
Source organism: Pedobacter hiemivivus (assembly GCF_005144565.1). Taxonomy (NCBI): domain Bacteria; kingdom Pseudomonadati; phylum Bacteroidota; class Sphingobacteriia; order Sphingobacteriales; family Sphingobacteriaceae; genus Pedobacter; species Pedobacter hiemivivus. The sequence goes on from NZ_SWDX01000003.1 coordinate 262,744, forward strand.
TAAACAAACCATGATAACTCTCTGCTCCACCATAAAAGCAAATGTTGTGTTCTTCGTTTTTAATATCTTCTTCATCATTGTGGTATTCACACATAAAAATATCTCTCGGCGTAGTACTCGTTTGTTCAAGTGTAATGTAATACGAACTCTGCTGCTCATCCATCACATCACAGCTATTTGGCTTCTGGAAATGGATCGTTTTATCAGCGTTCATAGTTTTGAGTATTAGCGTTTTGTTATACCAAATGTAAGGGGCTTTTGAAGGATAGTTTGTTACAATTGTAACAAACTAGTGTTACAATTGTAACATTTAAAACATTAGGCTAGCTGCCTGTTTCTATGCTGTTTATATAATGCATAAGCATTACTAAACTTACACCTGGAAACTCCAAGATGTGTAGCAATACAATCCTGACTAATCCTATTACTTAAGGTAGGATTATCATTGAGATACAAGCGAACCCGATCTTCCACACTCAACTTTAACAAGCGCTGATAGAACATCGCATACTTTTCACGTTCTGCCTGAAGACACAGCACACAGGAAATCATTTTTGGGAAAGTATTCAATAAGTTTTTTAAGCTGTAATAATCTATAGTTAGTAGCTCCCCTTCCTCCAGCATCTGAACAGTTTCCACACGTTCCTCTTCATTCTGAAAACTGTTGACATCAAATATTACATCATGCTTTTTCCAGATTCTGGAAATGATCGGTTTATCGCTAGAAGTATCATAATAAAAGGTGCGGGCAATGCCGCTAATAATGTAGAACAATTTCCCATCTTCGAAAGATCTGCTTTCTTCGAGGTATTGATCTTTAGCAAAGTTTTTTAATTTACTGCTTTGCAACAGTAAATCGACAAATTCTGAGAGTTGAGCGCCAACAATTGATTCTAATTTAGGTAGAATTTCATTCCTGATGATCCGTTCTAATCTGTCTTTGTTTGATTCATTCTGAAATGGTATCATATATTCCTGATTAAAAAGATTTCAATAAACTACTGGTAACCAAAATATCGTAATAACTCAAAATTCGTGACTATTCTTTTAAGTTCATCTGGATTTTTCTGGCAAAATGCAGTAATTTTAAGCTACCCCTCGTGCAAGAAAAATGCTACTCCTCCCTGAGCTATATCACACAAATTCGGACTTCATTTGGCGTAATGCCAAATCTCTTTTTAAAAGCACGACTAAAATAATTTGCGTCCTCGTAACCAACGCTTACAGCGATCTCTTGTACGGTAAGTTGAGTGGCTAAAAGCATTTTTAAACCATGGTGCGCACGCAACTCTATCACCTGTTGATGTAAGGGTCTGCCGAAGTAAAGTTTGGCCAGCCGGACCAACATCGTCGTAGAGATCATAAAGTGGCTGGCCAGAGCGGGCTCATCGCCAACAATTTTATTGGCAAAATTTGCAGTTACAAATTCACCAATTTCCCTGGCCTTAAGCTCCTGGCTTTTTGCCTGGCGAATGCTATCATGTAATTTGACCAGATATCTGCTGATGCAGTCATTTACAAAAGTATGCATGTCATTATCTAAATCTCTTACCCCAATTCCTTTATTCAATGTCCTGAGGCCAGTATATACCTGATGTCCGATACTAAACCCGGGTAAGCTAAGGCATTCCAATTCGCCCTCGTTATAACTGGTAATAAGCTCGCGCAACTCTTCGAGTGCACCGTATTTCTTAATTAGCCATTCTGGCCAGATGTTTAAAACCTGTACCTGGTGTTCGCCACACATGATACTGCATTTATATTTGCCTGCTTTGAGGTAAACCAATCTGCAGGAGTTACCAAAAACTTCTGAGATCACTTCGTCGTCCTCGTTGTAAAGTATAGAACAGCCGTCCAGCGAAGCAACCATAAAAAAAGAAGGCGCGGTAACTTCTACATCTACCAATGCATGTTTTTCTATTTTATATTCATATAAGTGAATATGAACCAGGTAATGATCCATAGATTGAATGAGCAAGGTGCCCTCATCCAAGGTTAAATAACTAGCGTCGCCCAGCTTTAATGGGAAAGCGCTTAATTTTTGTAGCCCATCTGAAGATAAATCAATTGTGATAATGGGTTGTAAATCGAGTTTGACATGAGAGTGCATAGGTATTAGGTTTATTAAAAGCGAGAGCAGCTGCAGAAATCAATATGCAGACTGTATTAAACAATAACTGGTTTACCCAGCTCATAGTAAGAAATGAATGACCACAAGCACAAGGGATATAGGTGCTGGCATTTAATAAAAACATAATATAAAAAGAAAAAAATACAAACCAAAAGCTCGTGATATAAAGTCCGAGCAGCTTCGTTTTTCGCCTAAACAACAATACAGCAATGGCAATTTCAATTATAGGAATAAGCCAGGATAATGCTAAAGAAAAAGAAGACAAAATGGGAAACTCCGCAAGCTGAGCCTCGAATTTATCCATATGCATAAATTGGATCTCTGCTATTAGCATAAAGAGCAATCCAAAAAGATAGGCAACCAATTGGGTAGTCTTGTTATAGTGATTCATAATGTCTGGAAATTTAAAAACCATATAAAGATCAGGAGTGAAAATGAAATTATATGAACTCACTTATACGATTTTTACTGAACTCACTTTTGTTCTTCTTTTTTATAATCTTTTAGTTTACATTTGTTTAACAACCAAATACGCTCTTAAAAACGCTTTCAAACCATGAAAAATAAATATTCCATTGATTGGCTTATTCCGGGTTTAGATAAGACCAAATGTACTAGCCAAATTATAGATTTCATTATTCAGGCCGTTACCTCAGGTGATCTGATGGCAGGGGATTTTATTCCCTCCTACCGGGCGCTGGCCAAGCTAAACAAGGTTGGCGAAAGCTCTGTGAGAAGAGCCTACACCAAGCTTGTAGATACCTATTGGCTAACCAGTAATCCTGGTTCGGCAACTTCCATTTCAAAGCACAATCCTACCGAAAATCTTATCCACGAAGAATCTGGTTTCACAGAACGCTTTTCGGCAGGTATGCCTGTTAAAAATAAAAATGCGGAGCCGAAAAAAATCGCGGAACCCTTTAGTGGGGTCGGCTCCGACTTTCCAAGTCCGGCCTCCTTCCCTGATGAAAAATTATTATCCTATTATGTTCCTTTGCTGGTAGAAAGCAAAGGTTTGACTCAGGCCGAGTTTTTTGCTGCTTTTGACAGTAAAGAATTAAGAGCAGCGGTGATAGACAATTTAAACCGTAAGCGAGGCTTTGGTTTAAACCAAGACATGCTGACGGTTATTCATGGCAGAAAAAGCAGTCTGGACCGCGTATTCAAATGCCTCATTACCCCCGGCGATGTGGTGGTAAACACTGCTCCTTTCGATTTAAAACTGGCGATAGCCCTGGAGAAATGCGGTGCAAAGGTTCAGATCATAGATCGTAAGCATGACGACTTTTTAGAAAGGCTGGAACAATTGCTTCAAAACACAAAAGTAAGGGCGATACACATTCGTCCACAATGCAGCTATCCAGAAAGCTATTCATTAAGCGAATCAGCTTGTAATAGGCTAATTGAATTGGCAAAGAAATACAAGATATGCCTTATTGAAGAGGAAGACGATCATGAGTTTTGGTACGGTAAGTATCCTTTTAGAGCATTGGCGAGCCGCCGCCATGGTGGTTTTGTAATTTATATGGGCGCCTTAAGTAAAGCCAGTCCGGAAACAAGTGCGCTTAGGTTGGTTGTAGCACCTACTCAGTTTATTGCTGACATGCAATTGCTACCCAAGCAATCTATCGAGCATAGGGATGTGATTAGAGAGCGGGCGATCGCCAAAATGATCACCAATGGCGATATGTTAGAGTACGCCCGTGACATCAGACTAAAATCGAGGGTTTATCGGGATCAGTTACACAAGATCCTTAAGGACCATTTGGAAAAACATATCGAGTACCAGGTCCCTCAAAATGGCTTAACCTTTTGGCTGAAGTTTGATGAGGTAATTGACCTGAATATGGTGCTGGATAAACTAGAGGAAATGGGTGTTCCTGTTCCTTACCATCCAAACCATCAGAAAACCAAAGAGAAACTAAATCATATGATGTTGGGCTTTGGCGCTTTTGACATCGATGAAGCCTTAGGCGGGGCAACCTTGCTTGGGCAGATCATTTCGGGTTTACACCCGAAATAACCGATTTTGTTTAGGCGTTCGTCATCATATTTTTTTCTTAAGAGAGCCGTATCATTTGTATGACACGGCTTTTTCGTGTGCGCAGGATGACGACCGAGGCAATGCTAAAGTTTTCTTTTTAGTTAACTGCATAAAAGCAGTTAGCTACCTCCATATACCCGGACATTACCCGGACGTTACTCGGACATTACTCGGACACTACTCGGGTGGAGCCGCGTAGTATCCGGGTAACGTCCGGTTAACAGCTGTTAATTAGAGGTGAAATAGATTACCTTTGACTAGAATCGGAGCTTCAGCTAAAGACTGAACAAGATGAACGGACTGAAAGGGTTCTGATCAGCCTAGCTTTAACGTTATGTCCAGGCTCTCGTTCAGACTCAACCAAATATCCGCCAGCTGCGCGATGCTACTATTGATCTTGATAGTAATGGTTGCCGGTATGGGACAGGTTAAGGGGCAGTATGCTAAAGTTAGAGCGGAATATGTTGGCCCATATCCGGCCAACACAGGTGGTACTAATGGAGCTGCTGGTACAGCTGGCATTGGAGGCAGTCAAGGAGCCCTGGGAACCCATAGCACATCCACTCCGGCTGACCTTAACGATACAAATTACACTACGAATTTTGCTGCTGTTAAGGCTGCAAGTGGTACCAACGGAACAGGGATTGGTGGGGGAGCTGGTAAATCAAGTACTTCTTACTTAACCTTAAATTTTACAGGAACAATTTCGCCTAAAATAGGTGATCAGGTCTTTTTAAAAATCAGCCCTTCAAACTCTGTAGTCTTAGTAGGAGCCGACCCTAAATCACAGGTAACCATACAAGGTTTTAATGGGGCCACATCTGCGGGTTCCGCATTCGCATTGTCAACATTAGCAACTAATGCTGATGGCTATTATGTATTTCCTGTTACAGCTGATTTTACATCCATAAAAATTCTGGTAACAACAGGTGATACTGGTTTAGCCACGGGAAATCCTGCAACTACACAAGCAGACGTATACGATGTTTATATGTTTGATCCAACATGTAATCCAGCCAAATCAACCGCAATAAACTTTACTGGGGTATCATTACTGAGTTCTATCAATAATCCAGATAATGCCATTGATGGAAACCTATCCACATATTCAAGCTTTAATGCAGGAATTGGCCTCGGTGCAACACTAATAGAGTCCATCAATCTATATCATCTTTCGAAAGTTGGAGAAGCTGCCACAGTTACCTTATCCGTACCACAGGCTTTAGTCGCTGTCGGTCTATTAGGAAACCTTCAGATAGAGGCTTTTAACGGAGCTACTTCAGTTGGTGCAATTAGTGTAAGTGCCTTACTTCAGGGTACAGATCTCCTCGGCCTACTGCAATCCGGAAAAATATCTACGCTAACCTTTCTGCCACCCGGAGGACAGTTTGACCGTATTAACGTATCAATGGGCTCACTCTTAAATGTTTCTGGATCACTAAATCTCTATGAGGTTCAGATCACTCCTGCTAAACCTACCTTCACAGCCCCTTCCCTCCAAAATATCACCATTTGCTCCGGCAACACCGCAACTTTCACACCTAATGCCCCAGCCTCAGGAAATGAACTTAGGTGGTACAAAAATGCTACCGGTGGAACCTGGGTACCAGGAAATTCATACACCACAGCCAATCTAACTGCCCCAGATACGATTTATGTAGCCCAGGCTATAATTGGCTGCGCTGGAGAATCAGAAAGGGTCCCCGCTACAGTTGTTGTCAATACCATAGTCCCAGGAAGCATTGCTGCCGGACAAACCATCTGTTCTGGAACTCAACCCGCGGCTTTTACCGGTGTAGCTGCGACCTCTACCGCTATAGGAGCGGTCATTACTTATCAGTGGCAAAAATCATCCAACGACAATACCCATTACGCCAATATCAGCGGTGCAACAGGCGCCACTTTTACCGAAAGTGCAAACCTCAACCAAAATACTTATTACAAACGAATAGCAACAACTACCCTTAATGGAGTAAGCTGCACAGCAAATAGCAATGAAATTGTGATCACCCTCCATCCCAAACCTCCAACTCCTTTTGTATCCATAAACTAATTAAATAAAACTCTTAAACCTTAAATTATGAAAACGAAAATTACCACTTTCAGACTGTTAACCATCGCATTCGTATTGTTTGTATTACCTATCGGCGCATGGGCACAAACATTCCCGCTTTATCTCTGCGGGGATGGAACAGCCATCTTAAAACCTGATGCAACAACTACAGGAACATTAAAAGCCGGAGATAAGGTTGTTTGGCAAGAATTTTCAACAGCAGATGCGCCAATGAATACGGCAACAGAACTTACGGTCGTAACAGATGGCATTGCACCTGATTTTCAAGTAGGCGGATCAGGTTTAAGTGATGGTGAACATCGTTATAAAGTTTTTATAAAAACAGCAACTGCAAGCTGTTCTGGAGATGTATCGCCAGCACTTGCCCTCTATAATTTACCAGATGCATCAGTAACATTGGGAAGTCCTTCGCAAAGTACCTTCTGCGAGGGCGGCTCACATCCAACGATCCAAGCTTCGACACTAACGGCAACTGCAACAACCATTAATGCTTTACTGACTGACGTGAGCTATGTGTACAGCTGGACAGCGACAAAAAATACGGTTGCGGTAGCGGATATCACAACTATCGGGACTCAAACTGCAAATACGTTTACACTAAACAACCTTGCTACTGCAGGTTCGTATGTATTAACAGCTTCCATTAAATACGCTGTTGCTGCCGGGCAATTAAAATCCGGAGATGCGCTAGGTTGTGTAAAATCATCAGGAGCGTCGTCGGCGATTACTGTTTCACCTAAACCGGCTACACCGACCATCACATTTAACTAAAAAGATTAAAACGTATTCATGTTTAACAGAAAACAAGGTTTCGTAACCAGTCTGCTGTTGCTTAGCGCAACGGCAGGCTTTGCGCAATCCAATGGTTCGAGCCAAACAGTAAACCTCCCGCGTGGAGCTTCACTTAAAGCTAAAGCCAATTCTGTTAATGCGGTTTCCTATCAATGGTTAAAAGATGATGTTGCCATTACTGGCGCTACTTCTGCTGATTACACAATATTACTTGCAGGAACTTACAAAGTAGTGTCGTTTAATGCTGCCGGCTGCGCGTCGGACATCTCCGATCCGGTAATCGTAAACATCTCCCCCACATCCTTGCTGACCGCTGATCTGATGATCAATAAAAACTCGGAGTCCAGATCTATAACCATCAACCAAACTTTCGAATACCTGATACAGGTTAAAAATAATGGAGTTGGCGATGCTACACTTTTAAAAGTACAGGATGTTTTACCTGAGGAACTCATTTTCGAGGAGATGATGAATCCGCTATTGGGATTGGCGCGATATAACCTGGGTACGAAGACCATTTTATGGGAAATCGATCAGTTAAATAATGGGCAAATGGCCGACCTGAAGATCAAAGTAAAAGCCATAAAATCTGGCATCATCAGAAATACGGCTACGGTAACCGCACAGGAAACTGATCCTAACCTGCAAAACAACACTTCTACCGACAGCAAATCAATTGTAGGTATCATTGTACCCAATGTGTTTACGCCTAACGGAGATGGCTTAAATGACACCTTCGTCATACCGGGACTAGAGTTTTATGAGGCCAACGAGTTGACTATAGTGAATCGCTGGGGTGGTACGGTTTACGAAAAGAAAGGTTACCAGGGCGATTGGGCAGCTACAGGGCTTACCGAGGGCACCTATTTCTACTTGCTAAAAGTAAAAACAGCAGGCAACAAATGGGAAGTGTATAAAGGATTTGTCACGATGCTTAGAAGCAAATAATATGAAGAAAATTATACTCCTGCTTTTTATTTCCAGCTTCCTATTTAGTGCAAAGGCACAACAGGACAGTCAGTTTACCCAGTACCTGTTTAATGGCCTACACATTAACCCTGCTTATGCGGGGTATAAGGATGATATTTACATCCAGTCTTTTTACCGATCTCAATGGGATGGTATTAATGGTGCACCCAAAAGTTTTTCGGTTGCTGCTGATGGCGCTTTTAATGACGGCAGAGTAGGCTTAGGTCTGATCCTCGCTAATGATCAGCTGGGTGCTCAAAGTTACCTCACAGCTTATGCAAACTATGCCTACCGCATCAGGCTGGGCGACGATGAAGCTTCTCAACTTGCTTTCGGAATAGCAGCTGGATTGCTGCAACTTGGACTGGATGGCAATAAGCTGGAAGGTTATCGACCGGGTGATGAGCTGATTCCTGTAGGTTCACAAACCAATACGGTACCTGATGCACGTTTTGGAATTTATTATACCAATAAAACCTATTTCGCTGGTTTATCGGTAACCAATGTGCTGGCAAAATATATGGCAAAAACGAATACGCAGAATATGATGGTGCCGGTTCCGCAGCCACACTTCTACTTTACCGCAGGAGCCATGTTTCCTTTAAGTGAGGATGTGCGCCTAAAACCGGTATTATTGGTTAAAGATGACACCAATGGTCCTTCGTCTGTAGATTTGAATGCTTTTGTATTGCTCAAAGAAAGGGTTTGGATTGGTGGCTTTTACAGAACTTCCTTTGACTTTTACAAAAAAGACTACTTACAAACTGGCTTGACGAAGCAAAATGCAATTGGCGCAATTCTGGAGGTTTACACCAGTCAAAATATCCGGATCGGTTACGCCTACGATTACTCGCTTAACAAGTTACGCGATTACAATTCCGGCAGCCATGAAATATCCGCTGGATTTTACATCAACCGTAAAGACTCGAGAAGAAACAGGGGGTTAAGGTGCTATGATTTTTAGATTCTCCATCATACGAACTATTTACAAATGTGCTTTTGCCACCATAACTTTAACATTGGAGAAGCGTAGCGATACTCGTCTTTAGATTTTAATAAATAACCATCGCCTTCCAACATCTCCATAGTTTTGTCTACAATATCCAGGTTGTATTTTAGGGCTTTACCATTCAATACATCAAGATTAATCAAATCATTAACAGCAACATACTGCAATATCTCAGAAACAAATTCGTATTCATTCCCCCTAAATAATCTAGCCAATCGTTCAAAATAGGGTTTAAATTGCGATTTGTTTTTTATATGCACGACCTGATCAAATGCCAGATCAATAGACTTTTCGTCTACAACGTTTCCATTTGATTTGTAAATATCTACAATCTCTCGTTCAATCAATTGCAAATGAAAAGGAATAAGCCAACCTATTTTATTTAAAATATAATCCAATAAACTTCTTTCAATATTGACTCCATCAGTTTCCAAAAGTCTGGACATAAAATCGATAGCCTGTTCGTATGGCAAAGGCTCAACTTCCACAGTCATAAGATCATTTACAGCTGTTAGTGAAGTTACCTTCTCAATTATAGGATACAATGACAATGAACCAGTATAAATAAACCTTACCTTATCCAGTACATGCTTGTGATGACGCAATACTCTATTTTTCTGGATAAATTGCTCGGCGGGTCGAACACCTTCCTTATTCAGAATATTCTGAATTGTTTGAGGAAATTCATCTATCAATATCACTAGATTTCCTGGCTCCTTTTTTATACTGGAAAATAATTCAGTAAGAATTTCATAATAATCAGTTTCACATCCATCCCTCAGCTCAACATTGTAAAATTGTTTTACCCTCCCTAAAATACTAGCTATCGTATCTTTAACGGCGGCAGACACCTTGGCAAGACGATTTATCGCCTCACTCTTTATTAATTCTTCAAAAATCACTTTAAAAAAGTCGTTTTGCGATTCAAGATCTTCAGTTATGACATATATGGAATGGAAATTTTCTTCAGGAAACTCCTCTATATATCTAAGTATTGAAGTTTTACCTACCCTACGAGGAGCGGAGAGGTAAATACTGGTTCCAGCATTCAATACACGATAAATCTTTCTAATTTCTTTCTCACGAGGGTAAAAAGCCTCACCTCTGGCGGGATTTCCTAAACTATTTTTCATTTGACAATAAATTTATTACTATGTAATTAGGATACTATGATTTTTAGATTCTGGTATTCACCTTCGTAGGGTGTGGTAGCGCTTATCTTTTTGAGCTTTAAAAATATAGCTATGATATTGCAGGATATTTCTGTGAGCTTAAATAAGAAGTCATCCCCTCTTGCATCCAAATGATCCAATCTTTCTTCGATCAAATCTAGCCTTTCGTCTATCCGTGTAAGCCGCCCTTCCATTCTCTGGAGTGTTTCTAGTAATTCTTTCATAATTATCTTTTTGATAAACAAAAATCACTATTTAATTTTTATAAATAACTACTTGTAACAAATTTTAATATAAAATATTTAAAATAAGTAAAACAGGGTTTAGAAATAAGGTATATTATTAATACAATCGTCATCCTGAGTTCGTCATGCCGGCGTAGGCCGGTATCAGGATCTCGCAATAGAAGGATTGTCTTTCTCTTGCGAGATACCGGCCTTCGCCGGCATGACGACCGCTAAGGACGAAGCGCATAAAGAATAGCATGGTAGGTAGTTTCTATATTGCCGCTTTTTTATCGTTATCTTAGAATGGTCTTTTTACCTGAAATGATACAAAAAATTGAACACAAAAATATGATCATCATTGTAGGTGGCGGCCTTGCTGGACTATCATGCGCCCTCCATTTACGAAAAGCAGGTTTTGAGGTTACTTTAATTGAAAAAACTAAAGATCCTCACCATAAAGTTTGCGGCGAATACATTTCTAATGAAGTCCTACCCTATTTACAATGGCTGGATGTAGATCCACTGACAATGAAACCAGCCCTCATAAAAAAACTGGTGGTCTCCTCAAATACAGGCAAAACCATTGCCTGTGATTTGCCGCTCGGCGGTTTCGGCTTAAGCAGATATGAACTGGACAATTTGCTATACCAAAAGGCGCTGCAAAATGGCTGCAACTTAATTACAGATCGGGTGACCGACATCACTTTTAAAGACAACAATTTTGAAGTAAGTACCGATACACACGGTATCTTAAAAAGCCATATCGTAATTGGCGCCTATGGTAAAAGATCGGCCATAGACCAAAAACTATCTCGTCCCTTTATTTCGAAAAAATCGCCATGGTTGGCTGTAAAGGCGCATTATACTGGTGATTTCCCAGATGATCTGGTTGCGCTTCATAATTTCAAAGGTGGCTATTGTGGCGTATCTAAGGTAGAGCACAACCGCATCAACATCTGTTATCTCGCAGATTACAATAGCTTTAAAGCCTATAAAAACATTCAGGATTTTCAGGAAAATGTGCTTTGCAAGAATCCCCATCTTCGTAAAATATTTGACAACAGCACGGCCCTATTTGAGCATCCCCTAACTATAAGCCAGATTTCTTTTGAGAAAAAAGAAGCCCTGCACGAACATATTTTAATGATTGGTGATACAGCCGGTTTAATTCATCCACTTTGCGGCAACGGAATGGCAATGGCTATTCATAGTGCAAAAATTTGTGCGGAACTCATTATAGCTTACCTAAATAACAAGATTCACAGCCGAGTTTTGCTGGAGCAGGATTATGTAAAAGCATGGAACAAAAATTTTAAAACAAGATTGCTAATGGGTAGGTTTCTATCTGAAATGATCAGGAAAGAAAAATTATTTGGGCCAATGCAACAGCTATTGGTTAATTTCCCCTCAGCCTTACCCTTAATCGTTAAAATGACTCACGGAAAACCGATCTTATGTTAGTAGATACCAACCGCAGAAGTGATGCCCCTGAATTAATGGATGATTTTTTATTAGAAGGGGATATTTTAAGTAATGCGCTAGATAAAATAGCAAGCATAAACAGGTTGCTGGGTGGCAATAAAGTTACCTTACAAGGGGTAAAATGTTTGCTTAAATCAAAACCAGTATACAGGTCTGAACTCCGCATTTTGGATGTGGGTTGTGGAAATGGCGACATGCTCAGGACCTTGGCCAAGTATGCCAAAAAGAAACGCATAAAACTTAAACTGACTGGAATAGATGCGAACTATTTCACCATCAAACATGCGGAACAATTATCAAAAAAACATCCAAATATCAGCTATGTATGCGCAGATATTTTTGAAGAAATTAAACAAGAAAGACTTTACGATGTTATTCTGTGTACATTGACATTGCATCATTTTAAAGATGACGAAATCATCACACTTATGAAAGGCTTAGAAGAGCAGTCGACATTGGGAATTGTGGTAAATGACCTACACAGAAATGCGCTGGCTTATTACTTATTTGTAAGCATTTGCTTTGTTTTTAGGCTCAATCACATGTCTAAAAATGATGGACTGGTATCTATATTAAGGGGTTTTAAAAGACAGGAGTTGCATGATTTGTCTGAACAATTGCGCTTTAACGATTACATTTTAAAATGGAAGTGGGCATTCCGTTACCAATGGATAATTAGAACGATATGAGCGTAAAAATTAAGACTGTTTCCAAGCTAGCCCCACAATATTCGAGAAGCACTGCAGAGATACTCCCCTATCTGGATGTCTGGTTGAAAGACCAGGAGCCTCGGTTTATTAAAAAAGTAAAAAAGATATTTGAACAGGCGGCGGTCGACAAAAGGTATTCGATCATGTCGCCGGAAGAAGTGTTTAGACCGTCATCATTTGAAGAAAAGAACAATATTTATATCAAAGAAGGTATTAAACTGACGACGAGCTGTTTAAAGCAAGCTTTAGAAAAAGCCGGATGGCAACCCCAGGATCTGGATTATATCATTACGGTAAGTTGCACAGGGATTATGATTCCATCCTTGGATGCTTACTTGATCAATACACTAAACCTGCGACAGGATATTGTGCGACTTCCGGTAACCGAGATGGGCTGTGCAGCAGGGATTTCGGGGATGATTTATGCGAAGAACTTTTTAAAAGCAAATCCGGGAAAGCGCGCGGCAGTGATTGCGATTGAATCGCCTACGGCGACTTTTCAGTTGGATGATTTTTCGATGGTCAATATTGTAAGTGCAGCGATTTTTGGAGATGGCGCGGCTTGTGTATTACTCTCCTCAAAGGAAGAAGATGAAGGACCGGAAATTATTGGGGAAGAAATGTACCATTTTTATGATTCCATACCTATGATGGGATTTAACTTGACCAATAAAGGGTTACAAATGGTATTAGATGTGGCAGTGCCCGAAAATATTGAACAGCATTTCCCGGACATCATTCATCCATTTTTAGAAAAGTATGGATTGAGGATTGAAAACATTGATCATTTGATATTTCATCCCGGTGGAAAAAAAATTATTGATACAGTTGAAGCGTTATTTGGTAAATTAGGCAAAAATATAAACGAGACTAAAAACATTTTAAAAGAATACGGGAACATGTCGAGCGCCACAGTATTGTATGTACTGGACCGCTATATGGAGAGGCCATTGGGCAGCGGAGAACTGGGCTTAATGCTCAGCTTTGGACCAGGGTTTTCGGCACAACGGATGCTATTGAAGTGGTGAGGATTCCGCTAATTAAGCGCTTCGTCATCCTGAATTTATTTCAGGATCTCGCAAGAGAAAGGAAGCCATGCAGGTGCGAGGTCCTGAAATAAATTCAGGATGACGGGGTGCAAAAAACAAGAATTAAACATAACAACAATTAAACATAACATGAACAAAGCAGAGATCTTAGCACACTTACCTTACTCGAAACCATTTTTATTTGTAGACGAACTAGAAGAGATCGACGAAAATGGAGCTAAAGGTTCTTATACCTTCGATGCTGGTCTTGATTTTTATAAAGGCCATTTTAAAGACAATCCGGTAACTCCTGGTGTAATCTTAACCGAAACCATGGCACAAATCGGATTGGTATGCCTTGGTATATACCTATCTGGCAGCGCCGAAGGCGGCATGCCCGGCCATGTGATGTTAACATCAACTGCGATCGATTTTATGAAACCTGTTTTTCCAGGTGAAAAAGTGACGGTAACCGCTCAAAAGGTATATTTCCGTTTCAAAAAATTAAATTGTACGGTACAAATGACCAATGCAGCTGGAGAAGTGGTTTGCAAGGGAACAATTGCTGGAATGGTAACCAATAAAATGAATGGCTAAACGTGTTGTCATAACCGGGATGGGTGTTGTAGCACCAAATGGAGTTGGTTTAACTGCATTTACAAATGCTATTAAACAAGGCATCTCGGGTATTAAACACGATCCAGAATTAGAAAGACTTCAGTTTTCTTGCCAGATTGCAGGAAAACCTGAATTGTCCGATGAGCTGGTTGCCAAATACCTCAGCGATTTAGAACGCCGAAATTTTAACAGCAGTGGAATTTTATACGGGATTATCGCCGGCATGGACGCTTGGCAGGATGCCAACCTGCCAATCTCCAATGCCGATGAGCCCGACTGGGACAGCGGAACTATATTTGGCACCGGCACATCGGGCATTGAAAAATTTAGAGAAGCCATTTACAAGGTAGATGACCTGCAGGTACGCAAACTGGGCAGCACAGTCGTAGTGCAAACCATGGCCAGCGGCATTAGCGCTTACCTTGGGGGCAAGCTTGGCTTGGGCAATCAGGTGAGCAGCAACTCATCAGCCTGCACAACTGGCACAGAAAGCATTTTAATGGCTTATGAGCGCATAAAAACCGGACAAGCGAGCAGAATGCTTGCCGGCAGCACGAGCGACAGTGGGCCTTATATATGGGGCGGCTTTGACGCCATGAAAGTCTGCACCTTTAAACACAACCAGGAACCAGAAAAAGGATCGAGACCAATGAGCGCCAATGCCAGTGGTTTTGTACCTGGCTCCGGCGCCGGAGCCTTGGTTTTAGAGTCATTGGATTCTGCCCTCGCCCGTGGCGCAAAGATCTATGCGGAAATATTGGGGGGCAACATCAATTCGGGCGGACAACGCGGCAGCGGCAGCATGACTGCGCCAAATGCGATTGCGGTGCAGCGCTGTATTCAAGCCGCCTTGCATAACGCAGACATCAGGCCCGATGCCGTTGACGCGATAAACGGTCACCTTACCGCG
This sequence comes from Pedobacter hiemivivus, assembly GCF_005144565.1. Classification (NCBI taxonomy): domain Bacteria; kingdom Pseudomonadati; phylum Bacteroidota; class Sphingobacteriia; order Sphingobacteriales; family Sphingobacteriaceae; genus Pedobacter; species Pedobacter hiemivivus. Next base: position 277,910 of record NZ_SWDX01000003.1, read on the forward strand.
ACCAGTAAAGATGCCCTGGAAGTACAAAATTGGGCCATTGCTCTGAATCGTACGCCTGAACACTTCCCATATATCAACAGCTTAAAAGCCATGATTGGACACTGTTTAAGTGCTGCAGGAAGCATAGAATGTATCGCCTCGGTATTGCAGCTGCAACAGGGTTTTATTTTTCCTTCGATCAACTGTGAAGACCTAAATCCAGAAATCGCAGAACTGGTAAATAAAAATAAGGTTACAAATCAAATAATGTATCAAAACATTAATATATTAGCTAAAGCAAGCTTTGGGTTTGGTGATGTCAACGCCTGCATTATCTTTAAAAAGTACGAAAATGGATAAAGAAGAACTCTTAACAAAATTGAAAGAAATTGTTGCTCCTTACACCCATGACAAAGATGCTTTAGCAACCATTAGCCCATCCACAGATTTCATTAAAGACCTTAAAATTAATTCGGCCAACCTGGTGGATGTAATTTTAGACGTAGAAGAAGAATTTGATATTGAAATTGACAACCTGGAGATGGCACGAATGCTAAATGTAGGGGAAACTGTCACAATTATTGAAGATAAACTAAAAGCACTTGATAGGAAATGACATTGTTGATTTAAGCCAGGCCGCAAAAGAAAGCAACTGGAAAAGGACAGGATACCTGGAGAAGCTATTTACTATGGCCGAAAGGTTCCTGATTCACGTTGCCAAAGACCCGGAAGTCATGGTATGGCTACTATGGACCATGAAGGAGTCTGCCTATAAAGCACACGCAAAGGAAACAAAAATAAGGACCTTTGCCCCAACACTCCTCTGCTGTACTAACGTAGTCGTACATCCAACATTGGCGACTGGCAATGTGTTTTATCAAGGAAAAATGTATTATACGCAAAGCACACTATCTGAGGCTTACATTCATACCATTGCAAGTGAAAAAACTAAGGTACTGAGTAGTCTGCAGCTTAAAATAAGCGATTATGACGAATCCGATAGCGCTTACAGAAGCACCAATCCGGCTTCTGTAAGTCACCACGGCAATTACCTCGCACTTATTTACTTGTAAGCTTAATTCATATCGGTCCAGTTCAGCTTATCCTTATCCGGATTTACTCCTATCTAAATACTAACTTAGTGTAGCTGTATAATGTACTATATTTGATTGCGGATATGAACAAGAAAACATTTAAGATTTCAAATAAAATAATATGGCTAAGCTCCTTTTTTCTTGGGGTGCTTACCTCCGTTCCTAAAATAGCAGAACAGCATTTTAACCCCTACGAAGCGCTGGTTGATTCGACCGTCACCTTTCTATTTGCCGTGCTGATCTGGTATTACAACATTCTAATGCTTCCGGCCTATTCTTCAAGAGAGGTTGCCCATGGATTTTCGGTTAAACGACTGCTTAAAGGCCTTTTTTTCGGGATTGGTCTTATGTTTATTTTGGCTTCTATCCAACAATATTTGTTATCCCACCTAAATTTTGGACCTGTAGTGCTGATGTTCGAAGTGCGGGGGATTCTTGTTAACATTACCTTTTATATGTTTCTTCACCTTTTGTATCAGAGTTATCAGAATCAACAGGTAGGCATAGAACTGGAGCGTACTAAAGCAGATAACCTTGGTGCACAATATGAATTACTTAAACAGCAGGTAAACCCCCATTTCCTGTTTAACAGTTTGAATACTTTAAAATATATGGTGGAAAGCAATGACCCCCATGCCGTAGATTTCATTCTAAAACTATCCGATTTTTACCGTTTCACACTCGAAAGCCGCAAGCTGGATCTAATCAAGCTTGCTGAAGAACTAGAGATACTTAATGCTTACGTTTTCCTGTTAAAAGCGCGCTTTGAAGATGGTATTGATCTTTCTATACATATAGAACAGCAACATTATCAATCGCTAATACCACCATTTACACTGCAACTGCTGATAGAAAACTGCATTAAACACAATGTGGTATCCATAGATCGTCCGCTACACATCCACCTATATTCAGAAAAAGATTTCATCATTGTCGAAAATAAACTTCAGGTAAAAAGAACTCCAGAAGCTTCTACAGGCTTGGGGCTGGAAAACATTAATCAGCGGTATCTGCACCTTTCTGGCAAGCAAATCGAAATCTTTACCACTGAAACATTATTTACCATCAAACTCCCGATCATTCATGAAAATCTTAATCATTGAAGACGAGCTTAAAGCGGCAAAGTCACTTGAAAACCTCATTCTAAAGATAAAACCATCGGCGAAAATCACCGCTCAACTGCAAAGTATAGAAAGTGCTATTGACTACCTTTCTGAAAACGAAGCTCCTGATCTTATCTTTATGGATATTCAGCTTTCTGATGGGCTATGTTTCGAAATTTTTAAATCAGTAAGCATCCAATGCCCTGTTATATTTTGTACTGCTTATGGAGAATATACCATGGATGCCATTAAAGCAAATGGAATTGATTACCTGCTTAAGCCTTTTTCAAAAGAAGAACTGCAGAAAGCTTTTGAAAAAGTAGACAACTTCAAAAACTTTTTCCAGCAAAATACACAACCAGATATGGAAGAATTACTGAAAAAGATCGGACAGGATGAAGGGAAAAAAAGCTTTTTAGTATTCAAAAACAACAAATACACCACTGTTAAAACTGAGGATATAGCCTTTTTCTATATCAGAAATGAGGCTCCGACACTCATGACCTTTCAGGAGCAAGAATATACCCTGATGCAATCACTGGATCAATTGCAAAGCATATTATCAACTAAACAGTTTTTTAGACTAAACAGACAGTATCTCGTTAACTTTAGCGCAATTAAAGAGGTAGAACACTACTTTGACAGGAAACTCTTCGTAAAGCTGGTCATCCCCAGTCCAGATAAACTATTAATTGGGAAAGAGAAGACCACTATCTTTTTGAATTGGCTCGAAAACCGCTAACTGTAACAATAGAGTAGAAGACACTCAGTTCTTCGTGTTTTAAATTCGCCGCTTCGTCGCCCATTTTGCCTGCCTCAACTTAATTACACTACCTGCCCGCCAGTAATTGCAATAAGTTTGCTATACAATCTAGTCAACATAAAACATGAAAAGTATGCTCACCAATGCTAATACTATTGCTGTAGCGTCATCTGAGATCGACGCCGAAGCCTCTTTACATCAGAATAATCCGCATCAAACCGCAGTTACTAAATTTATTGAGGCCAGCGGTAACAAGTATGCTTACCGTTCCTTCGGCCGGAAAAAAGGTATACCAATTGTATTGTTCCAGCATTTCACTGGTACCATGGACAACTGGGACCCGACATTGACAAATGGACTTGCAAAATACTTCCATGTCATCTTATTTGATAATAAAGGTATTGGTGGCTCAGGTGGTCAAACTCCGGATAATATTGAAGCTATGGCAAAGGATGCTATTTCTTTTATAAATGCTTTGGGTTATGAAAAAATAAACATTTTAGGCTTTTCAATGGGTGGCTTTATTGCCCAACAAATCGTCTTTAAAGAACCCAAGCTGGTGAATAAGCTGATACTTGCCGGAACAAGCCACAAAGGCGGCGAGAATTTAACTGTGCTCGTGAAGGACCTGGAGGAGTCTGCCAATATGAGCCCCGATGAGCAAAAGCTATTTATGTTCTACAGCCCTTCCCAAACAAGCCAGGCTTCGGGGCAGCAGTCATTAAAAAGGATCAATAGACGACAAATTGACCGTGATCCGGACACGAAATTGGCTTCCATACAATCGCAGCTGAAATCAATTTTGGGCTGGGCAATGACCGATGAGAATTCCATAACCCAATTGAAAAAAATCAAACAACCTGTTTTAGTAGTAAATGGCAATAATGATATTGTTGTACCTACAATTAATTCCTACATCCTTTTCCAGAATATACCCAATGCCAAGCTTAGCCTATATCCAGATTCGGGGCATGGGGCAATTTTTGAATACGCCGACCTCTTTTTGGCGGAAGCCATCCCGTTTCTAAAAGCTGAATGAGGAATTATATTTTTTTTTGACCTGCTTTTTTAAAAGAAATACTTTTTGCAATCCCCAATTTTTTCATCCTCGATATTAATGTAGAAGCATTTAAATCCAGTAGTTCTGCAGCTCCGCCTCTACCATGAATTTTCCAGCCACAACTTTCCAGGGCGATCAAAATATGGTCGTGTTCGGTTTCGGCCATGGTTTTGATCCGGCCATTTGTGATTGCCATTGGCAAGGGCGAACTAGGCTGACTGGGCAATTGCAGTGAGGTAATGGTATTTCCGTTAGTGAGTAATACACTTCTGGCAATCATATTTTCAAGTTCGCGGATATTTCCCGGCCAGGAATATTCTTGCATGGATCTGAAAACGGCGTCAGATATACCGGAAACATTTTTATTTTCTTTTTTGGCATAAAATTTCAAAAAGTGATCGGCCAAGGGTTTCAAATCTTGTTTACGTTCACGTAGTGGTGGTATTAGTACAGGAAATACATTTAGCCGGTAATACAGATCCAGCCTAAAACGCCCAGCGGCAACTTCTTCTTCCAGCATACGGTTTGAAGCGGCTATAATCCGCACATCGATCGTTCTTTTTTTACCGCCTATTGGCTCAACCTCGCGCTCCTGCAACACTCTTAACAGCTTTACCTGGAGATCTAAAGGCAATTCTCCTATTTCGTCCAGGAAAACAGTGCCATCGTTAGCCTGCTCAAATTTACCTATTCGCTTTTCGTTAGCTCCAGTAAACGAGCCTTTTTCATGACCAAACAACTCCGACTCAATAAGATTAGCAGGCAAGGCACCACAGTTCACGACAACAAAGGGCTTAGTACTACGGAGCGAATTGATGTGGATATATTGTGCCGCCAGTTCCTTTCCCGTACCACTTTCTCCCAATATCAGTACCGATATATCCGATGTTCCGGCGATCTTGAGATGATTAATTAGCGTAAGCATTTTTTCACTGGAAGTTATAATTTCCTTAATGCCTGCTTGCCTGTAGCGATCTGTTAATTCCTTTGAAACCGCGGGATGATTTTGCTGATGAAGGTACCAGGCCACATCAAGCATAACCAAGACATCTTTCGCGCGAAATGGTTTTGCAATAAAGCCATAGGGGCTAGTTTCCTTCGCTGCATCTAAGGTCTTTTTATCAGAGTTAGCTGAAAGATAAACGAATCCGATATTCTTTTCTTTTAAACTTTTAGCAAGGTCTATGCCCGTAAGCCTCCCTTGCAGGCGTATATCCAATAAAACAAGATCGGGTTTTTCACGCTCTACGATTTTCAGCGCTTCGTTTACCGAACACGCAATTGTACAAACATGATAGCCGGCTTTGGAAAGTATGATCCTAAGATTATTTGCTTTAATAAATTGGTCCTCAACAATGAGTATCCTGGTTTTCATAATTACTCCTCCTGCTTATTGGTTCATTTAATATGCAATCGATGATAGAATAATTATAGCCAGAAAAGTATCCTTTAAAATAGGGCGTTAATAGCCTTACCCCTATCTAAAATTGCAAATAAAAAGGAATGATTTAAATAAATTTACCAAAATTTCTACATATAAAGAAAAAGTAACCTGATCAAAGCACTCTTCTTATTATGATATCCCACAGCTCATATCAACCAATCGTTACATTTAACTATTCAACAGAAGCTATCTACACATAACAAGCTAACTACAAGCGATATAAGTTATGGCACGAGTGTTGAATTGAGTTATTCAAATATGACCGAAAAATCAATTCACAATGGATTCATATCAACAAATAGCCGGGCTATCAATTTCGCTACCTGGCCCTGAAATAGCTGATCAGTTAACAGACCTACTGACAAAGCTTTCCTTTTCCATCGGCAAACAAAGTTTCCTCGTGTTTAAACACAATAAGTATTTCACTATAGCTACAAAAAATATTGCTTTTTTCCATCTTAAATATGACTGTACAATCATTACTTGCTTTGATGGGCAAGAATATACCGTGGATCATTCCCTCGAGCAGATCCAAAGTCTTTTGGCGCAGCAATTCTTCTTTCGGTTAAACCGCCAATATTTGATAAATTTTTACGCGGTGAAGGAAGCAGAACATTATTTCGGTCGAAAATTATTTGTAAGGCTTTCCATTACCACACAAGAAAAGCTTATTGTATCCAAAGAAAAGGTGACCTGTTTTTTGCATTGGCTTGAAAACAGATAAACCGTGTTTGGTATAATTGTTCGAGTTATTTTTGTAAGCCATTAACTTCTATGATCACATCTGCGAATGCTTTCGGTGCCTCCTGCGGTACATTGTGCCCAATGTCCTCAAGTACGATATGCTTATATGGCCCTACGAATTTTTTAGCATACATCGCACCATTAGCTGCCGCCCCATCGAAATCGCTGCCGATGGTAATACTGGGTACTTTGATCAGCGGGCCTGCAGCAAGAAGTTTTTCGAGTTCATCATATTTTACTTCACCTTCAGCCAAACTTAAGCGCCAGCGATAATTGTGTATTACAATTGCTACATGGTCGGGGTTGTCAAATGCGGTCGCACTGCGGTTGTAGGTTGCATCGTCGAAATTCCATTTAGGTGAAGCAATTTGCCAGATGAGCTTATTAAAATCGTGCGTGTTTGCACTATAACCGGCCTTACCGCGCTCAGTTGAGAAGTAATATTGATACCACCAGCCGAGTTCTGCCTTTGGAGCTAAGGGCTGCAGCGTGGCCACTCTGTTGGTGATGATATAACCACTTACAGCAACCAGCGCTTTGCATCGCTCAGGCCATAATGCGGCTATAATATCAGCAGTACGCGCCCCCCAGTCAAAGCCTCCGAATGTTGCCTTTGAAATTTTGAGTGCATCCATTAAAGCCACAATATCCGAAGCGATGGCGGCTTGCTGTCCGTTACGCGGCGTTTTAGGGGAGAGGAAACGTGTAGTGCCAAAACCACGCAAGTAAGGAATAATAACCCTATACCCTGCTTTAACCAGAATGGGTGCCACGTCTTCATAACTGTGGATGTCATAAGGCCAGCCGTGTAGCAAGATAATCACAGGCCCATTAGCTGGGCCGGATTCGGCATACCCCACATTCAATACCCCTGCATTTATTTGCTTAAGGGTCCCTAGCTTAGAATTGATTGTTACAGCCTTTTTGATATCATCATTATCCTGAGCGAAAGCTAATTGGGCCGTCATGAAAAACATTGCGATGATAAAAAAAGGAACCACGCTAAAAAAGCGACGGTTGCTATTGTTGATATACTTTTTCATTTTTAGGTAACTATTGGAATTTAATATCTCTAAGATCTATAGAAACAATAATTTTATTATCTGGCTTTGGTCTGTTTTCCTCGTCAACCAGGTATACCACGCGTTTGGTAGCTAGCTTAATTCCTTGATACTCCTTGTAATCAGAAAGGTAATGTGCGCAGGGCACGCTTCCGGCCACATCTACCCGATAATCCAAACGCTTAATAAATCCTTCACTGTTGATGTAAAAGGTTTGCTCGGGACAATGGGTATGAATATCTTTTGGCCACTTTACTTTCAGCGTACGTAACACTTCTCCATTTTCTTCCCACAATTCGCCTTCATTTAGCTCAAAACCGGGACGGGTGAACTGGTAAGGCGTGTTAATGTAGTTCCAGGTGGCATAGCCAGTAAAATAAGCCAATTGTAGTGGTGTCCATTCTGTTTCCCAAACATGGTCAGAAAAAGATGCCCGGGGATTGTATAATTCGGCAATCGTATTGCCATCCGCAGATTCAATCGCTATCCGATCAGGTGTATAGGCAGTATGCCACTGATCGTTAGGAATATGAGAGGTTTTCTGTTCTAAAAGGTTAACTTTTACGCCTACCTCATCAATAGTGCCGCCATGCCCTTTCATGGCCCACAACTCACCACTATTTATAAATTTGGCGGTGAATGTATTGAATTTGCGCCATTGGTCAAGGCCTCCTTGGGCTTCAATAGCTAATTTTAATAATTCGTTCATGATATTAATTATCTATCGTTTTTTGTTCTATCGTCTTAATGATTTGAATGCAGCGCGCAATTCTTCAGCGAATAATTGAGGCTCCTCCCATTGTGCAAAATGGCCACCTTTACTTACTTCGTTAAAATAGATAAGCTTATGATAGCTTTTTTCCGCCCAGCTTTTTGGCGCCTGGTAAATCTCACCCGGAAATACGGTTATTGCAGCAGGAATGGAGATGTCAACTGCGTTGAAATTGTTAGCATTATTCTCCCAATAAAGCTGTGCTGCTGATGTAGCAGTGTTAGTTAACCAGTATAAGGATATATCATCCAGCATTTCATCTTTAGTAAGTGATTTTTCAGGGTCGCCGCCGCTAAATGTCCAATCGGCAAATTTATCATAGAAAAAAGCGGCGAGCCCTACCGGTGAATCAGATAAGCTATAGCCAATTGTTTGCGGACGGGTTACCAAAATACCTGCGTAACCAGCACCTTTTGTATATAAATAATTTAAGGACTCATAAGCGGCTTTTTCCTTAACCGAAAGGTTTGCCGGAGCAGGGCTACCGCTGGCCAGCAGTTTTGCTATATCTGGAGGAACGGTTGCCGGCATGTTAACGTGAATACCTATTAAGCCTTCCGGTTTTTGTGCCGCCATCCGGTTGGTTACTACAGACCCCCAGTCTCCACCACTTGACACATAAGTTTTATAGCCTAAACGTTTCATCAAAACATCCCAGGCACGACCAATTCGGTCGGCACCCCAACCAGTACCTACCGGTTTACCGGAGAATCCATATCCAGGCATGGAAGGAATAACAACATCAAAAGCATCTTCCGCTTTGCCCCCATAAGCTTCTGGGTCGGTAAGTGGACCAATGATCTTCATCAATTCAAATACTGAACCCGGCCAGCCGTGAGTGATTACCATTGGTAGCGACTTTGGATTTTTAGACCTTACATGGATAAAATGAATATCTAACCCATCGATATTTGTAATAAATTGGGGTAAATCGTTTAGCTTAGCTTCTGCTTTTCGCCAATCGTAGCCATCACCCCAATATTTTACCAACGCTTGAACTTTTGCTAACTGCGCACCTTGAGAACGGTCAGTAACCGTTTCTTTTTCGGCCCACCTGGTATTTAATACACGCTGTCGGAGATCAGCTACGGCCTCTTCAGGAACATTGACATGGTATGGACGTATGGAGGTGGATGCCTCATTGCCCGGAATAATTTGGGCAAAAACAGGTGCGGCAGATAATAGCAATGCTCCTATAAATGTTTTGCCCACAAAAGTGGTCAGTTTCGTTTTCATTGTTTTACAGTTTGAGTTTTTAAAATTATTTACTCAAAAGTAGTGGCGTACCTTATACTGCACCACGACCAAATAGGCAAAGCAGGCAATGTCGTTGCTGAACCAGTCATATTTGATAGCGAATTGAGGATGCGTTAACATGCTGATTCCTTTTCCCATTTAGAACGATTTGGCTTTTCTATATACTCATGCCCGACACAGCGAATAGAATAATTAAACCTATTATCAAATCAGGAAGCATTTCAGCTTTTAAATTGCCTGATTCAATCCCCTCTTCGTCCGTTTAACCTATACGCTGATTGTACAGGCTGTACTGTCTCCATACCTTCGTCTCAGAAATCTAAAATAATCATATAATTTAAAATACAATGGAAGCGATTAGACAACAAAAAAAACGAAGCATTAAAGGTATTCTAACTACCGCGGCACTAATCCTGATGACAGCTGCTGGTTTTACACAGATTAAACCAACAGTTAATAATTCCTCAGATTCCATCCGACCTTTCGAATATCATGCTGATCAAACGCAGCTTGATGATTTAAAACAGAGAATCCAAAACACAAAATGGCCCGATAAGGAACTCGTTAGTGATCATACACAAGGGGTACCTCAAGCGACTATACAAGCACTTGCCAAATATTGGGCAAACGAATACGATTGGCGTAAAATAGAAAAGAAAATCAATTCTTACCCCAATTTCATCACTACTATTGATGGGGTGGATATCCACTTCATTCATATAAAATCTAAACATAAAAATGCACTGCCAATCATCATTACTCACGGATGGCCAGGTTCTGTTATTGAGCAGCTGAAGATTATTGGTCCACTAACTGATCCTACTGCCTACGGTGGAAAAACCGAAGATGCTTTTGACGTGATTATCCCTTCGATTCCTGGATATGGTTTTTCAGAGAAACCAACTGAACTAGGTTGGGGTCCTGAGCGCATCGGAAAAACATGGGTGACCTTAATGAAGCGTCTTGGTTATCAGAAGTTTGTGGCGCAGGGAGGTGACTGGGGTGCCCTTATCACTGACATGATGGGGGTACAGGCTGCCCCTGAACTTATTGCTATACACACTAATATGGCCGGAGCAGTACCCCTTGAAATAGATGCAGCTGCTTTTACCGGTGCTCCCGAACCAGCTAACCTTTCAACCGATGAAAAGAAAGCTTATGGTCAGCTTGCTTTCTTCTATAAACATGGTCTGGCATACGCACAGGAAATGGGGAACCGCCCACAAACGTTATATGCAATTGAAGATTCACCAATAGGTTTAGCCTCATGGATACTTGATCATGATGCAAGAAGCCTTGAGCTTATCTCACGTGTATTTGCGGGAAAAGATGAAGGACTGACAAAAGACGATATTCTTGACAACATCACACTTTATTGGTTAACCAATACTGCGGTATCTTCATCTCGTCTGTATTGGGAAAACAAGCTTGCCTTTTTTGCTCCAAAGAACGTTAAAATCCCGGTTGCAGTGAGTGTCTTTCCTGATGAAATCTATTCGACACCACGTACTTGGGCAGAAAAAGCATACCCTAATCTTCTTTACTTTAATAAATTAGAAAAAGGAGGTCACTTTGCGGCTTGGGAACAGCCTGAGACCTTCAGCAAAGAACTAAGAGCCGCTTTCAAATCAATGCGCAAATAAATTCAGAAATTAGTTTCAATACCTAATCGAAGAAATAAAAATTGCTCCATTCAATGACCAAGTATTGATCATTGAATGGAGCTTAGATTCTCAGTAGCACCAATCCGGCCTAAGCTTAATTCATATCGGTCCAGTTCAGCTTATCCTTCTCCGGATTTAGGGCTCTTTCCTGCAGACTTTTCTTATGTTCCCGCAGACGTTTTTGCTCTGATTCCACAGGACGTTCCGCAATAAGCTCGTCACACCACCTGATCGGATATTGTAAGGCTTTCCCATCATTACAATACATGATAAACTGCGTAACCATCATGTCTTTAAAGCTGCTGCCCGCACGTCCTTTAAGGATGTTAAAAGAATAGATCTGATCTACTTCCTGCCCTACCTTAGTCCAGTCTTTATATTTATGTTCTGCCGGAACCAGGTAACACAACCATTCACTGGCCTTAGGATAGTCGGTTTTGCGCGCATAGTTCAATATGATAGAGAACTTAGGATCATCAATAGGCGGCTTATGGCCGTATAAATAGAAAATTGACTTTTCGCTATATAATTTATTGATCTTTCCATCCACCATACTCTGGCCAAACAACTTGTAGAATTCCAGCCTGTTGTCGAACATATACATCATTTCCCTACTCGCTAAATCTTGATTAAACCTATGAAAAACCTTCCATACATCAGGGTCTTTGATCCGCTCCACAGGACCTTCCAAAAACTTTGATACGACCTGGTTCATCTTCTCTGTTTCACTGGCATTATGTAGGGCCTCCAGATATTTCAGTACAAACTTAGCTTCTCTGTTGCCCTCCGCATAGGACTTGCTTAAGGCTACAAAATTGTTTTTAGGATCCAGCCCTTGTTTAAATCTTTGCATCAATTGCTGTCCGTCAACTTTACCCGCCATCCTGTGCATCAACACCCCATTTTGATCCATGATTAGCAATACCGGCTCCCCTTCTACCCTATACAACTTTCTTAAACGGTCTTTTTCCTTGCCCACATTATAATCCACGCTCACAAATCTTTCATTGATGAAATCCGCCACGCTATCTAGTGTGAGTACTTCTTTTTTAATATACAAACAAGGCTTACAAGTGATAGAACCAAAATCAAGGAAGATCAATTTATTCTTCTCTTTCGCCATTTTCAGTACATCGTCGAAGGCCAGGTTTTCTTTGAGATCTACTCTCCTGTTTTGAGCATAAGCCATGTTACTCATACTCCATGTTAAAAATAACACGAGGCCAATAATTTTTGAGGTTTTAAAATAATTGTTCATTTTGTATTAATTTATGTTTTCTGTAAATCTTATGCCGTCCAGGCAAAAATAATTTGGGGTATTCATCACTCCAGCGGTTTTATCCGTCGACTCCAGGTAGAACACGATTTTGTTGACTTTTCCGAGCGACAGCAATGAAACAGGCATCCAATCGGTAACCGTAAAACTTCTTTTTAAAGCGTCAGAGCTTCTGTCTGCCAGTAGAAAGTCTACCGTACCCGTCTCCACATTGTTCAAAAAACCTTTTATGGTAATCTTCAGATTGTCTTTTCTCGCTACGCTCATGATGGTAGTACCAGGGGCAAAAGTATTACCGACAGTTGAATTGCCAGGTCCATACATAATTGTTTGATACACCTGAACAGTATTGCCCACTAAAATCTTATCAATCTGTATCGGACGCGACAATTGAACAAAGGCATCATCACCTTTTGGCCGTACGACCAAAAAATTCCCGCCCGCGTGTGGTGTAAGGGTGTAAACACTAAACCGCGTGGAATCTACCAGATTAGCTGCAATGACAAAGTTTTTGTAGTTCCTGTTGGATATGGCGAAACCGCTCCAATCGTTATTTTCGTGCTTTACATTGAAGGTCGCAATAGCACTTGTAAAACTTTCAGCAGGGATTTTATGCGTAAATCTGCCGATCTTAAAATCTTCAAAAAGTAAGTCAGTTGGTAACAAAATCACATCATCAATCAACTTGCCATCCTTTTTGCAGGAAACAAATGCCATAATTAGGAGCGTATAGAGATATAATATTCTTTTCATAGCTTAATAAATAAGTTGTTCGTAGCCTGTATTCTGACTGATTAATTTATTGAACTTCATTTCTGAAGAAGGGATTGGCCATATAATTCTATTCATATCCACAACTACAGATGTACCTCTGAATTGCAGTAACAATGGATTTCCGCTTGCATCTTTCAAGCGCAGTGAAGACATCCAATCGGCATCATTCTCCAGGTTTAGTTCATTGAGCATCTCTGTAAAAAGCTTTTTTTCGAAATCTACTTTATCAATAGCTGAAAGTGGCAGCAGATGAGATCTATCTCTGATGAAATTGATAGGTTCCATACTTTGTACCAGGGTAGCCCCAGTTTTTTGAAGCAGTTCGGCCTTCATCAGATACAGTTCGGTAAGCCTTAAATGATAAGTAGTATACTTGTCATTATCGCCCCCTACCTGACGCCCTAACCTGCATAGTTTTTTAGGTGCCCATTTGAGGGTGTTGTTTCCTGTTATTGGCGACTTCACATTTCCCCATCCTTCCGGATGTCTGGGATCTGTTCCAATCACCACATTTCCTTGTGGCGTAATACCCAGCGTTGCATAATTATAGCCATAAGTGAAATTATAAGCGGCTACAATATCATCTGTTTTTTCCCGGTAACGGCAAAACAACAACTCCTTAGAATCCCAGCTATTTGTATATAATGCCGTCAGTGATGGCTCCAGTTTAGCCCCCGCAGCTTCGCTTTCTGTAATCGCCTGGTTCACTAATATCAAGGCCGCGGCATAATCACCGGCCCAGCCCCTGTTCAGCAGCAATTTCGCTTTCAATGCTTTCGCCAGCTGTTTAGAAAAACGTTTATTGGAATAAAATGTGGGTGCATTTACAATCGCAAAATCCAGATCTTCAATCAGCTTTTCATAACTGGTTTTTACATCCAGACGCTCCTGGTAAACATTGCTTAAAGTCGACAACTCGCTTTTATAAATGATGCCAAATTTCGAATCGGGCTGATCAAACCATCTTCCAAAAAACCAAAAAGTATAGAGATGAGTAAATGCCCGTAATCCATGCGCTTCACCTAATAATTCAGGTTTTACATGGCTATTTTTAAATTGTTCAACGGGCAAATTCCCTATTCCTTCAATAGCAGCATTTGCATTATTCGCTGCAATATAAAATGCTTTCCAAAGGGCTTCATTATCACCCGTCGAAGTCATATTAAAAGTATAAGCACCATTGTTATAATTAATGATCCCTAACATTGAGCTAAATCCTCCTGTAAACCGGGCAGTCCAGTCGTTGGTGCTAATGCCAGCATAAGCACCATTAAGTAAACCTTTTGCCGAAGCCTCGTCAGTTACAGCCACTTCCGGCGTAAGTAAGTACTGGGGCTCCTGGGTAATGAATTTTTCGCAGCCGCTTAGGGTAAACATCAAAATCCCTATGTATAAATATCTTTTCATGTTCATCGGTTTGTTTTATTTTAATGAATACCTAACACTTAAATTAAAAGACCTGATGGTAGGGTAAGTTCCAAAATCGGTCCCCATTCCTGTTGCACCACCCGCTAAACGAAAATTTCCCTCCGGATCAATACCGTTATAATTGGTCAGGACAAACACATTAGACACAGATCCGGAGAAGTCCAGGCCTCCCTTAAGGTTCCGTTGAGCCCATTTATCAGGCAGTCTATAATTGATTCTTATCTGGGAAAGTTTCAGGTAATCTGCTTTTGAAAGCCAATAGTCAGAAAATATATTAGAAGAGCCCTGTCCATATGACATTCTCGGCCATTGAGACTGGCGGTTATCAGGCGACCAGCTATCCAGCACATAATCAGGATAGTTTCTCAGATACAATCCATTACCATACCAATTCTGTGAATTGGTAAACCAGTACCTTAAGCTTCCTGTACTATAAGTAAAGTTTAACGTTAAACTCAGATTTCCCTTTCTGAAGTTGGTACCAAAACCACCAAAATAATTAGGCTGCGATGTGCCTAATGGCATCATATCGTCGTTGTTTACAATGCCATCTTTATTCACATCTTCAAACTTCAAATCGCCAGGTCTGATACTACCCAGTCCATTCTGATACCATATCTTTGCTCCGGTTGTTGGATTCATAGAAGACAAGAGGTTATACTCTTCCATCGACTGGTAATAGCGCCCAGTCCATTTAAACCCATACCATTGCCCCATTGGCTGTCCTTCCTCCATCCTGATCGCCAACGCATTACCAGCATACAGGTCGAGGAATTTATCCACTCCGTTAATTTTTTCAACAGTAGATTTATTGTGCGCAATATTAAAATTAATAGAGAGGCTCATGTCTTTTTTCCTGAAAACATTGTAATCAATAAAAAACTCCATTCCCCGGTTTTGTATAGTCGCTATATTTTGCTTAACGGAAATAAATGCACTACTGGAAGGAATGCTTTTATTGTAAATAATATCGCTGGTCAGCTTATCATAAAAGCCAATGGAACCAGAGAGCTTATTTTTGAAAAAACCATAATCAAAAGCAATCTCTTTGGTCAATGTTTCTTCCCATCTTAAGTCTGCATTCCCCAGCTGGTTAGGTGCAAATCCAGGTTGTTCTTCAAATTGTGCAGCACCATAAAGTGTTCTCCAATCATTATTTCCCAATACCTGGGATCCCGATACACCATATGAACCTCTTAACTTAAGCAGGTTAAACACATCAGCATTCAGGTTTTTCATGAAACCTTCCTTACTCAATATCCAGGCTACTGCAGCCGAAGGGAATAAACCCCATCGTTTGTCAGGCCCAAACCTGGAAGAACCATCAGCCCTGAAAGTAAAAGTAGCCAGGTATTTATCATATAGCTTATAGTTCAATCGGGTAAATGCAGATACCAGCGCTGTTGAATAATTATTAGAGGTTGGCTTTAATGGAGTCGTACCACTGGTTAAATTCGTCATGATATCCTGATCAGGAAAGTTCTGAACGCCTGTGGCAAAAGTTTTAAAGTTCCCACGTTCCATAGAAAAACCACCTAATAAATCCAGGTCATGGATGTTATTAAACAACCTGTTATATTTTACTGTATTTTCAAATGCCCAATTACTCGATTCACTTTGTGAGATATTGGCCTGCCCTTTATGGGTAGAGTTAACAGTACCTTCCCTGGCAAAACGATCAGTAACCGTTAAATTGTAATTGATAGATACACTGGATTTAAACACCAAATTTTTATTTGGTGTGAACTGAATAAAAGAGGAACCATTTAACCCTCTTCTGGACGACAGATCCCTATTTTTAAGCGCTGTTAGTGGACTTTCTTCATTATATCCCGGATCAAATATTTTTCCATCGGCAGCATACATCGGAAAATCAGGTCTGAAATTCCAGATTTTATCGATCATATTATCTTTATTGTTTAGATCCGAGTTTGAACCATTCACCATCAGCCCGACTAAAAAGTTGTTGGCAATCTTTGAATCCAGATTTATTCTCCCGGAAAAGCCTCTTCTGCTACTTCCTTTTATGATCCCATCCTGTTGGGGTAATCCAACAGAAATGTAGTAATTGCTGGCGTCGCTACCCCCTCTTAAAGAGACATCCAATTTTCTTTCTACTGCATTTCTTGTCATTTCCTTCCACCAATTGGTTTGTCCGTCAAAAAATGCGGTAGCTAAAAGCGGAGCAGAAAAATAATCTATTTCTACACCTGGCACAACTTTCGTTTCATCAATGAGGGTTAACATTGCACCAGTTCCTTTTATGCCTGAGCTGGCAAAGAAGTTTCTTGCTGCATCAGTCACCACAGCTTTAAACTCATCGCTGTTCAATGTTCTGAAGTTATCCCGCTGTACCTGAATACCCTGATTATAGGATACATCAATCTGTGGCTTTTTAAACTTCTTGCCGCTTTTGGTAGTTACAATGATCACTCCATTGGCTGCCCTGGAACCATAAATTGCGGTAGAGGAAGCATCTTTGAGAATGTCGACAGATTCAATATCGTTGATGTTGTAATCGTACAGGAGCTGGCCAATATCATTGTTGTTTACGTTGTATTGTGGTACACCATCAATTACCCAAAGCGGCTGACTATTTCCCGTTAGGGAGGTATTGCCCCTGATCATGACCGAAACACCGGCACCGGGGGCACCATTGGCGATCATCACATTTACACCAGCAGCCTTGCCTTGAATCATAGATGCGATATCCGCATGTGGTGGTGCGCCCTCTAATTCCGCTTCTGTGACCCTGGTTACAGATCCTGTTAAATCTATCGCCTTTCTACGACCATAACCGATGTTAATTTCTACGGCTTCGAGTTCGGCACTAGATGCTTTTAGGACAATATTGCCTAGGTTTGCTGCAGCTGATATTTCTCTCTTTTCGTAGCCCAGATAGGAGATTAATATTTTTCCTTTTATAGGCAGGTTTACCAGCTTAAAAAATCCCTGACCATCGGTAGTGGTCGTAGACTTACTGTCGACATGGGTTACAGTTGCTCCGGCTATCGGATTTCCTGTTTCATCTATAACTTTTCCCTGGATCAGGCTTTGCTGACGAAAAGTTGGCCCAGGTTTAATCACTACGATGTTTTTAGTGATGGAATAATCAAGTGCGTTTGCTTTGAGTACTTTATCCAGTACCTCGTTTATACTGGCGTTTTTTATAGAAATATCAAATCTATTGGTATTGTTAATTAATCCTTCAGGATAAAAGAAATCATAACCGTATGTTACTCTAAGGTCCTTTAAAATATCATTGAGGCTGCTGCCTTTTTTTATTAAAGAAATAGATTGACTATGTGCATTTACGGTATTAAAAGTTAGTATGAGGCCCATTAAGGACAATAGAATTACCTTCTTAATAGTCATTTCATTGTGGGTTAAATATCAAAATTGGTTTAGTTGGCCGACCGTTCAGATCTATAGGTATGGTAAGTTTTTGTATTAGTTCTCCATCAAGATCACCTCCTTTCTTTCTACGTTGATCTTATACTTCATCCTACCGGTAGCGGCCAACATGTCTAATACAGTAATTAAACTTTGCTGCCTGGATACCTGTCCGGAATAATTGAACCCTTTAAAGCTCCCTTCGTAAATGACGTCGATATCATACCATCTTTCTATCTTTTTCATGATGGAAAAGAGGTGTGCTTTTTCGAACACAAAATCACCGTTTTTCCAGGCGACCGCGTTATTTACATCAATGGTATTGACTTGTAGGCCTCCGCCTTTGGCATCCAGATAAGCCTGCTGTCCGGGCACCAGAACGACACCCCCATTCTTTTTAGCATCCACCATCACGCTTCCGGTTAAGAGGCTGGTCGCAATAAAGCCATCGTTCTCATAATTGGAGATGTTAAATGAAGTGCCCAGAACTTTAACATCGTAACCTTTCATTTTTACTTTGAAAGGTTTGTTGTTAAGGTGTACAACTTCAAAATAGGCTTCCCCATTGAGGGCTACTGTCCGCTCCTGGGCCGAAGCAAAGCTGGACGGGAATTTTAAGGAAGAAGATGCATTTAGCCAGACTTTTGTGCCGTCGGGCAGGTTGACTTGATATTGTCCACCTTTAGGAGTTTCAATAGTGTTGAAATTGAGTTGGGCCGTTTTATTAGGAATGACAGAAGGGGCCATGGTATAAACCAGTTGTCCATCTTTAGATTTGGTGATGATGATATCCGATTCTTTGGTCAGCTGACCATTTTGAGCATCTGTGAGACTGATTTTTTTTCCATTGGCCAATGTAAGGATGGCTTTATTTCCACCAGGCTGAAAGTCCTTCTGAGCCGTTGAGGTATTGAATCCGGTCTTGTCCCTATGTACTTTTAAATAGATCAACGCGCTAAGAAAGATTAAAATAGCGGCCGCATATTTAATCCATGTAACATCCCATAGTTTTTTAATGGTTTTGGAAGGTTGGAGCTGTAGCCGGAGTTCATGCCATTTGGCATCCGTATTGAAATCATGAATTTCTGTATAGCTTTCGCTTAAGGCCTTAATTTGGCGAAGTTCTATAAGCAGATCACGTTCTTCTGGACTGAGATCGGTATGATCAACCTGTTGGTCCTGTTCCTGATTAAGTATAGCCAAAACCTTTTCCCATTGGGATTGGTTTTCAAAATAGTTTTTATCCATGTTCAACTATAAGTCGCAAGGAATGACTTATAGGGTTACTGGAAAATCAAAAAAAACGAAACAATCAACTAAACACCTAACAATAAGTAATTTAAAATCATTGAAAAGAGTATTGGCCCAGCTTTTAAACGAAGTGAAGCATAGGCTTTTACCATTTGGCTTTTTACGGTGTTGATAGAAATGCCAAGCATCTCTGCAATTTGGGCGTAGGTATAATTACCGGTGGTGCTGAGCAATAATATTCGCTTACGCTCGGTCGGCAATTCATCAATCAACTTCAATATTTTAAGTTCTAACCCCTCCTCATCGGCAGCCTTGAATGCGGCTTCCATAGGATCTTCGTAACTTGGATAATCGTACTCGCTGATTCGTTTAATAACCGTTTCCTGACTGCGAAGCCAGGAAATACTTTTATACTTAATTGATCTGCAGGCATAGGCTTCAAAACTGGTATGAAGTTTAATTTTATCCTGCCGCTCCCAGAAGTTAATAAAAAACTCCTGTACAATATCTTCAGCTATAAAAGGATCTTTTACATGGTTGACTGCAATCATGCAAAGAAATTTGTGGTTCTTGCGGAAAAGCACTTCTAGTGTTTCGAAGTTGAGCTCTTCTACCTTCTTCTGATGCCGTTCCATGGCCTAAAATATTGATAAATTCCGTAAGTACGAAACTTACAGCTCACAAAATCCACGCTATCTATGCCCTTAGCTTAGATTCTCTTCGATCAGCAAACTGATGATTCCATCAACAAGACCTACTTTAGGCACATAGATTTGCTTGATTCCCGTCCATTTCAATAGCGTAATGTAAATTTCGCAAGCTGGTATAATTACGTCCGCCCGATCTGGATTTAAGCCAAAAACACTGATCCGCTCTTTCAATGAATGTGAATTGAGCTGGTTGTAAAGCGCCTTTAGCTTTAAGAAAGTTAAAGGATTCCCATCTTTCTCATCCGACATGCGGAAAAGCTTATTGATATTGCCGCCAGTACCAATACCGGCAAGGTTTTTTAAAGATTTTGTATTTTCTTTTACCCAGTTTCTCATCTCTTCCCAGGTTTCATCTTTATCCTGGTTATCAAGGATCCGAATCGTTCCAATGTCAAAGGATTTAGAAGCAATGGGTACTCTATTTACAAATACAGAAAGTTCGGTACTCCCCCCACCCACATCGATGTATAGATAACTTTTTTTGATGTCCAGGTTTTCTTCTATGTGATTGGCATAAATGATATTCGCCTCCCTTTGTCCCTCGATAATCTCCAGATCTACATCCGTTAATTCCTTTACCTTTTTAATGATGGCTGCACCATTCTCTGCTTCGCGCATGGCCGAAGTGGCACAAGCTAAGTAAGCGGATACATGGTATACATCCATCAAGTTTTTAAATGCCGACATGGTTTTCAACAGCTCTTCAACTTTACGATCGGAAATGCGACGATCTAAAAATGCATCATCCCCCAACCGTAATGGAACCCGAACTAAGGTGTTCTTCTTGAAACTAAAACCGGTATCATTTTGAGAGATGTCAGCAATTAACAATCTAACCGCATTGGAACCGATATCTATGGCAGCGTATCTTAACATTGGATTTACTGGTGTTTATTTTTTAAGTAATTGTAGGTTTGTACCTGTGCCCTGATTTTTGTTTTCAGGTTGTTTTTATGGTACTTATTGTTGTTTAAGCGCGTAATATCCCGAGCTTTTACATTGTCTTGCAATTGAAACTCGATGATGTCCCGAATTTCTTGTTTGGCATCTTTATCCAGCACTGGAAAGCCGACTTCTACCCGATGCTCAAAGTTGCGACTCATTAAATCGCCCGAAGAAAGGTACATTTCCTCTTTGCCATTGTTGCCATAAATAAATACCCGGGCATGCTCCAGAAACTTATCGACAATACTGATGACCGTAATGTTTTCACTAAAATCTTTAATACCTGGAACAAGGGTGCAAATACCTCGAACAATGAGCTTAATGAGCACACCGGCATTGCTGGCCTCATATAGCTTTTCAACGATGCCTTCATCCGCCAGACTGTTTACTTTTAAGATCAGGTAGGCTGGCTTACCGAGTTTGGCAAACTTGATTTCACGGTCTATCAATTGGTAAAACTTATCTCTGGATTCGAGTGGCGACACAATCAGGTGCTTAAATCCCTTCATGACCGTCTTGTTGTTTAAGGCTTTGAAGAGCTTAACCAGGTCTGTCGTAATTTCCTTTTTAGCCGTAAAAATACTGTGATCGCAATAAATTCTGGCCGTCTTTTCGTTGAAATTCCCTGTGGCCAGGTTGGCATAATAAACCGCTCTGCCCTTTTCCATTCTTTTGACCAGGCAAATTTTAGAATGTACCTTATAATCGGTTAGTCCGTAATTTACGTTTACGCCCTCTTCTTCTAATCGGCTGGTCCAGGCAATATTTGCCCTTTCATCAAACCGGGCTTTTAACTCGACCAGGCAGTTGACCTTTTTCCCGTTTTTAGCGGCATTGATCAGGGCATTGATTACCCTGGAGTTCTCTGCCAATCGGTACAAAGTGATGTTGATTTCGGTAACCTTTGGATCAATGGCAGCTTCACGAAGGAAAAGAATGATATAATCGTAGGATTGATAAGGGAGGTTAATTAAAAAGTCCTTACCCTGAAGTTTATTAAAGATGCTTTCGGTGCGATGTAGACCACGTACCTTTAAGGGGACATTGGGTTTATATTCCAAATCGGGACTCCCCACATTTGGGAAGGCTATAAAATCGCCAAACCGATGGTATTGATTGCCGGGAATAAGACTTTCGGCCTCAATTTTCATTTTATTGATCAATACGGTCAGCATCTCGAAGGGCATTTCCGTATCGTATAATAAACGCATAGGTTTACCTTTTTTGCGCTTATCGAGACTGGTTTTTAGTTCTTCAATGAATTTACCGCTTACATTTTTATCAATATCCAGTTCGGCATCTCTGGTCAGCTGGATGGAATACGCTTCCCTGTTATCGTAATTGAAGACATAAAAGATATCGTCCATGCAATACTTAATGATATCTTCGGCAAGGATAATGAATTTTAAGCCATTGGTTTCGGGTAGCACCAGGAACCTTGGCAAATCAGTCGGCAGCTCGATCAGTGCATATTTTTCATTCTTACCTGCCGTATTTTTAGAAAGGCGGACAAAAAAGTACAGGTACCGGTTTTTAAGTTCCGGAAAAGGCCTGTCCAAATCGATCATGATCGGCACCAGGTTAGACAGAATTTTGTCTCTGAAATGGTTTCTTACAAACTCGCCCCGGGCCACGTTTAGCTGGGTATCATTTAATATAAAGATCCGGTTTTGAGCCAGTTCGTTGATCAGCGTAGCTCTAAACAATTGCTCGAACTTACGTTCTTGCTTTACAACGGTATTTTTAATTTCATTTAAGATCTTTTTAGGGTTAAAACCCAGCAAGGCCTTGGCTTTCTCATTTAGATTGGCCAGTCGACTTAAAGTGGCTACCCTTACCCGATAAAACTCCTCCAGATTAGAAGAGAAAATGGATAGGAACCTTATCCGTTCTATTAAAGGAACAGTATCATCGGCGGCTTCCTGTAAAACCCGTTCATTAAAGTACAACCAACTGATCTCTCTATTTAGAAATGGAGCCTTTTTCTTCGTCATGTATTAAATCAAAAAAATCCCTGTTCAAAACAGGGATGCTCAAAACTGCGAATTCTATTGTTAAGTAATTGTTAATTATCAAGCAATTATCCAATTTTTTCTTAACGCATCCTTATTTGCTTTCTGAATCGGTCTTTAAAGGTGTTGCGTCAATACCATTAGCAGTAGTTGTAGCTGCTGGTTCAGCGGGCTTATTTACTGCTGGGGCTGCTTTAGTTTCAGGAGCTTTAGCTGCAGGCGCTTTACTTGCAGGAGCTGCCTTTTTAACTGGAGCTTTTGCTGTCGCCGCTTTGCTTGCTGCTGGAGCTACTTTACTTGCCGCAGGTTTTGGAGCCGCTTTAGCTGCAGGTTTTGCTGCCGGACTTGCTTTTTTAACAGGAGCTTTTGCTGCTGGTGTTGGCGCAGATTTAACGGCTTCCACAACTGCTTTTGCGATAGGCTTAGCAATTGCATTTGCTGCTTTCTCTTCGGTAGCAATGGCTGCAACTTTAACGCTTTGCACGACTGGCTTAACTGCTGCTGTCGCCGCTTTAACTGCCTTTTTAGCTTTTTTAACGTCTTTAGAAACCTCTTTCTTCACTTCCTTTTGAATGGCTTCCGCTTTCTTTTTGGCTTTTTTGATCGTTTTCTTATTGGCCTTTCTCGCTTCATCAATGTTACGCTCTACCACTAATTTAACATCTTGAAACCTTTTTGACAGTTTCTTGGCCACAAACTTACTTACTAAAGCGATGTCATCCCCAATCTTCTCTGCATCTTGCCCTAGCTGCTTAACAGATTCAAGAATTTTCTCTGCCAGGCTTTTTTCGAATTGTTTTTTAACATCCTTTTTTGCCACTTTTTTTTGCACTTTTGACTTACTGGTTTTCATATGCATTAACTTTAATTGTTTTATATTTGTTGTGTAGAATTGACGCCCAAATAATTAACTAAATCTAATCTATTTTTTATACTAAAGCCATAATAATCATGCCCACTTTCGATATAGTAAGCAAAGTAGACGCGCAAACACTTGACAACGCGATGAACAATGCTAAAAAAGAAATCCTGAACCGTTATGATTTCAGTACTTCTAAAAGCACCATTGATCACGATAAAAAAACCAATGTAATTACGATTGTTACTGAGGACGATATGCGTTTAAAAGCGATTCAAGATGCCATCATTTCACGTATGGTGAAGCAGAATCTGGATTCGAAATGTCTTGATTTTGGTAAAGAAGTTTATGCTTCTGGCAACATGATCAGGAAAGAAATATCCATTAAAGAAGGTATTGACAAGGAAACAGCTAAAAAGATCGTAGCTAAAATAAAAGCAAGTGGCTTAAAAGTACAACCGTCGATGATGGACGATCAGGTTAGGGTACAAAGCAAAAGTATTGATGACCTACAGGCGGTAATTTCGCTTTGCAGAGGCGAAGATTTTGGTCAACCTTTGCAGTTCATCAACATGCGTAACTAATGGAAATCGAAGATAAGGGTTTTGTCTTCTCTGACGACAAACAAAAGATAGATGTTGTTGCCATTCACCATTATTTAAGTACACAATCGTACTGGGCAAAGGACATTCCGTTCGAAGTTGTACAGCGATCTATAGACAATTCCTTATGCTTTGGTATCTATAAAGACAAACAACAGATAGGTTTTGCCAGGTGGGTAACCGATAAGGCTACCTTCGGCTATCTGGCGGATGTTTATGTGGAGGAAAAATACCGGGGGCAAGGGCTTTCTAAAAAGCTGTTATCGTTAATGATGTTCCACAAAGACTTGCAGGGTTTAAGAAGATACGTACTGGGCACAGTAGACGCACATGGTTTATATGCCCAGTTCGGTTTTAAGGCCATCGAACATCCCGAAAGAATGATGGCTATTGTAATTTCTAATCCTTATAAAAACGAGGATTAAACGGTTTTTACATCGCTCTCACTGTACTCTTCAATGTCCGTAATGTAACCGTTGATGATTAAGAAATCGAACAATGGCTTTGCATCAGCCGTTACCGGCATATTGATGCTGGTGATCACTTGATTGGTCTTTTTATCGAGGTACGGATAAGCAAAAAGCTTCACGTTTTTACTAAACATATCGCTCACATAACTGAGCAGCTGACTGGTGTAATTTTCGCCGAAGTTGGTGGAGTTGAATACAAACTTTAAGTTGTTGATGTTGGTGGATATCCCCACGCTTTTAGGGCGACAACGATCCAGATATTTAGCCAGTTTATTGTGACGTGTAAAATTGGATACAATTACTCTATTACCTGTTTTACACATCTCCTCGGCCCTTTTTGCAACTGCTATAAGGTCGATCTCAGGGGCTACATCATCTGCTGATAAAACATTAGACATCAATACCTCAATCAATACACTCAGGTTTTCCTCCTTTACATGTTCTGTTCTTACAAACTGATCAACAGCTTTATTTAACATACTAAAGTTAGGATTAGATTTCTGTTCATACTTAGTACGCAAAATCATGATGTCCTTTTTGTACAATAAATCTTTTGGTAAACATGGACTGCCTTGTGCATCAAAGATGGCAGCATCCGAAAAGTCTTTTACAATCAGGTATAAATTTAACAAGATATTGTCTACACCCTGAAACGCAGGACCATTTACAGAAATCAAATCAATCTCTACAGAACCAACAGTTAAATTGTCGGCCAGCGATTCAATCATCGCCTTATGGTCGTTCATGTAATAAAATGCAGCATACACGAGGTTAACGCCGATGATACCCAAAACATTTTGCTGTAATGCAGCATCAGTATCGAGTAAACGCACATGGAAAAATATCTCATTTGGTTCGCCATCAGGTTCGGCCTGAAAACGTATGCCAATCCAGCCATGCGGATCGTTAGACTTATTATAGTTTAGTGTAGTAACCGTATCTGCAAAAGCGAAGAAAGTACGGTCGTCGTATTTTTCGCCACTTAAACGCTCCGTTAACAAGCTAAACTCGTGGTTGAGCATCTTTAATAACCTCGACTGACTTACGTACCTGCCAGACGCTTCTACCCCATAAATTGCATCACTAAAAGTCATGTCGTAAGCAGACATGGTTTTGGCAACTGTACCAGAAGCAGCACCTGCGGTAAAAAAGTTACGAGCTACTTCTTGTCCTGCCCCAATCTCAGCGAAAGTCCCGTAAATTTTAGGGTTTAAGTTAATCTTTAAAGCTTTACGCTTAGTATCAAGGATTTCTCTTTCCATAGCGCAAAATTAAGCAAACTGCCGAATTTGGACGATAAAATAACTACCTTGATCTCAATTTTCTCTTATCAAGATCGTATCTTAATAATGCTAAACGTTAAAAATCTCGACATACAATTCCTCAATAAGGAAGACAACACCTGGCTTAAAGCAGTTAACGATGTCAGTTTCAGTATTGAAAAGGGAAAAGTATTGGGCATTGTTGGTGAATCGGGCTCTGGAAAATCTGTTACTTCGTTTTCTATTATGCGCTTGCACGATCCGCAAAGCACCAAAATTGGTGGTGAAATTGATTTTCAACAAATCAACCTCCTCAATTTATCGTCCGAGGAAATCAGGAAATATCGCGGACACAAAATCGCCATGATATTTCAGGAACCCATGACTTCACTCAACCCAGTATTTACTTGTGGTTACCAGGTGAAAGAGGCCATTATGCTGCACCAAAAAGTAGATAAACATACAGCCAAGGCACAAACCATCGCTTTGTTTAAGGAAGTGCAATTGCCTCGTCCCGAGAATATTTTTGACAGTTACCCACACCAGTTGTCGGGCGGACAAAAACAACGGGTAATGATTGCTATGGCTTTGAGCTGTAACCCGGAATTGTTGATTGCTGACGAGCCTACCACGGCATTAGATGTAACGGTACAAAAAACAATACTGGAGCTGTTATTAAAGCTAAAAACCGAGCGTGGCATGGCCATGATTTTCATATCGCACGACTTAGCAGTAGTAAGGGAGATTGCCGATGAAGTGGCCGTGATGTACAAAGGAGAAATTGTAGAACAAGGCCCGGCAAAAGTCTTATTTGAAACACCGAAACACCCTTATACTAAAGGCTTACTGGCTTGCAGACCTAGTCCACAGCGATTGCTAAAAAAACTGCCTGTAGTGGCTGATTTTTTAAATGAGAACAAGGATATGGCTGTCGCCCACCTGCTGGAGATAAATAGTTATACCCCTGAGGAAATTGCTGCACGCAGACAAAAGCTGTACAGCACAGCTCCTTTGCTACAAGTAAAACAGCTTTGCACCTGGTATCCCATCAGTAAAGGTTTGTTTGGTAAGGCAAAGGACTACGTTAAAGCGGTAGATGATATCACTTTTGACGTGTTTCCGGGCGAAACGCTGGGGCTGGTAGGCGAATCGGGATGTGGAAAGACGACTTTAGGGCGGAGCATCATTCGCTTAGTCGAACCGACATCGGGCAGCATTCTATTTGATGGAAGCGATATTACTTCGCTGAAAACAGCGGAGCTGAGAAAAATGAGACGGGATGTGCAGATTATCTTTCAAGACCCCTACTCTTCGTTAAACCCACGTTTAACAGTAGGAAATGCCTTGATGGAGCCTTTGCAAGTACATAAAATGTTCGATAATGATGAGCAACGTAAGGCGCATGTAATGAATTTATTGAACCGGGTAGATTTAAAACCTGAGCATTTTAACAGGTATCCGCACGAGTTTTCTGGTGGACAAAGGCAGCGGATTGTGATCGCCAGAGCCTTGGCTTTACAGCCGAAATTCATCATTTGTGATGAATCTGTATCGGCGCTGGATGTATCGGTTCAGGCTCAGGTATTGAATTTGCTACGCGAACTGCAGCAGGAATTTGGACTAACTTATATATTCATTTCTCATGATCTGGCAGTGGTAAAACACTTGTCGGACCGCATGATTGTGATGAATAAAGGTAAAATTGAAGAGCAAGGTTTCCCGGAAGATATTTACAACAACCCGCAAGCGGAGTACACCAAGAAACTAATTGCAGCAATACCAGGCTAATCTTTTATAAGCGTAGCTGAAAGTCGGATTAAACCAGTATTCACGGCTCTTCTGATCTCTCTTTCTTTAATTTTATCGTATCTTTTTAATAAGATCATCGCCTTAAATATCACCACATCTTTATTAATGGAGATCGTTTTAACCGTCAACCCACCCTCTACCACATTCTCCGAATAGGGCTCGATAATTTTGTTCAGATGGTTCTCTATATACTCTGGGGTATACCCATTGGCAATGGACATATCGAACTCAATACTTAGCTTTTTAATGTTCTGTTTAGATTGGTTGATGATGACAGAGCTGAATACTACAGAATTGGGAATGATCACCATATCACTGTCTTCATTTTGCAGGATCATATTGATCAGCGTAATGTCAAGAATTTTCCCATCATGCTCCCCCATTTTGATGTGATCTCCAAGGGATAAACGATCTGAGAACATGATGATTAAGCCGTTGATCATATTGGTTACATAGTCTTTAAAAGTTAAAGCTACAGCCGCCGCAACGATGGATACGCTAAACACAAGATCAACCAGCTTTACTTCTAACAAAGACACAACAGCAAGACCAAAAAACACCACGTTGAGAATAGAGGTAATCCGGTTGATACCAAGAATGAAGTTATCCTTGATATTGCTTTTAAAACGATGTTTACGGATATACCAGTAAATGATGATCAATCGCAAAACAGAAACTACCAAACTGGGACCAAGGAAGACCACTACTGCACCTGCAAGCTTCTCTATACGCGGGTATTGGGTAAATAAAATGGGTTTATTGACAAACAAATAGACCAGAAATAAACAAACAACTGCTTTGATCCCAAGCATAAAAAGCTCTTTCCCTGTTTTTCGTTCTCTGTCTTCAATCATTTTAAATCGTTTTAAGTTCGGCAATCTGCGTGTAATCAAAGATACAAAATCCAACAATACTCGGTTCAAATTGTTACCTTCGGGTGATTCATACATAGACTATGGCAAAAAAGAAATCGTCTCATCTGGAACTCGTTTTAATCCAATTGATTAGCGATGTGCTGGAAAAGAGCAACAACGAAGCCCTGAATTATAAGCAGATTTCGGCTAAATTAAATATTACGGATGCGGCATCCCGGGACACCATACTGGACGTACTAAAAGAGCAGTCAAAAAAGGGTGTATTTTTGGAACCTGAGAAAGGAAAGTTTAAGTTAAAAGACCTGAAAACATTCTTGACTGGAAAGGTCGATATGACCGCGGATGGTTCTGCATTTGTGATTCCTGATGATGAGTTTGAAAAAGACATTTTTGTATCCGCCAGAAAGCTGCACAATGCACTGCATGGCGATAAGGTAAAAGTATATATATACGCCAAAAAGAGTGGGCGCAAGAATGAAGGTGAAGTTGTAGAGATCATTACGCGTGCGAAGACCGATTTTATTGGTGTGATCAGAATTTCTGACCGTTACGCTTTCGTAAATATCGACGACCGTAAAATGCTGCATGACATTTTTGTTCCTTTGAGCGACATCAACGGCGCTACAAATGGACAAAAAGTACAGGTAACCATTACGGAATGGCCTGAAGGGGCTAAAAACCCAATTGGCCGCATCATCAACATTTTAGGTACACAGGGCGAGAATAATACCGAAATGAACGCCATCCTTGCGCAGTATGGCTTTCCGCTAAGTTTCCCTGGCGAGGTAGAAAACGAAGCAAATTCCATCCCCGAGCAGGTATCTGAGGCTGAAATAAAAGGCCGCAAGGACTTTAGAGATACGGTTACGTTTACCATTGATCCTGCTGATGCCAAAGATTTTGATGACGCTATTTCTTTTAAAACATTAGAGAACGGCAATTATGAGATCGGGGTACACATTGCTGATGTTTCGCATTATGTACAACCCAATAGCTACCTGGATAAAGAAGCCTATTCGAGGGCGACTTCAGTATACCTGGTTGATCGCGTGATCCCGATGTTACCTGAGCGTTTGAGCAACGGTGTTTGCTCGCTTCGCCCAAATGAAGATAAACTTTGTTTTGCAGCTGTATTTGAACTGAACGATAAAGCCGATATCATTACAGAATGGTTTGGACGTACGGTGATCCACTCGGACAGGCGTTTTAGCTATGAAGAAGCGCAGGAAGTGATTGAAAATAAAGCCGGTGATTATGCTGCTGAAATCCTCAAGCTAAATGAACTGGCTTATATATTACGCGACAAAAAGTTTAAAAACGGTGCCATCAGCTTTGAAAGTACTGAAGTAAAGTTTCATCTGGATGAAAATGGTAAACCCGTTGGTGTTTATGTAAAAGAACGTAAGGATGCCCATAAGCTGATAGAAGACTTTATGCTATTGGCCAATAAGAAGGTGGCTGAGTTTATCGCTAAAAAAGGAAAAGGCAAAGAGAAATATACTTTTGTATACCGTTCTCACGATTCGCCAAACCTGGAAAACCTAAACACTTTTGCTTTATTTGCCGCCCGCTTTGGGTATAAAATCAATACCAAATCAGATAGAGAGATTGCAAAATCTTTAAATTACCTGATGGAAGATGTGGAAGGCAAAAAAGAACAAAACGTATTGACACAGCTGGCCATTAGATCGATGGCAAAAGCCATTTATACGACTAAAAAAACCAGTCATTACGGATTGGCATTTGACCATTATACCCACTTCACCTCTCCTATCCGTCGTTACCCCGATGTGATGGTACACCGACTGCTTGCTGCTTATTTAAACAATGAGAAATCGGCTAATGAGGAAGAATATGAAGTTGCAGCATCGCATTCATCGGCCATGGAAAAACGTGCGGCTGATGCTGAACGTGCATCCATCAAATACAAACAAGCTGAATACCTGGAAGAAAATGTAGGTAATCTCTTTGCTGGCATCATATCGGGTGTTACAGAATGGGGAATGTATGTAGAACTCACCGCAAACAAATGTGAGGGCATGATCCGACTGCGTGACATTACCGATGATTTTTATGTACTAGACGAAAAAAACTATTGTATTGTTGGTCAGCGTAAACATAAAAAATACCAGTTGGGCGATGAGGTGATGGTAAAAGTAAAAAAAGTAGACTTATCTAAACGTCAGATAGATTTCTCATTAATTCAACAATAAAATAAGATTCCGGTAAATTCCTTTGCAAAAAATGTATACTCCTAATCAATTACAAGAAGTTATAGAAAACGCTGTTCAAAACATTAATTATCCTGCACATCCTGAAAGACTTTATGAGCCCATACGTTACATTATGAGCTTAGGGGGCAAAAGAATAAGACCTGTATTGACTTTGATGGCTGCAGATTTGTTTAATGGGGATATACAGACTGCAATGCCTGCCGCATTGGCCATTGAAACCTTTCATAATTTTACCTTGATCCATGATGACATTATGGACAATGCGCCACTAAGACGGGGTAAACAAACGGTACATGAAAAATGGGGTGTTAACAATGCCATTTTAAGTGGCGATGTGATGATGGTGGAAGCCAATAAACAACTGTCTATGCTGGACAGTGCGGTTTTAAAAGACGCGCTGAACACTTTTAACACTACTGCTCAAGGTGTGTGTGAAGGTCAGCAATTGGATATGGAGTTTGAAGAGCAGCAAGTTGTAAGCATTACCGACTATATTAACATGATTCGCCTAAAGACAGCTGTTCTTTTAGGGGGTGCCATGAAGCTAGGCGCACAAGTGGCCGGAGCCAGTGTGACTGATGCCGAGCAGATGTACGAGTTTGGCGAAAACCTGGGTATAGCTTTCCAATTGCAGGATGATATTTTAGATGTATACGGCGACCCGGAGAAGTTTGGGAAACAGGTAGGCGGCGATATCATTGCCAATAAAAAGACCTTATTGCTGCTCAAATTAAAAGAGCTGGCTAATGAAAGTGATTTAATGGAGTTGGAGCAGCAAAGCATTAACAAAGATCATACAGATAAAATTAGAAACACGACTGCGCTTTATGATGATTACAACATCAGAGAGCTGGCAAATGTGGAGATGAGAAATTACTCTGACAAGGCTTTTAGCGCGTTAACCTCTTTAAAAGTTGATGAGGAGCGTAAGATGGAGTTGTTTAAACTGGCTGCTCTGTTAATGAACAGGGAGTATTAGGGCTTAATAATCGAGTAATTGATTTACTTTCTCTATGGTTAAAGGTTTGGTATAAAAATCCTTCACACATAGGAATGATTTCGCTTTAGAATGTTCGCTTGGATCAATTGAGGAGGATACGATAACCACATCAATGAAAATATCGAGCTCTTCCATCATTTCCAGAAACCTCCAGCCATCAATATTGGGCATATGCAGATCTAATAAAATAAGATCTGGTGCATGCTCTTGAATATAGATCAATGCCTTTTGGGGATTGTCAAATACGACGATCCTCTTTTCGCTCGGATGCTTTCGGATCAACATCTTGTGCATTTTATTGGTGATCACATCGTCATCGACCAACACAATATGCTGATGTGCTGATTTGGCACCAAATTTATCAAAGAGTGCAACGTTCTCGCGCTTATTGAGTACTTCGTTTAGCATTTTAATGATCTCATCCAGCTTTACAGCTTGCGTATTGATATCACCAAGCAGCTGTGTAATTTTGAGCACATCGTAGCTCTCCAACTGGCTATAATTAGTTATAGTAGAAAGACTTAAGATATTGGTAATGGGCGCCCGCAACTGATGAGAGGCCATGTGCGAATACTCCCTAATCATGCTAATTAGCCCTTTAGCGCTACTTACATCCATGATGCTACAAACTACCCCATCTGTTACGCCATTGATCGTTAAGGGCGTAAAAACGATATGAAAGACAAGGTCTGTGGATTTGAATACGGAGAGGCGTTGTTCTATACTAAAACAATGGCCATCGAAGCTTCTTGCCAATAAACGGCCAAAGTTTTTTTTATATTTCTGTGCAATGATTTCCACAATTGACTCCCCAACTACGGGATTTTTCTCAAAAAAACTACCCAGGTCGCTTAATGAATTGATCTTAAAAAATGAGAGCTCATACTTTTTATTGATCAAAAAAAATGAACCTGAGGCACCTTCGCAATTGTTTCTATGTGGCATTGTTTAACTTGTTTTAAGCGCTATAAGGCATATTTGGCCGACATAGGTATATCCTAACCCGACTAAATCGCACTGTTTTTAGCATCAACCCTGTTCATCCCCTTAAGTAAATTGACACCCTATTAAATTTTATGGAGCTAAAATTGTCTTGTTTTTCAAGCAATTAATCATCCCAATGAGGACAAATCAACGAAATAATTATTAATTATGCAAGAAATTCTATCCAAGAAAGAGATCGGAGAACGTATAAAAGAATTACGAGTGAATAGCGGCCTCTCACAGGCATTTATAGCTAATATATTGAGCTTGTCGAGGAGTAACTATTCGCAGATAGAACTTGGTAACCAGTACCCCTCTTTCAATACCTTGCATGAAATAGCAAGGTACTACAGTAAAACTTACGATTGGTTGTTACACGGCGACAGTGCAGAACCGACGCCTGAAGCCCCAGCGAAGATTAGCTTAATTTTAAGCGATCTGGAAAACGCATTTAAGAGCTTTACAAATTCATTAAAAAAGCTGGAGCATGAGCTGAACCATATTAGGGCTAAGAAATATAAATCGAAATTACATTAAAAAAGAGTTTATCATAAGGCATTCGTCATCCTGAATTTATTTCAGGACCCCGAAAGAGAAAGACGGCAAAGCAGGTGCGAGATCCTGAAATAAATTCAGGATGACGATACGCATAAATCGAAATTACACTAAACTAAACCAATAAAAAAAAGGGCTGATCAAATGATCAGCCCTTTTTTTTATAGCGTATATTTTAATTACTCTGCTGTTTCAGCTTTAGCTGCTTTCTTAGCAGGGGCTTTTTTAGCAGGTGCTTTTTCTTCTACAGCTGGAGCATCAGCTTTAACAGCTTTTGCAGGCGCTACTACTTCTTCTTCAGTAAGTACTACTGGGAAAGGAAGAATAGAAACATATGATTTGTTATCTTGTTTCTTTTTGAAAACCACAGTACCATCAACTAAAGCGAATAAAGTATGGTCTTTTCCAATACCTACTCCTTTATCAGGATGATGTTTTGTACCGCGTTGGCGTACTATGATGTTTCCAGAGATTGCAGCCTGTCCACCAAAGATCTTAATACCAAGGCGTTTACTATGCGATTCACGTCCGTTCCTGGAACTACCGGCTCCTTTTTTATGTGCCATCTTGTTTTATATTTTATTAACTACCGAAATGAACGGTATTTTTTGTTCAACAATAATTATAAATTGATACCAGAGATCTGGATCTTGGTGAAATACTGACGGTGTCCGTTTTTCTTTTTGTATCCTTTTCTACGTTTCTTTTTGAAAACGATTACTTTATCACCTTTTAAATGAGACACGATTTTAGCTGAAACCGATGCACCTTTCAATGTAGGAGCTCCTACAGAGATTTTACCACCATCTTCAACCAACAATACATTGTCAAATTCAATACTAGCGCCTTCATCTCCTTGCAAACGGTGTACAAAAAGGTGCTGGTCTTTTGCAACTTTGAATTGCTGTCCTGCTATATTTACTATTGCGTACATTGTTAATTAGTTATTATTTTTAAATTGTTTATTTTTATCGAGGTGCAAATATAGAACTTTATTTTCTAAATACACAAATGATTTAGTTTTTTGATCCAGCTTGTTTTCCATACCGCTCTTCTGCATCGTTAATACTCTGCTGCAAAAGGGTTTTCATCTGCTCTGCAAGCCCTTTAAGCTTTGGTATTTCGTTGTAATCAGTTAGGTAAATTACTGTTTTAGACTTCTTTTTGTAATTAAACTGGATCACATAGCGAAGTACCTTCGAAGAATCTACGTTGGTTCCGCGATTGGCCAGCACATCAGGGAAATTCCAGAAGCCCAATTCGCTCGCTTTTGAATGCAGATACAGAATATCATCCTTTCTTAATTTCACATTCGTTTTAATCAAAGAATCCTGACCGTTTACATACTGATAGTCGCCCGTAGCCGAGTTGTACGAATTCTCCAGATTATTCCCCATACCCCACTTTAAATCGATGGACTCAAATTCTTTTAGCTTAAATGGTGCATTCTTGAACATTGGCGTGTAATAAACCACACAATAGATCAGAAAAGGAACCACGATAGTCAAGGCTAAAAATATTTTTTTTCCTTTATCACTCATTCTATTTTATTATTATTTATTTGAAATTTTAATCTTAAAAACCTTTTAATCCAGCGGATCGGTAAGGTCACCTTCCCATTTACTCACTACCGCCGTAGCTAAACTATTTCCAATTACATTGGTTGCAGATCTACCCATATCCAATAATGGATCAATACCAATCAATAAGGCTAAACCTGCCTCAGGAATATTGAAAGTAGCTATGGTACCCGCAATAACAACCAGAGAGGCTCTTGGCACGCCTGCAATCCCTTTACTGGTCAACATCAGGATCAATAGCATGGTAACCTGTTGCTCGAAAGACAAGTGAATGCCGTATGACTGTGCGATAAACAAAGAGGCGAAGGTCATGTACAACATGGAACCGTCAAGGTTAAAGGAATATCCCAAAGGCAGTACAAAACTAACGATCTTATCTTTACAACCGAAGCGCTCCAGCTGCAACATAGTTTTAGGATAAGCGGCTTCACTACTCGCCGTACTAAAAGCCAAAATTACCGGCTCTTTCATTCTGCTCATCAGGTTGAATACTCTTGATTTCAAAATCATAAAACCAATAGCAATCAGAATAATCCATAGCAGCAACATGGTAGAATAAAACTCCCCAATGAATAAAGCATAGGTTGACAATACACTCAGTCCCTGTTTGGCTACAATGGCCCCCATCGCTCCAAATACAGCAAACGGCGCAAAATTCATGACATATCCGGTTACTTTTAAAATCACATGAGCCACTGAATCAAAGAAACTGATGATGATCTTCCCTTTTTCGCCAATGGCAGCTGTAGCTACACCGAAAAACAAGGAGAAAACAACAATTTGAAGGATCTCATTGGTGGCCATCGCCTCGGCCATACTTTTTGGCACAATGTGGGAAATGAACTCCTTAAGAGAAAGTGATACTTTATGGATACCTGTGTCAATGTTGCTCGGAGGCAAAGGCAAGTTCATGGCTAAGCCTGGTTTGAAAATATTAACCATGATGAGACCTAGTACCAGCGACAATAGAGAGGCACTTAAAAACCAAAGCATGGTTTTACCACCTATCCTACCCACCGCTTTAACGTCGCCCACTTTTGCCACACCAACTACAAGTGTACTAAACACCAGGGGGGCTACAATCATTTTAATCAGACGAAGAAAGATGTCACTCAATAAGGTTAAAGGTTCTAGCTTTTTTTCGCGGATCACTTCAGTTTCATGACGTGATTTCTCCGTTGCTTTCTTTTCTGCTTTTAGCGCTATATAAGAAACAGCTGTGGTATCTTGAATTTTTAGAATCTGTGCATCCAGCTCTTTTACCCTGGTATCCGCCTGGGCGATTTTCTCATTATAAATACTAAATGTTTTTACATTTAGATAATATCCTAATGCTATCCCCAGAACCAGGGCCAGAAAGATAAAAAAGGTTAACCTGTTTTTTTTCGACATCTATCTTATTTTAATGGTTTTTAAGGGTGTAAAACTACAATAATTAAATTATTCTCTAAAATTGTTCATCACGTACTTATTTATATAACTTCACAGCGTAACAAAATAGGTGTAACACTATCTAATTAAGGAATAAAACGAGTTCAATTGGAAAAAAAGGATCTATTATTTAAGCAGATTTTCGATACAAATTCTAAAAAGATATTTCATTTATGCTATGGTTATACGGGCGATGAGGATGCTGCGAATGATTTGCTTCAGGAAACCTTTTTAAAGGTTTGGCAGAATCTGGATAAGTTCAGAAACAAATCGCTGATATCAACCTGGATTTACAGAATTGCTGTAAATACTTGTTTAACCTATTTAAGATCTGAAAAAAGACAATCGAAAGATGAGCTGACGGACAACATTATTGAGAACCAGCCTGAAGAGTTTTCTGAAAAGAATGAGCAGGTAGCCCTCCTTTATAAGTCCATCTCAAAATTAGAAGAAAATGACCGCCTCATTATCACCATGGTACTGGATGAACTGCCTTACAATGAAATTGCAGACATATCAGGAATTAGTGAAGGTAACCTAAGGGTTAAAATACACCGTATTAAATTAAAACTTACCGAATTATACAATCAGCATGCAAGAATTTGATCATATACAATCGCTTTGGCAATCGCATTCGGTTGAGGTTAAAATCTCATCAGAGCAAATGCTGCAGCAAGCAAAAAAAGAAGTTAACACAATCCGCAACAAATCTCTTTTTAATATCATTGGAATGCTGCTCTCCTTTGTTGCAATGGCTATGTTATGGTTGTTCTACGACTTTAACTCCTGGGTACCCCAGCTAGGCTTGACGATTTTTCTGAGTGCAATTGCGGTATCTACATTTATGCTGTATAAAAGTCACCAGCTGTTGGCTAAGCACGACTTCACCACTGACCCCAATGAGTTTTTAAATAACCTAAAACAATATCAATTGAGCAGGTTTAGTCTGTACAGCAAATTATATTGGTTTTATGCCTTTGCTTTAAGTCTGGGTATTGTTTTATACTTCTTCGAGATTCTAAGCTATTTCGACTTATGGGCACAAGGCCTGATTGTCGTGTTGACCTTCGGATGGATCATATTCTGTTCGACCCTGGTACGTAAAGCGGTTATAAAAAAGGAAAAAGAGCGAATAGCGTTACTTATAGAGAAATTTGAACGCCTGGGAAAACAATTTAAGGAGTTATAAAAAAGGGCCTGATCATAATCTATGACCAGGTCCTATTATTAACTAACCCAAATTAAATTCATCCAAATCTATATAGTGGGTTTCCTGCTTCAAATTTAGCTTAACATACCCATTTAGTAGTGTGCGAATCTCACCAAACTGTATACTAACCTTACCTATACTGTCCTGGTGTGATTTGAAAAGAGTTCCTAAACAATCGAATAAAGGAGCTTGGACATTCAAAACCAACGATATCCACAATTTCATTGATCGGATAATCGGTATTTCTTAAAAAATGCTTGGCTTGCTGAAGTCTGACGCCAGTTAAAAACTGATGTGGTGATTGCTGATAAGCTTGTTTAAAGGTTCGTAGCAAATGATTTACAGACAAACAGGCTACCTGTGCAACTTCTTCCAAACGAATCCGTTTATTGTGGTTGCTGATCATGAAATCTCTTGCCACAGTTAAGCGCTTCAAGATCTCGACTTTGGTAGTCCCATTTAAAAATTGCAAAGAAGCTTCTCTTTTAATAATTTCTGAGTGGTAGAGTTTATAATAATTAGCCAGACAATGGTTTAAGTATTCACTTAAAAGCAATTCGTCATTCACTCCATTTTCGACGTGTTTGGCAAGGTGCTGCAGATTAAACTTAATATTTCCCTTTAATGGATGAATCGATTCTACAAACCGGCGCTCTCTTTCTTTAAATCTTAAGGGTTGATCTAATAGGACATGGTCCTGTAGTAAATTAGAATATTCGAAATCAGCTACAAAATCAGGATCAAATAATACGGAAAAAGTATTCACTTCGACTTTCGATTCGATGCTATTGCTATAAGAGGTATCGTGGTTTAAGAAGATGAAGCTCCCTGGCACAAGGGTAATTTCCCGCTTTTCTATGGTGTAGTTGGCTTGACCACTGAGCACTACATTTAAAGCATATTTACCGGTATTTTTAGGATAATAAGCGCTATAAGTGCTTTCACTTATGACCTCATTTTTATCCACCAATACCCTATTATACTTCATTTCTTTAGTTTTTATCTTTTCAAGCTTCTGAGTAATCTCGCTCTTCTGTCAGGATAAAACGATTACCTGACGGATCTAAGAAGCAAAGCTCCATGCCATGGGCTACATATCTTGGTTTTGTTAAGCCTGGAATATTTTTCTGGTTAAATAAATAGTAGTCTCTGACACAATCATCCGTCTTTAAGACAATCGTATCTGCCTCTATAGTTTCCTTTTCAACAAGCATGATCAAATCGCCATTGCCCGATTGTAGGATGGGACATTCTTTACCTTGTATCTCAATTTTTTCTGCGATGGTAAAGCCGGGTATGTTGCAAAAAAAACTTAAGGAACTTTCCTCACATTTCACAAAAACAACCTGATATACCTGATTAAAGTCCATACATTTAATGTGACATGACAGTTATCCCTAATAACTGTAGATTAAACAAATTTAATATAATGCAATAAAAAAATAGTAACCCTTTAAGGGGTATTTTTATTTTAACATTATATTTACACGTCCTTTAGTTATTATTGATTTTAGCTATATTCAATCGAACCAAAAAAACAACAATTTGTGCTTTACCTAAAACCCATATTTATCACCCTCCTACTGCTAATTTCTGGCATTGAAGGTTTTGCACAACGTTATAACTTTGAGCAATATGATATCAGGGATGGGCTTGTGCAATCGCAGGTTACCGCGATAACCCAGGATAAAGAGCGGAGATTGTGGATTGCTACACTTGGGGGCTTAAGCTGCTTTAACGGGAACCAGTTCATCAACATGGGTAAAACCAATGGCCTGAATAGTAACTTTATACTTTCCCTGGCTTTAGATCAGCAAGTCAACCTTTTGATCGGCACAGAAAGAGGTTTATCTACCTATAAAGAGGGCCGTTTTCACAACTTTAAAGGGAAAAATGATTGGGTAGACCGGCTAAACACCAGTCCATCTGGAATAGTATATGGCATATCGGGTAAAAACGTTTTTAAACTAAATGGTCCAAAGGCCGAACACATCAGCATAACTGGTGATACTTCTGAAATTGTGACCACCTTAAAAACGGATCATAAACACCAGATCTGGGCCACCGTTTTCCGCCATGGATTGTACTACCTCAAAGCTGAAAAATGGCATCAAAAACTACGTTATGAGGAATTGGGTGATTTAATCATCACCGATATGATGGTAGACCAGTTTGAGAAAGATAAAGTATGGTTTCTGACCACAACAGGCGTATTTGTAGCCGAAAATGGGACCTTAAAACCTGCATATGCTGATATCATAAAAAAAGCTACGGCGATTAATCAGGATGAAAGAGGAAATATATGGCTGGGTACGAACCGAGGTGCCTGGTATATTTCTAAACATCAGCGGATTCATTTCAATGCGCAGAATGGCTTTACCGACAATGTGGTTAGCCAGATATTCAGGGATGCCGAAAACAACATCTGGCTGGGGACCGATGGTTCCGGCATTTTTAAATTCAACAGCAAAAATTATGTGACTTTTGATGAATCTCAGGGTTTACAGAATAGCATTGTAATGAGCATAATCAATGGCCCTGGCCCTGATGAAATATGGCTTGGGACTTACGATGGCATCTTTGTACACAAAAACAACCAGATCAAGCGGATAAACATCCCTTCGGAAAATGAAGACACCAAGCGCATTAACTTTTTGTTTAAAGACAGCAGTCATAACATTTGGATAGGAACAGTTGGCGGTGGTTTATGGATTTATAGTAAGGGAACTTTTAAACGTGTAGATGGCGGAAATAGTGCCATTACCTCGAATGCGATTATGGAGGACAGGTATAAAAACATCTGGATATCCACAAATTTAGGCTGTTTTATGTTGATACCCAGGGCGGGAAAGATCCAATGGATTAGCAAAAACTTTGAAACCAGTTTACTGGAAATAGGAAACAATTTGATCATAACGGGTACACAAAATGGAGCCTACCTGATCCGAAACAAAAAGGACATCAAACCCTTAAATTTTAAACCACTTGCTGGATCGAGCATCTTATCTATGCTCAAATACGGGAGCTACGTGTTATTTGGAACGGCTGATAATGGTGTCATTATATGGAATTTTAGTACCGGAAAAATTAAGCAGCTGAGTACAAAGGATGGTTTATCTTCTGACCATGTTTACAGCTTGCTGTTGGATAAAAAAGGAGTAATATGGATAGGAACTGGACGAGGCATCAATAAATTAAGCCCTAAAGACTTCAGTATCACAACCAATACCAATGAAAATGTCCCATTGGTGGAATGCAATCAAAATGCGATACTGGAAAGTAATGGAAAAATCTGGATCGGCACCACCAAAGGCGTTGTGGTATACGATAACAATACAGAAACGGCTACTTTAAACAGGCCTTACATTTTCATCAATTCGGCCAGTATATTGGCGCAAAACAAAAAAGGAACACCAAACAATCTACAAGTCACCTACAAAGGCCATGAATTAAATAAAAAAGTAAAATTAACTTACCAACACAATCACCTGAACATCAATTTTACGGGGATTTATCTAACCAACCCTAAATCTGTATTGTATAAATACAGATTGATCGGATTGGATGATAAATACAGTTCACTTAACAGTAACACCTCTGTTAATTACACTGCCCTACCCCCTGGCCAATATAGCTTCCAGGTGAAGGCGGTTACCTCGTCGGGCATATCATCACTCAATACAGCGACTTTTAATTTTGAGATTACGCCACCTTACTATCAAACCACCATTTTTAAAGTATTTATTATTGTCCTTATTCTATTGCTGATCCTATTTTCGGTATATGTGATCCTTAATCTAAACGAACGTAAACGTAAGTTAAGGCTCAAAATAAAACTGGAAGAGCAATTTAAAATCAGAAAACAAACTGCGGAAGATTTTCATGACGATCTTGGTAACAAACTGACCAGAATATCAGTCTTATCTGAAGTACTGAGTAGTATGACAGACGAAAATGATCTGGAAAAAAGAAGCATTATACAAAAGATAAAAACCAATGTAAACGAATTGTATACCGGAACAAAAGATATTCTTTGGTCTTTAGATCCAAAACACGACACGATCGGAGAATTGTTAAACTACATTAAGGAATTTGGGTATGAAATGTTTAATGATACCCCAATTCATTTTGAAGAGGAAACCACGATAAACGATAGTGACAGGCGGCTCTCGTTGGAAATGAGCAGAAATATCCTGATGATTTTTAAGGAAGCCATCAATAATGCTTTAAAATATTCGAATGCTGATTGCATTAATTTTACAGCAAAAATGAATGATAATCTTTTGGAAATCACGCTTACTGATAACGGAAGAGGATTTAACTTAGAATCAGCAAAAAATGGTCACGGCATAAACAATATGCAGGTAAGGGCCAGCCGAATTAAAGGAAACTTAAACATAACTTCAAACCATAATGGTACAACCATAGCGCTCTCGGTTAAATTTTAAAGCATAAAAAAATGAATGAGCCAGCAGCAGCAAGAATCGTGATCATTGAAGATGATGAGACCATCAGAGAGGGCTATACCTATCTGGTGAACAATACCTCTCCTTACCAGGTGGTGAATACCTATGCATCTTTTGATGAGGCCAAACTAAAGATCACAAAAGACAATCCGGATGTGATTATTCTGGATATACAACTACCGGGCACCAATGGAATAGATGCACTACCCTTGTTGAAAAAGCTGTTGCCAAATGTGTATATCATTATGCTGACCGTGCACGAAACGGAAAAGATCATTTTAGAAGCGTTGGCAAACGGGGCTTCGGGTTATTTCACTAAAAACACCCCTTCTTCAAAAATCATCGAGGCCGTTAAAGATGTGATGCAAGGTGGTGGTCCGATGAGTCCGAATGTAGCCAAAAAAGTGATTACCTCACTGCAGAAAAATCCAGATTCGCCGCTTACGAAAAGGGAAACTCAAATACTTAACCTGATTACAAGAGGAAAGGATCGTTCGCAAATTGCTACGGAGTTGTTTATTGAAACAGAAACCGTAAAAACACACATTAAAAACATCTACCTTAAACTGAACGTAAACTCTAAGGCTGATGCTATAAAAGTTGCTAGAAACAACAGGCTGGTATAAGGTACCAGCCTGTTGTTTTTAATTACTCTACTTTTACTTCGTTTACAGAGAAACTATTTCCGCTTAAGTGGTATACCAGTGTTTTAATATCACCAGCTTTAATGGTGGTATCTTTTGGATTTACGAGCGGGAAAGTGCGGAATAAATCACCGTTCTTAATGATAAACTTATCGTTGCCCGCATAGCTTTTCTTCGAATTGCTGC
The DNA here is from genome assembly GCF_005144565.1 of Pedobacter hiemivivus. NCBI lineage: Bacteria > Pseudomonadati > Bacteroidota > Sphingobacteriia > Sphingobacteriales > Sphingobacteriaceae > Pedobacter > Pedobacter hiemivivus. The sequence continues at coordinate 320,807 of NZ_SWDX01000003.1, forward strand.
TCAAGGGTGGAAAACTGATTTTCCTGAAATCACCACCTGCGTATTCATAAACGTTCAGATCCAGTACATTTTTCTTACTCAGCAGTTCGATATAAATCTCGGGATTTCCATCATTGTCCATATCCATATTCCAGGCATCTGTAATAACTCCCCTACGCTCGCCTGACAAAGTCTTATAATTGTTTCTTACAGAATCAGACATCAGTACCAAAAATCCACCAATGCTGTCTACCCCCTTACCCCAGCTTACCACTTCAAAATTCAGTCCCGGCTTTACACTCAAATCTTTATAAAACCGGAATTGACCGGTAGCTTTTGTAATGGCAGCAGCATCTTCCTTTGCAGGTGCTACTTTTTCATTGGTTTGAGGACCGCATGATGCCAATAAAAGTGTTCCTGCCAATAACAGGGCGTGTGGGAATAAATTGGTTATTTGTTTCATTATTATATAATTGTTTTATCGCTTATTTTGTTTTAACATCCGGTGCAGCGTTGTTCAATATCGTCTCGGTTACGACACTCCTCTTTCCGCCAGCAGTAACCACAATTGTTTTGAGGATTTGCTTCTGACCTTTAAGAACGGTAATTTTAATAGGTGTGGTATATAAAGTACCAATTTCTGAAGGACGGGTAAGATCAAACGTATAATAGATTTTAGAGCCTAGAACAGGTTCTTTTAATGCTATGTTAAAGTCCTCGCCATTCAGCACTTTCTTATCCTGACCAAATGGTGTTGGTACCCAATAATTCGTATTTGTTTTATCCAATCTAGCCAGGTGTAGCGGAAGACGTTCTTCCGAAAAGTTCTTAAAATCCTTCCGTGAATCCTGAGTCCAGGCGATCTCCGACAGAGAGAATAACCTTGGCAGCAAGAAGTACTCTACTTTTGATGATGTTTGAATATACTCTGTCCAAACATTCGCCTGAACACCAATAATATATTTTTGTTCATCTGCTGTAAGTTCTGTAGGAACAGGGTTATAGGCATAAGACTTAGCATAAGGCGCTAAACCGCCAATGTTTGTAGGTTCATCAGCTGATTCAGACTGCTTATGATCAAAATAAAGACCACCGGCATTAGGGGTCATGATCACATCATGCTTTTGTTGAGCAGCTGCGATACCACCTTTTACCCCTCTCCAGGACATAACGGTAGCATCTGGTGCTAATCCGCCTTCTAATATTTCATCCCAGCCTATAATTCTACGGCCTTTACTATTGATGTATTTCTCAATCCTTTGGATGAAATAACTTTGCAATTCATGCTCATCTTTCAGATTCAGTTTTTTGATTAATTGCTGGCAAAACGCACTTTCTTTCCAGTAGGCTTTAGGACTTTCATCGCCACCAATGTGGATGTATTTAGAAGGGAAAAGTGCGATCACTTCATCAAGTACATCTTCTAAAAACTTAAATGTCTGCTCTGTGGGTACAAATACATCGTCAAATACGCCCCAGGTTTGTTGTACTTGTTTGCCTTTACGGGAGCCCGTCCATGGCGTTTTATCACTTATAAAAGTATCCCGTTCTGGGAAACAGCTTAATTCAGGATAAGCGGCAATTGCGGCAGAGCTATGGCCAGGTAATTCAATCTCAGGAATGACGTTGATAAATTTAGCAGCTGCATAAGCGACTACTTCCTTCACCTCATTTTGGGTATAAAAGCCTTTATAAGGTGTACCATCCGTATTTACTCCCGGGTGGTGACCTATAATCGTTCCATTTCTGCTGGCGCCAACAGTAGTTAATTTTGGATATTTCTTAATCTCAATTCTCCAGCCTTGATCTTCAGTTAAATGCCAGTGAAAGTTATTTAACTTATACTGAGCCATCATGTCGATGTATTTTTTAAGAAAGGAAACCGGGAACATATGACGTCCTACATCTAAATGTAATCCTCTATATTTAAAACGCGGATAGTCATTAATTTCAACAGCATTTATGGTCATCCCATCCCCTGCTACTTCGGGCATCATTTGTATTAAAGACTGTACACCATAAAACAAGCCGGCATCTTTACCGGTAACCGTAATATTTTTAGGAGTAATCTTAATTTTATAACCTTCGGCAGGCAATTGATCAGCACCTGAAGTGCTAAGTATGATACTGCGCGTGTTAGCAGCAGCAGTTTTAGCTAGCCTTAATGCAAAACCTCCTTTAGCAACGATATAGGTATTTAATAAATCGGCCGATTTTGTGTCTTTTACATCGCTGGAAACCAGCACAACCGTCTTATCCAGTTTAAAACTTCCTGAGTTCTTTTTTACGGATACGGGTGCGGGGATGATCCCAACGTTAATGTCGTTCTGAGCAAAACCGTTGACATAAACGAATGCCAATAATACAATTGATAGGAGTTTTTTCATCATTAGGGTTAATAATTACGTTGTTTCTATGACTAAGATAAAAAAATCCTAATTATAAACGAGATCCTGAAATAAATTCAGGATGACGACCGTACAAAAAAAAGGCAGGACCATAAAAATGATCCTGCCCTTTGTATTTTTTATTAGTAATTAAGAGACCACTTTTACATCATGTTCTTTAGCTGCTAAATAACGTTCCGCATCCAATGCGGCCATACATCCAGAACCCGCGGCAGTCACTGCCTGACGGTAATAGCTGTCCTGTACATCTCCACTAGCAAAAACACCTTCAACATTGGTTAATGTCGATCCTGGAACTGTTTTCAAATAACCAGTATCATCCATATCTAACCAACCTTTAAAGATATCTGTATTTGGTTTATGACCAATTGCAACGAAGAATCCTTCAACAGGTATATCTGTTTCTGCACCAGTTTGATTGTTTACCACTTTAACCCCAGTAACGTTCTTACCGTTACCTAGGATCTCTTTAGTTTCGGTATTGTAGATCACCTCAATATTTGGGGTATTCATCACCCTGTGAACCATTGCTTTTGAAGCTCTGAATTCGTCTCTACGAACCAGCATATATACTTTTTTACAAAGTTTAGCCAGGTAAGTTGCTTCTTCAGCAGCTGTATCTCCTGCACCAACTATTGCAACATCTTGTCCTTTGAAAAAGAAACCATCACAAACGGCACAGGCTGAAACGCCAAAGCCATTGTATTTTTGCTCACTTGGAAGGCCTAACCACTTTGCAGTAGCGCCTGTAGAAATAATTACTGTATCAGCAGTAATTGTTTTGATATCATCCACGACAACTTTATGTGGCAATGAAGAGAAATCAACAGAACTTACATAACCGAAACGTACATCTGTTCCGAAACGCTCAGCTTGTTTACGAAAATCTTCCATCATTTCAGGACCAGTTATTCCATTAGGATATCCTGGGAAATTATCTACCTCAGTGGTTTGTGTTAACTGACCACCTGGCTCCATGCCTGTATACATAACCGGTTTAAGATCTGCACGAGCTGCATAAATTGCAGCAGTATAACCTGCAGGCCCTGAACCTATAATTAAACATTCAACGTGTTCTACTTCTTGTGACATATATTTTTATATTGTAATGCAAAATTACGCTTTATCCCGCTATACACAAATAGCAATTTTGTAACAAATGCAACATTGTGATATATAGATTATAATTCGGCCTAGGTTTGGATAATACCTACGTTAAACTGCTTTTTAATGGGTGATTGATTGGCTGCTTCTATGCCCATAGAGATCACTTTCCGCGTTTCTTTTGGATCAATAATTCCATCTACCCATAACCTTGCAGCGGCATAATAAGGGGTAGTCTGACTATTGTACCTATCGGTAATTTCTTTGAGCAATTCCGCTTCTTTTTCTGGGGTAATCTCCTCTCCTTTTGCTTTTAGCGAAGCCTCTTTAATTTGCAGCAATACCTTAGCTGCCTGCGAACCACCCATTACGGCAATCTTAGCACTTGGCCAGGCATAGATTAACCTTGGATCGTATGATTTACCACACATCGCATAGTTGCCTGCGCCGTAAGAATTTCCGATTACGATGGTGAACTTTGGAACTACAGAATTGGCGACTGCATTTACCATTTTTGCGCCGTCTTTGATGATACCACCTTGTTCTGATCGACTACCCACCATAAAACCAGTCACATCCTGTAAAAACACCAGCGGTATCTTTTTCTGATTGCAGTTCATGATAAACCGTGTAGCCTTATCTGCACTGTCGGAATAAATAACCCCGCCAAACTGCATCTCTCCTTTTTTAGATTTAACAACCTTACGCTGATTGGCAACAATGCCCACAGCCCAACCATCAATTCTACCCAATCCGCATATAATGCTCTGTCCGTATAATTCCTTGTATTCTTCCAATTCAGAATCATCCAGCAATCGCTGAAGAATATCACGCATATCATAAGGCTTTTCCCTGTTTTCGGGCAATATGCCATAAATCTCGTCCATATCCAGCTTTGGCAGTGCCGGCTTAATCCGATCAAACCCGGCCACTTGTGGGGCACCCAGCTTATTCATGATGTTACGAATGCTATCTAAACAAGCTTCATCATTAGGGTGCTTATAATCGGTTACGCCTGATATTTCGCAGTGCATTGTTGCACCGCCGAGGGTCTCATTATCCACATCCTCACCTATAGCCGATTTAACCAAATACGATCCGGCTAAAAACACAGAGCCCGTACCCTCAACAATCATAGCCTCATCACTCATGATGGGCAAATAAGCACCACCTGCTACGCAAGAACCCATGATTGCTGCAATCTGTACAATGCCATCAGAGGACATCAGGGCGTTGTTTCTAAACATCCTTCCAAAATGTTCTTTGTCGGGAAAAATCTCATCCTGCATCGGCAGATAGACACCTGCACTATCTACCAGATAAATTACAGGAAGCCTGTTTTCCATGGCAATCTCCTGCGCCCTTAAATTCTTTTTAGCGGTCATAGGAAACCAGGCACCAGCTTTAACGGTAGCATCATTCGCTACGATCATACATTGTCTACCCGATACATAGCCAATGCCGCATACCACGCCTGCCGAAGGGCAACCGCCCTGCTCAGCATACATGTCATCCGCAGCAAAGGCGCCGATCTCCAGAAAGTCCGATTCCTTATCAATTAAGTAAGCAATACGCTCTCTAGCCAACAGCTTCCCTTTCTCTTTTTGTTTCGCCGCACTCTTATCCCCACCGCCTTTATATATCTTCTTAAGCCTGGTTTTTAGTTCAAAAACCGATTGCTTATTCACATCCTCATTTTTATTGAATTCTATATTCATCGGGCCAAGTTAAATTATATTTTTATCGAGAACAAAAGTCCGTTTCGGGCTTTGGTACAAAACCCCTAAACGCAAGAATGGGCCCGGTTATTTTTTTAAAAACAACCGAACCCATCGAAATTGTCATCCCGGCGAAGGCCAGGATTTATGAATTACTACTCTGCAGTATACTTTTTAAATATTGAAGTTGCAGTATGGCCGCCAAAGCCAAAAGTATTGTTTAATACGTAATTAACCTCCTTATGGATAGATTTGCCAAGAATGATGTTTAATCCTTGTGGAATCTCCGGATCTAATACTTTCGTATTGATCGTTCCAGGAATGATGTCATTTTTTACAGACATGATACTGATGATACTTTCGATTGCACCAGCTCCACCAAGCAAGTGACCAGTCATAGACTTTGTTGCACTAATTGCTACAGGCAAATCACCAAAGATCTTTTTGATACCGTTTAACTCACCAACATCACCCAATCCTGTTGAGGTAGCGTGTGCATTGATGTAATCAATTTTATCAGCAGAGATTCCAGCATCAGCCAAAGCTTTAGAAATACCTAATGAAGCACCCAGACCATCCGGTGGCGTACCAGTTAAGTGATAAGCATCAGCTGCCATACCACCACCTACCATTTCGGCATAAATGTGTGCACCTCTTGCAATCGCATGTTCGTACTCTTCCAGAATTAATGCACCAGCACCTTCACCAATAACAAAGCCATCTCTATCTACATCAAAAGGACGGGATGCAGTTGCATGATCGTCATTTCTTTTCGACAAAGCGTGAGCTGAATTAAATCCACCCACAGATGACTCTGTAATTGCAGCTTCAGATCCACCAGCAACCATAACGTTTGCTTTACCTAAACGGATGGTATCAAACGCGCTGATAATGGCTGTATTTGAAGAAGCACAGGCAGATACCGTAGCGTAGTTTGGTCCATGAAGTTTATTTCTGATAGAGATTACCCCCGCAGCAATGTCAACAATCATTTTAGGAATGAAGTAAGGGCTGAACCTTGGTGTACCATCACCCAAATGGTATTCTTTCAATTGTTGCTCAAAAGTGGTGATACCGCCATTACCAGAAGCCCAGATTACGCCAACTTCGTATCTTTCCACTTCAGGCATAGTCTCAAAATTCAATCCTGAGTCTTTGATGGCCTGATCACTCGCAGCAATAGCATACTGAGTATATAGATCGTACTTTTTTAGCTCCTTTTTGTCGACATAAGCTTCTGCATCAAAGTCTTTAACTTCGGCAGCAAAATTAGTCTTGAATTTTGAAGTGTCGAATTTTGTGATAGCTGCTACACCGCTTTTACCGGCTACAATGTTATCCCAAAATTCTTTTACTGTATTTCCCACCGGGGTTACAGCACCTAAACCTGTCACTACTACTCTTTTCATATTTACTTGTTACTTTATATCAAAACAAAAGTTGTTTTGAACAATTTATCTTATTATTAATAATCGACACTACTCTTTCCTGCGCCAAAAATAGATGTTTTTCGGCATTAAAGCTATTACGACTTTACTCCTTATATCTTTCAAGTTCATTTTAAGCACTTTAACTATGTTTTATTAAGGATAAAAGACGAAAATAATTAATTATCAAGCCCTAAAGAATATACAAAATATTAAAGAAGAAGTTTTATTATGCAAAAAAATAAAATAAACAAGGCCGGTATCCACCGGCCTTTGCTTAATTATTAACTACCTATTTTCGTTTTTTTATGGATAGTATTGTTGACTTATTTCTTAAAATTAGCAAGGCCACTTTTAAGATAAGTTGCGTATTCTTTAGCATCAAAGATGGCGCCTTGAGCAGGTACCAGGGGATTCAAATCATGACCGGCCAATACATATAATGGCTGAGCATTTGATCCATATCTTGTCGCCTGGAAATCCAGGTTCCAATAACCTAAATCATCCGTCTTGCGTTTCAAAATGTCCGAGTAATGAACTTTCTCTGCTGGCATTTTAATGTTACGATCATCAGCATATAACTGGATCAATACATATTCTTCATTGATCAGACGGGCAACTTCATTGTCAACCCAAACCAGATCTTCCATCCTTCTGCAGTTTACACAAGTGTGTCCGGTAAAGTCAAGCAAAACAGGTTTACCTACCTTCTTCGCATATTCCAAACCTTCATCTAAATCAAAGAATGGGTGGAAGCCTACAGGTGGTTTCAACGATTCGCTATATTTTACTTTAGCAGGGAAGTCAGCTGATGCTGCACTTGAACCACCTGACGATCCATTTCCACTTAAAATAAAATCCTGTGTATTCATCGGCGGAGCCAATCCACTCAGTACGCTTACTGGCGCTCCCCATAAACCAGGAACCATGTACATCGCGAATGAAAACGATAGAATGGCGAAGAATAACCTAGGTACAGACACAAAAGGAACATCGCTATCGTGTGAAAACTTGATCTTTCCAAGGAGATAAATTCCCATTAGAGTGAAAATCACGATCCACAGGACTAAGAAGATCTCTCTGTCAAACCATTCCCAATGCCAGGCCAAATCAGCTGAGGAAAGGAATTTTAAAGCTAAAGCCAGTTCCAGGAAACCCAGGCATACCTTTACGCTGTTTAACCAACCACCTGATTTAGGCATACTACTTAAAAATCCAGGGAATATCGCTGATAAAGTAAACGGTAAAGCTAAAGCAAGCGCAAATCCGAACATCCCGATTGCTGGTGCCAGTAATTCACCTTTAGAACTTGCCTGTACCAATAAGGTACCGATAATAGGTCCTGTACAAGAGAAAGATACCAAAGCTAAAGAAGCGGCCATAAAGAAAATACCGCCAAGCCCTTTACTGTTGTCTGCTTTGTTGTCTATTTTGTTTACAATAGAGCTAGGTAGGGTGATTTCAAACGCTCCAAAGAAGGAGATGGCAAACACTACGAGTAGGATGAAGAATAAGAAATTAAATAAGCCACTGGCGCTTAAAGCATTTAACCCTGCAGAGCCAAATATTACGGTAATCAACAAGCCAAAAGCTACGTAGATGACAATAATAGATAGTCCATAAATTAAAGCCTGACCAATGCCCTTGCTTTTACTTCCGGCTCTTTTTGTAAAGTAACTAATGGTTAATGGAACCATTGGAAAGATACAAGGCATCAAAAATGCTAAAAACCCACCTACTAATCCTGCAATAAAGGTTTCCCATAAGGTTTTTTCCTTTTCTGCTTTATTAGCTTTTGCATCGGTCTTTGTAGTTGCTGCCGCTGCTGTTTTGGTGGTATCGCTTACCGTTGTTGCCGGAGCAACTACAGCCGTATCAACTTTAGGAGCTTCTTCGGGCGCAATCTCAGTAAATTCAAGATCAGCAGTCGAAGTGTCTGCTTCCTGTGCAAACACAGTACCCGCAGTGCCGAAAAATATAAAAAGACCTACGATGAGTACACGTAAACTAATTAATATGTTGTGGTTTAGTCGCATTAAAAAACTATTTTAAAGTTGAATACTATACTATTTTAAACGGCAAATTGGCTGATATCCTGTAAACACGGTATCGGTAGAGATGAATGAATCTTTAATCGTTTCTTCTTTCACCAAATCAGTGCTCAGGTATTTCTTATTGCTATCACTTAAGATGGTTACTACTACTGCAGCATCACCCATTTTTTCTCTTAGCTTAATTGCACCGATCACATTTGCACCTGATGAAATACCTACAGCCAAACCAAGCTCTTTAGCTAGTTTTTGTGCCATGATAATTGCATCACCATCATTAGCCTGAATCACCTCATCCAATTCATCCAGCTTTACAATTTCCGGAATAAATTCATCAGAGATACCCTGAATACGGTGACTACCCACTTTATATCCTGTTGTTAAAGTCGGACTTTCAGCAGGCTCCAAAGGGTGAATTTTAATTGCTGGATTTTTAGATTTTAATCCTCTACCAACACCCATTACAGTACCACCAGTTCCAACTCCAGCTACAAAAGCATCAGGTGTTAAACCATTTAATTTCAATTGCTCCCAGATCTCCATTCCTGTAGTTTTCTCGTGAGCTTCTTCATTGTAGCGGTTTTCAAACTGTCTTGGCAAAAACACGTTTCCTGCTTCAGCAAGTTCTTCGCACATTTTAATACTTCCTAAAAAGCCACCTTCTTCTTTGCTGATCAGGATAACCTCTGCGCCCATACTTCTGATGATATCAATACGCTCTTTACTTAACCAGTTTGGCATAATGATCTTAACCGGATGTCCTAAAGCTCTACCTATAGCTGCAAAAGCAATTCCAGTGTTACCACTAGTAGCCTCGATAATGGTATCGCCTGGCTTAATCGCACATGATTTATAAGCTTCGAACATAATGTTCAATGCCATTCTATCTTTAACGCTTCCTGTAAGGTTATAGTGCTCGCACTTAACATAAACTTTTCCCGGCTTTCCTTTGTACACATATTGCAATTCCAGCATCGGTGTATTTCCTACAAGGTGCCATAAGTGCTCAAATTTATTGGTAAGATCAGCAGTTAAACAAGCCTGCTCTTTAGTTTCGACTAACATGTTTTTGATTAAATAATTATTCGGTAAAAATCAATAACACAAGTTATAATAACAATGCTTACCTTTATTTCCAGAAATTTTACAGAAAAATAACGATTAATAGTAATTTCTTTCAGTCTACCCTAAATTTTACCAAGGCAGACTGTTTTTTTTTCATTTCAGCAAGTTAATATGCAAAACGTTTTAGACCCAATTGATCTAGAAATTCTACGTCTTTTACAGAAAGATGCCACATTAAACAATAAAGAGCTAGCATTTAAGCTCAACAAATCTATTGCAACGGTGCACGAAAGGATCAGGCGTTTAAAGGAACAGGGATACATCCAACGTATTGTTGCCATCCTGGACAGAAAGAAAATCAACAGGAATCTCATTGCGTTTTCCCACGTATTTTTGAAGGCGCATACTGCGGAGACTTTAGTAGAATTTGAGACTGAAGTGGCTAAGTTTAGCGAGGTGATGGAATGCTTTCAGATGACCGGTGCGTATGACTTTATCCTGCGTATTGCAACGAGCGACATGGATGCCTATCATCTTTTTTTGAGGAATAAGCTGGCCACTCTACCCAACGTAAGTACGGTACAAAGCTTTTTTGTACTTTCAGAAACGAAGAGTGACACCGCTTATCCTTTATAATAACCTATTTGCGATTTACCGATAGCTATCGTTTCTTCTTACCTTCAATATTAGGTAGGAAGCCTGTAATTATACCTATTAATGGAAGGAAAGCACAGATTTGAAACACGTAGGTAATACTGGTCTGATCTGCCAGTTTGCCCAAAAAGGCTGAGCCTAATCCCCCCATACCAAAGGCAAAGCCAAAAAACAGCCCGGCAATCATTCCTACTTTTCCAGGAACTAGCTCTGTAGCGTAAACCAGGATGGCCGAAAAGGCCGATGCAATGATTACACCAATGATAACGGAGAGCACGCCCGTCCAGAATAAAGAGACAAATGGCAGTAACAAAGTAAATGGTGCAGCACCAAGTATAGAAATCCAAATGATATATTTCCTTCCAAAACGATCACCCAGTGGTCCACCGATTAGCGTTCCCGCTGCCACCGCACCTAAAAATGCGAATAGATAAATCTGCGATTCCTGTACTGAAACATGGAACTTATCAATCAGATAAAAAGTATAATAACTGGTCATACTGGCCATATAGAAGTACTTTGAGAAGATCAACATCAATAAAATCCCCATCGAAAACGCCACACGTTTCTTTGTAAATGTATGTTTGATTTCTTCAGTAACGACGCCTTTATTTTTTGCTTTAAAGGCGAGCTGTTGCTGATACCATTGCGCAATTCTGGAGAGGATTACCATGCCAATAATGGCGACCAATGAAAACCAAATGATATAGAATTGTCCATGAGGCACTACAATTATTGCGGCAAGTAAAGGACCAATTGCACTTCCTGCATTTCCACCCAACTGAAAAATAGATTGGGCCAATCCTTTTTTGCCGCCAGAAGCCAAATGAGCTACTCTTGATGCTTCGGGATGGAATATTGACGAGCCTATACCGATTAAACTTACAGCCAGCAATATATTTATAAAGCTAGAGGCAAAAGATACGGCAACCAGACCAACAAGGGTAAAGGCCATAGCAATAGCCAAAGAATATGGTCTTGGCCTTTTATCGGTATAAAAGCCAATAAATGGTTGTAAAATAGAGGCAGTAAGCTGATAGGTTAAGGTAATCAGTCCGATTTGAGTAAAGTTAAGGCTAAATTTATCTTTCAATATTGGATACACAGCTGGAATTACAGCCTGTAGCATATCGTTGATCAGATGGGAAAAACTGATGGTAAATAAAATAGAAAAGACCGTTTGCTGGGCCAGTTGTTTAGGATCAATAGTAGCGGTAGTAGCTGTTTCTTTCATGTTTTATTGGGATACGTGTCCGATTATTTTTGCTGCGATGCTCCATGCTTTTTTGGCATCACCTGCGATAATACTTTTTAACAATTGTTCGTGGAGCGCATAAGTCTCTTCAAATACTGCGGTATCAGGGTAAATCTGTAGAAACCAATTTTTGAGATGTATAGACGTAGACCGATAAAGATCGGCCAGAATCTCATTTTTAGAAGCCTCGGCTATGGCAATATGAAATTGCACATCAGCTTCAATGCAATCTTCTATCAAACCTGCAGCAGCAGATTTCTTCCTGTTTTCTAAATGTGCTTTGATGGCAATGATATCTGAATCTGTTCTGTTCATGGCGGCCTTCTCTGCAATTTTCATCTCCAGTAGTTGCCGCACTTCATCTAAGTCCTGAACATTGGCGCGCTTCAGTCGCTGCTCCATGGGCTCCCGGTTGCTGGTAGACTGCTCCACAAAGGTACCTATCCCCTGTTGTACCCTAAGCAGGCCGGAATTGGCCAATATCTTTATGGCCTCCCTAATGGTAGATCGGCCCACACCGAAGCCTTTCATCAATTCTGGTTCAATAGGCAGTTTTTCATTTACCTTATATTTCCCAAAAGAAATTTGCTCCTGTATTTTGGAGGCAACTTCGTCTGCAAGTGATTTTCTCTTAATCAAATTACTTAGGTTAAATTCATCATATCATCAGATGAATTTCAAAGGTATAAATTTCTTTGGTAGTTTAAAAAAGAAAGCCAATTTTCTATTTGATATGTTCGGTAAAAAAGCGACATTGAGCTCAATTAAATAGATCAGCACATGCAAAAAATATATATGGGTGATGCAGGCCCCAAAGTTTCTCCTGCGGTTTACGGTTTTTACAGATGGAATGAAGTAAAAGATACTGCTAATGTTTTAAAAAAAACGGTGCAGCTTTGCTTAGAACTAGGGATCAACACTTTTGAACATGGTGACAACTATGGTTCTTACCAATGTGAATCGCTATTTGGCGATTTGCTTAAAGAAGGCTTGTTTAAAAGAGAAGAAGTGGTTCTATTTAGTAAATGTGGATTAAGGGTACCGGATGCACAAAACCCAGATATCAGGGTTAAACATTATGACACTTCGGCTGCACACATCACTAAAAGTGTAGAATCATCATTAAAGAAACTGAGAACGGATTATCTAGATATCTTTTTATTGGATAAGCTTGACCCGATTTCAAACCTTGAAGAAACGGCTTTAACTTTGGAGAAGCTAAAAGACTCTGGAAAAATTAAGAGTATTGGGGTAGCGAATTTCTCTGTTTTTCAACATCAGCTACTGGCTTCTTATTTAACCAAACCAATTGTGACCAATCATATTGAACTGAACTTACTCAGCACTCAGGCTTTAGACAATGGTCAGCTTGACTACATTAAGCAACGCTACATGCGTCCATTGGCTTATGCCCCACTTGCCGAAGGTAGAATTGCTGCTGGCACTGATCCGCAGGCGGTAAAGGTTCGTGAGAAACTGGAAGAACTGAGCGTAAAGTACAGTGCTAATATTGAATCTCTTGCAGTAGCCTGGTTGGTAAAATTAGGAGCATTGCCACTTATTGGTACCACCAATGAGCAAAGGATTAGAAATGCAGCGAATGCCTTTACGATAGACTTGGATCATCAAGACTGGTATGACCTGTATAATGTATCGGTAGCGCATCCGAGTTTGCTTTCATAATACTATATTTGCTGTGCCTAAACGAGATTTTTTTTTATCATTTTTACTTTTAAAACGCATAGCAAGAAACATATGAAACACGGACTTTTGATAGACATGGATGGAGTTATTTATAGCGGTGAAACTTTAATTGAAGGCGCAGATAAGTTCATCAATGGCTTGATTAAAAATGATATCCCCTTTACCTTTATGACGAATAACAGTCAGCGCACAAGACTCGATTCGGTACGAAAACTCAAACTCCTTGGCATTGAAGTTACTGAAAACCATATTTACACTAGTGCGATGGCTACAGGTAAGTTTTTGGGCGACCAAGGCAAGCATGGTACTGCTTATGTTTTGGGTGAAGGTGGCTTATTAACCAGCTTACATGAAAACGGCATCAACCTGGTTAATACTGATCCAGAATTTGTTGTTTTGGGAGAAGGCAGAAACTTTACTTTAGAAATGGTTCAGCGCGCGGTAGACATGATTCTGGCAGGTGCAAAATTCATCACCACCAACAGAGACCCTTCGCCAAAAAAACCGGGATGGAGTAACTTAGGAATTGCAGCAACGACTGCTATGATTGAAGAAGCAACAGGCCGAAAAGCTTTTGTAATTGGTAAGCCTAGTCCGGTGATGATGCGGTCAGCTCGTAAATATTTAGGTCTGGAAACTGCAGAAACGACTGTAATTGGTGATACGATGGAAACAGATATTCAAGGTGGTGTACAAATGGGCTATAAAACCATATTGGTACTCTCTGGCATCGCAAAAAAGGAAAAATTAACTAATTATGCCTTTAAGCCTGATTTAATAGTTAGTTCGGTTGCTCAGATTGAGCTTCCATTAAAATGGTGGTAATTCGGTTAACCTTTAGCCACAACATATTCACATCGAAGCCGTACGAGTGGTTATCCACTCATACGGCTTTTTTGATGAGACAATCTACCTCATACGAAATACAGTGTAATTCTATTACTTAAATTTAATTTGTACGGCAATTTGTTTACATTAGAGTAGTCCTTATTAAGTTTTATGCGGTTCTCATCTTATTATTTATTCTTTTCGGGCACTTTAACGGTTATGGTTCAGAACAAGTTATCCATTTAGATAGCAATCTAAGGGACTGTAACCTAGGCAAGCACATCTCTTATTTTGAGGACAAAAGTGCCCAGCTTACGCTTGATCAGATCCAGATTTTATTAAAAAAAGGGCAATTTAAAAAAGGGCAAACTGAGATCCTAAATTTCGGAAATACGAAATCTGCTTTCTGGATCAAGATAGATTATATCAGCAGTGCCACCAACAGAGATTATTTAGTCTTGGATATTCCTAATATTGACCATATTGATTTTTATACGCACACTGAGACAGGGATAGTATATAGGACTGCCGGTTCAATTGTTCGATCAATACCTGGAGTAATTGCAACCAATAATTACATTTTCGATTTACCTCCCCAAAGCCATACAATAACCAAGTTATGGCTTAAGCTAAAGACCAATAACATACTTATTGTACCTATTAAGATCGTTAGTTCCGATAATTTTATACCTGGAAAATCAATAAAGAACAACCTTCAAATTATATACCTGGGCATATTGCTTACCCTATTGCTATTTAACTTTTTTCTCTATTTCAGTTTAAAAGACAGCACCTACTTATATTACAGTTTATATGTTTTTTCGCTGGGCATTTATATGGTCATGTATTTAAGAGGGTACAGCTATTTATTTGGCCAAGATGCACGAATTTTACTTAACCACTACCCTCATGCTTTCCTCGCCATATCCATTATAGCATCCATACTATTTTCTAAAAAATTCCTAAACCTCAAAAACGTATCTAAATTATTGGTTCATGCCTGTAATTTCCTCCTTTTATGCAGTATTGTAATGTTATGTGCGAGCATTGCCGGATTTAAAAGCATTGCCTCACATATGGCGCAGGTGGTTACTATGGCCGGCGCCGTCATTTTATGGACCTCCGGACTTATTGCTTATAAAAAGGGGCATAAACCTGCAAAATATTACATTTTAGCTTGGTCATTTATCACGGTAACCGTTATTGCAGTCGTATTAAGTCTAGCCGGAGTGCTCACTTATCATGACTACACCTTTGAATTTGTTCCTATAGGTTCTACTATTGAACTGCTGCTACTTGCTTTTGCCCTTGGTGATCGTTACCGGACCATAATAAGAAGCGAACAACAGGTGAGAGATGAGAATTTTTCTTTAATACAAACACAAAATCAACGACTGGAGAAGCTAGTAGAAGAGCGAACCTTGAGGCTTAGTGAAACTATTGCGCAATTGGAGGCTTCGAATGGGGTGAAAAACAAGTTGTTTTCCATCATTGCCCATGACTTGAGAAGTCCTTTTAGTAGCTTAATCAGCATTTTCGCCTTAAAAGACATGGATCTGCTTTCGCTGGATGAGCTTAAAATACTATTGAATGAAAACCGGAAAAATATAGATACCATACACAACACACTCAATAATCTTTTGTATTGGGCACAAAGCCAAATGGAGGGCGTTAAAACCGTTCCGACAGCCTTCAACATCAAACAACTTATTGAAGATCTTGCGCTAGTTTATTCACCACTTATACAATCAAAGGGAATCACCATCAATTTGCATGCAGCCGATCAATCTATGGTATTCGCGGATGAGAATCAGATCCAATTGGTGCTTCGTAACCTCATCGATAATGCCATAAAGTTTACCCCCTCTTCTCACGGAATTGACATTACTTTAAGCCCTCATGAATCTGCTATAAAAATCTGTGTAAACAACACCATTTCTAAAACAAATTCGCTAAATATCGAGAGCATTACCAACCCTGGGGCTTTTGAAGCCACTTATGGCACTGGTCATGAAAAAGGCATAGGTCTGGGACTCCATTTGTGCAGGGAATATATTAAAGGAAATGGAAGTGAATTAAGCGTAAAGCTAAGTGGCAGGTTAGTTTCATTTTGCTTTGAGCTGCCATTGCCTAATCTCCAAAACACTATTGTGGCATAATTATCGTTTATAGTTTGTGACGAAAAAAACAAATACCAACGAATGAAGATCAAACTAATCCTCTTTTTTTTGCTTTGCCATACAGCTATATATGCTCAACCTTTTATATTTCCTGAACTTCCAGCTTCCGGAAAATCGCTGGCATCTCTTACCCCTTCCAATTGGAAAGTAATAGACAGTGTATATGGGGACCTAAATAACGACAACATAAAAGACATGGCCTTTGTAGTTGAATTTTACAGACCAGTGAAGGAGAGCAGAGCTTATGGGGATAACGATACGGAGCTCATAACAGAGGTACAAAAACCCAGAATACTGGCCATTTACTTTAAAAAATCTACTAACGGCGCATACAGACTAGCCACTCAAAACAACAATTTCATGCTAAGATCGGAAGAAGGAGGAGCCATGGGCGATCCCTTACGGCCCATGCACATTCAGGCTAACCAACTTTTATTATCTTTTGAGGGTGGCGGAAACTGGCGCTGGAAATTAAATTATAGCTTTAAATATTTAGATAAAGACTGGCAGTTAGTCCAGGCTAACAATCTTGCCTATCATTCTGGTTCGGGAGAAATGAATGACAAGCGATATGATTTTATAAATAAAACGCGAAAAGTGGTAACTGGAACGATGAACGATAGCACGCTGAAAGACAACATTTTTGATCAGCCATTAACGATAAAAACGCTACGCACTTTTAACAGCTTTAAAAAGCCCTGGACCTGGGAGATTAAAAAGGACGAATTTTTATAAAAAAAAGGGCTGTTAAAAAAATTATTTAACAGCCCTTTTCTAGTTATCACTAATTACTAACGTGAGTAATTAGGTGCTTCTTTAGTAATTGAAATATCGTGTGGATGACTTTCTCTCATCCCTGCAGCAGTGATACGAACAAATTTAGCTTTCTGTAAATCTTCAACTGTAGCTGCACCACAGTAGTGCATTCCGGCTCTTAAACCACCAACATATTGATAAATTACTTCGGCTAATGTTCCTTTGTAAGGTACGCGACCTACAATACCTTCTGGTACCAATTTAGTAACTACGTCAGTCTCATCCTGGAAATAACGATCTTTAGATCCTTGTTGCATCGCTTCTACAGAACCCATACCACGGTAAGATTTAAACTTACGACCTTCGTAAATGATGGTCTCACCTGGTGATTCCTCTACACCTGCAAATAATGAACCTGCCATGATTGCACTTGCACCAGCTGCTAAAGCTTTAACAATATCTCCTGTTTGCTTGATACCACCATCGGCAATAACTGGGATCCCTGTTCCTTCAAGTGCTTTAGCACATTCAAATACAGCATACAACTGAGGTACACCTACCCCTGCTATGATCCTTGTAGTACAGATAGAACCTGGACCAATACCAACTTTAACGGCATCAGCACCAGCAGCTGCCAAAGCAAGTGCGGCATCAGCTGTAGCAATATTACCTGCAATTACCTGCAATTCAGGCCATCTTTCTTTAATGGCTTTCACCATATCAATTACACCTTTAGAATGACCGTGGGCGGTATCTACCGTTACTACGTCAACTCCAGCCTGCACTAGTGCTGCTACACGATCAATATTATCTGCGGCAACACCTACAGCAGCACCAACGCGTAAACGCCCGCGCTCATCTTTACAAGCTTTAGGGTAATTTTTATATTTCTGAATGTCTTTAAAAGTGATCAATCCGGCAAGACGACCTTCTTTATCAATAACAGGCAGTTTTTCAATTTTATAATCCTGTAAAATCTCTTCAGCTTGCAAAAGGGTTGTACCTTCAGCAGCAGTAATCAGATTTTCTTTGGTCATCACTTCAGAAACTTTGCGCTGCATATCTTTCTGGAAACGCAGATCTCTATTGGTAATGATACCTACCAGTTTGTTATCGGCATCGATAACAGGAATTCCACCGATCTTAAAGTCTTTCATGATCTGGAACGCATCAGCAACTTTAGCATTTGCATTTAAAGTAACCGGATCCTGGATCATTCCACTTTCTGAGCGCTTTACTTTTCTTACCTCCTCTGCCTGACGTTCAATGCTCATATTCTTGTGCAGCATACCGATACCACCAGCCTGGGCAATGGCAATAGCCAAACCAGCTTCGGTTACAGTATCCATAGCAGCAGAAACTATAGGAACATTAATACGTATTTTTTTGGTTAAGAAACTTCCGGTATCCACATCGCGTGGCAAAACTTCAGAATAAGCTGGTACTAATAATACGTCATCGTACGTTAGTCCTTCGGCAATAAATTTATTGGGATCGAGTTGCATAGCAAATAATTTAAGAGTTACTATTTGCCGGGCAAAGATACTATTATTGTTGTGATTACGCAACAGTTTCTAGAATATAGTCTGATTGAACCAAAAGATTACAATCAAATTAACTATCCATCTGCCAATGTTAAAGATTGTTAACCTTTTTTGAGCTGTCCTTTTATTTTTTAGCATTATAGTTAAACGCTAATCAAATAAAATGGTCTTCCCTATTCTGAGCCAGCAACACCTTATCAGAAACCAATGTATATAATGACTCCCATTGTTATCAAAAAGATGTAAATTGACCCAATACAAATCTAACTGAAACATGAAGCAGCTTTCCTCTCTCCTCATTTTTATCACCTTCTTTTTTAGTGTAAATGCCCAGACTTTTAAATATGCATTTGTTACTGACACCCACATTGGAACTGCTACTGCTGAAGAGGATTTAAGAAGAACTGTACATGATATCAACAAACAAACTGATCTTGATTTTATAGTCGTTACTGGTGATGTAACCGAAATGGGAACTAAATTAGAGATTAAGCTGGCTAAGAGAATTTTAAGTGGATTAAAAAAACCATATCATGTGATCCCTGGCAATCATGATACAGGATGGTCGGAATCGGGTGGTGTTGATTTTATTAAATCATTTGGCGATGATAAGTTTACGTTTGATCATAATGGCTATCGTTTTATTGCCTGCGCCTCCGGACCATATGTAAGAATGTCTGACGGTCACATTCCCAGAGATGCCGTTGTTTGGTTAGATAAAGTACTAAAAAATACGCCAGCGACCATGCCTCTGGTTTTTATTAACCACTACCCTATTGACAATAGTTTAGACAACTGGTATGAAGCTATAGACAGGATAAAAGATTATAACATTCAATACGCCATATGTGGACATGGCCATTCTAATCAGGCACTTAATTTTGAAGGAGTACCAGGAACCATGGGGCGTTCTAACCTAAGGGCGAAGGATACACTAGGCGGCTATAATATTGTAACTATGCGGGACGACTCAGTATTATTTGCGGTTAAAAAACCTGGAATAACGATAGAAAAGCCATGGAGAAAAATTGCATTGGGAAAATTTAGGGCAACAGGCACAGCTAATGTTGAAAGACCTTCTTACTTGCTAAATACCATTTATCCAGAAGTTACAAAAGTCTGGACTTACCATGCTCCTGCCAATGTGGTGCTTACCCCAGCAACAGACGGCAAGCTGGTCATATTTGGAAACAGCATTGGCGAAGTAGAGGCCTTAAATATAGAAGATGGCAGCAAAAAGTGGACTTTCAAAACAAATGGGGCTATTTATTCTTCAGCAGCAATAGCTGATGATATCGTGGTAATTGGATCAGGAGATGGCCACATTTATGGGCTTAACGTTAATACTGGTCAGCGGATTTGGAAATTGAAGACGGGAGCTGCCGTTTTGGGTTCAGCTATAATTGACCGCGATATAGTTTATATTGGAGGAACCGACCACCACTTCAGGGCCATCAATATCAAGACAGGGAAACAACTATGGGCTTTCAAAGGTGTTGAGGGAACCATTGTTGGCAAACCTTTATTATACGAAGGCAAAGTGGTCTTTGGGTCATGGGGCAGGCATTTATATGCCTTAAATCAACGCAACGGAGCTTTGTTATGGAAATGGAATAATGGTCATGCAAACCGCATGTTTTCGCCAGCAATGTGTACACCTGTAGCGCACAAGGGCATCATTTATGTAGCTACTCCTGACCGGGTGCTGAATGCCATAGATGCCAATACAGGTACTTCTCTGTGGAAAAACAAAGACGCTACTGTAAGGGAATCTATAGGTATATCTGAAGATGGTTCCATGATCTTTGGTAAAACCATGAATAACGACATTGTAGCTTATAAGACGCAAACAACCGATCCGGGCGTAGCCTGGAGATTGAATATGAACTTTGGTTATGAACATGCTCCTTCTATGCTAATTGCAAAAGATAAGCAGGTATTCTTCGGCACAAGAAACGGTGTAGTTTATGCTTTTGATCCTGAATTGCGTAAAACTTTATGGGCACACAAAATCGATAACTCAATGGTTAATACCGTAAATGTATTGAGTAAAAATGCAGTTTTGGTTGCAACAATGGATGGTGTAGTTACTCTACTAAAAATTAAGTAAATAAATTCTTTTCTTTTCGTGATATACGGTATAATTGTATAGACAAATTATCGCCTTCATGAATAAAAGAACCGCACTAATGCTGTGCCTACTTGTAATAGGTACATTTTCATTCGCACAAGAAAAACCAACTAAGCCAAAAACATTTAAGTATGGCAAAATAAGCCTTGAAGAATTTGACACCAAAGTAAGTGGTGTAGATTCTGCAGCTTCCGCTATAGCATTATTTGATGTAGGTAAAGGTTATTTTGAACTCAGCCCTAAAACAGGTGATTTCGTCTACGTTTTTGAACGACATACGCGCTACAAAATCATTAATAAAACTGGGTATGATTATGCCAATCTGGAGCTTCAGTTTTACAAACAAAACACTGACGAAACGAAATTAGACTATATGGAGGCCGCCACCTATAACCTTGAAGGCGGCAAAATAGTGCCTAGTAAATTAAGTAAAGATGCCAAGTTTTCGGAAAAACAGGATAAAAACTATACCCTTAAAAAATTTGCACTCCCAAATGTAAAAGAAGGATCGATTGTTGAATATAAATACAGAATATCTTCTGATTTTATTTTCACACTAAGGTCATGGTATTTCCAAAGAGCCATTCCGACCTTATATTCTGAATATGACATCACCATTCCTGAATATTACAAATACAAAGTAAACGCAGCTGGGTATGTATATTTAAATCCCACAAGAGACATTACCAATCAATCGTTTTTCATTAACGGCCAAGCGATAAACTTACAATCAGTACATCTTCATTATCAGGCAGAAAATATCCCCGGATTAAAACAGGAGAACTACATCACTACCATGGAGGATTATGTGAGCAAGGTAGGTTTTGAGTTGAGTTCGATTACCATTCCTGGTCAAGTATATAGAGAGTTTACCTCGTCATGGCCTAAAATTGTTAAAGGATTAAAAGATGAGGAGAATTTTGGAAGCTTTATTAATAAAAGAGGCCATAGCAAAACCATATTAAAAGACATATTAAAAGGGGAAACGAAGCCTGATACTGTAATGCAGCTTATTTTTGACTATGTCAAAAATAACATCAAATGGAATGATGATTATAATATGTATACTTCGGAAACGAATCCTAAAACTATATTTGAAAAGAAAACAGGAAATACCGCAGATATTAACCTTTGTTTACTTAACCTGCTAACCGAAGCGAATATTACTGCTTCTCCAGTATTATTGAGCACTCGAGGAAATGGAGCACACCCTGGAATGCCTATGCTTACCGAATTTAACAATGTTATTATTCAGGCCGAAATTGGAGATAAAATGATCCTTTTGGATGCTACAGATAAGGACCATACCACTGACCTGATCGCATATAATAACCTGAACCATCAGGGACTTAAAGTAAATCTAAAAGATGAAAATGCAACGTGGATATCTACTGAGGAGAACAGACTGAGTAAAAGAAACATAAATCTAATGCTTACGCTAAGTAAGGAGAACAAACTCAGTGGAAAGCTTTATTTAGCATCTACCCACTATGAGGCCTTAAACCGTAGAGACAAATATCGGTCGGCAACTAATGAAACCGATTTTCTAAAAAGTTATAAAACTGATAAACCAGGACTTGGCATACAAAATTACAAAGTTCAAGATCTTGATAACCTTAATGCTCCGCTGATTGAGACCATGGATGTTATGCTAGAAGATAATGTAGAAGAAGCGGGAAATCTAGCCTATTTCACCCCCTTACTTTTCGAAAGAACTAAAGAGAATCCATTTAAATTGGAGGAAAGAAAGTTCCCTGTTGATTTTGCCTTTCCTACTGAAGAGAACTATCGCATTACAGTTGATTTCCCTAAAGGCTATCAACTTGACAAAACTCCCAAAAATGAAAAAATAATAGTGCCTAATGATGTTGCATCCTTCACATTCATCTTTGCGGCTGAGGAAAACAAAATTATGATCACCAGCAAAATATCTATTAAAAAAGCGACTTTCTCTCCTGAAGAGTATTATGATTTAAAAGAACTTTTTAAAAACATTGTTAGAAAACAGGCCGAACAAATTGTGTTTAAGAAAAGCTAATGAGAAGATCTATACTTTTTATAACCGCCTTGTTTGCTTTTGCAAAGGTTACAGCACAAGGAATCTATGATGTGAGCAAAATTCCAGCAAATTTAACTCATAATGCATCTGTGATTATTAGAAATGAAGAACTAATTTATGAGGTAAAGGACCAGGGAACTGCCGTACAAACTTATAAAACGGCCATGACCATTTTAAATAAAAATGGTGAGAGCTCCTCAAGAATGAGTGAATATTATGATAAATTTTCGAGTATTTCCAATTTAAAAGCTTCACTATATGATGAAAAAGGCAATAAAATAAAAGATTATAAAAATGCGGATTTCAAAGACAAGAGTGCAGTTTCTGATGGTACCCTGTATCAGGATGACAGGATCAAGTACCTTGATTTTTTACATACCAGCTTTCCATATACGATAGAGTTTAGTTACACGGTGGATTATAATGGGATTCTCAATTATCCAACATGGTATCCGGCAAGCACATGGGATATTGCTATAGAAAAATCAAATTATACCTTTAAGATTCCTGAGACCATGACTTTTAAATACATGAAAAGTAAAGGACTAAATACGGATTCGTTAAAGGTAAAAGACAAAATAAACTACAAATGGAACTGCGAAAATATCCCTGCGGCAGAGTTTGAAGCCATGAGTATTGGCTTAAGAAATATTATGCCTTGGGTAAATGTGGCCCCTAATGAGTTTGAATTTGACCACTCGAAAGCCAACATCGAAAACTGGAAAAACCTTGGCTCATGGATTTTCAACCTGAGTAATGGAGGGCAAGTGTTGCCTGAGGTGGCAAAAGCTAAAATCCAATCCTTAGTTAAAGATGCAAAAACGCCCAAAGAAAAAATAAAAATATTGTACAACTATCTGCAATCGAATACCAGGTATGTAGGTGTACAACTGGGCATTGGAGGTTTTAAACCAATTACAGCTGAGAGAGTATCGGCTGTGAATTATAGCGACTGCAAAGGCTTGTCTAACTACATGAAGGCTTTGTTACAGGAAGCAGGCATAAAATCCAACCTTGTTGTTATTGGTAATGGTTTACCTTCTTTAAATAAGAACTATGCCAGTATGAATCAGGCTAACCACATGATCCTTTGCGTTCCTCTTGAAAAAGACACTACCTGGCTGGAATGCACCAGTCCATACACACCTGCAGGTTTTATTGGAAACGACAATTCGAACAGGACTGTTTTATTAGTTACAGAAGAGGGTGGTAAACTGGTTCAAACGCCTACATATACTCCATCTAGTAACCTTCAACATCGCAATGCAAAAGTAATGTTAGATGAAGAAGGTTCTGCAAATATCAATATTGAAACTCAATATAAAAATGCACAGTACGAAGATCATATTGGCCTACTATTGATGGAACCTACGGACCGGAGAAAAAGGGTAATGAACACTTTAAGCATCCCAAATGTGCAGATTGCAACATTGAACATTACTCAACCAGATAAAGACAGCCCTATACTTCATGAACAAATCGAGTTAAAATCTTCGCAATTGCTGACCAAAGGTGGCGATAAGCTATTTTTAACGCTAAATCTGTTAAACAGACAAGAAAATACGGTAACGGCTTTGGAAGCGCGCAAAACCTTTTTCAGCATTAAATATGGCTATAAAGATGAGGATGAGATCATTTACACCATACCAAAAGGATATAAAGTAGAATTTATGCCTAAAGATATTGCTATTGAATCAGAATTTGGAAAGTATACGGCGAAGGTAGTTGCAAAGGATAATACGCTAGTATATACCCGGACACAGCTGATGGTAAATGCGATTTATCCGCCAGAAAAATACAATGATCTTGTTGCCTTTTATAAAAAAATATATCAAGCTGATAAACAAAAAGGTATCCTGGCTAAAATAGATTAGCCAGGATATATTTTATTTCTTACCCACAACAACTTTGGTAAAGCTGTCGGTATTGAGGTATTTATTTGCCAGATTTTTTAAATCTCCAGCAGTAATTGACTTTACTGTTTTAATGTAGTTTTCATAGTAACTGTAGTCCAGTCCAGAGAAATAAACATTCTTAAACTTATCTGCATGGGAGAATGCATTTTCAAGGCTGCCTAACATGGATCCTAACATATAATTTCTGACTAAAGCCAGCTCGCCATCTTGTACCAGATCAGTCTTAAGGATACTGATTTCCTTTTCAATTTCTGCAAGGGTATTGCTGCATACATCTACGCCGACTTCTGTAGCAATAAAGAAATAACCCGCGTCTTTTAAAGAGGCTACTGCTGAACCAATACCGTATGTATAACCTTTATCTTCGCGAATATTAGCCATTAACCTGGAACCAAAATAACCACCTAGCAAACAGTTTAACACTTGAAAACCGGGAAAATCAGGATGATTTCTGGTAATGGCTAGTGCACCCATTCTGATTGCCGATTGAATGGCATCTGGTTTTTCAACAAAAATCTCTCCCTGGTGAATACTCGTAAAACTAAACTTATTGGTTATCGATGGTGCATCGTTATCCCAATCTTTACCTATAATACTATTCAGAATATTAAATTCTGCTTCTTCAAACTTACCAGCTACAAAAACAGTACAGTTTTTAGGTTTATATGCTGCTTTAAAATAATTTAAAAGATCTTCTCTTTTTAAATCATCATAGTGCAAAGGCTGAATATTGGAACCATAAGGTGTTTCGCCAAAGAGTGCATTAGCAAAACTTTTCCTTGCCAGGAAATCATTCTTTTGCAAGCTAACCTGTAGGGATTGCTTTTGATTCTGGATAAAAATAGCCAGTTCCTGCTCAGGAAAGATACTTTCATTTAAAATCGAGCGCAGAATTGGCAACACCGATTGCAAGTGTTTATTTAGTGTATAAAGTTTAATACAAGTTTGATCTGCGCCATACTCTGTTTGGAGGAAAGCACCATAATAATCTACCTTATCGGCAATTTCCTTAGCGCTAAGCGTACTGGTACCATTGTTTATTAAATGGCTGACTGCAATTGCTTCGAGTGGTTTTGAGGCATTCCAATTTACATTTTCAAATATAAATTCTATACGAACAAGCTCTTGTTTACCTGCATTGATGGTAAAAACCGGTATACCATTATCCAGTACTTGTTTTAAAGGTTCAATAAAACTAATTTCATCAACCAGTTTCGATTCTGGGGCTAGTGTACGATTAAGCATCTTGGGCAGTTAAATAGTGTAAAGTTGAGCATTGTTCTTTCTTGAAGGTAGCTTTTGCGGCCTGCTGAATAGCTGCAGGTGTTACAGCAAGATACTTGTTGATTTCAGTATTCAGACCATCAGCATCTCCTAATAATTCATAATATGCAAGGTTCATCGCTTTATCTAGCAAACTCATTTCAGCAAATACCATGATAGATTCTGACTTGTTTTTCACCTTCGTAATCTCCACATCAGTAACCTCGGCTTCAACAAGCTTGTTGAGTTCAGCCCAGATAGCTGCCTCTGCCGTTTCTATGCTAACGCCTTCGACCAACTTACCTTCAATTACAAATAACCCTTCATCGATACTACTAGTGATGTAAGCATGAACATCGCTAAACAACTGCTGATCTTTTAACAGACTGTTATACAATCTGGAAGATTGCCCTTGTGAAAGCACATCCGACATCAGATCGTATGTTTGGTATGCATTATCGTTTCTTGCAGGCATTTTAAAGGCTATATAAATGGCGTTCAAAGGAACATCTGCACGTACCACTTCTCTTCTTTCAGCTGTCTGCACCGGTTCTTGAGGCAGATCCCTAAGATATCTTTCTCCGGCAGGAATTGGGGCAAACCATTTTTCTGCAAGCGCTCTTACATCTTCAGTTTTAACATTTCCGCCCACTACCATTATGGCATTTTTCGGGTTGTAGTGCTTTTGGAAAAATGCCTTAACATCTTCCATTTTAGCATCTTCAATTTGTTTTAAATCCTGACCTATTGTGGCCCAGCGATAAGGATGGGTTGAATAAGCTAAGGGTCTTAGTTTTAACCATACATCACCATAAGGTTGGTTAAGGTAACGCTGTTTAAACTCTTCGCATACCACATTACGCTGAGTCTCCAAGCTCTTTTCGGAAAAAGCTAGGCTCAACATCCGATCGCTCTCCAACCAGAAAGCAGTTTCTATATTTACCGCTGGTAAAGTGATGTAATAGTTCGTAATGTCATTGCTGGTAAAAGCGTTGTTTTCGCCCCCTACCCTTTGCAAAGGTTCATCGTAACTTGGAATGTTTACTGATCCGCCAAACATGAGGTGCTCAAATAAGTGCGCGAAACCTGTTTTGTCTCGCTCTTCGTCTCTGGCGCCAACATCATATAAAATGTTTAACACCGCCATAGGCGTAGTATCATCTTCGTGCACTAAAACACGCAAGCCATTGGCTAATGTAAAACGGTTAAAATCTACCATATATTGAAAATAATTGGGCCAAATATAGGAATAATGGGCAGCCGAAATATCATCCTTTTTAATAAAGGACAAACAAATTATATTGATAAAAACAACTTATGGTATATTTGTGGTATGAATACTGCCGAATTATTACACAGGGCCTTGCATTTCGACTTTTTAACAAAGGAAGAGGGTGTATTTTTATATCATCATGCAGCAACTGCTGAACTGGCTTATGTAGCCAATGAACTGAGAAAAAAACAAGTGCCAAGTGGCAAGGTAACCTGGCAGATAGATAGGAATGTAAATACAACCAATGTATGTATCGCCAACTGTAAATTCTGTAATTTTTTTAGAAGACCTGGTCATGATGAAAGCTACATCACGGATATAGAAACCTATAAACAAAAAATAGAAGAAACATTTAGATTAGGTGGCGATCAGTTGTTGTTACAAGGTGGTCATCATCCAGATCTAGGCCTAAAGTTTTATGCCGATTTATTTAGACGCCTTAAGGAACTATACCCTGATTTAAAACTTCACGCTTTAGGTCCACCCGAAATTGCTCACGTAGCTAAATTGGAAGGACTTTCTCATACTGAAGTCTTATCTGCTTTAAAAGAAGCTGGAATGGATTCGTTGCCTGGTGCTGGTGCCGAGATATTGAATGACAGGGTTAGACGATTGATATCAAAAGGTAAATGTGGTGGAAAGGAATGGCTTGATGTAATGAGAGCTGCTCATCAATTAGATATCACCACATCTGCAACCATGATGTTTGGCCATGTTGAAACCATTGATGAGCGTTTTGAACACCTGGTATGGATAAGAGAAGTGCAGAGTGAAAAACCTGCTGATGCTAAAGGTTTTCTGGCCTTTATACCTTGGCCTTTTCAGGATGATGGTACTTTATTAAAGAGATTAAGGGGTATCAGCAATAATGTTTCTGGTGATGAATACATCAGAATGTTGGCTTTAAGTCGCATTATGCTACCTAACATTAAAAATATACAAGCTTCATGGCTTACCGTTGGTAAAAACGTAGCGGAACTTTGTTTACATGCTGGTGCCAACGATTTTGGTTCTATCATGATCGAAGAAAATGTAGTTTCTGCTGCTGGTGCACCGCATCGTTTTACAGCAAAAGGGATTCAGGATGCGATCAGGGAAGCGGGTTTTGAACCACAGTTACGTGGACAACAATACAACTACCGCGATTTACCGGATCATTTAGAAGAACAGGTAATAAATTATTAAAAACTCTTCCATCAAATTTTATTTAACTATTAGTGCTTTTTTTCTAAAAACAACCAATAGTTAAATTTAATGAAAATAACAATAGTTTAAAAATACTTTAGTATATTTGATTAGTTTAATGTTTAACAAAATCGAATATCGTGAAAAGAATAACAATTGAAGCCGATAGAAAAGGACAAGGACTAAAGTCTACCTACACGCAAAAAAGAGCAGCAGATTTTCTTAAATTCATAAGGAAAGTTCAAAATACAGCAGAAAAAAGAGGGCTTACCGAGGAAATTCTAAGTGAGATATTGAATGGTAAGGACTAAGGGTTTTGTATTAGATACTAATATATTAATTAGTGCTTTCATTATTAGAAGCTCCATTTCTGCTAAAGTTTTAGCGTATTGTATTTACAATGGCATATTGTTATTTTCTGAGGAAACATTCTTTGAATTTGAACGCGTATTATTAAGACCTAAATTTGATAAGTATGTTTCCAAACTAGAAAGAACACAAATACTTTACAGATTTTCTCAAGAAGCGCAGTTCAAGAAAGTTAAATCTGATTTTAAAATTTGTCGCGACAACAATGACAATATGCTTCTTAACCTTGCTACAGACCACAATACATGTTGTATTGTAACTGGCGATCAAGATTTATTAGTTTTAAACCCTTTTGAGAATATTCCAATATTAACACCTATAGAATTTTTAAGCTATTTTAATGACTTTGATGATTCGTTAGTGATTAATGAACCAAAAGTAGCATACACTAGTCCTCGTGAAAAAGAGCTGATCGAACATCCAAAAAGGGCAATTGCCGAAATACCCGAAATCATGAGGTCAATTACAAAACTTCAAGAGGAAGCCGCTAGAAATGGATTAACTCAAGAGATACTCGAGAGACTGCTTAGGGAGGCTGATTAAAAAGGGAAGAGGTCTTTCCCCCTTCCCCACCTTAAACTTAAACAAACTATAATTTAAATCCTGTTCTCAAGAATAAGTTAGCAATCGCAACAACTTCAGCTTTTGATAATGTTTCATCAAAACTTTCCACTGCCGCTGCTTTAGTTACACCGGTTGCAATACCTGTAATGGTAATCCCTGCCTGTACATCATTATTTTCACGCGCATAAACAGCATCTACCTGCGTAACGCCAGTATCATTTGAGATACCACCAGGCCCTAAACTAATCCATGGTTTTAAACCTGTTGCACCATTTGCTGCAAGCATTTGACGAATATGCGACGCATGGCGCGCTTCTACAGAGTGAATTTGCAAAGCAGTTGTCAATACTGCATTCCCTTTCAGTAAGGTAGCCTGACCTTTATAAGCCCTAACTCCCGTATCTTCAAATCCCAATGCTACTTTTAAAAAGGTAACGTAATCTGTATATACACCAGTAAATATCCCTCCAGCAGTAAAATCAGTCATTGCGTAAGTGATTTCAGCTCTTGCTCCAGCACCCAATGCACCTTTTAGTAACTTTACATGCGCATCTTCATGGTTACGAATGGTAGTAATTGCTGCTGTTGGTGCACCTGCCGGAACTAATGTTGGAGCGGCAACCAGCGCATGATTATAATAATGATACTCCAAATACTCTAATGCTAAAGCAAAGTTCAAAACATCTGTAACGGTGCTTGGGGTAGTTTGCCCATAAGCTTTCTGAAACATAGATCCCATTGCCAACGGTAAGGCAGCTAAAGAGATTTTTTTACCCATGTTAAAAAAATCCTTCATGGCAGCCCTTCTTGGATTTAAACGCTCATAAATCTCTCCATCAACCTTTTCAATTTCCTCTAATATATTTACGATATTCATGATTTCTGATTTTAAGGTTAAAGATTAATTACGTTAATTTTCGTTTTGATGTATTTTCCGGCTATTCCAAGCACTTTATCAGGTGCTAGAGCTCCGTCTAGCCCACCAGCGTCATTTGAACCAAGTGCGGTTAGACTGGTTAAATCGGCAAAACTTCCGTTCGAAATTAGATCCCTTATGTATGCAGCATGACGAGCTTCGACCGAAACAATCTGTCCAGCTAAAATTAAATAGGTATCACTTTTTAGTCGCACACCAGCACCATTGTAAGCGGCAACCCCTAAATCTTCAAAAGCTTTGGCGGCCCCCAGAACGCTCAAGCGATCGGTAAAGTTTATACTCGAAAAATCGACTTCTAAACCAGTAATAGCTGCAGGTCCTAGTGCTTTCTTAAAAAATTCTCTATGTGCAATTTCATGAAATTGAATGTCCTGGAAATAGGTTTTTTCTGCGGCACTAAATGTAGAGGGTGGATTGGAGGCTACCTGGATATAAAAGGCAGCTTCCAATTGTTCCAAAGCATAGGCATAGTTTAACACCCCGAAATCATCCTTAAAATCTAAAGTTACACCCGTAGGCATCATGTCATCATCCTGATACTTTTTTTTGCAGCCAGCTGCAATTAAAGCAATTCCTGCTGCTCCGGCTCCTGCATATTGCAAAAAGGAACGACGTTGCAAGCGGGCATTAAATATATTGCTTTCTTCTTGCAACACATCAAGCTGTTCATTTTTCTGTAAGTTTTTCATAGTCTTTAGTTTTTCAGTAACTATGACCTTGCCGTCGCATGATTCATAATCGTTAAATTATTGGTTTTCAGTAAGACGTTTTACAGATTCACTTACGAAAGAAGGAGACTAGCGGTTTTCAGTCCGGCTTATATTTATTAAAAGCGCCCTGTTGTGCCATTTTTTTAATAAATTCACACTATTAAATTAAAGCCGTGCTAAATACTATTATTGTAGACGATGAGGAATTTGCCCGTTCTTCATTATACTTTCTTTTACAGGAGAATTGCGAAAGCATCCACATATCCGGAATTGCTAAGTCCGTAGTCGAAGCACGCCTTCTACTTTCGCAGCATACTATTGATTTGATTTTTCTTGATATCGCGATGCCCGGAGAAAATGGTTTCGAACTAATCCCCTATGCACAATCAAGTAAAGCTCATGTTATTTTTACAACAGCATACGATCAATATGCCTTAAAAGCAATTAAAGCAAATGCGCTCGATTATCTATTAAAACCTATCGATATCGATGAATTGAAAGTTGCTGTTGATAAAGCTGCGAAGTTTATTGCCTTAAACAAAAACGACAACAGTCGTGCAGAGAGTATGCAAAATCTTGCCGCAAGCCTTTCAGAAAGAAATGAGATTCGTAAAATCAGTTTGCCAAATGGTCAAGGCTATAGCCTCGTAAATATTGACGATATTATTCATATTGCTGCAGATAGTAATTATTCTATTTTTTACTTATCAAACAAGGACAAAATCACTGTTTCCAAAGTGCTAAAAGAATATGAAGAAATATTACCTGACAACCAATTTATAAGGATCCATAAATCGAGTATTGTAAATTTGAATTATGTAAAAGAATACAATTCAAAAAATGGGCTTGAAGTCATCCTTAAGAATGGAGAAAAAATTGCAGTATCAAGAAGACGCGCAAGTGATTTCCTTGACAAAATTAAATCATATACTAGTTTTGACAGCGATAAATAAACAGCTAAACTTAACAGGAAGATTTGTATTCCTTATGATTCTGTTGTTGACCATCAGCTCCAACAGCTATTCACAAACCACAAATCTACAACACTTTAGCACCAAAAACGGACTACCAAGCAACAATTGTTATTATACATTACAGGATTCTAAAGGCTATATCTGGGTAGCTACAGATGCTGGTGTAAGTAGGTTTGACGGCAAAATATTTGAGAATTTCTCTATTGATGATGGATTACCCGATAATCAGATCTTGCAACTAAAAGAAGACAAAAGCGGCAGAATCTGGTTTTTAGCACTAAATGGACAGCTAAGCTATTTTTTTAATGGTAAAATATACAACGAAACCAATGAAAAACTACTTAAACTGCTAAAATTTAACGCAGTAATTGTCTCTTTCTTTGAAGACAGTAAAGGAAGAATATGGTTTGGCACGAATAAAAATATATTGGTGATGTGGGACGGAAAAACAATTATGAAATTTATTTCTGCCGATCTGCAACACCCATATGTAAGTACATTTATACATGAAGATAAATTGGGAACGATATGGGCTTTTAGCAACGAATGTGTCCGTATTTTCAACAACAAGACTTTCAAGATTTCATCACATGGCACGCTCCCCCTATCTTACAAAACCATATTAAACCTGCCCAATAAAACATTGGGCTATCTTGATAAAAAAGGACTTAACATAAGAAATGGTGACAACCAACGGCTCTTGTTAAAGATTGATACTGCCCTATTGAATAATGATCCCGGCTATTTTTTTCTAAATAAAAAGGATGATTTATGGCTCAGTAATAGTAATGGTATTTATCATGTAGAACCTTCAGGAAAAACAACGCAGTATCTAAAAAACATATCATCTAGTCAGATCATCAAAGACGCAAAAAATAATATGTGGTTTACTACCACCAGCGGCATCTATATGCTTCCCCAGAAAGCCGAACGCCTCTATGTTGTCAATAAAACAAATGGTTTAGGTAGTGATCTGGTAAAAAGTATAGTTAAAGATAATCACGACAAGTTATGGTTAGGGATGGATGAAGGAAATATTAACATTCTTGATTTAAACACCTTTAAGACCTCAGAGATCCAGTTAAAGGATAAAAAAAGATATAATGTTATAAAGCACTTGCTTTATGATACCCTTAAACAAACGATGTACTTCGCCTCGGATTATGGTCTTGGAAGAATCAACAACATTTATAACACCCGTAATATCGATTACCTAAAAGAAACAAACAATAGGATGTTTGTAATTAAAAGCTTGAGTTTAGGTAATGACCGGACGTTGGCAATTGCGCTCTCCTCTGGAGTATATATTTTACCTTACCAGGTTAATAAACTAGAGTTTACATTGTCGCATTTTAAACAGGGCGCAGATTTTTTTACCAATAGAGCTTACCGTGTGTTTTATGACAAGGAGCAGAACCTATGGTTTTCTAACATCACCGGTCTATCAGAATACTCAAAAGGCATTTTATATAATTACTTCGGAGAGAATTTACTCCTCACAAAAAGGATTAATGATATTCAGAAATTAGATGACGGGACTATTGTTTTAGCCACTGATGGTTATGGGATTATATTCCTTAAAAATAAAAAAGTTATTAAAGTAATTACCAGAAAAGATGGGCTTGCCAACAATATCTGCAAACGCCTATTTGTAAAGGACAATTATATATGGATCATTACCAATAATGGCATTAACAGGATTGCTCTAAGCGATAAACAGCTATCGGTAGAATCGTTTGAATATACCAATACCTTGCTGGCCGATGATATAAATGATTTATTTATTGATGACCACTACGCATATTTCGCAACCAACAATGGCCTTATCTACTTCCCTTACCATAAGGAAAATGCCCAGCATGAAGCGCCAAAGGTTTTAATATCTTCTATAGTAAATAATAAAACTAAGCTAGCACTTAATACTGCGATGCATACCCTAGCCCCATCCAACAATAGCATCACCTTTACCTACAGCGTAATTGACTTTCAAAATAAAAGCATCACTTATCGCTATCGACTAAAAACAGAGGCCAATTGGACAGAAACTAAGAGTCGACGACTCGAATTCCCCTCATTAGAGCCTGGAGATTACACATTTGAGATCAGTGCGAAATCAAACAATAGCAACTGGAGCACGCCTACCAGAATTAACTTCTCCTTGAAAAAACACTTTTGGCAAACAAATTTATTTTTGGTTGGCATTTTTCTATTGGCCGGCTTTGCTTTTTACAAGGTAGCAGTAGTAGTTACAAAGATTCAGAAGAACAAGGAACAACAACAATTGCTTTTAAAAAATAAAATCTTAATGCTCGAACAACGTGCATTACAGGCGATGATGAATCCCCATTTTGTTTTTAATGTAATGAACTCCATTCAGCATTATATCAATACAAAAGATACCAATTCGGCAAATAAGATCTTAACAGGCTTTGCTAAGCTAATTAGAAAGAACCTGGAGATCTGTACAAAAAGCTTCATCAGTCTGGATGAGGAACTCGAATACCTTGAATTATACCTTAGTCTGGAGAAAAAAAGATTTGGTGAAAAGTTTAAATACCACATTCACGTAAATAACGCAATTGATAAAGAAGAGACTTTAATACCATCGATGATCCTTCAGCCCTATATAGAAAATGCGATATGGCATGGGTTAATGCCTAAAGAAGATGGTGGTAAACTTGATATACGCATCGAACTAAAGGGTGAGGAGCACCTGGTCATCGAAATCATTGACGATGGCGTTGGTATCGATAATTCTTTGAAAAGTAAAAAAGGTCATCATATCAGTAAAGGTATGAGCCTTACCCGCGAACGCATCAACCTTTTAAATCAAGTTGAGCCAAATCCGATACAGATAGACATTAAACAAAACGGTATTTCGGGTACTTTTGTATCCATTTTGATCCCATTAAACAGCTAATTTACCGTTTACTCAATTATCTATACCACTTACTAAGTTTACATTAATCATTATAAAATTAGCATTAAACTTGTTATAGATATTAAAACAAACAGAAGTTTGTAAAAAGCGTTCTTATAGGATTGATCAAAGATATTTTTACCTAACCTAAAACTATATCTCAATTCAGGTTTCATTTGTGTGTTAAAAAATGGTAAAGTTCATAGCTTTACCATTTTTTTTTACCTTATATCGCAGCTTATCTTTTTCGATTATTTTATAAAAAATTCTTTGCAGAATTCCTTTTTGTCTTACTTTTGAGGAGCTAAAAATTTAAAAAAAACATCGTTCTTTTGATTTAAAAAGATTTTTAGTAAATTTAACTTATCAAATAAAAACCTTACGGAATTATATTTTTTGTAATGAAAACTCCAAAAAAACCAATTAACAAAAGCAAAGCAGAAGATCCAGAAAATGATCTGGACGATTCGTATGAAGAAACAACTAAAAAGAAATCATACGACGATGATGAAGATGACGACCTCGACATGCCATTAGATGATCTG
The DNA here is from genome assembly GCF_005144565.1 of Pedobacter hiemivivus. Lineage (NCBI taxonomy): Bacteria > Pseudomonadati > Bacteroidota > Sphingobacteriia > Sphingobacteriales > Sphingobacteriaceae > Pedobacter > Pedobacter hiemivivus. Next base: position 356,326 of record NZ_SWDX01000003.1, read on the forward strand.
GACAACTTTGATAGTTTTGGTTCGGATGATGATGATGACGACACCTATTAACAGGTAAACAATAATTATTGATAAAGCATCCCTCTAAAGGGATGCTTTTTATTTTAATTCCATTAGGAAAAATGCAAATAACCACCGTATCCGGAAAGCGTTCCAGAAAAGATTTTTTAGCCACTGCCCGTTTTATATATCAAGATGACAAGAATTGGATCTGCCCACTGGATCAGGATATTGAAAATATATTTGACAATAATAAAAACCCATTTTTCCAACATGGGAAATGTACCAGGTGGCTACTGCAGGACGACAATGGAAATTATATAGGAAGAATTGCAGCCTTTATAAATGATAAAAAAGCATACCAATACGAACAACCCACCGGAGGCATGGGCTTTTTTGAATGCATAAACGATAAAGGAGCGGCTTTTTTACTTTTCGACACGGCCAAATCCTGGTTACAAGAGCAAGGAATGAAGGCCATGGATGGTCCTATCAATTTTGGAGAGAATGATTCTTTCTGGGGATTGCTTGTAGAAGGCTTTACGCAGCCCTCATATGGCATGAATTACCATCACCCCTACTACCATAGCTTTTTTACTGATTATGGCTTTAAAACAGAGTATCAACAAATCACCAATCATTTAGCGGTAAGAAATCCCTTTCCGGAGCGATTTACTAAAATTGCCAATTGGGTAGCTAATAAACCAGGATATACTTTTGAGCATTTCTCAAAAAAGAATGCAGCAAAATATGTGGCAGATCTGATGGAAGTTTACAACGATGCCTGGAAAGACTTTGAAAATTTTGTACCTATTAAAAAAGAGACGCTGGAAGAGAGCTTTGAAAAGATGCAGACCATCATGGATGAAAAACTAATTTGGTTTGCTTACATCAACGGAGAACCAACTTCATTTGTCGTTATTATTCCCGATGCCAACCAGATGATCAAAGGATTTAACGGAAAATTAGGACTGATAGAAAAACTTAAATTTGTATACCGACGCTGGAAAGGTGTAAACAGAATGCGGGCTATCGTGATGGGTACCAAATCTGCTTATCAAAAGCATGGCTTAGAATCAGCCTTATTTATTAAACTTAAAGAATATGTTTTGCCAATGAATCAGTATGATGAACTCGAACTTTCCTGGGTTGGTGATTTCAATGATAAGATGCTTTCTATTCATCAAGCAACAGGTGCCACTTTTGGAAAGCGACACCTGACTATGCGTAAGATCTTTTAGATCTATTTTTCTCTTATTTCTTCGTAAAGATCAATAACCTTCTTTTGAAGTTTAATGATCTCTTCTTCTCTTAGTGCTAATTTTTCTTTCAAATTATTGATTTCTTCAAAATTAAGCGACTGAGGGTTTTCTCCTTCTTTGGAGATAATATCCATTGTCGAAACCTCAAAAAGGTTAGCGATCTGTGCAAGTCTTGAGATGTTAATATCTGTGATACCCGTCTCGATTTTCGAGAATGCTGGGATTGAAATATTTAGACGTTTAGCCACTTCCCCTTGGCTCCAGCCATTTTTTTGGCGTAGTTGTCTAATGTTTTTTCCAATGATATTCATATTATAAATTTAGGTGTGTAATCTTGTAATTAAATTCCTTGCTCAACTGTGTTCAACTCACGTGCCAATTTAACGAGATCGACTCCCCCGAAATTCCCCGAACTCATCAAAAGTAAGTTCGTACGATAAAAATTTACACTAACCAGGTACTGTCTAAGCAGCTCTGAATTATTAAAAAAGTGCAATTCATCGTTTTCAAAAGCTGTTTGAACCTCTTTTTTGCTAAAAGGTTCAAGTTTTTTATGCTGAAAAGTTTTTTCATCAATATATACAATTGCCGTATCCGCAGCTTTCATTGTATCCGCATATTGAACTAAAAAGTTTTTATTTAAACTACTAAATGTATGTAACTCTATACATGCTACTAATTTCCTATTTGGAAATTGAGCCTTTACAGCCTCAATGGTAGCCTTTAATTTAGAAGGCGAATGCGCGAAATCCTTATAAACGTTAGTCTCCCCAATGCTTAATAAGCCCTCTAAACGCTTAGCTGCGCCTGTAAATGAAGCAATAGCCTGATCAAATGCATCACTATTGATACCAAGTTGCGCGCAAATTAATTTAGCTGCGTTAAGATTCATTAAATTGTGATCTCCGAATACCTTAAGTGGCATTTCGTCCGGCAATAAATAAGTGATGCCATCCTTTACGATATGTTCAGGAATTCCGTAGCCAATCTTCTCAATATCGGCAGTGGATTCCTCTACGATCTTATTCAGATCTTGATCAGCATTGCAATAAATTAGTTTTCCGCCCGGCTGAATGGTATCAATAAACAATTCAAATTGCCTGGTATAATCCTCATAAGTTTTAAATACATTGATATGATCCCATGCGATACCACTTATTACAGCCAGATTGGCCTTATACAGATGAAATTTCGGTCTTCTATCTATAGGAGAAGCCAAATATTCATCTCCTTCAATAATGATCACAGGTGCCTCATGAGTAATCTTAACCATGGTATCAAAACCAGCAAGCTGAGCTCCAACCAAATAATCAAAATCCCTTTCGTAAAAATTAAGTACATGTAGTATCATAGAAGTAATGGTTGTTTTACCATGACTTCCTCCGATTACTACTCTTAATTTGTCCTTCGTCTGCTCATAGATGTATTCAGGATAAGAATATATCTTCAGCCCCAATTGCTGAGCCTTTAACAGCTCTGGATTATCAGTCAAAGCGTGCATTCCCAAAATCACAGCATCCAAATCTGCCGTAATATTAGCTTCATTCCAGCCCATTTCTTTTGGCAAAATACCATGCTTCGCCAGTCTGCTGCTGGATGGCTCAAAAATAACATCATCTGAGCCTGTTACCTGGTATCCTTTTTTGTGTAAAGCTATCGCCAAGTTGTGCATAGCACTTCCGCCGATAGCTATAAAATGTATACGCATACGCTATTACCAATTAATCTTTTTTAAAATAAGCCGCTACCCATTCCCCAATCTTCTTATGATTAACATATCTAATTCCAAAAGGTTCACAGGCCTGCTTAATCATCTCCAGATCCGGAGACTCATAAAATCCGCTGAAGAAAATACTTCCATCCGACTTCAATACGGTGTCATAGGTTGGAATCTGATCCAACAGAATATTCCTATTGATATTGGCCAAAATGATATCAAACTGGATGTTAGGAATAACTTCCTTCCCACCGCAAATTGCTTCCAGATTACCTATTCCGTTTAATGCCGCATTTTCTATACTACTTTCGTAACAAACTTCATCATTATCTATAGCAACCAGTTTTGATGCCCCCTTCTTAGCCGCGAGTATGGCAAGTATTGCTGTACCACAACCCATATCAAGAATTTCTTTACCCTTAACATCAGTTGCCAGAATGTACTGCATCATCATGGTAGTTGTTTGATGATGCCCCGTACCAAAGGCCATCTTTGGGTCTATGATAATTTCATAAGCATATGTGGGTTTAGCCTCATGAAAGGTAGCCCGAACGTAGCACTGATCATCAATAATCAGTGGTTCAAAGTTCTTCTCCCATTCTTCGTTCCAGTTCTTCCCTTCAATTTCTGCAACTACATAACTGCATTGAAACTCACCCTCATATTGATTCAGCACATCTTTAAGGGTATCCTCACTATAAGTGTTGAACTCTATAAATGCAACAAAATCATTCTCTATCTCTTCGAAAGTATTAAAACCTATATCGGCTAAATCAGCGATCAAAAGATCTTGCTGATACTCCTCAATGGCATTAAAACTGAACGTTACCTGTATATACTTCATTAAGAATTAAAAGCTTTAACAATGTCAACAAAATCTCTTGATTTTAGTGATGCTCCACCAATCAGACCACCATCTATATCTTTCTGAGCAAAAAGCTCGGCAGCATTTTTCGGATTGCAACTTCCACCATATAAAATAGTTGTATTTTCGGCTACTTCAGCAGTATACTTGTTCGCAATCTCATTTCTAATGAAAGCATGAACTTCCTGAGCTTGCTCAGAACTAGCAGTTAAACCTGTGCCAATTGCCCAAACAGGTTCATAAGCGATAACAATTTTAGAGAAATCAGCTGTGCTTAATCCAAAAACACCCTGCTCTAATTGAGCTTTAAGCACTTCAAAATAAATGTTGCCATTTCTTTCTTCTAATGTCTCACCAATACAGAAAATTGGAGTAAGTTCATTTTCCAGTACCTTAATGGTTTTCTCAGCAAGCAATTCATTGCTTTCAGCAAAATACTGACGTCTTTCTGAGTGACCTATGATCACATACTCACAACCAACAGACTTGATCATTCCAGCAGAAATCTCTCCTGTAAATGCACCACTATCATTTTGGTGACAATTCTGCGCACCGATCTTAACCACTTCCCCACCTAATTTAGCAAGGCTGTTTAAATGAATATATGGCGAGCAAATAATTGCGATCTGATCGCCCTTTTTTTCGTCTCTTACCATATTAACTATTTCTGAAAATAAAGATATACCACTGGCATAATCCAGATTCATTTTCCAGTTTCCTGCAACTATTTTTTTTCTCATTATATATTGTTATTTAGTAGGTTTTATATTAATTGGTATGATTGATTTAAAGATTAAAAGGGTCTGTATTTACTTGTCATCTCGAAAATCGCCGATAAGATATCCTTTTCCGTTTGGTCAAACTCCATATTTCTGCGTTCATAAACCTTATCCGCTGTTTCAAACATTTTTTGAAGATTATACACATCAAATCCACTTGCTCCACCCCATGCAAAATCAGGAATAAAATTTCTAGGGAAGCCATCACCAAAAACATTGGCACTAACCCCGGCAACTGTACCTGTATTAAACATGGTATTGATCCCGCACTTTCCATGATCAGCCATAATTAAACCACAAAATTGCAAACCAGTTTCGCGAAAGCTCTCCAACTCGTAATCCCATAATTTAACAGGAGCATAATTATTCTTCAGATTAGAATTATTGCTATCAGCGCCAATGTTACACCATTGTCCCATCACCGCGTTACCCAAATAACCTTCATGTCCTTTAGAAGAATAACCCCAGATTACGGCATTATTGATCTCCCCACCAACACGACTAAAAGGACCAATGGTCGTTTGTCCATATATTTTTGCGCCCATTTTAATCTGCGAATTGTTACACAATGCAAAAGAGCCTCTAATATGACAACCCTCCCACACCTGTGAATTTTCGCCTATATAAATAGGGCCTTTCAAACTATTAAACGTAGAACATTCAGCCTCGGCCCCAGCTTCCACAAAAATATCATCCCCTAAAAAAGTATTGGTTCCGCTTAATTGTACACTCGTTCTCCCCTTGGTAAGCAAGTCAAAATCTCTCCTGAGCTCTACATCATTACATCTAAAAATATCTTCTGGGACAACGATCCTTACAAAAGTCCCCCGATAAACTTTAGTATGCAACTGCTTATGAATTTCCGGATAGTATACTTCGCCTGCGTTTATCTTATAAGCGATAAGCACCTCGTTCCTTTCAAGTGCTTCACCAACTTGAAGCGCCGTAATGGCTTCAAGCAGAGCTTCATCCGGGCATATTGAGCCATTGATATACAAGTCGGCCCCAATAAGTGGAGGATATTTTACAGAAAGATATGGTTCAGTAACAAAACCACATTTAGCGGCCAGGTGCTTCTGCCATTTTTCGGCTATAGTTAAAATCCCTACACGAAGATCCGCAACCGGCCTTGTAAAAGACAATGGCCGCAGGGACTGCCAGGCGTTGTCATCAAATAAATTGATCATCATAAGCTACAAAAATAAAAAAAGTCCCGAAGCAAACGCATCGGGACTTAAATAATTTCTTATTTGTGTATAATTACTTTTTAGCGTAACGAGTTTTGAATTTATCGATACGACCAGCAGTATCAACCAATTTCATTTTTCCAGTATAGAAAGGGTGAGAAGTATGAGAAATCTCTAATTTATATAAAGGATACTCGTTGCCATCTTCCCATTTGATAGTTTCTTTAGTATCTACACAAGATTTAGTTAAAAAAGAATATTCGTTTGACATATCTTTAAATACTACAAATCTATAGTTTGATGGATGCAGATCTTTTTTCATGTTAATATTATATTATTATATACTTATTTGTCGCTTATTTTTAAGGATGCAAATATCAATAATTTATTTCTCAATAGCAAGTATGTGTGGAAAAATTATCGACTATACTTTTTTCTGGTCTCAACTTTCTCCTTTTGTCTACTGATATAGGCGTCAGCAATAACCTCTGCAGAGGGTAAATTAGAATTACTGATTAAAAGTCCTTTTAATTTTTCTTCATTAACATCCGTACGATAAAGTATATTCATCATTTTAGAAATATCATTATCCAGCAAATAAGCAAAAGCTTCCACCAGTCGCTCCCGCAGCAAAGTTTCTGAGGTAATATCCTCAATCTCAAAATCTGTATTGACTATTCTGCTTAACGATTTAAAATCATCCATAACCTAACTTTTCAGCTCCTGACACAATTCTACCAAAACACCATTTGTCCCTTTCGGGTGCACAAAACAAACCAATTTATTATCAGCTCCAAACTTCGGCTCTTCATTTAACAACACAAAGCCCTCTGCTTTTAATCGGGCCATCTCTGCGACAATATCATCCACATCAAAAGCAATATGATGAATTCCCTCCCCCTTCTTCTCCAGAAATTTCGCAATGGGGCTATCAGTAGTAGTTGCCGTTAGCAACTCAATCTTATTAACGCCCGTTTTAAAAAAGGCTGTATTAACCCCCTCAGACACTACTTCTTCCTTTTTATAGCAGGTTGCCCCCAACAAACGTTCATAAAGCGAACAAGAAAATTCCATGTCTTTAACCGCAATACCTATATGCTCTATTTTATTCATATCTCTCTGAAACGTTAAAAAAATGTAAAAATGCATGTTTTAACTATACCGTCATAGCTATTATTTATAATTGTTGGCAATCTTTTTTCGTACCTTTGTCTATTATAAAGAACAAATATATACAATGGAACTTCCTATTTACTTAGATAATAACGCAACTACGCCTCTTGATCCTAGAGTGCTGGAAGCGATGTTGCCCTATTTCACCAACAAATTCGGTAACGCTGCAAGTCGTAACCATGCATTTGGATGGGTTGCTGAAGAAGGTGTCGACTACGCCCGTGAACAAGTTGCTAAATTAATTGGCTGTACTGAAAAAGAAGTAATCTTCACTTCAGGAGCTACAGAAGCTGATAACTTGGGCATTAAAGGTGTATTCGAAATGTACCAGGAAAAAGGTAACCACATCATTACCGCTACAACTGAGCATAAAGCAGTTTTAGATACCTGTAAACATTTAGAGAAACTAGGTGCAAAAGTTACCTATCTAAAAGTAAAAGAGGATGGATTAATTGATCTTCAGGAGCTAGAAGCTGCCATGACTGAACAAACTATCCTGGTTACCATCATGTATGGAAACAACGAAATTGGCGTTATTCAACCAGTAAAAGAAATCGCTGCTATTGCACACAAATTTGGTGCATTGTTTATGACTGATGCTACACAGGCTGTAGGTAAAATACCTGTAGATGTAAATGCTGACGGAATTGACTTAATGGCTTTCTCTGCACACAAAATGTATGGTCCTAAAGGTGTTGGTGTATTATATGTACGTCGTAAAAACCCAAGGGTTAAAGTAACTGCACAAATTGATGGTGGTGGTCATGAGCGTGGTATGCGTTCTGGCACCTTAAACGTACCGGGTATTGTAGGTTTAGGAAAAGCTTGCGAACTGTGCCGTATAGAAATGGATGAAGAAGCTAAACGCTTATCAGCTTTAAGAGATAAACTAGAAAATGCACTTACTGAGCTTGAAGAAAGCTATGTAAATGGCAATACACAACACCGTTTACCACATGTAGCTAACATCTCTTTCAAATATGTTGAAGGTGAAGGCTTAATGATGGCGATGAAAGATTTAGCAGTATCATCGGGCTCGGCCTGTACTTCTGCTTCATTAGAGCCTTCTTATGTATTAAAAAGTCTTGGTTTATCAGATGATCTTGCACACTCTTCTATCCGTTACGGATTAGGTCGTTTTACTACCGAAGAAGAAATAGATTACGCAATAGAGAACACTAAGAAAGCAGTAAATCACCTGAGAGACCTTTCTCCACTTTGGGAAATGTTTAAAGAAGGAATTGATTTAAGCAAAATTGAGTGGGCAGAACACTAGTCTGCACACCAATAAATATTATACTAACCCTGATATAAAGGTTTAAGAAAAAAACAAAATGGCATACTCAGAAAAAGTTATAGAACATTATACCAATCCAAGAAACGTTGGTACTTTAAATAAAGACAGCAAATCAGTAGGTACTGGCCTTGTTGGCGCACCAGAGTGCGGTGACGTCATGCGTTTGCAAATCGAAGTTGATGAAAACAACATGATTACCGATGCTAAATTCAAAACCTTTGGTTGCGGATCTGCAATTGCATCTTCGTCATTAGCTACAGAATGGTTAAAAGGTAAAAGTATTGATGAAGCTTTAACAATAGACAACATGGATATCGTTGAAGAATTAGCTTTACCACCGGTAAAAATTCACTGCTCAGTATTAGCAGAGGATGCAATTAAATCTGCAATCAACGATTACCGTGTTAAAAATGGCATGGCACCAATTGAAATGCCTAAGTCACACCATTAATTAGATTGAAGTATGAGATTGGAGGCATCTGGTTTCCTATCTCATATTTCAAATAAATCTCTAAGAAAATGATTACGATCACTGATAAAGCAAAAAGCAAAATCGACCAGTTAATGCAAGAGTCGGGAATGGATGCCAGCTATTTTTTACGTGTATCTGTCAAAGGCGGAGGATGTTCAGGATTATCCTACAATCTCGACTTTGATAACGAAGAAAATTCTGGAGATCAGTTTTTTGAAGATAGAGGCATCAGAATTGCGCTTGACATGAAATCCTTCCTTTATTTGGCAGGAACTGAGCTTGATTTTTCTGATGGTTTAAATGGAAAGGGGTTTAACTTTAATAATCCCAATGCAAGTCGCTCCTGCGGTTGCGGCGAGAGTTTCTCCGTTTAAAATACAATTATTATATTTACATAGGCCGGTACAGTTTAATCTGTACCGGCCTATTTTTATGAGCAACCAAACCTATACCTATGGAATTATTTAATGAGCACTCTACGATCCCAAGTTTATTGAGAAACGTAGTCGCAAACATTCACAAACCAGAAGAAACCTTCCTCATCCATAAAAACAATACAGAATGGGAAGAGATTTCTTATAAACATACCCTGGATTGTGCTGATGCTATCTCCGCATTTTTCCTAGCCAAAGGCATCACCAAAGGTGATAGAATGGGCCTGATGATTGAGAACTCTCCCGAATATGTCTATTACGATCAGGGAATTCAGCAGATAGGCGCTATCAATGTCTCTATTTATCCTACCCTATCCGAACAAGAAGTTGCTTATATCGTAAACGATTCGGGTATGCGGGCTATCCTTATAGGCAATACATTTCTGTATAAAAAGATACTCAAAATAGCAGATAATTGCAGGCATCTGGAATACATTATACCCGCTTTCCCAGAATATACAAAAGTTGCTGTACCAGAAGATTTAAAGGCTCAGGTGGTCAGCTTTGATGTGCTACTTGCTACTGCAACAAAACTAAGCCCAGATCAGCTTGAAGAAATCGACAAAATCCGCAATAGTGTACGTCCTGCCGATGTTTCTTCCCTAATCTATACTTCTGGCACTACTGGCACTCCCAAGGGCGTAATGCTAACACACAGTAACTTCGTTGAAAATGTAAAAGTGTGCCTACAGCAAATCCCCGTAATAGACGAAACAGAAACTTTTCTTTCTTTCCTCCCCTTATCACACGTATTTGAACGTACCGCAACTTACCATGTTTGCTGTGCACAGGGTTGTAAAATAGCTTATGCGCAAAGCCTGGAACTTTTGGCTAAAAACATGGCTGAGATCAGACCAACGGTAATGAGTTGTGTACCCAGACTACTAGAAAAGATTCACGATAAAGCCATTAAAAGTGGTACAGCAGGTGGCGGACTAAAAGCCAAAATATTCCTTTGGGCGCTAGAAATAGGTCAGGAATATCGAAGAATCAAAGAAGCGGGCAAAAATCCAGGAATGATACTCAGTGCAAAGAAAGCATTGGCTGAGCAATTGGTTTTTAGCAAAATCAAAGAAAAAACAGGAGGCAGATTAAAATTCATGATCTCTGGAGGAGCTGCACTGCCTAAAAACGTGGGTGAATTCTTCGGAAATCTGGGCATTAAAATACTTGAAGGTTTCGGCTTAACAGAAACATCGCCTGTAATGGCCGTTACAGAATTCCACAGACAAGTTTATGGTACCGTTGGAAGAGTAATCCCTGGTATTGAAATTGGTATTCAGAATGTGGAATCAAAGAAAATAATCAGTATTCAAACTCATGAAACCTTTCAGGAAAATTTTGAATGTGAAGAAGGCGAAATTATTGTCAGAGGTCACTGTGTAATGAAGGGCTACTTTAACAAACCTGCCGAGACTGCTGAGGCCATTGACAAAGACAATTGGTTCCACACTGGCGATATCGGCCGTTTTTACAAAGGAAACCTGCAAATTACAGATCGTTTAAAAAACATGATTGTAAATGCTTATGGTAAGAATGTTTATCCTACACCGGTAGAAAGTATTTATATGAAAAGCCTAAAGGTTGATCAGGTTTTTCTAATAGGTGATAAACGCGAATACCTGACTGCAATCATCATCCCGAATAAGGAAAACCTGCAGGAGGTATTCAAATTACCTGAATCTTTCTTCCAAAAACCTGAAATATTTATCGATGAAAAAGAAATCCTCGACTGGATTGGGCAAGACATCAGGAAACTTTCCAACGAACTGGCCAAGTTTGAACGCATTAAAAACTTTAAGATCAAACGAAATCCTTTTAGCCTTGAAGAGGGTGAAATTACACCAACCTTGAAGCCAAAACGCAAAATTATTGAAGCAAGGTATGCCGGACCGATCAATGAAATGTATGCAGAGGCCATTGATGCAGATTAAGCGGCTTTAAAATATTTTACGTTTCTTAGTCCAATCGACATAAAGAACTGAGGTAAATCCCTATTTTTGCCTAATTTTAATTTTTAAAAAATCAGCTATCAGGCTTGATGCCAGATACAAAAAATATATGAGTACAGGACTATCAGAACTAGAAGTATTGCGCCGTAATTCGTTAAACCAATTACGTGAGCTTGGGATCAATCCCTACCCTGCCGAAGCATTTGAAATCAATGCCAATGCTGCAGACATATTAGCGAACTACGAACGGGATAAAACAGCCTATAAGAACATCAGTATCGCTGGTCGTATCATGAGCCGTCGTATTATGGGTAGTGCTTCCTTTGTAGAACTACAAGATTCAACAGGCAGAATACAGGTTTATTTAAAGAGAGATGACCTTTGTCCTGATGAAGATAAGACCCTGTACAATACCGTATTTAAAAAACTAATGGATCTGGGTGATTTTATTGGTGTTAAAGGTTATGTATTTACTACACAAACTGGCGAGATCTCTATTCACGTTACAGAACTGACCTTATTGTCTAAAGCATTAAAACCCCTTCCAGTTGTTAAACGCGATGAAGATGGTAATATATATGATGGCTTTACTGATCCGGAAATGCGCTACAGACAGCGTTATGTGGATCTTACTGTAAATCCAGGCTTTAAGCAGATCTTCATCAACCGCTCTAAGGTGATCAACACCATGCGTAACTATTTTGATAACCAGGGATGGATGGAAGTGGAAACTCCAATTCTTCAGCCTATCCATGGTGGTGCTGCTGCACGTCCTTTCGCTACGCATCACAATACACTGGATATGCCACTTTACCTGCGCATAGCGAACGAATTGTACTTAAAAAGACTAATCGTTGCGGGCTTTGATGGTGTTTATGAGTTCGGAAAGATGTTCAGAAATGAAGGGATGGACAGAACCCATAACCCTGAGTTTACTTCTATGGAAATCTATGTAGCTTATAAAGACTATATCTGGATGATGGGAATGGTAGAAGAATGTCTGGAAAAAGTTGCTTTAGCCATCCACGGAACGTCTGTAGTAAAAGTTGGTGACCATGAAATCAATTTTGAAGGCCCTTACGAAAAACTAACCATGTACGAATCGATCCAGAAATATACTGGTATTGATGTATCCAACATGACAGAGGAAGAACTTCAAGCAACCTGCAAAAGCCTGAACATTGAAACCGATGCGACCATGGGTAAAGGAAAGCTTGTTGATGAACTTTTCAGTGAAAAAGTTGAAGCCAATCTGATCCAGCCAACATACATTACAGATTATCCGATTGAAATGACCCCACTTGCTAAAAAACACAGGAGCAAAGAAGGCTTAGTCGAGCGTTTTGAGTTATTCGTAATGGGTAAAGAAATTGGTAATGCTTACTCGGAGTTAAACGATCCTATTGATCAACGTGAGCGTTTAGTAGAACAGTTAAAACTTGCAGAAAGAGGCGATGATGAAGCAATGGCTATGGACGAAGATTTTATTCGCTCGTTGGAATATGGCATGCCTCCTACTTCAGGCTTAGGTATAGGTATTGACCGTTTGGTGATGCTAATGACCAACCAGTCGACCATACAAGAAGTATTGTTCTTCCCTCAAATGAGACCAGAGAAGAAAGCTAAAGTAACAACCGATGAAGATTTTGTAAATGCTGGTATTCCTGCCGAATGGGTTCAGGTGATCAGAAAAATGAACATCAATACGATAGAAGAACTGAAAGCAGCAAACCCGAACAAGGTATTTAATGATTTGGGTGGAATGCGTAAAAAGCTGAAACTGGAATTAACCATGCCTTCGAAAGAAGATGTGACAGCCTGGTTCGCTTAACATAAAGATAACAATAACTTAAAAGCCTGCTACAACAACTGTAGCAGGCTTTTTTTTATTTTTACATATATTAAAATTATAAATATATGAACAGTTCAATCCTAGAAATCACAGAGAACGAATACTGTATAAAACTAAACAAAGAAGCCTTTGACCTGACTTTAATCCGTCAGTTGATCACAAGGATACAATCGGAGCAATTGTTCTTTAGCAGAGCCAAAAATGAGATGGAAGACGATATCATCAGCAGAGGATCTTACTATGAAGAGAACGAAAACTTTGATAGATTGAGTGAAAAATAAAAGGCCACATTTGCATGTGGCCTTTACTATATTTCATAATCTAATTACCTGTATCTTACTTGCTGTTGTCTATCCATCATTCCCAGCTGATCTTTCATTTGTTTAATCTGGTCAGCTAGCAACTTACTCTTATCTGCTTTCTTCGCTTCAGATAAATACATTGTCGCTTCGCGTTTATTTCTTTTAGCCATTGCAATTCCTGCAAGGCTTAACTTTGCCAGTGCAACGTTATGATCCATATGCATTCCTAAAGAAAGTGCTTTCTTAAAGTATTTCTCTGACTGCATTGGTGCTTTTCTTGATTCAATCAAACCAATCAATAAATTGTAATAACCGTGTTGTACTCTAATCAATTGCTTTTCGTAATTGGTTATTCTATTTAAGTAAGCCTCAGCTTTACCCATATTATCTTTTCTCAGAAACCACTGAGCCAATAACATATTCTCATTAAAGAAATAAGTAACTATAATTAAGATGCTTATCAAGATGGCCAAAATGCCCCATCCCCAAAAACCGAAGATCATAAGCGCTATTGCGCCACCCAACACTGCGAAACCTAAAATAAGACGAACTACATTTGGCATATTCTATTGTATTTTTTTTCTGCAAATATCGTGTTTAAATACCAAAAATCAGATTTAATTGATAATTTCAGCAAAAAAAAGAAATAACAGATGTCCGTTTCCATAGAAGAAAGCTGGTTAAAGGTATTGAGCGATGAGTTTGAAAAACCTTATATGAAAACACTAAAAACCTTTTTGCTTGAAGAAAAACAAAAAGGGTATGCCATTTACCCTAAAGGTGAAGATATATTTAATGCACTAAACCATACTCCTTTTGACAAAGTTAAAGTAGTTATTTTGGGGCAAGACCCATATCATGGTACCGGACAGGCACATGGTTTATCCTTTTCCGTTCAAAAAGGTATTACGGTACCGCCATCTTTAAAAAACATTTATAAAGAATTAGCAACAGATATTCCGGGATTTACGGTTCCCAATCATGGCAACCTAACACAATGGGCAGATGAGGGCGTTTTATTATTAAATGCAACATTAACAGTGAGAGCTCATGAAGCTGGCTCTCATCAAAAGCAAGGCTGGGAAAATTTTACAGATAAAATTATTAGTGAACTGTCTGAAAAAAGAACAGGGTTGATCTTTCTATTATGGGGAAGATATGCACAAAATAAGTCGGCATTAATTGATCAAAGTAAACACACGATCATTGCTGCAGCACACCCCTCCCCCTTTTCAGCCTACAATGGCTTTTTGGGGACTGGCCCCTTTTCAAAAACCAATGCTAAATTATTTGAACAAGGACAAAGTCCAATCAACTGGCAAATTGATTAACGTCATGCTTAGCCGGTCGTCATCCTGAATTTATTTCAGGACCTCGCAAGAGATGGGTTACTTTGCAGGTGAGAGGTCCTGAAATAAATTCAGGATGACGAAGTGCATATAAAACAAAAGCGCCAGCATCATATTTGATACAGGCGCTTTTGTCTAATTCTTAAATCTAGTATTCCAAAGGAACGATAGGTTCTTTCTTGGTTGTAGACATGATCATCATCGTCTGAAAAGTTTTCACTACAGATATTTTACTGATTTTATCCATAATCAAACGCTCGTAAGCTTTAATATCATTCACATACACCTTCAATAAAAAGTCAGCCTGCCCTGTCACATGGTGACATTCCGTAATCTCTTTAATCTGATTTACCTCATCCAGAAAAATCTGAATGGTATTGTTCTTATGAAAATCCAGTTGAACCTGGATAAAGGTTTTTATTCCTAAGCCTAGTTTCTCTTCATCAACTAAGGCATGATAACTTTTAATAAAACCCGAAACCTCCAGTTTCCTTACTCTTTCCAATGTTGGGGCCGGTGAAAGTCCAATCTCCTGAGATAAAAGCAGGTTGGTCATCCTACCATTTTCCTGTAACAATTTAAGAATCTTAAAATCCGTTTTATCTAGTTCTGTCGCCATTATTTTAAAGTATATCCAAAGATAGAATAAGAATGTATTACACACCAAATTTTATTCTAAAAAAAAACCCATTATTTATAGTTTATTTCTCTTCTATTTTTTTAGATTTGTCTAAACATATAGTTAGTCGAACAAAAATGCAGTCATTCACAGAAGAGAACTACCTGAAAATCATATACCATTTGTCGCAAAACACCGACGAAGCCGTGCAAACAAATGCAATTGCAGAAAAAATGCAGACCAAAGCTGCCTCTGTTACCGATATGATAAAAAAACTGGCAGATAAGCAATTGATCGACTATAAAAAATATCAAGGTGTTAAACTAACACCAACTGGCAAATCAGCCGCTATTAATATTGTAAGGAAACATCGTTTATGGGAAGTTTTCCTGGTAGAAAAACTAAACTTTAAGTGGGACGAAGTCCACGATATTGCCGAAGACCTGGAACACATTCAATCTGTTGAGCTGATCGAACGACTGGATGAATTTCTGGCATTCCCCAAAAGCGACCCGCATGGCGATCCTATTCCCGATAAAAACGGACAATTTGATTCCATCCCATTTACAAAACTGAACAAACTCAAACCAGGTGAACAAGGTTTAATTATGGGTGTTAGTGAACATTCATCTATATTTTTAAAGCATCTTGAAAAGCTAGGGCTAACCCTAGGAAAAAAACTTATAATAGAAGAAATCACTGATTTTGATGGCTCTGTGGAATTGATGTTAGAAGAAAAAAGAATCAGTGTAAGTCGAGAAGTTGCCAAACATATCCTCATTAAACTATAACATGAAAGCCGAACATAAAGCCCCCCAATCCTTAAGCGAAGTACATCAGAGTGTAGATACAAGCAAACGTACCGGCTGGAAACGCATTCTTTCTTTTATTGGACCAGCCTACTTAGTAAGTGTTGGTTATATGGACCCCGGCAACTGGGCAACAGATATTGCCGGAGGTAGTAAATTTGGTTACCAGTTAATCTGGGTACTACTCATGTCAAACCTTATCGCGCTACTATTGCAATCGCTCAGTGCCCGTTTAGGAATTGTGAGAGGGCTCGATCTTGCTCAGGCTTCCAGAAATGCTTATCCAAAATGGATCAACATACCTTTGTTTGGATTAGCCCAAACGGCAATTGTAGCTTGCGACCTAGCCGAAATCATAGGGATGGCCATTGGATTAAATCTACTCTTCGGCTTACCCTTAATCTGGGGTATCAGCATTACCATATTCGACACCGTTTTACTCCTTTTTCTGCTCAACAAAGGCATGCGTAAAATGGAAGCGTTTATTGTTTCCATGGTATTTATCGTCGGCATATCCTTTCTAGTCGAAATGTTTATCGTAGAGCCCTCACTTAAAGAAATAGCACGTGGGTTTGAACCTTCTATGCTATCTGGGGAAGCACTATACATTGCAATAGGTATCATTGGAGCTACCGTAATGCCACATAACCTATACCTACACTCATCGCTGGTACAGACCCGTAAATTTGAACGCGACGAAAAGGGCATCAAAGAAGCTATAAAATTCAATTTCATTGATACTGCAGTCGCTTTAAACCTTGCATTTTTTGTCAATGCCGCTATACTCATCCTTGCTGCAGCTGCATTTTACAAGAATGGCTTACACGAAGTCGCCGAGATACAAGATGCCTATAAACTCCTTCAACATATATTTGGTAATGTAGCCCCTGCCCTTTTCGCCATCGCCTTAATTGCCGCAGGTCAAAGCTCTACCATTACCGGGACTTTAGCTGGACAAATTGTAATGGAGGGCCATCTTAATTTACGCATACAACCATGGCTACGCCGATTAATAACCCGTTTGCTCGCGATTATCCCTGCATTTCTAACTATACTATGGTACGGAGACGACGCATTGGGCGGACTACTCATTTTAAGCCAGGTCGTTTTAAGCTTACAGCTTGGCTTTGCGGTCATCCCGTTAATTCACTTCACATCAGATAAAAAGTTAATGAAAGGCTTTGCCATAAAGCTATGGGTAAAAGTTTTGGCCTGGGTAAGCGCTATTGTCATTGTATCCCTAAATGTTAAACTTGTGATTGAAGAAATAAAAACATGGGGATCTACTGGAGACTGGTACGTTTATGCCCTGGTAGTTCCTGTAGCAATATTAATAGGCTTACTCTTACTATATGTCTTTGTATATCCATTGGTAGTCCGCTTAAGAAAAAGCGACAACAACGTGCCACATGGGGAGGCGCTGGACATTGAAAACGTTGAAAAGATCGATTACACCCGCATAGGTATCACGGTAGATTTCTCCAAAAACGATCGCAATACCATACGTCACGCCCTTATACAGGGAGGAAAACGAGCGCATTATTACCTGATACACGTAGTAGAAACAGCCGCTGCACAGTATTACGGAGAGTCAGCATTAGATCACGAAACAGTGAGTGATACCGAAAATCTTCAAAAATACTGTGATAACCTGGCCGAATTGGGTTATAAATCCAGCCCTCACATCGGTTACGGGGGCACTGTAAAAGCAATTGTGGCCATTACAAACGAAAACGAGCTGCAACTGTTAGTGATGGGGGCACACGGTCATAAAGGCTTAAAAGATTTAATCCTAGGCACTACAGTTAATTCCGTTCGCCATAAAGTATCCATTCCTGTCCTTATTGTAAGATAAAATTGAGATATTAGCGGATTGTTATGAAGAACGACGTCCAGATAAAAAATAAAAGAGCCTTTTTCGACTTCCACATTATTGAAAAATATAATGCCGGAATAGCCCTTTTAGGTACCGAAATAAAAGCGATAAGACAAGGTAAGGCCAATATGACAGATGCTTTCTGCATGTTTATTGGCAACGTCCTTTATATAAGAAACCTACATGTATCAGAATATAGTCACAGCTCTTTTCATCACCATGAAATTAAGCGCGACCGTATCCTGCTACTCCATAAAAAAGAACTTAAAAAGCTGAAGGCAAAAAGTGAGGAAAAGGGCTATACCATAGTCCCTTTGCGAATATTCACCAATGAAAGAGGTTTTGCTAAGCTAGAAATAGCACTGGCACAAGGCAAAAAAGAGTTCGACAAAAGAGACAGTATCAAAGACAGGGAATCTAAAAGAGAAATGGACCGGGCAATGAAGGCTTAATCAGCCTTTACCAAGCCTGGTCACCCACTAACGGTACAAACCTAAAAGTATCCAGTTCAATCCTGTCATAATCTGTTTCATTGATTCGGATTACCGTTACCATTTTTTGCGAATTCTCATCACCTACCGGGATCACCAATATTCCGCCAATTTTAAGCTGTTTCAGTAATGTCTCAGGTACAAACGGAGCACCAGCAGTTACAATAATCTTATCATAAGGAGCATGCTCAGCAATTCCTTTAGATCCATCACCAAAAAAGAAATGCGCATTATAACCCATTCCTGGTAAAACCCGTATGGTGTGTCGGTATATGCTTTCCTGACGCTCTATCGTATAAACATTTGCACCTAACTCCATCAACACGCAAGTTTGATAACCGGAACCTGTTCCAATTTCCAAAACCTTATCGCCTTTTTTAATATGAAGCAACTCGCTTTGATAAGCGACAGTATATGGCTGAGAAATAGTTTGTCCATCACCTATAGGGAACGCGATGTCCTTATAAGCCTGATTCCAAAAGGTTTCATCAAAAAAGAAATGTCGTGGTATTTTCCCTATAGCCTTAAGTACTCTCTTATCTGCTATCCCTCTCGACTCGAGATGAACTACCAAACGTTTCCTCGCCCCCTGCTCTCTGTAATTATCAACAAACTTGTATGCCATTTCACCCCAAATTTAACGATTTGAAAACTAATAACTCAATCTTTTAGGGCCTAAATACGCTAACGAAGTCTAATTGACACAGGATCAATCCCAATAAAATCTAGTAAGGATCAACATCAACCTGTATGTTTACACTCCTGTAATCCTTTTCGCTTTGAAATTGTAAGATGGTATCTTTCAGAATGGATTTAACTTTCTGGATGGAAGTATCTTTATCACTTTTGATGATCACCTGTTTGATGTAATAATTCCTTACCCGCGCTACAATAGGCTGCTCTGGTCCCAATACCCGTTTCCCCAACTGCGCCCTTAAGGTCGAAGCAAAACGTTGAGCTGCAACATTTAAAAGATCCTGGTCCTTATGCTTAATATTGATAAATATCAACCTGGTAAAAGGAGGATAATGGAACATTTTACGCTCAGCAAGCTCCTCATTATACATTTCAAGATACTTGTTTTCTATCACCTGCTTAATGATCCGATGCGAATCATCGTAAGCCTGTATAATTACCTTACCCTGCTTATTCCTTCTTCCGGCACGGCCAGCAACCTGAGCAAGCAGCTGATAACTCCGCTCAAATGCCCTGAAATCAGGATAATTGAATAGCGTATCAGCATTAATTACCCCAATCAGCGTCACGTTATCAAAATCCAAACCTTTGGCAACCATCTGCGTACCAATCAAAATATCCGTCTTCTTTTCCTGAAAATCAGAGATGATCTGCTGTAAGCCATTCTTGGTTCTGGTACTATCCACATCCAATCGTGCAATTTTGGCATCCGGAAAAACCAGACTTAACTCCTCTTCCACTCTTTCCGTTCCAAAACCTTTTTGCTCGATGTGTACCGAACCACAAGCCGGACATACATTAATACTACTTTGATGATACCCACAATAATGGCAATGTAGCTTACCACTGGTTTTATGGTACGTTAAACTTACATCACAGTTTACACATTTAGGTGCAAAGCCACAGGTGGCACAAATCAGAATAGTGGCATAACCACGGCGATTCTGAAACAAGATCACCTGTTCCTTTTGCGCTATCGTATCCGCGATTCCATCAATCAACTTAGCAGAAAAATAAGAAACCATCTTTTTCTTCTTCGTTTCTTCAGAGATACTCACCACCTCATGCAGTGGTAATTCTACTCCACCAAAACGCTCATTTACAGTTACCAATCCATACTTATGGTTAACCGCATTATAATAACTTTCCAACGAAGGCGTAGCAGAACCCAGTACGGCCTTTGCCTGATGTAAATGCGCCAGATAAACAGCCACATCCCTTGCCTGATACCTCGGCGATGGTTCCTGCTGTTTAAAAGAAGATTCATGTTCCTCATCCACCACAATCAGTTTCAGCTCTTTAAAAGGCAGAAACACGGCAGATCTGGCACCTAAAACAACCCTATACTTACCATTCAGCACCTTATTCCAAATCTCAACCCTTTCATTGTTGTTAAATTTAGAGTGGTATACGCCAATAGCATCGCCAAAATAGCGCTGAATCCTTTGTACAATCTGAGTAGTTAAAGCAATTTCCGGCAACAAGAATAAAACCTGTCCACCTTTTTCAATTGCCTTTTCAATTAACTTAATATAAATCTGAGTTTTACCAGAAGCTGTAATCCCGTGCAATAGCACCACATCCTTCTGCTCAAACTCAGTTTCAACCTGTGTTAAAGCTTTGTGCTGAGCTTCGCTCAATTCAAAATTTAACACAAAATCATCATCATTTTCTTTTAGCCTACTTACCGGCAGCTTATCAACTTTAAATATCCCTTTATCCACCAGCGTTTTAAAGGCCGCCTGTCCACAACCACTATCTTCCAGTAGTTGATGCTTAGGAATTAAATTCATCTGCCTATAAAGCTTAATATAGGACAGCAATGCATTCAACTGCTTCGGTGCTCTTTCTAAAATCTCAAACAGTTGTTTGAGGTTTTCCTCTTCCTGATAAAAGGAATTAAGAGAAACAAACGATTTTAATAAAGGCCTATACTTTTCTACAACCTCTTCGGCAATATAAATTAAGTCCTTTTCGAGCAACGAATTGATAATCGGGTACACCGTTTTTTGTCCAAGCAAAGCAGAGACATCGTCAATGGTTAAACGCTTATGGTTATTTAATGCATTGATCAGAATGGTTTCCTTATCCGTCAACACCTCCTCAACCGGCGCATCATCCTTCCTTACAATAATTGTCTCACTTGCTAACTTTAAACCTGTAGGCAATGCGGCCGACATCACATCTCCCTCATTACACAGGTAATAACCAGTCATCCAATCCCACAACTGCAATTGATTTTGAGTAATTATCGGATGTTCGTCTACTACATCAATGATATACTTCGCCTGATAATGTTCAGGAGCCGTTTGACTAATACTTTTAACAAGTGCCGTATAAATTTTATTCTTCCCAAACTGCACGACCACGCGTTTTCCAACAGCGATGTGTTCGTTCAATTCAAACGGAACACGATACATGTAGTTTTTAGATAAAGATAAAGGTAAAACAACCTCTACGAAAAGTGTTTCCCGCTCTTTAAATTCCAGTAGCCCATCATCCATTGTTAATTCTTTTTTAATGCACTAACAAATAATAATGCCCATCCAAGGATAAAGCATAAACCGCCTATTGGAGTAATCGGACCTATATAATTTACAAAACCTATGTTTAAAATATCTCTTGTCGCAAGCAAATACAGCGAGCCTGAAAAAAGCAATATGCCAAGTGTAAAGAAGATATATGACCATTTTACCAGTTTCTCATTCCTCATAGCAAGCTGCGAAAGAAAAAGCAAGGCCAACGTATGATAAAACTGGTACTCAACCCCTTTGGCCCAAATGTCTAAACTACCCGCGCTTAAAACATTCTTTAAAGTATGTGCACCAAAGGCACCAAACATTACGGCTATTGCACCAAATAAAGATGCGGTCAAGATAATACGTCTGCTCATGATAGATCGGCTTTTATACCACAAAATTAACAAACTTGACAGCATTTCCCCAGTAATCACTACGATTAAATTAAATAGTCAAACTATTCAGTTAAATTTGTAGTAACACATGAAAAAGATTCTAATTAGTATCATCCTATTGCTTATTGCCATTGTTGCGATGGCTTATTTATATTTTTCCAAGCTAAACGCCGACCACAACACTTCAGACATTGGCTTGTATGCCGCCACCTCCAGCTCAGGTTTTATATTTTCTTTTGAAAATGAAAAAGGTATTACCGATATCTTAAAAGAACAACATCTATTCAATGAAATTCTGGGCGATAAAAAATATCAGCAACTGAGCTCCTTAAAAAAGTACCTGCTCAGCCTATCAAAAGTAAGTCAGGCCATAGACAACCAAAACATATACTTCTGTCTTGTTCCTGGAAGCAATCAGAAAATAGACTTCTTATGTCTTACTCAACTTAATAACCCAAACCATATTCCACAGCTCATCCATTCTATAAAAGTCAGTGGAACCCAATTAGAAGACCTTAACAACCTCAAAAAGCTAACACTGGCAGACAGCACCATATTTTATCTAGGCATAAAAGGAAATCTTGTTGCCCTTTCTAATTCCCAGCAGCAGGTAACCGCTGTTTTAGCTAAAACTTTAAAAGACAAAACAGATAAATTTGCTGAATACATCCAGGCCAGTAACCGCTTCAATAAAAACAACCTTGCTCAACTATATATTAATTTCAATATACTTCCTGCACTGTTAAAAAACATAGTTTCCGGTAAGTTAAATGGAGAATTATCCAGCCTAAACAACCAAAACTCATTTGCAGCTTTAACTTATAATTACAGCAACGACAAAATCCTACTGACAGGTACTACTGTAGCTAACGATCCAAACAATTATTACAACCTATTTTCTGATCTTCATCCGCAAAAGATCAGTATCCAGAACATCCTACCCATCAATACTGCTGCTTACACGATTTTTGCGATAGACAGCTACCTTCCCTGGAGAAAAAAATTAAATCAATGGTTTTTAAGCAAAAAAGAGGATAAAAAAGTAACCAAATTGATCACAGATATCAACGCAAAACACCACCTTAATCTGGACGATATTTTCCCCAAATTCTTTAAAGACCAGTTGATCACGTTTCAGCTGAATACAACAGAAAAAATTGGGGCTATAAATTTAACCAATGGCGATAAACTCATGCAACTTTTGATAGACTTGAGCGTAGATTATACCGACGAAATTAAACTATTAAAGGAAGCTGATATACTATATGCTTATTTCGGGCTGCCACTTGAAGATTTTAAAAGACCTTTCTACATCATCCTTGATAATTACATGATATTCGCAAATAATGCAAGTACGCTTACCTCATTCTTAAATAATTATAACAGTAACCGCCTTTTAATTAACAGCCCTAATTACATCAGTGCAAACAATCAACTTCCGGGCAATTCGAGCATTATTTTCTATATAGATCACGCCAACTCTACCGATATTTTCAGCAAAACTATCTACCTGCCTTATGACAGACATTTACGGTCCGACAAGGGATTAAAAAAATACGATTCTTTCACTTATCAATTGAGTGGTGATAATGGTAAATTCCAAACTAACATCTTAATCAACAAACAGCCTGATGTTTTACAAAAAGATTCTTTAGCTTTATAGCACCAATCACTCCTATGTTGAAAAAGTACATCATTCTATGCTTTGTTTTAAGCTGTAATGCCACATTTATAAAGGCGCAGCAATACGGATTATTTAATACAAAAACGATGTTCGATGGGTTTGAGAATCCTGCTCAGAAAACCTTTGTCTTAGATTCGTCCCGGAAATTTTCATCTAATTTCTTCTTACCCTATTTTGGAATCAATGCCGCCAATAAAGGAAATTCAGATTTCATCCGTAAAATCATCAACGAGGGGAAATACAATGCCACAGATCTTAAGCTAGGAACCGGAGATATCAATACCGTACATCAAAATACAAACATCTACGTACTCACTTTAAGAATATTTAAATCATATAAGTATCAAAAAGAAATAGGCTTTGCATGGCAAATACGTAGTGATGCCCATCTGGATTACACTAACGAAACTCTGGCTATCTTAGATAATTACAAAAGGTTTTTGGGTTATCAAAACCAAGACTTTACAAACGCTTTTAACAACAACGGATACGAGCAGTCTTACCATCAATTTAGTTTTAGCTACCGCGAAAACTACAACAAAAGACTGGCCTTCGGTGCTAAACTGAGCCTATTAAGCGGTATTGCTTATAATAAACTAAGCATTGTTGAGTCTAATTTCAATCCTGGCTCATCAACACAACCACTTGTCGCCTCACTAAGTGGAACCTATAAAGCCAGTTTCCTTGATGCAGACGACTTCTCCAGTAAAGATGTAATCCCTACCTTTAAAAACCCAGGGCTTTCCGTTTCAGTCGGAACTAGCTATACTGCAAAAAGCGGTGTATTTATAATGGCCAATTTAAAAGACCTTGGCTTCATCAGATGGGCTAGTAGTTCGTACTACAACAAATTTAATAACCTCAATGATCCTTTAATCATTGACGATCCCGAAATGAATGCATCTAGTATCGATAAAAAGATTTCAAGTATTGCGACAGATAACGAAACCAATAAAAGTTTCCTTACCCCAACCAATGCTAAAGTAGATTTTATGGTTTCTAAGGCCTTTGCCATAAGCTACCCGCTTACTTATACCCCCAGCCTTATCGCGTCTAAAAACTTGTTTTACAAAGGTGGAGACGTAGCATTTGTCAATAAAATCAAATACGGAGAGCTATCCTTAAGCGTTATCCCTGCTTATAATTTAAACAACCTGTTTCTAGTAGGAATGCAAGGCATGTACCAAACACCCAACTTTGAAGTCTTTCTAGGCTCGGATAACCTCTTAAAAACAGTTACACAAATTAATGGTGTAATCAAGCAAGACCGTACCATTGGAACTGGCTACAACGGTGCATCATTTTATATGGGACTGGGAATAAAGTTCGGAGACATTGTAAATCACCCGCAAAATAGCAGTACGATGCCGGGTATAGACGATAAAGAAAGTAGTTTTTTCAAACGCCTGTTTAGCGTTTTTTCTAAAAAAAGATAATTAAACCTTTTTCTTGGGTGTAGTCAACACAAAGTCCTTCAAGTAGAATGGCTCAAAATACGCTACATCCTCAAATTGAGCAGCTGTAAAGGCTTTATAAGCCAATTGGCTCATATGAGCTGCAGAATTAAAATTAAGGTCAGAAAAAGCAGCATGTTCATTTTGCAATACCTCCGCACATTTCATAGCACCATCACCAATAAAGGTAACCTTACCTACTGCCAGTTCAGTTGCAAAACTATTTTCATCGATAATTTTCGCTTCAGTAGGCAACACGTAGTTTAAATCCCTATCAAACATTGCTGTAAAGACTTCCATCCTACGTGCATCTATCATTGCACAGATCAACCCTTCACAGTCCTTCTGCTGCATTAAAAAGCCAGCGGTCATCATCTGCAAAGTATCTACCGCAATAAGTGGTTTATCCAGTGCAAAACACAGACCTTTGGCAGTCGAAACCCCAATACGTAACCCTGTATAAGAACCAGGACCTTTACTCACCGCTACAGCATCCAGATCAGCAAACTGTAAGCCTGCCATATCCATCACCTCCTTAATAAACAAAGTCAAACTGCCTGCATGAATGTTACTGGCCATCTCTTCTTTTAAGGCAATGGTTTTGCCATTTACAGAAATTGCAGCAGAACAAACTTGGGTAGCTGTTTCAATTTGAAGGATGGTGGCCATAGTATTGGAATTTAAGGATAATGGAAGATAAAATTAATTAAGGAACAGGATCATGACCATGACTGCCCCAAGGGTGACAACGGCCAATGCGTTTCAAAGTTAGCCAGCCCCCTTTAAAAGGACCATGTTTTTTGATGGCTTCTATTCCATATTGCGAACAGGTAGGTGTAAACCTACAATTTGCACCCAACAAGGGAGATATAAACCATTGATAAAGCTTAATAAGCGCTAAAAAGAACCAACCGACAACCTGCTTAATTACTCCCATCTTTTCCTGTGGTATTTTTAGCTTCCAGATTTGCAATCAACCGCTTCAAAGCAGCAGCCATTTTTTTCTCAAAAAAAGAAAAATCGTAAATCTTTTTACCAACAAACTGTAGGGAAAGCAGCAATAACTCATCAGATTCCAGCAATAGTGCATAAAGCTCCAGCTCCTTTTGTAATCGGTAAGCCTCGCGACTGCGGCGTTTGATCAGATTCCTGTCTACCGCCCTTTTGTACCTTTTCTTAGCGACATTAATTACTATCTGCGCCGGGAACTCATGTTCAACCGGAACATACATATATGATACCCGAAACGGATATAACAAAAAAGAAGAACCGTTCTTAAATAGCAGGTCTAAAAATTTCCTGCTACATAACCGTTCTTCTTTATTAAATGTGTTCATCTTTTTGATCGCAAATTTGCAGACATCCTGATCTGCTAACACTAATTGTGCTGCAATCAAAAATTATGCTTTGTGGCGGCCTTCGCTTGAAACCGTTAATCTTTTTCTTCCTTTTGCGCGACGTGAAGCTAATACTCTTCTACCGTTTGCTGTAGCCATTCTTTCGCGGAAGCCGTGTTTGTTTCTTCTCTTTCTTTGCGAAGGTTGGAATGTTCTTTTCATAACTGTATTATATCTTGACTATTATTTTTAAATAAGAGGTGCAAATATAGGGCGATTTTTATTTAATTGCAAATACATTTCACCTATAGTTTTCATTTTCTCTGTAATTCTGTTACAATCCTAGGGCAGCTTTCAGTTTTATGTAGCCTGTTTTGCTCACTGGCAGCCATATATCCGATTTTAAAAGCACTACATAGCTATCTTTTTCTTTCAGCTCTATACGTGTAACCTGGGCCAAATTTATGATATATGATCGATGAATCCGAATAAACTGACTACTTTCTAGTGTTCTTTCGAAAAAACTCATCGTTTTATTCTTCTGAAAAATCCCTTCCGAGGTACTCAGTTTCACATAATCATCGTCAGCCTCCAGGTAATGAATATCAACGACTGCAATAATTTTAATTACGCCATTCTTTTTAACTACTACCCTATTACTTTGAGCCGGACTTAGCCCTGCTACATCCAGCAACTCCTTCGCAACAGCATCTATATTATTCAATCTAGCTGGTAGTTTTTGCATGGCCAGCTCAAATCGACTCTGCTCTATCGGTTTCAGTAAGTAATCAATAGCATTTACCTCAAAGGCCTTAATCGCATACTCATCAAAAGCAGTAGTAAATATAACTGCCGGATGCTTATCTATCAGCTCCAGCATTTCAAAACCACTGATTTTAGGCATTTGTATATCTAGAAAAATCAGATCCGGCTGATACCCTGCAATGGCTTTTATTCCTTCAAAACCATCATTACATTCGGCTACTACCTCAACGTCAGGAAAATTGCTCAGGTAATGCTTCACCACATCCCTGGCCAAAGGCTCATCATCAATTAATATCGTTCTAATCATTTTGTTGAGGTATTTTAAGCGTAGTTTCAAACCTATTTTCTGTACTTACATCTGTTTGCAATAACCTTTCATCCGCAAACAATAGATATAACCTTCGTCTGATAGCCGTCAAACCAAATCCTGTCCCTTCTGTTGCCTTCATCTCTGGATCATAAGGGTTCTGCACCACAATCACCAAATGGTTCTGCTCCAGCTTTACGAATACTGATATGGTAATCGCAGCTGCAGTATTGTATAACCCAAATTTAATGGCATTCTCTACAATAGGTTGTAAAAGTGTCCCAGGCAAGCGTAAATTTAAGGTTTCTTCAGCTATTTGAAGCTCAATATTTAACCTGTGACTAAAACGTACCTTTTCTATATCCAGATACAGCCCAATGTATTCCATCTCCTCGGCCACACTTACCCAAACTTCATCATCCCTTTTTAATGTCCCCCTTAAAAAAGCAGCCAGCTTAGTGATCATGGTACCAGCTTCTTTAGGATTTACAATCGTTAGGGCATAAACAGAATTTAGACTGTTAAACAAAAAGTGAGGTTGCAGCTGATGGCGTAATTTATTTAATTCGGCTTCTTTTGAAAGATTTTGTGCAGCAAGCAAGCGCTCCTGTGTAGCCGATTGCTCTTCAAGCCTGTACCATAAAACATTCGCAAGCGCACACCAGGCTATAAACACAAACATAATCAGAAAGCGTACCGTAAGCGAAATGTTAAGAAAGTTGATATAAGTCTGTTGCTCAGAGAACAACAAAACTAATAAAAACTTGCTCATAAAAGTGATAAACAGTGCCATGATAAAGGTAAGCGCCAACACAAAAATAATAGTTTCATTTTTAGGCTGATAATAACCTAGTAAATTACTCATCAGCATACAGGCTAGCGCGAGTAGGCCATTTGTAATTACACTATCGGCAATAGCTATGCTCCAACTAAAATTAAGTGTAAAATAAAAAAGCAAAACAAACACCAACACCCAGCCCAAAAATATAACTGAGCCAACCTTTTTAACCCTGGTGATGGATAATGGTCTGTTTATCAAAACAACTTAATTGAAGGAGTTGAAAATGGCAACAACTGTTGCAAAAATGTTCTATGTTTATTCACATGATCTAAAAATGAACTTACATCTTCAGGCTCATGCAGCACTGAAGCCACTTCAGCTCCATCCGTAGGAGATTCAATTTCATATAGATCGGCTACACAGATAAAATTCCAGCTTACCATCTCTCCATTGCAATTCCTAAAAGGACGATGAAAATCTTCGGCCTGTCGCTCGGCCTTAGCTAGCGCCTCATCACAATCTGCAGCCACAGTTAGCCTTAACTGCTCATCAAATTGAGGCGAATGCTCACCTTCTCCGGTAATTATCTGATAAATATATCTTACTACAAACCATTTCATGATCTTGAATTTTAAAAGTTTCTAATCTCTACCCCTCCAAATATGGTCACCCCTTGAATTTTAAGTATTTTTCGTGGCTCTGTACTCACGGGACCTAGCGACCTTTTATCATCCAGTCCGCCAAAAATTGCCACCACTTCCGACTTCACTTCCCAACTTGGGGGAACAATAATTTTCACTCCACCAAATAAAGCCACCACATCTAATTCAATGGTACCTTCAAAATCCGCTTGTGTCAAATTCACATCACAGCCTCCGAAAACAGCTATAGCTTCACCTCCCTTAAAGTTTTTTGAATGAATGTGTTGATGACTACCACCAAATACACTTACCGACTCCAGAATATCATTTTTATCTGCGTTTGCATATGAAGCAGCATAAGACTCCTTTTCCGCAGCTTTCCAATCAGCCTTTTTTTCGAACTTACGTTCCCAGCGTTTACTAAAGCCTTTACCCTTGCAATCAACACTTTTTGGACCCAAGATCATATACAATCCAGCAACTATAAGTGCTCCTCCAAAGTAATACTTCGAAACCTCTTGTCCCCAAATGTCACCTACAAGGAAAGATCCGCCAATCAATACCATGACCAACCAACCTACCCCATTAAAATTACGCTTAAAACCTATAAGCAAACCAATTGCAATGAGTAACATCGGCCAGGTAAAGATCCAACCAGGAATATACAATCCAAAGTTCCTTAAAAGGAATACTAGTCCTATCACCAAAATAACCAAACCACTACATATCCTGCTCGAACTACTACTTTTGTTCCACTTATCCATCTTGTTCTTTTATTAAAATTTAGAATACTAAATCTTTATTTGTTTCAAATTTAGGCACAATTGAAAGGCTACAAATAACCAGGCCTTATATGCCATCAAATCACCGGTAAACTGCAGCATTTTGTCGGTAAACAAAATACTTTAAATGCAAAAGGTGCTTAGCCGAAAAATAATTTTTCCGAATAAGCACCTTATATATGTGCCAATAGCTGAGCTAAAAACTATTTATTTTTTAGTAAATCTCTGATCTCAGTAAGCAATGCTTCACCAGGTGTAGGAGCAACAGGTGCAGCAGGAGCAGCTTCTTCTTTACGTTTTAATGAATTGATACCTTTTACCAACAAGAAAACAGCCATTGCCAATAAAAGGAAGTTAATGCCTACACTGATAAAGTTACCATAAGCAAAAACTACTGCTTCTGGCACTTTTCTAGCTTCCTCTAAAGGTAAATTAGCCGCAACTGTACCCTTCAGCACCACGTACAGGTTACTAAAGTCGACCGAACCAATAACCGCAGATATTAATGGCATAATTAAATCTTTCACAGCGCTATCGATAATTTTACCGAATGCACCACCGATGATTACACCGACAGCAAGGTCCATCACACTACCTTTAACAGCAAATTCTTTAAATTCTTTTACAAATCCCATAGGTATAAATTTATTTATATAATAAAATTAACAACTTTCCTCGAAAATCAAGGGATTTATAAGGCTGAAATTTACTTTTATTTTAAATTATTTTGCTGTTCCCTTTAATGCCAGCTGGTTATATTCTACGATTAATGTGCGACCTTACACATAGCCATTCTTCTATTTATGAGATAGCACAGATGCGATACCCATATTGATAACTCCTGATTGATTTTAAATCGGCTTGAAAATTAAAATATTCACACCTGTTTATCAGTACCGTTCCTGATTTATATTTCAGTAAGTACTTTTATCAATACGAAATGTGTATTTTTGGAGCGGGTACATAAATACCTAGTTATCATTTTATGCTAAAACAACATCTACAACAAAAATTACTTCAAAAGCTATCTCCGCAGCAGATTCAGTTTATAAAGCTGTTGCAAGTACCGACAGTTGCTTTAGATACTCGCATAAAAGAAGAATTGGAAGAAAATCCAGCACTGGAAGATCCAAGTTTAATGATAGCTGAGGAGCCTAAAAGTGAATATGACGACCTGAACGATACGCCGGAAGAATATGATGCTGGCGCAAAGGAAGAAAATACGGATGAATTTAATGTTGATGATTATTTACAAGATGACGATGTAAATGATTACAGTACCTCCTACAATAACAATGATGATGATGAGGAAAAAAAGGAAACACCAATAGCTATTGAAAGCACCTTTTTTGAAAGCTTACAAGAGCAACTAGACCTTGTTCCCCTCTCCGATCAGGATTTTATTATTGGAAAACAAATTATAGGCAGTTTAGATGATGATGGCTACCTAAGAAGACCTATTACCTCCATGATTGATGACCTTGCATTTTCTCAAAATGTTATGGTTGAAGAAGAGGACGTTCTTGACATGCTCAGGGTTATACAAAATTTTGATCCCCCAGGCATCGCAGCAAGAGACTTACAAGAGTGCCTTACTTTACAGTTAAAACGTAAAGACCTTAGCAATCCTATCATTGTAAAAGCCATCCTTATCGTTGAGAATTATCTCGACGAATTTACAAGAAAACATTACGACAAACTCGAAAAGGCCCTTAACCTAAACAGTGAGGATTTAAAAGAAATTATCGCAGAAATATTAAGGTTAAACCCTAAACCAGGCGATTCTAATCAGGTAACCACAAAACAGTTACAGATCATCCCAGATTTCCATGTCTCTAATAATGATGGGGTGCTCATCCTGACGTTAAACTCAAAAAATGCACCAGAACTGAGGGTAAGCAGGTCGTACATTGATATGTTTGACCATTATGATAAAGCAGCTCAAAAGGATAAAAAACTAAAAGAAGCGGTACAATTTGTAAAGCAAAAATTGGACTCTGCAAAATGGTTTATTGATGCCATTAAGCAAAGACAACAAACCTTGCTTAAAACCATGAATGCCATTATGCAATATCAATATGAGTATTTATTAACAGGTGATGAGCGCAAAATGCGTCCGATGATCCTAAAGGATATTGCTGATAAAATAGATATGGATATTTCCACCGTTTCACGTGTGGCCAACTCTAAATATGTACAGACTGAATTTGGCACTTTCTTGTTAAAATCCTTCTTCTCGGAGGCGATACAAACAGAAAGTGGTGAGGAAGTTTCTAATAAAGAGGTGAAGAAAATTCTGGAAGATTGTATCGGTAATGAAGACAAGCGCAAACCTTTAGCTGATGAGAAGCTTACAGAAATTCTGAAAGAAAGAGGCTACAACATTGCAAGGAGAACGGTTGCTAAATACAGAGAGCAAATGAATATTCCGGTTGCCAGATTAAGAAAAGAGCTTTAATCAGCTCATTTTACCACATTCTTCCACCGCTAAAGACTTCGTAAACATTGTTAAGTTGCAAGCCCAATACAATTTCGTGACTGCCATTGCTTACCTGGTTCAATCCTGATGTCGTAAAATCGTAAGCATAAGTTAAGTTAAGCAACTTGCTGATGTTGATTCCAGCCATGGCCGAAAACGAATCGTCTTTACGGTAACTACCACCCAGCCAAAGCCTGTCTCTAAATGATACCTTTAGGTTCACATCAACCGATACGGGCACCGGACTTACCTGTTTAACCATAATTGAAGGGGTTGCAGAAACTTCATCATCAATGTATAACTTATAACCAGCTGTAATAAAAAAATGTGGCACCTCTTTCCCCATGTTGTAATTGGGATCGCTGGTAAACGACAGCTTTTGTTGCAAAATTTGCTGTACGGATGCGCCTGCAAAGAGCCTTCCACTGTATAGCCATACCCCTAAACTCAGGTCGGGTTTTAGTTGACTTGGGATACCATTCGAAATGGAGGGGTCAACACGAGTTTGGTCTTCAAAAGTTAAAGCATTAATATCCAGCGCTACCCTACTTACCCCCGCAGCAACACCAACAGACAAATTATAGGTATTGCTTAGTTGAAGGTGATACGCATAGGTTAAACTCGCGTCGAGTCTGGAGAGTGGCCCTAATTTATCGTAAACTGCAATAACCCCCATACCATGGTGTGCGGGCGATGAGGTATAGTTCTGCATATAATTCCGATCCATTGGGTCATCGCCTTTATCAGGTAAGGATAAGGCGTTTTTCCATAGATACCCCGATCCAAGATTCCAGTTTGCGGTTACAAAAGAAGTTTGAGGCGCATTATCAATTCCGGCCCATTGTTTTCTGTAGCCAACTTTTATATCTGTATAATTCTCTATACCACTAATTGCTGGATTTAAGAGGTAATTATTGAGCACATATTGCGTATACTGTGGCCGTTGCTGTGCAAAACAGCAAAGTCCCAATAGCAATTGGATAATAACTAAATATATTGAGCGTCTCATTTTATCTGATCAAAGTTAATGAGCCAGTAATTGTTTTCTTTCCATTCTTTGGATTGATGATATAATAATAGGTACCTACAGGCAATTGTATCCCTTGATAATTGCCATCAAAAGGTATTGAATATCCCTGACTAAAAAAAACTTTTTCTCCATATCGGTTAAAAATATCTACAGTAGCGGCTACGTACGTTTCAATATATTTGATGACCCATACATCATTTACACCGTCTCCATTGGGACTAAATGCATTAGTAGGTTCTATGCTTTTTATAACATGAACAAAAACACGTTCTGAAGTAGAACAGCCTGTTGCAGTTGTGACTGTAAGTGTATATACCCTATCGCTGGTCGCAAAAAAAGTAGGGCTCAATACATTATTTCTGCTTATTCCCTCCGAAGGACTCCATTCGTAAGTATTTCCAGAACTGCTGACACTCACATCTATTTGCTTTTCTCCTCCTTCAAGAATATAAAGATCTGAAGGCAGCGTGACTATTGGAATCGGATCAACAACAATAGGTTTGGTCAGAGATTCCTCGCATCCCCCGTTATGAGCAGTAAAAGTATAAGTAATATCATGCCGCCCTACCCCAGCTACGCTCGGATCGAACCAGCCATCTTCGGTAATACCTAGCCCTGTATATTTAGAATCACCTGCTATGCCAAGCGTTTCCGAAGCTTGTGTAAGCTGAATTTTACCTACATTGATACACACTGCAGGAATATTATTAAAAGAGATTATTGGCGAGGGATTCAACAAAATAACCTGAGGGTAAGTATTAGAACAGCTTTCTCCAGAATAGGCGACCATTTTTATGGTAAAAGGTTTTGGATCAGCAGTTATCATCGCAGGATAAGTATGTTCGTATGATTCATTGAGCACAGGATCGTCATCTTCAATAAATTCACCTGGCTTATTTACAGCATCAAAATATATACGCAACTTGATAACAGTACCAACAGAATGTACTGTAGAAGTATTTATGATTTCCACTTTTTTGTTACTGCAAAGATTATCCTTATTCACAACGTCAAACTTAGCCTCAACATCTGGACCGTTCACTGTAAAATCGCTTGTGATAAAATCTGAACACCCATTCGCATTAGTAACTGTAAGTTTAACGGTATACAACCCAGGTTGATTATATTTATGTGTACCATCAACAGCATTAGATGCATTCCCAACACTACCTAAATCACCAAAATCCCATAAATAACTTGCTAAAGATGCCGTAGTTCCATCGCCATCAACGGAAAGATTTTTAAACTCGGCAATATTATCCGAAGAGCATATTTTAGGTAAGGTAAACTTTGGTATAGGTAAAGCAGTAATGGTAATTTCTTTTGAATAAAGTAAGCTCACGCAACCAGTTGCACTTTCTGTAACCAGGGTAACTTTAAACTTACCTAATGATGTATAAGTGTGCTGAACAACCGAAAGAGTTTGATCCGTTGGTATTGGTGTATTATCGCCAAAATCCCAATGCCATTTTACAATAGTCGCACCAGCCTCAACAATAGACTTGTCCTCGAAGGTGTGTGGTTTATTGATACAACCTACCAAATCTGCTGCAAAACCTGTTGTTATTTTAGGTCCTATAGTTATCGTTTTAGGCATTACATCAGACATACAACCTTCATCAAGACCAACTGATAGCTTCACTACAAAAGGTCCCGATGCACTAAAAATATGCTTAGGGTTTTGTTCAGTAGAAAATGTTCCATCACCAAAATCCCAGAGCCACTTGTTTAAAGGTTTACCTGGTATATTAGATAACCCCGCATCAGTAAACTGAATTTCCGTGTCTGCACAGTTTTCATTTGGAAACTGAAAATCGACTGTAGGCAAGGGATACACATCAAATGTATAACTGAACTCTGCCTCTCCACTAAGGCAACCCGTACCATCATTTGGCAACTCTATCTTTATAGTGATCCGATGCGACCGGAGTTCAGTAAACGTTTCCGATCTACCGAATTTGTATTCGTAAGTTAATGTTCCATCCGCCGCAGGAATAATTACATGGTCTAAGGAGCCAGGTTCCTCGGGACCATCATCGAGTTTCCATGTAATTTTAGCCACCAGATAAGGAAGGATAATCTTAAAATCAGATTCCTGCCCTACGCACGCATTCTGCGCATCGCGTTGCGTAATTTTATTGGTGACGAGGAAATAAGTAGTAGCTGCAAGATTGGTACCTGCCGAATAAGCATAAGATTCATGATCCCCAAAACCGTAAGCTATGGCATTAAAACCTTCATTCGCTGTCAGATAAGAACTTGCAGCATTAATTTGAATTTGGGTAAAACTATATTCAGGATTTGACGGAACTGGAGTCCACATTGTATTCACGGGTGTTCCATCAATTTTAAAAGTAGAGGTAGCGGATGTTTTTATCAAGACATTAATGTATCGCTCAGTGATGCGTTCCTTGTCGGACGAAAAGAGCGTCGTAGATTTCACGTTGAATTCGATCGGATTAAGGAGCACCATTTCGGGATCACCAAAGATTTCGGTTCCTCCGGCAGATGAGCAAGCTTGAGTTAAAGAATATTGTGCAACACTTATTCTTTTATCTGCTGTAACCAGGGCACTATTGGTCAGCTCGCCACTCGTATAAAAGTCACCTTTATTAAGCGGAATAACATTGCCTTCAAATTGTACAGTGGTATTGTCTTCCTGCGCCAGTATTCTTATAATATGGCGTCTGTTAATGAAAGGTACAACCCCGTAACTCTTTCCCCAGCTCCCTGTCGGATAAAGCTGCTGAAAAAGTGGATCACGTGATCCATTACAAGCAATTTTAAGTGAAGTACTACCTGAATAAGCAGCAAAACGTTTATTGCAATTATCGGGAGATGTTTTGTCCACCTCTACATACATCCCGGTAAGATCCTCCTGATTCGGAGGTGCATACTCATATACATCTCCTGCATTCGCAAAATCTACCTTAAATGAACTTCCGTCCTTTTTATGAACTATAAGTGTAGTATTTGCATCAGCAGCAACAAGGACTAAAAAATTTCTATTTACTTCTCCATTGCTAACATCCTGAATATAATTCATGGAGTAATATTCTCTCCCCAGCGCCTCTCGGGGGAGAATAAGTGAAGCGGCAGACCGTGCCCCTGCATAAATATGTTCAAATACAGCGACCTTATCACGCCCGGGTGTAACTTGTACATGAATACCTTTGTTCGCAATTATACTGTTCGCATCACCTACAATTATATAGGAATCTGCTCGGGGTACATCAACCCACACTGCCGTATTACCGGGTATGTTTACCGGCCCAGAATTAAAACTACCACAAGTAACCGTTACTTCTGAACTCGTCTTTGTGGTAATATAAATCCGAACATTGGCTAAATTAACAGTCCCGTTATTGTTTCTCGAAGGGTCATGCGTTGGAAATACGGCCCAGAAATCTGTTCCTTCATTTGATATATTCTGAGCTTCCGCATTAACAAATGGAAAGCACAAGAGCGCCCATATTATTAAAACCCATCTATACATATTACTTAGTTACCCCTTTAGGATAACTAAGATAACAGATTTTGCCTTAATAAAAATTCAAGTTGTTGATTTGCCAATAATAATTTTGCAGTAAGATCTCTATTCTCTTTTCTAAGCATATATATTTCATACGCTTTTTCGATATTGATCTTTAAATCCGCTTCCATCCAGGGTTTCTGAATATAGCGATATACCTGTCCTTTATTAATGGCATCAATTACGGCATCAATGTCTGTATATCCAGTAAGGATCATCCGAATTGGGTCGGGATGCTTCTCTAAAATGGAAGCCAAAAACTCAACCCCAGTAGTTTTAGGCATCCTCTGGTCGGTAATGATCACATGAATTTCTTCCTTATCTAAAATAACTCTGCCTTCATCTGCAGATTCCGCGGTAAAAATATTATACAACCTTCTATAAGTGGCCTTAAACGCACTTAAATTATGAGGTTCGTCATCAACATACAGGATATTCACATTCATTTGTCTGGAAATAAAAGTTAAAAATACTTTTTTATTATTACTCTTAAAAGCCTATTTTTAGTTCTTTCAATAATTTACCTATTTTTTTTTATTTTTATAGCATACATATATTAAAAAAATGCAGTCTCAAGCTCATCCTATTTTAAATTTTGAAGCCCAAATTAACAATACGAAACAATTAAACACTCTCTACAAGCCTGTATTATTTAACACCAAAAACAGTACCGAAAAACAAAATTTAGCTGATCTTTTAGCTAATAAACCACATATTCAGATTTTTGATTGTATTGAGTCTCAAATCGAAGAACTCATTAAATGTTTAAAGCCCGGAATCCCCCCTACTGAACTGAAAAAAGTAGCTGAAAATCACCGCGGCTCAACCCCATTATTTGATTACGGAATATGGGTCTATTATCCATGGGCCGAAAAATTAGTTCACCTTCTTGATGAAGAGGAATTTGTGGTTGTACGTACCAATAGAAATAAGCATAAGATTACGGCAGAAGAACAAACGCTACTTTCGCAAAAGAAAATAGGTGTTATGGGATTGTCGGTTGGACAGTCGGTTTCTTTAACCTTAGCCATAGAGCGGGGTTTCGGAGAATTGCGTATTGCCGACTTTGATGAGCTTGATCTTTCCAATTTAAACCGCATCAGAACTGGCATCCATAATATACAGTTGCAAAAGACGGTTATCGTGGCCAGAGAAATTGCCGAGCTTGACCCTTTTTTAAAAGTAATTTGTTTCCATGAGGGCATTACTGATGAAAACATTGATGCTTTCCTAACTGAAAATGGGACACTTGATCTTTTAATTGATGAGTGTGATAGTTTTGATGTAAAGATCAGTGCGAGAGAAAAAGCTAAAGCATTAGGTATTCCCGTTTTAATGGAGGGTAGCGACAGATGTACGATTGATATTGAAAGATTTGACCTTGAGCCTGAAAGACCTGTTTTACATGGATTCGTAGAACATATAGATATGAGCGTTTTTAAAACGCTTAAAACACTGGATGAGAAAGTACCCTATATTGCTCCGGTAACTGGAATTGAAACTTTATCTCCAAGAATGAAAGCTTCAGCGGTTGAAATTATGAGCACCATATCTACCTGGCCTCAGCTGGCCAGTGCCGTTACTTACGGTGGTGGAATTACGGCCGACCTTTCCAGAAAAATTTTATTAGGTAGCTTAAAAATATCAGGCAGATTTTTCATTGATATAGATGAATTAATTGCAGATGAGGTACCTAGCCCAGAACCAATCGAAGAGCCTCGCAATAAGCAGTTAGATCCTTCGGAGCTGAATACTTATTTATCAACTCATCAAATTGGTGAGGATACGAAAGGTGATCCCATCTCAGATG
This sequence comes from Pedobacter hiemivivus, assembly GCF_005144565.1. NCBI lineage: Bacteria > Pseudomonadati > Bacteroidota > Sphingobacteriia > Sphingobacteriales > Sphingobacteriaceae > Pedobacter > Pedobacter hiemivivus. The sequence continues at coordinate 394,974 of NZ_SWDX01000003.1, forward strand.
TGCTCATTCATAAATTGATCGCTTCAGCAGGTAAAGCACCTTCAGGAGGAAATAATCAGCCATGGCACTGGCATTATAAAAACGGAACTTTACACCTGTTTTTAAATAAAGGAGTATCTGGCGCCTATTTAGACCCTGATTACATTTCTTCTTATGCTTCTTTAGGTGCTTCTATAGAAAACTTACTATTGGAGGCTGCTGTAAATGAACTGGGTGTGGAATGGAGTTTTACACCTGAGCTTTTCCCTGATCATATTGCCTTTTTCAATTTTAAAGGAAAGCATGTGCTGAGCGAGGGCGAGAAAAACCTTGCTGCACAAATATCAGAAAGACATACCAACAGAAAGCTTGGTATGGCACAGGAAGCGAACATTGCTGATCTGGACCAGCTAAAAGCGATTATTGAGACCAAAGAAATTGGTTTACATTGGCTTACTGCTGCTGAAGATAAAACTGTATTGGGTGATATATCAGGCCAAGCCGATCTACTACGTATGTTTACTCCCGCGGCACACGAAGATTTTATAAAAAAAGAAATGCGCTGGAATCAAGAGCAAATTCTGGAAACAGCGGATGGTATTGGAATAAATACCCTCGACTTAAGCAATCAGGATCAGATTGGTTTAAGGCTGATGAAAGACGAAAGAGCTGTTGAATTTCTAAAAAAGATAAAAGGCGGTAACGCCTTTAAATACCTTGCCTTAAAGCAATTCCAATCATCCCCCGCTATTGGCTTAATTACTTTACCGCAACACAGTCCCCTCGATTACTTAAAAGGAGGCATGGCGGTTGAAAAACTGTGGCTCGCCGCCACAGCATTAGGCTATCAAATTCACCCCGTAAATGTTCCTTTAATTTTCTTTTACAAGAATAATATTCAGGAATTAAATGACCTTCCTGAAGAAAGTAGAAAGCAAATTTTCAATTTACATCAAAAATTAAAGCATTTATTTAAAATAACTGATAATATTGCAGAAATATTCATGTTTAGAATATTTAAAGCAGAATCATCACCTCAACGTACAATTAGAAAACCCTTAAATAAAACTTTATCCATTGGAACAGCATAGACCGCAGATCACCAAGCTTTATTTTAAAGCGTTTAGAGCCGTAGATAATCGTGCGGCTTGTATGAAATTTATTGAAGGGCACACGCATGTATTAGAAATATTTGGAATTACGAAAATTACCTCTGCAAAAATAGACTGGGTACTTAACCCGGGTGTTTATGTAGTTATTGTAAGTGCTGAGGAGGATGGAAAAGCATTAGCTGGCAGTAGGGTTCATGTTGCTGATGGAATTACCCCACTTCCTATTGAGGGCGCTGTTGGCGATATGGATGACCGGATATATGGTATGGTGGCCGACAGGGTTGCCAAAGGAACCGGAGAGCTTTGCGGCGTATGGAACTCATGGGAAATTGCAGGATTGGGTGTTGGTAGTTGGGTGTTGAGCCAAATTACTGTTGCCTTATCAAGCCTGATCGGTTTACAATCATTATTTGGCCTCACCGCTCCTGCGACCTACAGAAATGCTGTTAGAGGTGGTTTTAGGGTAGTTAAGGAGATTGGTATCAATGGGAAGTTTTATTATCCTAAAGAGGATCTTACCGCTACCGTTGTTTTGAATGACGAATTAGATACCTTACCGACTGCAACTCAGGATTCTCATGATTTTGTAATGGCTTTGAGAAAGAATCCAAAACAAACCATCCCTATCCCAAACAAAACAAATGATGGCTTTATTGACATGCATATTGATATAGTTTTATGATAAAAAGTACTTGCAAGAAATTAGTTTTCCTTATTTTCTTTTTATGCTGTACTTTTTTTACCAAGGCCTCGTTTAGAGACAGCAGAGATTCTTTATTTAATTTAACGGAACACGCTAGTATTTTAATTAATTTCCCAGACAAGGCCACTATAAATTGGGTGATGAAGGCGCAGGGAGAGTTTAAGAGATTAGATGCTCCCTTTATCAATTTTGGTAAAATAGATAAAACTGTCTGGCTAAAAGCTAACTTCCCAAACATCAAGAAATCTGTTGCTGATCCGAGTATTTTGATCGATCAGGCGAGATTGGAAATTGCCGACATCTACTTTGTGAAGGACAACCATGTCATTCATCAAATTGCAGGTCAGAAGCATAGTACCGTTGCCAGTTTTGATTTCCCAGGAAATACCAGAAGTTATGTTATACCACGATCAGTGGTTGATCTGGATCCTGAAATATACATCAAATTGTATTCTGATGAAGTTATTATTGCTCCAGTTTACGTAGCCGCAAAAATTGAATTTGATAACATTTTTGCAAAAAGAGATATATTCTTTGGAATATATACGGGCATCATGATCATCATGTTTGCTTATAACCTATTTCTGTACTTTAGTATTAAGGACAGTAGTTACCTCAACTATATTTTTTGCATCATCTTTACCTGGGCAACTCAGGTGACCTTACAAGGCTATTTCACCAAGTATTTTTTAATAGATTATGCCTGGTTTGACAATATCGCGGTTATCCTTTTTGCCAATCTGGGGCTTATTGCGTCTATACTTTTTACGCAGTCGTTTCTCAACACGAGGGTAAATGCACCAAAAAGTCATCGCATCATCAACATCCTGCTCACACTGTCCGTAATCAACACGGTTATTCTGTTGTTCGGATTTAAACACACCTCTTTTACAGGTATGCAGGTGCTTATTTTGGCAGGGTCTATCATTGGAACTTACACAGCCTACCAGTCTTTTTTTCATAAAAAATTTAAACCGGCAGGATACTATCTGGCATCCTGGTCGTTCTTATTTTTTGGAATGATGATTTTCATCCTTAAGGATTACGAGGTATTACCCTACAATACATACACCAATTATTCTGTTCAATTTACTTCTGTAATAGAGGTTATGCTTCTTTCTTTTGCCCTGGCAGATAAGATTAACTTCTTTAAGAAAGAGAACGAGATTGCTCAGAAACGTGCACTCCTGATCTCTAAAGAAAATGAGCAACTGATACTCCAACAAAACATTGAATTGGAGAAAAAAGTAAATGAAAGAACTGAAGCCTTACAAGAAACCAATGCCAATCTTAATCATGCTTTGAGTAACCTGAAGGCTGCACAGTCGCAGTTGGTAGATGCTGAGAAGATGGCTGCATTGGGACAGTTAACGGCCGGTATTGCACACGAGATCAACAACCCGATTAACTTTGTAACGTCAAACATTAAGCCATTACAGCTTGATATAGACGATTTAAAAGAAATCATCAATCGTTATGAGCAGATCGATTATTCGTTGGATGTGGTTGAGCAAATTAAAGAAATTGATGCTTTTAAAAACCAAATTGACCTCGCCTTTATAAACAATGAGATCGAATCGCTGTTGACCGGTATTTCTGATGGGGCGAAAAGAACAGCAGAAATCATCAGAAGTTTAAGAAACTTTAGCCGTTTGGACGAAGATGATTTAAAACCGATTGACCTAAATGAAGGCTTACAATCTACCTTGGTTTTGGTAAAAAATACAATGCCGGATAACCTTAAGGTATACAGAGAATTTGGGAATTTACCTAAAATTGAATGTCTGCCAGGTAAAATAAACCAGGTATTCATGAACCTGATATCCAACGCTATACAAGCGATTAAATCTAACGGAAAAGACCGGAAAGAAGAGCAACTCACCATAAAAACCTGGTACGAGGATGCCGGGGTTAAAATTAGCATCAAAGATACCGGTACGGGTATGACCGATGAGGTTAAACACAAGATATTTGAACCTTTTTTTACCACCAAAGAAGTTGGAGAAGGAACGGGTTTAGGTTTATCAATTGTTTTTAGTATAATTGAGAAACATAAAGGTCATATCGATGTGATATCCGAAGTAGATAAAGGAACAGAATTCATCATTACATTACCTGTTAATACACAATAAGCAAAAGCGTACTATGAGTGCACCCAATGTAAGAGTTCTATATATTGATGATGAGGAAAATAATCTTCAGGCTTTTAAAGCGAGTTTTAGGCGACAGTATGAAATCTATACGGCCATATCAGCCGCTGAAGGTTTAAAAGTATTACAAAACATTTCGATACAAGTTATTCTGGCCGATCAAAAAATGCCGGGGACTACGGGTGTAGAGTTTTTTAAAAGCATTACAGACACCTACCCTGATCCAATAAGGATATTGCTCACTGGTTATACTGATATTGAAGCGCTTGCTGATGCGATTAACCATGGCGATATCTACAGGTATATCACCAAGCCTTGGAATGATCTGGAACTGCACAATTCCATCAAAAATGCTTACGATGCTTATAAGGCCAAAATTGACCTTAGAAACAAAGTTGCTGAGCTGGAAAAGACCAATGATGAACTGAACAGATTTATATATAGTATTTCCCATGAATTAAGGGCTCCCCTTGTTTCGTCCATGGGTATTGTTAATCTAGTTAAAATGGAAGGGCTTTACAACTCCAGTGGTGAATATTGGAGCTTAATAGAAACCTGCTCTAATAAGTTGGATTACTACATTCAGAAAACGCTTCAATACTATAAAAACAATAAAACCATTTCAGAAAACACGGCCATTGACTTTCATAAGTTGGTACCTGAATTGGTTGAATTATATACTTATGCTGATCACGAAACCACCTTTAGTGTAGATATTCATCAGAACGAAGAGTTTTATGGCGATGTTTTTAGAATTGAGGTGATCTTGGGTAACCTGATCTCCAATGCAATAAAATATCAGAAAGAAACCGAAGTAAACAAAAGGGTAAGTGTGAATGTTAATGTTAGAAGAGAGCAAGTTGAAATCTCCATCATTGATAATGGGATGGGTATTTTGAATGAGCACCTGGAAAAGATTTTCACTCAATTCTTCAAGAGTAAAGTGAATCAGGGCAGCGGATTAGGCTTATTTATTGTCAAAGAGGCGTTGAATAAGATTAATGGAAAAATCACTGTAAGTTCTGATCCAGCTGAAGGCACCACCTTTAAAATAACCATTCCCAATGCTAAATAGTCACAAAACAGTTTTATTAATAGATGACAACGATGTTGATTTAAAGATCAATTCTAAAATCATAAAAATATCGAACTTCTTTGAGGAAATCGTTACTTGTCTATCGGCAGATGAGGCGCTGAATTACCTTCAACAAACCTTAAACAATGATGGTAAATTACCGGATTTTATATTGCTGGATATACAAATGCCGGATATGGATGGCTTCGAATTTTTAGAAGTTTACAAGAATCTTCCCAAGCGGCTAACGGGAAATTGCACAATTGCGATGCTTTCTTCGACACTTGATTTTGGAGATATCAAAAGAGCTGAAGCAAGTCAACATGTTGTTAAATTGCTAAAGAAACCCCTATTACCTAAAGAACTTGCGGAAGTTTTGAAGAAACATTTACCTTCATAGAGCGCTTTACAGCTATTTCCCCAAACCTACTGGCTCAAAGTCCATGCAATAACGCTTGTAAGTTGGAATAATATGATTGTTTTCATCGTGGATTCAAACTGTAAAATAAGTTTACAACTAACACAACCTCAAAACATAGTGTTATGAAAGTTGTAGTCTTATCATGGAAAACGATCAAATTTGCGAACATATCAAGGATATTAAAGCGTTAAAGTTGCCCAAAGAACTCATTTGCGAAGAATGCATTAAAACAAATAGCACTTGGGTTCATTTACGAACTTGTCAAACTTGTGGTATGACATTATGCTGTGACGACTCCCCCAATACGCACATGACAAAGCATTACCATGCCACACAACATCCAGTTGTGAGCTCCGCTATGCCTGGCGAAAGGTGGTTATGGTGTTATAAAGATGAAGTTTTTGCAGATTATTAAATTAATATTCCAACGACTCTTTATCCCATTTTGCTAAATCGGCACCAATACCATAAGTACTGTGCAAGAATTCAATTAGTTTGTCCTCTGGCTTTCCGGCCCTTTGCACTGCTGAATAAGGCAAAATAAATTCGCCTAACGTTTGGTGATAGTAGGCTTCGTCGGGTTTAACTCTTGCATTCTTGTATCCTTCAGGTTCAGGATATAAATAACAATAGAAAGCGGCTTCATTCAAACCTCCTCCACCCGTCCAAAAGCCAAAACTACTTACCTCTCTACAATATGCATCTTCTGCAACCCAATTAGGCATACCGGGTACTCCCCCTGGATGTTTTGGTGCTGTACGACCAGAAAAAAAAGATAATGCTAAATCAAAACTCCCCCAAAAAAAATGAATAGGGCTACACTTCCCTCTAAATTCAGCTCTGAACTTCATAAAAACATCCTGTATATTTAGCAAAGCTTTATGAAAAGCTGTGACCTGCTCTTCCTCATAACTAGCATGAATAGTATCCAGTTCGAAAGGAATAGGATCAACAAGTTCAACAGGAATAGGTTTGATCGTTACATCGATTTTCAAATCTGTTAGCGCTTCGAAAATTTTCTTATAAAAACCAGCAACAGAAATTCCATGTAAATCAAATTGTCGGGTTTCCCCGTTGCTGGTTGTAATTTTTAACTGATGTACAGTAAAATCAAAATCTATCTGAAAGTTTTGATCATTATACCGCATCGACCCTGTGGTTAAGCCAGTAGCAGTAATCTGCAGGGCAATATGCCAGGAATGATTTACCCAGGGAAGAACTGCAAGTTTTATTTTTCCAACAATCTGCGACCATAGTTGCACAGTTTCATAGGTAGACTTTCCCTTTTCATAAGAAAGTATTGGCCAATTCTGTTCCATAGTAAGAGGGCTTTAGTTCTCTAAATATGTAACTACAAACCATTGCTACAATTGTTTTAATATGATGAACCTATGGATCCATAGGTTCATCATAATCAATTTGTAAGGACATTACATTTGGATAAAATTCAAGCATAGTATCTGATAAACGATTTCCCATCCGATAGGGTTCATAGCCAAGTTCTTTAATACAACGTTTAGGCATAACATCGCTGATATACATACTTTGTGACTTAACCGTTACGGTAAGCGCTTTCTTATCCATAGGCATACCATAGCGGAACATGATTCTGGCCGCATTACGCATATTTGTGGTTGTATGCCTAGCATGAGGTTCCATAATAATTGCACTTTCGGGAATCTGTAGGCTTTGTATTAAAAACTTTTTCATTTCATGAGCCTCACTGTATTTGGTTTTATAAGGATGGACCCTACCTCCCGAAACCATAATAAAAGGTGCTACTCCAATGCGGTACTCTTCTGCAGCCAGTCGACAGCGCAACATCCCACCGGCACTTAATTCAGTATCACGTTCTTCAGGCCCTTCACCCGGCACCAATATCAGGCTATACTTATAGGCTCCAAAGTTTGTCTTTTTTATGGCCAAAAGGCTTGATTTGTTTACAGTGCTCATCATGGGTTCATAATCTGCTGCATCATTCCGCTCATTAATCTCCAGAGCAACCAAAGCAAACTGCATTGAGGGCTCAAAAAACAGCTTATTTTTAGTATTCAAACTCAATAAGGCATTGGTATTAACCAGTTCAGGGTAGCTTTTATCTTTCACATTGAACCCTATCGAATCTATTTTCGGATAGTTAGGTTTTGATCCCTCTACATATACCCCAATGGTAAAGTTAATTGCCTTGGCATCTTGTTCCCATGCTTTAAGCAGAATATCGACCGGTTTCAAATTTCCATACATACTATAGCAGCCTGAAGGAATAACCTGGCTCCTTACGATAGCACCTAGTACATTATTTTCTTTAAAAAGGAAACTTAAACGGTTACTTACAGCTGCAATATCATCTTCTGTAAACCTAAAAGCAGCTGTGAAACAGGCTATATTATTCTGACAACTTTTAAGCGCTTCTTTTATTTTGGCTTCTCTGGCTTTAAACAAGTCTCTCATCACAGGATCATTTTGAACAAGCTTTTTTACACCCTGATCCTGTTGCAACAAGGTAAGCAGATAGTAGTTTTTATACTGCACAGCGTTATGGGTGCTTTGGAGGACATACTGCTTATTTGGCCCCTGATTTTGTGCCCATACAGTCATGGTGCAGAAGCAGTAGCAAATCAAAAAGAAAAAAGATTTCATATATGGTGTTTTATAATCCATTCAAAAATATTAAAAATAAAAGGCCGGTACGTCAGGGTACCGGCCAAAATTGGTAAACAGGGTTAATTATAGCCCGTATTTTGCCAGCCATTTTTATTGTTAATGTTGTCTATCTCAGCCTGAGGAACCGGATAAATACTTCTGAATGAAGGAATCCCTAGAAAAACAGTTCCCATCTGACCTGTTCTAACGATATCAAACCACCTGTCTGCCTCCAAAGCAAGTTCCAATCTTCTTTCTAAATATACGGCGGTTCTGAATTCTGGCTGAGACGTAAGCGTCAAAGCAGTTTTGGCACTAACATTTGCATTCGTCCGAACCGCATTTAAAGCTTTAAAAGCTTCAGCATTTCCATAAAGTGTTTCATTTAGTGCTTCAGCATACATCAGCAATACGTCTGCACACCGGATAACAGGGAAATCGCTGCTGGTTTCGGGATTAGGTGAAACAGGGCTGTTAAATTTAGCCGGGCGGATACCAACTCCTGTTGGTGCAACTAAAGCTTTGCGGTTATCTGCATTCTCAAATATGCTTTGGGGTATCGTTATCGTATTGGTATTGTTGTTATTTCTATAACGGTTGTCCTGATTTACAAATTCTTTTACACCACCTGCAAGGTATTGGATGGCGAAAATAACGTCTTTACTTGTTTTTAAACCGCTGGGGAAAGTCGTCGTTTGCGGAACGGTACTTAATATCGTTCCTGCATAAATGGCAGCGACAACAGGTTGCAACGTAGAAGCCACCAGATCATATCTTTTTTGATAAAGATATACCTTGCCCAATAATGCCGAAGCTGCGTAGTTGGTTGCCCTCCCCCTTTCAGTCCATGTAGACGGCAATACACCTGCAGCATCACTAAGATCCTTAATCACCTGCTGATATACCTGTGCTGAAGTCGCACGCGTATTCGCCCTGGCTTCTTCGGTTTTCTGAACAGTGAGAATCAAAGGAACATTTCCCCATAAACGTGTTAAGTTAAAATAACTTAACGCCCGGATAAATTTCGCCTGTCCGATGATCTGATTTTTAGTCGTCTCATTCATACTTATTGCAGGCGCTCTATCGAGAATGATATTGCAACGATAAATTGCCCTGTAATGTGCCTGCCATGCACCGGAAAGGATATTATTTGCGGGTGTTTCAGAGAATACCTCGATCTGGTTCCTTACTCCTGCCCCCGATCCCGGATCATTATCGGTAACGTTGTCTCCCCTGATTTCACCCAGAGTAAGCATGTGGTTACCATAAATACTGTCTGTCTGCAAGGCATCGTAGCAGCTGACCAGCCCTCCCTGTAGTCCTTTTTCATCCACATAAAACGTATTCTCGGTATAAGAATCCAATGGCTTCAGATCCAGGAATTTCTTACATGATACTGCCGACATAAGGATGCCAAAAGCAAAAATGGATATAATATATTTTTTCATGATCCTAATTTTATAAAGTGATGTTAATACCTATTGAAGTTGTTTTTGCGGTTGGGTATACGCCATAGTCTTCACCATTTGTTGTGGCTTCCGATCGGTTGGTCACCTCTGGATTATATCCCGAATATTTAGTGAATGTAAATGGATTTTGCATGGCAACATATAGTCTGACTTTGGACATTGCTATTTTTTTAGCCAGTTTCTCCGGTAATGTATAACCTAGTGCTATGTTTCTGATCCTTAAATAGGATCCGTTCTCCACATGCCAGGTTGAAGTAGTCCCATTACTTCCCTTAGCTACACGGTTAGCCCTCACGTCATTTCCGCTACCAGGGTTACTTTCTGAAATAAACCTATCCAGCGAGCTGATCATATTGTTCATGTTACCTTCTTTGTTCGCGAAATACCTGCGGGAAAGATTCAGGATCTTGTTTCCATAAACGCCCTGCATAGCAGCACTTAAATCAATGTTTTTATATTCGAAAGAAGTTGCGAAGCCGTAAGTAAACTTAGGAAGATAGTTACCTACTAGCTCACGATCCTTTGTCAGGTCAATAACGCCATCACCATCTACATCTTTAAACTTAAAATCTCCTGGCTTAGCGGTATTGAGATCATAGTTCCCTTGTGTATCTGTATAATGCGGATAAGCATCAAGCTCCGCCTGGTTTTTAAATACACCTAAAACTACCGGCAGGTAATAGGAACCGATGGGTTCACCTACCCTGGTTAGAAAATAAGCATTGGCCACCGATCCTGTTTTGATAATATCTGCATTTCCCGGCCCTAACTCCACCACCTTATTTTTGTTTTTGGAGAAATTTCCACTTGCAGTCCATTTCAGCTGACCGAACTGCTGCTGTGTACCTAAGTTGAGGTCAATTCCCTTGTTGTTTACTTTACCGATGTTAATCAGTTCAGAAGAAAATCCTGTTGAAAGCGGAACAGGAACGTTCAGCAATAGATCTTTTGTATCACTATTGTAAACGTCTACTGATAATGTCAACTGGTTTTTAAATAATGCGACGTCAAAACCAAAGTTAAGCTGCGCCGTTTTTTCCCAACGTAATTTATCATTCGGTTTTGCAACAGGTGCGGCACCATTAACCACAACTGGTGTTGTGCCACCAAATACGTAACCAAAGTTATTAATGATGCCTTGGGCAGTATAATCCCCGATCTTAAAGTTTCCTGTAAGACCATAACTTACCCTCAGCTTTAAATCAGATATGGTTTCTATACTTTTCAGGAAGGCCTCATCAGATACTCTCCATCCTGCCGAAACTGAGGGAAAATAACCCCATTTATTGTCTGAGCCAAATCTGGATGAGCCATCGGCACGCATTGATCCGGTAAGTAAATATTTACCTTTATAGTTGTATTGTAACCTGGCGATACCTGATGTAAGGTCCCACTGAGAACGTGTGGAATTTCCACTGGTTACCAGTCCTGCACTTAAATATTCAACCTGGTCACTGATAAAACCTTTTGATGCCACAGCATAATTTCCACTCAGGTCATCCTTTTGAGTAGACCAGCCCAATAGCGCATTAAAACTATGATCCCCTACAGTTTTTACGTAGTTTAAAGTTTGTTCCAGCAACCAGTTGGTTTCTTTTATGCTTCTGGACGTACCCGAAGCATCAGAAAGCGGGTTACCTATCGTATTTGATTGTGGTATAATTGAGGGGCGAAAAGTATCCTCGGAGCTGTTAAATAAGTCCACACCTAACTGTATCTTGTATTTCAGGTCTTTTAATACACCAACTTCGATAAAGGCATTACCTGTTAACCTGTTTGCACCTACATCGTCCTTCTGAAGCATAGCTAAAGCAACAGGGTTCCAGGCCTGGGTTTCTCCATTACCGCTTACCGTAGTGTTATTAGGCAGTGTGGTAATTGTACCCGGACTCCATGAATTCTGGGAAAAATTGAAAGTCCCGTCATTATTGTATACCGGCCATATTGGGGAATAATGCAATGCCGAGGCTACAATACCACTTGCAGTATATGGTCCGGTTGCGTTCACTCTGTTTTCTTTAATTACTGATGGCGTTAAATTTACCCCGTACCTGAATACACCTTTGTTGGCTTCAAGATTTAACCTGCCACTGTAACGTTTAAAGCCGCTGTTTAAGATGATACCATCCTGATCAAAGTACTCCATTGAGGCATAATACTTAAAGTTTTCACTACCTCCGGAAGCAGAGATAGAGTGATTTTGGATTGGCGCGGTTCTAAAAATTTCGTCCTGCCAGTCTGTATTGGTCAGACCTTGTTGTCCCTGTAAGTAAGGTAAAATTTCGAGCGGTATTACAGCACTTGTATTACCGGCACCAGCATTTGCCAAACGGATTGAATTATTGTCGCTTAAGCTATAATTTATAGTTGGCAAATTTAAAGCAACGTTTTTCCTGTTTATGGCCTGCATCGCATCAGCATAGGTATTATTTCTGGAATCAAGCACCATTTGTGAGTATTGATACGCGTCCATCATATCAATTTTATGTGCAAGGCTCTGCCAGCCCGTATAGCTGTTTACGTTAATTGTAGAAATGCCGTTTTTCCCCTGTTTGGTGGTGATCAGTACAACCCCATTTGACCCCCTCGAACCATAAATCGCTGCAGAGGATGCATCTTTTAATACTTCAATTGAAGCAATATCATTTGTATTTAAGTTGTTGATGTTATCGTTTGAAATGGGTACACCGTCAATTACATACAAAGGACTGGAACCTGCGGTTATGGTACCAACCCCACGAACTTTGATAGATAATGCACCGCCAGGAGTTCCTGATCCCTGTGAAACCTGCACACCAGCCATTTTTCCAACCATGGCCTCAGCCGCATTACTAATGGGTTGGTTCTCCAGATCGGCAGCTTTGATGCTGGCGATGGAAGTGGTTACATCCTTCTTTTTCTGACTGCCATATCCTACAACAACCACATCTGTTAAGGTAGTTGAAGCAGGGTTGAGTTGAATCAGCAGGGTTGCCTGTTCTCCCGCTTTAAGCACATAATTATCAATAGTTTTTGTAACATAACCAATGAACGAAGCACTAATACTGTAGGGTACGTTGGCAGAAAGGCCCTTTATTGAAAATTTGCCTTCTCCGTTCACCATTATCCCCTTCTTTTCGTTGGTTTTTGTATTGAGTAAAAGTATGGAGGCCCCAAGTAATGGTTGGCCAGCTTCATCTTTTACAATCCCTGTGATCTCTGATGTTTGAGCCCAGGTCTTTGCCGAGACTGATAACATCAGTAGACAAAAGAACAAATGTGTAGTAAGTTTTCTAAGCATAATCTATTTAATTTGGTTGTTTGTTTTTGGCAAAAGGATCCCCTTCCCGCTTTTATTCGCAGGTTATTTTATTTTAATATGGTTCTGGATTTACTTTCTAATCAGGTAACCTTCAGTCGTTTTAATTTGATTTAGTTTATTCAATTCGGCAACTTCTTCTAGTATAGTATCTATTGATTGCGTTAATTTTAAACTTCCTGTAAATGACATCTCAGCTAAATCAGCCTGATCGTAAATAATCTTAACTTTATATTGTTTTTCGAGCTTAGCAAAAACATCAACTAAAGGCGCCTGCGTAAAATTTAGTTCCTTCATGGCATTTTCTGTCTTGATCGATAAAGTCTTGAAATCGGAGACTTTCACTTTATTGATTAAGCTACTGTATACCAACTCTTTTCCAGGTAACAGAATCTTACTAAATGCTAAAATTTGATGCATGGAATCCACGTTTTTCACCCAAACCTTACCTGTATGCAGCTGTACCTTTATAAACTTGCTCTTCTCTAAAGCTGTAATGGTAAAAGATGTTCCCAAGGCAGTTGTAGAAATTCCTTTAGCATACACCACAAATGGATGTTTCTTGTCTTTTGTAACCTCAAAAAAGCTTTTGCCGTTTAGATACACTTCTCGCTTATTTTTCCCAAATGGAATAGCATATGTCAATTCTGCTCCCGGATATATTTTAACAACAGAACTATCTGGCAGCGTAAATAACTGGTTGTGTTCTGTATAATTTGTTACTGACTTCCAGTTTATCGGGCTTGTTTTATCAACACTTAAAATCTTGTTTGTAGCCAGTTCTGTATTAGGGCCAGTTCTGTTTAAATTTAAAAGAGCAACTCCCAGTATCGCCAGAACAACCGCCGCGGCTGCTATAATTTTTATCCATTTTAAGCGATAAACTTTAGTTATGGTCTGCCTTTTTATTGCATTAAACATCTCCTCAGTTTTTAGCTCATCTATTGTAGCATCATCCGTTTGGTCCCATTCATCTTTGCTTAATAAATGCGCTGGCAGCTCATCAACTTTGTTCAAATAGTCTAACACCTGCAGCTTTTCTTCAGGGCTACACTGTCCTTTAAAATATTTATCTAACAACTGATCAGATACACTCATACTACTAATACGATTGAATTAGGCATAAACCCGTAACGGACAAAAAATATTTTTTAAATTATTGAATAACTGCTGTTTTTCTATTTTAATAAAAAAAGCAGGAATAAACTTCCTGCCCTGCGTTAAAGAACGTTCTATGATTTTGTCAAAATTGTCGCTTCCTTCTCTTTTGAATATTTACATTAAATCTGCTATTACCGCGGCTATCTTTCCATCTTTAAAAGTAATATCAAACGTGCCTCCGATTTTCCCCTCGGGAAAACTCCCTGTAAATTCTACTTCCATATGGGCCTGGTTTTCATGAATATCCAGTTTGACTAACCGGCTCTTTGTTTTATACCCGATAAAGTAGCTTGTGAAATAATCCCGGACCCCCTCATGTCCAATAAATTTTCTTCCGACTGAAGGGTCGTCCAGGATCGCGTCTTCGCTGTATTTTTTCAGATATGCTTCAGTATCGAATGCATTGCTGAGTCTAATCCATTCTGATATAAAAGATGTGATGTTCATTATTGATTTTTTAATTGAACGAAGCCCTGAATTCCAGGGGCGTGACATTTGTTTTCTTTTTAAAAATTTTACTGAACGATTGTGGATGTTCGAAACCTAGTTGACAGGCTATTTCTGCCACAGTTAAATGTGATGTCGACAGAAATTCCTTTGCTTTTTCAATCAACTTTTCGTGTATATGCTGCTGGGCATTTTGTCCGGTAAGCGAACGGAGCATATCACTAAGATACCTTGGCGAAACATTTAAATGCTGCGCGAGATACTCCACAGTAAGTAATCCCTTGTCCAATGGTTCCTCTTTGTCGAAATAATTGCTTAGCACATCTTCCATTTTCACCAGCAAATCATTGTTTACCGCTTTGCGGGTAATGAATTGTCTTTTATAAAACCGGTTACTGTAATTCAGCAGCACTTCGATATAAGAAATCATTAGATCCTGACTGAAATCATCAATAGCCCCGTTTAATTCTTGCTGAATATTATCCAGAACACCCAAAATAATCGTCTTTTCTTTATCTGATAGGTGCAATGCTTCATTGGCCTCGTAAGAGAAAAATCCGTACGACTTTATATTTTTGCTCAAGGGATAGTTTCTGATAAAATCAGGATGGAGAAGTAATGAAAACCCTTCATACTGTTTATCGTCGCCAATAATGGAGATCAATTGATTGGGAGCGGTAAACATCAAGCCGCCCTCATCAAAATCATAATAGCCCTGTCCGTAGCCAATTACGCCTTTCAGCGTTTTTTTAAAGGAAATTTTATAGAAATTGAATAAAAAGGACGCATTAAAATAAGTTTCATCCAGCACCATTGTAGTGTTGTCTATAAGGCTTATCAGCGGATGCAAGGGTTTAGGTAACCCCAGCATCCGGTGCAGCTCCGAAATAGAATTTATTCTAAAAGGGCTGTTGGCTTCTTTCTTCATTTTGCTAATTTACTAATTCCCCGAAGACCATTTTACTCATCTCCTTTACTGCTGCTTCGGAACCAATTTCCAGACGTCTTGCATACAGCTGATTGGCAAATTCTCCGGCAACATATCGCAGTTGGCTCTTGCCATCGGTAGCGGCTTCGTACACAACTTTGGCAATTAACTCTACAGGATCAAAATTATCAGGGTTCATCAGTTCAAATAATTTTCCTAACCCTTCTTCGTAAGCAGGATGTTGAGCAATAGCCAAAGATTCTCCTGCAAAATTAGTTTTAATGCCCCCCGGCGCAATGGTTTTGATGTCAATATTGTGAAGACCTAATTCAAATGACATGCTTTCGCTCCAGCCTTCCAGTGCCCATTTTGTAGCATGATAAATACAATCCAAAGGAAAAGTTACCAGACCGCCAATAGAAGTTGTGGTAAGAAACAGCCCACTTTTCTTTTGCCTGAAATAAGGCACAAAAGCTTTGGTAACGCGGATAACCCCCAGTAAATTGGTATCGATTTGTTTCACCAGCTGCTCATCAGAAAAAGCTTCGAGTGCGCCTACCAATCCGTAGCCGGCATTGTTCAACACCACATCGATATCATGCTTTGCTATTGCTTCTTTTACTGTGTTCTGAATTTGTTCTACATTGGTAACGTCTAATGGAAGTAAGGTTACATTTTCTAGTGTATTCAATTCCGTTTCCTTGTCTGGATTACGCATCGTAGCGATAACGTTCCATCCGTTACTTTGAAATAATTTGGCAGCTGCTTTTCCTAAGCCTGAGGATGCTCCTGTGATGAAGATTGTCTTTTTCATTTTGTTTTTGTCTAAATGTTACCACACAAAAGTCAGCAAAAGCTACAGGCTATATGTGGCCGTATTGAGGTTTCTAGTAGCCAAAATGACGAGAAGTTGGACCCGCTTCTACAGTAGGCCATTAAGCAATGTAAAAGTGGATTACTAAAATGATGTTAATTAGAATTACCGGAGAAATTTCACCAGAAGGATAAACATAGGGAGATAAGCATAACCATCAAGCTGCTTTACGGCCAGTGAAATGTGCTTTTCTACCGTTCTGGGGGAAATAGAAAGCTGCTCAGAGATTTCTTTATAGGAATACCCTTGTAAGCGATTTAAAATGAAAACTTTTTTGCGTGTAGGTGGTAGCAGATTTAAAGCGACTTCCAATCGCTGATTGGTTTCAAAATTTTGATTCTGGTCGTCTGCCTCTTCAGAAATTCGGTTATAGTAAAGCTTAAGATTCCGCTCATCATTTGCCAGCTTTTTAAAATAATCCAGCAGTGTAGTCTTTGCTATTCGGAACAATTGATGGTCAAGTTCATGCGCTTCCGATAGCGTATGTTTAAAATTCCACAACTTTATAAAAGCAAGCTGAGTTAATTCCTGAGCCAGATCTTCGGAAGCCGTCTTTTTCAAAAAATAAGCATACACCTTTTTGTGACATAGTTTAAAAACTATTTCAAAAGATGTATGATCCCCTTCTTTTATATTTTGGATATAGTTTAACATGACTGCACAAAACTATTTGCTATATGTTAGCTAAATCTAAATATAGTGTTAATTCTAATCAAAAAATAAAAAACGCTGTACGATTTATACCCGCATTTACACAGGTTCCGCATTATTATGGTAGCTTTAGCAAATACAAAGGGGAAAACACCTTCATTCCTACCCCAATTACCCTTTGCTTATTTCCACCATTTTAAAAATACAGTCTTTTATTAAGGATATGAAAAAAAACGATTCTGATGAATTAATCATTGCCAATAGAGAAATTGCTTTTCAACATCAGGAAAAGGAAGATCGGGCAGCAGAATTAGTCATCGCGAATAAAGAGCTGGTTTTCCAAAATGAAGAGAAAGAAAAAAGGGCTGAGGAGTTAGTCATTGCCAATAAAGAGCTGGTTTTCCAAAATGAAGAGAAGGAAAAGAGAGCTGAAGAGCTAATCATCGCAAATAAAGAGCTGGCTTTTCAAAATGAGGAGAAGGAAAAGAGAGCTGAAGAGCTAATCATTGCCAACAGGGAGCTAAAAAATGCGGAAGATGATATTCGTAAATTAAATGATGAATTAGAGCAGAAAGTAGTTGAACGAACTGCTCAATTAGAATCGGTTAATAAGGAATTAGAATCCTTTTCTTATTCTGTATCCCATGATTTACGTGCTCCAATCAGGGCAATCAACGGCTATACAAGGATTTTGGTAGAAGATTATGCCGAAAAACTCGATGCGGATGGACTAAAAACCCTTCAATCCATTATTAACAATTCAAAAAAAATGGGTGAATTGATTGATGACTTACTTGCTTTCTCCAAACTAGGAAGAAAACAGGTAACAGTTTCAGAAATCGATATGGCCGAACTTGTAAACATCGTATGGGAAGAATTATCATTTGAGGAATACGAAAACATACCTAAATTTAGTGTAGGTATACTTCCATGCGCTAAGGGAGATAAATCATTGATTAAACAGGTATGGATCAACCTAATTTCCAATGCCGTTAAATATTCAAGGCATAAAGAAAAAACGAGTATCGAGATTGGTGCTTATCAAAAAGACAATCTCGTTGTATATTATGTAAAAGATGGCGGAGCTGGATTTGACATGCAATATTATGATAAACTTTTCGGGGTTTTTCAGCGACTACATTCCCAGGAAGAATTTGAGGGTACTGGCATTGGTCTGGCCATTGTGCAAAAAATAATACACAGGCACAATGGAACCGTTTGGGCCGAATCAAAAATAAACGAGGGTTCTTGCTTCTATTTTAGCCTACTCGCATAAACCATTAAAACAAAAAAATGAGCTATCATAACGTTGAAATATTATTTGTTGAAGACAGTACAGATGATGCTGCACTCACCATTCGTGCATTAAAAAAGAGTGGGTTTACCAACAAACTTCATCATGTAATTAACGGTGTTGAAGCACTGGATTTTATATATTGCCGAGGAGACTATGCTTTAAGGAGTAGTAAAGAATACCCTAAACTGATCTTGTTGGATTTGAAGATGCCAAAGGTATCTGGCCTACAAGTACTTGAAAAATTAAAATCTGATCCTGATCTTAAATCAATTCCAATAGTGATGTTAACTTCATCTAATGAAGGGCTGGATATCGAAAAATGCTTCGCGCTAGGTGCAAACAGTTATATCGTAAAACCTGTTGATAGCGATAATTTTTTCCATGCAGTAAAAGAGATTGGATTGTACTGGATGATATTAAACCAACCTCCACATTAACATTTGAATAAAGCAATGGCACCAGAACTTAAAATACTTATTCTCGAAGACAATGAAAGTGACGCTGATCTACTTAACCGTGAATTGAAAAAATCAGGATTAAGTTTTACCGCTGAAGTTGTCCAGACACGTATAGCATTTGAGCATGCCCTCCATAGCTTTAATCCAGATCTCATATTATCTGATTATTCGCTCCCCTCTTTTGACGCAGTTGAAGCTTTCCGAATCAAGCAGGATAAGCATCCACATATCCCATTTATTATAGTTTCTGGTATTATTGGAGAAGAAAATGCCGTTGAGCTGATTAAAGCTGGCGTTACCGATTATGTATCAAAGAATAAATTATTTACGCTGTCGACTAAAATTGACCGGGCACTAAATGATGCCAAGATCAGGAAAGAAAAAATACTAACTGATGAAAAGTTAAAGCTCCTTAACCAAGAGCTTCTGGACCTAAATCAGGAGCTGGAAGCCCGGGTAGTTCATCGTACAAAAGCGCTGGTAGAAAGTGAAAGTAGGTTTCGAAGCATGATGGAAACCATTCCTCAAATTGCATGGACCAACACTGTTGGTGGTAAGGTTGTCTTTTACAATCAGCGATGGTATAATTATACGGGATTGGACAATGGGCAAACTCAGTTAGGGGGATTTAAAACTGTAGTCCACCCTGACGACCTTAAGACGGGTTTTAAGCAGTTCAGATCAATCTTGAGGACGAATGATGGCGGCGAGTTCCAAATCCGCGTAAAGCGTATGGATGGACTTTATATGTGGCATCTGATCCGCTTAATGCCGATTACCGACCAACAGGGCAAAATGCAACTTTGGGTGGGCACCGCTACAGATATTCAGGAAATTAAATTGTTGCAACAACATAAAGATGATTTCATCATTATCGCCAGTCATGAGCTCAAAACGCCAATAACCAGCTTAAAGGCATCTCTTCAGTTTTTGGACAAAATAAAGGATAACCCTCCCTCACCCACGCTATCCAAACTCATTGGATACGCGAATAAGAGTTTGAGTAAAGTAGATTCGCTTATTGAAGATCTATTAAACTCAAGTATGGCGAGTCAAGGGCAGCTTCACATCAATCAACAACATTTTGTTCTATCTGAAACGATCAAAGAGTGTTGCCATGATATCCAAGTTGAAGGTGTATATACCATCAAAATCGAAGGAGACATGCAAGTTAAAGTGCATGCAGATGTCGTTCGAATTGGACAGATCGTGATTAACTTCATCAATAATGCCATAAAATACGCGCCAAAATCAAAAGAAATTATCATTTCAATTGAGGAAGTAAATGATATGGTCAAAGTATCGGTTATTGACAATGGTCCGGGCATCTCTCCGGAAAAATTAGGCTATCTCTTTGACCGTTATTACCGTGCAAAAAATAGTGAAAGCCACTATACTGGCTTAGGACTAGGGCTGTACATTTGCGCAGAAATCATCAATAAGCACAATGGACAAATTGGTGTGGAAAGTGAGTTAGATAAAGGAAGCTCTTTTTGGTTTACCTTACCGCTTTAGGCACAGCGCAAATTCATCATATCTTTTTAATTAACATAACCTTAAAGCTCTCACAATATTAGTCACGTAGGTTTGCTATAGAAAACAAAAACAAACTATGACTAAAAATCTACTCAAAAGAAAAACACTGGCATTTGCCATAGCTGGTTTTGTTGCCGCAGCGGTTGCAGTAACAGCTTGTAAAAAGGATAAAAAAGTGATAGAGGAAATTCCTGACTTGCTTAAAGATTATTCTGTAACACCTTCGTTGTTGAAAACCATGTCTGGATTCGAGAACCTTAAGATCACAACATTGATCAGCAGTGATGATGTATTGCCAGAATCTCCAAATTTCATCTTCGGGGCTCAGCCTGATGGCGCTGGAGTTATAAAAAATCCTTCAGGTGAAGGCTTCATCATGATCAACAATCATGAGATTTTGCAATCCGTATCGCGAGTTTATCTTGATAAAAACTTTAAGCCGATCAAAGGTGAATACATTGTTGATTCTGATGGTGGGATGACTCGTCTATGTTCTGCAACAATGGCTACTCCAGAGGAACATGGCTTTGCTAAACCGACCTTCCTAACGGCTGGAGAAAGTGGTTCTGAATCTATGATTCATGCCATTGATCCTTTAGCCACTCCAGATAAGAAAAATCAACAGAGAACAGTGAAAGCCCTTGGCAGATGGAGTGCTGAAAATGCGGTACCACTTCCAAAAGGAGCCTATCCTGGTAAGACAGTGATCTTGATTGGCGAAGATGAAACAGACGGACAGCTGGCGATGTATCTATCCAATACACAAGGTGACCTGAACAACGGAAAAGTATATGTGCTAAAACGCACAAATAACGACCCGGTAGAAACCAGTATGTATAAAGGAACTACTTACGATGTTGAGTTTGTAGAACTTGACAATGTGCAAACCAGTACAGGAGTACAATTACAACAACAAACTGTGGATAAAAAGGCATTAATGCTTGCCCGTGTTGAAGATATCGATTACAGAAAAGGTAGCGCTGCTAACGGACGTGAAGTTTACTTTACGGCTACCGGAGTAAGTCAGGCCGATAAAATAACACCAGTAAGTGGAAAAACAATGTGGGGCCGTGTATACAAACTGGTTTTAGATGCCGACAACCCGCTGAAAGGTAAACTTCAGGTTGCGGTAGACGGTGGCGATAATCCTGGAAGCAGTATCGTAAACCCTGATAACCTATGTGTAACTGAAAACTATGTTTACATTCAAGAGGATGGAGATTCATTTTATAAAAACAATGATCATGATGGTACCATCTGGCAGTTTAGCATGGCTAGCAAATCATTAAAACCGATGTTACAAATGAACCACCGCAGAAATGAAACGGCATTTAATGCTAAATACAACCCTTCAAACAGCACACTATTAAGTTCTTGGGAATATGGTGCAATGTATGATGTATCTGCGCTTATCGGAATTCCAGATAGTTTTATTGTTAACCTGCATCCCCATACCTGGACAAATACAAAATTTACTAATGCGGATGGTGGAACAGCTCGTCTGACCAGCAACAGCGAAGGTGGACAAGTAGTTATCGTTCGCGGAGTAGCAAAATAATCATCTCTAATTCATACCATCCCTCCCGGCTAAATCCCGAGGAGGGATATTTTGTTTAACAACACCGCCACATGATCCGCAATTCTAAACTCATTATATTTTCTGTTTTAATAACCATCACTACCATTCTATCTATCTTTTGCACAGTAAAAAAGCCTATTCCCTCAGAAGAGGTTAAATCCAGCTTCGATACCCAGTTGTTAAAATTACAGTCAGTAGTAGACCATAACCTTTTACCCGCAGTAGAGAAAAAGGATGAAAAAGCCATAAAAGCCAGCTTTCTTCTATCCAGAGCTGAATATAAAAAGATGGAATACTATATTGAATATTTCTTTCCCTCAACTTCTTCATTACTAAATGGAGCTCCAATTGATGAGATTGAACTCGGTGAAAACTTGATTGAGGAACCTACTGGCTTCCAGGTTATGGAAGAGCTGATCTATACCAGCCCAAGTCCGGAAAGTTATCATCATTTATTGAATGAAGTAAGAAAAATGCAGATAAATCTTAAACGCGTTGCAAGATTCAATGAACAATATGAAATAACCGATGCACAAATATTTGATGCCATAAGATTGGAGATTTTTCGAATTACCAGTCTGGGTATTACCGGTTTTGACACCCCTTCTGCGTTACAATCTTTACCTGAGGCCGCAGCAGCTTTAACAGGTATACAAGAGGTATTAAAAAACTACAACGCCACAGCGGAATTGCTAACACCGGTTAAAACGGCGATAATACATTTAAACAAAACTACTGATTTCAATAGCCTGGATCGTATGGCCTTCATTACCGACCATTTACAACCTATAAGCAATGGCATAGCTCAATTGCGTAAAAAACTTAATGTCAGTACGACTAGCAGTGGCTCTGCATTACATGATAATGCCACCAGTCTGTTCCAAAAAGATGCATTTAACATTAATAAATTTGTGGGCAATTACACCGAGTACATCTCTAAAGAGAAAATCGCTTTGGGCAAATTACTTTTCAACAGTACTATCCTATCAAATGGGGGAAACAGAAGCTGTGCAAGCTGTCACCATGAAGGAAAAGCATTTACAGATGGCCTTACTGCTGCCCCAGGCTTGAATGGTAATAAGTTCTTACTAAGAAATACGCCAACTTTAACCTATGCTGGCTTACAACGCGGTTTCTTCTACGACCTTAAAGCTGGTTCATTAGAGGATCAGGCATTAGATGTAGTGCATCATAAAGACGAAATGGACGGTTCATTAACCGAAGCCACCAAACGCATAAACAATAACAAAACCTATCTAAAAGCATTTAATATCGCTTTTAATGACAGTACAAGGACAGCAAATCCCTGGAAAATTCAACATGCTTTGGCATCCTATATACGTTCATTGACACCTTTTTCGTCGAGGTTTGACAAATATATGCAGGGTGACAAAAAGCAACTTAATCCTGAAGAAAAAGCCGGTTTCAACCTATTTATGGGCAAAGCAAAATGCGGGAGCTGCCACTTTGCTCCATTATTCAATGGTACCCAAGCGCCCTTATTTCTTAAAAGCGAGGCTGAAGTATTAGGCGTACCAGCACATGCTGATACCGCAAACGCACAAATAGATAAAGACCTTGGGCGTTTTACATTAAGTCCTTACCCCCAGTACAAATATGCTTTTAAAACCACAACCCTACGCAATGTTGCTAAAACAGCTCCATACATGCACAATGGTATTTACAAGACATTAGAAGAAGTTTTGGATTTTTACAATCGTGGCGGTGGAGCAGGAATCGGCATAGCGCTGGATAACCAGACTTTATCTCCGAGCCCACTGAACCTTAGCAAAAAAGAGATCCATGAGATCATCTCTTTTCTAAAAACACTAGATGATCAATAGATAAAATAAAAAGGCCTGATCATAATTTCTTATGCCAGGCCTTTTCTATTTCAAGAAAGTATTGATTAATCTAAAACCAGCTCGCTAAGTGCAGCTTTTGTAAAGCCTTTCAACGCTCCAGTATTTCCTTCTCTGATTTTCCTTACCCAGTTTGGATCCGATAACAACGGTCTTCCAACAGCTACAAGGTCAAAATCTCCTCTATCCATACGACGCATCAACTCCTCTAAAGAACTTGGTTCAGAACTTTCGCCAGCAAAAGCAGCTAAAAATTCACCGTTCAAGCCTACAGAACCTACCGTAATTGTTGCCTTTCCAGTTACCTTTTTTGCCCATCCAGCAAAGTTCAGGTCAGAACCGTCAAACTCTGGTTCCCAGAAGCGACGTTGGGAACAATGGAAAATATCTACACCCGCATCAGCCATAGGATTTAACCATGCTTCCAGTTCTTCCGGTGTTTTTGCCATTTGGTTGGTATAATCGGCAGGTTTCCATTGTGACAAACGAAGGATGACTGCGAAATCTTCTCCTACCTGTCTCCGTACTTCCTTGATCACTTCAATCGCAAAACGACTACGTTCTGGCAAGGTTTGACCACCATAACCATCTGTACGTAAATTTGTACCTTCCCAGAAGAACTGATCGATCAGGTAACCATGGGCACCATGAATCTCAACAGTATCAAATCCCAAACGTTTCGCATCTGCTGCTGCACGGCCATAGGCCAAAATTGCTTCAGTGATGTCGCTTTCTGTCATGGTATTTCCATTGTTGAAGCCTGGTCTGTTTATGCCTGAAGGACCTTCAAATGGTTCAGACGGTACCCATCCAGAATGGTGGTTATCCATAATCCCCATATGCCAGATCTGAGGCCCCATCTTACCTCCTGCTGCATGAACGCTTTTAATTACGTTCTCCCAACCCGATAAGGCCGCTGTTCCATGAAAATGAGGAACATTAGCATCGTTAGAAGAAGCAACACGATCAATCACTGTTCCTTCAGAAAGAATTAGGCCAACTTCACCTTCCGCTCTTTTCTGATAATAAGCGGCTACATCTGAAGTAGGTATTCCATTTGGTGAGAATGACCGCGTCATAGGGGCCATTACAATTCTGTTTTTTATATTCAATGATTTCAGACTAAAGGGTCTGAATAAGTTGTCAGTATTCATATTTATTATTTTGTTTTAAATATCAGATTGGATAATTTTGCTCAACTCCCCAAAAGCGACCTCGTTACGTTTGTAATAGGTCCATTGCCCTACCCTGGTAGATTCTACCAGGCCAGCACGTTGAAGAATAGATAAGTATTCGGAAACAGTAGATTGGGTAAGTCCTGCTTTTCTTTGGATCTCCCCTACACAAACCCCAACTTCGAAGCCCGCATGAACTTGTGCTGGAAAGCTTGCTTCAGGATCTTTTAACCATTGCAAGATCTCCAACCTCGTCTTATTGGAAAGTGCCTTAAATATTTCTAACTGTTTCGAATTCATAGCACAAATATATATCGACTTTTTCCGATATCCCTATTTAGAAAGAAGAGATGACGCCATCATGATAATATCGGATATTCCCGATGCGCCAATTAATATTATCTGGAAATATCGTATATTTATATTAGGGAGAAAAAATAAATTTTCTTATTTCTAACGTTCAGACTATGAAATACATCCTTACCTTATTCCTATTATCATGCATTAGTTTAGAGACTATTGCACAGGAACAGATTAAATCAACAGATACTCGTTTAGCGGGAATCGATTCTTTATTAAATAAAGTTTTAAAAGATCAACAAATTGCAGGCTTTTCTGTGGCTGTAGTGGATGGAGATTCGGTTATTTATAGTAAGGGATTTGGTTATAGGGATTTAGAGAACAAGAAACCTGTCACATCAAATACACTTTTTGCAATAGGTTCAAGTTCCAAAGCATTTACGGCTGCATTACTGGGAATGTTGCAAAAAGAAGGAAAGCTGTCTCTTGATGGCAATGCAGTATCTTATCTTCCACAGTTGCGTTTTTTTAACGAAAATATGAATAACCAGATTACTATACGTGATATGATGACACACCGTACAGGTTTATCTCGTTATGATTTATCCTGGTATCTCTTTAATACTAGTAGTCGCGATAGCATGATCCGTAGAGTGCAGTATATGGAACCTAATGTTGGACTGCGGGAAAAGTGGCAATACAATAATTTCATGTATTTGGCGCAAGGTATGATTGCAGAAAAGTTAACTGGTAAAACCTGGGAACAGAACATAAAAGATCGTTTTTTTGTACCGCTGGAAATGAAACGTTCAAATACTTCAATAGTTGAATTTCAGAATGATTCCATTGCTTCCCTGCCGTATAAGCTGGAAGATAATCAGATTAAAAAAATGGATTACTATGATATAAGTGGTATGGGGCCGGCCGGGGCTATTAACAGTAGTGCTGACGACATGGCCAATTGGATAAAGCTATGGATAGCTAAAGGTAATTATAAAGGCAAAGAGATTTTGTCACCTGCATATATTACTGAAGCAGCAAGTTCCCAGATGGTTATTGGCAGCGGGTTGCCCACAACAGAGAAGGACATTTATATGGCCAATTACGGTTTAGGCTGGATCATCAGCTCTTATAGAGGGCATTATAAGGTAGAACACGGTGGAAATATAGATGGCTTTAGCGCTAGCGTCTCCTTTTTCCCAACCGATAAACTCGGCGTTGTTGTACTAACGAATCAAAACACATCTCAGGTTCCAACAATTGTATTGAATAGCATCGTTGATAAGTTATTTAAATTAAAACCTATTGATTGGAACGGAAAGGTGATTAAAGCGAAATTAAAGGCTAAGGAAATCAATACGACTAAAAAAGAGACAGATTTAATGCAAGTTCTAAATACCAAACCGTCACATCCATTAACAGAATACACTGGTGTATTT
Organism: Pedobacter hiemivivus; assembly: GCF_005144565.1. NCBI lineage: Bacteria > Pseudomonadati > Bacteroidota > Sphingobacteriia > Sphingobacteriales > Sphingobacteriaceae > Pedobacter > Pedobacter hiemivivus. The sequence goes on from NZ_SWDX01000003.1 coordinate 421,531, forward strand.
ACCAATCCGGCATATGGCTTGGTAGATATTTCTTTAAAAAATGATTCCTTGCTAGCAAAAGTGGGGAAGCGTAACGTTTGGTTAAAGCATTATCATTATGATACTTTTGATTGGAAATTGATCGATAAGTATGGAAAGACAGATACATCCGAAAACAGCTTAAAACTTAATTTCAGCACAAATGTAGATGGCAAAATAGAAAACCTATCCGCTTCAATTGAGCCTGGCATGAAGCCTGCAATTTTTTCCTTGAAACCTAAAGTGGTTTATTTGGATGCTAAAACACTTGAACAATATGTTGGAGATTACACGCTCGTAACTACACAAGTCAAGGTGTCGGTTAGAGAAAAGGTACTCTATGTTTATTTACCGGGACAACCAGAGTATGAAACGATTGCTTTGGGAAATCACAACTTTGATTTAAAGACCATGAAAGGCTTTAGTGTGAGGTTTGAACTCAATGCTGAGGGAAAAGCTGAAGCCATTTATTTTATTCAACCGAATGGAACTTTCAAAGCAACTCGGAAAAATGAATAATTATTAAATTTTTCTTAAACTGCTCAAAATATGAGCTCATGATTTTAATCTCACAAACTGGATATAGTCTGTATTAACAGGTTTAATATTATTCAATTTCATTTCTTTAGCGATCTGCGCGCGGTGATAAGTACCATGGTTAAAAACATGGAGCAAAATATCAGAAATGGCTGTTTCGTAATAATCACCAGTTGTGGTTGTGTACTTTATAATCGGCAACGCTGTCACTTCCGAGTAGTCTATTTGGGATAATGCCTTTACACTTTCCTCAAGCAGCACTTTACAAGTCTCCAAATCGTTTACTTGCCAAACATTTACACTTGGTGTGATACCATTAATTCTAGAAACCCATATTGTTTGCGCATTTACAATGTGACTGAACAGCGAAATACATGATTCGGGAAGTGAGCTAGAATTGGCAATTAGCGTATCTAATAAAAATGAATTTGCCCAATTGTTGTATTTACAGAATTTGCTTAACATAGTCATTTTTTATTTTTTAAACTTCTCTTGCTCTTTTTGGTTTTATAGATTCTATTGGGATTTAAATATAAAGGAAACAAATAAAATTTTAACTTAGATAAGGCTTTTAGTTTATTTTATGAGGAAATATAAATCTTCAAAAAAAATAAGCATATTTGGCCATAATCGCGCCCTATGTATCTGTATGTAAAGATTCATAGTGTAATCATTACACAAAAAACGCTACTCGACAACTAAAAAATCTTTTTTGAGTTAGTTCACCGTTTTCACTTGATGGAGATTATGCCATGGCAATTGCTGAGCTGATATGACTGAAAATTACTTTGAAAATCCATTCGTAAAACTACACTTCTATAAGTTTGGTTCCGGAACACAACATATGCTGTGCTTTCATGGACTTGGAATGCATGGACGACAGTTTAAACTGATAGCCAATCAACTTGGGCATCAGTATACTTTCTGGAGTTTTGATCTCTTTTTCCATAAAGAAACTCAACTGAAAGACCAGAGCCTGGCTACCATAAAAAAAGGGTTGCAAAAAAAGGAACTTGCTGCAATGATCAGTGCCTTCTGTAAGCAGGAAGGAATTGAATCCTTTTCGGTGATCGGATATTCAATGGGCTCCCACTATGCGACAACAATTGTTGAGGAACTGCCGGCAATGGTCAAAGAATATATTGTAGCCGCACCATCTTCCATAAATCCCGGTCTACTAGTCCGATTTTTTGGGAAAACCAAAGCTGGTAATATGATCCTGGAAAAGCTAATGCTCAGTGAAAAGGCAATGATTAATATCATTGATTTTTGTACACGAATTAGACTTATTGATCCTAAAAGCCGCGATATTCTTCATCAGGAAGTAGTTACCTATGAGCTAAGGTTTGCTTTATATGCCTGTTTCACCTATCTACGCCTTCTGGAGACTAATGAAGCGCAACTGATTAAATCATTGACGACACACAAGATCAAAAGTATATTTATATTTGGCAGGTATGATAAAATGTATTTGCCTACTATTGGAAAGGCATTCTTTGCCAAATACAAACTTGGGAAGGTGTTGATATTAGATGAAAGTCATGAAATGATCAATCAGAATTTTGTAAATCAATTAGTAGCTTCCCTATTATGATTATTAAAGCAAAACCCTTAAATCCATTTTTTTTTAAGTGTGGAACTAAGATCATTAGCTGGCTCTTTAAAAGACGTTTCAACAAGATTATTCTTAGGAATATTGACATCAAACCAGACCACTCCTACCTCCTGATGTGCAATCATTTTAGCTTTCTTGATGGACTTATTGCCTATCATTTGTGTGATAAGGCCCTTCGGAAAAAAAATGGGATGAAGCAGCTTTATATCATGTCGTTGAAAAAACAAATGGAGAAAAACAAATGGCTCAGGTACTGTGGCAGTTTCTCTGTTGACCCCGGAAAACGCTCTATTAAGGAAAGTTTCGACTATGCCGCTGAAATCCTGTCTAAACCGGGTAACGTGTTACTATTCTACCCTCAGGGAAATCTGGAAAGTAGTCAGGTAAGACACATTCAGTTTCAGGATGGCTTAAAACAGATTATTCCAAAAGTAAAAGGAAAATGCCAACTCATCTGGAGTAGTAATCTGATTGAATATTTTGAAAGCACCAAGCCATCCCTATATTACAATTTGCTGGATTGCGGTACTGGTGAAGCATTTGATTTTGAATCTTTAAAGCAACAAGTAAATCAGCATCACCGGGCGTCTATAGAGAAGAACATCAGGTTTACTAAAGAGCCTATGTCCTACGGGACTACTTAATTCTTGCGAGTCCCTCCTTGGCCTGGGTATCAATACTATTCTGATATTCATGGCCTTTCATACCCAAGGTCATGTTGTAATAATACTTAGCTTTAGCATCGTCATTTTTCTGCTCATAAAGGATCCCTAAAAATAAAGCAGAATTGGCTGCGAAGTAAAATGTTTCTTTCTTACCTAAATTGATTGCTTTCTGGTAGTTCAACACAGCCTGACCAAAAATATCCAAGCGATCATATATCCTTGCCATCCTATAATAAAGTTCTATCTGGTCACGTAGGGACTTCAGCTCATCTTTCGACTTATCTTTAATTTGTTCTAAAGCCTTATTGTAATAACCGCCATCAAAATAAAGCCTGGCTTTTAGAAGATCAACATCTGGCTTGGCCTCATTTGCTTCCTTCAATGCCTGCTTGTCTTTCTCATCAGTCGCATATCCCTTCGTACGAACCAGTTTAAGATAATTTGTATACCCTAACATATCTCCTTTTAAAAGGTAATAATAGGCCAGCTTTAAATAAGTGTCTTTAATGTAATTCGTGCCATTGTACTCTTTTAAATAATTGGTCAGAAAAACAGGAGCATCTTTATCCATTCTGCATAATTTGGCATTTCCCAATAAATACTGGATAGTTGGCATTGGCGTATACAGGTTCGATTTTGGAATGTTCTCCAGATATGAAATCGCTTTATCATTTTTCCCTGTTTTAAATGCAACATAACCTTGCAGGTATGCCCTTAGTAAACTTTTGTCACCCATGTCATCTAAAAAAGAATTAAGCTTCGTATAGCTGTCCCTCCTGTGTAAGATATCTATATCCATAAAGCATAATAAGAAAATCGCTTCATCATTATAGAAACTATATTTAGTTCCCTTAATATTTGATTTAAACGTCTCCAATCGCTTTATCCCTGTCGAAATATTTCCTCTAACACCTAAAAAATCTGCTATTCCTTTTACGTTAGATGGAATGGCCCCAAATACGACTTCTATCAGTCCCATACTTTTCTGATTGGGGAGAAAGGTGCCGAATTTTTCATTGTTCTTTTTAAGCAGATTCTGCGCTTTCTTTAAATCCATCGTCGAAGCAGTATAATCTCCAAACTTTGCTTTGATCAATCCCCACTGTAGGTATACTTCTGCCTGCGCAAACAAATAATATGGCGATTGCTCGTCATTATCCTCCAAAGCATCTATCCTTTGTGCCCGTCGCTCTTTAAACTTGATATAATCTGCTTTATTTTCTGAAGTCAGCAAATGAAAATAATCAACGTAATTGTCCAAAAGAACCGAGATACCATTTTGTGGGTTACTTCTTTTCTCCTCTGCGATGTACCTTCTAGCATCGTTTAATCTCAGATCAAATATTGCTTTATAGGCCTCTGCGGCGTTGGCATTGAATACGAAATTGGCTTTTAAAGAAAGATGGCAAAAGGCAAAGAAAAGTAGAAAGAAGAATTTACGGGACATGAAAATCTTAGTAAAAATGATTAAGGATTTAAACTATACGAATATACAAGTTATTCACAATAACAACTGGTATTCACGATTAGGGGATCACCCCAAATTTGTTACACGAAATGAATCAAGCACTTACATTTCTTCTCGTGAATTTTTCCTATTTTGGAAACATTGCTAATACGCATACCAACATTAAAGAATGACATTTCCCTACACAATTATTCGAAGCAGGTAGCGTTAAAGTTGATAATAGTTCGATATATTAACCCTATAATAATAATCCGAATTCAATGAAAAAACTGAGATCAAAAGTAGTAAAAGCGCTCAAAAAAGAATTCACCTTCGAATGCACCATCTCTGCCAGAATGAACCAGGTTATCTTAAACGTTAAGAATATAGATTTTGAACAGCATCTCGGTCAGTTAATACAACAAACGCAGCTTATTATTGACAAATACTTCCCTCAAAGAGAAGATCACCTATGTCTTGTTATTCGAGAAATCGGAGGAACAAACGAGAATAAATTTAAAATCTGGAAGCCTACTTATTAGTTTCAATCAGTATATTTCCGGCATATTTTAATAAAAATTTATCCTTATTTAAGCAACATCACGCTTAAATAAGGAGCGTATTTTTTTACCAATCGTTAAAATTGCAACCACAATTAATCCAGCGGCCATTCCAATCGCAAACTCTTTAATTATCGAAGCTACATTAGGAAGTAGGTGGTGCAAATATTCGATGTTGTGAACAAAAATTCCACCTGAAACCAAGATCAATGCAATTGTTCCTACGACACTTAGCATCCTGATAATAACAGGCAGCGATTTAACCAATAGAAGCCCCATACCTGCGAATAAACCCTTATCATTGGAACGTTTAATTAATTTGTGGCCAACATCATCCATTCTTACAATAAGTGCAACAATGCCATAAACACCAATTGTCGCCAATAGTGCAACAATGGAAACAGTTAAAATCTGTAACATTAAACTTTTTTCCAAAACAGTTCCCAATGCAATAATTACGATCTCTACAGACAGAATAAAATCGGTTGTTACAGCAGATTTAATCTTTGCTTTTTCGGCATCATTCCCATCTTGTTTAACTTCCGCGATCACCTGATGACCTGCTTTTGGGCGATGAAAAAAGTACTCGACTATCTTTTCAACACCCTCATAGGCCAAATAAAATCCACCTAAAACCAAGATAACTTTAATAGCAATAGGAAAAAATACATTTAGTAATAATGCAATAGGAACAATAATAAGCTTGTTAATTAAAGAACCTTTAGTAATTGACCAAAGTACAGGCAATTCCCGTGAAGAGAGAAAACCTGTAGCTTTTTCTGCATTCACGGCTAAATCATCACCCAAAATACCTGCGGTTTTTCTCGTCGCCACTTTAGCTGTCACCGCGACATCATCCATTAAAGCAGCTATATCATCTAAAATTGCAAAAAAACCTGAAGCCATATTTATACGATCAACACTAAAACTTAATCAATAAGCCTTCAGAAATCAGTTTATCATTATTGTAATATTCAAAAAACCATTTCCCATCTTTTTTCAGTACCACTCCTTTAGATTGACCATTGTCAGCTATAAAACAATCCTGTACTGAGGTTTTAAAAAGAGTCATCACTTTTTTGGGCGTGGTATCTATCAGCTGAAAGCCATTTGCTGTTGCCTGGGCATATAATGTTCCTGAAGGTTCGGTACTTTCAGCGGCTGCTGCTACCACCGGTGGTTGATTTGGAGGTGCTACACCAACTTCCACAGCTTTTACACTTTCAACCTTTCCCGCTTCGGCAGTAAAAGTATAAGGAAGCTCATTTAAAGAAACAAAGGCGTTTCTTAAAGCTTCATTATAAGAAGCATTAAATTCCTTTTCTCTGCTTTTACCTTCTTTCCCTTTAAAAATCACATTACCTTGGCAGTCTTTTAATATCAGTGTAAGTGTGGTGGTAAACATTCCTTTTTTCTCGGTAACATTGGCATTCAATGCCTTACACTTATTATTAGCTAGCTCGGTCGGCAAATCCTTATTATCAAAATAAACCGTAAAACCCTTTTCTTCCAACAGGATCTTAGTTAGGTTGTTTAGGCCATACTGGTGTGCCTCTTTAAAAAAACTGTATTGCTCCGGCACCAATACATATTTGTAGTTGTTGATCGTGTTTTGAGCATATCCCGATAATGTCGTGAATAATAGAAGTAGTAAAAGATATCTTTTCATAGTATAACAAAATTCTAAGATCATAAAGATAACGCATTAGTTTCAGCCCATCAATAACCTTTACTAATTTAAAGACCGTCCAAACATCGATGCTTTTATGACACCCACATCAATCAGAATAGTTAACAATTGTTAAAAAAAACAGACTTTCTGCTCTGTAATCAGGATGTTACATTCAAATAATTTCACACTAAAAGTTTCTTTATAGTTAACTCTAAAAGGGCAGTCTGCAACCCCTATTTACCCGGACATTACCCGGACGTTACTCGGACATTAGCCGGACACTACTTGGCTGGATCCGGGTAGTGTCCGGTTAACAGCCGCGTAACATCCCTTAATATATCGTGAATTAAATTACCTCAAAGTACAATCAGCTAAAAGCATGCAAATTGACAATCAGCATCTTAGTGCATACATTAGGAAAAAAAACAAAAAATTATGGCAAGAATTAATAATGGTATTTTGGGTGGTTTTCATGGTAATGCAGGTCCAGTAGAGGGTTATGTAAGATACGGGGAAGCCTATATTAGGGGGAAGAAAAGAAAACGTACAACTCCCCCAACCCCAAGAGAAAAAATTCAAAGAAAGAGAATGAAAGTAGTGAATAATTTCATCAACAGTATGACGGATTATGTTCGAATAGGTTTTGAAGCAGCAGCTGAAGGTCGGCCCTTCTCGCCCAACAATGCTGCCAAATCCTATCAACTGTTACATGCACTCCATGGCGAATATCCAGACATCAGCATTAATTACCCAGCAGTGCGCTTAACTCAAGGAATCATTGAGCTGCCCTTAAACCCAGAAGCAACAGCCGAAGGCAACGGCGTTCGTTTTAACTGGACTTACAACACCGCATTAAACTGGAGCAACAGAGGAGCACGAGTAATGGTATTGGTTTATGTCGAAGAGACAAGAGAATCATTTTACCAATTTACTGGTGCCAGAATCACAGAAGAGACAGATTTTTTAGAAATGCCCACAGAAATAAAAGGCTTGCAACTTCATGCCTACATGTCTTTTGTTGCAGATGATAGAAGAAGCATAAGCAACAGTATATATCTTGGTAACCTTGTTATATAACAAATAGTTTTTATTTTCGCTTATGCCAACCATGAGAATCATCAGCCACCAGACAGCGCACCTTAAAACCGCAGAGATCATCAGCGATGATTTGTTGATTGTTAATGCTGAGGATACCCTACAGCTAATTGTTGACATATACTATCAAGGTTTCGATCGGATTTTACTTTTTGAAAAGAATGTAACACCAGATTTTTTTGATCTCAAAACCCGCCTGGCGGGAGAAATCCTGCAAAAGTTTATCAACTATAAAATGCGGCTTATCATTGTCGGCGATTTTAGCAAATACCCAGGGCAAAGCCTTAAAGATTTCATATATGAAAGCAACAAAGGCAAACAAATAAACTTTCTTGCTTCATTTTCAGAAAGCCATTATTGACCATTTATAAAGTAAAGATGCGACCAGAGACCTACCTTTGCTTAGTAAACAATTTACCAAATGATAATAAGAAAGAAGGAACACTGGTTTAAAATGCTCTTTATATGGCACGGATCTGTACTACCAACAGTTCTCCCGCGACTAATTTTGCTACTTATCATATCCATATGTGTAGTATGGCTTCGTGGAACCATTTTTTCATTCAAGATCCCCCTAAATCCGGTCCCATTAACTTTATTTGGATTCGTACTTGCACTGTTCCTTGGTTTTCGCAACAATGTTAGTTATGATCGTTTTTGGGAAGGTCGAAAACTTTGGGGAGCTTTGTTAAATGATACCCGATCGTTAGCGCGTCAAGCTATAACCCTACCCAATATTACGGCAGATAATAAGCTCAGTACTAACTTCATTCAGTTACTGATATCTTTTACTTACGCATTAAAACATCAACTGAGGGACACCGACGCCAGCCTAGATTTAAAAACCCGCCTTAGCGAAGAACAATTTAAGATCATAGCACCAACAAAATTTAAACCAGTCATGCTCATGAAACTCATGGCCGAATGGATAAAAAATATTAAAAATGATAATAAAATCGATTCCATTCAGCAAGCCCGATTTGACGAAAATCTGGACAAGCTATCGGATATAGTAGGTGGTTGTGAAAGAATTATATCTACTCCTATACCGTATAGTTATCGTGTTTTATTACATCGTACAGTTTATTTATACTGTTTTCTATTGCCTTTTGGCTTAGTAGATAGTCTACAATGGCTCACACCCCTTATCGTCGTTTTTATAGCTTATACGTTTGTAGCCTTTGAGGCCATTGCCGATGAGATCGAACAACCATTTGGAACCGAAGCAAATGACCTTGCTCTTAATTCAATGTGTTTAATGATAGAAACTACATTATTAGAATTGGCTGGTGAAAGACTACCCAAAATTGAACCTCAAAATGGTGGTATCATTGATTAATTTGTTAACTAAATGCTATTTAGGTTTAATAAAATGCTTATATTATTGATTAAATAAATTTCATTAAGTTATTGATAATTTAAAATTAAATCATAAAATTTATATGGTGTAATTGGCCGATTCACAAATTAACTATTTGTAAACCATAATTTTAAATTAATTCTCAATGAAAGTTAAATGTTTAAGCTTATTGCTGACAGGAGTTATTTTTAGTTCTTGTGAAAGAGGTATCCAAAATTCCGAAAATCCGGCATCCCTGCAGTTAACCACTAAAACCACTTCTGATATTTCCATCTTAGCAGTTGGTGTGACTTTAAATGCCGATGGCCCGGGAAGTACCTACAGTTTACTCAATAGCGTACTGGGCGGAACAGCCTATGAAGTACCTGATTGTGGGCATGCCCAGAACCACATCAGTGAGGTGTTTGATTCCGCACTCAATACCAATGTATTTGTATTTTCCGCACATGTTGTATTAGACGATGACAGATGTGTGGCCACCGATCGTCAGCGTACGGAAATTAAAACTTACGGCTCGTCTCCGGCGAACCTTAAAGCCTCTAATGGTGAAACCGTTACGTATCGCTGGAAATTTAAGATAGATGCCGGTTTTAAAGCTTCTTCCAGCTTTACCCACCTTCACCAGATCAAAGCCGGTGATGGTGATGCAGACGCTCCTCTAATCACCATTACGCCACGCTATGGAGCTAATAATACAGACAAAATGGAGCTTATTCACGTCAACTCTTCAGGTACAACCACTAAAGTTAAAATTGTTAACCTGGCACCTTTCAAAGGCAATTGGGTACAAGTTGTAGAAACCATTAAATTTGGTTCTTCCGGAACTTATAACATCGCGATCAATAAAGTAAGTGATGGTACAAGTTTGATGTCCTATAGCAATTCCAATATGGACTTATGGAGAACAGGTACAACTTTTTGCCGACCAAAATGGGGAATTTACCGCAGTCTGAATAATCCTTCCCAATTGAGGGATGAAGACGTTCGCTTTGCTAATTTTTGCATTGCAGAAGGAAGCGCTACTTGCCCATAGTTTAGCTATAGGAATAACCAAAGCATTCAAAAAGGCGCGCGCTCTTTGAATGCTTTTTTAAGATAATTTTAAAAATGAAACTATATATTACAAATTAATAATCAATTATAGCGTTGCCATATCAATTACAAACCTGTAGCGTACGTCGCCTTTTTCCATGCGTTCATAAGCAGTATGAATATCTTTCATATCAATCATTTCTATCTCAGAAACAATATTATGCGCTGCACAAAAATCAAGCATTTCCTGAGTTTCAGCAATGCCTCCTATACCAGAACCAGCAACACTTTTCCTGCCGCCTAATAAACTAAAAGCCGGGATTTCTGCTGGTTTAGATGGAACACCCACACAGATCAGCGTACCATCGGTTTTCAGTAAAGATAAATACATTTTAAAATCATGCTCTGCTGAAACAGTATCCAGGATAAAGTCGAATGTGCCCATTGCAGCCTTAACCTGTGCTTCATCGGTAGTAACTACAAAACCGTGGGCGCCCAATTTTTTTGCATCTTCTTCCTTTTTAGGTGACGTGCTTAGCACAGTTACTTCAGCACCAAAGGCTACGCCAAATTTAACAGCCATATGTCCCAATCCACCAAGGCCTAATACGGCAAGTTTATGCCCCTTACCAACTTTCCAATGTCTTAAAGGAGAATAAGTAGTAATACCTGCACACAATAGAGGCGCTACAGCAGCCAAGTTTAATTTGTCTGATACATGCAGTACAAATTCTTCCCTAACCACTATGGTATTGGAATAACCGCCATAGGTTGGTGTTTTACCGTCTCTCTCTAAACTGTTATAGGTACCCGTATTACCTTCTAAACAATACTGTTCCAAGTCTTTCTTACAGTTTTCGCAAACCTGGCAAGAGTCTACCATACATCCAGTACCGGCAAGATCACCTACTTTGAAATTTTTCACATGGTCGCCAATTTTAACTACACGGCCAACAATCTCATGTCCGGGAACCATTGGAAATATACCTGGAAACCAGTCGTTTTTAATCTGATGCAGATCTGAGTGACAAACCCCACAAAATAAGATATCAAACTGTACATCATGCGGGCCGACTTCGCGGCGTTCAAAAGCCCATGGAGCTAAATCTGTATCTACGCTTTGCGCTGCGTATCCTTTTGTTTCTATCATATTATAAAGATAGATAATTGTTAAAGTATGCTAATGGCAATTCAAATATTTGAATATACTATGACGATTTTTTGCATAATTGCTACCCCAAAATTATAAACTTAACAAATGCATAATATACCTCTCATAATTTATGCGCTTATTTGCAAATAATTACGACATTGCAATTGGGGGATAATATAAAAAATGGCCAAGTATAGCAATTTTACTGATCCTGAACTGGTAGCTATGCTCAATAATGGTGACCAGCTTGCCCATTCAGAAATATTTGAACGCTATAAAGCTGTATTGTACCGACATGCCATTCGCATCATCAACGATCAAGAAGAAGTAAGCGACATCATCCAGGAATTATTTCTGACGCTCTGGCAAAAAAAAGGAACAATCGTACTAAGCACCTCCCTTTCAGCCTATTTATACCAGGCTATCCGAAACAGGATTTTTGATTTCATTGCCCACCAAAAAGTGGCAAACAAGTATCTCGATTCTCTACGTGATTTCGCCGATCAAGGCCAATACATTACAGATAATACCATCAGGGAAAAAGAATTAAATGCCATCATCGAAAAAGAAATTTCTGCCCTCCCTGTTAAAATGCGAGAAGTTTTCGACATGAGCAGATTTACGGATCTGACCTATAAACAGATTGGGGAACACCTGGAAATATCAGACAAAACCGTTAAGCGGCAGGTCTATAATGCAGTGCGGATATTAAGGCTAAAAATAAACTTCATACTTGCATTTTTCCCTTTTTTCTAAAATTTTCAATTTTCATCTACAACCTTTTACCAGTCATCCCGTCTTAGTCATATAAAAGGATAACAATCCTGCAATATGAACGACAAAGAAATAAAAACACTTCTCGAAAAGTATAAAACCGGAGCACTGAATGCGGATGAAAAAGCCTTCCTGGAAAGCTGGTACATCAGGCAGATAAACGACAGCCCGTACACCATAAGCGAAGAAGACCTGGACAAAAACCTGAAGCAGATCAGCACAAACCTATATTTAAAAAAACAGCACCCGCTTAAAAAGCACTTGTCTAAAATAGCAGCAGCGGCAGCAGTTATCCTGGTGGCTAGTCTGACCATTTATTTTCTCCAAAAGCCTGACCTGCGTCCGACGGACACCTACTCGATTGTAGCCGGCAAAAACACGGCAACTTTAACCCTTGCTAGTGGTAAGACTATTACACTGAGCGATGCAAAAAGCGGATTAATTACCAATGCCAGCACCTTAATTTATGATGACGGGACAGCATTGCCGGACCGGACGGATTTAAAAGCCGCTACCAACCTGACCATGCGTACACCAAAAGGTGGCACTTACCAGGTAGTCCTTCCTGATGGGACCCGTGTCTGGCTGAATGCGGCCTCTTCCCTTAGCTTTCCTTCCAGGTTTGAAGGGAGTTCACGAACAGTTATGCTGAATGGAGAAGCTTATTTTGAAGTGACCCATAATAAATCACTTCCTTTTCATGTAAAAGGAAGCAGACAGGTAGTGGAAGTACTTGGTACTCATTTTAACATCAATAGCTATGCAGATGAACCCGTAGTAAAAACAACCCTACTTGAGGGAAGTGTTAGGATTGTTACGACCAGCCATATGAATGCGAAGTCTGAACAAATGATATTAAAACCCGGCCAACAGGCAGCTGTAAGCCAGGGCATCAAAGTGACTTCAGTCAATACCTCAGCAGCAGTATCCTGGAAAAATGGAGAATTTATCTTTCGGGACGAGCGGCTGTCGAGCATTATGCGGGCAATTTCCAGATGGTACAACGTAGAGGTTGTCTATCGCGATGACCTTTCTGAAAAGGCTGTATGGGGAACCATTAACAGGTATAGTAATGTCTCCGAAGTACTGGATATGATTTCGCTAACTGGTGCTGCCAGCTTTAAAATTGAAGGCAATAAAATTATTGTAATGAAACAAAACAATGTTAACCCATAAACCAATTAATCCATGAAAAGACAAGAAAAAGTACCCTAAGCTGTCCCTGGATAAATTCGATAAAAAGCCAGAAGTGCGGGAAACACTTCTGGCAAAGGTTCGAATTTCAGGTAATAAATTATCGACAACTTATCATTTACAATTCAAACTACTCAAATGTATAAAATTTATACTAAAAATCTGTGTTGGCCCAAGTGCCGTATCCCCATTCCTCTGGTTATGAAATTAACTATTTTGCTAATGACAACAGTTTTGCTCCAGGTTAGCGCAGCCGGATTCGGGCAAAAGATCACCTTGTCTAAAAAATCTGCCAGTATCGAAACTGTATTTGAAGAAATAACCCGGCAAACCGGTTACCGGGTATTATGCCAGATGGACATTATCAAAATGGCAGGCACAAATGACATCAATTACAAACAGTCATCTATAGATGATGTGCTAAACACCTTCTTTTCTGCAAAGGACGTTTCTTACACCATTAAAAATAAAACCATAATTATTCAGCGCAAAGAAGAAAGAGCGCCAACAAAAATTCCGGTTGCTGAACCTCTAAAGGGGATAGACCTGACTGGAAGGGTTACAGACGAGATCGGAAGCCCGCTATCGGGTGCTTCTGTACAGGTTAAGAACACCAGCCTAGCTGCTTCAACAGATGCGAACGGAAACTTTTCTTTCAGGAATATTGATGAAAATGCCGTCCTGATCATTTCTTACCTCAGCTTTATTACACAGGAAGTTCCCCTTACCGGAAAAAAAACACTAAACATCGTGCTTAAGGAAAGTACAAAAGGTTTGAATGAAGTTGTAGTTGTAGGATACGGCACACAGAAACGCAGTCAAGTCACAAGTGCCATCAGCTCTTTTAAACCTACTGAAAAGAACTCCAGACCAGTATTGGGCCCGGACCAACTTATACAAGGAAAAATGGCCGGTGTAATGGTTTCCTCCGGTTCTGGTAATCTGGGCGGCGCAAATCGTGTAAGCATCAGGGGGATTGGCTCTTTAAGTGCCAGTAATGAGCCCCTCTATGTAATAGACGGTGTACCGGTAAGATCGCACAACGCTGCCCTGTTCAATTTCGGGGAAGACATGAATCCTCTTGCTGAACTCAATCCAAATGACATCGAATCGGTTGATGTGTTAAAGGATGCAGCCTCAGCCGCCATTTACGGATCAAGGGCTACCAATGGTGTCATCCTGATTACCACCAAATCCGGCAAAATAGGAAAATCAAAAATGAATATTGATGCCTTTTCAGGTATACAACAGGTTCCATACCTCAGCAAGCTAAAGATGGCCGATTCCAAAACCTATGTGGCGGTCATCAATGAGGGGATAGACAATTACAACCTTCAGTATGGTTATGCACCTGGTATAGGCAACTTTGTTCCCTATATCCAGAATCCCTACCCTGGCCTGCCAGATACGGACTGGCTCGACCTGGTATTGCAAACCGCAAATACCAATAGTGTCAATCTTTCCTTTTCAGGAGGTTCAGATAAGGGCACCTATTTTATTTCCGGGAGTTATCTTGACCAGCAGGGAGCCGTCAAAACAAACAGCCTGAAAAAATACACAGCCAAGATCAACCTCAGTCAAAATGTATTCGCATGGTTAAAAGTTGGTGCCAATACCAATATGAGCTATTCTCACAACAATAGGGTACCGGGTTCAAACCTTGGTTCAACAGTACTCGCACGTGGGCTAGAGCAAAGACCATTCGACCGCCCTTATAAACCAGATGGAAGTTATTATGTGGGTGGTACTTCAGAGTTGCTGAGAAACAATTCCCTGCAGATCCTGAACGAACAAAAGGCATACCTGGACAACTATCGTTTTTTAGGGAACTTCTTTGGCGAGGTCAGCTTTACAAAAGACCTGAAGTTCAAATCATCTATAGGAACAGACCTGATCTATACCCACGATTATGTTTACTACAATGAAAACCATCCCTATGGAACTGGTTCAGGAAGGTTAATAGACAATACCCGCTTAAATACCAATATTGTATTTGAAAATACCTTAAACTATAACCATAAATTTGGTGAACTGGACCTGGCATTGCTTGCCGGGCATTCTTTCCAAAAGATCGGGGCATCCGATAATTCGGTCGACGGAAGCGGCTTCCCCTCTGCCTCATTTGACGTCAATTCTGTAGCTTCAACTATTACTGCAGCTTCAACCGGCCTTTCAGAAAATGCATTGGAATCCTATTTCAGCCGGGCTAACCTGGCTTACGCAGACAAATACCTCCTATCGGTTTCAATGCGTGCAGACGGTTCGTCCCGTTTCGCCAAGCAAAAAAGATATGGTTATTTCCCTTCTGTTTCTGCCGGTTGGGAGCTTTCCAAAGAAAGCTTCTGGAAACCTAAAGACGTAGATCTTAAGTTAAGGGCCAGCTACGGTAATACCGGGAACCAAGAGGGGATCGGGAACTATGCCTACCAGGCGCTTGCAGGCGGAGGCTACAATTACAACAATGCCAGCGGACTTGCCATTACCGGCTTCGGCAATGATCAGCTTACCTGGGAATCTGCTAATCAGTTCAATACAGGATTTGACCTGGGCCTGTTTAATGGTAAGGTCAATATCACTGCCGATTATTTTATAAAAAACACGACCAACTTACTTTACGAAAAGCCGACTGCTGCCACTACTGGTTTCACCAGCCTGACCAGCAATATCGGTTCAATGAAAAACAGGGGGCTGGAACTGGGCATCAATACCAATTATCAGTTTGGCCAGCTACTGTGGAACTCGAACTTCAACATTTCCTTTATCAGGAACAAGCTCAGCTCTTTGTTGGGCAATCAAGACCTATTGATTGGTGCCAACAGGGTATTAAGAGTTGGCAGCGAAGTAGGCAGCTTTTACATTTACAGACAGACCGGCATTTTCCAGAGTGATACTGAAGTTCCAAAACCGTTATACGATGCAGGAATCAGAGCTGGAGATGTGAAATATGAAGATGTAGACAACAATGGCGCAATTGACATCAATGACAGGCTGATTGTCGGCTCTTCCAACCCCGATTTCTTTGGGGGCTGGGACAACTCCTTCAGCTATGGCAATTTCGATCTTAACTTTTCTGTAACTTATTCTTACGGGGCAGAAGTGTATGCTCCATGGCGCATCAATGTATCCAGGCTTGCCGGAACATACTTCCCATTCCTGGAGAGCGAAGCCAACAACAGATGGACAGGTCCGGGAACTAGTAATAATGTGCCAAGAGCAATCAGCGGCAATACCTATAACACCTACAATTCAACTCGTTTTCTGGAAGATGGTTCTTACTTGAGGTTAAGGAACCTGAGTATAGGCTATAACCTGCCGAAAAAACTGCTGGCAAAGTTTAAACTGGAAAGGCTACGCGTTTATGCACAGGCCGACAACCTATTTCTATTGACCAGATATTCGGGCATCGACCCTGAAGTGAATGACAATACTGACCCTAAATTTCTGGGTGATGATAACCTCGTCATGCCACAGCTCAGGTCGTTCAATATCGGCTTCAACCTTACCTTTTAGCATTTAAAATTTCAAGTCATGAACATCAGAATATTTATTTTACTTGCCATCATCAGCATTACAGGCCTCTCCTGCCAGAAGCAGCTTGACCTGTACCCCCACTCCGCAGCCTCATCGACCAACCTTTCGGCCAAAGACGTTGAACTTTTCCTCAATGGGGTATACAACAAAGTACAAAATGCACCTGGACGGGAATCTTATATCTTCTCCGACCTGATTGGCGGGAACCTAATCACTGCCAGAGGCACCGGTGGCCCAATTCAGCTGATCAACAGTTTGCTCCGTCCAGAACAGGCCATGATCAGCACTTCATGGAACGGTTACTATAATGCACTTTACCAGGTAAATGTACTCCTGGAATCAGCGAGCTCAATGGAAGCTTCGTCCAGAAAGGATGAAATCCTGGGCGCTGCACATTTTTTCAGGGGATATATTTATTACAACCTCGTTTCACGCTGGGGTGGTGTACCAGTGCTACAAAAGAACACTACCGAAAATATAGCCCGGAATTCCGAAGCAGAAGTTTGGGCATTCATCGAATCAGAGCTTAACCTTGCCATTAACCAGGCGCCAAACTATAGTAATTATTACTATGTATCCAAAGATGCTGCAAAAGCCTTAATGGCCAGGGTAAAACTTGCACAAGGGAAAATGCCGGAAGCTGCAGCCCTAGCGGAACAACTTATTACAGGCAGCAATTTCAAGCTGGACAGCTTTGAAAAAATCTTCCGCAATCAGCAAAATACTGAAGAGATCTTTGCTTTTAAAAATCTGACAGCAGAATCCACTATCACCATCAGCACCCTTTTTTATACCTATGCACACCCTGTAAAAGGCAGTTATGCCTATGCACCGGCAAATGATGTAATGCAGCTATTTGAGGATGGAGACAAAAGGAAAGCCATGTCTATAGATGTTTATGGAAGCGACAATGTGATCAATAAATACCCAAGTGGACAATCGGGAACCGACCCGATCATCGTTACCCGGCTGGCAGAAATGTACCTGATCAGTGCCGAAGCGCAGGGCATAACTGGACTTGGCCGGCTAAATGACCTGAGAAATACCCGTGGCCTGCCCAGCATATCCCCTGTTGGTGATGCAGCTTATCTTAATGCTGTGCTGCTGGAGCGCAGACGGGAACTCCTGGCTGAAGGCTTCAGGTGGTACGATCTCGTACGTCTTGGAAAAGCAAAAACAGACCTGGGTATAAGCGACGCCCAGCTTAAACTACCTATTCCCGAAAAAGAACTGGTGCTAAATAACCTGCTCGAGCCAAACCCAGGATACGGAAATTAACTGACCTTTCAATAATTAAATATGATGATCATGATCACAAAAAATATATATACGTTAATGCTGATGTTCTTTTTCCTGGTGTCTACGGCTTGTAAAAAAGAACAAAGCCAGCAAACCGATCCCAGGACATTTAGTCTGCTTACACAAAAGATTATAGCTAACTCTGATGTGATGGCGAATGTTTTTTCAGATACCACTTTCCAGCTTCAACCAGGAATTGAGGAAACGGATATCCATTACCTTAGCCAAAGCGGAGGGCTGAGCACCAGAATCTTTATTTTAAAACTTGACCTCAAAAACCCGGATGTAAAGCTTCAAGCCGCAACTCCTTATGACGCGCCGGGTTCTGCATCGCAAACTGTACCTGATATGGCCAAATACATAGACGCTGCAAACAACCGGGTACTGGCAGGGATAAATGGTGATTTTTTCAATACCAGCAGCTATGTACCGCTTGGTATCGTGTATAAAAAAGGTGTTGCTGTTAAATCCGCTTTTACCGACAATACAGATAAGCCCCAGCAGGGCTTAAGCTTCCTGGGCATACTGGCCAATGGCAAGCCTTATATCGGTGACAAAGACACCGATTATCCTGCAATAAAAAACCAGTTGAAAGAAGCATTGGGCGCAGGCGTATTCCTGGTCAGGGACCATAAAAAAGTAACACAGACCATTCCTACAGTTGATCCTCGTACCGGCGTTGGGATAACAGATGATGATGTGGTTTACTTTATAGTGGTTGACGGCAGGAGTTTTTACCATTCCAATGGGATCAACTACCAGGAAATGGGTAAAATTATGTATGCCTTCGGTGTTAAGGACGCGGTGAACCTCGATGGCGGTGGTTCTTCTACTTTCATGATCAAACACCCCCGGGCAGATATATGGCAGGTGCGCAACCAGCCCGCCGACGGTGCGCCCCGTGCGCTTGCCAATTCCTGGTTAATCGTATCCAAAACAAAACCATAAAGTCCTTAAACAACAAGTCATGAAAAGAATATTCTTCTTCATTATACTGGCTATGCTGGCTGTTACATCCTGTAAAAAAGACAGTAAAGCCCCAGTTACCTCTACAGCACTTAAGATTAATTCTTTATGGCCGGATAATGGCCAGGCTGCTATGATTGTAACCATTAACGGAAAAAACTTCAGCACAGAGCCAGCAGCCAACATTGTAAAATTTAACGGCGTAAACGCAGTAGTCATTGAAGCCTCATCTACACAGTTACAAGTAGTGAGCCCCGAAAACGCAGGAAATGGAAAGGTAACCATTAGCCTAAACGGGCAATCTGCAGATGGTCCGGTCTTCACTTATAAAGAAGCCCCGGCATCCGAATATATTGTAAGTACATTTGCCGGAGATGGCACTGCCGGCCTGCTGAACGGTGCTGCCGCTGATGCCCAGTTCAGAAACCCGGAGGGTGTTGCCGTGGATGCACAAGGCAACCTGATTGTGGTCGACCGCCAGAACCATACCATCAGGAAGATTACACAGGCGGGGCAGGTCACTACCATTGCTGGTGATGGAACCGCAGGTTATGCTGATGGAGTTGGAACCGCAGCAAAATTCAGTTCCCCCTGGAAAGTGGCTGTGGACCTGCAGGGAAATATTATTGTGGCTGACCGCGACAATTTTAAGATCAGAAAGATTGCCCCTGATGGTACAGTAAGTACTCTTGCAGGCAGTACTGCTGGCTTTGCAGATGGTAGCGGAAGTGCTGCGAAATTTATGCAGCCCCTGGATGTTGTGGCAGATGCGCAGGGAAATGTTTATGTGGCAGACAATACCTCGCACCGTATCCGAAAAGTTACCCCCTCTGGTATGGTAACCACACTTGCAGGTGATGGCACAGCCGGGTTCCTGGATGGAACGGGCACACAGACCAAATTCAGAAACCCATCAGGGCTTACACTCGATCAACAAGGCAATATCATTGTTGCCGACAGGCTCAACCATCGCATCCGTAAAATTACCCCTGGGGGCATAGTTACTACAGTTGCTGGTGCCGGAACTACCGGCCTGTTGGATGGAGACGTCCTTACTGCGAAATTCGCCGACCCTTACGGTGTTGTCGTTGATGCAAATGGAAACATCCTCGTAGCCGAACTGACCAATGCCAGGATCCGTAAAATTACTCCCGCAGGGCAGGTTAATACACTTGCGGGGAGTTCGGCCGGTTTCGCAGATGGATTAAGTGTGAATGCAAAATTTAACCAGCCAACCGATCTGGATGTAGATACAAAAGGGAATATTTATGTGGCCGAAGTAACCAATCACAGAATCAGGATGATCCGTTTAATCAAATAACAGGAATTTAAAAATATCACGAATATGAAAGGAATTAATTTTAATGCCAGGGGGATAATATTGTCTGGACTTTTCGTTCTGGGCAGCATCCAAATCCAATGTACAAAACAGGTTGAAGAGGCTTTACTGAAGCAGGGAGCGCAGCGTGGCCAAGTAGCCATGACCAGCAGCAGCATGGCTTATTCTGACCTGACCCAAAAACTTTTAGATGAGTCGGGATTTATTGACACCGTGATTTCAGATGATGAAATCAGCATAGCACCTGGTGTTGTAGAAACAGACATACATTATACCGATACCGCAGGAAAGGCTATGCACCTTTTTATCCTGAAGGTTGACCTGAACGAGCCACAGGTATACATGGAGGTATCTACGCCTTTTAACCTCCCGGCCTTTACCAGGCAAACAGTTCCGGCACAGGCTGCTGAAGTTGATACCGCAACCCACAAGGTGATTGCAGGCATTAACGGTGATTTTTTTGATACCAGTACTGGCATCCCAATGGGTGTTGTGCATAAAAACGGTGATGTCATCAAAAGCACATTCAACGACAATACCTTAAAACCCCAGCAAGCAGTCAGTTTTTTTGGCGTAACAGAAAACAATGCCCCATTTATCGATCTTAAAACTGGCTATTCTGCTTTCAGCAGCCAGCTTTACAACGGCACCGGCAGTGGTGTGCTGCTGGTAAACAACTACCTTCCTGTATCACAACCCTATAACGTATTTGATCCGAGAACCTCTGTTGGCTATGATGACAATGGGTTCGTATATTTTGTGGTGGTAGACGGGCGGAATGTACCTTATTCCAACGGAATAAACTATGCACAGCTAACCAGTGTTTTTATGGCCTTTGATGTGAAAAACGCGGTGAACCTTGACGGCGGCGGTTCTTCTACTTTTATGACGAGGAACCCGCTGACGAATGTTTTACAGGTGAGAAACCAGCCTTCGGATGGGACCGCCCGTACAGTTGCCAATGCCTGGCTGGTTTACATCAGCAAGGTCATGGCCAGCAACTACGCGGGTACCGGAACCGCCGGCCTGGTAAACGGGGCGAAAGCAAGTGCGCGTTTCGACAGCCCGGAAGGTTTGGCCATAGATGCCTCAGGTAATATGTACATCGCCGATAAAAACAACCATGTGATCCGGAAGATAAGCTCTGCCGGAACAGTAAGCACCTTTGCAGGCACCGGAGTTGCCGGCTTTGCTGATGGAGCTGGCAGTTCTGCTAAATTCAACAGTCCCTGGAAAGTTGCTGTTGATGGCTCGGGCAATGTGTATGTGGCAGACAGGGACAATTTTAAGATTAGGAAGATCACGTCTTCGGGTGTAGTGAGTACGCTTGCCGGAAGCACAGCGGGATATGCAGATGGTACCGGAAGCGCCGCTAAGTTTATGCAGCCACTAGATGTGGCTGTAGATCCATCTGGCAATGTCATTGTAGCCGACAATACCAGTCACCGAATCCGCAAGGTAACACCTGCAGGCGTTGTGACTACAGTTGCAGGGAATGGAACTGCAGGCTATGTAAACGGAACAGGCACAGCTGCACAATTTAAAAACCCATCGGGTGTCGCCGTCGATGCTTCGGGCAATATTTATGTGGCAGACCGCTTAAATTTCCGCATCAGAAAAATTACTACTGCAGGCGTAGTCAGTTCTTTAGCCGGCAACGGTACTTCTGGTACAACAGACGCCGCAGCCGCTTCGGCGAAATTTTCTGATCCTTACGGAATTACGGTTGATGCATCCGGAAACGTGTATGTGGCCGACCTGATCAGCTCACGTATCCGAAAAATAAGTTCAGGTCAGGTAACTACTTTAGCCGGAAGTATACCCGGAGACAAGAATGGCACCAGTACAGTAGCCAGGTTTAACCAGCCTACTGACCTGGTTATTGATGGCACATCAAACATCTACGTAGCAGACCATACCAACAACAAAATCCGCCTGGTTAAACTGATCAATTAATTATCCATAAAAAGAAATCATGTTTCAAATCAAATATAAACATCTTTTGCTGTCCACCTTACTGCTGCTTTCCTCAACAGTTTTTGCCCGGCAGACTCCCCCGACCAAATCCACAGTACCAAGACCCAAACTGGTTATTGGTATTGTAGTAGACCAAATGCGCTGGGATTACCTGTACCGGTTTTATAACCGTTATGGAAGCAGTGGCTTCCGCAGAATGCTGAACGAAGGCTTTACCTGCGAAAATACGATGATCAATCACTTGCCAACTTACACCGCCATCGGCCATACCTCCATATACACAGGTTCTGTCCCCGCCATTCATGGTATTGCGGGTAATGATTTCATTGACCAGCGAACGGGGCAATCCATGTACTGTACCGGCGACAGCACCGAGCAGACAGTGGGTAGTATCAGCCCTGCCGGAAAAATGTCGCCACGTAATATGCTGTCCACCACCGTTACCGATGAACTGAAGCTGGCCACCAATTTCCGCTCTAAAGTCATTGGTCTGGCTTTAAAAGACCGGGGCGGCATTTTACCAGCCGGGCACGCTGCTAATGCGGCATACTGGTTGGATGATGCTACCGGTAACTGGATCACCAGCACATTTTATATGAAAGAACTCCCTGCCTGGGTAAGGACACTTAATGCGGAGAAACAAATTCAAAAATACCTGAACCAGGACTGGAATACCTTGTATCCCATCAGTACTTATGTACAAAGTGATAAAGACAACAGCAAGTATGAAGGGAAATTTAAAGATGCCAGCGGCCCGGTATTTCCAGTTAAACTTACTGAACTAGAAAAAAAAATAGGTCCCGCGCTCATCAGGACTACCCCATTTGGCAATACTTTAACTTTAAATATGGCCAGGGCAACCATTGAGCATGAACAAATGGGAAAAAACAGTGATACGGATTTCCTGGCGGTAAGTCTGTCCTCAACCGATTACATCGGTCACCAATTCGGCATCAATTCTATTGAGCTTGAAGATACCTACCTGCGCCTGGACCAAGATTTGGCAGATTTTTTTAAATTTTTAGACGATAAACTCGGGAAAGGCAATTATACTGTTTTCCTGAGTGCAGACCATGGCGGTGCTCATAATCCGATTTTTCTGCAGGACCATAAACTGCCGGGTGACCTCTGGAATGCAAGCCATTGTCTGAAACAGATCAATGGTATCCTGAAAGAAAAATACGGCAGGGACAATTTGGTATTAACCCTGATAAATAACCAGGTACACCTGAACAACCCCCTCATTGAGCAGCAGAAACTGGATACAGAAGCGATTAAAAAGGACTGTATTTCATTTTTCCAGAAACAGGAAGGCATTGCATGGGCTGTAGACATGGAGAAAATCCAGACCAGCAGCATCCCTGCAGAAATTAAAGAAAGGATCATAAATGGTTACAACAGGGAGCGGAGCGGCACGATTCAACTGATCCTGCAATCGGGATGGTATACTGGGACCTCCAAAACAGGTACTACACATGGTGCATGGAACCCCTACGACGCACACATCCCCTTGGTATGGATGGGCTGGGGAATAAAACATGGCAAATCCAATAAACAGTATTATATGACAGATATTGCCCCCACAATTGCAGCTTTACTGAGCATACAGCCACCCAGTGGATCAATTGGAAAAGTCATTGAAGAAGTATTGAAATAAACTTTATATACCTGATGGGATTGGTAT
This sequence comes from Pedobacter hiemivivus, assembly GCF_005144565.1. NCBI lineage: Bacteria > Pseudomonadati > Bacteroidota > Sphingobacteriia > Sphingobacteriales > Sphingobacteriaceae > Pedobacter > Pedobacter hiemivivus. The sequence goes on from NZ_SWDX01000003.1 coordinate 445,449, forward strand.
CCCATCAGGTATATAAAATTTATCAATTAGCATCGTTTCCGTAATGAGATTTCCTTTTAGTTAAAGGAAATTCCAAACTCTCGGTACGTGTAGATACCATTGTTTCCCTTATCTTTTTAACCATTTCTGGATTACTACCTGCAACATTTGTAGATTCAGCCGGGTCAGCATCCAGGTCATACAATTCAAATGGCTTTTCGTACGCAAGGATTCCCTTCCATTTACCCATTCTGATTGCCTGCCACGGTCCCTGGTTCTCATTTATCTCCCAATAAAGAAAATCATGCTTCTTCTGGTTTGCTTCTTTACCGGTTAATATTGGCAGATAAGAAATACCGTCAATCTTACTGGAAGGTTTTATCCCTGCTATTTCACAGGCTGTTGGCAAAAAGTCCCAGAAAGCAGATGCAAGAGTTGTTTTGCTGCCTGCTTTTATTGTCCCTGGCCAGCGCGCCGCAAATGGAACACGAATTCCTCCTTCATATAAATTGAGTTTCCTTCCTTTTAGTGACCCGTTGCTATTGAAAAAACCATTATCAAAACCGGGTCCGTTATCGCTTGTAAATATTACAAGTGTATTGTCATCAAGGCCTTGTTCCTTTAAGGCCGCAAGTATCTGACCTACATAACGATCCAGACGGGAAACCATGCCTGCATAAGTAGTATTACCTTCAGCATCGTGATAATAGTGCCCCGCAGTCATAGGACGTTTGGTCCATCCCAGGTTTTCGTACTGTTTTTTTGAATCTTCAGGCACGGTGATCTCATTATGAGGAGCAGTAAAAGGCAGGTACAGAAAAAATGGCTTATTTTTATTCTCCTTTATAAAGCCTATTGCTTTAGACGTAAAAGCATCATTGGAATAGGTTCCCTTCTTTTGTGCAGGATTATTATCTTTCAGGACGATCTTCTGACCATTCTGCCAGATATATTCCGGATAATAATGATGCGCCTCCATATGGGTCTTGTAACCATAGAAATAATCAAAACCCTGGCCGTTGGGGGCTCCCGTTCCGGCTCCTTCTTCCAATCCCCATTTCCCAATGATGCCGGTTTTGTACCCGGCCCGTTTCAGTTCTTCTGCAACGGTTACCTCCTCTTTCAAAAGATCAACAGGCTTACCACTGGCGGTCCATGCGGAGAGTTCACGGATATGTCCGTGAGCAGTATTTGTTCCGGTCATTAAGGATGCCCTTGAGGGCCCGCAAACCGCTGTACCGGAATAATGCTGATTAAAGATCATACCTTCGCCAGCCATTCGATCAAGATTAGGTGTTTTGATTTTTACCTGTCCGTTAAACCCAACATCTCCATAGCCCAGATCATCGGCCATGATGTAAATAATGTTTGGTTTTTTAACCGCAGCTTTTTTAAGATGAGTACCAGGAACATCGTGGCTTTTAAAAGCCATCAGGGAAACCATTACAATGAATGCAAGGTAAAAAGTACGTTTAGTTTTCATGAGCATGTTATGATTGATTGTCAATATCCTGGATTCTGCAATAATGCGGAGTTTAGAGTCACTTCATCCTTTGGAATCGGGAAGTAATAATAAAGATCTTTAAAATACCGTGTACGGACATTGATCTTCATATAGGTATAATTATTTCCGGTTTTACTGATCTGCATTCCATGAAGGAATTTCCCATCCAGCAATGCGCCGATCTTCCACCTTCTAATATCCCAGATCCTATGCTGTTCAAAAGCAAGCTCTATCGCGCGCTCATTTTGGATCAGCGCTCTGGCTTCCTCTTTTGACGGAGTAGCAGGCAACCCATACATCCCATCGGGCCCGGCGGTAATACCAGCCCTGCTGCGCAGCTGTTTGAGTGTATTTACAGCCTCAGTGGCATTACCCATTTCATTTGTGGCTTCAGCATAGTTCAACAGAATTTCGGCATAACGGATAAGAGGAATACTCCTGTCTACGTTATTTCCACCCGTAATTGCAGCATTATCATCAGCCATTTTCCGGATATAATAACCTGTGATGGTTGCAGTATTAGAAGATATAGCTACGATCCCGTCTTGAGGAGCACCTACATAAGTATTTACCGGAGCCAACGCTTTTGTCGTATTGATAAAATACAGGCCGCCATTGTAAATTACGGTAGCCGACAAGCGGGGGTCTCGGTTCACATAAGGGTTTCCTGCATCAAAACCAGTAGGATTACTGCCGCTTTTCAAATCCTCAGTAATTGGTTTTCCATTAATTGTAGGAAACATATCGACCAGTTCCTGTGAAGGGTAACAATAAAAGTTTGCTCCGCCTCTTGATTTTGGGATTATTCCCCTCTCGATCTGCTTGCCGGGAGCAATAACTTTAGCTAAAATAAACTCAGGATTTTTTCGTGTAAGGAAAACTTTATAAAAGCCATATCCAAGGCCTGATGTTGACCCACTCCATTTTACCGTATTATCGGTATAAAGCGAATAGATTCCCATATCCATTACGGCTTTAGCTGCAAGGCGTGCTTTCTCCCAGCGGTTAGGGTCGGCCGTAGGATAACCTAATAATTTCTGAAGTTCAGGGTTGCTCGCTTCAGCACCATTGTACAAAGGACTTGCTGCATATAAAAGCATTCTTGATTTTAAGCCTAAACAGGCACCTCGGGTAATTCTTCCATAATCCAGACCAACGTAATCCAGTGGAAGATCAGGTGCTATCGCATCTAGTTCAGCGACAATATAATTAACGCATTCCTCATAAGTATTTCTGGTTAAGGTCCCCTTATCAGTACTTAAAAAGACCTTATCACCCACAATCGGAATACCACCAAATGCCCTTAGTAAATGAAAGTAATGCAGTGTGCGTATAAACCGTGCTTCGGCCTTCAGACGGATCTTTTTAGGGGCCGACAATGGCGATTTATCGACATTCTCCAGGAAAATATTTGAATAACGGATCAGTTTGTAAAACAATGCCCACTGATCAGCCATGTGGTTAAAATAACCATCAGCAAATGTTCCTGCGGTAAAGACTTTATCAAAGTTACCCAATGCTGGATACCTTCCCTCCCCTTCATCGGCCAGTTTGGAATAATCATACAGGTTATGAGGGTTTTCTACCTGGAAATTATAGGCCAGGTCAACATATAAACCCGCCAGGTAGTCCATGGTATTGGCACTATCCGCAAAAGTTACCTGTGAATTAATACTCGCATTAGTCTTGGTATCCAGGAAATTGTTTTTCGTGCATGAAACGGCTGCTATTATCACAATAAGTAGCCCCGTTAAAAATAATCTTTTTGCCATATACTATTATTTTACAGATATATTAACGCCTAAATTGAAAATGGCCTGAGAAGGATAAGAAAGAGAGGCATTAGAAACGGCAGATTCACGGATAACTTCCGGATCCACTCCATAACGATTAAATGAGGCAGACCAGGTATACAGATTATACCCGCTGGCATACACTTTAACCCCTTTCAAACCGATTTTTTTCACAAATTCTGAGGGCAGACGATAGCCGATTTCTACTGATTTTATCCTCAGGTAATCTCCGCTTATGGCCCAAAAACTTGAATTACTTCCTGTGGTCATATAAGTTCCATGGAAATTACTGACCAGTGATGGGAAGGTTGCTGTTTCTGCAGTTTCTGGCGTCCATCGGTTTAAGTGGATTTGCTGCAGGTTCCCCTGAAAGGGCACAGAAAAATCGTAACCAATCTGAACATCAGAATTAAGTGCAGACTGCAGCATAAAATTGAAAGACCAGTTCTTATAAGTAAAGCCTGTGGAAAGTCCGATGTTGGTAGTAGGCAGATTTGTTTTGCCAAAGAAGCCCCTGTCATCATCAGAAATTACCCCGTCTCCATTCAGGTCGCGGTACTTCAGGAATCCGGGCAATGTTGTCCCCGGCCCACCCGCAGCAGTTGTAGATCCGATATATTTTGGCACAGAAGGATCTGCGGCTTCAGCCACAGAATAATAACCGTCCCAGATAAATCCCATCTGCTCACCTATCGATTGTCCTGTCTGGATTTTCCAAGGATATTTTTGGGGTACCTCATCAAATTCAACATATTTATTATGTGCATAAGCGTAATTTCCTTTTATATTAACGCCAAAATCCTTTCCGATCTTGCCATTATAAGAAAGCTCCAATTCATAACCGGCATTACTTACAATCCCGAGGTTAAGCGGGGGTAACTGTCCGGCAGGTATTCCAAAATATCTTGGGACAGTCTTCCTTTCGGACAAAATATCATAGCGTCGGTTGTCGAAAAGATTAATGGAACCGGATAATTTGTTGGAGAAGAACCCAAACTCCATGGCCACATCAAATTTACGTTCTTTCTCCCAGGTAACCGCTTCATTAGCCAATGATCCTGGAACAATTGAAGTCACATCTGTATTGCTCTCTCCAAACGACACAACAGGCCCCCTTCCATAAACTTCTTCATATGAATTTTTTCTACCACCCAGGTCATCACTTCCCGTGAGTCCGTATGAGGCTCTGAATTTGAGCAAACTCATTACAGGCAGATGCGCTTTCATAAAGTTTTCTTCAGAAACTACCCATCCCAGCAAACCTGCGGGGAAAAAACCAAATCGTTTGGATGATGCAAACCTATCAGAACCATTATAAGCACCGGTAGCCTCTACCATGTATTTGCTTTTATAGTTATAGCTTAAACGACTTGCAACTCCCCTTGTATTGAAAGGTATATAGTTCTTACTATTGTCATCATCATGTATCTGTTTTGAGTATTGATTCAGCACAACTAACCCGCTTAAATTATGGTCATTAAAACTCCTCTGATAGTTAAGTGTTCCCTGTATACCTGTTTGGCGTTTTGGCGTCCCGGCAGTATAACCAAGGCTATAAGGATCAGTACGGTAAATAGTAATATTCCTTGGCGTATAAGTACTGTTGGTTGGATTATAATAGAATGAGGGAAAATTTGTACTTGTTAAAGACCTTCTGGCCTGGGTTGAATTTGATACAGACATGGTTACTTTAACCTGTAAGCCAGGTGTAATTACATCCAGTTTTTGTATGGCCGAAAGATTCACGTTAATCAGGTTCTGACGATCTCTGTTATATCCTCCAGTCTTAATTCTACCAACGATATTATTCCCCGGGGCAGGTTTCAGCGGATCTGCAAAACCATAACTTCCATCTGGATTATATACCGGGTAAACAAAAGGTGCTAAACCTTCATAGCTATAAATCTCGCCGAAAGGTCCGCTTCCAACTTGTGGTTGATTTGTTACCGTATTATTACCGGAAATATCCAGGCGAAAGTTCAGTGATTTAGTTGCTTTAACATCCAGATTGGATCGGAAATTATAGCGGTTAAACCGATAGTTATTATCTACATCATCCGATTTAAAATCACGGAGGAGGCCGCTTTGGTTTTCAAGACCTAATGATACAAAGTACTGAATATTATCAGTTCCACCAGACATATCGATAGTCGTTCTGGCTGTCGGTGCAGTTTCTTTAAATAATGTCTTATACCAATCTACATCCGGGTGTCCGTAAGGGTCACTTCCATTCCGGAACAATTCTATATCTTCATCCGTAAAATCAGGTTTATATTCACCCCCAGAAATAAATGTATCATTCTTAAGCGCCTCATTACGTAATATGGCCATATCTGCAGAACCCAATACCTTCGGGATATGCGTTGGCCTCTGCAGCCCGTATTCTGCCCTGAAATTTATCTGTGGCTTACCATTCTTTCCTCTTCGGGTAGTCACAAGTATTACCCCATTAGCACCTTTGATTCCATAAACAGCGGTAGACCCAGCATCTTTAAGTACACTTATGGATTCTACCTCATTTACATCAATATTTGAAAAGTCTTCATAGCTAAATTCTATATCGTCGACCAAGATAAGCGGACGTACATTACTTGCATAGGTACTTACACCACGAATTACAAAATCTGCACCGTCGTCTCCTGGTCTTCCCCCCCTTTGCTGCGAAAAGAAGCCCGGCAATTTCCCGGTCAGCGTATTCTGAATGCTGGCCGAAGGTGTTTGTTGAATTTCATCCCTACTCACAGTACTTACAGATCCTATTACATTGATTTTTCTCTGTGTCCCAAAACCTACCACGACCACCTCATCAAGGTTCTTTAAATCCGGTTCAAGAATAACATTCATATCAGAACTGCTGCCTACATGTACTTCTTTGGGAAGATAACCAATTCCCCTAAAGACGAGCACATTACCCTTACCATGCAGGGTTATTTTAAATTGTCCTGTTCCATTGGTACTGACCCCATTTGAAGGGGCATCTTTTTCTACAACAGTAATACCTGGCAATGATCCTGCCGCATCAGCAACGCTCCCCGATATTACCCGGTTTTGCGCCTGGGCATATAGGGAAACATACATCAGGATAGTGAAGGCTACTATTTTATATATATTCTTCATGCGATTAGTTTTATCTGAGTTAATTTTACCATCCTGTATTTTGTATCAATGCACCATTGGCCTGCAATTCAGCATAAGGAATCGGGTATAGGTACATTTTAGGGGCAATAAAGGCAACAGACTCAATATTGACGGTCTGATAGCTCAGGTTTCCTGATGAATCCCTGGTAATCTTCATACCATGAAGTGTTTTATTGAAGTCGGTCTCTGCAGTTTTCCAGCGACGTACATCCCAAAAGCGCTGCTCTTCAAATGCCATCTCGACACGGCGTTCAAGCCTTATGGCTTCACGCATTTCAGACTGGCTCATGCTAGCCTTTAACCCATATAGTGATCCTGGACCTGCAGTGATACCTGCCCGTTTCCTGATATTTGTCAGCTGGGTATAAGCAAGCGCTCGATTGGCAGTAGAATTGGTTGCCTCATTTATCGCTTCTGCATAATTAAGCAGAACCTCGGCATACCTAAAAATGATGAAGTTATGATCAATTGCCCCGTAGTTAGTCGCGGTTTCAAGATTAGGCAAAAATTTACGGAGGTAATAACCGGTTTTCGTTTGCATCAACGCCGTGTTTGGCTTGTCTTTCCCGCCTTCAAATGTCTCAACAGCGCGGCCTAACCAGCGTGATCCATTATAAAAAATGGTTGCTGTAAACCTGGGATCCCTGTTTATATAAGGATTGCTGCTATCATAACCTGAAGCCGGATCGGTAATGGCCAAACCGCTGAGCATCGGAAATGCATCTGCGAGTTCTTGCGTAGGACTCGTAGCCCCCCTGCTTGAATACAGGTCGGATACGTATCCGGCTGGAGAATTAGCCTTTTCAAGGTCCTGATTCTTGGCTTGCTGAAAGGCAAGGATCACCTCTTTATCACTGCGATTGATAAAAGCGGAAACAAAGCTTGGATTTAAGGCATAATAATTCAGATCTATAATGGCTTTAGCCGCATCTGCAGCTGTCTGCCAGCGACTAAGGTCATTGGAAATATTATTTAACGGACTAGCTGCATAGAGCAGTACCCTTGCCTTCAATGCAAGCGCGGCCCCTTGGGTAATCCTACCTACTTCTGTAATTGATATTGGCTCTTTCAACAGCAAACCACTGATAGCGTCACACTCCTTTACAATATACTGAACACATTCAGTATAAGTATTTCTAGGCATGCGGGTATCATCATTCAGCATGAGAATTTTATCACCCAATAAGGGAACACCCCCATATCGTTTGATCAGTTCGAAATAACTCATCGCACGGATGAACCTGGCTTCTGCCTTCCAGTGTTGCAGGGTCAAGGCAAGAACCGGCACCACATCTACATTCGCAAGAAATTTGTTTGTCCTGTAAATAGCCTGATAATTAGCTTCAAATGAATCATCTACAGATCGCGATGCGCTTTGAAGACCTTTTGACAACAATTCAATTTCACTGGAAACCTGTGAGGCTACCCCATCATCCGTAGCCGCATCTAAAAACGATCCGTCAATCCTTGCATATCCCCGTGGAAGAAAGGTATACAGATTAGTAATGGCCTGGTCAGCGTAAAAACCGTTAACATCACCGGGGTCATATATAAGATCTTCATTTTTTGCCTCAACAGGTACAGTTTCAAACTTTTTACAGGCAAGCTGAATCGTCCCGAAAATAAAAAGTACGATATAAAATTTATAATTTTTTCTAATGAACATGTTTGATCTCCTTATAATTTTAATGATAAACCACCATTAATAATGCGTTGAATAGGATATAAGCCAGTGTAATTTTCAGGATCAGCATCTTTATACTTAGAGAATGTGGCCAGATTCAAACCATTCACAAATACCCTTAATCCTTTTATTAAAGCTGATGGTAGAATCTTACTGTTAAAAGTATATCCGATCTCAACATTCTTCAGGCGGATATAGCTGGCATCCCGGACATAAAGAGAAGAAGTTTGATAGTTATTCACTTCGTTATGAATGGTTACCCGGGGCAGTGTTGCAGTTGAAGCTGTGGCAGGTGTATAACGATTTAAATTGTAAGCATAAGCCTGTCCTATCCCATTGTTATTAAATGGAAACTGATAGTTGCCCATAGTTAAAATATCCCTGTTCTCTACACCCTGAAAAAGGATGTTCATGTCGAAGCCCAAGAACTGGAGACCTAGACCGGCTCCGAAATACACTAACGGTTTGTCATTCCCAATAATGGTTTGATCCTCAACATTGATTTTCCCATCACCATTTAAGTCCTTATATTTAACATCCCCGGCTGAAGGGACGAAGCCTTCAAGCGTTGCCGAAGAAAGATTTCCAGGGCCAAAAAAGCCATCAGCAACATATCCGCGGATTTGGTTGACCGGCTGACCAGTTTTTGCCAGATAAGAATAAGCCTGTGCGGGCTCATCGTTGAAAACGACACGACTACTGGCGGTAGATATATTACCGGCGATTGTATACCGAAGCTTGCCTAAGTTGGCCGACCATCCTGCACTGAGTTCTACACCTGAATAGCGGTTTTTACCTATATTTTCCAGCGGATAATCATTCCCAAACAAGAGCGATGAATTTCCCCTGATCTGAAGCAGGTCGTACTGACTGCTGTTGTAATAATCGGCACTGAACCATCCCCTGTTATTGCTAAAAGCAAGATCAAAACCCGCATTAAATTTTTTAGCCTTCTCGGTTACCCGATCTGGACTTGCGATGGCACCTTGTGCAATAGAAGGCGTGCTGGTTGCTCCGGTACCAAAGATATAGGCAGAACCTGCTGCATAACTCTGCCTCCATAGGTAGTATCCTGGATCTGCATTCCCAACCTTAGCATAGGAAACGCGCAGCTTAAATTCGTTAAGAAAAGTATTTCCCTTTAAAAACTGCTCATTATGCAAGTTCCAGCTGGCGCCAGCACCGGGATAGAAATCATATTGTTTACCGGGTACAAACCTGTTGTTGCCGCTATAGGCTCCGGCGAACTCAAGATTAAATCTTTTGTCAAAACTATAAGTAAAACGTCCGGAGATTCCCTTGTAAACCTGGTTTAGTAAATTATTTTCCTGACTGTTGTCGTAACTGGCTAATATCAAGCCTGTGAAATCATGCTTATTCCAGCTGCGCTCCATACCCGTAGATAACTCTACATAGGTTTGCTGGAAACGTGCCGGTACTGCATCCGTATTTGGCTGTTCTGAAATCGTACTTACCCGCAAATAATTCGTTGTATCGCCAGTAACCGGATAATTATAAGCATTATAACCTTTCGACCTGTCGATCTTTTGTTCATAAGAAGGAGCGTACGACAATAACAGCTTGATCCATGACCCCTTTATCAGCTGATCCATTTTTTCCTTGAGACCAATATTTACTGCGGCAGCCTGCATATTATTTTTCAAATAACCTGTCCCCACAGTTTGAGCGTATGGATTATTAGGATAATCACGAGTCCCTGCAAAAGTACCGCGAAAGTTCATAGCTGGTGTCGCATTATTAGGCGTAGTCAGCAAACTGGAGAATATAGAAGCATAACCTGAACCCGGCTGAATAAAATCCTGGATATTTCCCTGCAGATGGAAAAAAGCAGATAAATTCTTATCTATGTCAAACTCAAGGTTTGACCGAAAAATGTACCTGCTGTAGTTAATATTAGTAGCATAAGGGCTAGCCACATCTTCTTTAAATAAACCAGATTGGTTCTGATAATCTAAGGAAACGAAATACCTCATATTTTTGTATTTACCCCCGGCATTTAAATTATAGCGCATCATTGGTGCATTATCCTTCATTATTGTTTTTTGCCAATCCACATCCGGATATACATACGAATCCGTTCCATTATCATATGCAGCTAGCTGATCTTGCGTGTAAACAGGGGATAAACCTGAATTTACCCTTGCTTCATTATATAGGCTTGCATATGCTGAAGAAGATAAAGCTTGACGCATCCCAATTGCAGTTTGTACCCCCCCCTGTGCGGTAAAGGAAACAAAAGAGCCCGGAGCTGTACCTTGCTTTCTGGTTGTGATCAATAATACCCCGTTCATCGCACGATTTCCAAGCATCACAGCAGATAAACCGTCTTTTAATAAGGTAACAGACTCTATCTGTTCAGGATTGAGGGCAAGTTCATCGTATACTGTACTGTAACGCGGCACCCCATCAATTATAATCAGCGGACTGCCCCCCCTGAGGTTCAGGGATGGGTTATCGTAACGCGGTGCCCCATTCGATTGACTCACGTTTAAGCCAGCTAAATGTCCGGCAAAAGCATTGCTTAACAGCGTGGCAGGAACACTTTCCAGCCTTTTACCATTCAGGTAACCGATGGATTGAACCAGATTGTCTTTAGCTTGCGCTCCATACAAAACATTTACTTTGGAAGGAAGCTGATATACATGTAATCTGTCTGAAGCCCTGGAGGTATCAATACCGGCAGTGTCCTGAAAAACATTGGCTGCATGAAGTTTTCCCTGAATAGTTCCTGATAGAACACAGCATAGCATGAAGTATCTGAAACAGGGTAGTAAACGTTTTCTCATTGAATTTTCTTTTAAAAAGATTATAGATTGTATTGAAAATGTTTATGCTTTCATGGGCAATACCAGTCAACCCAGGTCATAGTAATACTGACCTGGTGCTGATAAAGACCTATATTTAAGCTTGTTTACTTAATAGTTCGGATTCTGAATAATTTTTGGATTTTGTGCAATAATAGATTGAGGAATCGGGAAGAGATAGTTTTTCGAAGGGTCGAATTTAATCTTTCCATTGTTTACATTAATTCTTTCATAAACAGGCTTTCCGTTAACTACGGTAATTTTCATACCATGTAAAGGCTGACTAAATACCTCCTCAGCAATTCTCCATCTCCACAAGTCAAATAGTCTTTTCCCTTCAAAAGCAAGTTCAACCCTTCTTTCACGCCTGATCCTCGTACGCATCTGGTCTTTGTTAAGGCCTTCCGGAAGACCTTTCAATCCGGCCCTTTCCCTGACTAGTTTTACCGCGTCGTACACAGATTCATCTGGTCCAGAAGCTTCATTCTTAGCCTCGGCATAATTCAATAAAACCTCAGCATAACGGAAAATAATCACATTAACACCGCTACTGGTGCCAGGTACCACCGAAGGATCAATTAATTTCCTGAAGAAATAACCCGTACGTCCTTTCCCAGCAACACCACTTCCGGCAAGCTCATTGCCATTATTTGGTATGCCAAGGCGGGTATAAATCACATCCTTTCTCCATGTGGAGCCATCGTAAATAATAGAAGCATAAAAGCGCTTATCGCGGTTAAGATATGGGTTAGCGGGATCAAATAGCGCAGAGCCCTCTGCTTCTGTTTTACCATCTAAGAATTCATAACAGTCAACCAACTCCTGTGTTGGTAAAACAGCCCCCCAGCCCTTGCCTTCAGAAACCATCAACGGACTAAAATATTGTTCTTTAATGTGGTCCTGATCCTTTACGTTAGCTGCATACTGTATATCAAAGATGACCTCACTATTATTTTCATTTGCACCGTAAAACTGCGCGGCATAGTCAGAGAATAAGCTATAGCCTGCACCAGACTGCATAATTGCCAGGTTAGTAGCTGCCGCTTCCGGCCATTTACCGGCATATAATTCGGTCTCACCTTTCAAAGCCAGCGCGGCCCCTTTTGTTGCCCGCCCCGCATCTTTTGCTTCCACTTTTAAAGGTAGATCTGCGGCTGCTTCTCCACATTCCTTCTGAATAAATGCGACACATTCTTCATAAGTATTACGAGCGTTAAAAATGGCTGCACCATCTTTATCCTGGTTCAATGCCTTAGTAATGATCGGTACGCCACCGTAAAGATCCATAAGAGATTTATAAAAATACGCCCTCAGAAATTTAGCTTGCGCCAATAACGGTTTTTTAGCCTCGGCATCAAAATCTGCCGCAGCTACATTTTCAATAAAAATATTACATTTACGAATGCTGGCATACATATTTTTCCAATGCGGGGTAAACATGGGTACCGACGGACTGTAAGAACCAGGTGCAAATGTGGAAAAAGATGGTATGGTAGAGAGGACCGAAGAACTGAAGCTATTGTCAGAAAAATTATCTAAAGGATCATTACTGATTTCTGTTGGAAGATTGGTAAATGCCTCAGATTGCGGTCCGGGGGTAAGGCTGTTATAGATATCATTTAAGAACAAGCCGGCATTTGCAGGAGTTTGCCAAACTAAAGCGTCCGTTAACTGATCTGTTGGTTGTATGTCGAATGACTTATCACTGCAGGCAGCGAAAAGCATTAAAAATGACAATAGATATAATTTCTGTAAAATTTTCATCTGTTTATTTATTCTAAAAGTTTGCGCTTAGTCCAACTGTAAATACTTTTTGCTGGAAATAATACCTGGCACGTTTACTGGCGCTGCTGACACCGATTTCCGGATCAAGAAATTTCTCTGCCGAGAATGTCAGTAAATTTTGTGCGGAGCCAAAGACCCTGATGGAAGATATTTTCAGCTTATTCATGATACTTTGAGGAATAGAGTATCCGATTTCAAGGTTTTTTAGTCGCAAATAACTTCCATCTCTCTGCCAGAATGAAGATACCTGCTGGCTATTGGTATTAGGTGATGGAAGAATTACAGGGTAAGTTGCATCCCTGTTATCCGGGGTCCAGTAATCCAATTGCTGCCTAAAGATCTTAGCACCGTTAAAGAAAGCATTTGAGGCCTCATTGGTCAGCTGAAAGCTACTTTGCGCAGCACCCTGCCATAACATTCCCAAATCAAAACCTTTGAATTTTACATTTACTGTGGCTCCGAATATCATTTGAGGGAAAGCAGGTTTCCCTATAACTACCAGGTCATTGTTATCTATCTTTCCATCTCCGTTTACATCATCATATTTAATGTCTCCCGGCATAAGCTTACCAAATTGTGTTGCCGACGCATCGATCTCCTCCTGAGTTTGAAAAAGACCCAATGCCCTTAATCCAAATTGTGTATCCAGCGGACGTCCGGTGAGGCGTCTTTCGGGATTATTATAAGTATCAGCATTTTCAAAAGTCTGGATCACCTTATTCTTCGCATAGGTAAACGTCATCCCTCCATCTATACTCAAACCATTAGAAAATGTATGGGCAGTGTTTAGCGACAAATCAAACCCCTTATTGTCCATGATCCCGCCGTTGACCTCCGAAATTCCTATACCATACTCTATCGGAACCACTGCAGTGGGTTGAATCAGCATATCAGAACGTCTTTCTTTGAAGAAATCCAATTCGAAGCCCAATTTCCCATTAAAAAATTGGCCTTCTAAGCCAATATCAGCTTTCTTAGCGGTTTCCCAGGTAATGTTAATGTTCGGCTCACTTCTTTCAAAAACGCCCTGCACCTGTGAATACTGTGTACCGCCAAAACCGTAGCTGCTGTTTAAACCATATGAACTTAAATATTGAAAAGGGAGACCTGCAAGATTTCCGGATACGCCATATGACCCTCTTAATTTCAGATTGTTTATCCATTTAAAATTGTCTTTTATGAAGTTTTCCTCAGACAATCTCCATCCTAAAGAAGCTGCCGGGAAGAAGGCAAACCTTTTGCCCGGAGCAAAAAAGTAATGACCATCATACCTTCCGGAAAATTCGGCAAGGTATTTTTGAGAAAAATCATAACCCAATCTATACACGAGACCACCTTGTTTGCTCCTCGATGAAGAACCCGCATTGTCCAGATCAGCTTTTGATGAGCTACCTGAAGAAAGCTCATCCAAATTCACCTGATAATTTAATCGTGATGCGGAGAACTTATTGTCATTGCCTTCACGCTGTTCGGCCACTAACAATGCATTTATACTGTGCTTACCAAAGGTATTGCAATAAGTAATGTACCCCTGTAGCGTAGTGTTTACAGATTCGTTAAACTCCTGAGATAAAGATGGAGCAGTTACTCCTCCCTTTTTTTCTACAAATAGCCCCTTCGCATCTAAGGTATAGAAGCTATATGGTATTTGCCATTGTTTATCTGTTCCATAACTTTTATCATATGCAGCAACCACCTTCAATGAGAGTCCAGGGATAAAAGGGATTTTTTGTTCAACAGATAACTGTGAGAATAAAGTGTTGTTGCTATCTCTCTTATATCCGCTGTCGTAAATAGAGGGTAATAAAGAATTGCCAGGTAAGCCATTGCTAAACTTTACAGGTGCTAAAAGCAAGGGTGCATTTTTTGTGACTGATGTATAAATGCCATTTCCTGAATTTGAACCTGGGTTCTTCGTGATTTCAAGTCTGCCTTTCAAATCAAGGGATATGATGGTCGACTTTGTCGCATTAATATCCACATTTGATGATAGGTTATATTTTGAATAGTTTATGGTTTTAACTGAACCTTGCTGATACAAATAACCTAAAGAGCTAAAAAACCTGACTTTATCCGATCCACCAGAGAATGTCAGATTCTGATTGGCCATCGGTGCACCAAAATCAATAACCTCTCTCATCCAATCTACATCAGGATAATGATCCGGATCAGAGCCATCTTTAAATTTCTGCAATTCAGCATCTGTATATGCTGGTTTTAATCCTGCATTTTTATTGGCTATATTTAAAGTAGAGGCAAAATCAAATGAATTTAAATAATCAGGATATTGAGTTGGCCGTTGCACACCATACCAGGAACTAAAACCTAATGAAACTTTGCCTTCTTTACCTCTTTTTGTTGTAACCAAAATTACCCCGTTTGCTCCGGCTAATCCAAAGGGCGCGATCGCTGCCGCATCTTTCAATATCGTTATACTCTCAATCTCATTAGGGTTCAGCTCTGAAAAGCTTCTTGGAATCCCGTCTACCACAGTTAATGCATCACTATTACCTTTAGTTCCGATGCCCCTTACCTGGATTGTTGCCTTATCAACTCCCGGCTCTCCGCTGCCTTGAAAAGCAATAACTCCGGAAACACGGCCTGCAATACTATTATTGATACTTGCAACGGGGTTCTGAGCGATTGTCTCTCCTTTGAGTGTCGATACCGCTGCTGTTGTCGATGTCTTTTTCTGGGTACCATATCCAACAACAATCACTTCAGTAAGGCTTTTTAACTCATCCAATAAGGTTATGTCCAAATTATTTCTGCCCTTCAAAGGCAATTCCTGAGTCTGGAATCCTATATAGGTAATTACCAGAGTTGAATTATCAGGCGCATCAATCCTGAACTTGCCATTACTATCTGTTACAGTTCCTGTATTTGTTCCTTTTACTTTTACGGAAACACCGGGAAGTCCCTCACCTTTACTGTCTTTCACAAATCCATTTACAGTAAGAAATTTGAGGTCACCCGATGTCGTTAAAGCAATTACATTATTAGGTAAAATCTGGTACCGCAAATTTACAGGCTGCAGCATGGAATGAAGAATCTCTGAAATACCCTTATTGCCATTTGTGATCAGCGCAACCATTTTATCTAATGGAATCTGCCCGGCATTATAAAAAAAACGGTAGTCACTGGCTACCTCGATCCTTTCGAGTGCCTTAGATAATTTTATCTTTTTAATATCAAATGAGAACTTAGTCTCCTTCTGTGAATACACTTTTGCAGATAACTGCATGCAAATCAGAAAAATAGCCATTAAAGTGAGCTTCATCGTTCTTTGAAATTGCTTACCCTGAAAAGGCAATAAAAGCCTTTTATTTAGTAATTTTTTTTTCATACTTTTATTCATTATGTTTTTTTGGAAGTTTCTTTTCAAACAGCACTTCCAGATATATCTTAATTTTTTGAAAGAGGAATGTTCCCGCATTTCTCTTTCTTATTTCCGGATAGCTTCTAACCGGAACCCTTCCTATCTGCTAATAATTATTTTTTCATTATTTCGTATGAATTTAAATGGTGCAATAACCTGCAAAAGCTTTAAAGCTTCATCTATATTTTCGTTTTTGAAAATCCCTGTGACCCTATAGTTTCTTACTACTTCATCCATCACAATTATTGTGACATTATATCTTCTTTCCATCTCTTTAGTCAGTTCTCCGAGCTGCTGGCTTCTGAAGATAAGTTTATCGTTCACCCATGCGGTCTCCACGATATCGTCAGTGGTTGAAAAGGGCATTATTTTATGGACTTCAAAAATTGGTGAGGACTGCTCTTTTTCAGAATTGTTATTCACAACAGCCTGTTGATTGTACAGAATAAATTTTTCCCTTGGCCTCATCAGAATTTTCTGAGAAGGATTGTTTTTGAGGACAACTTCCACTGATCCCTCAATCAGGGTAGTCTCCGTTGTGACACTGCCTTTATAAGCTTTTACATTAAAGGTAGTACCCAGATCTTTTATATCTGCTTCAGCTGTATGCACCACAAAAGAATGTTCAGCATTATGAGTAACCTTAAAAAAAGCCTCTCCGATTAATGAGACCTCACGGCTTTCCATACTAAAGTTCTTCGGGTAAATCAGCTTACTGCCTGAGTTTAGCAATATCTGCGTTTTGTCCGCTAATGTAACCTGCACTTTTATACCTTTAGGAGCAATGATCTCGTGCATCGCAACTACCTGGGGCTGTGGAACGGTGTAGTAGGATGTAATGAATGGAAATACTAACCACAACAATAAAGCAGTAAAGAAAGATCCCGAGGCAACCAACCAGTATTTTTTTTTTCGCGAACGGTGATTCTCAATATTGTCATCATTTGGGGATGGCCCCAACTCCTCAAGCAACAAATTTTGCAACTTTTGATGATCCACTTCCTTTATAAACAAGGATTCAATTTCCCTGATAAACTCAGGAGGAACATCGTCCAGGCTAATTACTGCTAACAATAATTCATAAGTATACCATAATTCCGGATCTTCTGAAAGTAAGCTTTCCATCTCAATCTCTTCTTCTGAAGTAATAGAGCCGGATAATTTCTTACCCATCAATATCCATATCTTATTCGTATCCTTCATTTACCAGTAGTGTTGTTTATAAGCTTCATTACTAGTAAGACTATGCTTATTTAAAATTCTACTATAAGTGTTATGATTTTTTTGTTAATACTAAAATCTACTTGTATTTTTTGAACGTGACTTCTTTCTGATTGAAAATATTGACCGTGTGAATCAATCTTTTTAATGCGATTGCTAACTGTACATCGATAGTATTTACAGAAATATTTAACTTTTCAGCAACGTCTTTATTCTTCAGGCCCTCAATACGTATCATCTCGTAAATAAGCTTACACCGGGGAGGTAAATCATTTATTGTTATTTTTATCCTTTCCTGCAGTTCGCTTGAAATGAATATGCTTTCAGGATCATAGGCAGTAAGTCCTGCTTTTTCAGATGATACATCTGTTATAAGATCCTGCTCCCTTTTATGTTTAGCTATAATTGTTAAACATAAATTCCGTACGGCTGTAAAAAGGTAGATCCGCAGATTATTTATCTCTACCACATGCTCACGCTTCAACCAAATTTTATATAATACATCATAAACAACCTCTTCCGCCGGCTCCTTCGCTTTTAAAAATCCCGTAGCGAATTTTAATAATAAAGCATAATATTGCTCATGCAGAAATCGATATGCATCGTCTTCCTTGTGTTTAGCGATAAGATTAATAAAAGTTTCCTGAACAGTTTGACACATGACTGGGCTTTTAATTATGTGAGGATTTATGTTAGCAAGATCAGTAACCAATGTTATTTCAACATCAAATGAACATTTTTTCTTTGTTAAAGAACACAAGCAGTTAAAGCACTGGATATTAGTCAAATTGAAAAAACATCACTCAACTTTGACAAACAACTTACTCACTATTTTAAAAGTCCCGTCTGTAAGATTCCTCAAAACTGCGGTAATCATATGGTTACCTTTTGGAAGAGCTTCAGCCTGATACAGGTAATAAGCATCACTGGTATCACCATTCCTTGCTTTTAGGGTGACCAGTTTTGCTTCAATGGCTTTGCCGTCCATCTCCAGCTTCTGCAACGTGACTACCGGGGATTTCAAATTTTGCTGTGTACTATTCCACCAGCAGCGGATGCGAATGGCCATTCCTTTATCCGGATGGCCGGCCTCAAATTGATCCCCCGGAGTTAATACCGTTACAGCGGCCCATGGACGAAGGGCCATGTCCTTATTGTCCCACCACCGCCAATTGTTTTGATTCTTTATGATAAATGCATGGGCAGCAGTTGTACCTCCATAGATTTTTGTCTTATGATTACTCACGATGTCATGCCTTACCGCAGCAACCCAATTGTTCTTTAAAGCGGTGATCATCCCTTCATATGTAGGCGCTTTGGCGATAAATACTGTCCGGTGGTTAACCAACTCATTTGACCACCACCATGCTTCAGTACCATGAGCATCCTGTAAAGAAACCAATGGCAGGCGGTACCGATACTCAGCCAGATAAGAAAGTCTGACCATAAAGTTCTGGGTAAAATGCACCGTACTGAGCGCCAGATAGCCAAAGTTGTTAATCGATTCATCAATCAGCATACGGGCCAAAGGTTCATTATTGCTCACCTGCAGGATCAATCCACCGCGGGCATCTTTCAACTCCTTCAGTGTTGTATTTTTAAATTCATCAAATGTGGAGCTGTCAGGGAAATGAACAGGTGTTTTCGCCGGAGCAATATAATCCAGTATATGGTCAAAAGACCCCATCCCCGGAACGGCCAGTAAATTATCATGGGGCTCATCGGAAATAAAGAAAGTCACTGGAACTTTCTTTTCGTCTGCGATCTTCTGGGCGGCATCAACCCAGCCTTTTACTGCATATTTCACACCCCAGAGGTGGATCTTCAGACTGTCGGCCAGCATTACCGCCTCCTGCGGACTCCCCTGACCATGAGCCTGAAATTGTACCGTATAAGTTTTATAACCTGTGAAATCAGGCTGAGCCTCTATCCTGGCTTTAGGTCTGGGAGACCGGTCAAGAGCTGAAAGCGCATTCAGGGTTTTTAACGCATCAATGGCATAATAAGAGGCAACAGGCGTGGAATGAAGGCCGGGCCGGTCGCCAAAACCGCCATCGGCATTATGCAGGGATAATAAATAACCAATCACAGCCTGGATATTCTTTGGTTTTGCAGCCAGCATTTGCAGGGCTTTTATTCCTGCCCAGGTATAAATCACATCGTCATTGACCCCTATTTTAGGATTCGGCTGATGCGTAAAACCGCCGTTTTTTAACTGGCAGGCCTGCAGCCAGGCAATGGTTTCGGCAGTTAAGGTTTTTGAACCGGACAGGGCATTTTGGGCATAAAGGCTCCAATAGGTATTTAAAATATTCCCATCCCCTCCGGTCGAAGCGGGAGCATTGTTGAAACTCCCGTTCGGGCGGCGGCAATGCTCCAGGTACTGCAAAAATGCAGCACTGTTCTGCATGGGCAGCCCCAGTAATTTACTGCAGACAGGTGTCATGGTTTCCTGGAATAATCCGCCATAACCATGGCTTTCATGGTTACCTAAGACACCTGCCTGAGATTTCCAGTCTTTTACTTCTTCATTAAAGGAAGACACATCTCCCCCCAACCATAAAATAGCCTGAACCTGCTCATAGGTATAATTACGTAAAGTTGATATGCTAGGACTGGCTCCGTAGTAAGGTAACTTCTGAGGATGATGCGTACGAATAAACTCCTGCAAGTGGAGTCTATCTGCAGGAAGTGTATCCAGCTTATATAATATTCCGCAAACAGCAAAAGTTGGGGTTAAATGCGAATCGTCCTGATCTTCCCAGCCATAAGCACCATCGACTTTATATAGCGTTTGAATGTAATTCAGTAGTTCCTTTTTCCAATAGCTTTGGGCAAAAGCTATTCCTGGTAAGTTACAGCAACAAAGTAGCACCAAAACAAACTGGTATTTTCTATTCATCCTGTTTAAATGACTTGCTCACTATTTTAACAGTACCATCTGCAATATTTCTTAAAGTAACAGTAATTACATGATTACCTTTCGGAAGATCTTCAACCGAATACAGGTAATAAGCATCACTGGTATCACCATTCCTTGCTTTTAGGGTGACCAATTTTGCTTCAATGGATTTGCCGTCCATCTCCAGCTTCTGCAGCGCAACGGCGGGGGATTTCAAACTTTGCCGTGTACTATTCCACCAGCAACGGATGCGAATGGCCATTCCTTTATCCGGGTGACCGACCTCAAATTGATCTCCGGGAGTTAATACCGTTACAGCAGCCCATGGACGAAGGGCCATGTCCTTATTGTCCCACCACTGCCAGCTATTTTGATTCTTTGTGATGAATGCACGGGCAGCAATTGTACCGCCAAGCATCCTGGTTTTGTCATTACTAACAGAATCATGCCTTACCGCGGTAACCCAATTGTTCTTTAGAGCGGTGATCATCCCTCCGTATGTAGGTGCTTTCGCGATGAATACTGTCCGGTGACTAACCAACTCATTTGACCACCACCAGGATTCAGTACCGTGAGCATCCTGTAAAGAAACCAGCGGCAAGCGGTAGCTGTACTGCGCCAGATAAGGCAGCCAAAACATGAAATTCTGGCCAAAATGCACCGTACTGAGCGCCAGATAGCCAAAGTTGTTAATCGATTCATCAATCAGCATACGGGCCAAAGGTTCATTATTGCTCACCTGCAGGATCAATCCACCGCGGGCATCTTTCAACTCCTTCAGTGTTGTATTTTTAAATTCATCAAATGTGGAGCTGTCAGGGAAATGAACAGGCGTTTTCGCCGGAGCAATATAATCTAGTATATGGTCAAAAGACCCCATCCCCGGAACGGCCAGCAAATTATCATGGGGCTCATCGGAAATAAAGAAAGTCACTGGAACTTTCTTTTCGTCTGCGATCTTCTGGGCGGCATCAACCCAGCCTTTTGCTGCATATTTCACACCCCAGAGGTGGATCTTCAGACTGTCGGCCAGCATTACCGCCTCCTGCGGACTCCCCTGACCATGAGCCTGAAATTGTACCGTATAAGTTTTATAACCTGTGAAATCAGGCTGGGCCTCTATCCTGGCTTTAGGTTTGGGAGACCGGTCAAGAGCTGAAAGCGCATTCAGGGTTTTTAACGCATCAATGGCATAATAAGAGGCAACAGGCGTGGAATGAAGGCCGGGCCGGTCGCCAAAACCGCCATCGGCATTATGCAGGGATAATAAATAACCAATCACAGCCTGGATATTCTTTGGTTTTGCAGCCAGCATTTGCAGGGCTTTTATTCCTGCCCAGGTATAAATCACATCGTCATTGACCCCTATTTTAGGATTCGGCTGGTGCGTAAAACCGCCGTTTTTTAACTGGCAGGCCTGCAGCCAGGCAATGGTTTCGGCAGTTAAGGTTTTTGAACCAGACAGGGTATTTTGGGCATAAAGGCTCCAATAGGTATTTAAAATATTCCCATCCCCTCCGGTCGAAGCGGGAGCATTATTGAAACTCCCGTTCGAACGGCGGCAATGCTCCAGGTACTGCAAAAATGCAGCACTGTTCTGCATGGGCAGCCCCAGTAATTTACTGCAGACAGGCGTCATAGTTTCCTGGAATAATCCTCCGTAACCATGGCCTTCATAATTTGCCAGCACGCCTGCCTGAGATTTCCAGCTTTTTACATCTTCGTTAAAAGAAGATACATTGCCTCCCAACCATAAAATAGCCTGAATTTGTTCATAAATGAGGTTACGCATATTTGATCCGCTTGGCCCGGCTTCTCCGCGCGGTCCATTGCCCAGGTAATAACTGGTGGTTGTATTTGTTCCTTTTTGAGGATGATGGGTCCGTATAAACTCCGCCAGTTGGCTTTTATTAGCTGGAAGTTCGTTTATATCATATAAAATACCTGTTACAGCAAAGGTTGGGGTTAAATGTGAATCGTACTGATCCTCCCAGCCATATCCACCATCAGGTTTCGACAATTTACCTTCAATATAATTTAACAATTCCTTCTTCCATCCACTTTGCGAAAATACATGCAGCGGTAAAAAATTCATTATTAATAACAGGGCGGAACCAAATATTATTTTCTTCATCTCCATGTATCTAAAAAGGTTTACCATAAATACCTGTTATTCAGATTCAGAGTGATCGTTTGATTTTGGTGCTGGCAGGGTATGTCCCAGCATATCTTTATTAGGCACGAACCCATTCCCGTCAATATCCACAAAAATAGGATTTGATAAAGCAATAGGCATGCTGTGTTTTTTACCAAGAACTATCGCAATATCCTCTTTGTCGCCATAAGCCATTACGATGATATGGGCATCCTTTGTAAGGGTAACCGGAATGGTTCTATTGAATACTTCGGGTGAGCTGGTAAAAAACGATGGGTTTTTCGTTCTGTCAAATTTTAGTGCGGGCTCTGCTTTCCCGTTCACCAGTACCTGCACGGTATTGATCTTACACCAGTCGGCCGCTAAAACTTTCACCATAACATTTACCTTACCCCCTTGTACCTTAACATCTTCACCAGGAAGGGCGCCATTAATGCTAACCGTCATAAAGGGGCTATTACTCATAACTACATGACCTTTTTTAACCTGCATGGCCATTTCGATTGAATCTATCAGTTCAGGTCTGTCCTTTTTGGTCATGATATAATTAAAGATAGATCCTGAGGCATTACCGACAGCATGTCCATCCGAGTTGGCAACGCCCAGGATTCTGTATCCCAGGTTTAACATCTGCAGCCACTGGAAGGAGCGGGTATTCACATTCCCTCCATTCACAGCTTCCGGTAAATCCAGCATACTCTCCCGTATCTCCATTACATCAGTAAACTTTTCAGTTCCAAAACCTTTATCTGCAACACCATCAGCATTTTTATCAAAATAAAGCAGGCTGATCACCGGATGGTTCTGTTGCATCAGCTTAAATTTCCCGCCATCATAATCATACAGTCGTTTCATCTGGACGTAAGGGTCTTTATCTGTTTTCGGTGCACCGTACCCTCTTAGCTCTGGCTGCAAGCGCAGCGGAAATCCGATCTGATGGTTTATACTTCCCGGACCTGGCCTTCCACTCAACTCGATACCGGTAGAGGATGCAATGAACTTCTGTAAGTTCAGATCTTTGATTACATTTGTATAAGTACTTATCCTGTTGTGCTCAGTGGCTGGGGCAAATTCAACTCCCGATGCTGCCATATTGATCACCCTATCCTTAATACCTGCGTTTGAATCGCCGCTTCCAGTGGTGTGATTGTGAAGATCACCGATAATATAACCCGGAGTTGAAAAAGCACGTTTCAGTGTAACCGTTAGATTTTTCAATTCGCCCGGCACTGCAGCGCATTTTAAGATTTGAATATTGTATTCAGGTCCGTGAGAAACTACTATTTGGTACTCCCCTTCTGGAACTGGGACTGAGAAGTCACTGCTGTTGGAATAATACAGGTGCAGCAGCCCATTACTACGGGTTGCAGGGCCCAGGTCCGGATCTTTAGTTCCGTTTATACCCTTAAATTCCAATTTTACCGGAATAAAATTGCCCTCACCGTCTTTAACTGTAAAGGCTATCCTTGTTTCTGGTTTTAACAGGAACGTACGTTTTTGCGAAGCCGACTTTATTTCTAATTTTTCTGAAAGGTCATTATGGCCTGGCTTGGAGATCAGTATGTTATAATTCCCATCGGGGGCCAAAACAGTAGCCAGCCCCTTAGCATTTGTAATGGCAGATGTGATGATTTCGCCTTTATCATTCCTTACATCCACAAATACACCGGCGAGATTTTTTTTGCGGGTATCCATCACCAGAACATCTGTTTGTGAAAGGTCTTTTCTCATTCCGGATTTGATTTGCTGAAATTGCAGATCCGCTATAGTCTCTCCGGTCAGGAAATTTCTGGAAATTACGATCTCTTTGCCTGGAAGTAACGAAACAGGCTCTTCGGGCTGAGCCGTTAATCCATCATAGTATACCCGGTGTCCTAGTGTAATCAGATTTCTTTTACCCTTTTTAACTGAGGTAAACATATTCCTGTCTGGTGATGAGATTCCGTAAGCTGCGTTATACCATTTATTATTGATAAATGCCAGATTTCCATGGCCAGATGGAGTTAACTCATCCAGCAGGTTATCGCATCTTATAAAATCATAAACAGGTATTTTAATTTCAGCAGAAGAGGTATTTTTATACACAGTTTTCACCTTCAAAAAGGCATCGCCGTCTGCAAGTGAATAAGTTGTTTCCGCAGTAAACGGTTCCTTTTCAGTAGCGTATTTCACTGCTTTCAATCGGATCTCTTTTCCGTTTGCCTCCAGAACAATAATGGTATCTGCAGATTGAACATCAACCCTTGCGCCTTGTGGATAATAAACGGTCAGCTGATCATTATTTGCTGATAAGGTTGTAAAATCGATAACTGCACCCTGGATGGATGAAACCATCTGGTTGGCTTCACGATCATGTGAAGCATTCGCGATTACGGCTACAACTTTATCATTTTTCAGCACCCAGTCCCCTATCATTGCATCTACCTCTTTACCTTTGGGTAAAATTCGCAGGTTATCTTTGGTTAAGCGCACTATTTCTGCTGCCTGGGAACAATAAGTAGTAAATACCAGTAATAATGCTGGTAACATTTTTCTTGTCAGAATCATTTTCAGATAAATTATTATAAGTACTTGATCAATATAATAGACGGAGGAAACTGCTGAATCTACTAATACATTCAGGTTTTTATTTTTTACCCTCTCAATCCCTTTTTACAATACGCTAAACATTTACGAACCTCTTCCACAGTATCGCCTCCTTTATATTCGTATTCTATATTTGCAGGTATAGGCCATTTATTATCCCTTATCAGCTGCAGGGTTTTTGTTATTGGTGTATCCCCTTCCCCTAAAGGCATATTAAGTCCCTGTTGCTTTTTACGGTCCTTGATATGGATACTGAGGATCTTTTCATGGTTATTTTGGATATAATCCACCGCATCAAAACCCGCAGCTGTGAAGTGCCCGATGTCGAGATTAATCCATAAATATTCCGACCGTCCTTTCATAGCACGCGCAAAACTATCCGGTGAAGAGAATTCATTAGGCCTATCTGTATGCGAATGATTGTGCATCGCCACGATCATTTTATATTTCTTTGCATATACGTCCACCCGTTCCATCACACTCACTGTGGCTGAAGTCGTTATGGCATTCACGCCAAGCGTTTGTGCGATCTTAAATGCCAGATCAAGATCTTCGTCTGTGATGCCATCCTTTATTCCGGCATTATAGGCCTGAATGCTTATACCGGCCTGGTCAAACTTTAGCTTTATTCCTTCAATTTCTTTCATCGACAAGTGCTCACGCCAGGCTTTTAATTGTTCTCTTTTGTTTTTAACCTCAGCAGTCGTTTGTCCGGCCGCCCATTGCAGCTGACGCGGTTCTACATGTCCTTCCCATAATTCGCAGCTTTTTGCGCCAAGCTCCTGCATTGCTTTAATAGCATCATCCAGGGAGCGGTCCCTAAAGCTATAGGTCTGAACGCCCAGCATAAGCCCCAGCTCTTTTGCATCCTTTGCGGCTCCTGTTTCTTTCAGGGATCCCGATATCACAGCAGCTGTTTTACACGATGCAAAAATTGAAGAAATAAATACTCCGGAAAGACCAGTTAATACCAATCTATTCCACGATCTGCGCGTTAATTTTTCAGGCATATTAGTTTGTGTTATCAATATTTATTTTTTAAAAGTGATTTTGGCAAAAGCGTTCTTTGGAACCTGGATCTGGTAGTGCTTAGTGTCTATTTTACTAAGTTTAACCTCATGTATGGCATGACCTGCATCAGCAGTATCCTCAGCATCAAAGCCTACAGCTCCATAGCTTTTGGCGTTAAAACCATCAAGATCCAACTTTATATCAAGTACGTTCTGATCTTGCTCCTTATTTATCAGGTATACCCACATGGTTTTGCCGTCTGTACTTTTTACAGCCAGATTAACCAGATTTTTTTGGGTACTCTTACTGCTCACTTTTTGCTGCCTCAAAACGTCTTTATACAAGGCGAACATACCATACATCCTGTTTGGCCGATATTCCTCTTTGGCATTTAACAGGGCACGGAAGGCGGGAGAAGGCCAGGAAAGAGGCCAAAACGTTGACATAAATAAACCGCTCTGAATGTACTGCGTAAATTGTTCGGACACCATTAAGGCGGACTGTGCTTCGGTAGGAGGAGTATTGCCTTCTCCTGCAGGGCCAATATTCCATTCCAGTACAACCAGTTTGATATTGGGAAAACCAGCATCAGCAAATATTTTTTCAAAAATATCTTTTTGCTCACGATAGGGTTTAAGTCCCCTGTGTTTCATCAGGCCTTCTTTTTTCCAATTTTCGAACGTTGCATTTTTGAATCTCCAGTACATATGAACATCTACGAAATCGATGTTCTTACCGGCCTTAGCCAGTAATGCTTTTGTATAGTTTTCTGTATTGGGATGTGTGTTGACAATGATCTTAATATCAGGATCGACATTTTTCATTGCCGGGACATATGTGTTTACAGCCTCCGCATATTGTTCCGATGTATAAGTAAAATTGGCATCATGCTGATAGGGTTCATTGTCCAGATAGTAGTATTTTATTTTCACTCCCTTTGCCAGGCAATGTTTCATTAAACGTACTGCCTCATTAACGCCATCCTGAACCCGGTTATACTTCATTCCTGAGCCCATGTTTATGCCTAAAAGCGGTTCTATTTTTTGCTTTTTTATCACACCCAGATATTCATCAATATCCATATAAGTGGAAGGGTCTGTATTTTTTGAGGAATTAAAATCGGGCGACCAGCTGTCGCTCCAGCCCTGACCGGTGGGATTTTCCCAGTGGTACTTTGTTACCACAGTACCGCCGGGGTACCGCAATTGGCTGGCGCCTAAAGCTTTGATCATAGCCGGTACTTTACCGCTGCCGCTCTGCCAGCCGACGTCACTTTCGTATGAATAGACAATATTGAATCCCATAATATTAGGACTAACAATTCCTTGTTCAATGCCCGCATTTATCGATATGACCACCTCATTACCAGATATAGGATCGACAGATTTTGTAAAGGACAGCTGGCTGATCACACAGATGCAGCCAATAATTTGTAAGGTTTTCTTATACATTATATATTTTTTACCAGGTCCCCTTATACAGGTGATCTTTCTTTTTTTCATCTATGGGTTTAAGCGGAATATACAAACCCTGGGTTTTTCCAAGCCAGTCCCATAATCTCATATTAAGATCCTTAGCAAGAGTTTGCATTTCAGGCTTACGTATCAAATTATTTACCTCATAAGGATCTTTTTGTATATCGTATAGCTGATCGATATCCCATATGCCCTGGCTGCGTATAAATTTATACTGATCGGTACGCACCGCATATTGGGTTGGTGTCTGTGGAAAAGCATTCTCCCAGTAATATTCATAATAGACTTCCTTTCTTCGGCTGGCATTAGGCTGTCCTTTCAGGAGCGGTGCAAATGAACTTCCCTGCATTTGTTTTGGTTTTTTGATCCCTGCCAATTCCAGGATGGTGGGAGCGATATCTACGTTTAATACCATTTCTTTGATCTTGGTACCTGCTCTGATCAGGGAAGGGCTGCGGGCAATAAGCGGCACCCTCATCGACTCCTCATAGGCATGTCTCTTATCGATGAGCCCATGTTCTCCAAAAGAAAACCCATTATCTCCCATATAAATAACAAGGGTTTCTTTATCAAGACCGTTTTCTTTCAGATAATTTAGAACGCGCCCCACGCTGTTATCAATACCCATCAGCGTTTCCAGGTAATCAATATAAAACTGGTCAAAATCGGTTTGTCCGTGGTACATGAAATCCACGCCATGCCAGCTATAACGCTGTGCCCTTACCCACTGCGGGATATCCTTGTAGTTAAATGCATAGGCCGTTGAATCAGCCTGCTGGCCACGTGTAAATTTTTTACTTCTTGCTGTAGCCGTTGAAAACATGGATACAGGATACTGGATCTGAATATTCTTATAAAGACCTATATCCTTTTTAGCCGGTTTGAAATCTGAATGCACCGCTTTATGTGACAAGTAAACAAAGAAGGGTTTGTCTTTCTTTCGCTTTTTCAGCCAGTCTAAGGTAAGGTCTGTAAGGATATCCGTGATATAAGCATTGTCGTGATATTCTACAACTTTTCCGTCAATATTCATTCTGGGGTTATAATAAACCCCTTGTCCAGCGAAGCTTACCCAGCGGTCAAACCCGGGCCGCGGCTCACCCCCGCCCCCYCCCATATGCCACTTTCCAAAGAACGAAGTCTGATAACCTGCTTTTTGGAGATACTGAGGGAAGAATATTAATGATTTCGGCGCTTGCGCCTGATTGTCCACAACGGTATGGGTATGTGCATACTGTCCTGTTAATATAGATGCCCTGCTCGGAGAACAAAGGGCAGTGGATACAAATGCATTTTGAAAATGAGCTCCCTCATTGGCTATCCTGTCGAGATTGGGCGTTTTTAACCCAGGTACCTTCCCTGTAAAACCCATAAAATCATACCGATGATCATCTGATAAGATAAAAATAATGTTTTTAGGTTTAGTTCCGGGAATAGTTTGATAAGACAGGTTTTGAGCCATGGCAAAAACAAAACAAGCCGGCGCTAAAAAAATAATTACGGCAAATATTAGTTTCAGATATTTCATGAGGTTTGGGGCAGGTGGTTTAAACTCCCAGGGACCATCCCTGACGGTATTCGCGTTTAACAAATTGGTTAACTGCATTAAAATTGGTGACCTTCATATTTTCATTATCCCATAAATATTTGATAAAACGGCCTGGGTAATCAACTTTTCCGCTAGCTTTCGTTTCCTGTATATCATAGCCACGGATGGCAAGATTTGCCATCAGCAATGCTTCCGTTAAAGGACCAGCTATCTCAAATGGCGAGCTTACTTCTTTTTTACCATAACCTGCGATAGCAGCTTCAACCCATTGTGCGTAATGACCATTGGATTGTCCGGGAACCCTTTCCAGTGTTTGTTTTATTTTTACTTCCTGGTTCATACTGAGTGGAAGCAAGCGGGCATTTGCCCCATAGGTGCTGGCCATCATTTTTCCTTTTGTGCCGATAAACAAGGTACCATTCTTACCATCTCCAAACAGTTCATTTGCTCCTAGTTCTTTCGGGCGCTCGGGCTGTATCCCACCATCCATCCAATGTAAAGTGATTTCGCCCTGTGTTTTGGTTGTTTTAGGGAAAGTTAACGTGGCATGACTTGAAGGAGGGCAGCTATCCGGGAAATACCCCTGTTTCATTGCGTCTATAAAGACCGTACCTACCGTAGCCTGTACATCCTTTACGTAGCTCAGGTCAAGTACCCTGAAAGGCGCTTCAACAAGGTGACAGCCCATGTCGCCCAAGGCACCCGTACCATAATCCCACCAGCCGCGCCAGTTAAACGGAACCAGTTTATCTACATAGTTTTTTTCGGGTGCTGTACCCAGCCACAGGTTCCAGTCCAGCTCTTTTGGTATCTCCGATTTCTGGTCGGGCCATGGAATACCCTGGGGCCATATTGGCCGGTTAGTCCAGCAATAAACAGTATGAACATCACCGATTATACCTGCATCGTACCATTCTTTTAATTGTCTTGTTCCATCGTTTGATGCACCCTGGTTGCCCATCTGGGTAACTACCTTGTATTTTTTAGCCGCTTCTGTAAGCATCCTCGCCTCGTAAATGTCATGCGTCATAGGTTTTTGCACATATACATGCTTACCTATCTGCATGGCCGCCATGGTAGCCACAGCGTGCGTATGATCAGGGGTGGATATAGATACTGCATCAAAATTTTTGTGCTCCTTCTCATACATCTCCCGCCAATCTTTATAGTATTTTGCCTTTGGAAAATTTTTTACCGTTATTGCTGCACGCGCATCATCAACATCACATAAAAAAGCAATTTCAGACTTGCCACTCTTATAAAAGTTTGCAATATCCGACTGGCCCTTCCCTCCTGCTCCAACAGCTGCTATCATCAGTTTGTCACTTGGTGCTGTAAAGCCTTTCCCACCTAAAACATGACGGGGTACGATCATAAAACCTGCAGCAGCCATAAAGGTTGTCTTTATAAAATCTCTGCGGGTATTGCCTGCTTGTTTGGCGTTTCTATCTGACATAAAATTATTTTGTATAGTGGTTTTATTTACCTGGTCTGACTTTTCTCTTTTACTTCTTTCAGCATGTCTGAAAGCTTTTTAACTTCTTTCGGATAGAGATGCGCAACATTGTCCCGTTCGCCACTGTCGTTCTTTAAATTATAAAGCTGAGGTTGAGGATTATTTCCTAATTCTATCTTTGTCTGCGGATTTATGGCAGGTCCCTTGCCTGGCTCGATGTACTTCCAGTTACCCTGGATGATTCCTAATGTGTTATTTATAGACTGTTGGACAATATATTCCCGGCTTTTACCTTCTCCCAGTAAGGTACCCAGGCTATTAAAGCTGTCCGGGGCATTACTGTCTGTTATAGCCTGCCCGCTTAGCGCCGCAAGGGAGGCATAAAAATCTACCTGACTAAACAAGGCGTCTGACACTGTTCCTGCTTTTATCTTTCCGGGCCATCTCAGGATTAAAGGAACTCTGGTTCCCCCTTCAAACGCACTGTATTTTCCGCCCCTACTTATGCCAGAAGGCGTATGCTTTCCAAGCAGCTCAGCGGCCTGGTCCTGGTAGCCGTCATCAATAACGGCTCCGTTATCACTGCTAAAGATAAGGAGCGTATTATTGGCGATCTTTAAGCTGTCAAGGGTCTTTAAAACCTGCCCAACGGTCCAATCCAATTGCAGGATGGCATCCCCACGGGGTCCCATGCCGCTTTGGCCTGCAAAACGGGAATTCGGAAGCCTGGGCACATGAATGTCATGAGTTGCGAAATATAAAAAGAAAGGCTTATCCTTATTTTTGTTGATGAAATTAACCGCGCGGCTGGTGAAAACATCAGCCATATCTTCGTCTATCCAGCGTGCTTTATTACCCCCGCTCATCCAGCCGATACGGCTTACTCCATTAATTATTGAAGCATCATGTCCGTGGGAATATTTCATTTTCAGCAATTCCGGATTTTCTGTTCCTGTCGGATCGCTCCCAACTTTTTCCTTATAGGATACGATGATCGGATCAGCCGGATCAAGATCTACGATCCTATGGCCCTCCATGTAGACACATGGTACCCTATCGGCAGTTGCCGGCATAATGAAGGAATAATTAAATCCGATCTCCAATGGGCCAGGCTTAATGTCTGCATTCCAATCCGGACCTCCCTGCGGCCCTAAACCCAAATGCCATTTCCCTACGACTGCAGTCTGATATCCGGCTTTTTGTAGCATCCCCGGCAGGGTTTCTGCATCTGTAGGAATAAGCAGGGCAGCGTCACCAGGTGCGATCCCTGTTCCGGTTTTTCTCCATGCGTATTTTCCGGTAAGCAATGAAAATCTTGAAGGGGTGCAGGTAGCAGAAGTTGCATAGGCCCTGGTAAACCGCAAGCCTTGCTTAGCAATACGATCTATATTTGGGGTATTGATCCCGGTTGTCCCATTGGCACTAATATCTCCAAAACCCAAATCGTCAGTGTAGATTACAATCACATTAGGTTTGGGTTTTGACTTTTGTGCATTTGCCGTGGATGTACAAAATAGTACAGATCCTATAACTAAAAATTTCGATACGATATTCATGAGTTCACCTTCTGACTATAAGACTATTGTCGGGCCGGATTCCTTTAAAGCAAAAAAAAATATTTCTCGAATTCTGATATGAAAGCAACAATGGCAAACAAATAAACTTTCTTGCTTCCTGTTCAGAAAGCCATTATTGGCCATTCATAAAGTAAAGAACTTATAACATCAAACAAAGTATTTGAACAAAAAAATCCGTTTTTCTTTATGAAAAACGGATTTTTTTTGTTTCTATCCAATTATAAAGATAGATAATTGTCTTCTTTATTTTTCTATCACCCTAAAACCAGACCTTTTATCCAGAGCGTATTTAATATTCAAGTTTATCACTCCTTGTTTTTTATTGACCTTTATTTTCTCCAACAGATTTAGTGAGCTATCATTTAAATTTAAAATATTGCCATCATTAATCCTGATCTCCGTCATAAAGTAGAGTTGGTCGTCTTCAGATAGGTTGGTTTGAATATTCTGATCGTTAAAGTTCCAGTTTCTCATTGAGGAATTCTCGATAATGGAATAAATCGATTCTTTATTAAAATTGATTAATTCAGCAATTCTTTCCGGTTCTCTAGAACCTCTGCTTAGCTTGCAAAGTGATACTTTAATTTCTTCAGGTAAAAAGACAACTTCTTTAGGCAATTGGCTTGCAAGATTAAGCATGATCGCCACCTGAGGTTCTGCAATCAGCGCCCGAGACATCGTTTCACTTATCACAATATCAATCCCAGATGAGGGCACATCCCATAACGAAGCATCACATTGATGAATGTTTTTAACATAAGCATGCAAATCGAATAAGTCGATAACCTGTTCTAGTATCTCAATACTTTCAGGGTTAATCTCCAGAAATGTAAATTGTACGTCTTCAGGCTTGAGCATCATCATAATCGGTAATGCGAGTGCTGCGAATGGCCCGGTTCCAGCATATAGAACATGAATTGGTCTTCTATTTTTGCCTATCGCTTCTAACACAGATGAATAAAGAGCCCTTGAAAAGCGTTGGGTTCTAAAAATCTCCCTGATACAATTTGCGGCCCAAAAAGTGCCTATTGCATTACCATTAAGAGTTTGAATATGTTCTCTTCCAGCCGAACCATTAACATCGAATTCCTCAAATAAAAGATCAGCATAGCCCATTACCGCAGGGGCGAGTTTATCATGAAAGTTTTCGAGATTGAGGATATCTATGCTATACTGGGACAGTCGCTCTTTTAATTCTGTTTTTTTCAATTTGATCAATAATTATATGGTTTAATTCTATTTACCAGTAATTACTTTACGGTGCTCTATACCCCATTCAGCAAGGTTGCTGATGATGGTCTTTAACGTCATGCCATATTCTGTTAATTTATATTGAACAGATATAGGCTGAGTATCTAATACAGTTCGCTTTATCAGTTTATTGATTTCCAGCTCCTTTAATTCTTTACTCAACATTTTGTTTGATATTCCTTGTACATCATTCAAAATGTCAGAAAATCTTCTTTTGTTATAATAGCAAATGGAAGAAATGATGGAGACTTTCCATTTTCCATTCAAAACATCCATCGCATCGTGGATGGCCATAATCTCTTTTTTATGCCCTAATTGGCATTCATTTTCAGTCATAAGTTACTTTGTTACCCGAAAGTTACTGTTACTTTTCGTTACAAAGTAACCAAAATAAATTTACCTATTCTAACTTTGTACCATAAACAGTTAAAAATCTAATCATGGACTTTACAAATAAAAACGTCGTTATTACAGGTGGAACTACCGGAATAGGCCTAGCAACAGCAAAAGCATTTATCAGCGCAGGTGCAAACGTTTGGATTACAGGCAGAAATGCCGACAATCTGCAGAAAGCAACGGCAGAAATAAACAACCCGAAATTGTTTACTGTAGTATCAGACACTTCAAAACTCGAAGACATTTCGATCCTGGAAAAAGCAGTTGCAGAAACTGGAAACAAATTAGATGTCCTTTTCCTGAATGCTGGAATTGCGACATTTGAGCCAATAGAAAAAGTAACTGAAGCAAATTTTGACGCCCAATTCAATACCAATGTTAAAGGGCATTTCTTCACATTGCAAAAATTACTTCCACACCTGGCAGATGGAGCAGCGGTAGTTTTCACTTCGTCAACGGTTGCAACAGCTGCAAATTCAGGAGCCAGCGTATATTCTGCAACCAAAGGAGCATTGAATAAAATTGCCCAGATTGCAGCAAATGAACTGGCGGGAAGAAAAATTCGTGTAAACATTGTTAGCCCGGGACCTATTTTAACCCCTGGTTTATCAAATGCCGTACCTGCAGAAGCAAAAGATTTTTTGGCTGGGGCTACAGCTCTGCAACGAATTGGTGATCCTGATGAAATTGCAAAAACCGTATTATTCCTGGCTTCTGATGCCGCAAGTTTTATAACAGGAACAGAGATCATTGTGGATGGTGGTTACCTTAACTACGCATTAAAATAGTGTGTGATATCACAATTCAAAAACAAAAAAGCCGCTTTTCTTATCGAAAAACGGCTTTTTTATTGTGACCCCAACTACTTCTGGCTCTGTTTACCGTTAAAGCTGGTAATGGTATTTCCATTATAACGATACACTCCATCAAAAGCGCCAAACCAAATATTTCCTTTATGATCTTCTAAAATCCCGAAGATCATTGGTTTATTTGTTATTTCAGTTACAGTTGGTTTTTTATTAGAGAAGGACTTTTCATCATAACGGGAAAGTGCCCAAGCTGCGGTATTAGCACTTTCTGAACTAGTCCAAATGTTTCCTTTTTTATCTTCGTAGATATAACCAACAAACTTCTGAGTAAAATTGGTAAATGTACTGCCGTCATAGCGCCAAAGGCCATCATTGCCCCCCAGCCAAATATTGCCTTTTTTATCTTTGATTATCGAACGAACATTCGCAAAAGGTTTTCCGTCTTTATTGGTTATAGTGGTAAATGTCTTTCCATCATAAACGCAGGCATAACCCCTTGTACCAAACCAAAGTTTTCCTGTTTTGTCTTCAATAATAGAATTAACATCATTATGCATCCAATGACCTTCTGGAAGCGGTTGTTGGTAAAATGACACGTGGATAGAATCAGCATCAGTATGGGCTGCCCCTTCTTTCATTTTAAAATTTTGAAAGGATTTCCCATCGTAGCGACTTGCTCCGCCTTCAGTACCAAACCAGATATTACCGGTTTTATCTTCATAAATATTAGTTACCCGATCATTAGCAAGCCCGTCCTTGGTTGTAAAATTTCGAAAGGACTTTCCATTGTAATAATAAACACCTGAGCCAATAGAAGCGAACCAAAAATTTCCTTTTCTATCTTCTAAAACAGAAAAAAAACGGGCAGAACTCACTTTACTGCTAATATTAGTAAAAGATTTTCCATCATATTTAAAAATACCCTCCCATGAGGCAATCCAAATGTTGCCCTTTCTATCTTGTTTGATTGTACGAACGATGCTGTTGGGGCCCTGAGAAGTGGTTACGTCTTTGGTTTCAACGACATCTTGAGCGCCATTTTTTTGTTGAGCCTGTACGGGAAAATAAATTACTCCTGCCAGTATGATCAGCAGGCTGTAAAAAACATTTCTTTTATTTTTCATATCCTATTAAAATTGATTCACCGAAATTACTTTGATATCTTTCCCTCTGAAGAATAAGGATTGTAAATAAAAATGTAAACTTTGTAAATAAAAACTTGACACTATGCATCTTATCCAAAATCTCATCTCCGGGAAACGCAAATACCTGTTCGGATCAATCATACTCTTGTTTATCTCTGTAATCTGTGTGGCTTTCAGTATGGAGGATAATGAAGATTTTGATATTTCCAGAAGGGAAGTTTTGCTCCGCAGGATCGGACATGAACTGCTCTTACAGTCTGCCGATAGTAAATCAAGGGTGCTTCCGATAAAAAAGATCGCAGAAAATGAATACCAGATCAGGTTTGAGAATGAGCTTACTTTTCTACCCGACTCCCTGGTGAATACTACCCGGCGTTTGTTGGCCAAAGACCCACAGGCAAGTGATTATGTTGTCAACGTTCTAAACTGCGGAAACTCTAGTGTAGCCTATGGATATGCTATATCCAAAAATAAAAAAGATGATATTGTAGCCTGCATAGGAAGACAGCAGCCCAGAGCATGTTACAGGATTAACATTAAATTCAAACCGACAGGTATAAATGCAACTACGAAAGGTTACATTCTCAGCGGCCTTCCCTTTTTAGCATTTGTTGGTTTTATATTTTTGAGATCGGTTAAACCGCGAAGAGCCTTACCTGACGGTCAGTATAGTGACATGTTAACTTTAGGCACAGTGAGGTTCGACGCGAAAAATCGTAAGCTCATCATCAACGGAAAAGCAATAGATTTGACCGGAACTGAAACCCGTGTACTACGCATTTTCGCGTTGTCTCCTAACGAGATTATAGAGAGAAGCCGGCTGCAAAAAGAGATCTGGGAAGATGAAGGCGTTATTGTAGGGCGTAGTCTGGATATGTTCATATCAAAACTTAGAAAAAAATTGGAACTTGATCCAAACATCAACATTACTGTTATCCGCGGCAAAGGATACAAGCTTGAAGTTACGAACAGTTGAGGAGGTCGAAATGAGAAAGGCCCCTTTAAAAGGAGCCTTTCTAAACTACAGACTTCTTATTTTATTCGACTTGTTTTCTTATAAAGCTATAGAAATCTGTTATGCAATCTATAACAACCAACCTTAGTTCCTCGCTTTATTTTCATCCCACAATGTGACTAAAATAATCATGGAAATAAGCGGAAGAAATAAGGAAATCCAGAACCAACGCCAAAAACTCTTTCCCGAATGCATGGCAAGAATGCCTGCAGCAACCTGAAAGCAATTAATAATTGAAAGTATGAACAGAATAAAAGCAATTTCTAACATAATATTTTATTTATAATCAGTTAATTAATATGGTGATGAACACTCTCTTCGAGGAAGGGGTGATTTTTGGGAGCAAGCGCTTTAAATTTGCTTAGCGAGCTTAAAACAAGATTGACAAATAAGCCAGCAAATCCTATGAAAATGGAAACTTCAATAAAACCGATTTCCGTATACCAATGTGACTGAGGGCCTGTTGTTCCTGGCATAATCATTAACCAATAATCCACCCAGTGACCTAACACAACGGTAACACAAACAAACTTCATTAATTTCATTTGCCTTTTAGCATCACGCGACATCAAAACAAGTAAAGGCACACAAAAATTAAGTACTATATTAGCCCAAAACCAAATATTGAATTCGGGTTCCTGTCTTTTATAAAAATAAACTACCTCTTCAGGAATATTTGCATAGTACTGTAACAAAAACTGCTCAAACCATAAGTAGGTCCAGAAAATAGAAAACCCAAATACCTGCAACCCTAAACTGTGCAAATGGTTTTCATTTACCCATTGCAGATAGCCTGCTTCTTTTAAGTAAATAATGGTTAAGGTAAGGACAGCGAGTCCTGTGACTAAAAAAGCGGAAAAATTATACCATCCAAACATAGTTGAGAACCAGTGTGCTTCTAATGACATGATGGTATCAAAAGTGAATAGTGGAACAGTAAAACCAACGACTACTAGAAAAATGCAGGAAATCTTAAAACTCTTTTTATGATTCAGTATTCCGCCGATCTCGTCTTCATTTCTTGAGTATTTTACAAGCAACCACCCTAAAAAGCTATATGCCGACAGGTAACTAACTAAACGGATAAAAAAGAATGGTATATTTAAATAGGCTGATTTTCCGGCAATGAGCGCATCATAGTTTTCACTCGCTGGTGAAGTAATACCTTGCGCGGCCCAAAGCTTGTAGAGATACGGCAATATTACTTCTTTTCCTTCTTCATTGAGACCGGTATGGGTGGTAAATATTCCGGCAGCAATAATAATTAACAGTATAGCGGATGCAGCGGGAAGCAATCTGGCAAATACCTGGGGAATCCTTAGTATAGAAGCAGACCAGCCAGCCTGTGATACATATTGAATTGCACAAAAGCAAACCCCAAAAATACATATTGCTGCAAAGTAATACCCCATTAACAGTAAATTTGAAAATGTCCGCTCAGCGCTACCTGATAAAAAGCCATATAATGTGCCAGTTATACCGATTGTAATCAATACAAAAGTCCAAGCCCTGGTTTTGCGCTTAAATATGAACTGTTCGTCGAAACTATGATTTGTCATTGTTATAAATTATTATGTTGAATTAAACTTTCTGATTCTTTATTTCTTTCTGTTATTTATGCCGTTATCATATCTTTTATAGCTGAACTTATTTCAACAGCTTCCGCGTATTTGAAAAGACAGATAATATCTTCATTAGAAACAATGCTGTTCGCCTTAACCACCATTAGGTATTTATTGTCATGTCGTTTTAGCTTGATCAGTTTTGGCGCGGCTCCGGGAAATAAACGAGTGGAGAAAAAATAGGTAACAGTGATTATAAGTAAATTAAGAAATAGGGAAAAAAGAGATTTTCCGTTGATAATATTGGAGCTGCCTGTTGCAAAAAGGCAATACCCCAGTGAACTAAATGCTACCCCACCCAGACATCCATATTTTAAAATCGAATAACCTAGACGGATCTTCTTTATCTGGAGTTTGAATTCAATTCCGTACACATGCTTGGGCATATATACCTCGAAAATAGGAACCTTATGATGTTGCAGCACCTCAATTCCATGAAATAGATCGTCCAGGTCGTAAAAATGCAGTAAAATTGATTTACTTTTCCTCATAATATCATTGCTCCGTTCGTCATCTGCTCTCAATTTATTGTTACAAAGTTATTTCATTATGAAATAAAAAAACAGATACAGCTTTTAACAAAAAAACCAGAACAGTTTGTTAATTTTGACCTTAGGTTAATACTGTTTTATGAAAAATGAGCACGACTTATTTCGGTACGAAGAAATAGTAGATAAAATCCAGAGTATCATCAAAAATTTAAACCTTAAGCCGGGGGATAGAGTTCCTTCATTAAGACAAGTATGCAAAGAACTGGAAGTTAGTCTGGCAACAGCCCTCCAGGCATACCGTACCCTGGAAGCTAAGGGATTAGTTATTTCCCGGCCAAAATCAGGTTATTTTGTCAATGCAACAACTAAAAACAATTTAATCCAAAAACCACATAATGACAAATACATCCCGCTCCCAATCAATGTGACCCTAAATACAATGATTGCGAATATGCTTGTGAATATGAAGCAATTCGGATTGGTAAATTTTTTCATTTTTGCCCCTGTTAATGAATTGTTGCCAATTTCAAGAATAAGTAAAGCAGTAAGGGATGCATTAAAAGACACAAATAGTGACAGTTTTCAATACCCATTAATTGAAGGGCATCCTAGATTGGTAAAACAGATTGCACGGCAAACGTTTGATTGGGAGCTAAGCCTCTCTACAGAACACGTACTGGTTACAAATGGTTGTACCGAAGCAATCAACTTATGCCTGGATGCCATTGCACAACCAGGAGATATTATCTTAATTGAGTCCCCCGCTCCATATGGAATCCTTCAAAGCCTGGCATTAAGGAATCTGCTGGCGCTTGAGGTTCCGGTGCACCCGGAGACTGGTCTCTACCTGGATCAACTGGAGTTTGCCATAGCGCAGCACAAAGTGACCGCCTGTGTGCTCACGACTGTAATAAACGCACCAATGGGCTGTGCGATGCCAAAAGAAAACATCCTAAAACTATTAGAAATATTAAAGAAAAATAATATTCCGTTGATAGAGGATGATGCTTTGGGAGATTTAAGTTTTACACATCCCAGACCTTTACCTGCCAAAGCCTATGATCTGGACAACAATGTACTTTACTGCACCTCTTTTTCCAAGTCACTCGGCCCGGGTTTCCGAATTGGATGGGTATCGGGGGGCAAATACCATGAAAAAATAAAAAGGCTGAAATATATGTCCAATTTCTTCACAAATGGTATATTACAGGATGCGATAGGCCGCTTTTTAGAAACAGGACTTTACAATTCCCATTTAAAAAGAATGAAAACTGCTATGCAGCAAAATTTAGCTCGTTACATGGACTCCATTAACAATCATTATCCCCCAGATATTAAAATTTCTACACCCAAAGGAGGGCTGTGTCTTTGGATGGAATTACCAGCCCATATCGATGCTTTAGAGTTGCAAAGAAGGGCGATTGACCAGGGCATTGGCATTTGTCCCGGGCAAATATTCACTGCATCAAATCAATACAATAATTTCATCCGCCTAAACTATTGCCTGTTGTGGACTCCAAAGATTGACAAACATCTAAAAAAACTAGGAACGCTTATTATTAATTATAATAACCCTCAGAGATGATTGGCTTTGCCGTTATTTTCACGAAGATAGGCACATATTTTTGCTTGAAAAGCGCTGCGTCAATACCTATAGCGAGCGTCCGGAATAGACAATTATTGTTGTTTAATTCAAAAAACAAAAGTATATTTATCTTGCTAACAAAGTAAATCATGGTCTTTGAAAATAATTCAAAAGAACGCCTGAGTGTAATCGAATTGAACAAAATAAACAGTGACACCGTTTTCGATATTCACGAAACAGATATGACCTTCATATGGAATACTGGTAGTCGCATGAACATTACAATCGATAAAATTTCCTATCAATTGTCAAAAAACCAAATTGTTTTCCTAACTGAGTTTCATAAAATTGACACCATTGATTTGGAAACAGCAAGAATGGTACGTTTTAATCAGCCGTTTTATTGTGTTGTTAACCACGACAATGAAGTCGGCAGCAAGGGAATGCTCTTTTTCGGTGCTTCAGCTGTGCCCGTTATTTCGGTGGATGACAGTGCTGTTAAAGACTTTGAATTTTCCTGGAACATCTTTTGTTCCGAAATGCAACAAAAAGATACGCTGCAAAAAGACATGTTGCAATCGATGCTCAAGAGAATGCTCATTCTTTCGGTCAGAATATTAAAAAAATCCAACAATTTCGATAAGCTTGAGAAAAGCCAATCTGATATTATCAGAGAATTCAACTATCTCGTTGAAGGTCATTTCTCGAAGCATCATGATGTAGCCTTTTATGCATCTAAACTCAATAAATCCCCAAAAACGCTCTCGAACCTTTTTTCTCTTGTCTCCGATCGTGCACCGCTAAACATTATTCATGATCGAATCATGATTCATGCAAAAAGACAAATTAACTACACAAACCTTTCGATCAAAGAAATCGCCTACCAGCTTGGTTATGAAGACATTCAGACGTTCAGCCGATTTTTTAAGAATAAGGAAGGAATATCCCCTGTTCAATACCGGGAAAAGTTTAGCATGTTGCAAAACTAAACCGATCTGATTTTTGAATCGTTTTGACACGACCATGGCCATGCCATGCTTTTTTTTTATCT
Source organism: Pedobacter hiemivivus (assembly GCF_005144565.1). NCBI lineage: Bacteria > Pseudomonadati > Bacteroidota > Sphingobacteriia > Sphingobacteriales > Sphingobacteriaceae > Pedobacter > Pedobacter hiemivivus. Next base: position 486,833 of record NZ_SWDX01000003.1, read on the forward strand.
CTACTCCTTCTGAATGGCATTAATCGCACTTAGGAAGAAATGCCAACTCTTCGGGAAAACGTGCCTATCTGACACATGACTTTATCATGCAACTTTGTTATGAAAATACAAATAAAATATCTTAACAATTTAATCAGTACTGTTATGGCACGTTTAAAAGCTTTAAATCCGGAAGAAGCTACCGGAAAAACTAAAGAGTTATTTGACTCAGTCAATAGTAAAATGGGTATGATCCCCAACATGATGAGAACCATGGGAAACTCAGCAGCAGCACTCAACGGATATCTGGGATTTAATGCTGCGCTGAACAATTCTTCTATCGGAACTAAACTGGGAGAGCTGATTTCCCTGACTGTGGCGAATGAGAATGGTTGTAATTATTGCAACTCCGCACACAGTTACATCGGAAGTAAAATCGGATTGGAAGCAGCAGCTATAAATGATGCCAGATCAGGAATATCTGCTGATCCCAAAATAAATGCTGCTCTTGGTTTTGCAAAAGCTATTCTCGATAACAGGGGACACGTTTCAGACACCGTAATTGAAGACATTAAAGCTGCCGGATACAGTGATGCAGAAATTGTCGAGATCGTGGCCAAAGTCTCTCTAAGCATCTATACCAATTACCTAAACATCGTTGCCGGAACAGACATCGATTTTCCAAAACTTACACCAATTCAAAAACTCAACCATTAAACATTATGAAAACTACGTATAACACCAGAAAAATCCAGGGATTGGAAATTTTCTACAGAGAAGCAGGCGATAAAAATAAACCTACACTAGTGCTGCTGCACGGCTATCCTACCTCCTCTCACATGTACAGAAACCTGATCAGCGACCTCTCTGACCGTTACCATCTGATCGCACCTGACTATCCAGGCTATGGCAGAAGCGAACAACCACCTATTGCAGAATTCGAATACACATTTGACAATTATGCGAAAATAGTGACCACGCTCCTATCTGAACTCCAAATCCAAAAGTACAGCCTGTACCTGATGGACTACGGAGCACCTGTAGGCTTCAGGATTGCGAGCGCAAATCCTGAAAAAGTGGACTCCCTGATCATCCAAAATGGATGTGCCTACGAGGAAGGCTTGGAAGCCTTCTGGGATCCGATCAAAGCATATTGGAAGGACATCAACGATAAGGAAGCGGAAGCAACACTGGGTACATTCCATGATGCAAACGGGTTGAAATGGCAGTATACGCACAGTGTGCCAGATGTGTCAGCAATTTCCCCCGACAACTGGGAGATCGACCTCAGACACCTGGAGAGACCCGAAAATGCAGCTATACAGCTCGCTATGTTCTATGACTACCAGAACAACCTGACACTTTACCCGAAATGGCAGCAGTACTTCAGGGACCATCAGCCAGAAACATTGATCGTCTACGGAAAAAACGACTACATCTTCCCCGGATCAGGCGCAGAGGCCTTTAAAAAAGACCTGAAAAACCTGGAATTCCATCTCTTTGAAACAGGGCATTTCGCACTCGAAAGCCATGGAACTGAAATCGCTGAAATCATCGGAGACTTCCTGAAAAGAAAAGTAGTAAAATAAGCAGGTCATCATTTATGTCGCAATTTCTGTTGCGACATAAATACTTTTTCTAAAAAAATAGTGGATTTAAACTAACAGATAATGAAAAGCATAGCAATTAATGGATTTGGAAGAATAGGCAGGGCAACACTAAAGATTATATTAGATACTGAAGATCTTGAAGTAGTAGGAATAAATGACTTAATGAGTATTGAAAATGCTGTATACTTATTGAAGCACGATAGTATCTATGGATCTTTTGAAAAAAACGTATCGTACAAGAACGACCTAATTTACATCAATGGTAAATCGATAAAATATTCTTCTATTAAGGAGTTAACTGAATTACCATGGAAAGCACTCCATGTTGATGTAGTGGTGGAAAGTACCGGTGTATTCACCAATAAAACGGATGCAGAAAAACATCTTAAAGCAGGGGCTCACTTCGTAGTTATTTCCGGACCAACTAAAGATACCCCAACTGTTGTACACGGAGTAAACACAGAGGACGGAAACGTGGCTGTTTTTTCCTGTGCCAGCTGTACAACCAATAACATCAGTCCGATTATAGAGATACTGGGACGAAGAATTGGAATTAAAAAAGCAATACTCAATACTACACATGCTTATACCGCATCCCAAAGTTTAGTGGATTCTCCGTCCAGAAAAGAACCAAGAATGGGAAGAGCGGCAGGTATTAACCTAGCTCCGGCAGCTACAGGGGCTGCAATAGCAACAACCCGGGCATTACCACAATATGCAGGTAAATTTGACGGCATTGCCATCAGAGTACCTGTAACTGTAGGTTCTATCTCTGACATTACGTTCATTGCTGAACGTCCAACAACTATAGAAGAAATCAACGCTGTATTAATCGAAGAGGCCGCATCAAAACGTTACAATAAAATAGTAAGTGTTACAGATGAACCTTTCGTATCGACAGATATCATAAAAAGTCCCTATGCCGCTATCGTCGATTTGGAACTGACAAGAGTTGTTGATGGGGATCTGGTCAAAGTTATGGCATGGTATGACAACGAATGGGGATTCACCAGCCAAATGATTAGACAGATTCAATCTTTATAAATAGATAATAACATCATGATAAATTTAAATGTAAATTTAAATAAATTGAACGACACAAGTATTGATATACTGGCATTTGGCGCCCATCCAGATGATGTAGAGTGTGCCGCCGGTGGAGTTGTGCTGAGCACAACTGCATCCGGTGGTAAAGTAGTAATTGCAGACCTTAGCAGGGGTGAAATGGGAACTTTTGGCGATCCGGTTTCGCGTAAGCAAGAGGCGGAACTGGCATCAAAAATATTGGGATTGCAGGATCGGATACAATTGGATATGGGAGATGGAAATATAGAAAATAGCCAAAAAAACCGGTTAGAAATCATCCGTTTAATCCGGCGCTACCGTCCGAAGATCATCCTGGCCAATGCCATAAACGACAGACATCCAGATCACCAGAAAGCATCTGACCTAGTTTCACAAGCATCATTTTTATCTGGCCTAAAGAAAGTAGAAACGATAGATGATGGTATTTTGCAGAAACCCTGGAGGTCAAAGGCTGTGTACCATTACATACAGGACTATTTTATAGAACCTAATATTGTCGTTGACATCAGTGCTTTTTATAAACAGAAAATGTCAGCGATCAAGACCTACCAAACTCAGTTCATTTCAGCTGTAGATCAGCAGGCAAATGGAACCATTTCACTCTTGAAACAAATTGAAAGTACAAATTGTATTTTTGGCAGGGCGATAAATGTGAGGTATGCAGAGGGATTTACTACGGAACGCTACGTAGGCACAACAAACCTTTTAGAGCTATTGTAATACAACGCATGACATCGTTTATTCTTATCAGATTTCTGATCACACAATCGACATATGTTGATTATGTGATCAGAAAAAAAAAGTGGTCAAAATCTGAATTTTCAGACTTGACCACTTTAGTGGGCCATGATGGGCTCGAACCATCGACCAAAAGATTATGAGTCTTATAGACTCTCTGTATGTTTTATGGCAAAAATCACCGTTTCTGTTCAACAATGCCCTAAAATACACAATAATTTTTACACCGCAACATGGTAACGTTACATATGAGTAACACTATTATAGTTAAGTAATCCGTTTTATTTGAATGCATTTTATAATTTTACTTGTGTTGTATATTTACCCTGCTCGCCTAAAAGTATATTCATGACTTTCAGTGTTTCGATGAACTGTTCTCGCTTGAACCTATATGAGGGACCAGATACACAAAGTACTGCTATGACTTTATTTTTAAAGAAAATAGGCATAGCTACGCAGTTCAGGTCAGGATCATACGCCCCAATATCCAGGGCATATCCAATTTGTTTAATGTTGGCTACTTCTGCTGTTAATGCAGATTGATCATTTTGGGAATCAAATAAATTACGCTGCAAATGTTCGGAATAAGCCAAAAATGCTTTACCAATAGCAGTAGTGTTCATTTCGTAATCTCGCCCCATATTAAGTGTAATTTTTACAGCCCTATTAGGTTCACATTTTAATTCATGTCTATAATAATAACCCATTTGTATAGCCAGATAGGATGATTCATGTGTAGCGGCTGTTATCTTCTCTAAAATTGGTCGCAATTCTTGTTTCAACTCAATGAGTGAAAATGGAGGTGCATATAAACATTCCAATTTGGAAGTAATCCTATACCTTGGGCTCATTTCGTCCTGCTCTAAGTATCCTAATTCTTTAAGACTTTTTATAAAACCATATACGGTTGTCTTCTCCAATTCTAAGGCTTTTGCTACGTCATTAACTCGAATGAAATTCCCATTTGCGGCTATATATTCTAAAATTTGAAAGGTTCTTTGTACAGACTGAATCATATTTTTCATTAATAATGAACAAATATACATTTTATTATTTTATGTTTCAATAAAAGCCATCTATGGCGTACTTTTGGTGGACAAAATATAATGACATGTTAGAAAATAGAAAATTAGGTGCATCAGAAATTAAGATTGCACCACTGATATTAGGAACAAATGTTTTCGGATGGACGACTGATGAGGCGATGGCCTTTAAGTTATTAGATTATTTTACTGAACAAGGTTTCAATGCTATTGATACTGCGGATGTTTATTCTAAATGGGTTGATGGACATGTAGGTGGAGAATCGGAGTTGGCTATTGGAAAATGGCTTAAACAATGTGGTAAGAGAGATAAGGTTGTGTTGGCTACTAAGTTGGGTGCGGAGTTAGCACCTGACAAAAAGGGACTAAGTAAAAAATATATCATTAGTGCAGCAGAAGCTTCTCTAAAACGTCTAAATACAGACTATATTGATCTTTATCAATCACATTACGATGATTCGGAGACACCAATAGAGGAAACTTTGGCTGCGTATGATTCCCTGATCAAAGCAGGAAAGATAAGAATTATCGGCGCTTCTAATTTCACTCCAGAACGCCTTGAAGAATCTTTGCAAGTTAGTCGTGACAATAACCTTCCTATTTATCAAACCTTTCAACCAGAGTATAATTTGTATGACAGGGCTGATTTTGAAGAAAATATTAGACCAATAACTTCGGCCAATAATTTAAGTGTGATTAGCTATTTTTCTCTTGCAAGCGGTTTTCTTACGGGCAAATACAGGAGTTTAGATGATATTAAAGATAGCAAGAGGGCTGGATTTGTAGAAAAGTATTTTACAGATCGTGGTTTTAATATACTTAATGCGCTTGATAACGTTGCAGCAAGGCATGAGACTACTGCTGGAAGCATTGCATTAGCATGGGTTATACAACAACCTGGAATCACAGCTCCTATAGCAAGTGCAACAAACATAGATCAACTGGCTGATTTAATCAAGGCGACCACAATTACTTTAGACCATGAGGATATAACCTTGTTGGCAACTGCAAGCAGTCTATAATTCCTTAATAGTTTAACAGGACTATTTCCTGAAGTGCCCCAAAAGTTGGATAATTTAAAGGGACACTTTTGTTATTTTAAAACAGAGTATTTCGATGTGTTTAGCTCCATGGTATTCTGCCTGATATAATCAAAAATCGAATATTATCATTATATCGGTTCAACTTCCTAAAAAATCAATTATGAATAAGTTAATTAATACCTTATGCTGTCTTATCTGTTTTATAGCGTTTACAAGCTGTGTAAGTCAGCGTTCCAAACAGCAAACCATTAGCCTGCAAACAGAAAAACAGGTTGTAAAAAAGAAAATTCTCTTCGTGGTGACCAGCCATGGTATCAAAGGAAATACAGGCAAGAAGACTGGATATTACCTAGGCGAGGTTTCCCATCCCTGGGAGGTTCTTGTTGAAGCCGGTTATGAAATAGATTTTGTAAGTCCTAAAGGAGGCAATCCCCCTGTAGATGCTTTTGATTTAACCGACTCAGTTAATAAGAAATTCTGGGAGGATGCTTATTATCATAAAAAAATAAGCAACAGTTTGAAACCAGTGGATGTAAAACCGCAAGATTATGCGGCCATTTATTTTGCCGGTGGTCATGGAGCGATGTGGGATCTACCAAATGATACAACTATTGCAGGTATTGTAGCCAAAGTATATGAACAAGATGGCGTAGTTGCCGGAGTATGTCACGGCCCTGCAGGCTTGTTAAATATTCGCCTAGGCAATGGAAAATACCTGATAGAAGGCAAAAAAGTAAATGGATTCAGTAATCAGGAAGAAGAAATTGTAAAACTAACTGCTGTGGTACCTTTTTTGCTTGAGGATAAATTGAAAGAGCGTGGTGGCATTTATGAAAAAACAGAGCCTTTTCAATCACATGTTGTCGTTGATGGCAGACTGATCACTGGGCAAAACCCACAGTCTGCAAAAGCAGTGGGTGAAGCCATTTTATTGCAGTTAAAAAGTAAAAATCGTTAGATAACATCCTAGGATGTTGTCCTGGTTTGAAATCACCAAAGAAAGACTGAAATTTTCTTTAATATTTTTATAACGTTTATAGTTTGGTTAATCTATTCCCAGGTTAACCGACTAATCTCACCTAAAATCCGGTTACAACAAAAGCAGATTCAGTTAACTCTGAACATTCTCTTTTACAGAACTTTACATTGTTAAATTTCAAAGAAATGATTAAGAAAATAATTGTAATCGGAGCAAGTGGGACTATTGGAAAAGAAGTCGCTAATAGACTGGAGGAAGTTGGACACGAAGTAATACGTGTTTCAAGAAACTCGGGCGACTATCAGGCAGATATTTCGGACAAACAAAGTCTTGCAAACTTATTTAAAAACATTGGCTCATTTGATTCCATTGGCATTACAGCAGGCGAAGTTGCGGCAGCTCCATTTGAAAACCTGACGGATGAAAACTACTCGTTTTCTTTAGGCAGTAAGTTAATGGGGCAAATCAATGTTGTTCGCACGGCCCTGCCTTATATCAATGTAGGTGGCTCATTCACATTGGTTTCGGGTGTATTAACGGATGAGCCTATTTTAGGCGGCACAATCGGTACAGTAATAAATGGCGGTATAGAAGGCTTTGTAAAAGCAGCTTCAAACGAACTTCCCAAAAGTGTTCGTATAAACTGCATTAGCCCAACTGTTTTGACGGAATCCGAGGACTATCATCCATTTTTTCCAGGATTCATTCCAGTTGAGGCCTGGAAAGTAGCAAGAGCATATGAAAGGGCAATTTCAGGGGTTATCACAGGAAGAATTATTAAAGTATAGCCAAACCATGAAGAATCTTTCTTTTCTCTACGTTTGTCTCCTGATGATATTGTCTTCATGTAACTTATCAAAGAAATCACTATATATCAGTAACAGGTTAGATGTAGCATTAACACTAATGGTTCCGAATACCATAGAGAATAAATTCTTTAACAATTCCAAGAGGGTAATTTATATTCCAAAAGAAGGTCGCGATAGAAAATTGGTCATCTATTACGATAAAACTAAATGGACTTATAGTGATAAACAGGAGTTGAATAACCTATTGATGAAAAGCAAAATCGTAATCGGTAAAGATACTATAGCTACAAATCAATATTTTAAACTGAAACGGATAGCCCTTGCCAACGAACTTTTTTTAAAGATTGTGCATACAGATTGAATAAAGCATACTTCATAGATTATATCAATAAAAATGAATTTAGATAATAACACCATACTCATTACAGGCGGAACAAGTGGTTTCGGCCTGGAACTTACTAAAAGGTTTATTGCTTTAGGTAACCAGGTTATTATAACAGGAAGAAACCAGGCGAAATTAGATGAAGTCAAAAAGCAAATTCCGCAAGTACATACCATTCAAAATGACGTAGGTAACGCTGCGTCTATAATTGAGCTTTACGAAAAAGTTACCACCCAGTTTCCCAAACTTAATTTCCTAATAAACAATGCAGGTGAGATGAGAAAGATGAGCTTACATGATACTTCCATTGGTTTAGATGATATCAATAGGGAAATTGCAATCAATTTATCGGGGCCGATACGAATGGTACAACAATTTTTACCCCATTTGAAAAAACAGTTAAATCCGGCTATCCTAAATGTTTCTTCGGGAATTGCTTATGTACCGTCTCCCTATTCCCCGATTTATAGTGCTTCAAAAGCAGGCCTGCATTTCTACACGGTTTCTTTAAGGGTACAGTTGCAAAAAACAAAAATCAAAGTTTTTGAATTGGTTGCACCAGCCGCAAGCACTCCATTGAATGACCAATTTGTGAACGTGGATGGTTTTAATCCTAAACTATTGGCAACACCTGAAAAAATTATTGATGCTACTATTAAAGGGTTAAAGAAAGACAGTTACGAAATAGCGCCGGGCTTTGGAAGAATACTAAGAATAATGAGCCGTTTGGCACCTAAACTTATCCTGAAAGAGATGAGTAAAGTAGGGGCGAATATTTATTCACAACCGTAAAAAAGTTGAACTCATGACAGATCTAAAAAATAAAGTAGCCCTGATAACAGGCTCGGCAAGAGGATTAGGTAGGGCAATTGCAGAACGTTTTGCAGGTTTAGGAGCGGACATTATAATCAACTATTCAAAAGATAGTTTTTCTGCTAATGAAGCTGTTGTAAATATTCAGGCTTTGGGCGTTCGGGTAATTGCTGTTCAGGCTGACATCAGCAAACCGGCAGATATAGAAAACTTGTTTGCCGAAGCAAAAAAAGCCTTTGGAAAAATTGATATTGTAGTGGCTAATGCTGGTGTTGAATTGGCGGACGTACCTGTAACTGATTTTACGGAAGAGCAATTTGACAGACTTTTTGCGATAAATACAAAGGGAACTTACTTTACGATACAATGCGCTGCAAAAAATATTGAAGACAACGGAAGGATCATAAATATTTCCTCAACTTCGGCCGCCTCTCCTTTTCCGGGCTTTGCAGTATATGGCGGAAGTAAAACAGCACCTAATTACCTCGTTGAGGTTTTAGCGAAAGAAATCGGCTATCGTGGTGTAACAGTAAATTCCATTGTACCTTATGCGGTAGCAAATGCTGGGATTTTTACAGGAATGGACACTCATACACCTGAACTGAAATGGCTTTCGGATATGAACCCTATGAAGCGAATGGCAACCGTTGAAGACGTTTCAAATGCAGCAGTATTTTTTGCTTCGAATTTATCATCGTTTGTAAGCGGGCAACACTTAATCGTCAATGGCGGAGGAAGTCAATAAAAACATAAAAGAATACAATGACAGCGAAAATAATTAGCGGCCTATTGATAGGTATCACTGCCTATTTTAGTTTCAAACACGGTTGGGAAGCGTTACATATCAATAATCATCCGGCACAGGCACAAATGATGAATGATTTGGGAATACAGAAGACATTCATTCCTTTGATCGCTATAGTTTCAATAGCAATCGCATTGTTGATTTTATTTCCACAAACATTCTTCATAGGCAATCTGATGAATGCCTTTTTAATCTTAACCATAATGGCCTTATCGTTAAAGACGGGTAATTATAAAACTGCGTTGATTGAAATTCCTTTCCTGATCATGCCATTGCTGATGATATGGCTAAAACATCCTTTTAAAAACTAAATTCAAAAATTCAAAGTATGAGCGCAAAAACAAAGATAGCATTGGTTACAGGTGGTAGCCGTGGCTTGGGAAAAAATATGGCATTGGCACTTGCCAAAAAAGGAATTGATATTGTGATTACCTACAATTCCAATAAAGAAGCAGCCGGCAACGTTGTGGCAGAAATTGAATCAATAGGGCAAAAAGCTATTGCTTTTCAATTAGATACAAGCAACGTAACTGCGTTTGATAGCTTCGTTAAACAAACAACAGCGTATTTACAGGAACATACAGGAAGCACAAATTTTGACTTTCTGATAAACAATGCAGGTACAGCTTTGTATTCGCTTATTACAGAAACTTCCGAACAACAGTTGGACGACACATTTAACATCCATTACAAAGGCGTGTTTTTCTTAACGCAAAAATTTATTCCATTTATCAATGATGGTGGTGGAATCATCAATGTATCATCGGGGTTGGCACGTCTTACATTCCCTGGTTCCGCTGTATATGCTTCATTGAAAGGAGCCATTGAGATTTTTACCCGATATTTGGCAAAAGAATTAGGGGGAAGAAAAATACGTGCAAATGTAGTTGCACCCGGAGCTATTGAAACTGACTTTGGGGGTGGGCGTACCCGTGACAATAAAGAGATAAATGCCCACGTTGCAGGCCTTACAGCATTAGGCCGTGTAGGTTTACCCGATGATATTGGCGGGATTGTTGCATTTCTTTGCACAGATGATGCGTACTGGATAAACGGGCAACGTATTGAAATATCTGGCGGTCAGGCATTATAAAAAATAACTTGATATTATGGAAAGCAATAAAACAATAAAAGTAAAAACCATTAGCGAATTCCATCGTTTGAGAGGGTTACCTCAGCCTGAACATCCCTTAATTAGTATCATTGAACATGAAGCAATTAAATATTCACCTGATGAGAACTTGTTGACAGGGATTTTCGGGTTTTATTCGATTTCTATAAAAAGAGGCGTAGTTGGCAAATTAAAGTATGGGCAACAAGACTATGACTTCGATGAGGGCATTATGTATTTTACCGCTCCTAATCAGCTTTTCAGAGTGGAGGTTAATCCTGGAGATAAACTGACAAAGCCTACTGGATGGATATTACTTATTCATCCAGATTTTCTTTGGAATACAGCCTTGGCAAGTAAAATCCAGCAATACGAATATTTTGGCTATACTGTAAATGAAGCGCTATTTCTTTCAGAGAAGGAAGAAACAGCCATAAATAATATCATATATAACATCAGGCAGGAATATCATTCCAATATTGATAAGTTTAGCAAGCAGATTATCATTTCACAAATTGAGAGTTTACTCAATTATGCTGAAAGATTTTACCATCGTCAATTCATTACCCGAGAAAAAGCAAATCACCAACTTCTAAGCCGATTGGAAGAGTTGCTTGCCACTTACTTCAATACCGAGGAACTGGTGGCAAAAGGATTACCGACGGTTCAGTTTATAGCTGATGAGTTGCATGTATCTGTAAGCTATTTAAGCAGCTTATTAAAAGTTTTGACAGGACAAAGTACCCAACAGCACATCCATGATAAACTGATTGAAAAAGCAAAGGAGAAATTATCTACAACAGATTTGTCGGTAAGCGAAATTGCATACGAACTAGGGTTTGAACACCCACAATCATTTAATAGATTGTTTAAGACGAAAACTAACCTATCACCGCTAGAATTCCGAAAGTCTTTTAATTAAACTAAGTTGTAAGATCAAGGCAAAAGATTTAAATGAGTTCAAAAGTCTGAAAAAATGGTCATTGCGGTATAATTCAGATTGTATGCCCGAACACTTAAAGCGTATCTTTTTTTGATTTTGGCATTAGGGGAAGAAGCTATATGCTATGTTCTGATCCATTAGATTAATCAAATTATCCTTAAATGTTTAAAAATAGAGAGGGGCTTTTCCCGAGGGGTATATCCTCCAAGTTTAGGATTTTGTAGTATCGCCGATCGTTGTATTGTTTTCATTGAGATAGAATTTGTAAAATACGAAATACAATTTCAACCGATCTGGTTATAAATTCATTATTAACGAACAAAATCACATTATTTTTTTTAAATGTACCCACATATTCTTTGATGATGTATTTTTGGAAAAACAATTTACAAAAAAATGGAATCACGAAAATCAGAATCATTGGAAATCACATTTGAACCAATAATGTTCGGAATTCATAATTCACAAGAGCCTCAAGTAAACTTAGATGTAAAACAACACACGTGTGGGATACACCGTGCAACAGCCTCCCGGTTAAAGTCTCGTTTCTTGATTTCCTTAAATTTCACTGAACAATTCCAAAAATAATCCCGGCTCCATGCATTATAATTATGATACTAATGTATGATTTCTATTATTATAATTTGATAAGATAACGGCGTAATTTTGCTGAATAATAAAAATTTAAAATAACCCCCTTTATATAGAAATTATGAAAAAAGGTCTTTTTGCTCTTGCCATAGGTGCATTTGCGTTAGGTATGACTGAGTTTGTAATGATGGGCATTCTGCCGGATATGGCACAGTCCCTTGATATCTCTATACCCGAGGCTGGTCACCTGATATCAGCTTATGCCTTGGGTGTAGTTATAGGAGCTCCTTTGCTGACCATTATACTTCAAAGCAACCCCCCAAAGACAGCGCTGATTATACTTGCTTCCTGGATCATGACAGCAAATGCTTTATCTGCATTTGCTGTTGGTTATAAATCCATGTTATTACTGCGTTTCATATCAGGAATACCACATGGTGCTTTTTTTGGTTTCGGTGCGGTGGTAGCTGGGCGGATGGCAGAAAAAGGGAAGACCGCACAGGCGATTGCCTTTATGTTTACGGGGCTAACTGTCGCCAATATAGTGGGTGTACCAGCAGGTACATTTATAGGGCATGTATTCAACTGGCGAATTACCTTTGAAATAGTAGGACTGATAGGATTACTCACTATCATTGGTATACGGTATTGGCTACCTGAATTTAAAGCGACACTGGCAGGAAATATCAGAAAGGACTTTGCCATTTTTAAGCAACCGGATCTTCTATTGATTCTCTCGATCGCAATTATTGGAACAGGTGGGCTTTTTGCCTGGTATAGTTACATCGCGCCATTATTTACTGAGCAAGCCCATTTTAGTGGAGCCAGTGTGTCCTATCTGATGGTTGTAGCAGGCCTGGGTATGGCGTTTGGAAACCTAATGGGTGGAAAGCTGTCTGACAAATATACGCCACTTCCTGCTACGATCATTTTACTGGGGTCAATGGCGGTTGCATTAATTTTGTTAGCCTTTGTATCCCATAACCAAATTTGGGTAATTATCATGACATTCATTATTGGTGCAATTGCTTTTGCAATTGTAGCACCGGTTCAAATCATGATGATGCAATCGGCCAGAAAGGCCGAGATGCTCGGTTCCTCTATCAGTCCGGCAGCTATGAATGTGGGCAATGCTTTAGGTGCTTACCTTGCTGGTATTCCCTTGGCCATGGGCTACAGCTACGTCGCTCCGGAATGGGTTGGCGCGGGAATGGCTTTGCTTGGGCTTTTACTTGCTTTTGTGTTGAAAGCTTACAGAAAGACAAGCAATATTGAAGCGTCAATAGCCGTCGGTTCAACAGTATTGAAAACCTATCATTAATCAGATACCTGGAATTTTAACGATACATCAAAATAAAGGTAATTTATATCAGCTAACAAAAACAATTTATTATGCTTTTTCAACCATATGAATTAAAGGGTATCCACCTAAAGAATAGGATTGTGATGCCACCAATGACACGATCAAGGGCAGATACCGGCGAGGTCGCAACCGCACTGATGGCGGAATATTATGCTCAAAGAGCTTCTGCCGGACTAATCATCACTGAGGGCACACAAATCAGCCGTCAAGGTCAGGGATATGCCTGGACACCAGGTATCTACACTAAAGAACAGATTGCAGGATGGAAAAAAGTTACGGCGGCAGTTCATGCCAATAACGGAAAAATATTTGCCCAGCTCTGGCATGTTGGCCGGGTGTCACACATCTCCCTGCAGGCAAACGGTCAGGCGCCAGTATCTCCTTCAGCAATTGTTGCGGAAGGGGTTAAAGTATTCCTGGCGAAAGACGGCGGTGATGCATCTTCAGGGATAGGAGAAATGGTTCAGCATTCTATCCCGCGCGAACTAACCGTTGTGGAGATCCATCAGATTATAGAAGACTACGCAAATGCTGCCCGAAATGCAGTTGAGGCTGGTTTCGATGGTGTTGAGTTGCACGGAGCCAATGGGTATCTTATTGAACAGTTCCTGGATTCTCAAACCAATCACCGCAAGGATGAATACGGCGGTACGCTGGAAAATCGGCTGCGTTTTCTGAAAGAAGTAACTACTGCGGTTGCTGATGCAATTGGCCCTGATAAGGTTGGAGTACGCCAGGCACCATTGACCACATTAATGGGTGCCATGGATGATCACCCCGAGGAAACCTACATTGCCGCTGCAAAAATCCTGGACGCACTAGATATCTCCTATATACACATTGCAGAGGCCGATTGGGATAATGCACCGGTTATGTCACTTTCTTTCAAAGAAGCTTACCGGCAGGAATTTAAAGGCACCCTGATCTATTCCGGTAAATATACTGCACAGCGTGCTGAGGAAGCACTGGAAAACGGATGGGCAGACCTTATAGCTTTTGGCCGTTCCTTTATTGCCAATCCAGATCTTCCCGACCGGCTTAAATATAACCTGCCACTTAACGAACCCAAACGGGAAAAATTCTTCGGTGGTGGTGCAGAAGGTTACACCGACTATCCGTTTTACACAGACATTTTTGAGCCGGCTGCCCTTGGGCATCTTCAGTTGAAAAATAGAATTGCAATGGCACCGATGACCAGGGCAAGAAATGAAGACGGGGTGCCTAAAGCTTTCAATGTACACTATTATGCTGAACGTTCGGGTGCCGGATTGATCATCACAGAGGGCACGGCAATTTCAGCAACTTCAAAAGGGGTGCTACATGTTCCGGGTCTTTACACTCAGGAACAGGTTTTAGGCTGGCAACCTGTAACGGAAGCCGTTCATGCCGATAGGGCCAGGATATTCACACAGCTTTGGCATGTTGGAAGGGTATCACATACCTCCAATCAGCCTGGCGGACAGGATCCCGTTGGTGCTTCTGACATACAGGCAGCAAACTCTAATGCCTGGGGTTACGATGAAAATGGAAAAGAAGGTTTTGTGACCTGCTCCAGACCACGAGCGCTATCAGCCGATGAGGTTAAGGACGTTGTTAAAGATTTTGCTGGTGCCGCACGTAATGCCATATCTGCCGGCTTTGATGGCGTGGAGCTGCATGGAGCCAACGGATACCTGATTGAACAGTTCTTAAACCCCTATACCAATGACCGCGGTGATATTTACGGCGGTAGTATAGAAAACCGCAGCCGCTTTTTATTAGAAAGCATTGATGCCTGTATTGATGCCATAGGAGCAGATAAAGTGTCGATACGCCTGACTCCTTATGGCGGCCTGCACGAAATGCCCCAATACGAGGAGATCGAAGCTACCTACGAATATCTGGCGAAGGAATTATCGGCAAAAAATATAGCTTACATCCACATTATGGATCAGCAATCAAGGGGAAGTTTTGCCTTGCCTGATGGTTTTTTAGAACGCTTTCGGAACTGGTATAATGGTGTGATCATTTTAGCAGGCGGCATGGATAAGAAAAAGGCTGAGGAACTTATCAACCAGGGAACAATCGATATAGCAGCATTTGGAGAGCCTTTTATTTCTAATCCTGACCTTGTCGACCGCCTGAAAAACAACTGCCCTTTAACGCAGCCAACCAGGGAATTTCATTATGGACTTACCATGCAAGGGTATCTTAACTGGCCACATTATCAAAAATAAAAAGCAATAAATATTTATAACAATGGAATATAGAAAATTAGGAAAAACAGATTTAAAGTTGTCGGCTATCACCTATGGTGCGTTTGCTATTGGCGGCAGCATGTGGGGTGGTAACGAAAAAAAGGATTCTATTAGTGCTATTCATGCCTCACTCGATAATGGAGTGACAAGTTTGGACACCGCACCTTTTTACGGTTTGGGTTTAAGTGAAGAACTTATTGGCGAGGCCATCAAAGGAAAAGACCGCACAAACATACAGTTACTGACTAAATTCGGGCTGGTGTGGGATGGCAGTAATCAGGGTAAAGGCGACTTCTTTTTTGACGCCGGAACCGAGGCGAAAAGCATCCCTGTTTACAGGTATGGCTCTAAAAAGAATATAATCAAAGAAGTGGAAGAAAGCTTAAAAAGATTGGGTACAGATTACATCGACCTGCTACAAATACATTGGCCCGATGCAAGCACTCCGATTGCTGAAACCATGGATGCTTTGGAAGAACTGATCAAACAAGGTAAAATTCTTGCCGCAGGTGTTTGCAACTATGACCTCGCCCAATTGAAAGAGGCAGAGCAATCAATCTCTCTTGCATCAAATCAAATTCCTTACAGTATGCTGAACCGTGGCATCGAAGTAGGTGTAGTTCCATATGCCATCGAAAATAACATTGGTTTGATTGCTTACAGCCCTTTGGAAAGAGGCCTGTTGACCGGTAAATATTTTAAAGAAGCAACTTTAAAAACAGAGGATCACCGGAATGGCTATTTCGACCAATTTGATCCGAAAAAGGTAAAAGCATTTTTGAACAGCATCGCACCATTAGCAGAATATAAAAATGTGAGCCTAGCCCAATTGGTGCTGCGCTGGACGACGCTACAGCCTGGGATCACCATTGTGCTGGCAGGAGCAAGAAACGCAGAGCAGGCAATTTCAAATGCGCAGGCAATCAATGTTGATATTAACGCAGATGAATTGACTTTTATTAAAGAACATCTTTTAAACTTATAAGCAATGAAAACAAAACAATTGACTAAGGCAGTAGTGGCTGCCGGGTTCGTATTAGGCGGCATAGTGCCGGTATCAGCCCAAAACCAAAAAGAATCCGTTTCTGCAAAAGCTGACTGGTATCCCTCATCTTACGGGGCAAGTGACGAAATCGGTGCTGCCAATCTGCTGACTTCAGACGTGGTTTTACAGGCTATGAAGTTGGTTAAGCTAGGAAAGACCCTTCCGTTGGCTGTACCGATAGATAAGAACCTACCTGCATTCCGTCACCGTAGTTTTAATCTGTATAATATTCAACCAGGTGAGCAGGCAGGTAATACCACCGGGCCAAATAAATTCACCTTCAATGATGAATTGGTTAATGGCTGGACAGGTGTAGGTACCCAACTCAACGGTATTGGCCATATCGGCATCGATAATGTTTATTACAATGGAAACAAGGCGGCGGATTTTGTTACTGTTGAAGGTGTGAAAAAACTTGGGATCGAAAAAGTTCCACCTATGGTTACACGAGGTGTTGTACTTGATATGACAGCCCATTATGGTAAAGCCATTGTTCCAGGGGATACTGAATTTACTATAGCAGATATTCAGGCCGTATTGAAGAAACAGGGCATCACGCTGCGCAAAGGTGATGTAGTCTTGTTCAATACGGGCTGGCTAGAACTGATTGGAAAGGACAATAAGCAGTTCCTTGAGGTAGAACCGGGAATTGGTATGGATGCTGCCAAGTGGCTTGCAGATCAGCAGATTGTGGCTTTTGGTGGCGACACCTGGGCTTCAGAAATTTATCCGAATCCAACTGGAGAGGAATTTCCTGTTAATCAGTTTATGCTGGCCAAGCGTGGCATTTATAACCTCGAATTGATCGATTCCCGACCACTGGTTCGTGACAAAATTTGGCAGTTCCTTTTTGTCCTTGGACAACCCTTATATATCGGATCGACTCAGGTAAATGTCAATCCAATAGCAATTTATTAACGTGAGTACAAATTCTTCTTTGCTATCTAGTTCCGTAAGGAATTAAAACCTGTAGGAGTAATATCTTCTACAGGTTTTAATAACTATACTAAAACCGTAATAAAAAATGAAAACTAGCCAATGGTAAAGCTTTCTTCGACTATCGAAAGCATCTGCATCATTCAATAGTAAAAACCTATACCATGAAAACCATTGGCACTTGTAAAAGAACTGAAAGATATAGATCGTTTAACTAGCTAGTTATTCTCTTTTGCAAATTCATAAGCTGAATTGGTAATTAGTTCTATTGTTCTCATCAGCCTTTTCTGATCCTGAAAATCATTTATATCAACACCACAATAGGGACTTCTTCTTGTTTTTGAATGGAGTATAAGATAATTAATTCCCCCAGCTAGAAGTGCACAAAGGCTTCGAAAATGTACATCGCTGTTCTTGAAATAATCTTCAGATATTGAAAAGAGTTGATCTGCTAATCTTTCACGTCTTTCTGCTAATTCACTCATAAAATTTTGTTCATCGCTAAGTTCTAATAAGCCTAACTCCTTTAGTAACGGATTAGAATACATTTGATGAAAGTGCTTTTTCATGGCAAGTGACGCCAGCTCCCTTCCGTGATCACTTTTGTGCATCTTTATAGTTTCTTCCATATTCTCTTCGTATGACAACCAATGATCCGTCTCTTTTAGCAGTTCCTTTATTAATCCCTCCATACCACCGAAATAATCGTATAACATCCTCTTGCTGCGACCTGCCGCATATGCGACCTTATTTACTCCTAATTTTTTAAACCCCTCGCTTCGCACAATTTCTAATGCAGCATCAATAAATAGTCTTTTTGTTAATTCCTTGTTCCTCTTATGTTGGAGAGGTTTAATTAAATTTTCATTAAGAAAACGTTTATTTTTCATTTGTAATTATATAAGTGGTGCAACTTCAACCTCAGACTAACCAAGTTTTACTATATTTTTCATATAGTTTTTTACTTTCTTTAAATACAAACTATTGATGAATTTATTTCCGTAAATATCTAGAAAAATACAAATTGTTCATTAATAATGAATTTAAGGCAAAATTCATTAGCTCATTAATGATCCGACAGCACCTTAACGTAGTTAAAAAGAATAGCCCGTATTAACCGGGCCATTCCAACGCACTACTATTAACCAATGGTGATAGGGTTCCATCCAGAGACACTATTACACCTGCCTAAATTTTATTATTATTAGAGTTGTTCTATTTAATCTTGTTTTGAGGCATCAATACTAATCGCATGTAATTTTTTCCACTCAGTTATTTTTGCGCAGCCGATTTTAGGGTTGCAGGGCTAACCTTGTTCAGTATGCTAGCAGAGCTATACATCAACTTAAAGTCTTCATTGTTTTGTAAACATGTGGTTAAGTAGTTTAACCCAGATGAGGTCCTGATTGACGAGAATACAACAATCACTGCTGGCAAACTGGTTCTTTCTCCAACAAGGACTTACGCACCGGTAATTAAAAAGGTTTTAGAAAGCCATAGAAAGCAGATTCACGGTATTGTACACTGTAGTGGTGGTGCACAGACTAAAGTGCTTCATTTTGTAAACGACAATGTTCACATCATTAAAGACAATATCCCTGGTCCTCCTTTGTTCCAATTGATTCAAGAGCAATCAGGCACAGATTGGAAAGAAATGTATAAAGTCTTTAATATGGGCCACAGAATGGAATTATATGTTCCTGCTGAAATTGCAGAAGATATCATCGCCATTTCCAAGAGCTTCAATATCGATGCGCAGATCATTGGTCGTGTTGAATCTTCTACTCAAAAACAAGTAACGATAAATAGCGATAAAGGTAACTTCGTATACAATTAAAATATATTAGATAGCAAAAGAGCCTATTGTAATGCTTTTAAGCATTTCCAATAGGCTCTTTTATTATAAGCTGAGTTCAGCGTTGCTTAATATGATGTCAAGTATTTTCTCATTTTCAATGATCATCATTCCGTGTCTATCGGTTGTAATTCCAGTTTGAAGTTTATAGGTATATGTTGGCACTACCCCGTTCATTATGGTTGGTAGATACTTAAACTGCAGATTTTTACACCTTTTAAGTTCTTCACCAACTTCAATAATATGAGTTGAGATAATAAATGAACAATTCCTATTTTCGCCAAAAGCCTCTGTAACGGAGAGTGTAGCATCATAAGCATCTTTAACATTGGTACCTTTAAATAACTCATCAAAAATTACAATTAGGTTTTTCGATTCACTTACTTCCAGTGCAATCTTTTTAACCCTTAGTACTTCTGCATAATAATGACTGTACCCCATATTTAAGTTATCCGGAACGTTTATGGAGGTATAAATTCCGTCTTTAACGGAAAACTCCAGTTCCCTGGCTGGTACCGGAAAGCCCATGTGAGCCAGGTATTGAGAGATTCCGAAAGACTTCATAAAGGTTGACTTTCCTGCCATATTTGCCCCTGTTAAGAACATGATATTATGCTCCTGATTAATATACAGGGAGTTATGCACAGCTTTCCTTATACCTGGATGAGATAAATCTTCTATACGAACGGTATTAGATGTTCCCGGCAAAGCTTTAGCATAAGAAAAACCTCTTTGTTTGGCAACCGTAGAAATGGCGATGGCTACGTCAAATTTATAGATCATATCTTCAACGGTTTTCATTTCCTGCCACAACACATTTTTCAAAAGATGGCAGTATTTAGCTACTTTAAAAATGCTTATCGGTTGCTTTTCGTCCTCATTCAGCAGCAGTACAATTCTTTTATCAGCAAATACCTTCTTAGCAGCATTGATCTCTTCCTGGTACAGATTTTTAGATTCTTGTACTTCTATCGCATTTATAAAAGCTTTTAGCTCTTTTAATACTTTTATTGTAGCATAGACCCCTGTTTTTACTAAGTTGTATTCGGTAGGTAAGCCAAGATAATCCAACCATTTTTTGCGGAAAGTACTGGTGTACATTCCAAAAAAGCTTCCAGTGCCAGACATGCTAAGGTAGTTCTGCATCTCCGTAACCTGCTCAGCATTAAAAGGAAATTTAAACTCTCTGTCACCAAAGTATGCAAAACGTTTACTCCGTTCATTGATCTTCACATCATCTATAAGGGGATGCTGGAACATGTTATCCAATAGTTTCTCTCCTCCTACGGTAATCACTTTATTAAAAATACTGTAAACGGAATTGTTTTTATACTTACCCAATATATTCAGGTCGTCCATTGTCTGCTTATCTGTAACAAAGCCTAATGAAGTACTGGTCTGGTTTTTCCTATTCCGTAAAATACCAATGATATCCTCGTTATCAATAATCACCATTCCATGCCTATCGGCCGAAATTCCCTGTTGCAGTTTGTAGCTATACATAGGCCTACCCTCAACAATATCACTTGGAAGATAACAAAAATTGATGTTATCAAATTCTGGCATCAATGTTTCACCGGCTTCAAGAATATGTGTAGAGACAATAAATGCACAATTCCTTTTTTGGGCAAATGCCGATGTTAAAGCTACCGTGGCATCGTATGCATCTTTAACATTTGTTCCCCTAAAGAGTTCATCAAAAATAACAAACAGGTTTTTCGACTGTCTTAATTGTTCGGCAACCAATTTTACCCGCAGTACTTCTGCATAAAAATGGCTATAACCCATATTTAGATTATCCGGCAGATTAATGGTGGTATAAATCCCGTCTCGAACAGAGAATTCCATTTTTGATGCTGCGACTGGAAATCCCATATGTGCCAGGTACAAGGCGATCCCCAACGATTTCATAAAGGTCGACTTACCCGCCATATTGGCACCGGTAAGAAAAATGATATTATGGTCCGGAGAAATGTGTAAGGTATTGGGAATGCCTTTCGCCAATGATGGATGATAAACATCATCCATATTGATTACATGCTCTTCTTTACTTAAGGCTTTAGGAAATACAAAGCCTTTATCTTTGGCAACATTGGCTACAGTAATATAAACATCAAGTTTATAAATAAAATACAACAGCTTTTTTATGCTGTCACGATGTTCATACCTAAGTAACTTATCGTACGCAGCAGTTTCAGCAAAAGTTAATTTAGCAATTGCCTTTATGTTAAACAGGCTGCTTAACGCAGGTTGTTCAACTATTTCCAGCATCTGCTCCAGATCTTTTTGATAAGGATTTTCTAATGTTGAGGTATTAACTTCATTCAAAAACCTACGTGCGCTATCTATAATTTCTATGACAGCACATACACCATTAAACAGAACTTTATACTCAGCATCTGCGCCAATTAGATTATTGAACTTTCTACCTAGTGTATTTTCTTCCTGCGCCAGCATATTTCTGCTATCCGTGTTACTCAGATACTGTTCTGCTGTATCAAAATGATCTGTTCTAAAAGGAAATACAGCAGCTATGGAATTAAAATACTGGATGATTTGGCTGCGCTGATTAATGTCTTCAATATCAGCCAATGGATAAAGAAAAAACTGTTCTAAAATATCCGAACCACCACGAGTGGCGGTTCGGTTAAACAGTTCATAAATGGATTTGCCGGAGCGTTTTCCAAATATGTTAAGATCATCTAAGGTCTGTTTATCTGTTATAAAATTCATTATGCTGGTTATTTACCTCTACGGCGTATCCAAATAATTAAACTGGCAATAATAAGTATAATCGGTAATCCCCATTTAAAGACATAAACAAAGACAGCCCAGGCATCTTCACCTATACTTAGAGAGGTATCTAAAGATGGATCTCTTCTGGTATCGATAGGAACTTCACCATCAGAAAGCCAGTCAAATGCGGCATTGATCAAGGAGTAATTACTTGACATAACCCTTGCTCGGCTCATACCCAATTCTCCATTACTTAACCAATCTGAATCACCTGTAACCATAATCTTTTGTTCTTTACCATTTACTTTTCTTGATAAAGCCAGCACTGTAGGATGACTTTTCTGTATTTCACCTATTTTAGGATTGTATCTTACAGAATCATCAATAAAATTGGTCGTTTCCAATTCAGTCCAGCTGGCAGAGTCGGTACGGAACAATGGAATTACATTAAATCCTTTATCTGTATTATACTCCAGTGCAGCAGCACCCGGCATAGTAAGCGGCAGATTGTTTTTCCCCTGGCGTTCAAGATAGTAAGAGAATTCACGTGCCTCTGGTGTAGGCGTCATCATCATTAAATCTGGAGTAAAATCAGGAAGTGGATGAACCAATATACCTGGCAGGAATTTTACACCAAGAAGGTCTGCAATTGGATTTACATTTGCAATCTGTCCAGGTTCGCCTGAAAGGATCAGGTTTCCTCCCCTGTTAATATACTGTTGTAAATGGCCCAGTTCTTCGGCACTTAGTGGTTTTCTAGGTTCTGCAACAATGAGGATCCTAATGCCTGCAGGAATATCCTTATCTAAGGTTACATCTTTAAAATCAAAACCCTGGTTAATCAATGCATAACGGAATCTTTTGTCCTGTGCAAATTTTTTGTAACCACGATCATTCTCAGAATTGCTACTGCGTTCTCCATGGCCGTTCAAGAAACCAACAACCGGAAGATCCATAGTCATTCTTTTGATGGCAGCGGTAATTTCAGCTTCAGATGGATAGCGCATCATATCATCATAAACCCTTAAAAATGTTTTCTTACCATTATCAGATTCCAATAATCTTACGAATTGAAAATCTTCTGATTCCAGGTCAGCCTTCTTTTCCAGACTTTCCAATGGACCAGCAGTAAACTTCCAGTCGTACACTCTCTTTAATGAATCATAACGTTGTTTATCCGGAAGATCTGGGTATCTTTTATCAAGAAACGGATTATTGGTTTTATGGTAATAGTAGTAATAATTTAAGGTGATATCTGGTTTAAACCGTAGATATCTTTTAAAACGGTCAATGTCTACCTTTTGGCCAATTGGTAACGCCAGATAGCTATCCTGACCAAGCATATTGGTAAAGGTGGAAATAGTCAGTTTGCTATTACCCAACCTTTTTACGACGTCCTGACTGGCTATAGATAAAGTATTTGTCTTATTTCTGGTTACGTCAAATACGACCATCATTTTAGGAATGGTACTTACATAACCTACAATGGCTGCGAGTAAAAAAACAAATACATATTTACTTGCTGCTTTTACAAAGCTGTTCTTCTGTTTACTCAATTCGAGTCTAAGGATGGCAAATCCTAAGAAAAGACCAACTACTATAATAAAATATAGCATATCCTCGACGGTTAATGTCCCCGAGAAAAAAGTCTCTGTTCTTCCAGAAATAGACAACCAGTAGGTAATGTCGCGCACTAATGTAATTTCCTGAGCTACACCACTTACATAGCCAAGAAAAGCAAGAATGGCTAAAGTTCCCATAGCCGAAACTACGGTATAGGATGTAATTGAGGACATAAAAAGCCCTATAGCTGCATAAGCACAGATCAGTAAATAAATCCCCAATAAACCAGCAAGCACTACCGGCGTATCGACCATGTTTACGGTACTAATCGTAAAAATTGCAAATATTGCGGTAATTGCAGTTAATGCAAGCCCATAGATCATCAAAGAGAGGTACTTACCCAAAATAACCTGTGCGCTTGTTATTGGAGAAGACAATAACAGTTTAATTGAACCGTGATTGTACTCTCTACTCATTACCCCCATGGTAAGTAATGGCACATATAGAAACAGGTACTTACTGATGGATGGATAGAATCCGTTAAGTCCAGAGAAGATTCCTAAGGTAGCACTTTGTAGTTCCCTACCCATTGCCTGGGCACGAACTAAATTGGTAAAGATATCTGTGTATAGGAGAGCAGATTGGAACATAAAAATGACCAACACCAGCCATGCCACAGGTGAATAAAAAAGGACCTGTAATTCGGCCTTTGCAATTTTATATATTACTTTCATTAGAGTATTTTATTCGCTTATTAATTTGATTGGACCTTTTTCTTCGATAATTCTGCAAAGACAGTATTTAGTGAGCCTTTTTCCAGGGCTACTTCCATAAGTCGCCAGTCTTTGTCAACACAAATCTTTATAAATTTCTCTATGATTTCTTTGTCATTGTCAAACTGTAAACGATACTTTGTATGACCAATGATTTCTACTGCCTGGATACCAGGAATGTTCAATAGCTCTGCTTCCGGCGGACTGGCCAAAAGTGTAGCCGTAAACGTACTTGGCATAATATAATTATCAAATTCATCTAATGATCCAGAGAAGATAATCTGGCCTTCATTGATCATCCATATATCGTCGCACAAGGCCTGTACTTCCTGTAAAATATGTGTAGAAAGTAAAACAGTACGTTCTGTAGCAATATCCTTAATCAAAGATCTTACTTCGAGGATCTGATTCGGGTCCAAACCATTTGTAGGCTCATCCAGAACAATAAAATCTGGTTTATGAATAATCGACTGGGCAATTCCGACCCTTTGCTGATAACCTCCTGAAAGATTTTTGATGATCCGTCCTGCGAAATGACTAATCTGACATTTTTCCATCACCTCTTCAACTGCAGCTTTAATGGTGTTTTCTGGCATCAGTCGTAAGCCGGCACAATACTGAAGATATTCCTTAATGGTTAATTCCAGCTGTAAAGGAGGTTGCTGTGGTAAAAAACCAATGTGTTTTTTAGCAACAACAGGTTGTTCCCTTAGGTTGATTCCATTGATGAAAACATCTCCTTCACTTTGGTTCAATACCCCGCAAATGATGTTCATAAGGGTTGATTTGCCGGCGCCATTAGCGCCCAGCAAACCGTAAATCCCCTTTTCTTGAAATTCAAAATTGATGTCCTTAATTGCCCACTGTGCGTTGTAGCGGTGGGAAAGATTAGTGACTTTAATAATTGGTTCTTTCATGTGTTTAATTTTACCTAACGTATTTTATTTATAATTATATTTTATCAAAGCTTTTATATTTAGCATGAACCACTTTGCCCAAACCTGTTAATCTGTGCAGTTCTCTACTTTGTCCTGAGCGCAATACGGGATCACTAATATCATAGATGATCAATGTTCCATTTCCCAAACCAACAGCAATGGTTCTGGAATCAAAATCCATTTCTACGGTCGTAATTTCATCAGTAAATGTTTGGTATTTCGCCATCGTCATACCAGTTTCTACGTCAAAATAGTATAGATCTTTGCCACCGGCTCCAGTAAAGAAAAGATAGTTTCTATTTCTAATTGCTAAATAGATACTCTTATTATCCACAAGATCAGATCCTAAGAATGGTATTCTTTTTATAGGGGTTAAATCTGGCCCATTGGTTTTAAAATCAAAGTTCTGAAAGTACAATCTATGGTCTGTCGGACTTTTGATGAGCATACCACCAATTACATTACCGTAATTATCAATAAAGGAACTTCCCCATAAATATTGCCAATCACCTAAATTCTGTAAGGAAGTATAATCTCCAGGATAACCATTTTTAGGTAATGGCATTGGCTTGATTACAATACCTCCACCTGGATAAAACAAAGAACCATCAGCAAAAAGCATTCTTTTATTTAGTTGATCATACATGAGCGCAACGTTAGAAGACTTATACCATGAATCCCAGATATCTGTTATTTTCATTCCTTTTTCTACACTTAGCGGAGCACTCATCCATGGAATGGTAAAAACAGCAGCGCCATTAAAAAATCTGCCATAAGTGTCGCCGTTACCGTTAACCAGTAAATCGGTTGAATTAAAGAAAGCTAAATCTACAGGCTCAAAAGGATTTGGTACTTCACGCGTAAAAGATTTAGAAGCAACAAGCTTTTTCTTAAAGTCATTACCCCCTACATCCAATGAACCCTGTCCCCCGCGTTGGACCACAAATATCCCACCGGTACCCCTCATGTTATAGGGAAAAATTTTATAGGGTTTACTCCCCATAGGTTCATTATTCGCTTTCTGGTACATTCCGGTATAATCAGTAAACTTATCGGTAGCACCATTATAAGTAATATGAGCTAGTTCAGAGTTACCATTGGCTTCTTCATACAAAACCAACCATCCGGTTCTAAATGGAGATGAGACACTTACCCCTAAGGAGGTTGGAGTAGTATAAGTCAATCCATTTCTCCTATCCGTCATATAATACTTTACAGCTAACCCGGTTAATTCGCTGGCGTAATATTTAAAGTCTGGGGTATTGGAATAAAGTTTACCGGCGATATACCAGGCATGATCAAAGTAAATAGAATCATTTTTGTCTTTAAATGTTCTTACGGGTAGACACCTAATAGTGTCACCAACAAACCCAATTATAGTCTGGTCCTTAAACTTTACAGAAGCAGCATCTGCTGGTGCGAAATCATAATTGCCTTTATCTTTTATACACGAACTAATAAACAAAGTGTAGAAACCAAGTATGATAGCCGTAAATATGAATTTTGTTTTCATTTTAATAATGTTTAATTATAAATTTAGACTAACCAATTAAAGGAACTGAGCCCAGCATATCACTACCATTTTCTTCTAATATTGGGGTTCCAAGATCTTTCATCCTGATTAAATAGTATTTAAACTCCAACATCAGATCCCTTCTCTTTTCTGTGCTAAAAATCTCGAGATCTCCTTCTCCTGTTACCTCAACAAATGTTCTGAATTTTTTATCAGAATAGGTACCCAGATAGGTACTTGTCATGGTAGCATCCCACCATACAGGTTTTGAAATCTTATCGGTAATCCGCAATACCCGTCTTCGATTAATTACTTCTCCAAGTTTAAAATTGTCATTTGCAACTAGATCCAAAACCAAAAAAGTTTCCTTGCCTTTTAAATCAGCCTGTCTAAATACATTAACAATAATGGTATCACGTGCCTGGCCTTTTTTAAAAGTCCCCTTTAAATCTAAGTTAAATAATGAGGGAAAAGCAGTAGTAGCTTTGGCATCTACATTAATTGAGAACGATAAATTCTCGGTTGTCTTAATTCCAACCATCTTTACCGGTAACTTAATCTGAAACTCATTCTTATTAGGATACAGGAAAAATGAAACAGGAATGGTATCTGTATATTTATCAACAAACTGTAGGTAACGATCTCCATTATAGGGTTGAATCTCATTACGTTTACAAGAAGTAATCCCAATCAAACATGCAACTGCACCTAAGATTAGTTTTGTTTTTATAGCGTACATAATATTTTACTTATTCAGAATTATTAATAAATTATCTTTCGTCTTCTGGAACAGGAGCAGTAAATCTGTCGTTCACCTCTATCGTTTGATTGCCAAGTACCATTCGCCTATTCAGGCGTTTATGTGCGAATATGGTTTGTCCTTCAGACATATACTCGCGTCTGTATTCCATTAACAATTCACCATAATATCCATTTTCAGTGATATCCAGGAATGCACTGGATTTTCCACGGGCGCTACGTATTTTATTTAAAAAGATTAATGCATCGGTCGTATTTCCTTCTCTATATAAACACTCACTATAAATGTAATAGGCCTCGCTTAATCGCACTACTGGCATGATCAGGTTTTGAGGCGTCTGAGAAACAGATTCCAGCCATTTATAAGAAACGTTATCAGTAGTATTGATAATGTTTCGGCGGTAATCACGTTCTGCCGGAGGAAAGAAAGTCTGATAGTTTGTATTAAGCTGAAAAGTAAGAGTTCCTCTATAATCCTTAATATTGGTTACTAGTTTTGGATCGTAAAAGGCCAGTAATAAGTCTTCCGGTAACTTTTGAGATCTTGTAACACTATTAGTAAGGTATTCTGGAGTAAAAGAGAACCATCTCTTACCATCCGGTCCAAAATTATACACTAGAAATGCTGCTTTTTTAGCTTTAACGTAATCACCTGAATACATAGCAGCTCTGGCTAATAATGCATTGATAGCGACATAGTTTAACCTATTCATCCGAAAGGTAAAGAACACCAAATCCTGTGTAGAAATTCCATTCAAAGTGTATGCTAATCCTCCACTCAGGTAAAACGAATTCTTAGTAAGATCATTTTCTTCAACAAGTGCCTGAGCCAGCTCAAAATCTCTGATAATTTTTACCATGATCTCTTTTGTTGTTAATGCTTCGGCTATATGTGCTGGATAATACTCCTGATAAGGCACAAACGGTTGTTCATTGTTTCTGATGGTAGCAGGAGAAAAAATACGTACCACATCAAAATGCAAGAGTGCCCGCAGCGCCAGTGCCTCACCTTTAATGAGGTTTTTTTCAGATCTGCCAAACTGAAAAAAGGAATCATCCTTACCCTCTATTTCAATAAGCAGTTTATTGCAATTAGCAATTGCGGTATATGCTTTTCTCCATATATCAGCTAACGATCCTTTAATATTATTATTTGCCAGATCTGCATTTGAAGCACTCTTAAGCTCATCATTCAAGTTAAATGGATAATAATCATTAGCCATCGCACTGTTAATACCCCAGGTAAGTTGTCGCCCATACAATTGAGGAACCGCAACCTGCTGATAAATTCCATTCAAAGCAGTTCTAAATCCTTTAGAATCGGAAAAAAGTGTTTCATCACTTACCCGATCTGTTGGTTGTATATCCAGCCACTTTGTACACGACGATAATCCGGTCATCACAAAAGCGGTAAATATTATTAATCTGATATTTTTTCTCATAACTGGTTTGTTCTAAAATCCTAAATTCAATGAAAGGTCAAACGTTCTGGCATAAGGATACTCTAATCCTCTCTCTTGTTTCACAGTAGATATTTTAAATACATTATTGGTATTTACCTGAATACGGGCCATGTTAATTCTTCCTAATTTTTTCAGTGCCTTTTGATCAAGCATATAACCCACACTTAGTGAATTAAGTGAAATGGAATTAGCACGTTGTATAAATCTGGAAGTAGGACGGGTAGTCCAGGCAATGTCAGCTATATTTTTAAAGCTTGCGATATCTCCTGGCTGTTTCCATCTGTCATTTAAAAACCTCAGGTCCGCATTCCGGTTATAGATATCCACATTCTCTACCTTATTAAGTAAAGTACTATTGTATTCATCACGTCCGTACTCGTACATAAATGAAGCAAATAATGTTATGTTTTTATAACCTGCATTTATACCAAATGCACCTTGGCCTTTAGGACTTAACTCACCAATAATTACCTGATCTGCTGCATTCCATTCTGTGGTTATTGTACCATCTTTACGTAGAAATATCTCTTGTCCGTCCATTGGATTAATACCCACTGACTTCATTCCAAACAATGAAGTAAGTGAACCACCCTCTACATATTTAATATGTGGTGTTGAATATTTAGTTTGCTTAGGTATGGAGTTGGCACCAGTTGCGGGATTATAACCTTCATACTCTTTATCTACCAAATCATTATAAGCTTTTAATGCTTTAGAAATGCCTGTTAGCTTATTCGTATTGGATGCAAAGTTACCATAAACAGCTAAGGTGAAATCCTTTTGACGAATCACATCATAACGTAATCTAAATTCGTAACCCTTATTTTCAACTTCACCAATATTCCCTTTATATTGAGGGAAACCCGACGACAATGGCAAATTGATATCAGTTACAAGATCCTGCGTGTTTTTAGTGTAATAGTTGAAATTAAATGTTAAACGATCCCTAAACAATCCTAAATCAAATATAACGTCCAATGTTCTTGTTTTCTCCCAGCTTAAAGTTGGATTTCCCATATAGTATAAGGATACACCCGGCCCTGTACTATACCAGTTATTAGAGATTGAATAGTTATCCTTGGTTGCAAATGGAGGGAAATTAGTCTTACCTAACTGTCCGGTGTTTGCGGTGATACGAGCTCTGCTAATAACAGGAATATCTTTTACAAAATCGTATTTATGCAAATTCAATCCTGCCCCCAATGACCAGAACGGAGCAAATTTACTTTTCGAACCAAATTCTGAGGAACCATCAAGGCGTGTAGAAACATCAAAAAGGTAAATATCCTTGAATGAATAGTTCATTGTTAAAAACGTACCAAACAATCTTGATTTTGATTCACCATAAAATGGCTTGTCTGCAATTTTACTGGCAAGGTTAGGAGCATGCTGACTGCCTGAAGCAAAACCCGTATATCTTGATGAATTGCTTTTGGCTGAATTTTCAATTGCATTTACACCTAGTGACAAGTTGATATTGTGATTATCTATACTTTTCACATAGTTTGCAAAAGCATTGGCATTAATCCCCAATGAACTTCCAGATCTCAAATCCAAACTACCGATTGTGGTATAATCAGTCTTTCCATCAATATAATATCTTCCAGATGCCGGATCAATGAAGTTCTCATTGCTGTTTTCTGCTTTAGTTAAAGATAAAGTACCTCTAATTTGCAATCCATCTAAAACTGTCCAGTTTAGAGACAGGTTATTACTCATTGTTGTTGTATTGCCAATACTGTAATTCTGTGTATTTCTTGCCTCATATAATGGGTTAATCAGATTTAACATATCCGTTGCTCCACCGTGCCAGCCAAAAGTATTTTTCTGGACTACCCCATTAACATCATAAATCTCATCATAGGGAGCTTTCCAGGTGTAATCGCCAAAACTTCCATAAGGTGAATTTTTAGAGTCTACCACATCATAATTGATATCATTACGAACAGATAAATTTTTCAGTCTGTATTCCAGCGACAGTCCTGCTCCGGCACGTTTCCTGGCAGATTGTTTCATTACACCATTTTGCTGATCCATTCTAAGTGCAACACCAAAACGAACCTGATCTGTACCTCCATCAATATTTAAAGTATGTTTTTGATTAAATTCATTGGTCAGTGGCTGACTGATCCAATCAGAATTTACACCCCTTAATACCTGAGATTGTTTTCTTAACAGCTCATCTGTTAAAAGAAGTGCATTTTGAGCTGGAAGATTACTTTTTATCACGTATGATCCTGCTAAAATCTCTGCCTCTAGTTTTTGGGCTGCATTCATCAGATTATAATCAGAAAGATCTGGTGCAGTAACAGTACCTACAAAATTATAACCGATCCGCAGTTTACCCGGTATTGGTGGCACGGTTTCAATAACAATAACGCCATTTGCAGCTCTTGATCCATAAACAGCTGTCGCAGCTGCATCTTTCAATATGGTTATTGATTTTATCTGATTAATATCAAAATCATAAACCCTTTGCGCAGACACCTCATATCCATCCATAATAAAAATCGGAAGATTCGGATTATTGGTTAATGCGGCCTGTGATAAGTCGGCACCTTTATCTAATTCTTTTACTCCAATACCAGATCTTCCTCTTACATAAAACTCGGGCATTGTATTTGGATCTGATCCTCTTAAGTTGTTAATCTGTACCCTGAAAGAGGGATCAAATACCTGGAGTATATCCACCACGTTACGGTTACCAACCTGTAAAAGTTGTTCTTTAGTAACATTAATTGAGTTTCCGGTAAAGCTGTCTTTTTTAATATTGCTATACCCTGTAATTACAACGTTATCAAGATCACGTGCTTGTGGTTTCAAGACAATTCTGATCAATTGAGCAGGGTTCTTTATACTATGATCCTGAGGTTCCATTCCAATATAGCTGAATGTTAAGACCGATTCAGGTTTGGGAAGTATAATCTCAAAAGTTCCGTTAGCCTTGGTAAATACGGTTGCCTTTTTACCTTTAACAGCGACAGAAACGCCTGCAATAGGTTTATTTAATGAATCCGTTACGAGACCTCTTGCAACAATTTGCTGTTGGGCGGTACTGGTCCTTCTAATCTCAAATAATGCAATTACCTTATCAATCACACCTATCTCGCGGCTCTTAACAATTACTGTTTTGTTATCCTTTATTTCGTAGGTTAAAGATTGACTATCAAAACATTTCGCCAATACTGTTTCCAGGGTTTCATTATCCATACTTATGGTAACTGGCTTTGCATTTTTCAACAAATCCATATTCATAAAGAAATCATAACCTGTCTGATTCCTAATTTCATTGATCACTTCATAAAGTGGAACGTTCACTTTGTGAATTGAAATTTTCTGTGCATGCAACAGACCCGCTGAAACATTGAGCAACGTGAACGTGACAAATAAGAAGATAAGTGTGATTCGCATAAGTAATGGTTTTACCGATGACGCACTATACTTTTCTAAAGCGATTAATGCGCCAGGGTTGGTTTGGTTGACAGCGCGAAATTTAAAAATACGATGGACATAATTGCCATTAAATGGCGATTTAAATTCATACATTTGCTTAGTTAGGTTATCTCCACAGGTATTGCAAACCATTACTGATTTTTAAAATTAGTGGAGGAGGTTGTAAGTTTAGTTTATCCTATATTTATTATCCGATTTTGTTGAAACCGGGAGATACACCTTAATTTTCTACCGGGAGTGCTTCGAACCACTTCCGGTTTTTTTTATGGTGTTCTAGTTTATGTAATTTTTTAATTCATAACTATCACACTCCTTCCTTCGACTTTAAAATGAACATTACTTGCCGATTCTATGATTTCCAATATTGCAGATAGATTTTTTGTTCTTGAAACTTTTCCTAAAAACTTAAGATTACCGTCAAAATTACCCTGGTAAATAATATCGACATCATACCAGCGTGATATTTTACTCATGATACTTTCCAGACTTTCACTAAATTTAAAATAGCCATCTCTCCATGCCGTAATTTCTTCAATGTCTGCATCATTGATCAGTTTAATTTCATTTGCTGAAACCTGTAACTGTTGACCGGGACTTAATATGGTTCCTTTTTTATCGCCTAGATTGTTGGTGATTTTAACTTTACCATGTACCAGTGTTGTTTTAATCAATCTGTCATTTGGATAGGCGGCAATGTTAAAACCTGTTCCCAATACAAACAGGGTTTGTCCTTTACTCTCTACTACAAATGGTCTTGAGGAAATATGGGCTACCTCGAAATATGCTTCTCCTATCACCTTTACAACGCGATTCTTATTTCCAAACCTACTTGGATAAGTTATGCTACTTGCAGCGTTTAGCCACACTTTAGTTCCGTCTGATAAAGTAAGCTGATACTGTCCCCCGTTAGGCGTACTCAGGTTCAGTTCCTGAATTTCAGCACCATTGTTATCTACACCGTCAACCGGACTACCATCTTCATAACTCAATCCTGTTCCATCATTGATAATTCCATCCTTTTGACTATTCAGATCTATCTTTTTTCCGTTTGCAATTTGCAATATTGCTCTATTACCACCTGGAGCTATGTCGACCTGTTTGTTGCCAAAATAAAAGTACACACCTAATGTAAAAGCCACTAAACAGGCCGCGGCCAAACCTTTCCATAGCATTAAATTTGATTGTAATGGCTTTTTAGTAACGGGTAAAGCCTTTGCGATTTTTGTATATCTGATTTTAATTTCTTCTTCAGATGCCTCCATAGCGCCTGGGTCCTTGTATTTTAAATACCAGGATTCAAGGAGGGCATTTTCAGTTTCCGTGCTCTTACCTTCTAAATATTTCTTTAATAACTCTTGTTCCTTACTGTCCATCAACTAATTTACGCTTTCTAAATATATGACAATTAAGAAAGGGTGTAACAGGTATCGGAAAATGGAAATAAATTAGAAAAACAAGTTAATCACTGATTATCAAATGAATACATTTAAAATAGATTCCATTTTTGCCCGTAATAATTTCAGTGTATTTGAAATCTGCTTTGAAATTGTTTGTTCAGAGGTTCCAAGCTGTTCTGAGATTTCTTTATGAGACAAGCCTGAATTTCTGCTTAGATTAAATACTTCGCGCATTCTTGGAGGCAAGGCATTTACTTCCTGCTCAATTAATACTGCAAGCTCTCGCTCTCTTATGGTTATTTCAGTAATATAGTCGCCCTCCTTTAAAAAGGCGCCCAGAGAGTCCAGATAACTTTCCGTTCTCTTTCTTTTTACGAAGTGATTGAAAATACGGTTACGGACTGCCGTATAAAGGTATCCAGATAAATTAGTGGTAAATTCTATGGTAGATCTGCTTTCCCACAAATGAATAAAGAGCTCCTGAACAATGTCATCTGCTTCATCCCTATCAGATAGTTTAGTATAAGCATGTTTAAGTAACAATACTTTATATCTATCGTAAATTTCCAGATAAGCAAATTCATCTCCGTTCTTTAAAAGAATAGAAAGTTCATAATTTGAAAGATTTTCATACATTCTGGATATCAAATCAAGGGATCTATAACTAAATAAAGTTTTGTTCGGCTTAAATCTATAAAAATTCTGTCACTTAGTACAATTCCAGAGATATTGGTTTTTATGCCTACCTATTAAACTGCTCTTTTCATAGATAGTTTATATTGAACCGGACTTTCGCCAGCATATCCTTTAAAAACATGACAAAAATGAGAACTTGACTTAAATCCACATAGATATGCAATGTCATTAACTGATTTTTCGGTCTGGATTAACAATTCTCTTGCATGTGCAATCCTAAGTTCATTTAAAAATTGTGAAAAGTTTTTCTTAACCCTCTTTTTAAAGAAACGACAGAAACTTTGTTCCGTCATACATGCAATATCTGCAACCTGATGTAAGGTAATCTGATTGTGTAGATTATCCTTGATAAATTTAATTACATTAACCAATCTATCAGGATAAAGGTCATCGTAATGATCTGATTCATCAGTGACAATAAAATTCTTTTCTTCGGAAACCGAGATTAGATTCATAATCTGCAGCAGTCCCTCCACCTTTTGGAAACCTTGCAGATCAGACAACTCAATTAATTTATCAGCAATAATATTCCTGGTCTCCCCATAAATTTTAATCCCTTTTGAGGACTGGCGGATCATGTCCCTGATCGGATGAAATTCCTTTATGGAATCAAACATCTGAACAAAGACCTTAGGATTAAAATAGGTAACAACCACTTTAGATTACTGTTCAATCCGAATTGAGTCCAGTAATGCCTTCCCCAAAACCTGCAGCTTTTCGAAAGCTGCGTTAAATTTATCTAAATTACTCATCTAAAAACAAAAGTAGTTACTCTTGGCAAAATCCCAAAGAACATAGGTTTTGTCATTACAACAAAATGGCCAATTTAGATTTCATAATTAGTGGCTTAAAGCGTTCTACAAAATCTTCATCCCATAGCATATTGTCAATGTATTCTGGATTTATTTTTTCTTCTAGTACTTTCAAAATCTGAGCGCCATCCTTGTCACTGGCAAAACAGAATGCTCGTCTCTCAGTGTAAAAAGTAAAAAAAAGGGAATTCCATATTAGTTTTCCGTATCCTGAAAGCTGCCGTTCCTCAGATGTTATATAATCTGTATATTCTAATATTGCTCTATAAATCTTACATCCTAATCCGAGTCGTCTAAACGATTTCGCAATATCAGAGATATGAATCCTGTAATCCAATTTGCCAATCTGAATATCATAGCTCGTGGCAAGAATATCACCTTCAAAGAAGTTTTCTAAGCCAACATCCTCTAGATATCTTAAGTTAGAATATGTATTTTTCAACTCATTAATCACATCTATATGCCTCTGTTCAAACTGAACCTCGAAGCACATGGAGTTGCTGCGATCCTCTGGTTTTGGCAATACTTTCAAATCTTGCCAGTTGAGTTTCTTTAACACAGCAAAAAGATTGTTTTGTTCTATCTTAAGCGCAATAAGTCTTTGTTTATCATGTTCCACTCCGTTCAGGTAGAAGTCAAACGCGTCGAATGTAATTTGTTTTATCATATAATTGATTGGACTTTAAATATCGCAAACGGATTCTATTATCACATAAAGTCTTTACAAGCTTTGTATTCAGACTGGTTCAATAGACCCAGATAAAGAAAAGAGGTGGAAATATTGCTAACTCCACCTCTTTCATTTACAAAACCCTACTTCTGGTCATTACATTTTCGATTATCTTTAATTCACTCAAAGTTGGATGTATAATAAGTGTATCGAACGTAGTTTCATTTTCTTTCCAATACGCTAATTTTTCGCTCTTGACAGCTATAGGAAGCCCTATTATCTGCAAAGCACCGTCGCCATAAACTTCGATCACAGAAAGTTCATAATCGCAAATTGCCTTCACATATTTAAAATATTCTGCAAAATTCGGATGCTGTTTTTTCTGGTATCCAATCTCTTGTAGATACCTGAGAATTTCAGCTTTATCATTTAACGGTATTTGGCGGTCATTTCTAGGTTCATCATTTACATAATGATCCACTCGGTCGTCCGTCTCATTTATAAGTCTGTTCTCGACTAAAACCTCTGAATCTGATTTTCCAGCAAGTGCAATCCGCACTTTCTCTTGTACAACATCGATAATGTTCCAATCTCTATCCAAATATATGTCAGTAGTTCTATGTTCCTCGTCAACGTGGTTTAAAGCTTCTTGAATATCATCTTTCGTAACCCCACATTTGTTCCTGGCAATATTCGCAAAACTATGTCTTGCCCAATATTCAGTGGCTTTAATTCCAGTCAACTTTTGTAGAGCTTTAAAACCGTGATAGAGTGCGGTATCTAAGCCTCCGTGTGAGCAATATCTTTTCTTTAACTTCCCCAAATACTTTCTGATAATTTTCTTTGCTTCCGGAATGATCTTCACACTAATGAAAGCGTTGTCCTCTCTTATTTCAGCTGTCTTTGAACGGTTATAATCCCACCGCGTGGATTTTGGTGTGATCAAATCTAGGTGATTGTAAATATCTACGGCATTCGCTCCGCACATATAAAAACTTAACATATAAAGATCGCGTGCTAATTCGGCACGGCTGCCAGGAACAGGTTTAGAATCTCTGATCTTTCTTACCTGTTCAATCGTATGACAGCGCTTTTGTGTTTTAGGTGCGGATCCCAATTTATAAGTTTCAAAAGGATAGTGTTTGATCACAATCAAACCAAAATCAATATTGTTATAACATCGTCTGGCCTCGTTGAAAATAGTTCTGAGGTCTCGCATGTGATTGTACAGCCCACCTTTTGATAGACCTTTTTCAGTAGTCTCAACATCCTGCCCGTTTTGACCAGGACGAACGATTTTTCTTGTAGATTTTAGATACTTTTCATAGGAGAACAACATGTTGGAGTTGATTTCTTCAATTGGAACAGAAGGCCTTCTGAAATAATCACAAAGGCTATTGATGACAGTGTTAAAGTTGTGGGCAGAACCTTTACGTTTTTCAATCAACATTTGAGAGATATGTTTCCGCCCAAAAGCGATAAAGTCAATTGCTTTGTCTTTTGCTTCGAGATAATCTCTTAAAGCCTCACATGACAAGAGGTTGAGTTTGATTCCAAGTTCACTAATAGTTTTTCGATAGTCCTGTAGTTCATCATCTATGATCCTTAAAATGAATTTGTCTTTGATTTTGAATTCCGGTGTCAGTTGTTTTGCAGCTAGGAAATGATTGGTATCGAAAAACTTTCGATCTCCTTTGTGATAGACACAAATTTTGACATTGAACGTCCCATCATTTCTAGTGTGATGGGAATAGATTTTAGCACTAACAGTTGCCATAAAAATGGTTGTTTGGCGCACATAGTTACGTTACAGTTACGTTACATTTTTTGCACGCAGTTAAACAAAAATTCTTGTTGAACCTGACTTGTGGACGACTGCCAAAGCCAGTGATGGAGGCTAAAAACCTACTTTTAGAAACAAAAAAAGCCGTTTCTATTTTCAAGAAACGGCTTTTAAATAGGTGTGGGCCCAGCTGGGCTCGAACCAGCGACCAAGAGATTATGAGTCTCCTACTCTAACCAACTGAGCTATAGGCCCGCGAAAATCTGTTTGATTTTGCGAGTGCAATGTTACATATTTACATCCAAATTTGAAACACTTTTATGAAAAAAATTAAAAATATTATATTCGATTACGGCAATGTTATTTTCGAAATAGATTTTAAAAGAACACAAGACGCTCTGTTACATCTAGGTATCACAAACAGCACAGAATTTTTCGCACATAAAAGTCACCACAATCTTTTTAATGATTTTGAGACTGCAGCCATCACCCCCGCCCAATTTAGAGCTGGAATACGTGAAGCTGCAGAAAATAGTAAACTAACGGACGAAGAAATTGATGCAGCCTGGAACAGTTTATTGATTGGTGTTCCTCCCGGAATCCATGAAGTATTGCTTAAAGTAAAACAAAAATACCGCACTTTTTTATTGAGTAATAACAACGAGACGCATTACAACTACATCGTAGATTACCTGAAAAGAGAGTTTGACATGCCCGATAACAGTAGTCTGTTTGAAAAGGTTTATTATTCTCAACATATGTTCTTGCGCAAACCCAATGTGGAAATATTTGAACAGGTAATTAGCGAGAACAAACTAGATCCTGCGGAGACTTTATTTATAGACGACAGTCCGCAGCATATTGAAGGTGCCAAATTAGCGGGACTAAATACATTACTAATGACCAAACATCCTAAAGATTTAGAGCAGGTACTGATTGATCATCACATCTTGTAAAATGGGATGGAGAATTCATAGAAAAGGCCGTATCAATTTGAATTTTGATACGGCCTTTTTAATGATAAAGATTAAACTTTTAGTTTAACCTTCTGCGTTGTTTCTCTTTCACGATTAAACCAAGCTCTCTGCTCGTTTGTCCAGCAACTGAAGTATTCTCTTGCGCTCGTCTAAATAAGTACGGCATAACAGCTTCAATTGGGCCATACGGAACATACTTGGTTACATTATAACCTGCATCAGACAAATTGAAACTTAGATTATCGCTCATTCCTAACAATTGTGCAAAATAAACATGCGGATGGTTATGAGCTACCCCATGTTTATCCAGCAATTGAGCCAAAACACGACAACTATTTTCGTTGTGTGTTCCGCAAACAATAGCGATATCAAAAATATGCTCCATGCAATAATCTAAAGAAGCATCATAATCACGGTCAGAAGCTGCTTTATCAGGCTGTATCGGTGATGGGTAACCCATTTCCGCTGCCCTTTTGCGTTCCTTCTCCATATAGGCACCACGTACCATTTTCACACCTAAAATAAAGCCCGAAGCTTTAGCAATCAAGTGATCAGCTTTCATATCAGCCAGTTTATCATGACGGTACATTTGATAGGTATTATACACGATGATGCTTTTTTGATTAAATAAACGCATCATATCTATAGCCAATTCGTCAATTGTATCTTGTATCCAGGTTTCTTCAGCATCAACCATGATGGGTACATTTTTATCATAGGCCATTCTGCAGATTTTCTCGCAGCGTTGTTTAACCTTCTCAAATTCTGCCTGTTCAGCAGTTGTCAATTCTTGTTTGGCATCCAATTTCTCCAGCAAACCAAAACGGCCTATGCCCGTAACTTTAAATACAGTAATCGGAATACGCTTGTCCCCGG
This sequence comes from Pedobacter hiemivivus, assembly GCF_005144565.1. NCBI lineage: Bacteria > Pseudomonadati > Bacteroidota > Sphingobacteriia > Sphingobacteriales > Sphingobacteriaceae > Pedobacter > Pedobacter hiemivivus. Next base: position 526,610 of record NZ_SWDX01000003.1, read on the forward strand.
CAGCGCGTTCAATGGTTCTTATAATTTCGGCACAGGTAAAATCAAAAACAGCTTCTTCATCCTCCCCTTCTACAGAATAATCTAAAATGGTTCCAACCTGACCAGCTGCAAGCTGTTCGATTGTATGCTCGCACTCTGCAATAGTTTCGCCACCGCAGAAATGTTTAAATATAGTCGCTTTAATTACACCTTTAATTGGTAAACCTATGTTAAGGAAAAAGTTAGTGATTGGCGGGCCAACTTTTGTTAAAAAGTTACTGCTAATCAGTTTGAACAACCAGTAGGCAGCATTTAATTCATTATTTGATTTATTGCGGAAAGCAATTTCAGTATCATCAAAATTTAATGATTTCTTGGGGGATAGTTCCATTTACGAATGTCAGTTAGTCATTTTGACTGCAAAAGTATAAATTCCCATGCTATTGGTGGTAAAACACTTTATAATTAATTGTAAGTTTGCCTTGCGATGATAAAATTCAAATTAGAAGGCGAATTTATTCCCCTTATTCAATTATTAAAAGCAACAGGACTGGTTCAAAGTGGCGGAGAAGCGCAGACCGTTGTTGAAGATGGTTTAGTAAAGTACAACGGAAAAGTTGACCACCGTAAACGATTAAAAGTTCGCGTTGGCGATGTGATTGATTTTATGGGACAAAAAATAACAGTAGTTTAATGAACAAATTAGATAGCGCAGGCCATACCATTCATTTCGAAACACAGTTGGCGCCTTTAGTAGAGGTATTGGAATCAGAAAAATACAGCAAAATATTTGTGTTTGCGGACAGTACAACTTCAGAAGTTTGTTTACCTCTATTTCAAGAAATGTTGGGTGACTTTAGTGATTTTGACCTAATAGAGACTGATCCAGGTGAGGAAAATAAGAACATAGATTTCTGTATTGGCATCTGGAAAACACTACTTGATTTTGGTGCAGACCGTAAATGCTTAATGATTAACCTTGGTGGTGGCGTAATTACGGATATGGGTGGTTTTGTAGCTTCTACCTATAAAAGAGGGATCGACTTTATCAATATCCCGACTACCCTCCTCTCGCAGGTTGATGCTTCTGTAGGTGGCAAAACCGGTATTGATGTAGACAATGTTAAAAATATGGTAGGAACCTTTACCCTGCCTCAAGCAGTTTTTATTGAAACCGCCTTTTTAAAAACATTACCACAAAGAGAATTACTATCGGGCTTTGCCGAAATGATTAAACATGGTTTAATTGTAGACCGCAACTATTACAATGAGCTAAAAAATAGTGACTACCAGAATATCATTCCTCAAGCTATTTACCGTTCGGTAGAGATAAAAAATGAAGTAGTTACGGAAGATCCACATGAGAAAGGCTTAAGAAAGATCCTAAACTTTGGACATACGATTGGTCACGCTGTAGAAACTTATGCGCTTATTAATGATGAAAAACCTTTAACACATGGTGAAGCCATTGCTATAGGCATGATTTGCGAAGCTTTCTTATCCAACAAAAACAATACGCTAAGTGCAGAGGATTTGAATGACGTGACTGACTACATCCGCAAGCTTTACCCGGCTTACTATATCAAGGAAGAGAGTTATACATCTTTGATGGAATTTATGCAGAGTGATAAGAAAAATGAGAATGGTCAAATTATGTTTTCATTGCTAAGAAGTATTGGCAAATGCGATTACAACTGCAGAGTATCGGAAAACGACATATTAGCAAGTTTTGCTTACTTTAATGCCATCCATGGTTAACAGAAATAGCTAAAGTTTTGAATGCCACGGCAACGCATATTCACAACAAAAAAATATTTTTTTAAATTAACTATTGACAAATAAAATTTTGTTAGTACATTTGACAAAATGATAAAAGAAAGGGCCTGCTTGCAAGTCTGATCGAAAAAAAGAAAAGAATAGAAAAACAGATGAGAAATATCACTACATATTGGTTTGGTTACTTCTACTATTTTAGTAAGAGCCGGGACTAATATGCACTGATATCAACACGATAAATGTATACGAAAGTCCCGGCCAAACGCCGGGACTTTTTTTGTTTTAACGCAATCAGAAACTAATAAAAAAAGGCAAAAACTAATCCAATGAACCAAGGAACAAGAGTAGCAATTCAAGGCATTAAGGCATCTTTTCACGAAGAGGCTGCTTTCAAATTTTTCGGAAAGGACATTCAAACTATTGAATGTAACTCATTTAAGCAGACTTGTGAGATTTTAGAAAAAAAGGAAGCTGACTTTGTAGTTATGGCTATAGAAAACTCTATCGCAGGCAGTCTATTGCCGAACTACACCTTAATCCGCGAATATAATTTTGCAGTGGTAGGCGAAGTATACCTGCCTATACAATTACATTTAATGGCTTTACCCGGTGTAAAATTTGAAGATATTAAATTTGCTACCTCCCATCCTATTGCGATTCGTCAGTGTGTAGATTTCTTTTACGATTACCCACACATTCAGGTAATCGAAGGTAACGATACTGCTGCTTGCGCTAAAAAAATTAAGGAAGAGCAATTAACTGATACCGTTGCTATTGCCAACACACTTGCTGCGGAATTATATGGCTTAAACATCATTGAACGAAGAATCGAGTCGAACAAAAAGAACTATACTCGTTTTTTGATCCTTAAACTAGACAAAACAGCAGAAATGGAAGATAGCAATAAAGCCTCAATCTGTTTTCAGGTTGGCAATCATGTAGGTGCCTTATCTAAAATCCTTAACATATTTGCTGAGCAACAGGTAAACTTAACTAAGATCCAAAGTATGCCGGTTTTAGGAAAACGCAACGAATATTACTTCTATGTGGACATGGAATGGACGAGCACAGAAAATTATGACAAGGCTGTCCGTCAGGCATTAAAATACACCGTAAACTTTAACATCATGGGCGAATACAAGAAGAACGATCAAGTATAGTCTTCAATAATAAGCCTTCGTAAAATACAAAAACAACAATTTAAACCCCAAAAAAATGAAACTACAATTGAACATCCAGCCATTAAACACTTGGCTTGACACGAAAAACGAACCACTAATCATTTCTGGACCATGTAGTGCAGAAACTGAAGAGCAATTATTAACCACTGCACATTTATTAGCTGCAACGGGTAAAGTATCTGTTTTAAGAGCTGGTATCTGGAAACCACGTACTCGTCCGGGAGAATTTGAAGGAATTGGTAGCATAGGATTAGAGTGGTTAAAAAGAGCAAAATTAGAGACTGGATTACCTACGGCAGTAGAAGTAGCTAATGCAAAACATGTTGAAGAGGCATTGGCAGCAGGTGTTGATATCCTTTGGATTGGTGCACGTTCGACTGTAAACCCATTCTGTGTTCAGGAAATTGCTGATGCTTTAAGAGGCGTTGACGTTCCTGTATTGGTTAAAAACCCAGTTAACCCTGATCTTCAGTTATGGATTGGTGCTTTAGAGCGTCTTAATGGTGCTGGTATCACTAAATTAGGTGCTATTCACCGTGGTTTCTCTTCATTCGAAAAAAGCTCGTTCCGCAACGAACCAATGTGGGAACTGGCTATTCAATTGAAAACTTTATGTCCTGATCTTCCAATCATTAACGATCCGAGTCATATCTGCGGTAACCGCGAATTGATCCCTTACATTTCTCAAAAAGCATTGGATTTAGATATGCAAGGTTTAATGATCGAATCACACGTAGATCCTTCGGTAGCATGGACTGATGCTAAACAACAAGTTACTCCTGCTGCACTTGCCGAGCTTGCTGAGCGTTTAACCGTTCGTGAACCAGAATCTAAAAACGAAGTATTTATAGATCAATTGGCTGACTTACGTAAGCAAATCGACAAAATCGATGACCTTTTATTGCAAAAATTAGGTGAGCGTATGGCTATTGTTGGTAAAATCGGTGAATTTAAACGCGATAACCAAGTGACCATTTTACAAGTAAACCGTTGGGATGCTATCATTAAAAAAGGTACTGCATTTGCAAAAGCTTTAAAATTGGATTTAAACTTTACTGAAAAGTTCCTGGAATTAGTTCACGGAGAATCTATTCGTAAACAAACTGAAATTATGAATGCTGGTAAAGCTGAAAAAGGCATTGCAGCAGAAGCACACGCAGAAGTTAAAGCTTAACAATGAGTAAAAACGCAATTGTTTCTTTTAAAGGGATTAAAGATATAAATGCTGAAATTGCCTTAACCGGTTCTAAAAGCGAAAGCAACAGGGCGCTGATCATCAGCGCCCTATCAAAAGGAATCGTTGAAGTCAATAATTTATCTGATGCGGTGGATACAGTGACCTTGAATAATATTCTTAATCAGGTAAAAGCACACAATGGAGATGCCTACATTACTGTAAATGTAGGACATGCAGGTACAGCGATGCGTTTTTTAACGGCGTATCTCTCTATCGCAAATGGTACGTTTCACCTTACAGGTTCTGGCAGGATGAAAGAGCGGCCAATAAAACTATTGGTTGAAGCCTTACAAAAACTTGGCGCTGGTATTAATTATGCCGGGCAGGATGGTTATCCGCCTCTCGATATCAGCAATAGCTTTAAGCAAAGTAGCAGAACGGTTAAAATTCAAGGTGACATTAGCAGTCAATATTTATCTGCACTTTTAATGATTGCCCCTTCTTTGCCATTAGGCTTATCTTTAGAAATTGAAGGTGAATTAACTTCGCGACCATATCTGGAAATGACCTTGAGTATGCTCGAAGAAGCGGGAATTAAACATTCCTGGGATAACCATACCATCCATATCGACAACCAAACTTTCAAATCCTGCAACTTAACTGTAGAACCGGATTGGAGTGCAGCTTCTTACTGGTATAGCATTGTAGCCCTGGCAGATCAGAGTAACATAGCCTTACCTCATCTAAAAGAAAAAAGTCTGCAAGGCGATAGCCAGATCAGGGATATTATGATTCCTTTTGGTGTACGCACTTCGCAAACTGCTAATGGCATTGCATTAAAGTCGGGAACTTCCGTAGCTATAACAGAAGTATTGAATTTAAAGGACTGTCCAGATTTAGCACAAACTATTATTGTTTGTGCTGCAGCAAAGGGCTTAAACCTTTCTTTTACGGGATTAGAAACCTTAAAAATAAAGGAAACCAACCGCGTACTTGCTTTACAGCAGGAGTTGGCTAAAATTGGCGTTTCTTTGATAGAGGATAATGAGGTATATACTCTAAATTGCGACAACCTAAGCTTCCCTAAAAAGGTGCAATTCCACACTTACGACGATCATCGGATGGCCATGGCTTTTGCGCCATTAAGTCTGTTTATCGATGAAGTAGAAATGGAAGATTATCAAGTAGTGGAGAAATCATACCCTGATTTTTGGAAGGACTTGGAGAAAGCAGGTTTTACAGTAAAAGAAGTTTAATTTTAATAAAATATTAAATAATTCTAAAATGGCAGGTAATACATTCGGTCAATTATTTCGCATTACTACCTTTGGTGAATCTCATGGAGTAGCCATAGGTGTTATCCTTGATGGTTGTCCGGCACAGCTACCTATAGATCTGGAATTTATCCAGTCAGAATTGGATAAGCGCAGACCTGGACAATCAAAAATCACCACACAGCGTAAAGAAAGCGATACTGTTCAGATCTTATCAGGAACATTTGAAGGTAAAAGTACAGGAACACCAATAGCCATGCTGATCCCTAATGAAGATCAGCGTAGTAAGGATTACAGTCACAATACCGACGTTTATCGTCCTTCGCATGCGGATTATACTTATGATGCCAAATACGGGATCAGAGATCATCGCGGTGGTGGCCGTTCATCAGCCAGAGAAACCGCAGCCCGTGTAGCAGCTGGAGCGATTGCTAAACTATTGCTGAAGCACCATGGAATTGAAGTTTTCGCACACGTATCTGCTGTTGGAAAAATCGACGCACCTAATTTAGAAGGCGACAACATAGCTGAATTACTGACAACCAGAGAAGATAACATTGTACGCTGTGCAGATCCAGCTACGGCACACCAAATGATCGAGTTTATTGATAGCGTAAGAAAGGATGGTGATACTGTGGGTGGAAAAGTAAGTTGTATCGTTAAAAACTGTCCAGTTGGATTAGGAGATCCTGTTTTCGACAAACTACATGCAGATCTTGGTAAAGCGATGTTGAGCATTAATGCCGTACATGGTTTTGAATATGGATCTGGCTTTGGGGGGAGTGAAATGAGAGGATCAGAACACAATGATATCTTTTTGGCAAATGAAGGTCAGCCAAAAACACTGACTAATTTTTCAGGGGGCATACAAGGTGGCATTTCTAATGGAATGGAGATCAACTTTACCGTTGCTTTTAAACCTGTTGCTACGATTATGCACAACCAACAAACCATTAATGCTGCCGGTGAAGCCGCAGAAATTAAAGGGAAAGGCAGACATGATCCATGTGTAGTACCTAGAGCGGTAGTTATTGTGGAAGCAATGGCTGCATTGGTACTTGCAGATCATTTGCTTAGAAACAAAACGAGCAAGCTTTAATAGCTTGCTCGTTTTCTTTTATTTAAAAAATAGCTGGATACTTGCCAGGGTTACTTTCATTCATCATACTGTAAATGGTTTCAATCACGTCATCTACAGAAGGTTTGCTAAAATAATCACCATCAGATCCATAAGGCGGACGATGTGCCTTTGCACTCAGCGATTTAGGCTGTCCATCCAAGTGATAGTATCCTTTTTGTTCTTCCAGAATCTGTTGCAACAAGAAAGCAGTTCCACCACCTGGCACATCTTCATCAACTACCAATAGCTTGTTAGTTTTGGCTAAGGATTGCGCACAAATATGATCCGTATCGAATGGCAATAGAGTCTGAGGATCTACAATCTCGATAGATATGCCTAACTGTGCTAGCTCTTCAGCTGCTTCCTCTACAATTCTTAAAGTAGAACCGTAAGAAACCACAGTAATATCAGTTCCTTCTTTAATTACCTCAGCTTTTCCTAGCGAAACAGTATATTCACCTACATTTTCCGGTAATTTCTCTTTCAAGCGGTAACCGTTCAAACATTCGATCACCAATGCAGGCTCATCAGATCTAAATAAGGTATTGTACATTCCGGCAGCTTGTGTCATGTTACGCGGTACGCATATATGTAAACCTCTAAGTGAGCCAAGGATCATTCCCATTGGCGAACCTGAATGCCACACGCCTTCTAATCTATGTCCACGTGTTCTGATAATAACAGGCGCTTTTTGACCTGCTTTAGTACGATATGACAAACTCGCCAGGTCATCACTTAATATATTAATTGCGAACAACAAATAGTCAAGGTATTGAATTTCGGCAATTGGACGCAAACCGCGCATAGCCAAGCCTATTCCCTGCCCTACTATGGTCATTTCCCTGATACCTGTATCCGTAATCCTTAGATCACCATATTTGGCTTGCAAACCAGCAAAACCCTGATTTACATCACCAATAGCACCTAAATCTTCACCAAAAGCTACCAATCGCTGGTCACGGGCAAAGTTAGCGTCAAAGCAGGCGTTCAACAATTCGCGCCCGTCAACCATTTTACTTTCCTCGTTAAATACAGGTTTCAATTCGTTTACTAAAAATGGACTATCCACCCCATCAGTAAACAATTTAGAATTGTACCTGTCTTCATTTAATCCAATCTGCTCATTATACCAGGTTAAAAGGTTGTGTCTGCCTGTCGAAGAATCTTTTACAGTTAAACGCAAAGCCTTTCTTGCCGAAGAGATCACTTCTCTTCTTTGGGCATCCGGGGTATTGGCCAATTGAATTGAAATTTTTATAATCGCAGGATCGCCATTGGCCATAGCATTAAGTAACTCAATAACCTGATCTTTTTCGGCCTTTATAGAGCCTAAAAATTCATTCCAAGCTTCTTTCTGAGTTTCACGAACCATTTTCTTGGCCGCATTTTCAAGTTCAACTATTTCTTCCTCGGTAATGATTGCTGACTCCAGCATCCATTTACGCATCTGAACGATACAGTCAAACTCTTTCTCCCACTCCAATCTTGCCTTATCTTTATACCGTTCATGAGAACCAGAAGTAGAATGACCTTGTGGCTGTGTCACTTCTGTTACGTGAATCAATACAGGAACGTGCTCATCCCTACATATATCTATTGCACGTTGATAAGTCTCGCATAAAGCTGGATAATCCCAGCCTCTTACTTTAAATATTTCGTAACCAGCAGCATTTTCATCACGCTGAAAACCTTTCAATATTTCAGAAATATCTTCTTTTGTTGTTTGATACTTTGCCGGAACAGAAATTCCGTAACCATCATCCCAAACAGACATCGCCATAGGCACCTGTAAAACACCGGCTGCATTGATGGCTTCAAAAAACACACCTTCTGATGTAGATGCATTTCCTATTGTACCAAATGCCACTTCATTTCCTTGTACAGAGAAATTCTTTAAGTACTCCAGTTCTGGATTTTGTCTGTATAGCTTAGAAGCATAAGCTAGTCCAACTAACCTTGCCATTTGTCCACCTGTAGGCGCAATGTCTGAAGAGCAATTCTTCATCTCTGTTAAATCTTTCCAACTACCGTCCTCTTTAATGGTGCGGGTTGCAAAATGACAGTTCATTTGTCTCCCAGCGGACGCAGGGTCTGCTTCTACACTTGGATTAGCATATAACTGCGCAAAAAATTCTTTTATTGTACAAATACCGGCTGCAAAGGCGAATGTCTGGTCTCTGTAATAGCCAGAGCGCCAGTCGCCATTCTTAAAGGCCTTTGCCATGGCAATCTGAGGAAGCTCCTTGCCATCACCAAAAATTCCAAACTTAGCCTTGCCGGTCAACACTTCCTTTCGTCCCAATAAACTAGCCTGTCTACTTTCAAAAGCTATTTTATAGTCGTTTACAACTATAGTTTTGAAGTCATCAAAACTTAACTCCGAGGCGTCTATTGGATTTGTGGTAAGTTTACTATTTGGCATCATAAGCAAATCAATTATGCGGCAAAGATACACAAAATCTAAAGTATGACTTAACAGTGAATGGTAATTTATATCATGGAATACTTTTTGTATTCTAAATGAAAACATTAAATTTGTTCTAAAACTACATTAAAATGAGAAAAATAATTCTGCTATTTACGTTATTCCTAGGTATAAGTGTTGCTACTAACGCACAATCAAAACCTGCTGAATTCAAATTTGACAAGGAGAGTCATGACTTCGGAAAAATTCCAGTGAACAAGCCAGCTACAATTGAATTTAAGTTCACAAATATTGGAGATCAGCCTTTGATTATTACCAAAGTTGAGACTACGTGTGGATGTACTGTTCCTGAGTATACGCAAACACCAATTAAAAAAGGTGATGCAGGTGTAATTAAAGTTACTTACAATCCAACAGGCGCAGCACTTCCATTTAGCAAAAGCATTACAATTACTTCTAATGCAAAAACGACTACCAAGGTATTGTACATTAAAGGTGAAACTATAGCTGCAGCCAGCAAATAAAATTCAAAACATACTTTTGATTAAAACCTCGTTAATCAACGAGGTTTTTTTATTTTTGCACCTATAACTAACTTATTATTACGGGACTTTATTTTCCACCATGCCAAATATCTCAGAAAAAGGGCTACAAATGCCTGCTTCGCCCATAAGAAAACTAACTCCATTTGCTGATCAGGCAAAAAAGGAAGGTAAAAAAGTTTACCATTTAAACATTGGTCAACCCGACATTGCTACACCTGAGGGCATGCTGAATGCCATTAAGAATATTGATTTTAATGTTTGGGCCTATACCCCATCTGAAGGAACTTTAAGCTACCGGACAAAACTTACTGAATACTATAATAAATTAGGGTACAACATTACGCCCGAAGATATATTGGTTACGGTTGGCGGTTCTGAGGCCATTACTATTGCGATGCAAACCTGCGTTAATGAAGGTGATGAGATCATCATTCCTGAGCCTTTTTATGCAAATTACAATGGCTTTGCATGTATGAGTAATGTGGTTGTAAAACCAATCTTATCTCATATTGAAAATGGTTTTGCACTGCCTGCAATTGAAGAGTTTGAAAAACTGATTACCGATCGTACAAAAGCAATCATCATTTGTAATCCAAATAACCCTACTGGCTATTTATATTCAAAAGAAGAATTGGAAGCCTTAAAAGCTTTGTGCTTAAAATATGATCTATTCTTATTATCAGATGAAGCCTACCGTGAGTTTTGCTATGATGGCAGGGAATTTATCTCGCCAATGCATATGGATGGTCTGGATGAAAATGTAGTTGTTTTAGATACGGTCTCTAAGCGTTACAGCGCTTGTGGCGCAAGATTAGGTTGCTTAATTACTAAAAACAAAGAGATCATTAAATCAGGACTAAAATTTGCTCAGGCAAGATTAAGTCCGGGTATGGTTGAGCAAATTGCAGGTACCGCTGCTGTTGATACGCCTGACAGTTATTTCGAGGAAGTAAACAAAGAGTATACTTTACGTAGAGATACGCTTGTAAAAAGGTTAAATGACATGGATGGTGTATTTTGCCCCAATCCGGGTGGCGCATTTTATGTAGTCGCTAAATTGCCTATTGATGATGCTGATCAGTTTTGCCAATGGATACTGCAAAGCTTTAGTAACAATGGTGAAACGGTGATGATGGCTCCTGCGACTGGCTTCTACTCGACTACAGGTTCCGGAAAAAATCAAGTAAGGATGGCATATGTGCTAAATACCGACGATTTGAATAAGGCTATGGATTGCCTTGATATTGCTTTAAAACAGTATCCTGGTAGAACTTTGGCATAATTTTCTTATATTTGTGTGCTGATGGTTGGAAAGGAGTTGTTAACCACACACCATCCGGGCATTACTGGGGTCGTATGGATTTGACAGGGTGAAGCTAAGTATGTTAGCATGCAGTGCGTTGTACGGAGAGCACTTAAAAGAGAACGTTCACACTATAATTGGCGAAAATAACTACGCCTTAGCTGCTTAATTTAGAATTAAATAGCTTTTGTCCCTCTGACTGCTGCGATGTTAGGTTAGAATATGGGGCATCGAAATAACAACGCTGGCAATTGTAAGGTACGGTACAGTTGCGAGATAAAGTACCTAAGGTGAACGGTTAGGTCGGTTTCCAGCCCGCCAGATCCCTACAATTAATTGGAAAATAAGCATGTAGAAGGCATAATTTATCACACAACTGGACAAGGGTTCGAAACCCTTCGACTCCACAAAAAAGGGATGATTGTTAAATCATCCCTTTTTTATTTATAACAGACCTGCACTTATTAGTCAGTCAAAAGGTTATACGCTACCGAAAGATTATGGGACTCATAGCTCTTTGGGTAAATCTTCCGCTTTCTTTATGATTTCCCTGATAATGGAATCCAGCTCGCCCGCCGAACGCATAAGATGCAGCAAAGACTCTTTCTTTGAACGCTCGTCTTCATTATTATCCAATAGGATTTTGGATAATCCCATAACACATGCTAAAGGTGCTCTTACCTCATGGGCTTGCATCCAGGCAATTTCCCGCAAACGATCAATACCATCCTGGGTTTTGAGTTCTTCTTCCATCCGTTGAGTTACGTCTCTTGAATTCGCCACGATACCAGCTACAACCGGATCTTCTGTCATATCTGTAATGATCGTCTCTATCCAATGATAATGACTATCAACACCTTTAAAGCGGAAAGGCATAATTTTAACCCTTTTTTGTTCGTTCAACAAACCAAACTGACTGATGACCTTTTCTTTGTCATCTTTATGAATAAAGTCAAATGCATTTTTTCCTATAAGCTGTTCAGGATCTATCCCTAAAATAGATTTCGAGGTAGGGCTAACATATTTATAATTGCCGGTAGGATCGAGTATGGCTACTAAATCAGATCCATCCTGTACTAGCGCTTTAAACCGCTGCTCACTTGCGGCCAGGGCACGCTCAGATTTCAATTTCTCCGTATAATCAATTGCGAGTACCAGCATAGCTGCCTTACCTTCAAAAGTTACCGCATTAGCCTCTACACAAATGTGCATGAGCTCTCCGGATTTTTTCAGATGCCTTACCATTCTCGCCTGGAATATCCCCGTTTTAAAGGTGTCCTTCAATATTTCACCTAACTCTTTAACATCCGCTGCCGGTCTGATGTCTTTTATCGTCATCTCAAGAAATTCTTCTTTACTATAACCGTAGTGTTTAACTGCTGCATTATTCACATCTAAAAATTGAAGGGTTTCAGCATCAAACACCCATTGGGGCAATGGACTCAAATTAAACAGTTCCAGGTATTTTTCTTTTTCCTGCTGCAGTTGTTCTTCTCCATGTTTTCTTTCCGTGATATCTCTAAAATAAAGCGACAAGCCTTCATCAGAAGGAAATGCAGATACCTCAATCCAAATATTTAAGCGTGAGAAATACTCATCAAACCTTACTGAAATATTTTCATCAACCGCCCTGTGATACTCAGAATAAAACTTTGTTGGTATGGCATCCTCATATACCTCCCAAATATTTTTTCCTATCATATACTCTCGCGACATGAGTAATAGCCGCTCTGCTTCCTTATTCCAATAGGTCACCACCCAATCTCTATCCAACGCCATAAAGCCATCTGTAATACTTTCCAGAATGTCCGATATCCTGTAGTGGTAATCGTCCAATTGTTTTTGTGTTTTCGTAATAGCGGTGATGTCCTTAGCTATCACATGTACGCCAATTACTTCCTGGTTAATCACAATAGGAAGATTGGTCACATTTAGCATCCGATGCGTGCCTTTTGCACTGATTGTCCTGATGTCGAAATTCTGGAGTTCGCCATGAATGGTCTTTTTGAAATGATCATGTGCTTTTTCAAGATCTCCAGGTGCTATAAAGGGTGTAAAGGAAAGCTTAAATAGCTCTTCCTCCCTACATTCAGTCAGATCAATTAATGCTTTGTTGGCGCTAAGGAAATTTCCTTCGGGATCAAGCGTAAAAACTGCGTCAGGATAATCGTCGAAAAGAGGGTGCTGAAAACTATTTTGAGTCAGAAGCATATTGTTTAACGCTATTTGTTGATCATCGTTAGTTATCACTTGAGTGGTATCCGTCAGATTGTGAACAATAAACTTTATCTTTTCTTCATCATCCAACAATGGAAAGGTATTAATTTCCCAGTCAGCCACATTATAATTGGATGCCTTTTTAGACTGCATCGTATCTTCCAGTGCATTTTTCAGGCTTTTCATTCCCTTTGGACCCCAAATGGAAGGCCTATGGTAAATCGTTTCAAAGATCCCTTTTCCAATCAGATCAGCACGATTGGCCTTTATTACGTCAAGAAACGGCTTGTTTACAGCTGCAATTGTAAAATAGGGACTGTTGGGTAGCAGCACCATATAACCATTTGGAGAAGATCTAAAAACAGAAGTTACATTTTCTAGCGTTAACATATTACATTTTCTAATCACGGTGAAAATAATTTACGTCTGGCATAATTAATCTCTTGTTGAAAGGAGTGACTAATTGTTACGGGCTCTTGATGTTCATTTGTAGGGGAGATGAATGGTGAAAACAGCTCCCTGATCATTTTCTGCAATGATGGTGCCACCATGTGCAGTAATGCATTGTTTTACAATCGCCAGCCCAAGTCCGGTTCCGTTATTTTTATTTGTGGTCACAAAGGGCTCAAAAAGTGTTTTAATAATCTCAGGATCAATTCCAGGTCCATTATCCCGGATCATGATAGACAACTGATCTTTTATTTCATCAGCACTTACTATAATTCTAATAACAGGGTGGGCTATCTTTTTGTTTTGAAGGACCTCGAGGGCATTGTTTAACAGATTCATCACTGCCCTTTTGATTTTCCGCTCATCAAGCTGCGCAACCAGGTCCGCAGGAATTGCCATATGAATGGCTATCTGCTGTTGGTTACTAGTACCCAATGCAAGGTTTACCGCTGTCTCAATTACGTACTTAAAGTTTACGGTTTCTTTTTTCACCGGGCTTTCCCTAATAAAATCTAAAAAGTCCTCGAATATTTCAGAGGCCTGCACTGCGCATTGATCCAGCATCGGGATCAAATCCCTTGGCTCATTTTCATCCTGCATCATCGTGGTGATGATCCTCATATTTTTGATGGGCGAGCGCAGATCGTGCATCACCATCCCGATGGCTTTGCCTACGATAGAAAGTTTTTCTTTTTGGATCAGTTTTTCGGTTAGTTCGGCGTTTCTAATGGCCTGTGCTGCATTTTGCACAAACAATTTGAGCAGATACATTTTCTCTGTTTTCAACTTCTCCTGTTTTTGCAGTACTGCAAAAACAGAGTAACTGTCTAACCGTGCCAGCACCAGTTCATCCTGCTGCACCACTTCATCCGGCTCAATTTTAATAGTTTTCACCCTGGTAATTAGCTCATCCAGGTTTATCTTTGAATCAATCGCACCGATGGAAAGTATTTTTTCGTAACTAAAATCGTCATTTAGTTTGCCTAGTAAAGCCATGTCTGTACCTACGGACATAGCCAACTGTTCCAAAATGTTTTTAAACAGCGCGTTTAACTGGTGCTCATTTAAGCCAATGGAGGATATCGATTCAATCAATTTCTCCAAGCTACGCAATCGGTCATAATCTGTTATCGCTTTGGTGGCAAGCAATATTATTTCCTCTGCAGCATAAGGCTTACAATGATAACCTACGTTTTGCCCTGCCTTATCTACAATATCCTCTATGGAGCGGTCGCTGTAAGCAGTGATAAAAATAATTTCAGCCTGGCTATCATGTTTACGGATCTGCATAGCAGTCTCGACCCCATCCCAACCAGGCATCCTGATGTCCAGAAAAATTACTGCATAGGGCTGGTTTGCAGCTATCGATTTTTTCACCAGTTCAACCCCATCCATTCCATTCGCAGCTTTATCTACAGTAAAAACAGGGATTTTACTGGTGCGTGGAATCAGTATTTCTTGCGGGGTATCAAATAAAATACTGGCTGCTTTACTGATGTTACTGTCTATAACGGCAACTTTTCTGGGCACCAATATTTCTTCAATATTATCACGCACCATTTCTTCATCGTCGATCACTAATACGGATGTATTTACTTGGTTCATTATAAAAAATTTAGGGAAGATGAATTGATAAATTTAACTGGCAAACCTGATCAGGGTTGTTGCACCCCGGTTAGCGCCTTCGCTTTGCACGTCTATGGAGCCTGCATGGCTCTCTATAATAGACCTGCAATTGTACAAACCCAAGCCGGTACCCGTGTCTTTAGTGGTAAATCCCCGCTCAAAAATCCTGGCTGCCGTGTCGGTGTCGAAGCCCTTACCGGTATCCTGTATGCGCAGCTGTAGCATTTTATCTTTCAACTGCAAATCAATAGTGATTCTCTTTTGGGGAGCATCCATGTCAATTGCCTCTACACTATTTTTAAGCAAGTTTAAAATCACCTGCATCAGTTTGGTGCGGTCACCTTTAATCATTGGCATTTGCTCAGCAGCATTAAAATTTAGGGTAATGCCCTTTCTATCATAAGAAGCGAACAGCATGGACTGACAATCATGAATAATCTCTTTCAGATTAACAGCTTTGCGTTCCGGTGCACCATGACCAGTTACATAATGGCGCTGTATAGTCAAGATCTCCTGAATATGGCTGATGATATTGAACTGTTCGGCAATGGAGCCATTGGTTTCTTCGTAGCTATCTTTTTGCGTTTTGGTAATTCCTTCCATTAAATTCACCAGTGCTTCGGCTTTTTCCTGACCCAATGCAGTATCTAAAGCAGCTTGCTGTCCTTTTAGAAACAGGACTATATTTTCCAGGTTCGCTACATTGTTCTGTTCCATGGAACGACTGATACGTCTCAAATAAGAGCCAAAACCAACTACTGCATTGCCTATATCGTGCAGTACTTCGGATGCGATTTCGAATTTCCCTTGTGCCACGGCATTATCCAACTTAGCCTGTTGCATGGCTTTTTCTTCTAGGTACTTATTGGTAAGATCTTCAAAGCCAATAATGATACAGTCCTCAAACATTTTAGTAATGTTGAACTGGAAATGCTTTTCGAACTGGTCGTTTGGAGAAGGTAGTTTAAAACAGTGCAAATGATTGTAAATAATCTGCCCCATGGGGTCTTTGTAATCCTGAATTTTTTGGGAAAGTCCTGGGAAGATACAATCAAGCATTGGGTAAATGTGCTCCGTATCAATCTGGTAAATCTCAAATAAGGGATTTAACAAGGCCTGCCCCATTAAATTCAACCTTATTATTTTACCATTCTGGTCAACTTCTACCAATCCGATAGGTGCATAAGTAAAAATGGCATTAAATTTTTGTTCAGAAAGATCTGATTGCTCCATGAGATGATTGCTTGATCATTAGTAAAACTGCGTCTACTAATGCATAAAACCAATCTAATGTTTTTAATTTACATATAAAAGTATTTCTCCCGTACTCTCCCATCTTCTTCAGTTCCCATAGAAAGAAAAAACAGATCATGAGGGCGTTTTTTTGTTTTATAGACACTACCTAGCTTAAAATTCTAACTGCTTTTTTGCTCCTTCCCAACCAATAATGGCTGTTTTTCTTGTATTTCCCCACATATACCCGCCAAACACACCTGTAGATTGAATTACCCGATGACAAGGAATTAGGAATGCAACAGGGTTATGGCCAATTGCTGTACCTACTGCTCTCGAAGCATTTGGGCTTTCAATTTGATTAGCAATAGCTCCATAAGTGGTTAGCCGCCCCAATGGGATTTTCAAAAGTGTTTCCCACACTTTTAATTGAAAATCAGTTCCTTTTAGGTGCAGTTTGATTTCGTTAAGTTTCGACCAATCCTGACTGAAAATATAGAGTGCGTTTTGCTGAATTAAATCAGTATTTTGTTTGAAATAAGCATTTGGAAAATGGTTTTGCATCATTGAAAAAGCAACGGCTTCATTATCGGAGAACGCCATATAACAAATTCCTTTTTCAGTAGACGCCACCAGAATATCTCCAAAAGGACTTTCTGCAAAAGTGTAATTAATAGTCAGTGCTTTTCCTCCATTTTTGTATTCGGCAGGCGTCATCCCTTCTATGTTGATAAACAAGTCATGTAATCGCCCTGTCCCCGAAAGTCCTGCTTCATGAGTAGTTTCAAACAACGTTGCTTGATTTTCTTTCAAAAGCGTTTTAGCATATTCTACAGTTGTATATTGTAGAAATTTCTTTGGACTCGTTCCTGCCCATTCGCTAAAAAGTCTTTGGAAATGAAATGGGCTTAAACTAACTTCCTTTGCAACCTCATCAAGATTGGGTTGCGTTTTAAAATTTGCTTTGATATATGCTATTGCTTCTGCAATTCGCTTATAATTGATATTTTCTTGTTCAGTCATATATCATAATTCTTATAATCCAAAGGTCGAAAGAAATTTTTGTTATAAACACCCGAAACTTGCTGATCTATGAGATACGAAAATCTCTCCCCTATCTCAAAAGTCATTATTCTTCCAAAAAATCATTGCTATAATGATAAGTTTTAAAGAAGTGCTGTGGGAATATGCGTTTAAATATTTTACCTTGCGTAGAATTCAACAACTAAGCAAAGGGGGAATAATTATAATGGTAGCCTATGGCGCATTTACTGACCAACAGTTACTGGATTTTCTTAAACAAGGCGATCAGAAAGCCTTTAATGAAATCTATGATAGGTATGCGCCCAAAATATATCATCAGGTAAACCAAATGCTCCGAGATGGAGAAGCATCCAAGGATGTGGTTCAAGATCTTTTTATTAAGATTTGGGACAAATGCAATAACATCAGGACAGAAGGCAATTTGGCAGCATATTTATACATTGCTGCGCAAAACAACGTATTAAAGTTCATTAGAAAAGGTCGCCTAAAGAGTGACTACCTGAATTCACTAGCACAATTTCAGTATGAAATCATGGAAGAACAAGGTCCTGATTATGATGTTGAAATATTATACAGCCTGATTGAAAAGGAAATTAGCCAACTTCCAGGAAAAATGAAGACCATCTTTGAACTCAGTCGCCAAAAGGACCTTTCTTATAAAGACATTGCCGCACAGCTGGGTATTGCCGAAAACACGGTCAGAAAACAAGTTAGCAATGCCCTCAAGATCATTCGTACAAATGTAGATAAGTATGGAAACACAGGGCTCATTCTCCTTGCCCTAATGCGCCGCTAAAATTATTTTATTTTTTTTCTACTACTTTTTGAAGTCTATGGGTAATACTTATACATCGACAAATAAAAGCAACCTATAAATAGCATGAATACCAAAAAAGCGGCAAATCTTTTAGATAGATATTTACATGGTAAAGTAAATAAGGAAGAGGAAGCATTAGTGCAATACTGGTTGTTGAGCGAAATCAAAAAAAATGAGTCAGAAGAAGAAGATCAGACTTATCCGCAAAACCACATTGAAATGTGGGACACCATTTCAAAAACTATAAACACTAAAAAGATTAACCTTTGGCCACGCATTTCTGTGGTGGCAGCTGCTATTGCTGTTATATCGATGAGTATCTGGTTTTACTCCTCTCGTCCTGTAATCGTAACCCCAGATGCTAAAATTGCAAATCAAACCGATATTGCACCAGGAGGTAACAAAGCAACTCTGACACTAGGTAACGGTAAAACCATACAACTTAGCAATGCAAAAACAGGGCTGGTTATTGGTAAAGATTTAAGATATAATGATAACACGGCTATCAATTCTACAGCACAGACTAAGGAGAATGAAATGGCCAGTATAACTACACCCCGAGGCGGAACTTACCAAATCCAGTTGCCAGATGGCACCAAAGTTTGGCTCAATGCAGCCAGTAGTTTGAAATTTCCTTCTACATTTGCCAATGTCACTGAACGTAAGGTCGAGTTAAAGGGTGAAGCCTATTTCGAAGTCGCAAAAGATAAAAAACACCCTTTTATTGTTAAAAGTGCAGATCAGGATGTAAAAGTATTGGGCACACATTTTAACATCGATGCATATGAAGACGAAGCAAGTGTAAAAACAACGTTATTAGAGGGAAGCATCTATGTAGTCAATTCAATAGAAAAAACTGGAAAAACACTTATCCCTGGTCAACAATCAATTATTTCAGGCCATACGATTTCAATTAATAACCAAGTAGACCTAGAAGAAGCCGTAGCCTGGAAAAATGGCTATTTTAATTTCAATGAGAGCCTGGAAAGCATCATGAATAAAGTATCCAGATGGTACAACGTTGATGTTATTTATGAAGTAAAACCTGCATCTGACCCCTTTGTAGCAAAGATCTCAAGAGCAAAAAGTCTTTCTGCTCTATTAAATATTATAGAAAAAACCGGAGATGTTCATTTTAAAATTGAAGGAAGGAGGGTAATTGTGACGAAATAACTACCTAAACAATTATAAGGCTAGAATGCTAAAAAGCCAGAGGTGCTGCAAACACTCCTGGCCAATGATTGGCATTTAGTCAACAATATTTTCTACAACAGTATCAACTTTATAACCAAATCAAATGTATAAAATATATACCAAAAAACCGGGTATACCTTTGGGCTATATCTATAAATTCCTGCTCATTATGCGACTAACCACCGTTTTATTAATAGCAACTGTAATGCAAGTCAGTGCCACTAGCTTTGCACAAAAAATAACAATCAATAAAAAGAATGCCTCTCTTGATATGGTTATAAATGACATTCGTCAGCAAAGCGGTTTCGATTTTATTTACAAGCTAGACTTATTAAAGAAAGCAAAACCTGTAACGATAAATGTTAAAAATATCGATCTGATTGATGTTTTAAAACAGTGTTTTAAAGACCAACCATTTACCTTTTCTCTTGTGGATAAAACCGTTATCCTGAGAGAAAATGAACGTGAAAAGGCTACACTAAATATCGTCTTGGAAGGAAAAGTAACTGATACCCTTGGCCACCCTATTCCAGGTGCAACAATTAAAGTGATGCAAACCGATTTGTTTACCAAGACAGATGGTCAGGGAAAATTCAGATTAAGCTCTGTACCTGCAGATGCAGTCCTACTGGTCTCTTATGTAGGTTACAATACCAAAAGAGTAGCCATTGCTGATTTAAAAAGACCAATTTCAATCATACTCCATGAAGGGCTAACTCGCTTAGAGGAAGCAGTAATTATCAGTACTGGACTACAACAACTTAGTAGAAATGTTGCAGTTGGTTCTGTTGCGATTGCTACTGCAAAAGATCTGGAAAATTCTGGGATAACCACATTTGACAAAGCGCTTGCAGGAAAACTTCCGGGTGTATATGTGAGAAGTGTAACTGGTCGTCCAGGAGAAACGGGACAAATTATCATCAGAGGTGTAAATACCCTTACTGGTAATGTTGAGCCATTGTATGTGCTTGATGGAATGCCATTACAAGAGGGAGAAGTTTCTGGAGGTATGAATGCCCTGATTTCAAATGGTATTGGAAATATTCCTCCTGAAAATATCGAAACGATCACTATTCTAAAAGATGCCACAGCAGCCGCCATTTATGGATCAAGAGCTGCAAACGGTGTAATTGTGATTACCACAAAAACAGGTAAAGCAGGTAGCGATTATATCAATTATTCAGGAAAATTCGGCATTACACAAAAGCCTGAAAATAAGTTCAAGTTTATGAACAGTCAGGAAAAGATTGGATTTGAACGCGATTTATATAACAATTTCCACATGTCTTACGAGAGAAGTGGCCGTGTTGGTCAGTTGCTAAACCTAGTCGAGAATGGCGCTATGACATCGGCGGAGGCAGAACAAAAAATTGCACAGCTCGGTCAAACCAATACCAACTGGATTGATGAGTTGTATAGAAATGCCTTTAGTCAGTCTCACAACATTAGTATGAGTGGTGGAAATACAAAAACAACCTATTTTACATCGCTTAATTATCAAAATTCGCAGGGTAGCCTAATCGAAAATAAGTTTCAAACAGCCGGTTTTAACATGAAGCTTTCGAGGTTCATTACTAATAAATTGTTAGTTAATCTGAACCTATATTCCACCATCAAGAGAAATGTTGAGGGGCAGGCTGGCATGGATCCATTCAAATATGCTGTATTTGCCAATCCTTATGAGAAACCTTATAATGTCGATGGTTCTTATGCTGCTGACATGACGTATAGGGAGATTCCTTATACCATAGGAACTGCCCCTGCATTACAATACACTAATTTTAATATTCTGAGGGAATTGAGGGAGAATAAGCTAACTAATAACTATGGGAATGTGCGTGGACAAATAGGTGTTGAATATAACTTTTTGAAAGGGTTTAAGTATACCGGAAACGTATCAGGATCTTACACTAGTGTGCATGATAAAGATGAATCTTATGCTGGGACCTATAGGTCATGGATAAATAACTGGCTAAATAAATCTTCTTCAAATTCCAATGTCTTATCCGATTATAACCGTGGTTTTCTGGAGGAAAAAACTGGAAGAACAATGGACTATACCGTCCGGAATACGCTTGAATATATGAAAAAAATAAATAAACATTTTGTTCAGGCATTTACAGCTTTTGAATTTGGCGCTATTCTTAACGACAGGTTTAATCATTTTAATCCCATTTATTTACAGGAATATGCCATTGCCGGCTATCCAAGCTGGGACTTGGTTCCTGACACAAGGTTCATGAATCTTGATCTTTCCAGGTTTGGCGGTACATCGACCCGCGAAAATAGAAATGCCTCTTACATCGGATCATTGGTATATTCGTATAATGACCGTTATGTATTTAATGGAAATCTAAGATATGATGGAGTGGATATTATTGGTTCTAACAATCAATTCTCGCCACTTTGGTCCGCCGGTGTAAAATGGAATGCGCACAATGAAAGCTTCTTAGAAAAATACAATTCCATAATCAGTCGTCTTGTCCTTTCAATGGGTTATGGCTATCGTGGGAGTATCAACAGAAGCGCTTTGCCTTTCCACACTTATACTTTAGGAACAAACGTTTACAACAACATTGCTGTGGCACAGGCATTCGCTTATGGAAATCCTGTGATTAAATGGGAAAAGAAACAAGAGACCAATTTAGGCGCCGAAATTTCCTTATTTAATGGAAGAATCAACACGGAGTTCAGGTATTTTAAAGAAAAGGTTAATGATTTACTGGACAATACCACCACTCCCCCATCCGTAGGTAGACCATCGGCAATTGTAAACATTGGTACAATGAGCAATAAGGGTTTTGAGATATCTGCTAGATTTGAAGCCATTAAAACCAAAGATTTGCTTTGGGAAGTAAGTGGAAACATTACCCGGGTTAAAAACAATTTGGATAATATTTTTGAGAAAACTGTACCAAACATTGCCAATTCAGCTACCAGAAATATTCAAGGTTACCCGGTAAATGGATGGTATGGCTATAAGTTCTCTCATGTTGATCCCGAAAACGGAAGTTTAATGGTATATGCCAAAAAGAAAAAAACAGAACTGGTAGGCACAGAAGTAGTAACGTCCTATACGGATGAACTAGTAGATCTAAGTAAAACATCAACCGCTGTGCTGCAATCAGATTATGTTACCTCTTACTTGGGACATAGGGATCCGGAACTTTATGGTGGCTTTAGTACCCGTTTTATCTACAAGAGTCTTGAGTTTGCTACTACTTTTGTACTTGCTACAGGCAATCAAATTATGGGCTTCAGAGATAGACGTGAAGGACCTACTTTAAATCCTGATGACATTACAGCAAGCAGAACCAACAGGCTTAAGGAGAACCTTAACAGATGGGCTCAGGTTGGAGACATTACAAATATTCCGCTCTATAAAAACGGCACCTCAAGTTATACACAATATTTAATTTCTACTGACCTGGAAAAAGGAAATTATCTAAAATGTAATGAAATGTCATTCTCTTGGAGAGCTCCAAAAAGCTTGTTAAAGCAAACGGCATTAAAAACGCTAAAAGCCACGTTGGTTGCTAACAATTTATTCATGGTAAGTAACTATAGTGGTACTGACCCGGAAACTCAAACCACTTTTGGGTATCCAAACACCAAAGCATATACCCTTTCATTAACTGTAGGATTTTAAAATTGGAAGTCATGAGACATAAAATAGTTATTACATATTTGATCCTGGTTTTCGGACTTTTTACAGGTTGTAAAAAATACCTGGATCTTCCCGCAAAGAACCAACGTACAGTAACCACCGTTACGGATGTAAAGGCCCTGTTAGGTGCCTACCTTCGTGGGGTGGTTACTCCGAGAGTGAAACCATTATATGGTCAGATCGTCCCGGCCTGCCCTACGCTTGCCACACTCATGTTTGGCGCTTATTCAGATGACATCGATTTCGAATCCGGACTTCGAACCAGCTATATGATTCCCAACAACTTCTCGATGCCTACAGAAAAAGGCTATGCTGATTTATTGTTGTGGAACCAGCAGGCTACATCTACGATGTTGTGGTCACATCATTATGAAATTGTTGGCTTTTTAAACAGCCTAATTGATCAGATTGGTACAATAAAGAATGTAAGTGATACAGAACGGGATCAATTGCTTGGCGAAATGTACGCCAATCGTGCTTACTCTTTATTTAAGCTGCTACAATATTATGGTATATACAATAAAGCTGATATGGGTATCCCTATTTATCTACATACTGGAGAAGGTGTACTAGGTATCAAACCAAAGCGTGAAACCCATGCCGGAGCGTATAAAATAATTTTAGAAGACCTGAATAAAGCGTTAGAAATGGTGAACCGTACCATTCCGGCTACTGGATTTAGCGCGTTATACAATAAACGTTACATCAGCCATCTGTTGGCACAGGTGTATTGGTACAAAGCTGAATCTCCAGCCAAAGAAGCCGGTGACTATGCACAGGTTAAAACACATAGCCTTGCAGCCCTGGAATCGGTAGATGCATTAATACCTACTACAGCTTTGGCCCGCATGAATGCATATGCAGGAAAGGATGCTAACTATCCAGTCATTTTTCAACAGAGCAATACGCAGAGCGTCTTTTCACCCATTTATGGATCAGAATTCCAATATATAGGATTTGCGCCATTCAACATCCCCTTAAACGCAGACTTTTCGGCTTTATTTACCAGCACAGATATCCGCGTAGAGAACTATTTTAACACGAACCCGGCAAGGGCAGGTGGTAAAATAGGCGCAGCTGGAAAGATATTAAACTGGGGCTGGCCATCTGACGGTGTGGCAGATGGAAGTACTAAAGGCGGGCACACCTGCATATTTAAGCCAGAGGAAGCTTACATGATGCTGATAGAAGCCCAATACCGCTTAGGTGCCGAGGGCGATGCTCTAATTACGTTAAATAAATTCCGTGCTTTTAGGAATGCAGGAAATTTTACAGGCTTAAGTGGTGCTCCCCTACTGCAAGAAATTATCAACGAAAGAAGAAGAGAATTCTTTGGTGATACTGATAAACGCTGGTTGGATTTGAAACGTTATGCCAATAAAACCATCACCAGAAATCTCACCTTTTTCAACAAGCAGTATAACATCACGGTTGCACCAAACGATTATCGCTACGCATTACCGATACCTCTGGTAGAAATACAAGAAAATGGAAACCTTGTACCTAACCCAGGCTGGGGATTAATTGAATACTAATTTTTATTTCAAACAACGATGAAGATGAATATTAAAAATTTTATTACAAGCGCAATCATAAGCACTGTGGTATGCTTTTCGGGCTGTAAACAAAGTGAATTTGATTATAAAATGGTAGAGTTTAATGCGGAGGATGTTAATTCTATTGTCTTTTCTGCTGGTACCAACATGCTGATTGCAGATGGTAAGGCCACTTTAAAATTTATTGTAGAAACCTATAAAGACGTCAAAAAATCCGATGGCAGTGTGGTTAAACAATTGTTTGACTATAGAAAACTTCCTGCAGGAACGGTTAAAATTTACGAAGAAACTACCAATAAAGAAATCGGGTTAACCTTCAATACTTCAACTGCGGTTGCAGGGTCTAAACTTAGATTTTATGCTCAGGTGGGTAACATCAAATCGCCGGTAAAGGAAGTAACCATAAGGGCTACTCCACCGGTTTTACCAACGTTATATGTTGATGTAATTTTCCATGTATGGGAATTAAACCCTACCAATGTGGCTTATGATCTTTCTTCTTTTCAGCCTACAAATTATTCAGATATAGTAAATGGCTTGAAAATTATGAATGACATCATCAACAATAAAGTAGGTAATGCACCAAATGGTGCGGCAGCTAATATCGAGTTCAGACTAGCGGCTAAAAATGTAGCCGGGCAAACTTTACAATTCCCGGGCTATGACAGGATTGTTTACAGTGATGAAATCAAAGTGACCCCTACGGCACCAACAATTGTCTTAGCTGATTTTGTTGATTACATCAATAAAAATACGACCAAGTTTATCTGGAATCCAAAAACATACTTAAACGTCAACATATTTCCATATGGTTCTAGTAGTGGTGCGGGGAATTTAGCTCCGGCAAAACAGTTAGCCGCGGGACCAGGCGAAATACTGATACCTGGTGTTACCGCAATTGCTACGAATGCAGATGATTTCGTGACAACTTTTCAAGCAGCAACGGTTTTTATGCCAAATACAGTATACAGACCAGGTTTCGAGCGTAGAATTGAAATTTTCAATTCTATTGGTAGCTTCTACGGTTTATTTTCAACATATTTTGCTGCTGGTCGCCTTTACTCTGATTTTTGTCAGGATACACCCGAGTATGTAGGTACTGGCTCTGATCTTACAACTAACATTCAAACAGCAATAAATGGGGAAAAGTTCTTTCTTGAGAATGCAATGGATGACAATCGCTATCCAAGCGCCCATAACTCCATCACCCTCGATCAGGTAAATAGAATGCGCTCAGTGATGTTAAGGTGCCCTGGACGGATGAATTCTAAAACACAATAAAAATTAGTAACCACCTAACTATTTATTAGATATGAAACGCAATTTATTAACATTAGCACTAAGCCTCGGTATTTTGACCGGGGCAACTGCTCAAAACCGCGAGATCTCGTTTAAGGAAGCCGACTGGAAAACTCAGCTGGCCACAGCCAAAAAAGAGAAAAAGATTATCTTTTTCGATGCCTATACCACTTGGTGTGGGCCATGTAAAATGATGGCTAAAGATGTTTTTACTAAAGACAACGTAGCCGATCTATTTAACCAAACTTTCTTAAATGTTAAGTACGATATGGAAAAAGGTGAAGGCCCTGCATTAAAAGATAAATTTGAGGTAAGCGCCTACCCTACTTACCTGTTTATTAATGGTGACGGAGAGGTAGTACACAAAATCGTGGGTAGTATGTCTGCTCCAGAATTTATGGAGGAAGCAAAAAAAGCTTTAAACCCAGGAAGCACGGCATTTGGACTGGCAAAAAAATTCAACAGCGGCGATCATTCGGAAGCTACTGCTTTGGCTTATATGGAAGCACTTGATAAAGCTTACGAAGCTGATAAAATGGGTGCTGTAGCAAAAGTATATTTCGATGGGCTTCCAAAAGCATCTTTAATGGAAGCTAATAATTGGAATCTTGCATTAAAATATCTGAATAACCCAGCAGCTCAGTCTTTTGCTTATTTATATAGCAATAAAGCTGAGCTAGAAAAGAAATATGGCGCTGAAAAAGTGAACGCATATTTCCAGAGAACAATGAGCTCATCTGTATACGCCATTAAAAGAGCCTACGAAAAGAAGACTGATCTAAAGGCTGCCACTGAAAAAGCTACGGCCATAAGGAAATTGTTAAGCAATGGAACTGATTACTCAAAACCAATGCTTGCTCAACTGGAGCTTATTGAATTTGCGGCGACAAGCAAATGGGACAAGTTTATAGCAAAAGTAGATGCAGTTTGGGAAGATTCGGATTTTAAAAATAAAGCTGGTTTTGTAATTGGTGCTGCTAATGATTTAGTAACCGCAGCTCCTGCACAATACTATAAACATGCCTTAAGCTGGGCAGATCAGGTAGAAAGCAGTAACCCTAACCTATTTGCTAATATCCAACTGGCAGATCTTAGAAAAAGAACACTAAAAAAACAAGGTAAAACTGCTGAAGCGGAATTAATGGCTACTAAAGCACAAGACCTGAGGAAAGAAGCATCCCAGAAAGGGCAGATGACCCCTCCAATGATGAAAGATTAAAAAACAACTTATAATAAATACAAAAACACCATGATTAAAAAAGGTTTAACACTGGCAATTGCCGCGTTGTTAATGGTAAGCAGCAGCTTTGCCCAAAAAGGAAAAACCGTAACTTTTACCGGTAAGGTTCAGTTTCCGGATACAGAAAACAAATACCCTATCTACCTGGGGAAATATGAAGGAGAAGGTTTTAAAAAAGCATTTAAAGCGATAGATAGTACTAAAGTTGATGCCAACAATAATTTCTCTTTTAAAGTACCCGCAGATAACCCTGATTTTTATCAGGTACGCGTATATTACTTTGACCGCATCGATTTTTGGGCGGACAAAGACAATATCCATGTGAATGTAAGAGGTATTGATACCGCAAAAATGAAGATCAAAAACCCTCCATACATCTATATGGAAAATACTTCGGCCGATAATGATCTCATCAATGATGTCAATCTTGTTAATTACCTTAACTATCAGCAGATGATTGCTGTTGGTCAGGAGCAATGGAAAGCAGGTCTTTCTAAGGATACGCTTTGGATAAATTATATGAAGGATGGTTTTGACCGTATTAATAAAGAGGCAAATATCCGTACCAAATACATCATCAATAAATACAAAAACCAACCGGCCGTTCTTTACGCCTTAAATGGTTTGAGTTGGAAAAGAGATGGTGAATTGCTGATGTCTACATTGGACAATCTGACTAAAAAATACCCTTGGTTAACACAGGCTAAAGACAAGAAAAAAGAAATACTTGACAACATGGCCCAGACAGCTAAAATTGCCGATGGTCAAAAAACACCTGACTTTTCTTTCCCTGATGTAAATGGTAAAAAAATGAGTCCTAAAGATTTTAAAGGTAAATACCTTATTATCGATTTCTGGGCATCATGGTGTGGTCCTTGTCGCCAGGAAATTCCTCACTTGAAAGAAGTTTACAAAAAATACAAAGATAAAGGTCTAGAGATTTTATCTGTATCGGTAGACGCGAAACCAGAAGCCTGGAAAAAGGCAATGGCTGAAGAGAAAATGGCATGGCCACAAATCAATGCTCAAGAATCTAAACCAGTAATGGCATCTTACCTATTCAGTGGCATCCCTTACCTGGTGGTGGTTGATAAAGAAGGAAAAATTGTAGAGAAAAATGTTCGCGGAGAATCGTTAGATAAAGCCATGAAAAAAATATTTGGAATGTAATTATGAAGAAGATCGTATTATCACTATTGTTATTAACTGGTTTATCAGTGGTTACAGCGAAAGCTCAAATGGAGGCTGCGCAAAAAGTAATCTATGATGTTAATAAAGACGCTACTATCAGCATGCCGCAAGATGAGGCTTGGGATATTCTAAATAAAGCTGAATTGCTTCAGAAGGCTTCTAATGGCTATGCAACTGCGATAGTTGTTACTGATGCCAACTTTCCAGTTGAAAGAGAAGTTACTTTTGCAGATGGGACTAAGCGTAAAGAAACCATTAAGCAGGTAGATAAGCAATACAAGTTTATGGTGATCCAACTGGGTACAGAATGGTTGCCTAAAGGTGTTAAAGAAGCAGAAATTTGTGTTTTCACCAAGGATAAGGATGCAAAGTGCGAAATCAATTGGAAAGCCAAAATCAAAGGCAATGCTGAAGGAAAGAAAGCTTTAATGGAAAAGATTACTGCTGAATTTGAGAGTTATGCTTTAGGATTTGAAAAGTTGACAAAAAAGTCTATTCCTGCAATGCGCATGAATTAATTCAAAAAACACAATCAGGGCTTTGGCAATAAGCCAACCCTATCTACAAGGGGAAATCGTTAAGATTTCCCCTTTTTTATTTTTCAATTTTAAAAGCCAGAAAACATATCGTTCAAACTTAACGAGTTTTATCATGTTATATCCATCTAGCAAATATTACGATGTAAACTAACTAATTGATATAATGAAGCCTGAAGCGATCAATGAGAAGAAGACAAAAAAGGTAGCTGTTATTGTAGCACACCCTGACGATGAAGTTTTATGGGCCGGAGGAACCTTATTAGCCCACCCAGAATGGCAATGTTTTATCGCCTCTCTATGCAGAAAATCTGATCCCAACAGGGCACCAAAATTCCACAAAGCCTTAACAGTCTTCCATGCAAAGGGGGCTATGGGCGATTTGGATGATGGCCCGGCACAAATTCCACAGGATAAACAAGAAATTGCACGAATACTACTGAAACTACTCCCAAATGTAAATTACGACCTAATTATAACCCATAATCCTTCTGGCGAATACACCAGACATTTACGCCATGAAGAGATTGGAACGACAGTATTAAACCTATGGTACGAAGGTAAATTATCAAGCAAGGAAATCTGGGTATTTGCTTACGAAGATGGCAACAGAATGTATTTTCCGCAAGCATTAAAAACAACCGGTCTTTATTTTGATCTGCCTAATGACCTGTGGAATACAAAATACGAGCTAATAACAAAAATATACGGTTTTGAACAGGACAGCTGGGAGGCCAAAGCGACCCCAAAAGCTGAGGCATTCTGGAAATTCACCCATAAAAAAGAGGCTTTAAAATGGCTTGAAAGGAACCAAATATCATGAAGGTACTCGTATTGTATGATTATCCGCCTACTCCTGGCGGACTGGCCACACAGGGCGACTTGCTTTACAAAGGTTTACTGGCAAATGGCGTAGATGCCCATGCGGCTCACGTTGAATCAACACTGGAAAAAGAATGGTACTACAATTGGTTCAAACCGGATATTGTTGTAGGCACGGGTTACTGGGGACACACCCCTCAACTAGTTCTACATCCACGTAAACATGGCATTCAAGGTGTTCCATGGCTTGTTGCAGATGGTTATATTGCCAATTATCAGGATGTTTTAAATGAACTGCCTTTGATTTTAGTGACCTCTAATTGGGTAAAGGAAATGTATATCCGCGATGGGATCAAAGGAGACAATATTGAAGTGCTCCCTGTGGGATGTGATACAGAAAATTTTAAACCATATCCTAAAAATCATCCCAAAGTATTAGCCGTACGAGAAGCTTTAGGGATAAGTCCGGAACAGCAAGTGATCCTCACTATTGGCGGAGATGCCGCCTCTAAAGGTGGAAGAGAGGTGATGGAAGCACTAGCGGTAACAGGAATCCCATTGTCAGATTGGAAATATGT
Organism: Pedobacter hiemivivus; assembly: GCF_005144565.1. Taxonomy (NCBI): domain Bacteria; kingdom Pseudomonadati; phylum Bacteroidota; class Sphingobacteriia; order Sphingobacteriales; family Sphingobacteriaceae; genus Pedobacter; species Pedobacter hiemivivus. The sequence goes on from NZ_SWDX01000003.1 coordinate 556,860, forward strand.
CTGCAAGGTATGGCCGCAACCACGAACGATCATTCAGAACCACTTAGATATAGAACTCGCCCAACAGCTCGGGATCGGTAAAAATGTCTCCTTCCCTACTAGCATTATATCCAGAGATTTTGTGCCTTTTCTTCTTGGAGCTTGCGATATCTACGCAGCCCCCTCCCGTCTGGAAGGTTTTGGAATGCTTCAGGTTGAAGCTGGTGCATGTGCTAAACCGGTAATTGGAATTAATGCGATGGGAATGTTGGATACACTAATACATGGAGAAACAGCTTTTATGGCAAGTGTAAATCAAAAAATAGTAATTAACGAAGTTACCCTTGGTACAGAATCTGGCTTTGAAGAAAGCAAACGAATAGTTTTTGATGAGCCAAGAATAGTGGATTACCGCGCTGATGTGAATGACATTAAGGAGAGTCTGATCAAATTAATGACCAATCCTAACCTTCGGAAGCAAATGGGAGAAGCGGGTCGACAAAGGGCTTTAAATCAATTCGATTACCGTATCGTGGCTAAGCGCTTCATCGAAATCATAAATAAAAGACTAGACATATATTAAATATATTGATTATGAGCACTAAAAACTGGCAGGAAATAGAAAAAGCAAGGACTGCAGCTATAGAGGTACTTCTTCACAATTCGAAAGGACCGTATCACGGTTTACCGCGGACGGCAGGTTGGGGATACCCTGAACCTTATACAAGAGATTTAATGCTTTCCATATTTGGGATAGCCGTTTCGGACAATGCGAAATTAACGGCTTCCATCAGAAAATCACTGGAAACTTTATCAAAAAACCAGTCTTTAAGAGGACACATCCCCTCCATGGTACATGACCCCGAAAACCGTGGTGCAAGTGATACTACGCCCCTATTTTTACTAGCTGTAGGTATTTTCAGGAAATTTACCGGTGAAAAAGATTTTCTGGAGATTTCGGTTCAGAAAGCATTGACCTGGATGGAATACCAAAGTCCGAGTGATGATTATTTGATTGCACAACAGCCAACCAGTGATTGGCGGGATGAACAATGGGTGCTTGGTTTTGGTCTGTTTGTAAACGCAACAGCATTCGCTTATCTGAGCATGTTGGGCTACCATGAGCGTGCGCATAAACTAAAAGTCGCTATGGAGCATTTCACCATTACAGAAAGTTCAAATCCACATCATCGTCACGAAGGTATGGTTGTGAAACGTAAACCCTATTACGCATTATGGTCGTACAAAATATACAGCAGTGAAAGGTTTGACCTTTTAGGAAACAGCATCGCCATGTTATCCGGCCTAGCATCACGTACCAGAGCTGAGCATATGGCATCCTGGATAGAAGAACAGTGCAATCTAATGAGAGATATCGGCGATTTAGTAGTTCCCTTGTCGCCTAATTTCTTTCCCTTTATTTTGCCTGGCGATGCCGATTGGATTCCACGTTACGAGGCCTACAACAAGCCAGGGGACTATCATAATGGTGGTATTTGGCCTTTTATTTCTGCCTTCCACATTGCAGCTTTGGTAGCAGCAGGCAAACATCATCTGGCAAAAGAGAAACTTTATGCGCTTACTGATTTGATCAAAAAATCCAGTAACAAAGAATTAGAATACGGTTTTAACGAATGGTATAAAGCACAAACAGGAGAACCGATGGGGCAAGACTGGCAAACCTGGTCTGCCGCTCTTTACTTATATGCCGTTAAATGTGTAGAAGAAAATGCCACTCCTTTTTTCGGCTCCTGAGCTACCCTATCTCTATCGCCGTATCTTTTTTAAGTTCTTTAAGTACAAAATTACTACTCAGGTTAGAGATATTCGCAATAGATGATAATTGCTCAATTACAAACGTATGATAGGTATTCACATCTTCAACAGCTATTTTTAGAATATAATCGCTACTTCCCGCAATACACATTACTTCCAGTACCTCTTTAAATTTAATGATAGACTGCTCAAATTCCTTTAGAGCAACAATTGATTGCTCTTTAAGCGTAACGGTACAAATAACCATCAAATGCTTGCCTAGTTTCTCCCGATTTACCAAGGCAACGTACTTATCAATAAAACCCTCATTCTCCAATTTTTTAATGCGCTCATAGGTCGGTGATTGGCTCAGTCCGATTCTTGATGCAATTTCTTTTACATGCAGAGATGAATCTCTTTGCAGCAGATTTAAGATTTTAGTGTCCATTTGGTCTAATGCCGTTGCCATAGTATTTCCTTTAAATGAGGTTTTAAAGAACAAAATAAGTCATTTGACCTGACAAAACGTCCATAAAAAGATATATTTCCTGATTTTTCTATATCCATAGATAATTAATCTACAATTATTCAATTTTGCAATACCAAATCATAAAGAACAATGTTAAAAAGACCTGATAATGAAAGATTAATGGCCTATATGGAAAAGGCGAAAGAGCGTTCTGAATACTTTATAGGCTATCCTATAGCCCAGGATTTTGACTACTCTGAGCTTTACCCATTATTAAAGCTTCCTTTAAACAATGTTGGCGATCCACAGGTAGAATCAACTTATGACTTAAATTCAAGATCTCTTGAGCAAGAGGTACTCCAATTTTTTGCGGATCTATTTCATGCGCCGACAGACAATTGGTGGGGATACGTAACCAATGGTGGTTCGGAAGGAAACCTTTATGGTCTATACGTAGCTCGGGAACTTTATCCAAATGGTGTAGTTTACTATTCGGAGGCCACCCATTATAGCGTACAAAAAAACATTCAATTGCTGAATTGCCAGAGCATCGTAATCCGTAAACAGGAAAACGGAGAAATGGACTATGAGGATCTACGCCAAATGGTGCAAATGAACCGGGATAAACCAGTCATTATTTTAGCCAATATTGGTACCACGATGACTGAAGCAAAGGATGATTTAGCTCGCATCAAACAAACGCTAGCTTCGTTGGCTGTAAAAAGCCAATACATTCACTGCGATGCTGCGCTAGCTGGAACTTACAGTGCATTGTTAAATCTTGAACCTGGTTTTGATTTTGCACATGGTTGCGATAGTTTAGCCATAAGCGGGCACAAATTTATTGGCTCTCCGATCCCATGTGGTGTAGTTTTGGTAAAGAAAAATTATAAGGAACGTATTGGTAAAGCTATTCCATATATCGGTACCGTAGATACCACAATTACTGGAAGCAGAAATGGCCATAGCCCAATTTTTATGTGGTATGCCATTAAAAAATTAGGTATCGAAGGTTTAAAACAACGTGCTACTGAAAGTCTGGAGACCGCACAATATGTATTGAACCGATTTAAAGAAATGGGTGTTAATGCCTGGTGCAATCCTTCTGCCCTAACAGTAGTCTTCCCAGCGCCTGCGTTAGCGTTAAAGGTAAAATGGCAGCTTGCTACCGAAGACGGTATGAGTCATGTGATCTGTATGCCTGGAATAAGCAGAGCAAAATTTGATGAATTCTTTGCTGATTACGAATTATCACTATCAGCCGAAAAAACATTAGTATAAAATAATTCAACGTATTATTTTCGCAACATAAAAAAATTGGCCTATAAATTGGGTAGCTTAAAGCATGGTTAAAACGTTTAAAGTATTAGCAATTCTAACTGCTATCGGATTTATTGGCTGGTTTGTTGCGGCAAAATTCACCTTAAAAACCACAGTAGAAAGTAATCATCAGCTCCTGGTGGAACGGGTAGAATCAATGGGGAAACTGGAATTGGTAAAATACCGCATCAGCGATGTGTTAGAGCATAAAAACAAAACTCCGTTTTTACCAGATGCGAGTGTATTATTAATCATTAAGGCTGATGTTGTCGGTTGTATTGACCTGGCAAAGGTTAAAGCAGAACATATTCAGGTTTACGGAGATTCCGTTGTTTTAAAACTACCTCAACCGGAGATTTGCTATATCAAGATAGATCATAAATCATCAAAGGTTTACGATACCAAAATGGCCTTTTTCAGAGAGGCTGACTTGGTTGATGAAGCTTATAAAAGTGCAGAGAAACAAATCGATGAAGAAGTCCGTAAGTCTGATATCCTCCAACAAACCCGCACAAATGCTTTAAATATACTGAAGCCTATTTTAACTGGTTTGGGTTACAGCAAGATGAGCTTATCTTTTGAATAGTATGATTATGGGAAATATCTATTTATCTTCCTTTAGTACCCCATTATCTTCTAATGCCTGATTATAGCCTTGTGTATATTTAATACTTCCCCAGGCAGTTAACATCAGCACAATATCCTCGTCTTTTAAGGGGCCAGAAACCTGACCTTGGCAGTATACTAAAAATTCGCTTTCTGTCATAATGAGCGCAATTTAGTCAAAAAGGCATTAAATGCCACAGGGAAAATCGACATCACTGATGGTTACCAACACTTATCAATGGAATAAACCCTTTTACCATAAATGATCTGATCCTTATTCATAAACTTTTAGGCATAAGCATGGAACAACTCGTGCCAACAACCTTAAATGCTCAAACAATCATCAAGGTAAAAAATACTGTAGCTAAACTGAATAACCCTAAACTTCAAATAAAAATAGAAGATTTAGTTGAAGTGTAAGTTTGCCCTTAAAAAAGGTTTTTTATATTTGATTTCATCAAACCAATAAACAAACCAAAATTAACGTATCATGAGTGTGATTGCGAAGAGACTTGATGGGATTAGTGAATACTATTTCTCCCAAAAACTGCGGGAGATTGATTCCCTGAATAAAGAAGGTAAAAACATCATTAACTTAGGTATTGGCAGTCCTGATCTTCCACCACATCCTGATGTGATCAAGACATTGCAGGAAGAAGCAGCAAAACCTGGAGTACACGGTTATCAAGGCTACAAAGGTATCCCCGCATTGCGACAAGCGTTTACAGATTGGTATCAACGCTGGTACCAGGTATCACTGGATCCTGATACTGAAGTATTACCATTAATCGGTTCAAAAGAAGGCATCATGCATATTTGTATGACCTATCTGAACGAAGGCGATGAGGCATTGATCCCTGATCCTGGTTATCCTACTTACAGCAGTGCGGTTAAACTGGCAGGTGGCAAACCAGTGAGTTACCTTTTACAGGAAGAGCGAAACTGGTACCCTGACTTGGAGTCATTAGCAGCAAGGGATCTGAGCAAGGTAAAGCTGATGTTTGTGAATTATCCACATATGCCCACCGGACAGCAAATGGGCCCAGATTTATTTGAAAACCTGGTACGCTTTGCAAAAGAAAACCAGATCCTACTAGTGCATGATAACCCTTATAGTTTCATCCTGAATGACAATCCAGTAAGTCTTTTGAAAGCACCTGGTGCTAAAGAAGTAGTTCTGGAATTAAACTCTTTAAGCAAATCGCACAATATGGCCGGTTGGCGGATTGGTATGCTTTGCGGATCGAAAGAACGGATTGAAGAAGTATTAAGGTTCAAGAGTAATATGGACAGTGGTATGTTCCAGCCCCTACAAATGGCGGCAGCAAAAGCATTAAGTCTCGGCCCTGAATGGTATAGCCATATCAATAGCATCTATGCCGAAAGAAGAGAACAAGTATACCGTATATTAGATATCCTGGGTTGTAGCTACTCGCTTAAACAGGTTGGTTTATTTGTCTGGGCAAAAATTCCTGATCGTTATGAAGATGGCTATGCCCTTAGCGATGAAATCCTTTATGGATCAAACGTTTTCCTGACCCCAGGCGGCATATTCGGTAGCCAGGGTAATAGATACATCAGGATCAGTCTTTGTGGCGACCTATCCAGGTTTGAACAAGCGATAACCCGAATCAGTAAATAACATAAATAGCGCTTATATTAATAATTATATTTAAAAAATGAAGATAGCAGTAGTCGGTCTCGGACTTATTGGTGGTTCCATGGCATTGGTGTTAAAGCAAAAAGGCTTTGCCACTAAAGTATTTGGAGTGGACAACCAGGAGGCACATACACTAAAGGCACTTGAACTAGGAATTGTAGATGAAATAACCAATCTAGACGACGCAATTGCCAACAGCGACCTCATTATACTGAGTGCCCCGGTAAGTGCTTGTGCTACATTATTACCACTGGTGCTTGATCAGGTAAAACATCAGATTGTACTGGATACCGGCTCCACTAAAATGTCTTTATTGGACGCAGTAAAAGGACATGCTAAAAGGGGGCGCTATATTGCCACACACCCGATGTGGGGTACAGAATTCAGTGGACCGGAAGCTGCAACAGAAGATGCCTTTGATGGTAGGGCAAATGTCATTTGCAATGCTACAGAAAGTGATAAGGATGCATTGGCAACAGTCGAACATTTATACACTTTACTAGGCATGTATAATGTGTATATGGAGGGAAAGGATCACGATGTTCACGTGGCCTATGTCAGCCATATCTCCCACATTACTTCCTTTGCTTTGGCCAACACCGTACTGGAAAAAGAGAAAGAAGAAAATGCCATCTTTGAACTGGCCAGTGCGGGTTTCGAAAGCACGGTAAGGCTAGCAAAAAGTAGTCCTGCGATGTGGATGCCTATATTTAAACAGAACAAAGAAAATGTACTCGATGTACTAAACGAACACATTACTCAGCTCCGAAAATTCAAATCTTGTATTGAAAAAGAAAACTGGGCTTATCTTACGGAGTTGATGGAGAATGCGAATAAAATCAAACATGTCCTGGACCGGGAAGAATAATTAAATGAGTTGCTGATTTTATGAATCATATAAAATCAGCAACAAGCATTTTTATTTATCAACCAAATAATTAAATATTACCTTTTTTTAATTGGGTTACGGCATAATCGCAAGCCCGTGCTGTTAAAGCCATATAAGTTAAAGATGGGTTTTGTGTACCGGTAGATGTCATGCAGGCTCCATCGGTCACAAATACATTTTTACAGCTGTGCAATTGATTCCATTCATTTAAGAGTGATGTCTTTGGATCCTTCCCCATACGCACACCACCCATCTCATGAATATCATTACCTGGCCTTCTGTCGTCAATACGGGTTTCAATATTTGTAAAACCTGCTGATTCGTACATATCCTTCATCTGCTCAAAATAATCTGCTCTCATTTTGCGATCATTATCATCATAATCAATTGATATACGCAGTTGAGGAACGCCCCAGGCATCCTTTAAACTGGAATCGAGTTTTACATAATTACTCTCTTTTGGAATTGTTTCTCCCATCATATGTGAGCCGACTTTCCAGGGCCCCATCTCCTTTTTTAACAGGTGCTTTTTCAGATCTTCCCCAACACCATCCGTATCGTTCCATTCCTTACGTCTTGCGCTAAAAGCAGCAGCATATCCCCTTAAAAAGTCAGTTTCCTGCTGATGCACATTTCTAAAACGCGGGATGTAACCCCCACCAGCGGGATTACGCCCGTCGGTCTTGTATTCAAGTTCACCATCAAATTCAGCAGTAATTACTGCGGTATAATTATGAAAAGCCACGTATTTACCCAGCAATCCAGAATCATTCCCCAAACCATTCTCAAAACGATCAGAAACTGAATTCAGCAAAATGAGGTTGGTATTTATGGCTGAAGCATTCACAAATATTACATCGGCGTAAAAATCAATTTCCTCTTTGGTGGTTGTATCAATCACTTTTACCCCTGTTGCTTTGCCCTTTTTTGAATCATAAATAATCGAATGGACTACCGATAATGGCCTCAATGTTAAGTTTCCTGTCTTTTGAGCCCAAGGCAATGTAGAAGCATTGCTACTAAAATAGCCGCCAAATGGGCAACCACGGTGACAAAGGATACGATTTTGACATTGCCCTCGTCCTTGATCAAAATGAATTTGATTGGGTTTAGACAAATGTGCACATCGCGCACTAATTACATGCCTATTGGCGTATTTTCCCTTAATCACTTCCTTAAAATGGTTTTCTGCAGCATTCAGTGGAAATGCAGGTAAAAAATCACCATCAGGTAATTCTGCTAATCCATCTTTATTCCCTGAAATACCGGCAAAACGTTCTACATAGGTATACCAGGATGCGATATCTTTATACCGGATTGGCCAATCAACACTGAAACCATCGCGTGCAGGTCCTTCAAAATCAAAGTCGCTCCAACGCTGGGTTTGTCTTGCCCAAAGTAACGACTTGCCCCCTACCTGGTAACCACGAATCCAGTCGAAAGGCTTTTCCTCCACATATGGGTGCTCCTTATCTTTTACAAAAAAATGTTGTGAATCTTCATGATAGGCATAACAGCGGTTGGCGATAGGGTTCGCTTCCCTATCTTTAAGCGGCATTTCGTTGCGATGCTCAAACTCATAGGGAAACTTATTAGTGGTGGGGTAATCTTTGATGTGCTCCACATTTCTACCCCGCTCCAAAACCAATGTCTTTAAACCTTTTTCAGTAAACTCTTTAGCGGCCCAGCCTCCACTAATACCAGAACCGATAACTATAGCATCAAATGTTCTTTCTTTTATGCTGTCTATTGCGATATTCGCCATATTTCTATTCTTTACAAAAAAATCTTAATTACCAATTATGCCGGAAAATAACCATTATAACGACCTGGTACAAGTTCATACTTAACCAGATTTGTCATCACATATTCTGAGTTTAAATACCCCTGAATGGTTTTACTTTTGGTGATCTCATAAAATTTATAAATTGCATTGTTCTTTTCTTTATCCTGCTGGATGCTTTTTAACAACTCCTCACGCTCAGGAATTGAAGCTTTTACAAAAGATTTACTAACTTTTTCTTTTACAAAATCATCGAATTCCCTCAGGCCTTTGATAAACATTTGCTGATCCTCCGTTTTGTAACAGTCATCCACCATTTTCATTACAAACAAATGCAATTTGAGACTTTTACCGCCCGGACTGTCAGTTTCAGGCACAAGTGTTTCACAAAGTGTTTCAAGAAACAACTCATCCTCTTCCGTTAAGCTCAAATTATTTAGTTGTATTGTCGGTTTTCCCGACTTGCTATAACAAGCAGGTAAGACCATTGCGCCTCCGGCAATGATTAAAAGGTTTCGTATAGCAGTCCTTCTAGGAATTAGTTGGTTCATTTTGGTTATATATAGGTTCTCAAATAGTTTACTCGCATACTTGTGGTTTTCCATCATACTGACAAATTGATTTCGGAATATCGAAAATAGACATTTTATTCGTACTTACCCCTCTGGATTTCCACCCATTATAAAGCCTCCACTCTTTTTTATTGAAAGGAAAAGTAGAAGTTAAAGGCGTACTGAAATACGAATGATTTGAGCTATCCCTTCAGGAAGCTTTAAAGAATCAATTTGTCGCTAGCCATACACCCGAAGTATTGTAGCCTTTATTAAATCCGATATCCGGATTTAGAGGAACTAATATTTTTCTGTTTATGTTTGCTTATCTTTAATAAAATCACCAGCACAAGGCTTATGAAAAACGAGAAAGATCTGAAACTCGCAGTACTGATCGATGCAGACAATGTACCTTATGCCAACGTCAAGGAAATGTTTGAGGAAATAGCCAAATATGGCACCCCAACCTTTAAAAGAATCTATGCTGATTGGACCAAACCGACTGTTTCGGGATGGAAAAAGGTACTACTAGAGAATGCCATCACTCCCATTCAACAATACAGCTACTCCAGTGGTAAAAATGCTAGCGATAGTGCGCTGATCATCGATGCCATGGATATCCTTTATACTGGTAAAGTTGACGGCTTCTGCATTGTCTCTAGCGACAGTGATTTCACCAGATTAGCAACAAGACTTCGAGAAGCTGGCATGAAGGTAATTGGTATTGGTGAAAAGAAAACACTAACTCCTTTTATCACGGCTTGTGATAAATTCATCTATATAGAAATTCTAAAACCAAAACAACTGCCTGCGGAAGACAACAGTACAATCCAAACTACTACAAGTACTAAAACTCCCGAAATGCAGCCTTTGAGCAAAGTTGACCCCGGAATTATTAGACTCTTCGCAGATAGTATTACTGACCTGGCAGATGAAGATGGGTGGGCTTATCTTGGAGATTTTGGCAATCTGATGATGAAGAAAAAACCGGATTTTGACTCTAGAAATTATGGCTTTTCTAAATTGCTACCTTTAATAAAAAGCACCAACGGCTTTGAAGTGGATGAAAGAGAAAGTGGGAAAGCAAATGTTAAGCACATCTATATCAGAAAACTCACTCAGCCAGCACCCGCACCTGCCATTAAAAAGACCAACCGTAAGAGAAAAGTAAGCAAAGTAACAAAGCCGTAGACTGGCTGATAGTATTATATGCTCAATCCGTTGATATCAGTAGTCAGTACTTCACTCATATAGTCCAAAAATGGGCGCATATCTTTAAAGGTCTGGCTTGCTTCTTTTAGAAAGCCTGAACTTAAAACAGCTTCATCAGAAAACTTTCGGATCAGCAGAAACTGCTTATACCGTAAAAGATCTATAGCCTCAGAATTTGCATCGAAACCTTTAGGCGTAGTCTTTAGTTGCTCTCCTTTTAATTTTTCAAAAGATGAAATAAATGACTCGCTATTTAAGATTTTTCTCATAGGCGCCGAATCAAATGAAATATCTTCTCGAATCAGCTTCAGATCATCAGCATTTGGTCCCCAAAACCCACCACCAATAAAACTATTGCCCGGTTCGATATGAAAGTAATAACCACCCCTACGGTATTTGGTCGCCCGCTTAAAGCTTCCACTCCAATACGTCTTATAAGGTGTCTTGTCTTTAGAGAAACGGGTATCCCTATAAATGCGATACACACTTTTTGCACCCGAAGGAGTTTCTATCACATCGTGCGTATTGAGCTCTTGTAATAATGCATCTGCAAAAGCTGTTACCATTTGCTGTTTATCTTGAAACTCCTCTTTATTGGCATTGAACCAATCCCTGTCATTATGATTTTTTAGCTTATTTAAAAAAGCAAAGTTTGATGGGAATAACTGCGTTTGTTTTGTATGTGATGGTGCCATATAAGCTCAAATATACAAACTGTTAAAAACTAAACATTATTTCATTTTGTATAGTATCCTGTCGACTCTATCCGACCAAACTTTATATTAGTTTAACTCAATTAAACGGCGTTTTCCACCAAATTAGAAATAACCGAGGCATCACATTTATGATCTTCATAAATTTACAAAAAAGCTTAAGTCATCAATGGCAAGTCCTCATTATCTCGTTATAAAAGGTCAAAAAACAGAAACTGGTGTAAAATATTATTTTACTAGTAATGGGAACAGCAACATAGTTAAGGCAATAAGTTATACATGCTTGGCAGATTTTGAAGGAAAACTAGTTTACAATTTAGCTTTTGGAGATTATGATACCATTACGGATCAAATATGTGATGATGTTAGTACCGAAAATGGAGATGTTTATAAAGTATTCAATACCGTTCTCAGCACTATCCCTCTATTTTTTGACTCTTTTCCTGGCTCAATAATGTTTGTACAGGGGAGCGACAGCTCAAAAAAATTTATTGATAAATGCAAAATGGATTGTAGACGAACCTGCATTGATTTTTGTAAAAAATCACATCGGAGAATAAATGTTTATAGAGGATATATTAACAAGAATTATGATGCATTACAAAATGACTTCACCTTTTACGGCGGCAAAAAAAACACTGATGATGAGACTATTATGGAAGAGTATATCCAGAACAAAAAATATGACTCCATCTTCGTTACAAAAAATAATGTTTAAATTTGTATTATGAGAACCAAGAAAAAGAATACTGGTAACCTGATAAAAATGTCTGACAGTGCATTCTTATCTTTAATAGCAGATCGATTAAAGGATCGTATTTTATTCCCGGAAAAGATTGAGGAAGCGCGTAATTATATTAAATCAATCAAGGTAAGCCCCTTTTAAGGAGCTTATATTTCCTTAATATCCATCAATTTTATCCATCCCCCGTTGCCATTGGCCAACACGACCTTTGCCCAATTATTATTCCGTTCCAAAATACTCACTTTTGTACCTTCATGGATCACAAACAATGTTTTCTGCTGTCCATCAGGACCGCTTTTTACATCAACAGCGCCACTAAAAACGATCCCCTGCGGATTGCCATCCAGGTAATCTGATTGTACACTAGACATCACTCGAAAGATCAAGCCTAAGGAAAGCACAGTTATCCCAGTATAAAAGGCCATCTTTTTCGGCCAAACGGAAATCAAAAACAGATAAGCGATCAGCAAAATAAAGCCTGCAATAAAGCACACAATTGTAAATACAGATAAGGTACTTAGAGAAAAGAATAAGATAAATCCTTTCCACCATTTGCTCAGAAAAAACTCAGGTATCTCTTCGATTCTATCCGTTATTTTAAGGTTTGCCAACTGTAAGTTCAGCTTAATATCTGCGTCACCAGGTGCCAACTTCAATGCCTTTTCATAGTTTAAAATTGCAGCAGGCATTTCGGCCAACTTATATTGCGCATTCCCCAGGTTAAAATAAACTGACGCAGATTCATAGCCCGCATCCAATACCTGCTTATAAGCCGCCGCAGCATCCTCAAAACGATTCCTTGCATAAGCCTCATTCCCCTGCTGGAGAAATGTCTCAGCATTGATCTCCTTTGCTGTTACGCAAAATGGGATGGCCAACAGTAATAGCCATACATACAAACTATATTTCAAAAGGTTACCCATGCTCTTCAATGTCATTAATGATACTTTTAGCTTTATCAAATACTTCCTGATCTGAAATTCCGGAGACAGGAGCATACCGTGCCATTTCGCACAAATCCAGTGTCTCTGTGAGTTGACTGATTAATGGCATTGCGATGCCAGCCACATTTAGCTGCTCACTGATATTATCCTTATTCAATTCCGCAGCAGGAATATTAAACTTATCACTCAGGTATTGGTATAGTCCTTTATAAACATCTTGATAAAATAACTTTTTATCTCCAGCCAGCAATTGTTTCTTTGCACTCGCCAAATGTTTAGCCGCAATTTTATTGGCATTTCTACCCTTTACCTTCACCTGATCTCTGTTATTATCTCTGTATCGTTTACGATAAGCCAAGGCACCAATAAACAGCAAAGGACCTAAACAAAGTAAACTGTAGTAAGTTGCCGATCCGTAAAAAGAACTACCCTTTTTATGTAAACCTGATGTACTCGTTTTAATGTAAGCGATATCTTTTGCCAACATTTTAATGTCCTTCTGGTTACCCGAAGCATAAGCTGTAACATTCGACCCCGGAGCACCTTTAGCGACTTTTAAATTAAAAGGTCCCGCAGTTAAGGTCACATACTTTTGGGTAGCAGGATTAAAATAGGAGAATTTTAAAGGTTCAATAGTATAATTCCCTTCATGTCTTGGAATAAGCAAATAACTGAACTCCCTGCTTCCAGAAACACCATTCAAGCTTTCAGTTAGATGATCTGTGATTTTCGGATCATACTTCTCCAGATCTGCAGGAAAATTCACAGTAGGTGCTTTCAAGAGCTTCAAATTACCAGAGCCCGTTATTTTGAGTGTATAATTAACCGCTTCATTTGCTTTAACCGATGATTTATCAATCGCAGCACCAATTGCAAAAGTACCTACAGCACCTTCAAAACCCTCAGGCTTACCAGCATCAGGCAGGGCTTTTACATTAATGGTTACAGGTGCACTTTTCACTTTATACTTCACATCCTCATAAGAACCACCACCAAAAAATTGCTCAATAGGATCATTGGATGGCACATTTTTACGCACCACAAAATTCATAATCAAAGGATCAAGCGTTAGCTTTCCAAAACGTTCTGGGAATAAAATAATCTCTTTTAGTACTCCGACATGATATCTGGTCCCGTTGTAAACTTCCTCTTTCCATTCCACACTCTGACTGCCATTTTTAATCTCCTGACTCCAAAATCCGTTGAAATCTGGTAATTTCTCAGGCTCATTGCCAACAATGGCGATATTCGCATATAGCTTATAAGTAACCGCAATTTGCTCGCCCTGGTAAACATTCGTTTTACTGGCGATTGCTCTCAAAAACAACCGCTTCGAAAGGTCAGCAGAATTGCCAGTAGGCACTGCGCCCCTCTGACCTCCTTGAGCCGATTGTCCCGACTGCTGAAGAACAGCTCTTCCCTTTGTTACCTTTATTTTTACGCCGTTAGATTTATAGGCCTTACCATTGACCACCATACTTGCTGGCCCAATAGCATACTCCCCTTCTTTAACTCCAATCAGCACATAGCTTACAGAAATGCTTGCCGTTGTAGTTCCATTGACAGAACTGAAACTGGACGATTGATTAGGCCCACCAACTACCTCAAACCCGTTAAATGCAGGTGGATCAAATGATTCCGGATTTCCAGTAGTTGAAAAAGTAATCTCAAACTGCTCACCAGTTGCCACCTGATTAGAACTTACTGATGCAGTAACCTTTATCTGGCCTAAACCAATGGTCGACCATAAAAGCAATACCGACAATAAATAATATCTCATTTTCATTATATAATACCCCTTTTACCAGTCTTTAACAATACGTCCCTTTACCCCTTTTGCTTTTTTGTTTTTCAACTTATCCTGGGTATTTTTCTCTTCATTTTTCAAGGCCTCCAACATCCTTTCAGCGTCCTCTTTAGACAACTTATCTGGCTGTGGCTGTTGCCCCTGCTGATCTTTTTTGTCCTGATCCTTCTTGTCTTTGTCTTTTTGATCTTTATCCTGGTCCTTTTTATCCTGATCTTTCTTATCCTTATTCTGCTTATCCTTGTCCTTCTTATCCTGATCTTTCTTGTCTTTATTTTTATCCTTATTGTTCTTATCCTGCTGCTGTTGCTGCTTCAATTTTTCCTGAGCATAAGCCAGATTATACCGCGTCTGATCATCTTTAGGATTATTGATCAAAGATTTTTTATAGGCCTCAATACTCTCTTCCAGCTTTTTATTTTCCAACAAAGAATTACCCAAATTATGGTAAGCTTGCGCCTTTACCGCTTTGTTTTCTGATGAGGATGCAATCTCCGTAAATTTTTGTGCAGCATTCTCAAATTTCTTCTGCTTGTACAAAGCATCGCCCAAATTAAAATTACCAGCTACAGATTCCTTTGTTTTCTCTACCGACTGCCGGTAGCTTGCCTCAGCTTCTGCATATTTTTGTTGCTGATATAACTTATTGCCGTTGTGGATGTATTTCTTCTCCTTCTGTGCAAAAACTACAGCTCCTTGTAATACAATATATATAATAATGATCAATTGCTTCATAACTACCTCACTTCAAACAAATTCAACTCAGTTAATTTCAAGTTTCTACGGTTGGAGATTAAAAACTCTAGCAACAACAGCAAAACAGATAATCCAAGGAAAAACTGGAACCTATCTTCATAGTTTTTAAATGACTTACTGTCGTACGTTTTCTTTTCCATTTTATTTACCTGATCCATCACGATGTTTAAACCACTATTGGCATTGCTAGCCCTCACATACACACCATTCCCGGCTTCCGAAATCTCCTTACACATCGCCTCGTTCAACTTCGTCACCACCGTTTTTCCAGTCTCATCAGTATGAAAACCTACCGGTCTGCCATTCTTGTAAATAGGCACGGGTGCCCCCTCAGCTGATCCCACACCAATCACATGTATGGCTACATCCTTCGCGCTCGCACTTTTAGCTGCCGAAACTGCATCATCCTCATGGTTTTCACCATCCGTCATTAAAATCATCGCCTTACTGGTACCATTCACGAAATTAAAGGATTTCATCCCCATATCAATCGCAGCACCAATCGCAGTACCCTGTGTTGGCACAATATCAGTAGTAATGTTATTCAAGAACAACTTAGCCGCAGAGTAATCCGTTGTTATAGGCAACTGAACATAAGCCTCGCCAGCAAAAATGATAATCCCTATTCGATCGTTATGTAAATTATCAATCAACTGCGAAATGGCACGCTTGGCGTTCTCCAGTCTATTAGGGGCCAAATCACCCGCCAACATACTGTTCGAAACATCCAACAAAATCATCAAATCTGCACCATCCTTTTTCGCCTCTTCCATTTTAGTTCCTATCTGAGGATTGGCAATACCGACCACCAAAGAAGCATAAGCCAATGTGTACAATACAAACTTTAAACCCGGTCTACTCAACGAAACCTCAGGCATCATCCTTCTTACCGTATGTGGATCACCAAAAGCCAATAAAGCTTTTCTTTTCCATCTACGCACCCATAAAAAGATCAGGATGAATAGTGGAACGGCTGCTAAGCCCCATAAAAATTCTATATGTTCAAAACGTAGCATCTGTTTAAGTTAAAGCTCCTTTAAAAATTGTATTTCTCAATAAAAACTCAGCCAGCAACAACACCAATGCGATTAAAGCAAAAGGCAAAAAGCGCTCTGTCTTTTTATGATATTGCGTAACCGCAATCTTTGCCTTTTCCAATTGATCTATTTGCTGATAAATCTGCTTTAGTTTTTCATTATTAGTAGCACGGAAATACTTTCCACCAGTAGTGTTAGCAATCTTAGTCAATACATCCTCATCAATGGTAACCGGAACCTGTTGATACTCGACCCCGAATGGTGTTTTTACCGGATATGGCGCATAGCCTTTTGTACCCACACCAACAGTATAAACCCTTACCTTCATTTGTTTAGCAATTTCGGCAGCAGTCATTGGCGGAATAGAACCTGTAGTATTCGATCCATCCGTCAACAAAATCACAACCTTACTCTTGGCTTCACTCTCTTTTAAGCGGTTCACTGCTGTTGCCAGTCCCATTCCAATCGCAGTTCCATCCTCAATCATTCCATTGTTAACGTCCTTAAACAAATTAATCAACACATCATGATCAATAGTAAGTGGACACTGCGTAAAGCTCTCTCCACTAAAAATAACCAAACCTATTCGATCTTCCGGACGGTCTTTGATAAAGTCTATCGCAATATTTTTACCGGCTTCCAAGCGGTTCGGTTTCAAATCTTCCGCAAGCATACTACCAGAAATATCTGTAGCAATTACAATATCAATCCCCTCAGTTGTCGAGTTTTGCCAACTAAAAGCCGATTGAGGCCTTGCCAATGCAATAATCAAAGCGATCAATGCCAATACCCTTAAAACAATACCGTAATGCCTTAAAATAGTATAACTACGCTTCTTTTTACCGGATGAAAAACCCTTTAAAGCTGACATCCGCAGGCTCCCCTGAAGTTTGTTATTTCTCCAGATGTACCAACCAATCATTAAAGGAATGATAATCAGGAGCCAGAAAAAGCCCTTATTGGCAAATTCAATTCCGCTAAACAGATTCATTATCTTTATTTTGTACTTTATTTTCAGTCAATGGAGCAACAACGGCTTTGGTATTCATTACAAAACTGATTGCATTCTCCATACTTTGTTCATTATCTGTGTTCAATGGTGTTGCCTTGGCAAACTTCACCAAATCAGCAAGCAGCAACATCTGCCTTAGCTTATTTGTATTTTGTTCCGAAATATCAAGATGGCGCAATCCGGCGAAGATCTCTTCAGATGTTTGCTCCAAGGCATTGATTTCATACCTTTTCTCCAAATACTCCCTAATGATGTCTGTCAGCTCGCTATGGTACTGTTTAATCTGACCCTGTTCCCATAATTTCTCGCTTTTCAAAGCATTCAGCTTGTCTAAAGCGATGGTATGCAAAGGAACAATTGGTTTAGGAGCTTCAACTTTAGCAGGCTTATTTCTGCGTTTTTTAATGAAGTACCAGATCAGTCCAACGACTACTAAGATCCCTAATGCCACAAATAACACCAGTTTCCAGTTATCCCTAAGCCAGTCCATAAAAGAATAAGACACCGCCAAAGGTTCCTTAATATCATATATGGCCTTCGTAGTGTCTACCTTTACAGCCAATACCTCCAAGGGGAGTGCAGCTGTATTAAAATTTCCCGACTTACTACCAAATGTATAAGCAGGAATCATATGTAAGCCTGCATCAAAAGAGGTAATGGTATATTGCCTGCTAATGGTTTTTACACCTGGATTATTTTGATCGGCAATGGTATCAGTCTTACCCATTTCAACAATTTGTACTTTAGATGAAATGGTATCTGCCAGCACCGGAAAATCCACCTGCCCATTAACTGGCAAATGAACAATCAAATGTAATCTGGTCTGATCTCCTAACACTATTGTGGTCTTGTCTAGCTTAGCCTCAACCCTAATGTCCTGCGCTTTTGCCGAATAAGTAAAACCAGCTAAGGCCAGCATTAAGCACCAGCTAAAATTAAAATATTGTCTCATACCCTTATCTTCTGGCTTCTCTTTTCTTAAACAATGTCATTAATGGCTTGATATAGGATTGATGCGTCCCGATTTTGGTAAAGTCTACCCCTGATTTTCTGAACATATCTTCCAACTTTCCATTCCTTTCCAAAGCCGCAGCCTTAAATGAATTACGTACCTGCTTACTACTGGTGTTGATCCATTCAATTTCTCCACTTTCTTCATCCTTCACCGGAATCAATCCCAAATCAGGGAACTCTTCTTCATGAATATCATATAACCTTAAAGCAACCAGGTCATGTTTACGATTGGCAATTTTAAGTTCATTTTCAAAAGGGCCGCTCATAAAATCTGAGATCAGAAAAGCAGTACACCTTTTTTTGATAGCGCTGGTAAAATACCTTAAGCCTTCGGCCACATTGGTACCCTTATTTTGTGGTTTAAAATCTATCAGCTCCCTAATGATCATCAGAATGTGACTTCGACCTTTTTTTGGCGGGATAAATTTCTCTACCTTATCGCTAAAAAAGAGCACACCAACTTTATCATTATTCTGTATGGCCGAAAAAGAAAGTACAGCGCATAGTTCCGTCGCCAATTCTTGCTTCAACTGAACCTGTGTTCCAAAATTCTTAGATCCACTCACATCCACCAGCAACATCACTGTCATTTCCCGTTCTTCATCAAATACCTTCACATAAGGATGATTAAAACGGGCAGTTACATTCCAGTCGATGGTACGAATCTCATCTCCCACCTGGTATTCTCGCACCTCGCTAAAGGCCATACCACGACCTTTAAATGCCGATTGGTATTCGCCTGAGAAGATCTGGTTGCTTAAACCACGAGTTTTGATCTCAATCTTCCTTACTTTTTTTAAGAGGTCTTTGGTATCCATAATACTAAGGAACTTCTACTGCATTTAGTATTCCAGTGATGATGGTCTCCGTATTGATATCTTCGGCTTCAGCCTCATAAGTAAGCCCAATACGATGTCTCAATACATCATGACAAACAGCCCTAACATCTTCAGGGATTACATAACCTCTTCTTTTAATAAAAGCATACGCTTTAGCAGCTAAGGCAAGATTGATACTTGCACGAGGCGAAGCACCAAAACTAATCAGATTCTTATAATCAGCCAATTTATAATCAGCAGGGAAACGTGTCGCAAAAACGATATCGATAATGTATTGTTCGATTTTCTCGTCCATATACACTTCTCTAACCACCTTTCTTGCTCTCAAAATATCATCTGTGTGAATCACTACATTAGCCTTAGGCATACCTTGAGGTGCAATATTTGCCCGCATGATCTTTTTCTCATCCTCCTTTTTAGGATAACCAATCACAACCTTCAACATAAACCTGTCTACTTGCGCTTCTGGCAACGGGTAAGTACCCTCTTGCTCAATTGGGTTTTGAGTAGCAAGTACCAAAAAAGGCTTAGGCAATGGGAAAGTATTATCGCCAATGGTTACCTGGCGCTCCTGCATCGCTTCCAATAAAGCACTCTGTACTTTAGCCGGTGCACGATTAATCTCATCCGCCAAAATAAAGTTAGAGAACAATGGACCTTTTCTAACAATAAATTCTTCTTTCTTTTGGTTGTAGATCATTGTTCCCAGCAAATCTGCCGGTAAAAGATCTGGTGTAAACTGAATTCTGCTGAAACCTGCATCGATGGCTTTAGACAGGGTGTTAATAGCCAATGTTTTTGCCAGTCCCGGTACACCTTCCAACAGGATGTGTCCATCGGCAAGCAAACCGATCATCAGGCGCTCTACCATATACCTTTGCCCAACAATTACTTTATCCATTTCCATAAAAAGGAGATCGATAAATGCACTTTCTTTTTGAATCATTTCATTCAGTGCACGGATATCAGTTCCATACGATGAATGCTCAGTAATATTAGTTACTTCTTCCATTTATACCCATTTTTTTATTCGTTGCGAAAATTACGACAAACGTTAATTTTTTCACAGTGTTTAATGGGGGTATAATGTTAAAATATGTTAAAAAAGGGAATTTAGGTTGAACTCCACGGTCTGGAATAAGTTTTTTCTTCTTTAGGAAGAAAAAAATGAATCCTAGGTCCGCTCTGAGCAACCAAAATTCCTGGTCACAAACACAGGCTTGAGTTTAACTCAGGAATTGTGGAGTAAACCAAGGATCCTGTGTACTTGCTTTATTCCTGAAAATTTTATAATGATATTTTGTTACCTCTCTACTGCATTAACCTTTCACTGCCATGATTTCCTCGTAGGCACCGTCCCAAAGTTCAATGCGCTTTTTTAAGGATTCGATGGTTGCTGCCTCAGCTGCTTTCCAATGCGACTCGTTATCGCCACAAAGCTCTGAAGTCATAGCCAAAGCAAGATGACTATGATGATCGCCATCAACTTCAATATGTCTGTCCAGATAATATTTAAATAGAGAAATCTGATCTGGGAATTTCGTGTTCAAGTCATTTACAATAGTCAGGAACATATTTGGAATTAAATCCTCCCTTCCGAAGGTAAATGCACTGGCCTGCAAATGGGCCTCGCCACTATTAATGATTTTGAAAGTGTAATCCACAAAACTTCTGGCTTCAGCTGGTGTATCCGAATGCGTATAAGCCTTTTCAAAATCACCGGTAGCTTTTAAAGTTTCTGTAAACCTGTTAATCTGAGTAATATCAGCTCCACACTGCTGCATCGCATCAAGATACATTTCAAAATGGCTTTTCTTATCCCCATTTGCATCTACATCTGATTCTTCTCCAGCAACGATTTCATTGATCAAAGCGCGCGTATTACCCGAGCCAACAGGATACCAGGGAACCTGAGTACAGGTAAGGTTAATCTGCAAAGACTTTAACAAGGACATAAAATCCCAAACCGCATAAACATGATATTCCATAAAGATCCTCAGATCTTCCAGATCTTCAATTACGGCGTAAACCTTATGATTGATAATTTCTGCTCTTAATGAAGCTATTGATGTTTGAATGTTTTCCAGAGGTCCGTTCATTGCATTGCCGTTTTATAATTGGCCGCAAATGTAAAAGGAAATTTTGGTTGACTCTTCGCGAACTGGAATAAATTGTTTTTCTTGACAAAAAACAAATGAACTAAAGTAAGTACACCCAAACTCAAATTTTAAAAATCAGCTAAACGTCCAAGCAAACGCAAAATTTTCTTAAAGTCGAAACAGTTTTAATCCCACCACTTCAAATCATTATTTCAATTAAACAAAACAAACAATATAATATTCTTAATCAAGAAACATTATTAAAACTTTATTTCATTAAAGGTATTTTTGCAGTACAAAACAACCAAGCAATGCATACAAATTCCTTATCAACAAGCGAAAACCAAATACTTGAAAAATTACTAGAAGAAGTAAAGACAAATACCGATTACTTCATGGGATATCCTGTATCTAAAGACTTTAACTATACCGAACTAATGCCCTTTATGGAATACCCAATGAATAATCTGGGTGATCCTTTTGTCCCTTCGACTTATGCAGTAGGTTCACGTGAAATTGAAAAAGAGGTGGTTCAGTTTTTTGCCGAGCTATTTAGAGCAGAATCACACGACTGGTGGGGCTATGTAACTAACGGTGGTTCGGAAGGCAACCTTTACGGCCTATACCTGGCCAGAGAAATTCACCCTAAAGGGATGGTATACTACTCTGAGGCTACACACTACAGCGTACAAAAGAATCTACATCTCTTAAACATGTCCAACATCGTAATCAGCACTCAGGACAATGGAGAAATCGATTATGAAGATCTGGAAAACACCATCCGCATGAACAGGCATATGCCTGTGATCATTATGGCCAATATAGGCACCACTATGACCGAAGCGCGTGATGACATTAGTAAAATTAAACTCATCCTAAAAAAACTGGCCATCAAACATTATTATATCCATGCCGACGGTGCCCTATCCGGCAGTTATAGTGCTTTAATAGAACCTAGACCGGCATTTGATTTCGCAGATGGTGCCGATAGCATAGCCATAAGTGGCCACAAATTTATCGGATCTCCAATGCCATGTGGCGTAGTCATAGCTAAAAAATCAAATAGAGATCGAATTGCACGTTCCGTAGCTTACATCGGCAGCATGGACACTACCATTTCCGGCTCCAGAAATGGGCATAGTCCCCTATTTCTGTGGTATACCATAAAGAAACTAGGCATAGCAGGTTTAAAAGACCGTGCCAGACATTGCCTCGAAACAGCCAGTTACGCGGAACAGAAACTTAAAGAAATAGGTATCCCAGCCTGGAGAAATACAAACGCCATTACTGTAAACTTCCCGGAGCCCGACTTAAAAATTAGACAAAAATGGCAACTCGCTGCCGAAGGCGGATGGTCGCACATCATCTGCATGCCCAATATCACCAAAACACAAATTGATCAGCTGATACAAGAAATCATCACCTCAAAAGCAACCATACCAACGCTTTAACCAAATTTTATATTTCAGCCCACCAACCATAAACAAATTAGGCGCCTTAAATAAAGCGCCTAGTTGGAAAAATTATCTTCTCCGAAAAGGCCTCAGCGTTCTTGGAGCTTCTTCAGCGACAAGTAATGCAGCCTTAGAGGAGAAAAGTTATTTTTTTCCAAATAACGACTTTATCCTTTTCGAATTCTTATCAGCAACCAAATACATACACGGCACCAAAACCAACGTTAAGAAAGTGGCAAAACTTAACCCAAAGATGATTGTCCACGATAAAGGGCCCCAGAATGCAACGTTATCGCCACCAAAATAAAGGTGCGGATGCAATTCAGTAAACATCGTCACAAAATCTATATTTAGCCCTACAGCTAGTGGCACCAATCCAAGCATAGTTGCCGTTGCGGTCAGCAATACTGGTGTCATCCTGGTCCGACCAGCTTCAATAACAGCCTCCCGCACCTCCATACCCTGACTAACCATCAAATCTGCAAACTCAACCAGTAATATCCCGTTACGCACCACGATACCAGCAAGCGCAACAATTCCTAAACCCGTCATAACGATAGACAATTCCATACGGAAGATAGTGATCCCCAATAAAACGCCAATTACGCTAAACAAGATCTCACTTAAAATAACAATAGGCTTACTGATAGAATTGAACTGCAACACCAGGATAATTAAAATGATAAACAATGCACTAATCATCGCCGTACCTAAAAATGCTGCCGTCTCCATTTGCTCTTCCTGCTCACCAGCCATCTTGATCACAACTCCATCAGGTGCCTTAAACTCGTTGATCTCACTTTGAATATTAGCGACCACCTCATTGGCATTATACTCCGACAATACATTAGAAGAAAGAATAATGATCCTTTTTTGTTGTTTACGCTTAATACCACCATAAGTATTCACATAATCTACATCAGCAAAAGCAGATATTGGCACCTGCCTGATGATCCCATTCATTCCCATATCGCGATAGGTGATCTTCATATTCCTTAAGGCCTCCAGGTTATTCCTTTGATCCTCCTTTGCACGTACATTAATTTCATAATCATCATTTACATCCCTAAACTTTGAAACCTCATATCCGTACAATGCAGCTCTTAAAGAATTACCAATATCCTGCGTTGAAACCCCCTCTCGATTGGCTCTTTCCCTATTTATGTTAAAAATGATCTCCGGTTTATTGTTCTGAAAATCGGTTTTCAATTCCTCTACACCGGCAATCTGCTTGTTATCCAAAAATTTCTTCAATTGATCGGCGGTTACCGCAATAGAATCCAAATCATCACCAGTAATTTCAATACTGATCGGTTTTGCTGTTGGCGGACCACCCTGCTCTTGCGCAACGGTAATTTCTGCTCCGGGAATCCCTTTCACGGCCTGGCGAATCTTATCCAGGTAATTAATAGTACGCTCACCCTTACGTTTACCATAAGCCACAAAAGCGACCGTTACCTTACCCTTATTCGTATACTCCCCCTGATCTTCACCCTGCGGATCAGTAACCCCAACCGTAACATTCGAAATGATAGAAGAAACATCAGGGTTATTGCGGCCTACAACCTTTGTCACCTGCGCTTCAACCTTTTCCACCACCTTACTGGTATAAGCCTGATCAGTACCCACCGGTAACTCAATGTAGACATATGCAAAATTAGGATCAGCAGCAGGGAAAAATACAATTCTAGGTGGCACCACGCCAACCAGGATCACGGTAAAGAAAAACAAGCCCACAGTACTCCATATCATAGTACGTGGACGTTTTAAAGCCCATACCAATAAGCTATGGTAAGCATTTACAACTTTAGGCCAGGTTACCGTCTGGAATTTCTTGATCATTCGAACCAGTACAAAATGATTCAGTAAATAAAGCAAAGCCAGCAATACCACAAAATTGCCTAACCCAAAATTACCTAACCAAAAACTCGCCAAATAACCAAGTATCGCTAAAATTGTAAAAACCAACAACGTGAGCTTAACCGCCTTGTTAAAAGTAGGCCGCTGACCTTCATCGTCATGATGAGGTTTCATAAAATCAACCGCAAAGACAGGGTTAATGATATAAGCCACAATCAACGAAGCCGATAAAGTAACAATCAGTGTGACCGGCAAGAAATACATAAACTCACCAATAATCCCAGGCCAGAACAACAATGGAAAAAAAGGTGCTAATGTCGTCAAAGTACCCGACAACACCGGTAAAAACACTTCCCCGGTAGCTACTTTAGCCGCGTGTACAATAGGAACTTTACCATTGTCAAAAATACGGTGTGTATTCTCTATCACCACAATTGCATCATCCACCACAATTCCCAGCCCCAGCAAGAAAGAGAACAAGACCATCATGTTCATCGTAAAATTAAAATCGAATACGCCCCCCAACACTGGCATCAAAAGGAAGGCAATAAACATAGACAGCGGCACAGACATCGCTACAAATAGCGCATTGGTTACCCCCATAAAAAACATCAGAATCAGTGTTACCAAAATAAAACCAATAATGATGGTATTGATCAGATCATGAAGTGTAACCCGAGTCTGATCACTCTGATCTCCCGTAATCGTAATGTTCAGTTTCTCAGGAATCACCTTCCCCTTCATCTCCTTCAATAGTGCATTGATCTTATCCGAGGCCTCAATCAGGTTTTCGCCACTTCGCTTCCTCACATTTAAGGTAATTACATTTTTCCCGTACAATCGGGCGTAACTATTTTGCTCCTTAAATGAGTCCTTTACCTCGGCAATATCCTTTAAATAAACAGAACCACCAGAAGGTGTTTTAACAATAAGATTACCAATCTCTTCAGCATCCTTAAACTCTTTTTTAACATTTAAAGTTCGCAGCATCCCGTCCATCTTCACGGAGCCCCCAGATATGGTTTTATTCTCTTTACTTACCGCCATTGCAATATCATTGAATGAGATATGTGCAGCTTCCATCTTCCGTAAATCAACATTGATCTGTATCTCAGGTTCCAGCGCCCCCACAATATCCACTCCGGCAATCTCTTTCAAGCCTTCAACCCGATCCTGAATATCATCAGCATATTCCTTTAATTTCTTTAGGTCATAATCACCAGAAATATTGATATACATAATTGGCAGATCAGAAAGGTTGATATCCATGATCACCGGATCAGCCGGTAAATCAGATGGAAGATCTGTCCTTGCCTTATCTACCGCATCTTTTACCCGCTGCTTGGCATCCTTTATATCTACTCCTGTATTAAACTCGGCAGTAATGAAGGAGAAATCCTGGTACGAATTGGAAGTGATTTTTTTCAATCCCAGTGTCCCCCTAATTTCCTTTTCCAGCTGCTTAGTCACCAGGTTCTCTATATTGGCAGGAGAAGTACCAGGATATACTGTTTGCACAAATATCTTTGGAATAATAACCTCCGGAAAATTCTCTTTTGGCAGACTGTGGTAGGAAAAATAGCCAGCAATCATCAGCAAACACGTAAATACGTATATAGCCGTTCTGTTATCTATCGCCCAACTAGACGGTCCAAACTCTTTATTAACGTCCTTCATATCCTATTATGAATAATCAATTTATAATTTAACCGAATCCCCGTCGTTCAGGTCCTGAAAACCAGTAACAATCACCTTATCTCCTACTTTTAAACCTGATAAAACCTCTGATTTTCCATCCGAAACCTTTCCTGTCTTAATATTTACCTTTTTTGCTTTACCATTCTCCGCGATGAAAACATATTCACTACTTTCCGATTTTTGTATCGCATTTACCGGAACCACGAGCGCCCTATCATTGCTATAGTCTATGATTTTTAATATGGCCACCATATTAGGACGATATTTTTTATTTGAAGGTAATTTCACTTCCACATTAAACCCTCTCGAAACCGGATCGATCATCTTAGCCGCAAAAGAAACCCTTGCATTCAGGTTCTCTGGCACATCCGGTAAAGAAATGCTAACCTCATCACCCTGATTTACCTTTCCCCCATAATTTTCAGAAACAAGCGCCTTCACCTTAAGTCTGTCGGCATTTACCACCCTTATTCCCATCGGTGATCCAGGCGCTACAGATTGCCCCAATTTCAGGTCCATCGCATCCACAGTCCCCGAAACCGGACTTTTCACCTTACTCATCGAGGCCTGCGATTTTAAGCCTGCAAGTTGTCTTTCCAATCCTTCTTTCTGACTCTTCGCCGTTAAATATTGAACCTCAGTACCTATCTTTTGGTCCCACAGATTTTTCTGACGGTTAAAAACAGTAGTGGCCAAATCCAATTGAGTTTGCAGCTGAGCAACACTTTGCTTCAACACCTTATCATCTAACTGAACCAATACCTGCCCCTTATTGACACGCTGTCCCGCCTTTACATAAATGGCAGTCACCGTCCCCGGTACTTCAGGCATAATATCTACATTCTCTTCCGCATCAACCCGTCCTTGTACTTCCACATAATTCCGAAAGTGCATTTCAGCTAATTCCGTTACCGCTACATCTTTAAAATCATCCTTCTTTTTAGTCTGACCTAATTCCGATTCTAGCTTTTCTATTTTCCCATTCAGTTCCGTCCGCTCCTTTTTAAGCTTTTCCAATGTTGCTTTTTTGTCCTTAGGATTATCTGATGAACAGGAAGCAAAGAAAAGGGCCAGTGCGATTGTATATAATGGTGTTTTCATCGTTATGGGTATTTTGAGGTTAATAATTGATTCTTCCCGCAGCCTTATCTAAATCTACCTTATTAATCAGCAGATCATATAATGCTTTGATATAATTGTTTTGAGCTTCCTTTAAAGATGTTTCGGCGATAGTGACTTCCAAACTGGAACCAACCCCCTGCTCATATTTGATCCGACTGACTCTAAGTATTTCATTCGAAAGACCAAGGTTTCGCTGTTGGTTTTCAACTGAGCGTAAGCTGCTCAAATAAGCTTTTTGACTAGTTGAAATCTCTAAGGCAATGCCATTCTTTAAATTCAGCATATCATTTGCCGACTTCAGAACTGTCAGTTTCGCATTGCGGACCTGATAAATACGCTGCCCGCCATTAATGATATTCCAGGAAAGTGTAAACCCGATTACTGAAGTTGGAAAGCTCTGCTCGAAGTGTTTTTGAAGCTCATCTGATTGAAAACTCTTAGATGCACTCGCAAATCCTGATAAAGTGGGTAAAAACATACTTTTTTGCCGCTTTAAATCTAACTCGTTTAATTTTTTCTGCGTTTCTAGTAAATTATACTCTATTCTCCCCTTATAAGCGGTAGTATCGGACACTTGTAAAACAACAGGCTCGGACCTTACATCGCTAATCTTATCCGTAAGCGCAAGACTAGCTTGTATAGGCATCCCCATTTGAAATTTAAGTAAATCAACATTTACAGCGAACATCCTGAGCACATTCTCCCGATCAGTTTCCAAATTATTTTTCAAAACCTGAAGCCTGTCTACATCAATCTTTTCCGAAAAACCATTCTTAAACATCGCCTCTGTGTCATTTAATGATTTTGTGAGTTGTGCAAGGTTAGCATCAATTAAGCCCAGTTGCTCCTTACTCACCAATGCCGAATAATATGCCTTAGTTACCGCAACTGCCGTTTCTATTCTTGTGCGTTTACTATTTCTTACCGACAATTCTTTGTAAGTTTTCGACGCCTGTAGCCCTACAATATAACTTCCGTCAAATAATAACTGATTTAATTGAATACCTAGTGTAGAGCTGTACTTTGTACCAAACGTAACAGGAATAGGCGTACTAGAGGGTGGAGAAGCAAATTCACCTGGCAACAATGTTGTTGGCAATTTCAGGAAATCCTGAAAATTAAAAGAAGTGGACACCTGTGGCAAACCAATACCAACAGTTTGCTTTACCGTATTGCGAGCAATCTCCTCATCAACGGTTGCGTTCAGGATAGCTGTTTGATGTGTAAAGGCAAAATCAATCGCAGATTTCAGGCTAAATTTATAGCTTAAAGAGTCTTTTTCCTGAGCATTAACTGCAATGTTTATTGAAAGCAGCAGCATAAACAAATAAATTTTATGTATCATAGCCATCATAAATATTAATTACTTACAGTAAAAATAATATAATAATCATACAACTTCATTTCCTTTCGTTATTTTTACTAGCAAAAAAACAAAGTGCTTCGTTTATTTAGATACAGAATTCCAAAAAAGTATTCCATTGAGTTTCAAGATACTTATAGTTACATTAATATCAGGCAGGTCACCATTTTAGGAATGGTTTTACTTGTCATTGCTCTTGCAGTAAGAACTATCTCCATATTTTACCAGGAAGCATTAGGAGCTATGCCTAATCTTAACCTCTACAATACCCTAAACTGGGTGCAGATTTCAGGTTCATCCTTGTTTATACTTGTTAGTGGTTACGCTTTAAAGTCTTCACATTGGAAAACCGCCGGCAGGAACATATTGGTCGTTTTATTTTGCATGTTCCTGTTGACTACATCTTTTACGGTAAGCTACCTTTTTTCCCTATTTAATCCGAAAAACACACTAACCATATTTCTCACCGGGGTAGTGGCTGTGAGTGTTTTCTTTGCACTTGAATTTAAACAGATCATCATCATTTCCATTTACGTAGTATGCCTGTTTATTGCTGCGATGCTTATACCCGACATCAGTCATCTACAGAAACTACTCAACATCATCATGTCTGGGGTACTCGCATTCTTCCTCTACGCCTGCTCCAGATACGGCTATTACTTTAAGGCCGAGCAATTTGTAAAAGTTAAACAACTGGAAGAAAAGAATATGGAAGTTCAAATCCTTAACCATCAAAAAGGAGAAATCCTTGGATTTGTAGCACATGACCTTAGAAACCCACTTAATAATATAGAGGCATTAACCCGGATCGCTTTGGAAGAAGATTCGAATAAAAATAGCATGGAAATGCAGCTTATTCTTACCTCTACACGTCAGGCAAAGAGCATCATCAACGATTTGATTGAAGTAGCACAGAATGACAAGGCCCCATTCCAGCTTCAAACAACCAATATGATCGCCTTCATGAACGGAATTTGCGACAACTGGCAAAAAAACCTGAACAAGGAAAGAATTATAAATTTTAAACCAGATGAGCACGGACTTATAGCTGCTGTTAATCCATCTAAACTAACCAGAGTTATAGATAACCTTATAGGAAATGGATTAAAGTTCTCCAAAGTAGGAACACCTATCAATATTGAACTTTCCAGATCGGCAGACACTTGCATCATCCGAATTACAGATTTTGGAATTGGCATCCCTGATAACTTAAAAGAAATGCTATTTGATCAGTTTTCTAAAGCACGCCGACCGGGACTTAAAGGGGAAAAATCAATCGGCTTAGGATTGCACATCTCCAGACAAATTATTGAACGCCACGGCGGTTCGATAACTGTAAATAGTAAAGAACATGAAGGAACAACCTTTCAAATTACCATCCCTTTAATAGCTGCTTAATTCAAATTAAACTTCTCATTGTTAATCTTTACCACATTAGAAGTAAATACAAGCCCTACGATTAAAATACCAATAACAATGGCCAGAACTACCTGGAAGCTAGAATACAGTTTATTGCCGGACACCATGAAGGCCGAATCCTTGATTAACTCTTCCGCTATCTGTTTCTGAATACTCATCAGCGCCGATAATTTCTTTATTGTTTGGTTTGACGATTCCCTTCCCTCATTATTGTAGAGCTTTCTGGCCTCTTCTACACCTTGAGCTGTTGCAATAGCCAATATTCTATTTTCTACACCTACTGTACTTTCAAGACCTTTTTTAAGTGCCTCCAATTGTTCCTTTTCCTGCTTCACCAGAAAAGTTTTACCATACTTATTAATCAATGAATCAGTAGAAAGGTTTAGCTTACTCAATTGTAACTTCAGGCTTGCAGCATCAAAAAGTTGATCTGATCCATACAAAGCATCTTCAAACAAAGATTTTTTTAAGTAAGCATTCTCGGCCACATAAAACAAATCAGTTGCAGGGATCAGCCTATCATTGTACATCGATACGAATGACTCATTCATACTCTTTACACTTTTATCCTCCAAAAAACGAATCAACAAGGTGCAGGCCATGATGCAGAACAACAACATTGCGATCTTCATTTTTTGTTTAATAGAATATGCAAATCTCATAATTACAGTTTTTTAAAATTTAAAATTGATCCTCGGCAGGAGCCAAAAATAAGTTAGCAGCAAAATTTACTAAAAATAATTCTCTTTTCGCTCTTGTCACCCCAGTATATAGCCATCTTAAGAAATCCATGTCTACCATTTCATCCGTTAAATAACCCTGATCAACAAATACAGCATCCCATTGTCCACCCTGAGCTTTGTGACAAGTTACCGCATAGGCGAACTTAATTTGCAGCGCATTAAAATAAGGATCCTCTTTAATTGCATTAAATCTATCCCGCTTATTTTTGATATGCTCATAATCGATATTCAGTTGTTCAAATAGCTTATTTCCCTGTTCGTAGGATAAATTAGGTGCTTCTATAGTCAGCGTATCCAGCATCACTTTACAGGTAACCAGCCCCACATCTGGAAAATCCATAAACTCCAATTGCACCTCAGAAAAACGAAAGCCATAACGTTCCTCGGTATTTCTTACCCTTACCACTTTGGCCATATCGCCATTAGCAATAAAAGCGGCAGATTCATTTTCAGGCAGCCAAAAGTAATTATTCCTGACCACCATAATCTGGTCGCCACCAGTAAGCTCCTCCTCCCGGTAAAGCAACCTGGCCCTAATCTGTTGATTGTACACATTGGCAGATTTATTAGACCTGCAAACAACCAGGGAGTTTTCAATGCCAAACTTACTATAAGCATACTCCAGACCCTCAACCAGTTTTAGGCCTGTCATCCTGAAAATATCTTTATAGTTTTTAGTGATAAATTTAGGCAGAATTACCTCTCCATCACTATCCGCTTCCAAATCATTAATCAGCTTACGCAGCATGGTCGCATTGGCCAATATCCCCGATTTCTTTTCCTGACGCACCACTTCTTTCAGCTCAACAGTTTTAACCTGGACACCAAACTTTGATGCGATATATGCTGGATTTAAAGCCGGACTATCAATACTGCCGACTGGTGGCAACTGAGCGGTATCACCCACAAATAAAGCCGCACAGTTTTTTCCATTGTACACAAATTCCATAAGATCCTTTAAAAAGGAAGAACCAGTGTGCGTAATCCACTCATCGGCAATCATCGAAGCCTCATCAATGATAAAAAGCGTATGTTCGGCCAGGTTCGGTGCCAGCTGAAAGGTAAGATCCGTCGAAACGGCCGACTTCTTTCTATATATTTTTTTATGAATAGTTAGTGCTTTTTTACCCGTGTAATTGCTCATTACCTTCGCAGCCCTTCCTGTAGGTGCCATTAATATCGAACGGATTTTAAATTTTGCCAAAGCCTTTACCAAAGCGCCTACCGAAGTCGTTTTACCCGTCCCCGCATAACCGCGTAATATAAAACACTGATTATCCAAGTCCTGCGACAAAAAGGAAGCCATTTCTTTACAAAAAGAAAGCTGTTCAGCAGTCGGCGTAAATTCGTAAGATTGGGCAATAATTGCTGCTTTATCCATTTAACAAATATGCGATGGTGATCTTATAGAAAAAAGGATTAATTTTGCTAATATGGATAATAAAAACAGCATACTATTGGTTGATCCTGATTTTGACCTGAATACGGCTGCAGATTGCGACCTGTTGTTAAAAATAACACCAGATAGTTTCTCTTATGCAATCATAGATAAGGGCAGCAGACAACTTAAAGCAGTTTATGATGAGCAGGAATGTGACAATGTACCGGCAATGCTGGCCGCTAAACTTAAAAATGATGTTTACTTAACCTTAGCTTTTAAAGAAATTAAAGCTGCTGTATACACAGAGAATTCCATCAATATTCCCAATGAACTGTTTGATCCAGAACAGCTCAACCAATATGCTAAATTCTTTACCGAAGCACCGTCAAACAACCTATATACCAGGCCATTTAAAACATTTGGTTTTACTTCCATCTTTACCCTTCAACAATTTACAGAGGAAACATTGGCCGCATCGCTAAACAATTGCAAATTGTATACTCAAAATGCACCTGTACTGGCACTTGCAGCTCAAAACAACAAAACGAGCCTATTGCTAGATTTCACTGCATCGTCCTTCAATGCTTTGTATCGTACCGGTGAAAAGTTGATCTTTCAAAATTATTACCAGACCGATAACGCCGAAGAGTTTAATTACTATCTTTTATTGATCGTTAACCAGCTTAACATCAATACAGCCGACACGGAGATCCAATTAAGTGGCATTATACATTCAGGAGATGGTTACTATCAATGTATAGCAAAGTACTTTAGCGACATCAATTTCAATTTGCCTCCTGCTAAAGAAATAGACCACAAAATATTAGATGATATGCCTGCTCATTATTACAGCAGCTTACTAGCCCTTGATTTATGCGAATAATAGGAGGAAAATTAAAAGGCATTCGCCTTAATGCTCCAGAAAGTTTACCGGTAAGGCCCACCACGGATATGGCCAAAGAAGCACTTTTTAATATCCTGTACAATACTTACGATTTTGAAGAATGCAGGGTACTTGATCTGTTTTGCGGAACTGGCAACGTTAGCATTGAATTTGCATCAAGAGGAATAAAACAAGTCACTGCGGTAGACAAGCATTCAGGCTGTGTATACTGGGTAAAATCAGTGATTAAAAAGTACGACCTACCAGAAATAGACGTCCAAAAAGCGGATGTTTTTAAATTTTTGGAAAATCACCAGGATACCTACCAAATCATTTTTGCAGATCCGCCCTACGACTTACCAACCATTCCATTGATACCGGAACTGGTGATGAAGAACAATTTACTTACTGATAACGGCTTATTAATAGTAGAACACCCATCTTTACTAAAGATGAGAGACCAACCGGGTTATAAAGAAACCAGAAGGTATGGCAATTCCTCTTTCAGTTTTTTTGAAAAAATCTAACCCTATGAAGATTGCACTTTTTCCCGGTTCATTCGATCCTATAACCATCGCTCACGTAGATATATTAAAGCGCGCCTTACCCCTATTCGATAAAATTGTAGTGGGCATTGGACTGAACAGTTCAAAGCAAAGCTTTTTATCCGCAGCGCAACGTGAGGAAATTGTAAAAACAGTATTTGCCGATACAGCACAGGTCGAGGTGCAACTTTATGAAGGCTTAACAGTAGATTTTTGCAAAAAAATAAATGCAAAATACATGGTTAGAGGGATTCGCTCTGTGGGAGATTTTGAATATGAAAGAGCCATTGCACAAATCAACCAAACTATGATGCCTGAAATGGAAACTATCTTTATATTGAGCAAACCTGAATATTCTGCGATCAGCTCAACCATTGTCCGCGACATCTTGCGCAACAATGGAAATGTAAGTCAATTTTTACCACAAGAGGCGCTTCCTTTTTTATAAAGGCTTCCTCTTGCGCATATTTTATAATCCTAAGAGTACAATATCTCCAACTTCCAATACCTGTACGATAGAAGGATAGGTATTTTTCAGGACAGGGGCCAATTCGGTTCTACTTAACCAACAAGCTTTAGTGATTCCTTCTTCTTTTTGTGGAATCAGCTTTGGAACCCCTTTAACCGTCATGCTATACCAATTGGTTTTCTTTAAAACTATTTTGGCTCCTAATGTATACACATGATAGGTTTTACATAATTTTTCATCATTGCTAAAGATCTTTACACCACACTCTTCCTCTACTTCACGCAATGCAGCCTCTTTCATTTTCTCTCCAGTTTCGACCTTTCCCTTTGGCAAATCCCATTTTTTATTCCTGAAAATAAAAAGGTAATTCCCTTTGGCATTGGCCACCAATCCACCGGCTGCTTTAATAATTAAACAGCTACTTTTTATTTTTTTGAACAAGCTCTTTGGATCTGGATCAAGTAACAAGTATGATTTACCAGATATACCATTTACTTGTTTATAAAATGTCGAAAAATCAAAGCCCACAACACTTAAACGTTCAAATTCTACAGATAAATCTGGAACAGCATCCGTTATATATAGTGTATTATCGTTGATATAAATCCTGTAAGTTTTCATAATTTGTTACCAATATTTTAAAAATGATTGTCCATACCTGTTCTAATGCACATTTTACCGATGAAAATCAATTTTTAAAAGTACAGAATTACCACGAAATAAATAAGGTACTATTACAGATATTGCAACATCATTTTTACCTCTTTCATTTCGCGCAATTTAAACAAGGCTTTCTGTTTAGCTCTGCGAATAGTTTCTGAACTCAATCCCATTAAATTACTGATATCCTCATTTTGCAATGGTCTGCCGCCTCCCATCCCATAAGCTAGCCGAAGAACATTCTGATCGCGCGGACTCAGCAAATTCATGATTCGCTGAATATTGATATAAAAAGCTTCCTTTTCCAAGCCAGCATCAGGCGGCATTGCCATCGGATCGGTCATTACATTCACGATCGGGCTGTCCTCCGCATCCTCTAATGGCAGGTCTAATGAAAAAACATCACCAGAATTAGATAGATAATCAAGCACCCGCTCGTCCGGAAGTTCCATAAATTCAGTCAACTCGGCTAAAGTAGGTAAACGCTGTAGCTGCTGCTCCAACAAACCTTCCGACTTCCATAAATCCATGATGCCGCTCAACTGATTCATAGGTAAGCGAATCATCCGCTTATGGGTCCCAATACTATACAAAATCGCTTGTCTAATCCACCAAACAGCGTAAGAAATAAATTTAAAACCTCTGCTTTCATCAAAACGTTTTGCCGCTTTTACCAAGCCTATGTTCCCTTCCGAAATCAGATCAACCAAGGGCATTCCCTCTATTTCATATTTTTTAGCAACTGACACCACAAAACGTAAATTACAATTCACCAGTCTTTCCAATGCAGCTTTATCTCCGGAACTGATCTTTTTGGCCAATATTACTTCCTCTTCTACATTAAGCAATGGAAACCTTGATATTTCCTGTAAGTAACGCGCTAACGAATCCTCGCCGCGCCTGGTAATCGATCTTTCTATCTTAATTTCCTTCATATAAAACGCTATCTTTTGTGTGACCAGAAGACAAAGTTCCATAGACATATTCGAAAAGACTAGCCCAGGTTAAACAACCGAGGTTTCCACCAAAAAAAGACCGATATACAGAATGAAATTTTATACAAGGCAGAAATAACACCCACCAACCAAATTTAATAAAGCCCCCTCATCGCCATCAGGCAATTCGCATAACTTCTCAATAAATTCTTTATCACACTGATTATCAACCAAAGCCAAAAAATAACTTTTACCAGCAGTTTTAATTAACGATATTTGGCTCCATAGGAATTAATTATTTAACCGAGCATTTTCTTCAATTGTCTACACTCCTTAATCATAATAGTTTAGGGTAGAGTTGACACAAATTGTAAAGAAATCCGTATTTTTGCGCCATGTATAATAAAAGTGATATTGAATTAAAGGTAGCTGAATTTTTATTACAAATAAAAGCAATAAAGTTACAACCAAATAACCCATTCACATGGGCTTCAGGTTGGAAATCTCCTATTTATTGTGACAATAGGATCACCCTTTCCCATCCATCTGTTAGAACTTACATCAGACAAAAACTTACACAATTAATCCAGGAAGAATTTGGTTCTGTGGATGTGATTGCGGGAGTAGCCACTGCCGGCATCCCTCAAGGTGCTTTGGTAGCCCAGGAACTGGGATTACCATTTGTCTATGTAAGAGCTAAAGCAAAAGAACACGGAACAGGAAGCTTAATTGAAGGTGAAATTATTGAAGGACAAAGAGTAGTAGTTATAGAAGATCTGATTTCAACAGGTAAAAGCAGCTTACAAGCTGTTGATGCATTGAGAAAAGCAGGACTTTCTGTTGCTGGATTGGTTGCCATATTCACCTATGGTTTTGATCAGGCTGATGAAAACTTTGCCGCAGCAAAATGCAGGTACGCAACACTATCTAACTACAATACATTAATTGATTATGCTGCAGAGCATAGTTTTATTGCACAAAAAGATGTAGATCTTTTAACTAAATGGCGTAGAAACCCAGCTGAATGGGCTAACGAATTAGAAAAACTAACCTAATTATAATGACTGTTATTGAAAGTACTACTGAAGTAAATTTACCTGTAGAAAAAGTATATGCTTTTTTAGCAGACATGAATAATCATCAGCAATTAATGCCTGAGAATATTTACAACTGGTCATCTACGGAAGATGAAGCAAGCTTTACCATACAAAACATGGCAAAATTGGCTATCAAAATATCCAATCGTGTAGAGAACAAAGAGCTTACTGCTATTCCAACAGAAAAAGCCCCTTTTGATCTTGAATTAAAATGGACAGTAGCAGATAACGGTAAAGGTGGTACTACAGCTTCACACATTATATCGGCAGATCTGAATATGATGATGAAAATGTTGGCCGCAGGTCCATTGCAAAAACTGGCAGATCATCAAACTTCAAGATTAGCCGAGCTATTGAAGTAGCAGATTAAAAATTTATAAAAAAGAGGTGCCAAAAGGCACCTTTTTTTGTTCAACGGTATTGTAGGGTATATTCAAAATCTATAAAAGGCAACAAGGTACCCGTGCGTATGTTCGACATACTCTCGCTTTGCAGCGGATTGCTATCATCACTAAAAAATCCATGGCTTAAAATAATAGGCCCCTGTTTAACGGGGTAAAGAGATCCACCTTCTTTATTGCTCAACCAGCCAACGCAATCCCTAAGGTCATTATTTGGTCCACCACTGATATAGGTACGCGTAATGTAATACGTTTTTCCTGGCTGTATAGCGACCGGACATTTTAAAGGAAAATACTCAATTACATTTGTGTTTTGAGGGCTTACAAAGCAAGTGCTCAATGCCTTTTCAAGCCCAACCTCCCATAAAGAAATACGGTAAACGATGCCCGCTTTCCAGGCTCTATACCCTACCCTCGTAATGGCGATAGGTTTTTCACTGTTAAATACGCAGCCATGGTTTTTCATATCCATCGCCAAAAGTGTTTTATAACCATTTTGAAACACAAAAACAGACAGCACCGTTTTTAGTGCATAAAAGCACATCGGCGCTTCAGGAAACTGCTGTGCAATTACAGAAAATGGAATATTAGCAAGACTAGAGATGAGCTTTTTCATAACATATAGGGTTAGGTCTACAGCTATATCAACCCAAACCCTAAATTGTTACCTTAAAAATCTGACAATCGCATTTTTTTCATCACGATAAGAAATCCAACACCTGTAATTAACAATACCACAGCTGTTCCGTACCATAGGGTTTCGAAACCATAAATGGCAGCAACCCTAGTTCCAAGAAAAGGAGAGAATATATGTGCTACCGAAAAAGACAAAGCATTGACCCCCATATAAGCACCTCTTGTTTTTAGCGAGGAGCGTTGTAAAGTAACCGTAGCCATAAATGGCATGGCGAGAATCTCAGCGATACAAAGCACAAACATGGATACGTATAATATCCACATACCATGCGCAAGGTTTAAAATTAAAAAGGACAGTCCACAAAGTAGCACGCCCCATACAATTACCGCCCTGGCGGTCATCCTTTTCTCGGCAATATGTACCAACAACATTTCCAGTGAAAATACCACCAGACCACTAAAGGCCAGGATCACCCCAATATTTGCTTCCGTAAGTTGATAAACAGTCCTATAATACAAAGGCAATGTATTTAACAATTGTAAAAAACAAATGGCAAACACACAGCTCAGGACACTAAAAAGCACAAAAAGTGTGTCCTTATAGGGAGATCTATCTCCTTTTGGATCGTCAACAACCTCCTGAGCAACACCTTTTCTGTCATTCCCCTTACGGTTACGGAAATAAAGGAAAAACAATATTGCTGATAAAAAAGCGCCAATTGCATTGCCGTAAAATAGAAAGGTATAAGAAACTGCAGCTAGAAAACCGCCCAAAGCAGGACCAATAGAAAAGCCCAGGTTCATAGCCATCCTATTTAAGGAAAAGGATCTGATGATGTTATCCGGTTTTGAATAATAAGCAATAGAAACCGAATTCGCGGGTCTGAAAGTTTCTGATATAATACTTAACATAAACACCCCGAGACCAAGTTTTAGTACCGTATCTAACTCAGGTAGTAAAAAAAATACAGGTACCGTCAAAACCAAACTGATCAGCTGCACCTTAAAGTGTCCCACTTTATCCGTTAACCATCCCCCTAAAAAAGAGCCACCAACAGCACCAACACCAAAGCAGCTCAACACCACTCCAGTGTCTTCGAGGTCAAAATGCAAATGGTTGACCATATAAACACCTAAAAAGGGAATCACCATTGCCCCACTCCTGTTGATCAACATCACGAGTGCTAACATCCATGCCGGAGTAGACAGCCCTTTGTAAGCGTCAAAATATAATCGTATAAATTCTCTCATTTAATGCTACAAAGGACGTGAAATTTATCTAAACTCTATAAATCAGCGCTTTTATTTACCGAAAAGAGACATTATTTCATGGTGGTTTGATATTTATCGGTAAAATAGTCACTACAATTCTTTAAATACAGACAAAATTTCCGATTTTATTAAGAAAAACAAGGCGGCATATACTTTGTTTATAGATTGATATGAACTTCAACAACTTCACTATAAAAGCACAGGAAGCGATTCAACAGGCTTCCGAAATAGCCCAAGGCAATCAGCAACAGGCTATTGAGACAGCACACATCTTAAAAGGTTTGCTTACTGTTGATGAAAATGTAGTTTCTTACGTTTTGAAGAAGCTCAATGTGAATCTAAATGTTTTAAATCAACAATTAGATGCAGAGATTGAGAAATTCCCTAAAGTTTCGGGCAGTAGTCCGTATTTAACCTCGGGAAGTAACTCCGCTTTACAAAAAGCTCAATCTTATTTAAAAGAGTTTAAAGACGAGTTTGTATCTGTTGAGCATGTGTTGCTTGGCCTACTTTCCGTAAATGACAATACAGCTAAACACCTGAAAGATCAGGGCGTAACTGAGAAAGACCTTAAAAAAGCCATTATTGCTTTACGAGGTGATAACCACGTTACCGGTCAAAATGCAGAAGCTACTTACAATGCATTAAATAAATATGCACGTAACTTAAATGAATATGCCGAATCAGGCAAGCTAGATCCTATAATTGGTCGTGATGAGGAAATCAGACGGGTGATTCAGATTCTTTCAAGAAGAACTAAAAACAACCCGATCTTGATTGGTGAGCCTGGCGTTGGTAAAACTGCAATTGCCGAAGGTATTGCTTTCAGAATTATCAAGGGCGACGTGCCTGCCAACCTGAAAACAAAAACCGTTTACTCTCTGGATATGGGTTCACTAATTGCAGGAGCCAAATACAAAGGAGAATTTGAGGAACGCTTGAAAGCAGTGATCAAAGAGGTAACTCAGAGTGATGGCGATATTATTTTATTCATTGATGAGATCCATACTTTGGTAGGTGCCGGCGGTGGTGAAGGTGCAATGGATGCCGCAAACATCTTGAAACCTGCATTGGCCCGTGGCGAATTGCGGGCGATTGGTGCCACTACCCTGGATGAATACCAGAAATATATTGAAAAGGATAAGGCTTTAGAGCGTCGTTTTCAAAAGGTCTACGTCGATGAGCCCGATACACAAGATGCGATCTCTATCCTTCGTGGATTAAAAGAACGATATGAAACCCACCACAAGGTGCGGATTAAAGATGAGGCTATTATTGCGGCTGTAGAGATGTCTCAACGCTATATTGCCGATAGGTTTTTACCGGATAAAGCGATCGACTTAATGGATGAAGCCGCTGCCAAGCTTCGTATGGAAATGGACAGTGTGCCTGAGAAGGTGGATGAAATGAACCGTAAGATCATGCAACTGGAGATCGAACGGGAAGCCATTAAACGCGAAAACGATAGTAAAAAGGTAAAAGCGCTGGGCGAAGAGATCGCCAATCTCTCTGCCGAAAGAGATGAAATAAAAGCAAAATGGCAGGGCGAAAAGGACCTGGTAGACAATATTAACAATGAGCTGGAACTGGTTGAAAACTACAAACAGGAAGCCAATCAGGCCGAACGTGCCGGAGACTACGGAAAAGTAGCCGAACTGCGTTATGGTAAAATCAAAGAGGCTCAGGATAAAGTTGAAAAGTTAAAAGCTCAATTGGAGAGTCAGCAGATTGAAGGCCGAATGCTAAAAGAAGAGGTTACCGCTGATGACATTGCAGGTGTGGTAGCGCGTTCGACGGGCATACCGGTAACCAAATTGATTTCCAGTGAACGCGAAAAACTATTGCACCTTGAAGCTGAGCTGCATAGACGTGTTGCCGGACAGCATGAGGCTATTGAAGCGATATCTGATGCCATACGCCGCTCACGTGCCGGCTTACAGGACAAACGCAAACCAATTGGTTCGTTTATATTCCTGGGTACAACTGGTGTAGGTAAAACTGAGCTAGCGAAGGCCTTGGCAGAATTCCTGTTTAACGATGAAAATGCAATGACTCGCATCGACATGAGTGAATACCAGGAACGACATTCGGTTTCACGCTTAATTGGTGCGCCTCCGGGATATGTAGGCTATGAAGAAGGCGGACAACTCACTGAAGCGGTACGTCGTAAACCTTATTCGGTTGTGTTATTAGATGAGATTGAAAAAGCACATCCAGATGTATTCAATATCTTGTTACAGGTGTTAGATGATGGCCGTTTAACGGATAATAAAGGCCGTGTAGTGAATTTTAAAAACACGATCATTATTATGACGTCGAACATCGGTTCGCACCTTATACAGGATAATTTCAAAAACCTGAGCGATGAGAACCGCGATGAGGTAATTGCGAAAACTAAAAACGAGTTGTTTGAGCTGTTGAAACAAACCATCCGACCTGAATTTTTAAACAGGATTGATGAGTTGATCATGTTTACTCCGCTTGATCGCAATGAGCTTCGAGACATCGTTAGCTTGCAGTTTAAACATGTTCAGGACACACTTGCTGAAATGGGTATTGAAATGGAGGCAACTCCCGAAGCATTGGACTGGTTAGCTGAACTAGGTTATGACCCTCAGTTTGGAGCGCGACCATTGAAACGTGTGATACAGAAACGCATTTTAAATGAGTTGTCTAAGGAGATTTTGGCTGGCAAAGTAGATAAAGACAGTAAAATCAAATTAGATATGTTCGATCACAAATTTGTGTTTTTGAACAATAAATAAGGCCTCCTACCCTTTTAAAAGCCCCTAATATGCAAAACCCTTAAGGTTAGCGGATTAGGGGCTTTTCTTTTTTTGAAACATTCTCGTTGCAGAACTACAATATTGTTTTTATTAACTAATATTGATTAACACAAAACACAAATGAAAATGAAAAGCAAACTATTCATCATGGCCGCGCTATGCGCCATCGCGTTCAAGAGCAACGCACAAACAGAAAAAGGAAAGTTCTTATTGGGAGGAAGCGTAAACTTTAGTACTTCTAACAACGAAAATGAAAATCCAGCAAAAAGAACCACTTTTGGCATTGCACCAAGAGTTGGCTACTTTGTAAGCGACAATTGGGCTGTAGGTACCACTTTAAACTATTCCATGTCAAAAACAAAAGGCTCCATTCAAGGTGAAATGACTTATATTGGCTATCAGTCAATCAATTACGGAATATCTCCATTTGTTAGGTATTACACGAGAATTGCCGATAATTTCAAGTTTTTTGGAGATTTTAATGTAAATGCTATTCGAGGAAGCCAAAAAGAAGTAGATGAGCATGGAGAAGTCGGAATTACCACATACAAGTCCACAAGGTATAGCACCGCAATTAGTCCTGGACTGGCGTTTTTTCCAGCCAAAAAATGGGCTATTGAATTTCAATTCCCCTTGTTAAGTTACTCCAAGCAGAAAGAAACCTCGCAAATAGCAGAAAGACCATCGTTTAAGAATGACGCTTTCACTTTTGGCTTGAGTTCCTTTAACCCGGCTATTGGTGTGAATTATCATTTTTAATACTGCGATTAATTAAACACTCAAGAAATTAACATGAAAAACAAATTAGTTTTCGCAGCATTGCTATGCATTTTTAGTTTTAAAGCCAATGCCCAAACAGAAAAAGGAAAGACGATGTTAGGTGGATATGTGTCCTTTTACACCTATAAATTTGAGGGACAATACATTCAAAAAGCAAATAATTTTAGCACTTCTTTAAGATCGGCTTATTTTATTAAAGACAATCTAGCAATTGGCCTTGGCTTATTGTTCAATAACTCAAGGAGTAAGGAAAGCGATCTGGCCAACCTAAACCTATTGAGCAGACAAACAAGCAAAAGTTACGGTGTATCGCCATTTGTCCGGTATTACTTCAACATCAATGAGAAATTTAAAATTTTTAATGAACTGGCTATAAACGGCAGTATTGGAACGTCGGAATATAAAAATGAGACGAGTCCACTTTTCTCAAGTGAAAATAAATTCAAACAATTTGGAGCAAATATTAAACCCGGACTGGCTTTTTTTCCTACTAAAAAAATTGCAATTGAATTTT
This sequence comes from Pedobacter hiemivivus, assembly GCF_005144565.1. Taxonomy (NCBI): domain Bacteria; kingdom Pseudomonadati; phylum Bacteroidota; class Sphingobacteriia; order Sphingobacteriales; family Sphingobacteriaceae; genus Pedobacter; species Pedobacter hiemivivus. Next base: position 600,068 of record NZ_SWDX01000003.1, read on the forward strand.
CATTTCCGATGCTGAGCTACCAAAAAAGTTTTTACGAAACAAAGTACATGGAAAATCCTACCGAATTTAAAAACAACGGTGAGAGTTTTCAATTTGGAATAACCACTTTTAAACCGACTATCGGAGTAAACTATCATTTCTAGTACTTTTTTGGACCATTTAAAAAAGGTTGATCAGAAATGGTCAACCTTTTTTTTGTCCAATATTTTATTAACAGCGTAGTTGCTTTGTTCTTGTGAAACGTATTGGGTTAAAAGTAAAAGAAAGGAGAAAGAAGCTATGAGTTAGTATTAAATGTGAAAGTATTGGGTTAATCTATCAATGTACATTTGGAATTTCATCTGCACGCCAACCAAGGGAAATAACCTACCCCTTAACTAGATTAATCGTAAGTGACCCATTTAAAGACGTTATTAGAGTGGATGGAGTGGAGTATGAGGGTGAATCCATCGTGATTTATGACAGTGACAATAATGTGGTTGCCTATTATTTTACTCCAAACACAACTAGTACAATATTCCCACTTGGATATTATTACTCTATAGGCAACGGTAGGCCAAGCCTAAATCTTTCATCATATTCTTTTGATTTTGGGCCTCCAGCAATTATCCCAGGCGGCATCAGGTCTTATACCGGAGGGAAAGTAGATGATGTAGTTATTCCGAATATGATATATCCGGCGGAATGGCACGAAATAGAGGATAATTTTGGTATTTTAATTGCAGAATTGGCAAATCAGGGTATTGATAATGGTGATCCTATACCAGATATGTATTATAGAAATGACGGGACACCAATTGACATGCTAAGTGCGCCAGCAAAAGGAAGAACTGTTTTGGGGGTCCCGAGAAACTCAGGTTACTTTTGGAGAGAATTATATAAAAAGCGACCCGAAATGTTTAGTCCTGAGAACAAAGACAAGATCTTTAGAAAGCCCAATGGAATTTCACCAGAAGTTGATGAACAATGGATAAGATACAACCCATCTCATAAGCCTTATGATAAAACGCCATTAATTCACCATCATGATCGGCAGGGAAGATATGCATATGCCCTTCCAGCAAAAGTACATCAAAAATGGAGTAAGATATTTCACGAAATCCGTTCTAAAGGTGGGATATCGAAAATAGGAGGCAAATTAAATTCAGTTGCCGGAGCCTTACAGATTTTTAGTATACTAACCGATTTGCGAACTGGCAATCCCGATGGTTGGATAAACTGGTTTGGTCCACAAAATATTATTGGCAGAATATATAAGGATAATGAAAAAGATGTTTATTTTCAGATCACATCCAAAGAAGAAACTAGAAATAGCAGCGGTACTGTCATTTCAGCTGTGGTGACATATCACGTTTTTGCCGATTATGTCTGGGATGACGATGAAAATATGTATATGGGGGTGCAAAAATTGGGCACTTATACAGAAACAATCGATGTAATTAATGCGAAGACCATTAGAAGGTCATTTGGGATTATTTGACAATCAATTAAACAATGCAATACATGAAAAACATTATAGAAGATTTTTTTAAAGCTTACTGCAGTGACGATACAAATGTAACAGCCGTATATAGGAACGTACCAAAGGAAATGATGGCATCAGCTGTGAGCGAATCTGGTTGGTTTAGCTGGACACCAATTAAAGGAACCTTAGATTATGATGACTACAAAAAAGTGGAGCAAAAATTTAATGTTGTTTTTCCAAAAAGTTTCATTGAATGGCACAAGACTTATTTCTTTTTAAGTTGCGATTGTTCCATAATAAGGCTACCATTTTCCGATCCGGGGAAACCAATTGGAGAAGTAATAGACGAATTGAATAATGATATGGCAAAAGAGCTAATTGAAATGGGGCTATATCCATTTGGTCAGGATGGTAATGATGGCGGGCCGTTTGTTTTTGATGCCCGTCTTGAAGTTGAAAATAATGAATTTCCAATTAGATTCTTCGATACAGGCCTCAATGAGGTAAGTGAAATTCTCTTTTCCTCCTTCCCTAAACTTTTAGAATGCTTAACTCATTTCCTTACAAGTAACGGACCTGGAGGATACGAAGCCATCCACGATTTTTTTGCCATAGATCCTGAAGGAGCAGGTAAAACTGGTGTAGATTACTGGCTAGAATTAGCAAACGCTATGAAATGGGAATATGAACAAGAAGATTAACACTTTGTATAATCAATCAAAACTACATAGATTATGTAATAACTAAAGCCGTATAATAGGAAAGAGGTTGTATCATTGATAAAAAGATGATCAACCTCTTTTTTTGTGATCCTTCATTTCTAAGTAATTAAGTTTGGTGCATCTTTCTTCAGGCCTCCATTTTTCGCCCTTTTAAAAGCTGCTGTAATAATTGTTAATAGATTATTATTGCGTATTTCAGTGAAAGTGGTTCATCGTCACTTTTGGTGAAAACCTATCGTAATAGATAAATGGTCTACAATATCAAAAAGCACAATAAATCAACTTGGGAAATGATACAAGGCCACGTTCCACGGAAGATATAGCAGATAGAAAATAATCCCTACAATCAATCTGTGGCAGAATTTTATTCCAGATCAATCAAATAGTATATATATTAGACTTTTAGATAAGAAGCTTTTGTATTGCTAAGAACATTTTCAACCTTAAAAAACATTTCAATGGAACCCCTTATTATCAGGAAAGCAGCGTTAAACTTATACCTTTTATTGGCGCTGTCAATTTTATCGTTCCTGTTTTTTGTCTATATTTTTTATGATGATTTTACAATCGTAGCTGTGGTCATCATAGCTGTTGTCGGTCTATTCCCGTCATGGCTTTTTATTTATGCGCTTCGGGAGCTCATTCAAAAAAAGCCTCATCTTACTTTTACCGAAAACGAACTGATTGTTAAGAACCGTGATTTTTACAATTGGGAAAACATAGAGGGTTTCGGATTCAGTGTAGAAGAAGTTGGACGTGACAATGCCGGGAGCATCTATAAAAATTACGTTACCTTATCATTAAAGGACGGTACTTCTGCAAAAATCCCAGTATCCCATTTGGACAGGAAAGCAGATGAAATCCTGTATTTACTAGGGGAATACAAACGGGAATCAGAAGAAGCAAAAAGACCTTTTAAACAATAAGTTTTAAACTCTAGCTATTGGTATTGAAATGATCCCTGACTGATGACAAACCCTGAAGAAAAAAAAGGAAAGAAACTATGATAAACCCGATTACTTTAATTCTAGCTTTTACACTTCTGAATGCCCCAGTTGACAGTAAATCAATACGCAGGCAAATAAACCCCAAAGCTACATTGACTAAAAATCCTGAACAGCACCAAAAGGGTAAATCTAATATCGCACAACACGAGAGCAACATTCTTAATACTGGTTGGTATTACGTTGTCCCTAAGGATAAGGGCCTTAAACGACAGTTGGATAAGTCAAAAGAAACTTACTTTTTAGACAGGCATCCAATTGTTACAGCAAGAAACTTCAGTGCGTTTTTAATTGACGGATCAACAGTATCGGGGCCAAAAAAATATTCTTATCGGTTGGTTATCGAACTTGACGACACGGGAGCAGACTATTGGAGCATTGCAACAAAGAAGTCAATTGGAAAACAGCTTGCATTCATTGTTAATAATCAGCTTTTATATGTTGCTAAAGTCTTCGCTCAACTCGACAATGGTATAACGGTAATGGATCGAGGCATCGATTCAAAAGAAGAAATTGAAAAACTCAAAGCAATTATTGAAAATGAGCGGTAAGCCTGGAAAGTTGGTATTGCCTTTGAAAAAGAAACTTAGATAAGTTAGAAAAGTATATTTTTTTAATATACTTTCACCAAAAGTGACGAAGAACCACTATTGGTGAAATATACAGCTAACCAGCTGAATGTCTATATTTGGCGGTCCGATACTGACAGCCTTTCACCACTCAGGCCGGTTACAGCAGTGGCCAGTTTGGCCCGGAGTGGAGTGACTACATTCCCATTCCTCGAAATCTACATTCAGAACATCACTCTTTCTCCTTAGACGCATGAATTTGAATATGCCTTTTAAACAATGCTGTTAATTGTTCGTAATTTTCCAACTGAACCGATTTAAAACCCAAAACAATTTTGCGCTCTGGAAATAATATATCAGTTGAACCTTGCTTAAAGCTTTGATTGAATTTGAAAACTATTTTATAAACCTTACTATCAACCATCTGATCCAAGGGGTCAGAAAATGAATATTTAATATCTTTAAATTTATTTGAAGAAAACAAAATCAAGCTATCGTAGGCTTTAGGTAAAGTCACATTCTTGTGGGCATATCTTAAGACTTTACTATTTAGGTTATCTTTTATTGTTTCTCGATTAATTAGGCTATCTTGCTCGATATCGTAATATTTCCCGCCCTTAAATGCTTTTAGTTTTAATAACGAATCAACTGAAAAAACGTTGCCTTTAGTGGCATTTATCGAATCATACCTCGTGCCAAACATTTCATCTTTTTTATAAATATGATATCTATATATCGTATCTATTTTTGTCGCCTCGTTAAGCACATTGGCTTTTTTATCAAGGGTTGTTAGCGTCTGAGTAAATACTTCTGGAATCGCTAACATCACATATTCCTTATAATAAGAAATGTTAATTTTTACCATTGTTTTGACAGCAACCGTGTCCACATTAAGCAAATCCATATCATAATAGAGTTGAATATTCTTTAAAGAAGATTCGTCATTGATTATTTTGCAGGATGATATAAAATAGCAAAGAAAAAATAATGCTGAAAGTAATTTGTACGATCTAATTGCCTGATAACTCATTTGTAGTAAAAATATGTGACGCATTCATATCAAGAGTAGTCAATAATGGAAGCAATGGGCAATTTAGTGGTTCCAATTTAAAAAAATACAATAGTTGCATGCCAGCATTAGAAGTATAAACATTTGCATTAGCTTCCTTGACAACAACACTGACTGAACCACCTACCGCCAGTCCGCGAAAGAATTCATTGACATGTGTTAAACCAGTAAAGCTCAACACGCCTGAATTATTTTCATATACGGCCAAATCTTGAGACTCAAATACCCACAGGCCTTGATTTTGTTTGTGAAAGTTCCAATAAAGATTTTTTTTCTTTATAGTGCCAACCGATGCGTCAGTCGCCCTCAAAAACTCAGAAGAAGGGGCGCTATCATTAGTAGAGCTCACAAAAGCGGTAAAGTCAGTCTGGGCCTGAACGCAAGGATCTGGTTCTGGATCCGGTACATTTGAACAACCACCTGTAGGCGTCACTATTGGGAGTCCTACCATATATACATATACACCATGCAATTGCTGCATTTGATCAATTGCTGTACCAATAGCTACATTTATAATTGTAACAGCTTGTCCTGTAATGTCATACTGGATGTTACCCCAGCTGACGCCATTTTGACTTACATTATACATTCCATTGGGATCCATTGCATTGAGCTGACTATAAATAGCCTGTGTAAACAAGCCATTGAATATATCACCATACATAGCTCCTTCTTGATTTGTATAAAAGCTACCAGAGAAGTAGATATCTCCTCCGCATTGCACAGTTGAAGCAGTGTTAAGCGTTTTTAAAGAGGATTTTCTTTGAGAAGATGATTTAGCACCATTATTTGAGTTAGTTGTACCTTTTAATTCAAAGGTTTGGGTTTTCGCAAGTTCTTCAGACTTACAACCATTAAACAAAATCAAAGCCAACAAAATGACCACAGAGGAGAGAAAAGAGCGTTTCATATATTAGTTCGTTTTAAGATAAGTCGCAATAACTGCGATGCGTTTTTTGTTTTTAATGACACAAACCTATATCATTTAAGTCAAAATCGCAAGATGGTAATGGTTATTTTCCATTTTTGCACTCGACTTATGTGGTTTAGTCGGCGTTTAGTTTAACGATATTTGTGGTTAATTTAATCCCTACTTTATAATTTACAGTATTTAAAAGCGCTGAAAATCGGCCAAATAACTAGTTTATGGGATAAAAAGTGGTCATGCGACAGAGACTTTTATGAATGCCATAAAAATTTCAAAAATCAAAATGGGTGAGCGGGAAGTACAACGAATCACTAATATTAACACTTGTACATTATCCTTAGTTATTACCTATATCTGTATCGGTGGAAATACTATTATGGTTTCAACAAAATAATTTTAAAGGTTATTTAAAGGCGATACAGCACCTGAAGATCATCCGCTTCCCACTTTACCAGTTACCCATCCCAAACTCTCCCGTAGTGGGGATAGTTAGTTGCAAAAAATTAAAATCCATAACACCTTAATTGTCAACCACCTGCAATACTATCTACTCATTTTCTGTAACTAATATAATTAATTCTAATTCAACAGATTAAGAAGTCTCAAAAATATAAAATAACTAAAATTAAACAACCCCAAACTCTAGGACATTTACACAAAGTTCACGTCTTTTGTTTCGGAATCATTTCATTAGGTCGTAATAAATCGTGAAATTTTTGAATTAGTGATTACAACAAATAAGTACGGCAGTATAACAGTTGAAGTTCTTAAATTCGCCACTCTAAATAAAACAAGAAAATCATGAGGGCGCATCAGGATCTGATACTATTAAAAATGAATGAGGAAGTGTATGCTTCAGTTAGTTTTGAATTTGCCTTCAGTTTGATTAACGAGTCAGAGCGCGGTGCGATACTCATTGGTTCAAGTAAAGTGGAAGAGTATTTAGAAAAACTGTTAATGGTAGTACTTCCATTGGGTAGTAAAAGTTACACAAGTAGGCTCTTCAATTACCCAGGTACGTTGAGTTCATTTTCCGGAAAGATAGAGATGTCTTATGCGTTCCGTTTAATTGATGACCAATTGTATGAATCTTTAAATGAACTACGTAAAATTAGGAATAATGCTGCTCACAGTTCACTTCCCTTTTCACTGAAGAAATCGGCTGCCTTGATTGATAAGATCTATAGTTTCGAGGATAATTTCCCCAAGCTAATTCATGATTTGTCGTTGGCAAAACTGATTCAGTGGAAATTAAGGATCATTCAGCAAAGTTTTGACAAGTCCGAACTTAAAGGGCTTAAGGCAGAAGAAGAATTTAATAAGCTCTTTCCCGTACCTGGAGAAGATGAACGACTTGCAGAGCAGTTGATACTTTGGAAGTTGTCACATGGTCTTCACTTCCTCTGCCTCAAATTAGAATGCATTACTGAAGAATATCAGAGGCTAATTACCAATGGTATCACCTGGTTGGATTTATTTGTTCTACCTCCGATCCAGAATGATTAATTTTTAATAATGTTATGCCCTAAACTATATGTAAAATGATATTTTCGTAAGACGACTCAAAACACATTAAATGACAACCACGATAACTTCAGTAATTGAACAATATCTGCAGGATTCCGATACAGATATTCATCACAGGTACCTTTCCTGGGATCATTGCCAGGACGCAATAGTGTCCAACGAATCTATAAGCTATAAAACCCTTCATCTGGCATTTTATCTGGCAAGTTGGGGAATGTACAGAGGTTCCAGCGGCTTATTGCAAAAGAACTTTGAGATCCATCGCGGCCCGGTAGAGATCTACCACTCTGGTAAGTACGACACCTTAAAATGCAGCGATTGTCTAGAAATAACAGAAGCCAGCCTTTTAAATATTTTGGGTTTAAAACAGGAAATTGCAGACCATTACCAGCGTATATATTTTAAAAAAGGCGCTGATACGCTCAAACCAATTAGTGCAACGGACACTTTAATGAGTAAAATTATCCTTGGACTCTTTGGGTGCGTTCCCGCTTATGATGAATATCTTATCAAGGGATTACAGGTGGTAGGAATTCAGAAAAGAAAGTTCAACATCGAAGGTCTTAAAGAAATATTGAACTTCTACAACGAAAATTTGCATGAAATTGAAAGCTGTCGTAACCTAATCCAAAAAAAACGAGCTAAACACTACCCCGCAATGAAGATCATTGATATGTACTTCTGGCAACTCGGATACAACAAATTCCTGGAAGAAGAACAACAGGCTAAAGCTAAAAAAAATACATCCCTAACTTAACATGATGGCTAATAAACCCTACTGGCACAAACTGCTGCTTTACTGGATGGAAAAAGGTCATAATGGATTTACATTACCATTTTTAATCGGAAGTCAAAAATACCACCTGCCGGACGGAAATTTACATCCACAAGGAATTAGCGGTTTAATTACCGAAATGGCACTCCATAGCGATACCGAAACCTATATCACTTATTGTCCAGACATCAAACAGATCATTTTCGGACTGCGGAATATCGATAAGCAAAAGATTGCCGGGGAATTTTTCCAGCTGAAGGGCCGCAATACACAACTGTTCAGGACAAAGGTTGTCAATGATCTTCCCATTGAATTGGATGCCTTGATAATCGAACTCACAGACCGGTTTCAAACCTATGTAGATAACGGGCAATACTCCGTCAATGACTTAGAATGGACCAGCTTTACCGCAAAGGAATCTGATTTCATTAAGGTATGTTTTTTAGAAGCTTAAACGCTAATTTCCAGAAATGTAATATGTTTGATAGCTTGAGATAATTGCGGGACTAACAAAGAAGTTAAGACTGCCCTACATATTGCCCCGATTAAGTATTTCAAAACACCCGGCTAGCTGAGAAATCGGAACTCCTTTTCTAATTAACGGATTACCCGCTGTAAAATACGTTCTTCCATTTCTTCTCTCATTTTCGTATGGCCAATTCGCGCACAAGCACCTTTTGCTAAATCTAAAAGACGAGTTGCTTCAGAAACATTACTATAGTCCCTTTCAATATCTGACCATATGATGTAAGTATCCACCTTGATCCTTCGGTTGTCATCTGTATCGTCAAGATTCACTTCCAATGCCTCATTGAATTTAGTCCGGCCCTGTTCAAGACGGCCAAGTGAAAACAAGAAATTCGCATAACCTCTTAAATTCATTTGCTTCATTGAATCTGATATTGTTAGACTGATCGTTTTTTTCCAATACTCTTCTGCTTTGTTATAATCTCCTATCGACCTAAACGAGACAGCAAGCATTAAGCAATCAGCTTCTACCACCAGTTTGGGATGTTTTGTGCACAAGTAGTCTGCATTAACAATTTGAACTCTTCTTTGACCATTATATACTCTTCTAATTTCGACGATGGCTTTTGAGTTATGATCGACCTCCTCATTGCGAAGTTTTGCCATTTCCACATCAATTTTGGCTAGCGATTCAAGGCTATCACTTAATGTCTTTCTTATGCTCCTCCTATTTTCTTTGCGTTTCTCAATAATATTGGAAATAATGGTAATTACAAGCGTTGAAAAGCTAATAGTTAATACAAAATAATCTTTAAAGTCCATGTGTTTACTCAAATTTGTGGGTTAGTATTGGTCCGTTCTGCTTAACGGAAAGATATATAAGATTAGAAGGATACTGTTACTTTACATATGTCGTACTTCTTGGAAATTTACATAAAATTCAGTTAATATGTGACAAATAGATCATTGCTTCAAGAAAGCGCTCTTAGTTATTCGCAACTCAGTATCTAGTTATTCCTTTCTATAATCGCGTTTCTGCCAGCAATACGATTCAATGACGAAATGTAAATTCGTGGATAATATCAAACATGAACCATTAAAGGTAGTCAGGTAAAAGGAGTAGGTATTTTTTTACAATTACTTCTATTTTATTTTGCTATAGTAGTCTATAAATACCTATGATATCAGCTTCTGGATTATTTATCAAATGTTCTTCCTTGATTGATTCTCGTTCGCTTTCATCGAATATTTCTAAGTGGTCGAGATGTTTTTCTAGCCATTTTTCCTGCGTTTGCATCTCTTTTTTTGAAAAAAGGCGTTCTGTTTCCGAATACAATAGTCTTTCAAAACCCGATGGGATGAATAAGCCATCTAAATCTGCTAATGTAAAATAATGCTTGAAATAATCATTGTTTTCTGGATTGCTTGAATCATTCATGTAATATTTATCCGAATGAGCCCAAACATATATGAATGATCCTGAAACCAGATTTAGCTTCAATTGGTTTATTATATCTCGGCATTGGGCCAAATTAAAAAAGTGTAAGATGTTCGCCAGAAAAACTACGGAATAGGTTTCTGATGGCAACGTGTCACTTAGCAAAGTAAGATTGAGCAATTCGATATTTGTGTCAATATTTGGCAAGGCATCTAATCTTTTTTTTAGTTGGTCAAGTTGAAATTGCTCGTTGTCAATTCCTATTAACTTCCTGTTTGTACTGATATAATCAAAGAGAAAGGCTGTCTGACCACAGCCAATATCGACTATCGCACCATCAACAAATTCATTTTCATAATCCCTTAGAGGATTATGCAATCCCCTGATTAAATCATCAGTTGTGAAGTTTTCGGAATAAGCCTCCCAATATAGGCGCATTTGAGTATCCATAAGTATTAATTTCAAAAATCAAATTACATATTCTCACTGTTCAATCCAATTTTTTGGAATAAATTGACTCCTATTTGCTCGGTGAACAAAAAGTTAGTGGGACGAATTATCTTGATTCATAATCGAAATGTCGCTATAATAGTAAATTAGAAGGTTATTTATATTAAGCTCTTTGCTCCATAGAATGAGGATAAATCTAATCCTTCAAAGTCAGCTGGGGTTTTCTTATAAATCTCGTCAAATAGCCTTTTGAAATTATCATCGCTAGATTCCCTAATATTCCTCCACAGGAGATCATTGAACGGTTTATGATACTCCGCAAGTATTATTTGGTTTCCTTTAGCTTCTAGCCTCGTAGAAAGTAACATCAAGTAATGTTGGATATCTTCTAAAAAGAGTTCATAACGTTTAAAAGGTGCATCATTTGGTTGGCCATAATATTTATTAAGAAATTTTCCAATTTCCTCTAACTAGGGTTTAAAACATTATTGTTTAGAAGGTCTTTTTGCATAATCTGATTTCCGCTTATATTCATTAAGTAAATACAGGATTTCATCTGCCTTCCTGTCCAGATGGGATACTGGAATTTTTGCAGAAGTTCCGTTCTTTAATGATAGGGTAATGTAATTTTTATATATGCTCCCGGCATTATCACGTCCCACTTCTTCTATGCTGAATGCAAAACCCTCTATGTTTTCCCAGTTATAAAAATCACGGTTTTTAATGATCAGCTCGTTTTCAGTAAAAGTAAGATGAGGGCTTTTTTTTATGAGCTCGCGAAGTGCATAAATAAAAAGCCATGCAGGAAAAAGACTAACAACAGCAATGATGCCCACAGCTACGATTGTAAAATCCTCATTAAAAATATAGATAAAAAACAGCACCGATAAAACTGACAGTACTAATAAAAGGTATAAGTTTAACGTGGCTTTCCTGATAATAAGGGGTTCCATTGAAATATATTTATGTTGAAAACGTTCTTCGCAATACAAAAACTACTTATCTAAAGCTCTAATATATACACTATTTGATTGATTTAGAATAAAATTCTGTCACAGGTTAATTGTGTGGGGATTATTCCTATGTCACCCCTTTCGTGGAACGTGGCACTTACATTGCAGCCCAAGTTGATTACTTGTGCTTCTTGATATTCTAGACCATTTATCTTTTACGGTAGGTTTTCACCAGAAGTGACGCAGAACCAACTTGCACCGGAAAAAGACGTCAGATTAAATGCGGCATGAGTGACCATTTTCAGTGAAATACCCAGACCGATCATCTTAAATAGAGTCGCCAGTAATAATAATCTGCATTCGATTCAAGTCTATTAAAAAAGATATAATTAAATAATCCTCGTCTTCTCCACTTAGATCTTTACATCCATTATACTCATGACTTGTGTATTGAATTTTGAATCCTCCCTCATTATTCATGTGATCAGTCATTGATATTTTATCAATACTATAAACCTGCCATTTATCTTTTTGGTAACGATTAATAAAACTGATTAATTCCTGATTTTTAACTAGATCATGCTCAAGGCTGGAAGACATATCTTTATCATTTGCTTTCCATAAAGCACCTATTGAGGGTGATAGTTCTATTATTAGTGTTTCCAATTTTGGTTTTTGATCCATTATTATCATTTGTTTTTTCGACTATTTGACTCATTATAGCAAATAAACCATTATTCTATAAAGAAGTTATATATATTTAATGCTCTTACTCTAAATTAAAGGTATGAAATTAAATAGGCCAGCTATTCTCAAATTGGCAGAAATGATCTGCGGAAATCTTCCATTTGACTATTTCCCTTATCGATCATCCTCTCATCTAACAAAGTTTTTCATTGACCTGGATTTAGACTATGTTCATGAGGGGGCAACAAGGCACATTTGGGTTCAAAGTGTATTAAATGAGCTTAATGATAAAGAGCCTGAAGATGGGGCTTTCCCTAACCGTGATTTAACAAGGCTTATTGAATCTTTAGTTAATCCAGACTACTTTTTATTTGATGAAAAAGTAGATCATAATAAGGCTGTGCAAGCTGTTAAAACAGCAATTAAAACTTCCAAGCTTACTTTAAAAGAACTCTCAGATGGTCAGTACTTAGTTGCTTTATTGAATGGGGAATTTATATCAACTGCTGTTAAACAAGCTGATGCAATAAAACATATTACATTCGCCCCAACCGTATTTCAAGTTCCAGAAAAACCAGTAAATCAAAACTTGGTATCAGTCATGATGCCCTTTAATGCAGCTTTTCATGGCACATACGATGCAATAAAAAAAACCTGTGATTATATGGATTTAGAATGCTTAAGAGCAGATGATATTTGGCAGAACTCAACCTTCATCCAAGATATATTTGAATTGATATATACTTCGAATATAATTGTAGTAGATTTTTCTACCAGAAACCCGAATGTGATGTATGAAACAGGCATCGCCCATACTTTGGGGAAAACTGTTATACCTATTGCACAATCAATAAACGATATACCGTCCGATCTTACTCATCATCGAGCATTAATTTATCTTCCAAATCATGAAGGATACCGGAATCTTTCAAATGAATTATGGGCTAGGTTATGTACCATTTTAGGTCGAAAAAAACAAGTTAATAAAACATGAGTTACATTCAAGGCAAGATTCGATTTAAAATTGATACTTAACGATGATATAGACCTAACTCTAAAGTTTTCAGTAAAAACCCTTTGATAAAGGCTAATTAAGTCAAGTAAGATTGCAATCATTTTTTGATAAATACAATTTTAAGGGATATATTCCACGATTAGCTAAAATAATTAACTCAATAAAATTTAAAATGAAAGCGCTCAAAACATTTCTTTTTTTTATCGTATTATTTTCTACTTTAAATATCTACGCATCTCCTTATGTGACTAAGCAAGATATTAATGTGCGAAGAGGAGCTGGCAAGGGGTATGAAAAAATGGGAATAATAAAAAAGGGCAAAGTCGTAGAAATTGAAAGGATTGAGGGAAAATGGGGGAAAACTACTTTTGAGGGAAATGCCGGTTTTATCTCAATGTCATTTTTATCAGGAGAAGAAGGAACTAGAAAATCTGATTCTAAATCATCAGACAGTCTTATTGGAGGAATTATCTTAGGCATAATTATCATTTGCATTTTCTTAAAAAATAGTAGATTTTGGAGAAGTATCTTCCCAAACTATCTAGGTTCACCTGACGCTTATAAATATCGCTGCACACGATGTGGAGAAAAATATTATTATAGTAACACGGCCGAAACGTGCAGAAATAAAAAAGCACATTTAATGTATAAACTATAATCCATTCTATGATGCTACTCGAAATTCTATTCCTATAATAGCATTTGGAATTAGATGTCAAAAAGAACCCCACATAAATTAATTATGTGGGGACTGTAGAACAGTTTCTCAGGCTGTTCAACTAACGCTTTCGCATACAATGTAAGGATTCTTTTTAATAAAACACCCCCTAAATATTAGCTAATAAGTATAATGAAATGATATTAGGCTAATTACAGAATATTTAGAATATACAGTAAAGTACTCTCCTCTTTATTACTACCTTCGCCGCATGAGCGATATGACAGCAGAAGATTGGGAAGCAGCATTCCACGGCATTGAATTACCAGAAACAGCACAGATAGATACAGGGGTATTCATTTCAAATGTACCGGGCTTTCTTGAAAAATCCTTTGCAATCCTTCATGGTGGCAACGAAAGAGTAGCAGAGCCAGTTCGATGGAGACTTCAAAAGCTATTGGATATTGCAAATGAAGCCAATGGCGTGAAGGAGTAAACTATGTTTCATGCATCTCGCACCTAGCTATTACTGGTTTACTTTCTATACCAATAAACGGAATTATTCTATTAATTAAGATGATCCTTTTAATTCATCATTAACGATACTAGCTGCCAAAACCAGGCTATGAAGATATTCGTAATAAGCAATCAGATTAGCACGTTCTGCATTAGGTAATATGCGGCGGCTCTTGGTATAAAAACTTTGTTGGATCATTCTCCAGAGATATTCGAGACTATCATCAAGCGAATAAGTCTCAAAAAAATCTTTTAATTTAGTTTTTGCGAACGCGTTAAGCTCAGCTTTGGTTCCTGATGGTCTTTTGTGTAGAAATTGGTCGGGTGTATACATATGCTCATTTTTTTCAGTTTCAAAAATGAGTCTCTTGGGATTTATAGAAAGTTATAGTGGATTTTATCGTATAAAATGAAAGTGCACCATAGCGTAAGCTCTAAATACCGCACTTATGGGCTTACCACAGCCTTGGGAACGGGTTTACAATAGAAGCTATAACGCTACAGTGCACCTACGAAAGTACAACAATATTTGTTATAGGCATTAATCTACTGTCTCTTCCCCGTAGTTGTGGTAATTTATAAGTGGAGACTCTGAATTAATACTTCATTTAAGAAGTATGATCTGTTATTGTCGTTTCTTTATTTCATTGGCTATCAGTTTTAGGTGATTAATTTTGATATTTTTATCTGGTTATTTAAGCAAACATCTCGAAATAATTAATGATAAATCTCACTGAGCTGAAATTTGATTGAAAACGCAGTATAATAGCCTCCCGACAAAATTAAATACTGAGGAGGTTGTATCACCTCTTTTGTATTTTAAAAAAATCTTCTAAAAACCAGATAACAAACAACTACACTTATACATACCAGACCATAAATCCATGTTTGTATTGGCTCGGTCTTTTTCACTATTGTTTCCTGTTTCGCTACCTGCTTCTCTTCGGTTTTTAATCTGTCAGTTTTTGCCAGATCAATTCGCTCCCTGATATTTTGAACCTGGTAAAACCCACTATCATTCCAGTAAGTAAAGATCTGCGTTTCTTTATTTGCAGTTTTAAAAAGCAACTGGCTTGATTCCAGCTGCTTTTCAGATGATTGCTTATCTGTAGTAGTCGTTTTACTTGTTTTATTAAATAAAGCGCAACCAAATAAACATATTACCATAACAATTAATATTGCTTTCATTTCCTAAGTTTTCTAAGGTAAAGTGCGAGTTTTTGTGATCCAATTCGCAAAACGATGTATGCTACGGACGTGCCTTGTTCGGCGATAAACACCGTCCCCTTCCCTACTACCGTTTAAATTAGTGTTTCCTTCGACGCTGAAAACCCAATCATTCCTTACCTCCAAAACTATCCCGCAATGCCCTATCCGTTTTAAATGCTCAAAGTATATTCCCAACACCATTCCAGCCATCGGATTCTTGGCAAGCCGATCAGCTGGAAAAATTGCAGGACTCCAGGCCGTACGCGGTTGAGCATACCCAGATTGCCCAAAGCACCAGGAGACAAACGAAGCACACCAAGCCACTTTTTTGAGCCCAACATACGCATTGTATTGATCCACTCGCGGACCACCGTTTTCCATATATTCCCGAACGCCAATTTCCTTTTTAGCTGTTTCGATGATAGTTCTTGCATCTCCATCAGCTATACGATTGCGGTCAGCACCCCAACTGCTGCCAATAAAAGCAAGCCAAATGAAGCCCAATAAAATCCTAATTGTTGCCATAATTCCATTTTTTTAAAAGATAAAACCATCTCACTTAATAAAGGCAAGCCCAGCCTCATCCAAAAACTTTGCAGTAGCCACCAGCTTAAGCCTGTCACCATCAAAAAGCAAATCAGACTCATTAAGATCAGTAACCAGATGTTTGGATCAATAAACCCGATAGTAGCATCAGAATTTATGACCAAGCGTTGCAGAAAAGGCCAGATTAATAAGAGTAAACCAAATAATAGATAAGGCGTATAGTTTCTCCCAGAAACATCATCCTTTGTTATTTTTAAGAAATTCATCATTTGTTTTTTAAGTATTGTTAAGAAAATTGGAAGGCCGTTTCCGGCCCTCCATTAATTTAGTTCATGGCGACGATCATGATCTTCCCGACATAGTGACTGTCGGATACCAGTCCATCTTTCAGTACTGAACTAAAGTTCATCCAACCATGCACGTAATCCTCACCAAATTCCGGAGGTAACTGCAATTTAAAGACCCCAGCAGAGCGGGGAGCAGCACCCATTAGGCTAACAAACTGCTTTTTTGTTGGATTGTAGACCAGTAAATTAGCCATATCAGAAGCATCTTTATACTTATGATCTGCGATAGCTAATTGATCAGTCCATTCAAAATCTACTTTACCCGGCGCGGTAGCAGCAAGATTCATCTGACTAGGTAGTAGCAGTTTTCCACGAGCAAATCTCACCTTTGTGTAATCCATTTCAACCGCTGTTCCTACTGTTGTAACGGCTCCCGTTAAGTGATAACTAACAGCCTCGTTCATGGGCGAATTTGATGCTGATCTGTTACCATAGAACAATTCGATAAAATTGCTAAATGAACTTAAAAAGGCCGTAACCAAAGCAAACTTAGATCGTTGGAATAACTGTTTCAGCGTAGCCGGCTTATTACTAGGCCTGGTTAAACCTTTGATTACGTCTCTGTTGCGGAAACGTGATCCAATAACCGCACCTGTTTTGTTTCTGAAGCCGCCAAGGACTCCCCATGTGATAATTCCCATTTTTTTTAAATTTTAAAAGTTAAAAATTTTGTTAATTACGTTATCCGTTTCCAAAAGCCCTGCAGTGCCTCTTTCCACAAACAACATCACAAAGAGAAAGAATCATGGTAAGCTCTACCAGTTCCGGGGGTTCCAGAACCCTCCCCTAAAAACAGGCAAAAACCTATTCAACACCACCCGTAAGCCACAAAAATTTTTATAAAAAAATTATCCAAATTCAAATTCGTCATCCAAAACTTTTAACATACGAACCAAAATTACCCGAACCGTTTTCGCTGTACTTTGTACCACTTGCTTATACTTAGCTCCAAAACTTGTTGCCGAAATACCGGCACTACCGACTCCCGGTGTTTGAAAAATACTTGCAATAAAATTTAACAATTCTGTTTTTACACCTGGCTCGATAGCTTTTGCTGCAATCATGAGCTTAATAAAGTAGGCCAAAGCATCAACTGACAATGGCGTGCGAATTTTATAATTACCAGTGTTGGTTACAGGTGCTGAATTAACTTGTGGCCCAGTGGGTTGTTGTACGTTCACAGGTCGGCTCATAGCTACTTTCTTTGCCCTGATTCTCAACTCCACGTTTACAAATTCCGATAGCAAGCACTTAATTCGTTTTCGATCAATGTCATAACTTAAAGCCGATTTGCGATAAGAGTCGCGTGCAAAGCTCCTTTCCAAATGATTTAAGAAGCTCATTTGTTCCTCTTCGGTAATACGTACAGCCAACTCATCCATCATCACTTGTTGATAATACTTGATAAATGTCCCACTATTGAAATTCATCCCTATCAGTAAGTCTATCAACCGCCCTTCAAAATCAGATTTATTAGATTTTTTACACAATTCTATCAACGCATCCTGAAATGCGTTCATATAATCTACCCGATAGTAGTAGCACCGCGTAGCCTTTAACAAATCTGCCATACTTTCCAAGACGAGCTTATTCAATTTCAGGCCCAGGCCTAAGTTTTTGAAATAGGCCGTAATCAAGCAGGTTTGGGATTCAATCCGAACCTGTTGCCTCCTTAAATGGATAATGGGCATTTGAACCTTTTTTTCAAGATAGCGACTACAATCAGATTCTAATTTGTCCATTACATTATCCAGGCACTTTATAGTGGCCGATTTTAATGCATCCATTTCTGACGGCAGGTTTTGATACTTATCAATTTTATCCAATAACGTAATGCATTCCCCATGAATCTGGCGGATCTGTCGACCAACCATCTTTCCCAAAAAAATGCTCCCAGTAAAAAAACAAATCGTTTCGTACATTTCAGCGGTAATCTCAGGCAGCGTTTCAACCCAGGTATTTATTTGTTGTTTATTAAGCGTACACTTTTTTATGTCCATATCATTAACAATAAGCGTACGTAAGGTGTGAGTGGTGTGTGTTCTCATGGTTCAATTCGTCCTAAATAAATACTGTTTGCTATTTTTTTCCTATTAAAAGAAGTTACACCTAAGTAAACCTCTAATATTTTACCTTTTAAATGAGGGTTAAACTGAAAGCGACAATGCATAAGTGCCCGCTGCTTACCGCCAGAGAATCCATCGGCAATTTTAAGTTCAGGGCAATACAAAACCAACATCAACTGATCATCATGTGAAGCTTTAGGATTCGTATTTTTTTGCCAAGTCAACTCAATTGTATCTGGCGCAATTAATGTGATTACAGGATCCATAATTCCAGGTAAAACCCCTACACTCATAACCATTTTGCTGTAATCAACCCCAAGATCTGGATGGACACCTGTAATGGCTTGATGAAAATTAACAGAATAAGCAGCGCTAATCGCAGTTTTTCGTATGGCCAGGTTTTGAAAGCCAATGCTCATGTAGTGATGAAAAGGCGCCAACAGGATGTTTGTAAATTTCATTTTCTGCTCGTTGGCAATCTGTTTCGTAGACCTAGGGTCTGGTATAGCTTTAATTTCAGGAGCCTTTCTTATATAAGGGACTCCCATCCAGGTGGCCCCTACTATTGGACCTATTTTTCCGGAAATCGGGCCGAAAATCCCGTATTTTAATTTTGCCATAACATTTAATTTTTAATGTGTTTAATGAAATTGATCAATTGCAAATTCCTTCGGGAAGCCTTGTTTAGGGCTAGGACCGAATAAGGAGTACCATAGGCACATCGTAGGCACCTCGTAGGACTAACAGTCCAATAAAAGCCCTTTGACAGCCCTTTATGGGACCTTTTAAGGTAAACGCGTGCCCGAAGCCTTACCGAAGGCCTATGCAAGCCTCGGGCAAGCGCTATTAATTTCATTTCGTTTAATCGTTTTGTGCTCATGGAATAAATATAGAGCAGGCAAAAATGGTGGCTGATCGAAAACAACACTTTTAACCCATTTTGTAACATTTGTATACATTTAGTCTAAAATGAAACTTTAGCACACAAACTTATCTTTACAGTAGAAAAATATACATATATTGAGACCAATCAACCAAATGTTAACCACCCGCCAGGAAGGTTCCATAAAGGCTCCCGCCTTTTTGCTAGCGCCACTTGATCTGTTACGGTATAATCAGCCATGATATGGAAAGAGTATGTATATATCCAAAAGATGTTTGTAAAGTGACTGGAAAAGGCCTTCAGCACGCCAGACGTCTATTAAGTACAATAAGAATTGCACTCAACAAAAAGAGCCACCATTTTATTACAAAAAAAGAGTTCTGTGACTATACGGGTATTGATCCCGATTCGATGAACCTAGATTAAGTAAATTAGCCAGCACACACACAAGAAACCTTTTAATTAACGCGCCTCAATGCAATCACACCTTATGTTCAATATGGTGACTGCTGTGACTGAAAACATCAGCACAGGTCACTTACCCCATTTTTGTAGCTGGCCCATTCAATATGCACAAGCAAATCTAATTACTGTACCAGAAGGACAAATTTTAAGGCAATCACACAGCCATTCCCTGGTACATATCGATCTGTTTGAGTACGTACTAACCAAAGAAATCACCATCAACTTTGCCCAAACCAACATGAGCATTTTTATGTTCGCCATGTTTGAGGGCCATTCTGCGCTGTATGATCAACAAGATAATTTTATTTCTGAAGTAAAGAATGCCAGTTGTCATTTTGGTTATCATGACGAAGGAAATTATCATGTCAAATTACCCCCAGGCGTGCATAAATATTTGCTTTTAACCTTGCGGCCCGAATGGTTTTTATATGAAACTAAAAACTTGCATCAATTTAAAGCCCTTATTACAAACTATATGGCTAAGAAAGAGTGTGCATTTGCCCTTCCCTATTGTCGGCTTACCAAACGGGTCAATCAAACTCTTAAGAAAATGCTTTTACAAAAAAAGGTAAGCCCAGATAGTCTTTATGCAACGATAAAGCGTGTTTTAACTGAACTTATGGTGCAATATCACAATATGCTAGGAGAGCATAACTATACAACCGCAGCTTTGCATAAAATTAAAGCTATGGACATCAAAAATTTTATACAAGAGAATTTTAAGAGCAAGCTTGCCAATAGCATTCCTGAATTGGCCAGGCATTTCGCTGTATCTGAAACAACTTTCAAACAATTGGCGAAGTTGGCCTTTGGCAAGCCGTATCGTGAGCATTTAATTACATTAAGAATGGAGTACAGCTTACATGAACTAACCACTACCAATAAAACTATTCGTGAAATTACGTGCCTGGCAGGTTATAGTGATCCGTACTATTTTAGCTATGCTTTTAAAAAATATTACCAAAAAAGTCCCCACCATTTACGGAGTATATTATAAAATATATCAAAACAACAATGAGATTTTGGGCCAAAACTCGCCAAAAATGCAACTTATGTTAGCCCAAAATCTCATTTTCCAAAAAAAGCTAGTTGAGTAATTTTAAATAAAAAAAGAGACCACCTCTGATTTATCAAAATTTAACCTCTTCTGGAAGGCGCTAGCTGGAACAGGTTTTATCATGTTTGTTTTTTAACGTCCTATTCTAATCCGGTCTTAAAAATTTAAGCGCGCTATTCTTTATTTTTTTTTATGGTGTTTTCACTGCTATTGCGTTTCTCTGAAGTCAACTTATGAGAAAGATTAACTTTGCAACCTGATTCAAATTCTTCCTGCATTTCTTCAGGAAGCCGCTCTACGCTAGCTTCAATATGAACAGTCAATTCGCGTGTATTTATTTCATCGTTCAAATCAGAATCTTGAACTTCAAAACGCATAAGGGACTGGAGGCATTTTTCCTTCAAGTCGCTTCGTTTGATGATATTTAAAATCTCGTGTCTAGCTGATGAGTATAGATATGTAGATAAATCTGACGTTATGTGTATCTCGTCGATATTGTTCCATAAATAAATCAAAACTTCCTCAACAATTTCTCTTGAATCTTCGTCATTTCCAAGCATCTTCCGGGCATGCAAGAACAATACTCCCCAGTACCGATCATAAATAGCGGTAAAAGCATTACGATCACCATTTTTCAAATGGGCAACAAGTTCAACATCAGATAGTTTTTTGTAATTATTCATAAGATTTATCTAGTTACGTAAGCTTTCCTCTCAAAATTCTCAATGCACGCTGGAGATTTGTTTTTACTGTATTTTCTGGCATAACCAGATGTTCCGAAATTTCTTGACGATTCATAGAATTCTTCCTACTCAATTCAAATACAGTTCGCATTTTTTCGGGCAAGGCAGCAATTTCCTTTTCAATTAAGCCACGTAAGTCGTTATGGCGAACCAGATGGTCCGTAGAATTTTGTACTTGATCAAGATAGGGCTGAAAGTTTTCAGCGTATTTTTGAGTGATTTTTTGGTGTCTATAGTGATTAATAATACGATTCTTCACTACAGTAAACAGAAAAGCGATTAACTCACCCGGAATATTAATCGTTTCACGCTTTTCCCATACGTCAGTAAATGCATCGTGGATTATATCTTTTGATATTTCCTTGTCACTTAAACGCCTAACAGTAAATGAAAACAATAAGACATAGTACCGATTAAAAATCTCGCTGAATGCGGCCTCATCAGAGTTTCTCAATAAATCAACCAACTGCTCACCAGGTAAATTGCTATAATTATTCATATTATATTTGTTTATTGGTTTGTTTACTGCTTAAAAATATTTCACGAACGCTATCAGGAAGTAGGCGAACTTCCTTTTCTATCATTGTGGTTAATTGCTTTTCTCTTATTAAATGATCAGTAATAATGGTGTCATCCTCCATAAAACTCTTGAATGATTGTATGCAGTTTTCTTTGACATCTCGGTGGACCATCAAAGTAATCATCTTAATACGCACCGCTCGATGCAAATAAGATGACAAGACTGGAACCTCCAAAGTTTCCCTCTTTAGCCATATATCAGTAAAAAGTTCCTGCAGTATATCCATTGATTCCTCCTCATCATTTAGGCGCCTGTATGTAAACGCATATAGTAGTCCAAAAAACCTTTGATAAATTTCGGAATAGGCATCGTGTTCCCCTTCTTTTAAGCGTACTACAAGCTCAGTATCAGACAATAAATTATATTCGATTGTACTCATATTACTTATTGGTTACAGTAACAGTTCTTCCGTTAATCTTAAACTTTACTTCGCCAGTTGCCTCCAACAAACGCAATACCTCAGTGATACTTCCATATTTCGATATTGTACCACTAAATATTTTATCACCTAGTGATTGATCAGTATAAACTATATCTACATTGTACCAACGGGCTATTTTTTTCATAATTTTCCTCAGAGGCTCTCCGCCGAAACCGAACTCTCCCATTTTCCAGCTGATCACATCATCGGGATCTACAGTTTTGATCTGAATACTGTTTGCTGTTACGATTGATTGCTGGTTAGGTTTGAGTAACACATTATCTTTTTTACCGAATGATGAAACACGTACAGATCCTTCTAATAATGTAGTTTTAATATCAATATCATCAGGATAACTGTTTACATTAAAATGAGTACCCAATACTTTAACTTCTTGCAGTCTGGTTTTGACAATAAAAGGATGTGATTTATCTTTGGCTACTTCGAAATAAGCCTCGCCAGTCAATTCAACATTACGATTTTGTCCTTCAGGTAGATCCTTAAAAGATGATGGAAATTTAAGACTAGTGGCAGCATTTAACCATACCGCTGTCCCATCTGGTAACATTAACCGATATGTACCACCTATAGGAGTTGCGGCAACTAACATTTGAACTTTAGCATGATCCAAGCTACTGGAAGCCACCTTACTCCCATCATCATATGTCAGTTTTGTTTCCCTTATCTTAATGCCTGTTTTATCCCCACTTAGGCTTATAGTTTTTCCATCAGCAAGTGTTAGCGTTGCTTTGTTAGTACCGGGAGAGATATCAGATGTGGAGACGAAATTTGATTCAGGAACATGAGGTTTATTGAAAAGCCAGAAGGCTCCGAGGCCAATTACCAATGCAGCTGCAGCGGTCATTGCCACCCTGTAATAAAGCCTTAGCCTATTTTGCCTACGGCTCATTAGTTTATCCCAAATATTCTCTTGGGCTGAAATAATTTGTTCGAATCCCGGTGCATCTCTCAGATACGGCAATTTTGCGTACCAGTTTTCTACTATGGCCATTTCCTCTTCGGAGCAATCACCTTTGATGTACTTATCAATCAATAACTTTGCCTGATCTCTATCCATATTATTTTAATGCCCTTATAACAGGGGCTATATAGATAAGACAGTTTAAGGAGGCACTTGAGGCAAAAAAAATAAAATAATTTACAACAATTTAAAGAAGCATAGCAAATAGCTATAAAAACCCAGTTTTCTTCTCAAAACTTTAAGCGCTCTTTTAACCTGAGATTGTACGGCTAACTCAGTCATATTCAATTCCGCTGAAATTTCTTTATGAGATAAATGCTCTTTTCTACTTAGGATAAAAATAGTGCGCATAGGTTCTGGCAGTGCATCTATTTCTTTTTCAATTAGCTGTTTCAAATCTTGCTCTCTAACCTTGTGATCAGCATAGGTATAATCCAATTCAGAAGAACCAGCTAAAGAATCGATATACTTTTCCGAGACCTTTTTATTCGCAATTTTATTTAACATCCGATTACGGATGCTAGCGTATAGATAGGAAGACAGACTTCCCCTAAGATCTAGCAACCTTCGTTTATCCCAAAAAGCAGTAAACATTTCTTGAATTAGGTCATTTGCTTCTTCATCATCCTCCATTCTTCGGCAGGCATGGATATATAAAATACTAAAAAACCGTTTATAGATTTCGGTAAAGGCGAGATGATCCCCTTCTTTAAGTAAAATGGCAAGCTGTTCGTCTGAGAAGTTGCTATAACTGGTCATCGGCTAATTCTAGTTAAACTTACTGATTCTCAACCTTACACGAGATGAGCGTTACTGGCAAACATATTAAAAAAATTACCATTTTTTTATAGAAGAATCCAATTTACCTAAAAAGCATTGCAATCTCCAATAACTTTTTTTGTTCCATTTGCAACATACTTTTGTCCAAAAAGGGACATTCGATTACAAAAACCTACAGTAACTTCGAAATAGTTAATAAATCAAACGCCAACGAATAAAATAAAATGAATAACGCAGCAAAAATCTCAATGTTTTATTGTCATCCTTTTAATCAATCGCTATGCTGACCTCCCCTCCGGTATCAAAGATAGATTAATTAAAGAGGGAGTAGCATTTTTCTTGCATAAGGGGGCGCTTAAAATTGCTGCATTTTGCCAGAAAAGTCCAGTTGATATTAAAAAAAAAGTTACGAATTTTGAGTTAATACTACGTTTTGGTTACCAAAAAACTGCATCCTACACTAGCTTTTTTGTTCCTTTTGCAACATACTTTTGTCCAAAAAGGGACATTCAATTACAAAAACCTACGGTAACTTCGATATAGTTAATAAATCAAACGCCAACAAATAAAATAAAATGAATAACGCAGCAAAAATCTCAATGTTTTATTGTCACCCTTTTAATCAATCGCTATGATGACTACCTCCAATGTATCGAACAAGGAAAGATTAAGAGAGATCATCAGACAGGAAATTGTACCTGGACTAGAGGCACTAACTGGTTCCTTAACTGAAGAATGTATTGAACACATTACATCACACAGCAGATTAAAACAGGTTACAAAGAATCAGTTTATTCAATCATCTGGATCTTATGAAGATGGCCATCTGAGTTATCTGTATAGAGGAATTGCACATAGCTTTTACTATCACCAGGAAACCAACAAAACTTTTGTTACACGCCTTTGGAAAAAGGATGAAATCATATTTGATACAAACAGTTTTGTCAAAAGCGAAGATAGACTAGAAAGCATCCAAATGTTAGAAGATGGTGAGCTAATCGCTATAAACTATTACCACCTAAAGTCTTTGCTCAATAAGTTTCCTGAACTATTTGCCCTTTTCCCCTACTTACAAATAGATCGTGAAAAACACAGCAAATATTATCAACACCTTCTAAAACTAACCGCAGAAGAAAGAGTTAGCCTATTCATACAACATAATCCTACATTAATTAGTAGAATAAACAAAGATGCTATTGCACTATACTTGGGTATGTCAAGATGCAGATTTAGTACAGCCCTACATAAAAACATTTAACCATGAAGGCAATAGAAAACGAACCCATAGTAAGATTAGAGTGGCTTATCAGAGAGGAGCTTGTCCCTAAACTGGAAATTCTAGACATCTACTTAAGAGAAGAATGTATTGAATACATAATCTTAAATAGCAAATTAGAGCATGTAGCTAAGGACCAGTTTATACAAAAAAATGGATCTTATGTACATGGTCATTTGTATTTTCTATACAACGGAACAGCATTTGGTTTTTATCATAATCAACGGATGGATAAAACATTCGCTACACGTCTCTGGCAAGCTGATGAGATCATATTTGATACAAACAGCTTTTTAAATTGTGAAGATAGAATTGAAAATATCCAAATGTTAGAAGATGGTGAATTAATCTCTATAAATTATGATTCTTTAAAAGTTTTACTTGATAAATTTCCAGAGGTATTTGCACTACTGCCCTTTTTAACAATAAAATTTGAAAAACACAGTAGGTTCTATCAGCATTTGCTAAAAAGAACAATTAAAGAAAGAATTAGCCTATTCCTAGACCATGATCCCACTTTAATTAATAAAATAAGTAGAGATATTATTGCACTATATCTAGGTGTGCCAATAACAAGTTTTAACCGAGCTTATGCGCTATATAAACATAATAAGGATGACGATGTCTAATCGGTTAGCTTTTGTTACAATTGTAACAAAAGTTTGTTGCAATTGTAACACGCGTTTGTTACACATGTAACAAAACATCACTTAAACACTACATACATTTGGTATAACAAAACGCTAATACTCAAAACAATGAACGCTGATAAAACAATCCATTTCTTGAAGCCAGAAAGCTGTGATGTGATGGATGAGCAGCAGAGTCCATATTATATAACACTTGAACAAACTAGTACTACGCCGAAAGATATTTTTATGTGTGAGTACCAGTATGATGAAGAAGTGATAAGAAATGATGAACATAACATTTGCTTTTATGGGGGAGCCGAAAGTTATCATGGATTATTTGTTTCAAAAGTATTTGCAGATACGGAAGCACAAGCCTTGAAAAGAGCGATTAAAATAAGGAATGAGGCGATTGCAAAAGGTGAGTGGAACCTGGCTTGGGAAAGACATAAATTACAGCAATCGCGGTTCAATAAAAAAAATAGATAATACAAATGAAACCAAATTATATACAGTTTTTACTCTAAGAAAGGCCGTGGGCTAATCTGATGGACTATTAGTCCCGGTCTTTTTTTACCAAATCCAGTAATTGGAGCTGTTAGCTGAGATGAATATACATATGTAGATACGAATGTTGCAAGACAATTTTTTCAAGTTTTATTTAAGTATGCTGCAAGAAAGTACAGAGTATGATTATTTCGAATACCACTTACCAAATCCCGATCGGCCAATTTGCGGGCATTACGGCACAGATGGTTTTAACATCTAAATAATTAACTCTTTACTACTTGTAGCAACAAAAAGCTAAACGGAATTAAATAACACATGACCAAAATTATAAAAATGGAAACAACAATGAACAACCAAAGGTCGAGAGTTTTATTCTCTGATAAAACCAAGCAAATAATAGTTGAGGTAATTTGTTATTTGTTTGTACTACTGTGGATTTATGCTGCTACCAATAAAATACTGGATTTTGAAAAATTTAAAGTTCAGATAGGGCAATCACCTATCCTTACAGATTACGCATTAATTGTTCCCTATTTAATTCCATCTATTGAAATTATCATTGCTGTATTAGTATTAATTAAACGGACCCTTTTGATTGGCCTTTATGCTTCGTTTGGCTTAATGTTAATGTTTACTATCTACATTTTTATCATCCTAAACTTCGCTGAAAAGATTCCGTGTTCTTGTGGGGGAATTTTAGAAAAAATGGGATGGACAGAGCATTTGATCTTTAATATTGGATTTGTAGTCCTTTCTCTTATCGCGATCATCTTTCAAACACAATTTAATGAAAAAAAGGCCAAATAAAGCCTTTCAAAATTCTATTCTCGATTGAATCAGGAGATGCTGAAAACCTGTAACTAAAGAGTAAGCATAAAAAACAAAATTAAATTATTATGAAAAAAATATTTTTCACCGGTCTTGTAGCAATAGTTGCTATCGGCGGAGCATTTGCATCAAAACCATCTACAACTCTATTACCGAATCCTGTTTATGACAAAAATACTTGTCAAGAGGTGGAAGGTTGTACATCTCTGTACATTGGTACACCTGTATGTACAATCCTGCCTGACCCAGCAGATTATGTTGAGGTAGATTGTATGACTCCAGAAAGCTTTTTCGAAAGATTCTGATTGCCATCTACATTCTAACCATCCTAAACTTCGCTGAAAGGTACCGAATTCTAGTGGGCGAATCTTGAAAAAAATGGGATGAATAGAGTATTTGATCTTTAATATAGGATTTGTAATCCTTTCTCTTATTGCGATCATCTTTCAGACACAATTTAACAACAATAAGGCTAAATAAAAGCCTTTCAAAATATTCTATTCGCGATTGAATCAGGGGACGCTGAAAACCTGTAACCATAGAGTAAGCAAAACAAAACAAAATTAAATTATTATGAAAAAATTATTTTTTACCGGTCTTGTAGCAATAGTTGCTATCGGCGGAGCATTTGCATCAAAACCATCTACAACTCTATTACCGAATCCTGTTTATGACAAAAATACTTGTCTAGAGATAACAGACTGTACATCTCAATCTGGCACACCAGCATGTACAATCCTATCTAACCCAGCAGATTATGTTCAGATAGATTGCAGTACTCCAGAAAGTGCTTTCCAAAGACTTTAACAGCTTACCTAATGAATGTGTACCATCTGGTACACATTCATTAACACATCACAAGGAATATGAAGATTTATTATAAGATAATTGTAATCACAGTAAGCTGTATAGTAGTTCTGGGGATTTTAAACTTTATATCGACAAAACCCAACCGTCATAAAAATGGATTTAATAGGACATTCCTTAAAAAACCAAGAATCATATCTACTAAATATTTAGGAGATAATACTAAATTTTATATATCAGGTAGTAATGCTAACCTATTATATCTGACAGATTACATAGATCCAAATACTTTATTGGTCAACGATTTTTCATCACAAAGCATCACCAAAATCAAGTTAACAATCCCCGAAAAGGAAAAAATCGCATGGGGTGTATTGAAAATAGAGATAGATTCCGGTAAAGTTTTCGCTTATGATGGATTGACCCGAAATATTTTTGAAGGATTAACTTTGAGTAAAAACATGGGCAAGAAAAATTCTCCCGAAAGTAGGTTTGACAATTGTTATTCAATTCCTAATGACTCATTTGTCATAAGAAACATAGATCCTAAAAGTAAAAGATATGCACTCAGGAAAGTTTCACCCAATGGTAAAAATATACAATTCCACGACTTGGGTAGTGTTAAAGATGTAATATTTTCAACGGACGGAGTCCTGCTTTATAACAAACAGATTAACCAAATAGTCTACGTTTATTATTATAAGAATTGCTACATTCAATTAGATTATAATTTAAAAAAGATATCTTCAGGGAATACAATTGATACATTATCAAATCAGGTTTTGCAAACGGGTGTATATGGTACACAAAAGATAACAAAATTGCTTGGAACACCAGTAATAGTGAATAAGAGAGCCAGCACATTTTCTAACAAATTATACATACAATCAGGCTTGAAGGCGGACAACGAGGACTATTTAGATTATAATAACAAAATAACTATCGACATCTATAATCTAAGCAATCAGAAATATATACACAGCATTTCTATTGAAAAATTTCAGAATAAGAAACTAAGCGAATTTAAAATTGTGGGTAACAGGCTTGCTGCATTGTTTGAAAACTATCTTGTGATTTATGACTTAACCATCGTTTCTTAGGTTAAAATTATCAATATTTGATTTGACATCGTTAATAACTGTTTTTTTATTGAATTGTTCAGGTATTATCCTTACAATATCTGGCCCGGCGGACAAAGCCAGTAATAAATCAGACGAGGAATCAGTACTTTTACCGTTTTTATCAACCAAAAGTAATGTTGGTACAGTCTGTATCTCATAATAGGTAATAAATGGTGTTTTATTCCAATACCATCAATATATAGAATTATCTCGTGCTCTTTACTTGTATTATGTCCATCTTCTATATCCTTAAGCTAAAGGCCCTTATTAGGTTCGATAGAAATGACGACAAAGAACGTCCTTTTTCCCTTTTTAGCGGCACCTCTTCCAGAATTCTATTACACACTTTCTCCTCACCTAGAATTCTGATTGCCATGTAAATATTATCTCCAGGTTCAACATAACATGAATAAAATTGAACAAATGGAAACAGTGAATAAACAACCATCGAGAATTTTCTTCTCTTATAGAACCAAGAAAATACTAGTTGAAATAATTTGTTACTTGTTTGTGCTCTTCTGGCTTTATGCTGCTAGCATAAAATACTGGATTTTCAAAGTTCAGATGAGACAATCACCTATTCTTTCAGATTATGCTGTAATTATTGCCTCGTTAAAAGCTAAATAATAGCGTTTCAAAATATTTTATTCGCGATTGAATCAGGGTACGCTGAAAACCTGTAAACAATAGAGTAAGCGCAAAAAAACAAAATTATTATGAAAAAAATATTTTTTGCCGCAGTAGTTGCAATAGTTGCAGTTGGCGGAGCTTTTGCATCAAAACCAACAAAAAATGCATCGCCTCGTCCTGTGTATGACAGAAATACATGTGAGGAGATATTATATTGTACATCTCAACCCGGTATGCCAGCATGTACAGTGCTCGCAAACCCAGCAGATTATGTTGGGCCAGATTGTGATACTCCTGAAGGCTCTTATGCAAGAGACGCAGGATACTAATAATAGTTTACTAAGTGAATGTGTATCATTCGACACACATTCACTTATATATCACAAGGAATATGAGAATTTAAGTGATACCTGCAGAGCATTTGTCTAGAGAAATTCCACAAGAAGAAACTAAGCGGATTTAAAATTGTGGACAACAGGCTTGCAGCCTTGTTTGGAAACTATCTTGTAATTTATGACTAACCAACAGGAGCTCATTTTTCGGTTGGAAAGATAAACGTCTGATAGGAAGTTCGCTAATACTTTACCTTCTATTAAGTTGTTCACGTATCATTCTCACAACATCCGGTCCAGAAGACAATGCCAGTAATGAATCTGAGGAGGAATTAGCAATTTTTCCGTTTTTATCAATCAAAAGTAATGTTGGTACGGCCTGTATCTCATGGTAGGTAATATAAGGATGTTTCATTCCGAGACCATTGGTATATAAAATTATCTCATGTTCTTTACTTGTATTATGTCCATCTTCTATATTCTTGAGCCAAACGTCTTTATTAGGTTCAACAGAAATAGCGATAAAAACAATATCCTTATTCCCTTTGAACTCATCAAAAACTGACGATTTTAACGTAGTTGCAAAGAATCTGCATCCTGAACAAACTGTACCATAAATATCTATCAATACAACTTTACCTTTAAAATCTGTCAGCTGTACTCTTTTACCTTTTGCATCAGTTAAATCGAAATTTTTCGCTGGACTCCCAGTTTGAAACTTGGATGATTTAGCTAATATCGCTTTCTTAAATCTCCTATTCTGGATACTATTATATGCGTTATTGAGACATTCGGTATATTGATTTATATCTTTTTTTTCTTCACCAAGCCTAAAAAGCACATTCATGAGGTATGTCACCATTAGCTTTTCTTTTAGTTGAACATTTTTCTCATATTGTAATGAATTATATATATCTGTTATTGAATATTTTGGGCTACCTATCCTAATCTTAAAAGCTAAAATCTCTCTATAGATCTTATAATTTGTATAAAAAGGCGATCGAGGGGACAAATTAGAGTCATTAGCTGGCAAAAAAGTTGTGAACAAAGATT
Organism: Pedobacter hiemivivus; assembly: GCF_005144565.1. Lineage (NCBI taxonomy): Bacteria > Pseudomonadati > Bacteroidota > Sphingobacteriia > Sphingobacteriales > Sphingobacteriaceae > Pedobacter > Pedobacter hiemivivus. The sequence continues at coordinate 631,577 of NZ_SWDX01000003.1, forward strand.
TTAGAACATCTTTATTAAGAGAGGTATATTGATCGGAAATTTTGTAGACTACCTGCAAAAATTCTTTTCCATGTATATCAGCAAAAATTAAGTCATAAATGGAATCAGTTAATTCGGATTTGTAATATTTTAACAGAGAATGAGCCGCTTCTAACCGAATCGAAGTGCCTTCAAAAAATCTCTCCATCTCTCGAAATGCGGTTTGGTGATCGGATTTAACATTGTTTTCTGGTCTAATTTCCATAATTTTTGAAAGACTATTTATTGCTAGGAATTTAGCTGCACCTCTTCCAGAGATTCTATTGTACACTTTCCCCTCACCCTGAATCGTGATTGCCATGTTTATACTATCTCCAGGCTCGATATAGTATTGTGCGTATCTGGTATTTAACATATTTAATATTTTGCTACCCAAAATATTTTCATCTCCATGAATGGATAAATGCAGACTCCCAATTTCATTTGTCGTGGGCAATTTTACATAGAAATTACCATTTGTATCCGGCTGAACCACAATCTTAATTCGCCCATCAGATAGGGCTTCGCTATATGTAGACATCACACTGGGTGTAAAAAAAACTATAAGACTATCATGTCCAAATTTTCCTCCGTTAATTTTACCTTGAAGAGTAATTGGTCTTTGATCTGGCTTTATAACATCCGCATAAGTTTTGAATGTGCTAAAAAATGCTAGTAATGTAATGGCAAGGTATTTCATATTCTTTTCAATTAAAGATTAGGATTTTGTTGTTGTTCCAACTGAGGAATTGGAAAAAATAATGCCGTGGCTTTCCAATTGCTCTTTGAAACACTGAGAACCTCATTGGCTCTGTTATTTCGCTTTAGGTCATACCACCGATGCCCCCACTCGGCAAAAAATTCAATTTGCCTTTCATTCTCAATGGCAAGCAATAACTCAGCTTTATTAGCAGCCATTGTATTACTCAGTCCTGCACGTTTTCTAATTACATTCAAATCACTTTGTGCTTCACTAATCTTATTTAATTGTGTTCTCGCCTCAGATCTTATTAAATATTGTTCTGCTAATCTTAAAGCCACTAAATATTCGATAGGTGGCAAACCTACTGCAAGAAAGGTAACTTTATACTTAAAAGGATAATAATAAATTGAGGTTCCAACTTTTAATTGTCCCACCCAACTCGATCGAGCATCATTTGCAGGTATCGACTCTCCTAATTTCTTATTCAAACTTAAATTTGTGGGGGTATTTGTTAAAATGTAGCGAAAACCATCAAAAGTGTTGTATTGAGGAACAACGGGTGGAATTTGCCAGATAGCCTCTTTACTTTGAACAAGAAAAACATTACTTGTTAGTGTTTCAATTTTGTAAGCATTATTTGTAATTAATGCTGTTGCTTCTAATTCTGATTTTTCCCATTCTCGGTGATATAGATATACGCGAGCTAGGAAGGCTGTAACCGCTGCTTTATTTACTCTTGTTCTTTGATTGTCGATAGTGCTATTGTTAAGAAGCTCTTTAGCTTCCTGTAAATCCTTGATTATAGAATTATAAATTTGCTCATTTGTACTTTTAGATATAGACCTATTAACGGTATAATCACTGTTGAGGACTAATGGTACCTCTCCAAAAAGATTAACTAATTGAAAATGGCAGAATGCTCTAATGAAAAGAGCCTCGCCGGTTATTTGTCTTTTTAAGACTTCGCTAACACCATTTGATGCTGCCAAACCTTCTATTATTGAATTTGATGAATATATATATCTATAACATTCCGACCAGATAATAAGCAATTTACCATTTGCAGGATTAACCTGATTATTGAAAAACTCAAGCTGTTCTAAATCGGTAGTGGAGTAGTTGGTTAGTTCATCGGATGACAATCCGGTCATTGTTGTTATACTGTTGGATCCACTGACAAATCCTGCACTCGTTTGGGCCATCCTGATATAAATCCCTGCCATAGCAGAATTAGCTGTTCCATCATTATCAAAAACCAATTTTGAACTTATTAAGGTTATTGGAGGATCAACCATTAAAAATTTTTTACAAGAAAAATTGGCGATAATTATTGATATCAACACAACTAATTTCAGATTACTAATTGTGTTTTTTTTATATATTGTTTTCATTTTCAAAAAGTTAAATGGTCAATTGAAATCCAAGTGTGATTGTACGAAGCGGAGGAAGGCTGAGGCTTTGTGTCTCCGGGTCCAATCCAACGTAGTTTGTAATGGTTCCCAAATTTTGTCCTTGAACGTAAACCTTCGCTTTTTGACATTTAATCTTATTCATTAGTTTCCCTGGAAGATTATAAGAAATAGCCAAATTCTTTAGCCTTACAAAAGAAGCGTCAGTGACCTTTAAAGTACTATTTAAACTATTTTGGTAAGCAATATATGCTGTCGAAGTTGTTTGGGTAAATCTTTGAACAGGTTTAGTATCACCCTCCTTTTGCCATCTGTTAAGAATCTGTATAGGTTGATTACCTAGAAAACCTGGGGCAACAAAATAGTTCCTGTAACTATCTCCTGTTTGCTTCACAAACTGTATCAAAAAAGTGAAATCCCAATTTTTGTAAGTGATTATATTTTGAAATCCACCAAAAAAACTCTGAGATTTTTCAACTAAAGATTGATAATCACTAAGAGGATTTTGGATGCCATCACCATTTCTATCTTCGAACTTGTAAATTCCAGTTGTGGTATTTAATTCGGTAAACTTATAAGATCTAACGATATTAAGTGATTTTCCCACTTCCCTTGAATTCCTGTAACTAGTATTCTCGATACCTGGAAAACTAACCAATTTGGTTCTTGGAATTGAAATATTAAATGAACTCGTCCATTTAAAATACTTTGAATCAACATTTCTTGAACTAACTACTACCTCCAAACCAGTATTTTGAACTATAGCATTTAAGTTTGATTGTATTATGTTAAATCCAGTTGTTGATGGTACTGGAAAACCTACAAGTTGATTTCCAGATCTGTTCCTATAATAGGAAAATGAAGTATTAATTCTGTCTCTTAAAAATCCTAAGCTTAATTCAATCTCAAATTTTTGATTTTCTTCCCATGCAAAGTCAGGATTGAATAAATTTACCGGAGCCAGTCCTGTTGTGGTTCCGTAATTATATAAAGTAGAACTCCACAGGTCATAATAACCATAATCACCAATTTGATCGCTTCCAGTAATTCCATAGCTTGATCTTAACTTCCCAAAGCTTAGAAAAGGAATATTCTTCTTGATGAAATTTTCTTGACTAAATATCCATGCTGCACCTATGGCACCAAAGTTTGCAAATTGCTTACCGGGCCCGAAGCGACTACTTCCATCCCTTCTTCCGGTGACGTTTAGAATATATTTGTCTTTCCAATCATAATTAATCCTCCCAAATAAGGCATTATACTTATAAAGACTTTGGGTTGCCGAAGAAACTGCAATAGTAGCAGCACCTTTAATTACACCCAACATGGAATCATTGGTATATCCAGAAGCGCTTAGGGTCTCACCTGCAAAATTATTCTTTTGAAATGTGCTACCTACCAAAATGGTCAAGTGTCCATCTCCTAATTTTTTTTCGAATGAAAGTTGAGGCTCTATAATCCAAGTTTCTAGATTGCTTTTTGAAAACATCGCAGATCCGTTTACTGGTCCAGTAGTTGGGTTGTAATACGTGCTTGGTAATGTGTTTCTTTCAGCGAGGTCGATTTGGGTGTATCCCAAACTAGTTTTTAAATTTAGGCCTTTTATTATAGCATAACTAAGCTCGCTGTTTATAATGATGTTTCTGTTTTCAGTAAAATATCTGGATTCAAAATTTGCGAATGGATTTCTCCAAGTTCCATTTTGCCAGTTTATTTTTCCTTTTTCATCAAATACTTCTGGTGCATTTGGGGATAGAGTTACAGCCTGTGTAGTTGGGTCATAGGCAACAAGATCATTTTCATCTTTTAGGTATGATAATGACATATTTGCTTTAAACTTTCTATTTGATGAATTATGATTCAAGTTTAAAAGCAAAGAATATTTATTATCTGCAACATTATCTACAGGAAGGACAGTGGATTCTCGATGCTGACCAGCCTTTATTAAGAAGCTTGTTTGATCATTACCTCCCGAAATACCTAATTGAATATCATGAGTTTGAGCAGTCCCCCCGATAAGTTTTTCTTGCCAATCTGTGTATCTATTTTGATCCCAAGCGCCATTCATATCATAGTCTGACACTGCCGCAGCGGTCTTCTTGTCATTTACAAAGGCTTCCTTTCTCATTTCTAAGTATTCCTCTGTATTCAATACTTCCATAAATTTGGGCACCTCAGCCATTCCTTTATAAATATTAATATCAAAAGTTGTCTGGCGAGCTTTTCCAAATTTTGTTGTTATTAACACAACTCCATTTGCACCTCTCGATCCATATATAGCTGTCGCATCTGCATCTTTTAGAATTTCTATGCTTTCAATGTCATCCGGATTAAATGCACTTAATGGATCAATACCTATAATACTACTTACGAGCCCTGATGCAATTGATGTAGATATGAATGGCACCCCATTGATTATGTATAACGGGGCGTTGCCGTTAGGTCTAAGACTGTTTAATCCCCTAATAATAATATTAAAACGCGCTCCAGAAAAGCCACTGGTTTGCTGTATCTGTACTCCAGGAATCCTTCCTTGCAAGGCTTGCAATGGATTACTTATAGGTTGATCGGCTATTACCTTTGAGTCTACACTTGATATCGATCCCGTCCTCTTCCTATCAGTCACCGTATAATACCCCGCATTTATCTCTACTTCTTCTAATTTATCAGTGCTTAGGACAAGCCGTATATTTCCTAACCTCTCAGATGCATTGATTTCTTTACTATCGTATCCGATATAAGATATCACCAAAATATCATTCGCATTTACATTTTGTAAACTAAATTCGCCGTTGGCATTTGTAACTGTACTATTAGTACTCCCTTTAATCTTTACGGTGGCACCCTGAAGTGGCTGATTATTCTCGTCCATCACCCGGCCACGGACATCAATTCCAACAACCACACCAATCCCCTTTTCAATAAGGGAACGATTGTCTACTTTAATTACAATGGACTTCCCTACAATTTGGTAAGTCACAGAGCGTCCAAATAAAAGCTTATCCATCACTTTTTCAATGGGGGTGTTGTAAAAATCAGCATCTATAAGCTCACGAGAATGGAATTGGCTATCAGACCAAACGAATCTATAGCCTGTTTGCTTTCCAATCTCCATGAAAAGATCAAAAAGCGTAATGTCTTTTTTATTATAAGTTAGCTTTTGTCCGCGTGTGTCTTTTGCACTTAACTGGATTACGGCTATTAAAATTATAATAATGGTTAACCGCATTATAAGTAATATTTTATGGATATACTTCTGAAGAACATCCCGTTTCATGAAATTGATTTTATACATTTCATCGGTTTTATGACAAGGCTTAGCGGTTCCGACGCTACTTTAATTTTGCTTAAGTAAGTAAAATTGGCTAAGTTTGCTTGTCTGTTAAATTGATCGTTTGATAGGTTAAGTAATACAGGCCCTGGTCGTTTATGTTCTGATAAAACATAAGCGACTTTTTTATGCTCGCATTAAGATTATTTAGGGAGGATCTCTAGTCAAGGTTTTACCATAATCCTCCTTCCCTCAATTTTAAATTTAACGTCCCCTGTTGCTTCTAATAAACATAAAACCTGAGAGACTTTTTCATACTTAGATATAAAGCCACTAAATGGCCTATTTGCAATTTCTTTATCGGCGTATATCACCTCGACATTGTACCAACGTGCAATTTTCTGCATGATACTTTCAAGTCTTTCATCCATAAAAATAAACTCTCCATTTTTCCAGGCAATAGCTGTTGTTGGATCAATTTGATGTACACTAATGCCATTCGAATTAAGTACAGATTGCTGGCTAGGTCTTAATATGACTCCCTTTGTTTCACTACCAGTTGATGTAAGAGAGGCAACCTTAACGCTGCCCTCTAACAAGGTTGTTTTAACTGAGAGTTCATCGTTGTAGGCAGATACGTTAAAATGGGTACCCAGCACCTCAATTCTTTGTTTATCCGTGGTAACGACGAAAGGATGTTCTTTATCTTTAGCTACCTCAAAATATGCTTCTCCTGACAGTTTAACATTTCGATACTGTTCTTCTCCTTTTAAAGAAGGGTTATAGGTTAAGCTGGATGCAGCATTAAGCCATGCCGTTGAACCATCTGGTAGGCGCACTTGATAGGTGCCGCCACGCGGAGTAGAGATGGTAAAGCTCTGAGCTCGCTCATTATTTATTAATGTACCATCAGTGTAAGTTAATTTCGATGCATCAACTACGATACCAGCTTTCGCATCACTTAGTTGAATTATTTTCCCGTTTTGCAAGGTTAAAGTTGCCTTGTTTCCACCTGGAGTGATATCTGCTGAATATTTCGTAGGTGTAATAGCAGTTCTTTTAAATAACAGTGTCGAAAAGGTACCTATAATTGCTATTGCCGCCGCAACAAGCAGGATGTTCAACGGCCAGTTAATCCTTGCTCCTTTTTGTTTTTCCCCTGATTCAGAATCAAAAGTTCGCAAAAAACGTTCTACATCGTCCTCCCAAACATCATCAGGTAATTCTCCATTAGGGTTATTTTTCCCTTTATTATTGTACCAATTCTCTAATTGCTGCAATTCCTGTGGACTGCAGTTACCATCTTGGTATTTTTTCGTTAAGGCTTGAAAATCTTCTTGAGTTATCATAAACTTTTTAGGACTTATAACCTTAAGACAACTCAAAGGTGCCTAGACCCCATATCGTATTAAAATAAAGTTATCATTTTGTTAATATTTCAATCAAATAGTACTCTGCGTGCGTAAAATGATAGGGTTGTTGCGTAATATCTTGATGGCCCTTTGGATTTGATTACTGACATTACTTTGGGACAGACCGAGCAATTTGGCAATCTTCTTCTGAGAAAAGTATTGCTTACGGCTGAGCTTGAAAATCTCGCGCATTTTAAACGGCATTTTTTCAATTTCCGACTCAATCACCTTAGTCAATTCTTTTAAACACACTTGTTCATCAGCAAGCTCTCCCGAATCTTTTGCGTAGATAAAAAAATCCTCTGCGTAGTTCATTTCTACTTTTGCTTGCTTTAGATGATCAAATACAACATGGCGTACGGCAGTATGTAAATATGATTTAAGAGAAGTATTAATATCTGTTTCTGCTCGTTGGTAAAACAGCTTAGTAAAAATCTCCTGGACTACATCCTTTGCGAGATCCATATCACCTAACATTTTGCCAGCATGTAACACTAAGGGGGGAAAATAATGATCATAAATTACTGTAAATGCACCATTAAAATCGCCGTCTGACTGTAGCAACGCTATCAGTTCTACGTCTGAAAATCTGCTATAATCACACATAATTCCCCAATGATTAAATAAATCAATACATGAATAGTCATGTATGTAAAAGGTTGTTGCCGCTTATTTTTTTGATTGCTAAGTTGATTTGATTATTGACTGTCTTTTTGGACAGATTGAGCCGTGTGGCAATTTCCTGATGAGAAAGGAACTGTTTACGGCTGAGTTCGAAAATTTCGCGCATTTTAATCGGCAATTTTTCAATCTCTGATTCAATAGCATCCGCAAGCTCCTTTAGACAAACTTGTTCATCAGCAAGCTCTCCTGAATTTTGTGTATAGTTGAAAAAATCTTCCGCATAATTCAATTTAACTTTCGCGTGCTTAAGATTATTAAATACCTTATTGCGCACCATCTTGTATAAATAAGCAGAAAGAGAAGTATTAATATTTAAGGTTTTTCGCTGCTGATAGAACGTGGTGAAAAGTTCCTGTACCACATCCTTAGCTAGTTCCACATCACCTAACATTCGATTAGCATGTAAAACCAATAATTTCCTGTAACGATCATAGATTGCTGTATATGCAGCAATATCTTCATACTCTGACTGTAGCAACTCTACGAGCTCTACATCTGAAAATTCGCTATAATTAATCATATATCCCTCGATTAAATCTAGTAGGATTTAACCTACCCAAAATTGAAAAAACAGTAACCTGTTCATTTTGTTCATTTTGTTCAAAGCTGTTTTTTCCTGTCTGTTCACAGTTTATCGGCTTATTTTCAGCTTCACAAGCTTCACGCTTGTTCGATTTTGTTCGATTCGATTTCATATTTTTCAGATTAGGTATTTTGTTAATAGTCGTATTTTTTTCCAATCCCTATCTGACGCTCTTTTTAATTAAAAAATCTACGATTTAAATAGACTTACTTAAAAAAAAGACGTTAGTTTTATGATACAAATAGTCCTATAAGACAGCTAAAATACCAGCTTATAGATGAGGGTTTAACAATAGGCTTTATGGAGTTATCAGGTTAGCACCTGGACCTCACGATTGTGAGATAGAAATGAACATGATGCAAACTTAACAATTCAGCCCTGCATCGTCAAAATAAATTTAACAAATCGTCAACTCATCATTCATTTTATTCATATACTCTGTTTCTCCAAATAATAGTTGTTTCTAGATTCAATTTTTAACATCATTAATTACAAACTCGTTGAATTTTAGCCTAAGTGTACAGTCAAGATTATGTAAATAATACAAAATTCAGAACAATTCGACGGGAGGACTGTTGTACACGATACAAAAGAGTCAACAATCCATATGAAAATTGCTTATATAACCACTTATCCACCACGTGAATGTGGAATTGCTACGTTTAATCACAACCTACTCCGGGCAATTGGCTATGACAGAACTACGGTTTCTGATGATAGCTATGTAGTTGCATTGAATGATTCAGAGCATCTGGACACCTACGAGTATCCAGCAGAAGTTAAATATAAGATCCGACAAGAAGACCAAAAAGACTATAGCCGTGCAGCCGATTACATCAATACCAGTTTGGTGGATGCCTGCATTATGGAACATGAATTTGGCATTTATGGCGGTAAAGATGGAGTCTATATCCTTCCATTAATTGCAAAATTACAAAAACCTTTGGTTACCATTTTACATACGGTTTTAAAAGACCCGAGCTATATGCAACTGACAATTATCAGAGAAATAGCAAAACACTCCTCACGCATAGTAGTAATGAGCCACAGGGCGGTTGGTTTTTTAACAAGTATATATGGAATTTCATTCAACAAAATTCAGCTGATTGAACACGGTGTTCCTGATCTGGAAGCAGAAATAGATAATCCAGTAAAAAACTCCTTACCTTTTAAAAATAAAAAAGTACTGTTTACTTTCGGACTGATTAGTAGAAACAAAGGGTTAGAGACCGTAATTGAGGCCTTGCCGCAAATAGTTGCCAAAAACCCCAATGTGATGTATGTGGTGCTCGGCACTACACACCCTGGGGTAATCCGGAATTCGGGAGAAGAATATCGGGACAGTCTAAAAAAACTAGCCCGAAAGTTAGGCGTTGAAGACAACCTTACTTTTATCAATAAATTTGTATCAGAAAAGCAGTTGTTCGATTATCTAACAGCCTGTGATATGTACATCACCCCTTACTTAAACGAAGCCCAAATTACAAGCGGAACTTTATCGTATGCAATTGGTGCAGGTGCCGCTGTAATATCTACCCCGTACTGGCACGCCCAAGAACTACTGGCAGAAAACAGAGGCCGGTTATTTGATTTTAAAGACGCTGAAACCCTTGCTACAATTGTAAATGAATTATTTGAGGATGAAACCATGCTCAAACAACTTAAAGCAAATGCCTACAAATATGGCCTTAACTTGCGCTGGCCAGCTATCGGAAAAATATTTGTTGAGTTATTGGACGAAGCCATCCTAAAATCACTTTCTGAAAAAGAAGATACCGAAAGACAAATCATAGATCCGGATACTATGCCTTCTTTTAATTTGGCACATGTGCAGCGATTAACAGATGACACCGGCATTGTACAACATGCCAAATACGGCATTCCGAACCTTAAAGAAGGGTATTGTCTGGATGACAATGCCAGAGCGCTAATTATGGCGACCATGGCCCATCAACAAAATAAAAGTAAAGTCGCTTTAGAACTCCTGCCCGTTTACTTAAGTTACATTCAATACATGCAATGTGACGATGGCAGTTTCAGAAATTTCTTAAGCTTTACCAGAGAATACCTGGATGAACTGGGCTCAGAAGATTCTTTCGGACGCACCATTTGGTCCCTAGGCTACCTGATCAATAATACGCCCAATAACTCGTACCGTGAATTTGCACGAGAGTTATTTAACAAATCTGTCCCTCATTTTAAAAACCTGAAGCATCTAAGAGGCATTGCCAATACCATGATCGGCCTTTCCGACTACTTGAAAGCGCATCCTGGTGATGAACAGATCAGACACCAGTTTGACCAGCTCGCAGAACAACTTAAAGAAGCCTATAGGGAAAATGGACACGGACACTGGCAGTGGTTTGAGGAAAAAATGACCTATGACAATGCCATACTACCACTAGCTTTACTTTGCTATTATCAAACCAGCAAGGATGCTGAATCGCTTGGCATTGCATTGGAAAGCATGAAGTTTTTGAGTCAAAAAACCCTTTCTCATGGCTATTTAAATCCAGTAGGTAACGATGGCTGGCTGTACAAGGGCGGTCCGGAAATGGCCGTATACGATCAACAGGCTATTGAAACTATGGCGATGGTGTTGATGTACTTCAAAGCCTACGAAATTACCCATGACATCACTTACATTAAAAAGATGTACTTGTGTTACCAATGGTTTTTAGGAGAAAACAGTTTACACCTACCACTATTTGATCATGAAACCAAAGGTTGTGGCGACGGCTTACAACCAAATGGTGTAAACCGTAACCAAGGTGCAGAGAGTACCCTTGCCTACTGGATCTCACATTTAGTGGTATTAAAAGCACTAGAATTCGAATACATTCAGATCAGCGATTTGGTTTCTCCACAGAAACAGGTGTTAAATTAATCAGCAGAAAGTTCTTCTTCCGCCTCAACAATCACCTCACGTGGGATGGCACAGTTTGAACTTTTTAATTTATTCAATAAAAGATCAAGCTTAACCGTCGCAAAAGAAGAACAATAATCTGAAAGGCCATATGGGATAATGAGTTCGCCATTATGAATAATTGACCCGCAAGAATAAAGCACATTAGGAACGTACCCTTCGCGTTCGTCGGTATTTGGAATCACGAGCGGCTCATTTAAACGACCTATTTCAATAGATGGATCATTTAAATCAAATAAACTGGCACCTAAAACATAGCGGCGCATGGGCCCTACTCCATGTGTAATCAATAACCATCCAGCTTCCGTCTCAATGGGCGAACCACAATTGCCAATCTGTATAAACTCCCAGGGAAATACCGGCGATTGTAGCTTCACCGGATTGTCCCACACGGTTAATTTATCCGAATACATTAAATAATTGTTCCATCCATCTATCCGCGACATCATTGCATACTGACCATTGATTTTACGCGGAAACAAGGCCAGGTTTTTATTTTGAGCACCTACACCATGCAATGGACTGATTTTAAAATCATAAAAATCAGTGGTCTGTAGCAATTTAGGCATGATCATAGCGCCATCAAAGGCTGTATAAGTAGCGTAAAAGATCACACTGCCATCATCCTTCACAAAACGTACAAACCTCGCATCCTCAATCCCTTTACGTTCAAACTCTGAAATAGGAAAGATAACCCGGTCGGAGATGTCGGTGTCTCTGGAAAAACTAATCTCGTGATAAGTATCAGATAACCAGAGAATCTTATCATACTCCAGTTTCTTCAAATTATCTTCCTGCAAGCCCTTCCCATCTAAAATCACTTTCCTTAATGTTGAATAATCAAACTTCTCATTCAGCTTATTACCCATCTCATCTAAAATCTCTATATCGATCCTGGAATCTGCAGCCTTTTTAAGAAATAGCTTCTTGTTGTAAATGGCGTTTTTAATGATCTCTGCTTCATCAATATAATTCCCCGCTGGCATCACAGTGATATTGTGATCGCCATCTATCAGGGCCCTTCTAAACACCACTGAAGAGATATGACCTTCGCCTACCGCCCTGAAACTGATGATCAAGCGCTTTTCGCCCTCTACCAGATCAGACTGATCCGGATCTTCGACCACAGAAGGGTTAAAAAAAGCTGCTGACTCTATAGAATACTCATGTGTGAAATAAGAACCCAACAATAACTTTTCGTATTTATCAAGGGAGTCGAACTCGTAACCGGCCTTTTCTATACAGCCCTTTATCCTTTTACAATGGCGAGTCAGGATTTTAGTGATGTTACGATGCCGTTTAGAATATTCCTGTAATAAAGGAGAAATCAAGTTAAACACTTCTTTGGAGGAAAGCCCCATCACTTGCTTAACCACTTCCATCGCCCGCTCCTCTCCGTTAAAAAAGAATCGGGCTATAACCCGCTTAGGATCTGGGTATACTTTTATCGGTTTTCTTTCTATTAGCAATCTCATAACCCTATAACGCTTTAAAGGAACACAATGATTTATGAATTTAATGTTTTTTTTAAAACAAATCAATTCGCACTGCCTGTTTTTGTCAACATGTACGCTAAAAGAGACAACGAAACAACTGACATTATAATACAAAAAGTCAGAATGAATTATTTTACAGAGTCCAGATTTGTCATAATTTAAGTTGAATTGTCATTGCAAAATAATAAACATTAGAACGGAAAAACTTATCCTTCTACAAATTAACAAGTTACATAAAACCCTATTTATTAGACAAGAGAGCGGACATTTAGTTTGGCATACACATTGACTATATAACGTAAATGGTCAGGATATAAAAATAGAAAACGACCAGATTATAAATTAAAAAATAAGAAGATGAAAAAATTATTATTATCATTAGTTGCAGTTTCTGCATTCGCATTTAGCACTCAGGCTCAAACTGAAAAAGGAAAAATTATGGTAGGTGGTAGTGTTGGATTCAGCTCAGAAAAAGTTGATGGTGCCAACAAATCTGATTTCAGCTTTAATGTTGTTCCAAGTGCAGCATATTTTATCAGCGACAATTTTGCAATTGGTACAGGTGTAGGTTATACATATAATAAAGAAGTAAGTGATTTAAAATTAAACCAGGCTTTTAAAGTTGCGCCTTTCGGTCGTTACTATGTAGGTTTATCTGATCAATTTAAATTCTTTGGTCAGTTATCAGTTCCTATGTCATTTGGTAACGATAAAGCATTAGATGCTGATGGCAATACAGGTGCTAAAACAGGTACTACAACTGATATAGGTGTAAATATTGCTCCGGGATTTGCGTTCTTCCCAACTAAAAGAATTGGTATCGAATTCTCAGTTAACGGACTAGGTTACAACAACGCACAGTTTAAAAATGAATTAACAGGTATTAAAACTAAAACCAATTCATTTGGTTTAGAAGCCGACACTTTTGCCCCTAAATTGGGTGTGCAGTTCCATTTCTAAGAAAGCTAGTTACAAACAGATTATTTTGGTTAAGAAAAAGGCCCTTTGCAATTGCAAGGGCCTTTTCGTTTATCGTTTCTGCTCAACCTCTCTATCCATCTCTACAATATTTGCCTGACCGACTTGTGAAAAATCTCCGATCAGGTATTTATTAAAGTGATCGGCAAGCTTCCAGAAAGTATATTCTGTCAGGTCGCCAAAACCATGTCGCTGACCCGGAACGATCACCAATTCAAATCTTTTCCCTGCCTTCATCAGCGCATTGGCAACCCTAATGGTATTTGCCGGATGTACATTATTATCAACATCTCCAGTCATCAACAGCAAATTCCCTTTTAGGTTTTTAGCCAAATCAGGATTCTTATCAATGCTATAAGTAAATGTAGTGTCCCCTTTTGCTGATACAACTTCTTTCACACCGTGATGCTTTTCACTCCACCACCGGTTATAAATACTATTGTCGTGATTCCCAGCATTAGATACCGCCGCTTTAAAGAAATCAGGATAAACAAGCATGGCAGCGGTAGACATAAAACCACCACCAGAGTGTCCTGTAATCCCAACTTTATTGGCATCAATAAATGAATACCTGTCAGCAAGCTGCTCTACCGCAGCTTTTTTATCTGCCAAACCATAATCCCTTAAATTCCCATAACCATAGGTATGGTACCATTTTGAACGTGCAGGATTTCCGCCACGGTTGCCCACAGTAACCACAATATATCCAAACTGAGCCAATCTATCAGTCCGATCCATACTCTTGGTAAATGCTTTGTTCACAGCCTCTGTCTGTGGTCCTGGATAAACATACTCAATCACGGGATATTTCTTATTGGGATCAAAATCAAAAGGCTTATACATCACTCCGTAAATATCCGTAATCCCATCATCGGCTTTTACCTTAAAAGGTTCAGGGAATTTATAACCAGAAGCCATTAGTAAAGACAAATCGGCAGTCTCCAGATTCATCACCACCCGGCCATTATTATCCATCAATACGGATTTAGGGACAGTATTGACTCTTGAAAAATTATCGACAAAGAATTTAGCTTCATCATTCATGCTGATGGCATGATCAAAATCCCCAGCATTTAACAATTTCAGTCCCGACCCATCAAAATTAATGCGGTACAGATGTACATAATAAGGATCTTCTTTAACCTCCCTGCCATTGGCAGTAAAGTAAAGCACTCTATTTTTTGCATCTACGTTGATAATTTCCTCGCAGTGGAAAGCACCTTTTGTGATCTGGTTTTTCAGTTTACCATTGCCATCAAACAAGTAAAAATGTGCCCAACCATCACGTTCCGACCAATGAATCAATTCCTTACCATCATTGACCAAACCTGGTCGGTTCACCTCTACATACGTATTAAAACGTTCGTCAACCAATGGCGTAACTATACCTGTATGAATATCAACCATACACACATCGATGCGTTTTAAGTCTCTGCTGGTACGTTGAAAGTATACCTTAGTGTTGTTACCAAGCCAAATAGACGGCCTAAATTCATTATCGCGATCCTTATTCAATAAAGGCGCTCCCCACACCGATACTGTTTGATCTTTAAAAGCTGCAGTGTTCAGTTTTTTGTAGCTTTTTGCTGCAAAATCGAAAAGCAGGATTTCAGTGTTAGGCGCTTCCTTTTCACCCGGCATCTGGTATTTATAAGTCTCTAGCGTTGGTCTGCCCGCTGCCACATTGTTAATTACCCAAAGGTCTTTTACCTTACGGGAATCACTTCTGTTCAGCACAAAATGCTTTGAATCTGGCGACCACATCACATTAGCAGCTCTTCTTTTCTTATTGTTCTTTTCGTTTTCCTCGTTATTTTCTCCATCCCCATTGGCACCATAAGGATAGAATTTAACACCATCCTTAGTCAGCTGATGCTCGACAATGGTACTATCCTCCTCATTCTTAACTGCCTTTTTGTAGTTCTCCTTATCCATCCAGTACAGGTTAAAGTTTCTCGAAAAAACAATTGCTGAAGAATCAGGTGCTACAGATCCCCAGCTTGGCTTGGCCTTAGGTTTTGTGTAGTTCGGAATTTCAGTTACTTTAGATTTGCTGATCTCATAGTTAAAATAAAAGATCTTCTTTTGCATAGAATCCGCCGCTTTCTTATCCTTACGGTCCTTCTTTAATTCCTCTATCGTACTCTTCACTTCAAAAGTGATGTGCTGCTCATCGGCAGAGAACTTTAAATTTTCTAATGGCAGGTGCTGCGCATCAAAAGGATCTCTGACGATGTTAGTGATTGCGGCAGCTAGCACTGCATTGTCGAATATTTTACGTTTGTTTTTACTTGTAGGGTCCACCAGGTACCATTCTTTACCCGCTGGTGTTTCATACTCATACCAGAAACGCTTACTTAGCTTAAGCCAATGTGGATCCACGGCGGTGGTATAGATCAATTTTTTTAGCTTATTGGGTGAATATCTGGAAGCCAGTTGGTAATTCGCCTTTGGGCCAGATTGCAGCGTTTCTGTAATGGTAAATGTTTTGGTTTGTGCCTTTACACTCAAATCAACAGAGAGCACAGTAAGTACTGCAGCCAGTGGCAGATAAAGTTTGTTCATTATAAATAAAGTTATGCCGATAAAAATATTGATTAATCTATTGCAAGGGCTAAAATTCTTTGTAATAAATGCGATAGCTATCTTTTATTAAGTTTGATTTTTTAGTTTTGTATCAAATAATGAACCTATGAATAAGCATTTCTTACCCTTTATCGCCGCAGCGGTAATTCTTACTGCCGGCTGCCAGTCTAAGTCGCAATCCAGTGCAGGTGCAACTGATAAAGTAGCCCTTGCTGCAGGGGAAACATCAGCAGATAGTACGGCAACAAGTTCAGAAACTGAGCAAGCACCTGCTGTTGACGTTTCGAAAATAAAAGTTGCGGATGCAAAGACTATTCTGGCCCGTAAGCAAGTTCCAATATTATGTTACCACCAGGTGCGTGACTGGAAGCCTAGAGATGGAAAAGTAGGTAAGGATTATATTGTAGAAGTTCAGAACTTCAAGAATCAGGTTAAAATGCTAGCCGATAGCGGGTATCATTCTATTTTACCAGATCAACTATATGCTTATCTAAATACTGGTGCTCCATTACCTTCTAAACCGATCATGTTTACTTTTGATGATACAGATATGGATCAGTTTACCGTTGCCGCACCAACACTTAAAAAGTACGGCTATAAAGCTGTATATTTTATCATGACAGTTTCTATTGGCAAAAAAGGGAAGTTTGTAGATTACATGACCAAAGAACAGATCAAACAACTTTCTGATGAAGGTAACGTGATCGGTAGTCATACTTACGACCATAAAAACTTTAAAAAATATCAAGGTAAGGACTGGGAAGAGCAATTAGATAAGCCAACCAAGAAATTAGAAGAAATTACAGGTAAGAAAATGACAGAATTCGCATATCCTTTTGGATTGTGGAATGCTGAAGGTATCCCTGAGCTTAAAAAACGTGGTTTCAGAATGGCTTTCTCATTGGCTGACAAACGCGATCAGAATGATCCCTTATTTACGGTTAGAAGAATCATCGCAAGCGGATACTGGAGCCCTAGAACATTACATAACAGCATCGTTAAGAGCTTTTAAAAATTACGAAAATACAAAAAGCGCCTGTATCACAAGAAATCATGATACAGGCGCTGTTGCATTAAGCTATATCCTCAATTAAGTAAGTTTTACCGTTAAAATCAAAGCTGTCTTTCTTTTTCTTACCCAGCATCAGTTTACCGATTGGTGAAGCTGCCGAAATAGCGAAGACAGTTTTGCCTTCGGACAGGAGCTGACCGGCACTGATACTAATGTAAAAGATACCTTGATTGGTATAAACCAAACTTCCACCTCTAATACTATCAGTTACGGATGTATGTCCAATAGATTCCAGCACTTTTCTATTGTCTTCCGCATCAATCAACAGTCGCTTGTTGCGGTCAATATCCTGTTGCATCATTTCCCGGCTGGTCTCATATTTATCGCCCGCACTACTCTTGGTATCGTCATTACTGGCCTCACGTGCCTGTTTGAGCGCTGTTTCAGCAGTTTCAATTCTTTGTTCAATAAACTTTAAACAAAGCTGGTACAAATTTTCCTTATTCATAAACTACGACTCTACCCATTTAATTTTCTCTTCTATTGGCGTACGCTTAGCGGCTCTAGGTTCTTCGTTATGATAACCCATATAAAAGAGGCCAAAACATTTTTCCGTTGTACCTAAGTTAAGATATTCTTTCAAATCTGCAATCATGCCTGGCGAACTCCAATAAGCGCCAACCTTCAACGCTTCGGCAGTAAGCGCCATATTTTGTACAGCACAGGCCAAAGCGGCTAACTCTTCCCATTCAGGAACTTTATCCGAATTTAATTTCGCATTTAAAGTGATGATACAACTGGATTGCTCGGCTTTTTCTACGATGCTATCCTGTTTTTTCTGCAGAAACTGATGTGCAGGAGTTGTTTCTTTATAAAGACGTGCCAGTTCCTTTCCTAGTTTTATTTTCCCCTCATTTCTGAATACAATGAAACGCCAAGGCTCAGTAAGTTTATGTGTTGGTGCATAATTGGCACTTTCCAGGATTTGTTTAATTACTGCTACAGGCACTTCCTGTTCCGTATAGCTAATAGGAAATATACTTCTCCTGCGTTGTATAATGTTGGTTAAAACCGTTATTTCTTCTTCCATAATTCATCTTATCGAGCGCCTCTTTATTGCAAAAATAGAATTTCTTTCTTATTATTTCCCTGCTCCCTTTTTCAGTTGCTTTTTGACCATTTTAGCCCTTGCAAAAAAGGCAATGCTCTCTACGCCCATTAAGTAATCAATCGTCTCCATAAGATCTTCTTTAATCCAGTCGTACTGCGGCACCAGATTTGCCAGTGCTTGCATACAATGTACTTTAGTGGCAACAAGCGTCTCTGGGTCGACCAACCAGATAAACAGAACCTCAATTACTGGTTCAAAATCGGTCTGCTTTGCGATATCCTGATAAATTTGATTTGCTTTCCTATCGGTCATAAGCGATACAATCTTAGCATAATGGCGCATAGCAGAAGGATTTTTCTGCGTAGGCAACAGCTCAAGTAGCCTGCCTACGTACTCACTAAAACTAACAGGTTTATTGCTCATGATGTATTCCAACATCCATGCAGCCCTAAAGGCAATCTCCTTCTTTTTATGAAAGCTAGCGTCAAACAAATCGCCAATATCCAGGTCATGATCTTCAATCATAGCTGTTAAATTGATCACCATTTGAAGCTTCATTGACTCGTCTAACCTTGCAATTAATTCTTCCTTATCCACAATTGTAAAATTCTAAATATCAAAACAAATATACGCTCATGAAAACCATTTTATAAATTATACCTACCTTTGCGACTTATTTTTCAACAATATGATTTCAGTTTCTAATTTATCACTCCGTTACGGAAAGAGAACTTTATTTGAAGATGTTAACTTAAAATTTAACCAGGGCAACTGCTATGGGGTAATTGGAGCTAACGGCGCAGGTAAATCTACTTTCCTTAAAATTTTATCTGGTGAAGTGAACCAAACTTCTGGTAGCGTAGCTTTTACCCCCGGAGAACGCATGGCGGTTTTAAAACAAAACCACTATGAATTTGATGAATTTAGCGTAATCGAATGTGTAATGATGGGCCACAAGGAATTGTACGACATCATGAAAGAGAAAGATGCCATTTATCTAAAGGAAGATTTTTCTGATAAAGATGGTGAGCGTGCAGGTGAACTGGAAAACAGATTTGCTGAAATGGATGGTTGGAACATGGAAAGCAACGCTGCTACCATGCTGAGCAACCTTGGTATAAAAGAAGAACATCATTATAAGCAACTAAAAGAATTAGATGGTAACCAAAAAGTACGTGTGTTATTGGCACAGGCCCTATTTGGTAATCCTGATATATTATTACTGGATGAGCCAACCAACGATTTGGACATTGATACCATCGCATGGTTAGAGAATTTCCTTGCCGATTATCAAAGCATCGTATTGGTTGTATCTCACGATAGGCACTTTTTAGATGCGGTTTGTACGCATATTGTAGACATCGACTTTAGCAAAATGAGTATTTACTCTGGTAACTACAGCTTCTGGTATGAGTCGAGTCAACTGGCTTTAAAACAACGTGGCGACCAGAATAAAAAACTGGAAGAGAAAGTTAAAGAATTGCAGGAGTTTATTCAGCGCTTTAGTGCCAATGCTTCTAAATCTAAACAGGCTACTTCCCGTAAAAAGGCTTTGGATAAAATCGATATTTCGGAGATTAAAGCTTCAAGCCGTAAATACCCTGCTATCCTATTCAACAATTTAGGTAGAGAAGCTGGTGACCAGATTTTACAGGTAGAGAATTTATCTTGTACTTTAAATGGTGACGTGATGTTTAAGGATGTCAACTTCATGGTTAATAAAGGTGATAAGATTGCGATCCTTTCTCAAAATAGTTTAGCTACCACTGCATTTTACAATGTACTTACCGGGCGCGAAAAGAATTATACTGGTGAATTTAAGTTTGGTGTAACCATTAATACGGCCGACATCCCAAATGACAACTCTCCTTATTTTGAAGGTAAAGATGAGAATCTTGTGAACTGGTTGCGCGAGTATTCTGGTACGGATCAGGACGAGCAATTTGTAAGGAGCTTTTTAGGTAGAATGCTTTTCTCTGGTGAAGAGGTATTGAAAAATGTAAAGGTATTATCAGGTGGTGAAAAGATGCGTTGTATGTTCTCACAAATGATGTTGAAACATGCGAACTTGTTAATGTTTGATGAGCCAACGAATCACTTGGATCTAGAGTCAATCACCGCTTTAAACAACGGAATGAAAGATTTTAGAGGAACCGCATTGTTTACTTCACGAGATCACGCGTTAACTGAATCTGTTGCTACACGCGTTATTGAATTGACACCTAAAGGTGCGATTGATAAGATGATGACGTATGATGAGTATATCACTAGTCCTGATGTTGCGGAGTTGAGAGCCAAAATGTATTCAAAATAATCCGTTCTATTCACAGTCTGGAATCTTTTGCCCTGAAGAGGGACAAAATTTTCCTAGGCCTGTTCACAGAAGGAATATTTTGTTTTAATACTGCACCAAGTATGGGGTGCTAAAAAAAACAGTCTGCATCGTTAATCAAGATATGACGCAGGCTGTTTTTTTGTAATGTCTTTTAGAAGGAGTTAGAGTGTTTTAATCTTCTTGACGGCGATTTTGGTTGTTTTGGCTATAAAGTCAACGCTAAGCCCTTCCTTTTTAAGCTCTCTTGCAACTTCAATCCGGCCTTGAGTAATCCCTTGTTCAACTCCTTGCTTTGTCGCTCTATCCAATAATAATTCTTCTATTCCCATTGTTTCAGTTCTTCCTGTGATTTGTTCAACCTCTTGTTCAAATATATTGTTAAATTCCTCTGTTTCAAAACGCACATAATGTCTCAAAAAGTTCATTACGTGCTTTATTTTATCCATTTTAAAGCCCTTGTTGTGTAGAGCCTTAAGTATGGCCTGTTTTATGGTAAGCAGTGACCGATCTCTTTCCCCTTTGTTCACAATACGACTGATTTTGAAAGCTGCTTTAGCAATCAATACCACTAAGGCGAATGGATTATTGCTACTTAGTAGTTGTTCATCATTTTGATTGGAGATTTTGTAAGTATTAAATTCATAAAGCAGTCTGGTACCTAAAAATTTTCTTTCGTAGCGATTTGACCTTTCTACTTTAAATGGGTCAGTAAAAATTGCGTAAGCTGTTATTGGTTTATGGTGCTTGTCCCAAATTCTGTAATTGTAGGTATACATCCGCTCGCTAAAATTTTTCTGGTATTTGCCTTGCACTTCAACATGAAGCAAGATCCACTCTTCCTTTCCATCAATAGTGTATAATTTCACCAACTTATCGACTACTTTGGAAGAGAATAAATCTTCTCCTAAAGGAGAAACTTGTTCAAGTTCTTTATCAAGAAATTCAAAGCCTTTATTAAAGTCGAAAATTTTATTTGCATCAGGGTGCATGAAACACAAAAAATCCTCGAAAACATCCTCTAGTATCCCTTTCCAAAGTAGATCATCCTTTCGTCTGATCCTTTTTCGAGGTGAGTCTTGTGGCTGGGCTGTGATTTGGGTTAAATTTTCCTGCATTATATTCAGTTGTAAACTTCGCAGGAATAATTCAATTAAAAAAACAAACCACACACTTTAATTGAAAATTAACCACCAATTAAGTTAAATAAAAATTGTAATTATTAAACTACTGAATATATCACTGTGTTAAATCCTAGGATCAAAATAATCCTTTCTATTATTTCCCAGCCTCGGCGAAGAATGTTTTACATTTGTTATGATGATCGATAAGTTTTTAAATTTTATTGCCACAAGAATTGCATTAACGGATACTGATATAGCCCTTTGTAAAAAATATTTTGAACCGGTATTGCTTCCTAAAAACAGGATTCTTGAAGAAGAAGGCAAAGTTCCGAAATATCTCTACTACATTGTATCTGGATACTTACGCTTATTTCATTATAATAAAAATGGAGATGAGGTAACTACGCATATCAACTGCCCTCCGGGATTCTTCACATCCTACTCCAACTTCATCAACGAGACAAAATCCGATGAAAATGTGGAGTGCATCACGGAATGCGAGTTGCTCCGGATTACTAAAAATGATCTCGATGAAATCACTTCTAAAAGTTCCTCAATAAAGGATTTCAGTATTTTTGTCTTTCAGCAATCTCTTACTTATAACGAAAAGAGATCAAGAGAGCTTGGAACCTTATCCGCTGAACAACGCTACCGAAAACTAATGGAAGAACATCCAGATATTTTATATAATGTACCAATTTCATATATAGCCTCCTTCCTGGGTATGAAAGCTGAAAGCCTGAGTCGCATACGCCGGAAAATGACTAGCTGATTTTCAAAACCCCATTAACTAACAAAAGTCAAGTAGATTCGAATACAGGCTCCTGAACTTTGTCTGATATTAAAAGAATATATTATGACACAAAAAGGTTTAGCCTTAGTATCCGGAGCAAATGGACATTTGGGCAACAATTTAATTCGCTTCTTGATCAAAAAAGGGATACCTGTAAGGGCGACTGTAAGAAATATAAAAAACAAAGCGCCTTTTACAGGGCTGGATTGTGAAGTGATCCAGGCCGATATTACAGATAAAGCATCATTTATAAGCGCATTACGGGGAGTCGAAACCTTTTATGCTGTGGGTGCCTCATTCAAACTTTGGGCAAAAGATCCCAAAAAGGAAATCTACGATGTCAATATTCAGGGTACAAGAAACACCATTGAAGCCGCAGCTGAAGCAGGTGTAAAACGTATTGTGTATGTCAGCTCCATTGCCGCCTTGGATTATACTAAGCTGCCAACAAAAGAAAGTTACGGCTATAATAACGATCGTAGGGACATGTACTACAATTCAAAAAACGATGGCGAAATAATGGCATTCCATCTGGCAAAATCACTTGGAATTGAATTGGTGTCAATTATGCCCTCCGCAATGATTGGCAGTGAAGCTTTTCTACCCTTGAATGTTTCCTATGGTATCCTAAAACTAATATTGAACAAGGAAATTCCGGTTGACACCAAGATCGCTCTGAACTGGATAGACGTAAAAGACGTGGCAGAAGGTTGTTATCTTGCAGCAATCAAAGGACGGGACGGGGAACGTTATATTCTCGCTAATGAACAATGTATGACTATTACCGATACGAGTTTACTTGCCAACAAGCTATATCCAGAACTGAAATTGAAAGTGCCAGCAGCTGTTCCCAAACCTTTACTATTCGCTATTGCGGGACTAATGGAATTTATAGCGAAATTAAATGGAAAAGCTCCTTTATTGACAAGAAAGGATATTGCGATGTTCTCTGGTCTGCAGCAAAATTTCGACATTTCAAAGGCCCGAACCGAATTAGGCTTTAATCCGAAAAAACCAGAACTGGCAGTTGAAGAAGCATTAAAATATTTGATGGAAAACAAACAATTGCTTGGAAAATAAAGCGGTCATAAGATAATTTTGATGGCAGTAGCAAATACTTTACATGAATAGTATATGCAATTAAATTGCATATACTATTTTTGTGTAGAACACACATCGTATGAACAAGAAATTATTATTAGGCGCGCTATTAGTATTTGTAAGCATGATCAACCCAGGTTGCAAGCACGGTAAGGTAGACAGCACAAAACATGCTGTAAAATGTACAAGTAGCCATATCAATAAATAACATTATGATTTCATTAAAATCCGTTTCCCACGAGTATCCTGGTGGGCATCGCATTGCGTTTAAAGACTGGCAGATCAACCATGGCGACCAATGGTTGTTGTTAGGTGAGTCGGGCAGTGGAAAGACTACCCTCCTACACGTACTAACGGGTATACTTAAACCTTCGGCTGGAGAAGTCCGGATTAATGAAACTTCCATTTATGGATTATCTTCTAAAGCGCTAGATCAGTTTAGAGGGCGAAATATTGGGATTATATTTCAGCGTCCTCATTTGATCAAAAGTTTAAGTATTACAGACAACCTGGTACTTGCACAAAGTTTCGCAGGACTACCAACTGATTTAGACCGGGTAAATGAGGTTTTAACCTCATTGGGTATTGCAAACAAGAAAAAAGCTTACCCAAATGAGCTTAGTCAGGGGCAACTACAACGTGTTTCTATTGCACGAGCGGTAATTAATAAACCTGAACTGCTGATCGCAGATGAGCCTACATCCAGTCTGGACGATAAAAATGCGGCAGCGGTATTGGAGCTTTTACTTCAGCAATCAGGTATTAACCAGGCCACATTGGTCGTTGCTACCCACGACAAAAGAGTTAAAGATGCATTTACAAATACTTACGAATTAGCATGAGCCCATTAAAAATCAGCTGGAAAAGCTTATGGTCTAAGCCCCTTTCTTCGGCATTAAACATTATGCTGATTGCCTTTGGAACGGGAATTTTAACCATTCTACTACTGGCATCTACTCAGATTAGTGAAAAATTAGACAACAACTCAAAAGATATCGATTTGGTGGTAGGTGCCAAGGGCAGTCCGCTGCAATTAATTTTAAGCAGTATTTACTATATAGATTTTCCAACTGGAAACATCCCATTAAAAGAAGCGATGGAGCTGGCCCGTAGTCCTTTTGTAAAGCGCGCTGTACCCTTAGCTTTAGGCGACAATTACAACGGTACACGCATCGTTGGTACCGACAGCAATTTTGTAAGTCTTTATCAATTAAAAACGGCTCAGGGAAAGTTCTGGCAAAAAGATTTTGAAGCGGCTATTGGTGCTACAGTTGCTAAAAACCAAAACTTGAAAATTGGAGATACTTTTTATGGTGCACATGGTTTATCAAGTAGCAGTGATGTACACAAGAGCCATCCTTATGTTGTATCCGGCATTCTGACCCCACAGGGAAATGTAACCGATAACCTGATCCTGACCAATGTAGCCAGTGTTTGGAAAATGCATGATGAACATGAAGACCATGACCATGATGCAAAAGAGGCGCATGAACACGAAGCACATGATCACAAAGCACACGAAGGACATGACCATGAGGCCGACGATCACTCAAATGATCAATCGCGCGAGTTGACTTCCCTATTGATTCAATATCGGTCGCCCATGTCAGTAGCCATGTTCCCAAGGCTTGTAAACGAAACCACAAATATGCAAGCTGCTTCTCCTGCACAAGAAAGCACACGCCTTTTCTCGCTAATTGGCGTGGGGGTAGACACGCTTCAGTGGTTCGCTATACTCATTATGTTCATTGCAGCCATCAGTGTATTCGTAAACCTTTATAACTCTTTAAAAGAGCGCAATTATGACCTGGCCATTATGCGTACGCTAGGTGCTTCAAGAACAAAATTATTCCTCATCGTTATTGCCGAAGGTATTATGCTCACTTTAGCAGGTACCATCATTGGGATATTACTGGGACATTTGGTATTAGAGTTTATTGGCAGCAATCAAGAGAGCAGTCAGGCCCAGCTAAGTGGCTTTGTTTTACTTTACAATGAAATATACCTATTTGTTGCCGGGCTTGCTATTGGTATATTTGCTGCTATAATCCCTGCGATACAGGCTTACAGGTCTAACATTTCGAAGATATTAGCTAAGAACTAGAAATTTATTATAAAATAGATACAATGATGATGAAGAGAATGATATTGGTGGTTTTACTTTTTACAGGCTTTGCCGTTAAAGCACAACACAATCCTAACGATCAGATTAACTCGGATAACTGGGATGTTGTAGGCGGCGTAGACTTTAAAATTGTTAAGGACACCGAAATGCAGGCCATTTTTTCACCTGAAATAAAAAAGTACGCCAATAAACCATTTGAACTAGAAGGCTACATTGTACCGATTAAAGATGGAATGAAGCAAACTAAGTTTATGCTATCTACCCTTCCTATCAATCAGTGTTTTTATTGCGGAAAAAATGGTGTACCTATTATGGTGCTGGTAGAAATGACAGAGCCTATCAAGTTTACGTACAAAACGGTAACGATCAAGGGGACGTTAAAGTTAAACTCAGGCAATGCGATGGACAATCCGCCTATTGCATTGATTGCCGCTAAAATAATATAACCATGAATATCAATCCGGTAAGCATATTAAAAGAGCATGATTTAAAACACACCAAACAAAGAGTGCGCGTTTTAGAAGAGATTGCTTTAGATTCAGTAGCCATTTCACAACCCGACCTGGAGAAAAAACTAGGTAAGGAGATTGATCGGGTAACGTTGTACCGGATATTAAATACTTATCAGGAGAAGGGAATCCTACACAGGATTATGGATATGAATGGAACCGCCAATTATGCGGTCTGTACCTCTTCCTGCTCAGAAGATCACCACCATGATGAACACGTACATTTCAACTGTACAAATTGCAATAAGATTTACTGCTTAGAAGTAGAGGCGCCAAGAATTAAGATGCCGAAAGGATTTACCGCAAAAACCGTAAGCTCTATTGCTTACGGCATTTGCGAAAAATGTAATGCTATTTAGTGACCAGAATGGCCGTCAGCGCCATGTGCATGACCGTGAGCTAATTCATCTTGAGTAGCTTCACGTACTGCCAATATCTCACCTGCAAAAATCAGGTCTTTACCAGCCATAGGGTGATTCAAATCAACGTTAACCACAGTTTCATGGATAGCTGTAACACCAGCTCTGAAATGATTTCCTTGGTTATCTTGTAAAGGAATTACATCACCAACAGCAGGTAAACCAGCTTCTTTAAACATATCGATTGGCAAGTCAGCAAATGCTCCCGGATCAATTTCTCCGTAGCCATCAGCTGCAGAAAGTTCGAAACCATAAGAATCGCCAACATTTAAACCAGCCAAATGCTCTTCAAATTTTGGAAGCATCATTCCTGTACCATATAAAAAAACTAATGGATTTTCTTTATCCGTTTTTTCTACAAAAACTTGTTGTCCTTCTTCATTAGTCGTATGCAATTCGTACGTTAATGATACTACTGTATTGGGTTTAATACTCATTGTGATGTTTTTTAATTTATCAATTTTAATGCTTCATCAACAGTAGCTACTGGCAACTGGCATACTTTATTTCGGCAAATATAGATTTTTGTTTCGTTGCTTTCCTTATCTTTTAACAAAGGAAGTTCAGAATTTGTTCCCCCTAATGTAATTTTATTAGGAATGTAATGTTTATCCAGCTCCATTTTTACTTTTTCGAAATCCTTACCCGTCAACGCGATTTCATTTATACCAAATACTTCTTCCAAAACCTGGATGGCCCAGTTGGAGTAAGCAGAGCCATAAGTCTTAATTTGAGGGAGAACCGCAGCCAGCATACCTTCTGCCTTAAGCGTATAGATATCATGATCAAAAAATAAGCCCAGCTTGTGCAGGTTTTGCGCCATTACTGAGTTAGAAGCAGGAATTACATTGTCCATAATCTCGTGTTTACGGGCGATTAAAACCTCCCCTGTTCCAGATGTATAAAACAACATCGGACTGTCGACATCTTCAAAATTTGCCAATACATAATCCGTTAAGCGCTTTGCCTCCAATAACCAACCTGCATCAAAATCATATTGGTACAACGTGATTAAGGCTTCTATAAAGAATGCATAATCATCTAAGAAACCTGCAATAGTTGCCTTACCGTTTTTATAATTGCGGTACAAACCGCCATCAAGCTTCCTTAAATTTGCGAGGATGAATGAAGCCGCTCTTTTTGCAAGTCCATAATAATGAGGATTACCGAATATTCCGGCACTCTCTGCCAGACCTTTAATCGCCATCGCATTCCAGGCCGTTAAACACTTATCATCCAATCCTGGTCTTACCCTTTTGCTACGTTCCTGAAGCAACTTTAGCTTCGCCTCTTTTATTTTCTCTATCAAGATGATAATCGAAACGCCTTTAACCTCAGCATAATCCTCTACCGTAAATTTCCTGAGTAAAATATTTGTCTGCTCTTCTTCCCAATTCCCTTCCTCAGTCACATTAAAATAATCAGCAAGTAAAACGGCATCAGCGCCAAGCACAGCATCAAATTCTGCTTTATCCCATACATAGAACTTGCCTTCTACTCCTTCACTATCGGCATCCAGCGCAGAATAGAAGAGCCCTTCCGGCGATGTCATTTCTCTTTCCAGCCAGACAATCGTTTCTTCGGCGATCTCTTTAAACAGCATGGATTTCGAATACTGATGCGCCTCCGCGTATAAGCTGATCAATTGACCATTGTCATATAACATTTTCTCAAAATGAGGAACATGCCATGCACCATCAACAGAATAGCGAGCAAAGCCCCCACCTATATGATCATAAATACCACCCATCGCCATTTTCTCGAGGGTAAGCAAGGCCAAAACATGGGTACCATCATCTTCCATCAGGTGGCTGTAGCGCAACATAAACTGCCAGTTATTAGGCAGCGGGAATTTTGGTGCACGATTATATCCACCCTCTGCAATATCAAAATACCTTTTCCAAGGTTCTATAATCTCCGTTAGATGCGTTGTGGTATAGTCATCAACTTTGATATTTGGAATAATTTTCTCTGCATTTTTAATGCCATCAGTTAACCTATCGGCATATTGTATGGCTTTATCCGGTTCATTGGCCCACATATTTGCCACACTCGACAATACATTTATCCAGTCTTCCTTTTTAAAATAAGTACCACCATATATAGGTTGCTGATCAGGCAAGCAAATACAGTTTAAAGGCCAGCCACCACTTCCTGTCATCAATTGTATGGCCAACATATAAATCTGATCAATATCAGGCCGTTCTTCCCTATCCACTTTGATGCAAACATAATCGCGATTCATCACCTCTGCGACTTCATGATTTTCAAAACTCTCATGTTCCATTACATGGCACCAATGGCAAGCCGAATAACCGATGCTCACCAATATCAATTTGTTTTCATCCTTTGCTTTTTGCAAAGCTTCAGTTCCCCATTCATACCAATTTACCGGATTATAAGCATGTTGCAGTAAATATGGCGATGATGCATGGATTAAATTATTGGATTCTTTATTTATATTAGACATGAGATTGAATTATGTATTATGAGATAAATAGTACCGAATTTGAAACCATAAAGCTATCAATTAATCCAACAAAGCCATAAAAATGAAGATTACCCACACCGAAATTTACCGTTTTAGCATCCCTATTGAGCCATTTGTGATTGCAACAGGGACCATGCACTTTGCACAAAATGTGTTCATCAGAATATATACTGATGCGGGTATTTATGGTGTAGGGGAATGTTCGGCATTTCCAATGATTGTTGGCGAAACCCAGGAAACCTGTCTGGCTGTAGCCAAAGACCTTGCGAAGATCCTTCTCGGTAAAGATCCGCTTGATATCCCCGAAAGGATGAATGACTTGTTGGGCTATATTGATCATAACAATACCATTAAAAGTGCTTTTGATATGGCTTTGTTTGATATTTCTGCAAAAAATAAAAACCTACCCTTATATCAGTTTTTAGGCGGACAAAAACACAGCATCGAAACCGATATGACCATTGGCATTGGCAGTCCTGAAAACATGGCAATTTTAGCCTTAAAATATCAGCAGCAAGGTTGTAGGATGATAAAAATAAAACTCGGAAAAAATGTACATGACGACATTGACCGTGTAAAACAAATCAGAAAGGCAGTAGGTGAGCACATGATCTTAAGACTAGATGCCAACCAGGGCTGGGATTTTGATGATGCGCTTTTTGCATTAGGTGAAATGGCTCCGCTAAACATTCAATTTTGTGAACAACCCATGCGGACCTGGTATGATGATCGACTGCCAGAACTCAGTCTAAATTCGCCCATTAAAATCATGGCCGATGAGAGCTGCTATAACCACCATGATGCCAGAAAACTGATCAACAGCAAATCATGCGATTACCTCAATATTAAATTTTGCAAATCAGGGGGGATTTTAGGAGCGCAAAAAATTCATGAGGTTGCACTACAAACTGGCATTAAGTGTATGATAGGTGGTATGCTGGAAAGTAGGCTTGCCGTAACAGCCAATCTACATTTTGCGCTGGCCAGTCCAAATGTGGTTTTTCACGATCTTGACAGCTGCCTTTTGGGGCACCTTATAGATCCCATCGTTGGCGGTCTAACCTATAACGGCTACATCCTTGATGTGCCGGATACGCCTGGAATTGGCGCCGATGCCGATCCTATGTTTTTGAAAGACTGTGAAAAATGGGTGATATAAACAAAACGGGACATGCTGTTGAGCAGAATGTCCCGTTTTGATGTTATTCATAGGTATGATTACCGTTTATTTAGAAAGTAATGCTTCTAATTTTTTATGAAGTTCTTCCCCTCTCAAGTTACTCGCAACAATCTTCCCATCTGGGCCGATTAAATAATTCTGAGGAATCCCTCTAACACCATAAAGGACTGATGCAGCATTTTTCCATCCTTGCAAATCACTCAGTTGAGTCCATTCTAACTTATCAGTTTCAATTGCTTTCAGCCAATCTGCTTTTCTGCCTGGGTTATCTAAAGAAACACCTAGTACAGTGAAGTTTTTATCTTTAAATTTATGAAAAGCCGATACTACATTCGGGTTTTCGGCACGACAAGGACCACACCATGAAGCCCAGAAATCAAGCAATACATATTTCCCACGGAAATCAGAAAGTTTAACCGGCTTATCATTTACATCATTCTGTGTAAAATCCAGTGACATGGAGCCCACAGTAGTTAACTTAGTCGTTTCCATCTGTTTTGCTAAAGCTTTCCCAGAAGCCGAATTCCTTACTGCCGGTGCAAGTCCATTAAACATTGGCTCGATTACAGCTAAGTCCATTTTACTTCCAGCGATTTCCTTTAAAGCCTGAAGACTAAAGTAAGAGTTCGGATTAGCTTTAATATATGCTTTTTGCAGTTTCACTTTTTCCTCTTGAGCAGGCTTATTTTGATCCTGCAAGCTTTTCCTAAAAGCTAGGTCTTGTTTTTTATCAGCAGATGCCGCCGCCCATTGGGCATCCAATCCGGTCATTATAGCTTGTGGAGCTGCTAACATTTTTACATAAGCAGCATTTTCCTCATTAATTTTAGATCCGCTGATCTTTCCATTTTTAAGAGAATCTGATGCATTCACCATCACCAATTTATCTGAATAAATCGGCAAAACATCATTACTTTTGAATGCTGAACGTAAGCCTTTTCCTTCGCGATCAAGCAATAACCGAACTTGCAATGGCCCTTGTACAGCACCTTTAAACTCAAACATACCATTCTTTAGCGCCGCAGAATCTGTTACCGTATTGCCATCAAAGCGATAGGTTAAAAAAACCTTTGCCGGAGCACTTAGTTTACCAACTTGTCCCTTAATCTGGTAAGGAGTTTCCTGTGCCAACACCATAAATGGAGCTGATAACAACAGGGATACAATTATTCTTTTCATTGTTTTATATAATTTATTGATTAATTTTTAATTCTTATACCGTCCATACAAAAGTAGGATGGCGTTCTCATTACACCCGCTACGTTATCAGATGAGGCTAAATGAAAGACCACCTTATCTACCTGTCCCAATGAAGTTAAATCGCATTTATACCAATCGTTTAACAGATAGCTTTGCGTTGGATGAAGCGGATCATAGGTCATGGAGCAAAGGAAAAATTCCTTAGTCCCGGTTTGAACTCCGCCTTTATAACCTATAGCAATAATTTTAAAATAGTCCTTATTTGCATCAACCATCTTCTTGACTCCCCCAGGTACATTGGCATACCATATGCCCTTAGGTGCTCCCTTTATGTTCGGATTAACCTCAGGTACAGCAACAGTCCCATAAACATCACCATATTTCATAGGTAAATAACCATAGGTAGTGTTGGCAACCAGAATATGTTCGATCACAGATGGCGTATTTAAAGTAAAGAAAGCATCATCATCCTTCACAGAGGCCACAGCAAATGCTTCCGTACGGTTATACTTTGCCGTGAACACGCTAAATCTATTGGTATCTATGGCCGCCTGGGTATTTGTCCAGGTAAAGGACCGATTATTCCTATTGGAATAGGCAAAACCTGAAAATGAGCCATCAGTATTTTTTTTAGTATTAAAGTTTACTATTCCAGACTTGAATCCAGCATCAGGGACAACGAATGAAAAATCATTCAGTTTTAGCTCATTGAATGTGATGTCATTTGTTTCAGGTACCAGCAAGTCATGTTTATCAGCGCAGGATGCAGCTAACAAGAGCAATCCGCCCATTAACGTATAAATAGATTTTTTCATATTCATTAAAATTATTTTAAGTCTGGATTTTGAGTGGCTAATTTGTTACTGATGATCTCTGCATCTGGTATTGGCCAGATGTATTTATTCTCATCAAAGTTTACATCCTTTTTTAGGCTGTAAACCCAAGGCTTTCCATCCTTCATAAACCTTAAAGAAGCAAACCACTCACTACCATTTTCTAAAGCCAGCTCCACCCAGATTTCTTTGAATAACACATCGTAAAACTCATTTAAAGAAGAAGCTGTAAGTGCCGGCAACACCACACTTGTTTTAGCCGCACGCATGGCATTTATTGGTTTTAAAGCATCTGTTACTGTGCCACCGGTTCTGGCAATCAATTCTGCTTCCATTAAGTATAGCTCAGACCAACGGAAATAATAGGTAGCGTATTTATCCTCCGGTCCAGTTACCCTGCCGCGGTGTGCCAATTTGGTGAATGCAGGAAAGGTTCGATCATCCCAGGATTCTGGCGACCTGACAATACCTGTTACCTCAGGGTACCTTGGATCAAATACTAACCAGCCGGTGGCAAATTCGAGATTGAATTTATGGTTATAGACGATCCCATAAGAATAAGCAAATTCAGATAGCGTTCTTCCTGGCGACTCCAGATACCTGCTCCAAAGGACTTCTTTTGAATCCCAGGCATCCTCATACAACTTCTTTACATTCGGTTCTATAAAAGCTTTTGGTTTTAGAGCCTGCACCAATTTTAAGGCCTCTGTGTAGTCGTTTCCCTTACCGCGATACAATAGGAGCTTAGCTTTCAACACCATTGCCATTTCCTTTGATAAGTACTTGGAACTCGTATAGCTCGGAGCATTAGCTATCGCATCGTCAATATCCTCAAATATTTTATCATAAGACGCTCCTACCGTAAGTCGGGCAACCTGAAGATTAGAAAGGTTGGCCATTTTATCCCGGTAAATCAATCCATTCGGATTCTCCGGTGCCGACCACCAATGGCATCTGGTCCACAACAACCAGCTATAGTTCCAGGCTCGGTATAAGCGCGCTTCGGCAACCATATTCTTTTTGCTGGGCAATCCAGCAGGAAACTGATCATCACTAAGTGCCGAAATGGCAATAATAGCAGCATTGGCTGCGTTTATTGCCGCATACATGCCTATCCAGCGATCACCATAGTCCTTGTCCCCTTGTCTTGTCGCCATGTTATAGTTTATCGCGAAGTCTCCGGTATAAAATCCGGCCATTGCCGATAGCGGAACCATCAAATTCCCCCCTAAATTTTGATTCTGCACTGTACCGTACATGCCATTCAATACATTTTTGGCACCAGCATAATCAGTCACGGCATTGTCCAGCGTAAGATTATGTGGAGGCTGCTTATCCAGGAACTTTTTACACGAAGCAAAAAGGATTAATCCTGCTAAAAGCGTATACAATTTAACTTTCTTCATCAGTATAATATTAAATTTTAGTTAAGGATAAATTTCAAACCAAACGTAAATGTTCTGGCCTGTGGATAAGTGCTATAATCAACTCCCATACTCATAAAAGCGGTACTAGAAGCGCTAAAGTTTCCCTGCGGATCAAAACCTGGGTATTTCGTAATTGTAAATAGATTAGCCGCCTGGAATGAAAACTCAACCGTTTTAAACATCCTGTCATTCATTAATTTTTTCGGCAATCGATAAGAAACATTCAATGCACTTAAGCGCAAATATGAGGCATCATGCAAATACCTATCGCTCATAATGTTATTAGCACCTCTACCGTAATAAGTTAGACGCGGCAAAGTACCGTCTTCCCCCTTCATGGTCCAGGAATCTAGTGCCATACTAGGTACATTATAAACATTCATATCGCCGGAAGTGGATTTTTCTAAATCAAATATTCTTTTCCCACCCAAAGCGTAAGAAAAAGTTGCGTTGAAATAGAAATCTTTCCAGATCACTGTAGAACCAAAGCCACCATAGATATCAGGGTTAGCATTTCCTAAATTAGTCCTGTCATCTACCGTAACTTTACCGTCTTTATTCAAATCCATTAGATATAAATCACCCGGATTTTCGTAAGCATCACGATAAACATCCTGATAACCGGTTGGCAATAATGGTTTTAAGGCAATAATTTCTTCCTGCGTACGGAATAATTTACCAGCATATTTATAGCCATAGAAGTCTCCTAATTTACCACCAACATCTACCCTAAAATATTCATTAGCAGTACCACCATAAAATTTAGCACTACTGTTTAATTTTTCCAAACGACCTACATTATGGCCAACGTTTAAATCAAGCGTCCAGGTAAGATTCGCCGAACTCAGTACATCCCCCTTTACATCAAATTCCAACCCTTGATTTTTAAGACTTCCAATATTTTGTGTAACCGTACTAAATGCTGAAGATGTAGGTACTGGATCCGAATACAATAGGTTACTTACTTTTTTCTGGTACCAACCGAACGAACCTCTGATCCGATCATTTAGCAATCCATAATCAAGGCCGAGATCTATTTGATTTTGTGATTCCCACTGAAGGATGTCATTCCCCAGTGTAGAAGGGACTATCCCTGGCAATCCATTGTAAATTCTAGCGCCCATCAATGTTTGCCAGGCGTAATTACCCAAATTCTGAGAACCTGTTTTACCTATCGAACCACGTAGCTTTAAATAAGAAAATATATGGCTGTAAGGCTTAGCAAAAGCTTCCTCAGTAATGATCCATCCTAGCGCCGCTGATGGGAAAAACCCCCACCGTCTGTCTAGCCCGAAACGCGATGAGCCATCTTTACGCACCGTTCCGGTAATCAAATATCTATTGTTAAACTTATAGTTTAGGCGAGCAAATCCAGACACCAATGAGTTTGAATAAAGCGAACTTCTGATACTCGATTTTATGGCAGCACTACCTAAATCAATAAGCACCTCCTCATCTGGGAAATTAGTACCTATAGCGGAGAAACCCTCGCTATCATTTTGTTCCATGGAGAAACCCGCTAAAGCATTGATATCATGCTTACCGAAGGTTTTAAAATAATTCAGCGTATTCTCCCAAACCAATACCGTATTTTCACTTTGATCAATAGTTCTGGAGTTCAAATTACCATCGTATGCAGTTTTTCTAAAAACATCGGTTTTGTTGGTCGAGTAGTCTGCAGTACCGGTTGTTCTTAATTTTAGCCCCTTCCTAATATCATACTCAAGAAACATCGACACTGCGCCAGATTTCCCTTTCCCCTCATTTCTATCTTGAAGCTCTAACAAAGGATTCTTCGTATAAGTAGAGATCTTATTGATACTACCATCAGGATTATAAGCAGGAAAATCTGGGCGCATTTTCAGAATTACACCCAACATCGCATCCTTATTATTTATACTTCTCGCATTTGCATTGATATTTATGCCTAGCTTAAGTATATCTCTGACTGAAGATTCAAAATTAAAACGCATACCGTAAGTCTTACTATTCCCCCCAATTACTACTCCATCCTGATCTTTCATAAATACAGAGGTGTAATAACTGGACTGCTTGGTTCCACCTCTTAAAGACAATGAATAATCTTGAGTTGCTTCATTTCTCGTCATTAAGTCCCACCAATCGGTATTCCCACTCAAATAAGCATCCGATCTAAACAAGTCATCGGTAATCCAGCCTTTAGTTAAATGACTGGTATTCTTAAACTTATTATTGAATTTAGCTTCATCAATAAATTGTCTGGTAAAGTAGTCTAAACCACCTACCGTCATTACAGCCTCTCTAACAGAAGCTTTAGATAGGTTAATGTATTCATCAGCAACCAATACCCCTATTTTACTTTTATCGATAAACTGTTTACCATAGCGGGTGGAGAATTCAATGGTAGGTTTCATTCCTTCACGGCCATGCTTGGTGGTAACGAGTACCACACCTGCAGCACCACGTGAACCATAAATAGCGGTAGCTGAGGCATCCTTTAATATGTCGATAGATTCAACATCATTTAAATTAAGGTTATACAACTTGTTTGCAATATTTCCAGATATAGAACTATTAATTCTTCCATCTTTTTCAAAGGATGTATTTGAATAATCCGGAACACCATCAATTACCCAAAGGGGTTGATTATTGCCAGACAGTGAAGATGCACCACGGATAATTACAGAAACAGGTGATGATGGTGATGCCGATTGGATCATTACATTTACCCCCGCAGCCTTACCTTGTAACAGGCTCTGAACACTCGCCCCCATTGGTGCATTTGCAATCTCAGCAGTACCAAGATGTGATACAGATCCGGTTACGTCTTTTACTTTAGAAGTACCATAAGCAACTACAACAACCTGATTTAAGGATCCTTCAACATCTTCAAGGATAATCGTAACTGCGTCAGAACTCCTCCCTATAACTTCCTGAGGTTTATAACCAATAAATGAAACATAAAGGAGCACCTTATCTTCCGTATCTTTCAGTTCGAATTCGCCCTGTGCATTCGTCTGCACCACCTTATTCGTATTCTTGATTTTCACAGTGGCACCTGGCAATGGTTTCCCTTTAGTATCCACAACCCTACCCTTAATAGTTTTTGGAGGTGCTACTTTAATCTGGGTATTTAAACCCGCTCCGGCAGAAGAAATTCTTTGCGTAATTACAATAGTCTTATCTTCTATACTATAATCCAGCGATTGATTTTTAAAACAGGTCTTCAACACTTCAGATAACTGTACAACGGATACATCGAGTGTTACCGGTTTTGCCTGGTCGAGCAATTTAAAATTGTAAAAGAAGACGTATCCTGTTTGTTTTTTTATGGCTGTAAAAACCTTTTCCAGAGGCACATTTTTCCCTGTAAAAGTAACCGTTTGTGAATAACTGCTCGCAGAAACATTCATCACCATCAATGCGGTTAAGAAAAAAGTCAATTTCATAATCAGTACTAGTTTAGCTGATAATACTTGTTTTGGAAATCGGAGCAGAACACTCCAAAACTGGTTCTGATTATCAGTATTTAGATTCGGAGAGGTATAATACGCCTCCTTATGGCGACTGTTTTCACAGCATACGCCAGACTTAAAAAAAATCATACATTTGTTTAGTTTGGGTTGATAATATGGTTGACGAAAATTGTACAGTAGACCCAGATACCTTTACTGATTAATCAGGAAACGGAACCAGGAGTGTATCGAGCACTTCTGGTTTTTTTTTAGGGTATTTACTTGTAATAAGAAAGTAGATTTTATGGCATAACAATCACCTCCCTTCCTGCTATTCTAAAATGAACTCCACTTTTGTTTAGTATTTTAAGCACCCGAGCTATGCTAAGGTCCTTTTGAATTTCCCCCGAAAATGCCAGTTCAGGTGTAAGCCCTTCATAACGCACATCCACATCATACCATCTTGAAATTTGTCGCATGATGGCCTTTATATCTGCATTATTAAATTGAAAATAGCCTTCTTTCCAGGACATCACCTCCCCTACATCAACTTTACTGGTACTAATCTGCCCATTAGCAAACTGTGCCTGTTCGCCAGGATGAATTACAACTTTCTTACTTACACGCACTAAACCTTCTAATAAGGTTGTCTTTACGCTACCTTCATCTGCATAAGCATTGATATTAAAATGCGTACCTAAAACCTCTACTTCCTGTCCATTACTAGTTACCACAAAAGGTATATGTTTTATCTTTGTTTTAGTCACTTCGAAATAAGCCTCGCCACTCAATTCAACCATTCGTCGGCTTAACCCAGAAAAAGAAGCCGGAAAACTAATAGAAGAAGCCGCATTGAGCCAAACCTTAGTTCCGTCGGGTAGTTCCACCTGGTATTGCCCTCCACGTGGAGTGGATATCATAATTTTCTCAAGATTGTTTATTGTATTTCCTTCAGATAAATGCTCCAGACTACTTCCATCACTGTAACTCAGCTTAGCGGCATCAATCACTACTCCCCGCTTTGCCTCACTTAGATTAATGGCTTGCCCATTACCCAGTGTCATTATCGCTATATTTTTTCCGGGCTTAATATCATTGGTCGAAAACGCGATTGTGGCTTCCCCTCCCTTATGAAGAGCAGTTTGATAAAACCAAAGTCCGGCACCAATTGCAAATACGATTGAAGCCGCAACAATGATCTTCGACCACAGCTTTACTTTTGCTGGTTCATGGCTATCCTCCTCCTCTATGTAACCAACCTGTCTCTTTGAGAAGGCTTCCTTAAATACAGCATAATCCGCACTAAAGTGTTGATCAGTAATATCCCCATTTAATTCGAAATACAACTTTTTGGCCTTTTCTAATTGAGGCCTTTTTTCTGGATGAGCTGCAATCCATCTGCTCCAATAAACAACATCGGCATCGTCATTCCCCAAACAATAACGCTGGAAAGAGACATCACATAAAAAGTCCTCTATGTCGTAAGCTAAATGGTCCATTTATTAAAATTTAGCTATAGAGGAATAAACCATTTCCTTTTTACTACAAAAATTAAAATTATTTCAAATAAAGTGTTAAAAAGATCACAATGCAGAGTAGACTGTAATAATCTTCACCATTTTTTTCCTTTAAACTCTCCCGAAGTTTTTTTATGGCATCGTGAGTGATATTATAAGCAGTCCTTTTGGTGATACCGCATTTTTCGGCGATTTCATCATAGTCCAGATCATCAAAAAACTTGAGTTTAATCAATTCCTTTTCCCTTTCAGTTAACACCTCCATAGCTTTGAGCAAGGCCGAACGAAGTATCGAATTATTTTGGATGGCATCAAAATAATCAGCCTGACTAAGCCCCTCTTCCATCAGATCAACAGCTTTCCCTTCCTTGATTCTCCTTGTTTGTACAGATTTAAAATGGGAGAATGCAACACGCTTAAGACAGGTAATCAGATAGGCACGAACATTGGTTACTTCTGGCAGCTTTAATCGACTGTCCCACAACTGCATTAACATATTGGTTAAGCATTCGTTGGCAATTTCTCTATCTCCGGTAAGTTTTATTCCGTAATTGATAAGGCCTAGATAATGCATGCGATAGAGCTCCAAAAAAGCTTCCTCATCACCTTCCTTAAATTTTAACCATATCAGATCTGCCCCATCTTTCATCCGCCAAATATATCTACATATCTTTTATAATTAGATAGCTATCAAAAATTATCCAGTTGCTATGGCTTAGCCCTTAAGCTTATCCTTATGCCTATCGCTTAATGACAATGGTTCGGCCGGTAACCAAATGAAAGGTATAAATCCGGTATAAACCATCATCAGAAGTCTCAATACTTTCAACCAGGCCAGTCTTGCTAAAAGTATCCGTTACCAGGTCTCCCTTCTTAACTTCCTGAAGTACTTCTGATGGTGTTTCACTATTCAATCTAATCATGGTCTGTTTTTTTGGCAATGATACAACTTATTGGTCTTACCACAGCAAAATGTTGAGTATAAGATCGATCCTCCGTTTTAAAAAACTATTAAATTTCTGTAAACTTGCAGCTTTAGGGATAAAAAATGGCAAGCTATGCTTCACTTTCTGATCAGGAACTGGCAGACCTTTTAAGGCATGGCAATGAAACCGTGTTTAAAATTATCTACGACCGCTTTTGGAGTAAACTTTATTTTGTCGCCTCGAAGCGATTAAATGATCCGGCTGAAGCAGAAGAAGCCGTTCAGGATATCTTTTTGAATCTCTGGAAAAATAGAGAATCCTTTCAGCTTAAAGTTAATTTCGAGAACTATCTGGCCGTAGCTATAAAATTCCAGGTGATTAAAAGAAGAGCTAAACGTTTTAAAAGATCTATTATTGAACAACAACTTGGAACTGAAGCTGAATTGGAGAACTTTCAAAACCAAAATTACGATTGGAACCAATACGACTTAGAAGAACTTCAAGGCCGTTTAAGTAAAATTATAGACACTTTACCTCCAAAATGTAAATTGGTTTTTAACATGAGTAGAGATGAGAATTACACCAATAAAAAGATCGCTGCTGAATTGGGTATCTCTGAAAAAGCGGTAGAAAAGCATGTCACACAAGCCCTAAAAGTTTTAAAAACCAAACTGGGTTTATCCCTGATATTTATACTCTTCCTCAATTGAAAGCTGCCTTGTCCGGAACTCCTGTTCAAAAAAATCAAAATATTTTAAAATAAAAGGTAGGGTATAGCAGTACTCGTGGGACTATGTTCTAAACTGCCCTAAAAATGGACGAACATAAAA
The DNA here is from genome assembly GCF_005144565.1 of Pedobacter hiemivivus. Taxonomy (NCBI): domain Bacteria; kingdom Pseudomonadati; phylum Bacteroidota; class Sphingobacteriia; order Sphingobacteriales; family Sphingobacteriaceae; genus Pedobacter; species Pedobacter hiemivivus. Next base: position 672,007 of record NZ_SWDX01000003.1, read on the forward strand.
TAAATATGCTTTCCGATAAAATCGTTAAGGGAACCATCTCCGAACAGGAAATGGAAGAATTTAACGATTGGTATGCTACTTACGAAAGTTTGGAGCAAAACGTAGCTACTGACAAAAACCAGGAAGACTTAGCGGAGCGCATATTTAAAAATATAACAACTGAAGCTAACCTGCAGATTTCAAAACCTCACAGCATTAAAATGTGGCCTCGCATTGCTGTTGCCGCTTCATTTGCTTTGGTTATTGGAATGGGTGTATTCTATTACTCCGCCAAACAAGCTGATGAAATGAGACAAACTGCTTATTTGGAAAATATAAAACCAGGCGGGAATGGGGCTGTACTAACCTTAGCTGACGGTCGTAAAATCAGACTAGATGCCGCTACCAAAGGAGAATTAGCCAATGAAGAGGGCGTTCGAATTACCAAAACTAAAGATGGCCAGATTCTATATGAAACAAAGGGTACGGCTTCAGCAAAGGATAAAATAAATACACTCGCTACCGCTAAAGGTGAAACCTATACCATTACCCTACCCGATCAAACTAAGGTATATCTTAACGCAGCTTCTTCTCTTAGCTATCCGGCTTCTTTTGCCTCACTTAATGAACGAAAAGTTGAGCTTAATGGAGAAGCATACTTTGAAGTATCAAAGGACAGTTCACATCCTTTTATAGTCCGTACAGCCGACCAGGAAATCAAAGTTCTGGGTACCCATTTTAATGTCAATTCTTATAAAGAAGATGGAAACACCAAAACAACTTTATTAGAAGGATCTGTTGCAATTGGCTTTTCATCAAACAAAAATGAAACCGGGGTAATCATTAAGCCGGGCGAGCAAGCTTATATAAAAGCAAATAAAATCTATGTGGACCAGGTAAACACTGAAGATGCTATAGCCTGGAAAAATGGCTATTTCAGATTCAACAATGAGACATTAGAACAAGCGATGAATAAAATTGCCCGTTGGTACAACGTAACTATTGACTATAAAGACCCGAACATTAAGAATAGAAATGTTTATGGTTCATTGAGCCGTTTCAGCAACATAGGCGATGTATTAAACCTTTTAGAACTTACAGAAGCCGTAAACTTTGAAGTTGAAGGGAATAAAATCATTGTATTGAAAAAATAAAACAAACAACACCCTAATAGAAACCCATGTATAAAATTTATGCCAAAATTTTATGCAGGCAATTGCGCTGCATACACAAATCACTATTAATAATGAGGTTAACCGCCTTCTTATTAATTACTACCCTACTGCAGGTTAGCGCGGCCTCCTTCGCCCAAAAGCTAACCATGAACCAAAACAAAGTATCTTTTGATGAGGTATTTAGAGAAATCAGAAAACAAACTGGCTATGATGTATTGTTGATTTCAAAAAAGATCAAAAGCACAGAGCGTATAGATGTAAAATTCAACAATACCCCGCTTGAAAAAGTAATGGATGAATTGTTGAAAGGAAAAAACCTAAACTACACGATAGAGAAAAAAACAGTGGTCATAAAAGAGAAGGAGAGCTCTTTTATTGATCGCGTGATTAATCGTTTCGCTACAATTGATGTAAAAGGAAAAGTAGTAAATGAAAATAATGAAGGTTTACCCGGCGCTACAATTGCCGTAAAAGGTTCGTCTCAAGTAACAAAAACAAATGCCAACGGTGATTTCGTATTAGCCAGTGTAGATGAGAACGCTACTTTAGTAGTCTCTTATATCGGTTTTGAAAATCAGGAAATCAAGGCTGCAAGGGATTTGAAAGTCATTCGATTGACTTTACAAACCAGCAGTCTGAACGAGGTGAACATTGTAATGACAGGATACCAGGATCTGAATAAAAGACTTTTTACAGGAGCATCTGCAAAAATTAAAGCATCAGAGGCTGAGCGTGCCGGTGTTCCCGATGTAAGTAGGATGTTGGAGGGGCGTGTTGCTGGTGTTTCTGTACAAAATGTTTCTGGTACTTTCGGAGCCGCACCAAAAATCAGGGTAAGAGGTGCAACTTCCATCAATGGAGAAAATAAACCATTATGGGTGGTAGATGGTATCATATTAGAAGACGTGGTGAACATTTCCAATGAACAACTTTCTACCGGTGATCCAAGTACATTAGTCGGATCTTCTGTAGCCGGACTAAATCCCGATGACATCGAAAGCTTTGAAATATTAAAAGATGCCTCGGCGACAGCAATGTATGGTGCCCGTGCAATGAATGGGGTAATTGTTGTGACGACTAAAAAAGGTAAAAAGACAGATGGTAAGCCTGTGCTTTCTTATACAGGAAACTTTACGACCTACTTAAAACCTTCTTATAATGAGTATGACATCATGAACTCAGCTGATCAGATGTCGGTGTTTGCAGAAATGATGAACAAAGGCTGGTTAAACCACTCAGAGGTTTCGAGAGGTGCAAGTGGTGGTGTATTTTACAAAATGTACAATGAAATGTACCAGTATGATGGGGCGACTGATCAATTCAATTTAAGAAATGATGCGCCTAGCAGAAAAGAGTTTTTAACGAGATATGCCAACGGTAATACAGATTGGTTTGACCTGTTGTTTAAAAATTCATTTATGCAGGAACATGCACTAAGCGTAATCAGTGGAACGGATAAATCTAAATTCTATATATCTACCAGTTACCTAGGTGATAATGGCTGGACCATTGGAAACAGCGTAGAAAGATTTACAGGAAATGTAAGGGGTAACTTTGACTTATCTAATAAACTAAGCATTGAGTTAATTACCCAAGGATCAATCCGTAACCAATTTACACCGGGTTCACTAGGAAGAAGAAGCAGTGCCGTTAGCGGTCAGTTTACCAGAGAATTTGACATCAATCCATTCACTTATGCCCTAAATACCAGTCGTACGCTTGCTGCTTTCGACGAACAGGGGAATAAAGAGTTCTTTGTACAAAACTTTGCTCCTTTCAATATCTTGCATGAGCTTGAAAACAACACCATGCAGCTTAAAATGATAGATTTTAAAATTCAGGGTGGTTTAAAGTACAAAATTATCAATGGCTTAAAGTATTCATTTGATGCAGCTTACCGCTATGTAAAAAGCGATAATGAGCACCGAATTAATGACAATTCTAATATGCCAATGGCCTATAGAGCGGCTGGTGATTCTTACGTAATCAATAACAATAAATTCCTTTATAAGGATCCGGATAATCCAAATGCTTTGCCAAGAGTAATATTACCTGCAGGTGGCTTTTACAATGTAAACAGCGACAATATGGAAAACTATTACATGAGAAACTCTTTGGAATGGAATAAAGAATACAATGGTGACCATTTGCTAAATGCATTCTTATCAACAGAAATGCGCTTTACAGACAGACAACGTCGCGCATTTGATGGAGTAGGTTATCAATACGATCGTGGTGGTGTACCGTTTATCGACCCAGACTATTTTAAGAAAAGTGTAGAAAGTAACTTTTTCTATTACAACATGAATACGATGAAAGAAAGATACCTTTCTTATCTGGGTAGAGTGGCTTACTCTTATAAAGGCAAGTATAGCATCAACGGTACCATGAGGTATGATGGCTCGAACTTACTGGGTGGTACAACTACAGCCAGATGGTTACCAACATGGAACATCAGTGGTGCATGGAACATGGATCAGGAAAGTTTCTTTGAAAAACAAGATGTACTGAGTAGAGCTACAATAAGGGGAACTTACGGTTTAACAGCCAGCATGGGCCCTGCAACAAATGCAAGTTTGATCCTGAATAACCAAAGCACAAAAAGACCGTTTTTAAGTGATATTGAAACTGCATTGGTTATTGGAGGACTTAAAAATTCAGAGCTTACCTGGGAAAAACAATTGGAAACCAATATCGGATTTGATATGGGCTTTTTGAAAGACCGTTTAAGTCTTACGGTAGACCTTTACAAAAGAAATGGTTACGATCTGATTGGTGCAGTAAGAACATCAGGTATCGGTGGTCAGTTTATAAAATATGCCAACTATGCCGACATGAAATCTAGAGGTATTGAGGTAACAACAGCAGGTCAGATTTTGAACGGAACCGGATTAAAATGGCGTTCTCAATTGAATTTCGGTTATCATAAAGGTAAAATAACCAAACTGGAAAGTGTTCCATTGGTTTGGAACCTCATCGCTGCAGGTGGTGATGCATTGGAAGGTTATCCACAAAGAGGATTGTTCTCTGTTCAATTTGATGGATTAAATCCACAAACAGGTACCCCTACATTTGTTGGTGTAAATGGCGAACGTCATGTAAGCAATGTTTATTTGCAGGATGATAATATTTCTCACCTGAAATATGAAGGCCCAACAGATCCCCTGATGAATGGTGGTTTTTTCAACACCTTTTCTTACAAGAGTTTCTCTTTAAGCGCTTTATTAACCTTTAGTGCAGGAAATAAAATCAGGTTAAACCCCGCCTTCTCTGCAGGCTATAACGACCTTTCTTCTATGTCTAACGATTTTGTTGGCAGATGGATGCAACCGGGAGATGAGCTTAAAACCAACATCCCAAGTATTGCGGATAAATTTGTAAACAGTAATCTGGGGTCTGATTATCCTTATAATGTATACAATTACACTGATGTAAGAGTAGCTGATGGAGGTTTTATCCGCCTTAAGCAAATTATGCTTAGCTACAATCTACCAAAGCTTATCTCTGGAAAAATTGGCGCAAACAACGCTTCAGTTAGTGTTGTAGGAAACAACATCGCCTTATTATATGCTGATAAACGCTTAAATGGACAAGATCCTGAGTTCTATACTTCAGGTGGAGTATCGCTTCCTGTTCCGCGTCAATTTACGGTTTCATTAAAATTAGGTTTCTAAACACAGATTAACATGAATTTAAACAAAAACTTAAAATATATACTGCTTGCAACACTTGCGCTTTCTACCACAGGTTGCGAGAAATACCTGGACACAGTTCCTGATATGCGTTCGGAATTGAACTCCGTTGAAAAAGTAGCCGAACTATTAACCTCTGCCTACCCTAAAGCAGAATACATCAGTTTTACAGAACCAGCTTCTGATGCAGCAGAAGACAAAGGTCCGAGTGAAGGTACAGAAGACCCGACCAATACAGATCCTTATATGTGGCAGGAAGTAAGAGACCGAGCGCAGGGTTCTACAGACTTTTACTGGAATGCATGCTATACGGCTATTGCAGCAGCAAATGAGGCATTAAGTTATGTCGACAAAAACATGAACGATCCTAAGATTCGTCCTTATAGAGGAGAAGCTTTAGTTGCCCGCGCTTATGCACATTTTATGTTGGTAACCCTATATGCAACGGCATATGACATCAATGGCGCAAACGATGCTCCAGGTGTACCTTATGTTACTGCTCCAGAAACCGTGGTTTTTCAGAAATACGACAGAGGAACGGTAAAATCTGTTTATGAGCAAATACAACGTGATTTAGAAGAAGGCTTGCCATTGATCAAAAACACAGCTTACAAAGTGCAGAAATACCACTTTAACATTGCCGCAGCAAATGCATTCGCTACCCGTTTCTATCTTTTCAAGGGCGATTACAATAAAGTTGTAGACCATGCAGAGAATGTTTTTACCGGTGAAACTGTAGAGACAAGCTTACGCCCATGGAGTACAGAATATTTTGCATTAACCCCACAGGATTTGCGCGCCAGGTTTTCACAAACTACCGAAAAATCTAACCTACTACTAATAGAAACAGTTTCATGGTGGGCAAGAAGAGGCTCACAAAGATTTGGTTTCGGTCAGAAATTGGCGGATGAGATCTTTAACCGCAGTAATGCTACCGGCAGAGTATGGGCACATAAGCTATACTCGTTTGGTGGTGCACCACATTATACCATGGCTAAATGGAAAGAACACTTCTCGCTTACGAGTGTAAATTCAAGCTCGGGTATTGGTTATACCATTCTACCCGCCTTTACTACTGATGAGGCTTTATTAAACAGAGCTGAAGCTTATGTGGAGCTAGGAAGTACAGAACTGGCTTTAAAAGACCTTAACAGTTTTATCAGTACCAGAATTGTGAATTTTAATCCTGCAACTGATGCTTTAACATTGGATAAACTTAAAGGTTTTTACAGAAGTACCAATGAAAAAGAGGTATTGATCAAAGGGATTCTTGATTTTAAGAAAATGGAATTCATTACCGAAGGTATGCGTTGGTTTGACATTTTAAGACATAAAATGACGGTGAAACACAACATATTGGATATTAACGGAAAAGAGAAAACTGTTGAGCTGACTCCTACTGATCCTCGTAGACTGTTCCAGTTACCTAAAGAAGTTGTCCTTTCGGGAGTAACACAAAATCCACGTTAAACCAGCCAGACCTAAAATAAACATTAAAAAAATATATTTTCAAATGAAAAGATTGATAAACTATATAGCTATTCTGTGTCTGGCGCTGGCATCTTGTAAAAAAGATGGCCCACTTAACGCCAATATGGACAACTTCAACATAGATTCTTTTAAAAGTGGACCAACCGATGACTGGTTGAAAAGGGAATATCTTGATCCATTCAATATTGAAGTTTTATATCGCTGGGACCGCTATCAGGTGTCTCTGGCTAAGGACTTAGTCCCGCCACTGGAGAGCAAAGTTATCCCTGCCATGGAAACCGTAAAATCCATCTGGCTTAGCCCCTATTTAACCGTTGCCGGCAAAGAATTTATTAAGCCTTATGTACCTAAGCAAATTGTTTTAATTGGAAGTGCCGAGTACAATAACGATGGTACCATTACACTTGGAACTGCTGATGCAGGTAGAAGAATTAATCTATTTATCATTAATAGTTTTCAGAAGTCAAATACAGCCAATGTAGAACAAATGATGCATACGATTCATCATGAGTTTGGCCATATACTTCACCAAAACTCACCTATACCTGAAGATTTCCCAAGAATATCTCCGGAATATGCAGCAAACTGGACCGCTAACGTAAATACTGCCAATGAAGCGAAAAGACTTGGTTTTGTTTCCAGATACTCAAGAAGCAATGACAACGAGGATTTTGTAGAAATGATTGCATTTCTGTTGGTAGAAGGTCAGGATTGGTTTGATGCTTATGTAAATACCGCAGGTGACTTAGGAAAACCTAGATTAAGACAAAAGGAACAAATGATTGTAAACTACTTTAAAATGGCTTACAACATCAATTTCAGAAAGCTACAAGCCGAAGTTAAGGCTTCTTTTGATAGAGAGACTGGTCGTACCACAACGTTTGCTTCTAACTTAGCCAGAAATACTTATAGTAAGATGACCGTAGCAAAAAGCGATATAAGTCAATCCGCTACATTTACTACCGCGTATACTGCTGCAGCTGTAGCGGTAAAAGCAGCAAGCGCCGCGCTTACTGTAGCAGATCAGTTTGAGTTGAGGTTTGGTATGTTGGTTGGAAAACCGATTGCAACCCTGGTTATGACGGTTAAAAATGGCAGTACAAATGAAGAATGGTTTTTCAATTATAAAGTAACTGTTGTAGGTGATAAAGTGACTTTTGTACCGGATAATACGATTACCGGAGTAGAAACAGATAAAGGAACCAAATATAGACCTCAATTAAAACCATTGCTGGATATCATTGAACAAGCTTCAATAGCATCATTTTTATCCCCAGAAAATCTAACAAAGGGTGGATTTAAAGGTGAGGTTAATACTGCAAACTATTTTTACGGATCACTAATCAGATAATTACTATGAAAATCAAAATATTAAGCATATTCTGTTTAGCACTGGCACTAAGCAGCTGTAAAAAAGGATCAGAAGATTTAATGATCGACGGAAAACTGCCAGAATTAAGATCACAAGAAAGTTTAGAAACCTACGGCAAGGCACTTACTTCTGCCTCAAACGGCTGGGCAGGCTACCTATTTACTGAAGGTGGTGGCGGCTACGGCTTTTATATGGACTTTAATGACCAGGATCGCGTAAAAATGCTTGCTGAAATTGATGCTGGCACGGCCACAGACATCATGGAAAGCACTTATAGACTTAAGGCAGTTATGGGACCGTCATTAATATTCGACACTTATAACTACCTGCATTTACTTGCAGATCCAAATTCGGATGTTGTTGGTGGAACTGCGGGCGTAGGTTTTAAATCTGATTTTGAATTCGAATTTTCTAGCCTAAAGGGAGACACAGTTAAACTTGTCGGAAAAAAGAGAAGGAGCGATTTATTTCTAGTGAAACTGAATGCAGAACAGCAAGATTTTTACTTAAAAGGTGGACTTAAAACGTTAGTATCTGATCTAACAACCTATTTCAATGCCAACAAAAACCTTTACATCACAGGTAACGCTGAGGTAAGCAAAGTTCAGTTTTCTGTGAATATGGCGCTAAATGTGAAAAAAGCCTTTTTCACCTGGGTAGAAAATGGCGTGGTAAAAACTGCAGAAGCGCCTTTTGCCTATACCACCAATGGTATGTTCTTCAATAAACCACTTGTTTTTAACAACATTGCGTTTAAAACAATCACATGGGATAAAAGTAAGAACCTGCTTACCGCAACAACGACCACTGGTAAGCAAATTGATATTTTAAGAGGTGATCTTCCAATCATTCCATTGCATATTTTAATGGGAACTGATCGCTTTAAAACTATTACAGTGTTCTCTACCCCATTCCAGACTTGGTCGACAAGCTTTACAGCCATGCGTGCTACCATGTCTACATCATTAACACTTAACACGAGAAGACTGGGCAATATTAATTTCATTTTCAATGACGAAATTAAACAGATGAAGATAACGGTTACTACTTTCAGAAGTATCCTTCCTACAGTTTCGGAATTTGTTTACAACTACACTAAGACTGTAGATGGAACCTATGATTTTGAATTTGTGAATACCGAAGAAAGAACAGCTGTAATATTGAATGCAGTTCTGCCTTTAACTAAAATCTTTGCCGATCATAAATTTACATTGGATTATAAATTAGATCCGGTTCAAGGTCAGGTTGGTAGTATTACCAGCGTTGATGATCCTAATTATTACTTGTCAGGAGAATTGAAATAATATACATACAGTAATTCATTAAAAGGGCGGGCATTATTAAAATGCCTGCCCTTTTTTGTATGCTGTCTAAGTACCTTTTTGAACAGCCCCTTATCTAGATTATTTAAAGTAAGATGCAATGTCGATATGTCTGAAGTATATCCAAGTACCGCCGTCCCAATCATCATATTCTTTGACGTCACTAATCGTTAAAATAGCGGCCCCTCCGGGTGTAAATGATAAGCTACCTCCAGAAAAACCAGTTGACGGCAGCATAGGTAGAATCTCGTTTGTCACATCATAGGGCAGTTCAGTCAGGGTCCCTCTTTTAACGATCCTAAAAACATAGGCTTTAAACGCACCTTCCGGGAACGGAGGAATCTCTATACTTTTACTGAATGTACCATCTTCAGGTAATTCAATTCTGAAGGTGGTTGCTGTTGATTGATAAGGCAGCCCCGATCGTCTCCCTTCATAAATTACCAGATCTGCCGGGCCACGGAATATATTTAGCTTAGATGTAAACGAAGCGGTCAGCAACATATTCACGGGATTTGCGGGAAGGCCCGCATCTATTTTATCAAAAATTTTTTCCCCGTCGAAATAGAATACCCAAGGTATTGCAGAGGACCCGGCTTTAACTTCTTTGTTCATTAAGGATTCCGTCGTTCCCTTTTTACGAACCTGCAGCAGCCGGGTCTGACCAGCGTCAACACCTATATTGATGACCGGGAAATCTTTGCCGCTACCGGAACCTACTACCCTATCATCAACAGTAAACTCCACTTCTCCTTGCGCAAAGCCCTTCACATTTACCGTGACGAAGTCCGCATACATTTTCTCACCATCAAAATAATAGATTATATTTTGCTGCTTTTGTTCGGCTGAAATTGTTCTTTTACTCAAAATTTCCTGTTGTCCTTTACGGCGTATTTTTAATTCTGCACTTACATCTTCCATTACCACTTTAACATTAAATTCTCCATGTTCTGAATAGGTTTGCCCGATTACTTTTCCATCTTTCAGGAATTCCAGCGTATCTGTTAAAGTGGTTCCCTTCACAAACAAATCAATTACATTGGGAGGATCTGACTCTGCCAATTCTAACTTTTTACAACTAAATATCGATAGCCAAAGCAGCCCCAGGCATGAATAAAAGATGAATTTTATATTGAGTTTCATGTGTTTTTAATTAAAAATTATAGTTTAACTGCAGACTAAAAGTTCGTCCATAATTACGGGTAAAAGTTTTTTGCTCTCCTGCTTCGTACTTATCAGAAGTACCTTCTTTATAGCCTTCTTTTTTAAATTCCAATGGATCAGGAGAATTTTTATAAAACGCCGCGGCCTTATTAAAAATATTCCCCGCATTTAATTTAACCAGCATCTTGTTTTTTAACCATTTATAGCTCAATTGAAGATCGGTCTGGCTCCGGGGCATTTCATAGTCAATTAATCTTGCTTCAGGTGCGACGATATAAGTTTTTCTTCCGGCTTTGTTATAAACCACGTTAAAACCGAAACGTGATGCCTGGTATTGCAGACCTACATTTATTAAATATGGAGCTTGACCAGTCATAGGCCTTTTTATTCTCGAAATAATCTCTTCGGCAGCCTGATCCAGTGGCCTATACTTAGCTTCTACTTCCGACTTTTGTAAAGTCGCATTTCCAAACAAGGTTAAATTGTTTAACCATTCCTTTTGCGCAATAAAATTTAAGCTCTTGCGGAGTTCAAATTCCAGACCATATACTTTCGCCCATTCTGAGTTCGAGATCAGGTAAAACGTATTTGCATTCGCATACTGAGTTAATTCTATAGGTCTATCGAAATGTTTATAAAATCCGGTTATCGAAAATGTTTCTCCTAGTGAAGGAAACCATTCGGCACGAACATCATAATTGTTAATCTTTACACTGGTTAATCCGGCATTTTCAATCATGCCATCCAGATATGGACTATATCGGTAAAAGCTACTGTTGTCATTCAACTCCGGGCGAACCACGGAAATAGACCATGAAGTCCTGAAATTGATCTCAGGTGTAATGCTATACGTTAAATTGGCCGATGGCAACCATCGCCATGCAGGATCCGGCTTTGGAACAAAAGTCGTCATTGAACCTCCAAGTTTTGGATTACTGATTTCAGTATACTTATAATAATCTGCACGTACTCCCCATACCATACGTAATTTTTCACCCAGACGGTTATCGAGCATTAAATAAGCTGCATCATTCCGGCTTTTGCCAGCATAACGGTCATTAAACCACATCTGATATCCATAACCATCCAGGCGCAGATTTTCTGGCTTCTGCATCTCTCTTACTGGAATATATCTGATGTCGGGATTAATTGCATTCGAGCTCTGAACAAAAGGTACAATTTGCCAGCTAAACCCTCCTTTTTTACGGTTACCATAGAAGCCCATTTTAAGCGTATTGCGTAAACCAGCAATATTAAAAGGTAAAGTCCCTGCCATACCCCAACTATAATGACGCTCATCATTTTCATAATATTGGTTAGACATCGGGGCTACTCTGGGTTCAGAATATCTACCTGGAGCGTAGAGGTATACAAATTGCCCATCTATTAACTCCGGCCCCTGTTCAGCCGTGCTTATCGCCTTTTCTTCACGGTTGATCCCTGTTCTTGCGGCATCCCATTCCAATTTTACTTTACCCAATTGGTGCTGGCCAATTAGCTTGTTTTGCATCAAACTTGTGAATATGGGATTGTCGTTCTCCCGTATATTTGGCGGACGAACGGCAATCTCATCGGTAAAATCACTCGTGAAACCTTTTGTTCTTACCAGGTCATTATCAAACATCCGGGTATACGTATTACGCGAACTAAATCGGTGTTTCCCCAGTTTCACGCCCACATTTAATATGGCACCCCAGGTGGTATTAAAACTATAGGAATTACCATTATTGTTGTATTCATTGGCCCATTTACCCCGGTGATAATCTTTAAAAATGGTATTATTTTGTGTATTCCGGTAACTTAAGGCTGCTGTGAAGCCCATGTTGTTAGCTTTGGCAGTGTCTAGATTTAACAGTCTTCCTAAACTAAACTGGTAATTCTGGCCAGCGGCAGCCGGAACCTTGTAAAGTGTAAAATGATCGTTCTTAAAACGTCGGCTTTGCGCATCTATGCGATCCTGAAATTCTGTAGCGGATAAAGTTTCATTTCCTTTGATCGTTCCCGGACCGGAAACAGCGGGATTAGTAACCAATAGGTTATCCGGAGCACTCCTTCCACCGTCGTCAAAACCCAGATAATCATATTTACCACGTTTGTGCGTAAAAAAGGGCTTGCCGGTAGTCTGGTCATTATAAGATGTGCCGACAGAAAAACTCATAAAATTTTCGGTAGGCATATCCCTCGTATTGATCTGGATCAGGCCACCACCAAAGCCGGTGTTCATATCCGGAGTTACGGTTTTACTCACTACAACATTGTCCACCAGATTTGAGGGAATCATGTCGAAGGAGAAGTTGCGGCCTTGTGCCTCAGTACTGGGCAGGGCTGTACCATCCAGAACAGCAGCATTATAACGGTCTGAAATACCGCGGACCACAACAAACTTGTTATCCATAGTACTTACGCCGCTGATGCGTTTTAAGCTCTCTCCAATATTTTTATCAGGCGTGCGCCCAATCTGTTCCGCACTAATCCCGTTGGTCATCTCCGAAGCATTCTTCTGCCTGGTCAGTAGTCCTGCAGCAGAGGCTTTTTTATAGCCCGAGGTAACGGTTACCTCTTTCAGCCCTTTGGCATCTATTTTCATCGCCACGTTTAATGCGGTATTTTTACCTGCAGTAACCGTTACACCGGTAATGCGCTGGGTTTGAAAGGAGATATAGCTGATTTCCAGGGTATAATTTCCTGGCTTTAAACTGATGTTGTAGCCACCATCTACGGTACTCTGTACAGACTGGCCGGTCTCGAGCACCTTAACGGAAGCTCCGGGCAGGTTGTCGCCTTTATCGTCAACAATCTTACCGGAGATCCGTCCCGGCTGCTGAGGAACAGGTTTGGCTTCAATGACTACGAAATCATTAAATGGCTTGTAGCGGAGATTGGTATTGTTCAATATACTTTTCAGTGCCTCACTTACCGAAATATCAGCGGAATGAAGGGTTACTTTTTTTGTCTCCTTATCCAGCAGTTGCTCATAAAAGGAAAATTTAATGCCACTTTTCTTTTGCAGGATCAGCAGGCTTTCCGCTATTCCTGCATTTTTCAGCTCCAGGTTTACCTTTACTTTGCTTAAATCCTGACTACTGGCCGGTGCCGCTACCAGCATCCCGGCAAAGGTGAGTTGTAGCGCGAGAATGATAAAAGATAGCTTCATCAGGAATATCAGTTTATTTAGTGTGTCATCGTAGCTTATTACTACATTTTGCATAATTTTGTGCGTTATCGGGTTATTTCTTACGAAAGATCTGTTAATCAGTACGGCTTTATTGCTGTACTGTTATTCTGCTAAGCCGCCAGGCGGTCAAACCAATGGCTTAGTAAAACTGTAAGGCCGTTCCCGGTTCGGGAGCGGTTTTTTTATGAGTTAGTGGATTATATCATGTTCCTCCTGTTTTTATGGGTTCCTGTTCTTTGTGTGATTGTTAATTTCTACCAAATGGTTATCGTTTTACCGTTCATCTTATAGTGTGTTTTGGTCGTCACCTTTAGTACCTCCATCAATTGTTTTAGCGGCTGTGTACCATCCAATATGATGTTCATTTTATACTCGCCGGCTTCTCTATTACGGATTTCGATAGTTACGTTGTACCAGCGTTCAAGTATATTGACAACATTTTTTAAAGGCATACTGGTAAAGCTGAGTTTTCCTTTTTGCCAAGCGGTCAGCTCTTCTATTGTCCGCTTCGTTTTAATTGCTGCGCCTGTGGCGGGGTTCCAGTCTACCGCATCTCCGGGCAACAATACCGCAATTGATTCCAGCCTGCCCGTATTTTCGGTCTTACGGTCTACCCTTACTTTCCCTGTAGCTACTGCGACTTGCACATCTTCTCCCTTAAAAGCATCGACCTTAAAGGAGGTACCTAATACTTGTGTTTGCACCTCTCCGGTATGGATAATAAAGGGTTTCTCAGGATTTTTAGTGATCTCAAAAAAGCCTTCTCCTTCCAATGAAATTTCACGGGTACTGTTGCCAAAATGTTCAGGATAAGTTAAGTGACTACCTGCGCCCAGGGTAACTACCGAACCATCGGATAAAGTAATTTTTGAACGCTGTCCGTTTGGATTATGGCTCGAAAGCATGGCTATGCTGGCAGCCGTCTGTGTGCTATTGAGCTGTAATGCACCATAAGTTGCTATCCCAAGAATCAATACTGTCCATATCGCTGCGTATTTATAAAAATGGTTCCTTTTGATTACCAAATCTGGTTTTATATCATCCAGCCGACTGTTTAACCTATGCTGAAAGTCTTGAATGTACTGATCTGTTGCTGGTGTTTCATTTTTAAACTCCTGCCAGTCTTCGTCCATCACCTGCTCAAAAAGTTCCTGACCACCGGTTTGTAGCATCAGTCTTTTTATATACTCCTGCTCCTGCGGTGTGCAGTTGCCTGCTATGAATTTCCTGATCAGTATTTTATCTGTTTCCTGTTCCATTTATTATTGCCCTTCATACATACACACGCAGAAAGTGATGACAAGGGCTAATTGGAAATGTTATTTCTTCAACAAAACACGTAAACAACTGATATACAATCAGAATAAATTAAAAAAGAAATAATAAAAGAAGGATTAAAGTTGCTTCGGTATAGGCTTTCAGATCTTCTCTGAAATAATTGAGTGCAGCTTTTATATGATTTTTCACTGTATTAACCGAGAGGTTTGTTTCCGCTGCGATTTCAGCATGAGACATTTCGAGCTCCCTGCTCATCGTATAAACCAAACGACGCTGAGGACTAAGTTCCGCCAGTTTATCCTGATACAACGTCTGCACTTCAGCATCAATTATAGCGTAATCTGCCGAACGGCTTAAGGGTTCATTGGAAGCCGACATGTTTTCAAGAGGTACAAATGACAATGCTTTTTTACGCCAATGACTGATGATCGCATTTTTTAACGATCTGTAGAGGTATTGATTCAAATGCTGTATTTCTGCAAATTCTGTCTGCCGCCAGAGTTTTAACATCAGATCCATCACCAGCTCTTCAGCCAACTCACGATCCTTAAGCTGCCTTCCCGCGTATTGGAGCAGGTCATCAAAATGACGACGAAATAATACATTGAAGGCCGTTTCATTGCCTTCTTTGCATTGTTTCATCAGTATATGATCGGGTAGCTCTTTAAATGTCATTTGAACGAATTCTCATGGCAAAGTAAGGCAGCTAATATTACGTTAAGGTTAAGTTTATGTGACTGTACAATTTAGATTAATATCTTTAATTATTGAGTCGGCTAAAGGTGACCAGTCCGCAGGCACCTAGGAAAGGGTTCAGATTAACAAAAGAGTTAGATCAAAGAAAAAGAGAGACAAATTCTAAAAAAATAGATTTGTCTCTCCTGGTGCCCGAAGAGAGACTCGAACTCTCAAGGATTGTACTCCAACGGCTTCTGAGACCGCAACGTTTACCAATTTCGCCATCCGGGCATTAATAAAGTTCAGAATATCCTTTAATGCCGCAAATATAGTATTATTGGCCATTTTTACGAATAACCTTCGTATAATTAATTCATCTCTTTTCTATTTGGAAACATTAAGCTGAATTTCTTAACTTACAGCACATCTACTCGTGTAACCTTAGAAATATGAACTGGCTGCTGATTGCTGAAATCGCCTACGTGCTCATCTTAATTTTAGTTTGCCTGCGCATCATTTACGATACCCGTAGCACGACAAAAACCCTTGCTTACCTACTTTTCGCCATATTTGTCCCTTTTTTTGGAATGATCTTTTATTTCTTTTTTGGAATCAATTATCGGCACCGAAAAATGTATACCAAGAAACTATTTGAAAACGACGATCTCGCGGCAAAATTTAAACGCGACCTCCTTCATTCATCGGCAAAAACCTTTAAACAAAGCAATGCCGAAGTCCTTAGTAATAAAGAGCTGGCCTTTATGCTTTTAAATGACTCAATGAGTCCATTAACGGCTAAAAATGCAGTAAAACTATTAATAAATGGAGAACAAAAGTTCCCAGAAGTATTAACAGCAATTCAGGAAGCCAAATACCATATCCATATAGAATATTACATATTTGAGGATGATGAAATTGGCCAGGCACTTGCTGAAGCTATGATCGCAAAAGCCAAAGAAGGTGTTAAAGTCCGCTTTATTTACGATGATTTTGGCAGTAGAGACATTCGTAAAAAAATAGTACCATGGCTTATCGAAAACGGAGTAGAGGCCTACCCTTTCCTAAAAGTCCACTTCATTTTACTAGCCAATCGCCTCAATTATCGAAATCACCGCAAAATAATTGTAATTGATGGCTACATCTCTTTTGTAGGCGGAATTAATGTGAGTGACAGGTACATTAACAATGGCAATACTAAGCAATTGTACTGGCGTGATACCCATTTACGCATTGATGGCCCCGGTACACAATACCTTCAATATCTTTTTCTGTGCGATTGGAACTTCTGCGCTGAGACCATACTGGAACCTAACACCAACTTTTTCCCAACTAAAATTCCAAAAATCGCTGAAGAAAACAAAATAGTACAAATTGCTGCCAGTGGGCCCGATTCAGAGTCCCCAACTATTTTATTTTCCATCCTGCAAGCCATTAACCTGGCTACCACTGAAATCCTGATTACCAGCCCCTATTTCATTCCTGGTGAAAGTTTGCTTGATGCACTCATCATATCATCGCTGAGCGGAATTTCAGTAAAACTGCTCGTACCTGGCAAATCAGATTCTATTTTAGTAAACTCTGCGGCCAGGTCATATTACAATGATCTCCTAAAAGCTGGGGTTCAAATTTATCAATACCAAAAAGGCTTTATACATGCAAAAACAATGGTAACGGATAAAAAAGTAGCGATGGTGGGCACTGCAAATATGGATTTCAGAAGCTTCGATCTAAACTTTGAGGTAAATGCAATTATTTACGACGCTCAAATTGCCACTGAATTGAGTGCTAATTTTTATAACGATGTTAAAAACGCCGTAAGAATTGATCCCGAACAATGGGCTGATCGTCCTTTATACAAGCAATTACTTGAAAAAGCAGCAAGGTTACTATCCCCTTTACTTTAATAAAAACGCAGGTAAAAGCACAAACCATTTACTTAATCAACAACCGATCAAAAGCAAGACTATCTCCATTAAAAGCATTAAAATCTACTACATGATTGATGCCCGATATTTTAGCTTTATCAGAGTGTTGCCAGAAATGCCAATTCGTAGCCTTATTTACTTTTAGCTTAGACTGATGATAATGGGCAATCCATAACGGATATTCATCAAAATGCCCCCGCAAATAGTCCTTATAAAAAGAAAGACCAGTATATATAATAGGCTTCACTCCTGTCTTCTTTTCTATATACTTTACAAATGCCGCAAGCTCTATACGCATTTTTGAGGCTGGGACATCGTTCAATTCCTCTATATCGACAACAGGCGGTAAATCCCCTGTTTCAAAACTAACGGTCTGCAGAAAGAACTTAGCTTGCCATTCTCCCGGTTTTTGCGGACGAAAGAAATGGTAGGCGCCACAAATCACACCGGCTTTTGGAGCTTCACGCCAGTTCCGTTGAAAATACGGATCTACCTGAAATAACCCCTCTGTAGCCTTTATAAAAGCGAAATCTATTCTTACATCATCTTCCTTCATAGACTTCACTTTCTTCCAGTCTATCTTACCCTGGTAATAAGAAACATCAATACCATGAATATTATATCCTTTAGGGATGCGGATATTAAAGCTACTATAAGTGCGGTAATTTGGGTCTTCACCAATATCCCTAATCCAGCTCCAGGTTGAACTGAAACCCTTAATGACGTAGCCGTAATAAAATGGAGAAAGTAGCACCAACACTACAGCAGCAATTAAAAATTTAAGGGCTAATGGCCATGGCTTTTTCTTTACAACTTTCTTTCTTGGGGTAGCTTTTCTGCGTGGACGACCAGACGCATCTGATTCGTAAGTTTGGCGGAAAGTGGGTCTTCTGGGAGTGGATGTTTTCTTAGGTGCTGGCGGCATGATGTCGCAAAAATACACCTTTCAAGTAGGCATCCAAAATAAAAACACCAATGTTCCTGATCGACATGCGCAGCATTTCTTCAAGGCTGCGAGGAGAGAAGGAATATTGGTGTTTTTATAAAATTAAGCAAGCTGCTAATAATCAACTTGCTCATTAATCTATTTGCTCAATTCAGCAAAATACTTGTGGAACAAAGGCAAAGTCTCTATTCCTTTATAATAGTTAAAAATATCGTATTTCTCATTTGGCGAATGTAAAGCATCGCTATCCAGGCCAAAGCCAAAAAGCACAGATTTAATACCCAATGCGCTTTCAAATAAAGCAACAATAGGAATACTTCCTCCGCCACGTGTAGGAATTGGCGATTTACCAAAAGAATCTACAATAGCTTTTTCAGCAGCACGATAAGCAATACTATCTGTAGGCGTTACTACCGGCTCACCACCATGATGAGCAGTAACTTTAACCTTTACATAATCAGGAGCAATACGCTCGAAATGCTTGGTAAAGATCTCAGAAATCTCATCAGAAGTCTGGTTAGGCACCAAACGCATAGAAATCTTAGCATTAGCTTTAGAAGGAAGGACAGTCTTAGCACCTTCACCAATATAACCACTCCAGATACCGTTAACCTCTAATGTAGGTCTGGTTCCTGTACGTTCTAATGTTGAATAGCCTTTTTCTCCCCACTCCGCATTGATATCCAAATCTTCTTTATACTCGTTTAAATCAAATGGAGCAGAATTTAAAGCCTTTTTCTCTGCATCAGTCAATTCGACAACCTTATCATAAAAAGCAGGAATGGTGATGTGATTGTTCTCATCATGCAACGAAGCAATCATTTTACATAAGATAGTTGCAGGGTTAGCTACAGCACCACCATATACACCTGAGTGTAAATCGCGGTTCGGGCCAACAACCTCAACTTCCATATAAGCTAATCCACGTAAACCAGTCTCAATAGACGGATTTTCCATGCTGATCATTGAAGTATCAGAGATTAAAACTACATCAGCTTTCAAACGATCAACATTTGCATTCACAAAAATGCCAAGATTTGCAGAACCCACTTCCTCTTCACCTTCGATCATAAATTTCACGTTACAAGCAAGTGTATTGGTCTTCATCATCAACTCAAAAGCTTTTACATGCATGTAAAATTGCCCTTTATCGTCGCATGCACCACGTGCATAAATCTTTCCATCACGCACGGTTGGCTCAAATGGAGGTGTTTTCCATAACTCCAATGGATCAGCAGGCTGTACATCATAGTGTCCGTAAATTAAAACGGTTGGTAAACTCGCATCAACGATTTTTTCGCCATAGACAATAGGATAACCTGCAGTTTCGCAGATCTCTACATTATCAGCACCAGCATCTTTCAGTTTTTGAGCTACAAAGTCAGCAGTTTTAAGTACATCTGCTTTATATTTTGGGTCTGCACTAACCGACGGAAAGCGCAACAATTCAAACAGCTCATCTAAAAAGCGCTGCTTGTTTTCTTCAACATATTTTTTAATTTCTTGCATAACAAATTAGTTTGGGCAAATATAATTTATTTATCGATTAAGAAGGGGTTTTACTCCTTTTAGCATTTCATCAGCTGTGGTACTAGCCAATGATTTTATGTCGAAAATTTGCAAAGCCTGATTTAACTCATTTAACTCCTTAATCTGCTTGTTTTTTGAGTAAAACGCTCTTAATTGCTTGATTTTTTCAAAATCCTGGGCGCCTTCAATTAATTTTTCAAACCTGATAGAACTAAGCGGACCAGGGTAAACGAGATAAGTATCGCCAGCTGGCCATGAGGTAAAACGACTATCTGCTAATGGCGTTTTTGTCCAGCTATTATAAGCCCACCGTAAATAACCGTCCATATTTTTACTTGCCGTATACCAGCCTATCCATACTCCCTCTGCTGGAGATGAAAAAGTAAACGCATTAGGATAAGGCTCGACACAGCAGGTATACCAGGTACTAATTTTACCTTCTTGCTGACGTTTTTGCAAAGTAGCCGCTGGAAAATCCCATTTAGAAGCGATGCAGTAGGTATCTATATCTTGTTCTATTTCTGAATGATATTCGCCAGCTAATGCTATTTTCCAGTCTTTATCCGTCTCTTTCAACAATTTAATAACCGCTTTCATGGCCTCCATTGGCCTTTCGTCCATTGCAATATAAGTTTTACTAAACCATCCTTTTTGTTTCAGATGCTGAGTAAAGTCGACAAGCATGGTTTTCCAGAAAGCGTTATAAGCTGGCGTACCAATAGCGTCTTTAAAAACGGCTTCTTTTCGTGAATTTTCGTCATAATAAGTAAAAGCGATTTTCCAAGGCACCATACTGTAACAGTTGATGCGCTCGGTAATGCCACAATCCATTACAAAGGCTATATATTTATCAAATAAACTGTAATCGTATGTCCAGTTTCCATCCTTTTTCCTGGTCCATTTAATCAAACTCGGATAATCGTCATAAGTTTGATGCCCCCAAGGCTCATTAACTATGCTTGCGGTAATGGTTTTCTGACCTGCATTTGCCAGCATCTCGTAGTACTTTCTCATCAATAAAAAATGTTCCGCCCCCCACATCGGTACATTGTGCAGCCGAGATACGGCCGCCGGATGTTGCCATAAATCTAAATCGTATTGCCATTTTTGAGGGCTAGACAACGTTTTATCTAATACTTGTATAACTATAGGTACGGTATAATCCTTATCTGCTTTTATTTTAATTATGCCTTTATAACGTCCAGCGTTTGCATTAGCTGGCACCTTGATACTTAGCCAGATGGGTTGCGTACTATTCTTTCTTACTGATACAGATTTAGTTTTTGTATCAATGATATCTGCCACATACGAAGAATCAAAATCCTTTGCTTTTCGGTTGCCACAACCATCTCTAAATTCATCGGTAATTACATATTTTAAAAAACCAATCGTAATATTCTCTTTTTTAATCAACTGACCTTGTTCAGCTTGCAGATCGTAGACCTGTAAACTGATACTATTTAAACTCTTGTTGGCCCAGATCAGCAGTTGTGTATGTATTTTTTCGCCTTTCCAGGCTTTTGCTTCCCACACCTTTTCTAAATTCACTTTGGGCGGTAATTCTCTTGCAAAGCGCGTATTGCTGGATGCAAAACTGACATTTAATCCATTGGATACTTTGCGCCATTCATTATCGATAATTTGTGCGTTTAATAAGGGCTTTCTTTGCAAGGCTATGCTTGCGTCTTGTGCCTTAACAGTTAAATATAAAAAGGATAGGCAAATAAAAAAGAGATGTTTCATAACTCTAAGTTAACCATTTGGAATATAAGGGGCAGAATGAAAACACCCCAATGAGATTTCTTTCTACTATTTCATTTTTTCTCTATCATAAAAAAGAAGCGTTTATTACCTATAAGTTTCCTTATAGGCAACTTACATTGAACGGCATTTGAACGGATATTGAACGAACACTGAACGGACTGGCCCGTCCAATGTCCGCTTAACATCCATTAATTATGAGTAAAATAAATTATCTTTATAAGCTACCTTAGCGATTTCAACACTTTAGATGAACAGTTTCTTTCTAATTTACCAACACATTCTATTAAACGCACATAATTTCTTAAATTTGCAATTGTATAAGAATGTATCTATAAACAGCATACTTTAAATATCAGGAACGGATTTTGGATTATTTAGCAGGTTTAAACCCCCAACAACGCGCAGCAGTAGAAAACACACAAGGCCCAGCAATGATCGTTGCAGGTGCAGGCTCGGGAAAAACAAGAGTAATCACCTATAGGGTGGCATATTTGATTGAAAAAGGAGTAGATCCTTTCAATATCCTTGTACTTACCTTTACCAACAAAGCTTCGAAAGATATGCGTGAGCGTATCATGAAAGTGGTGGGAGCTGAAGCTAAAAACATCTGGATGGGTACATTTCACTCTGTATTTTCTAAAATATTAAGAGTTGAGGCTGAAAAAATCGGTTATCCTTCTAATTTTACTATATACGATACAGACGATAGTAAAAGCCTGATTAGAACCATCCTACGCGAACTGCAGCTGGATGATAAACTGTACAATGCAAACTTCGTCTACAACCGGATTTCATCAGCAAAGAACAACCTTGTTTCCTATACAGAATATATGGAAAATGCTGAAATTCAGGCCGAGGATATCAGTAATAAAAGACCTTTAATTGGTGTGATCTACGAAACATATGCCAAACGCTGCTTCAAAGCTGGTGCTATGGACTTTGATGATTTGTTGTTTAAAACCAATATCTTGCTAAAAACGCATCCCGATGTACTAAATAAATACCAGCAGAAATTTAAATACCTGATGGTGGATGAGTACCAGGATACTAACTTTTCACAGTATACGATTGTAAAAAAACTCGCTGCCGCTTATCAGAACATCTGTGTAGTGGGTGATGATGCACAAAGTATCTATGCCTTTAGGGGTGCAAACATCCAGAATATATTAAACTTTGAACGCGATTATCCAGATTTGAAAGTATACAAACTGGAGCAGAATTACCGTTCAACGCAAAACATAGTTAAGGTGGCCAATAGTATTATTGCCAACAACAAAAACCAATTAGAAAAGAACGTATTCTCCGATAACGAGTCTGGCGACAGGATCAAGGTTCAGCGTGCCTTTACCGATAACGAAGAAGGTAAGATTGTAGCTGATTCTATTGTTCAAGACCGTACCACCAAAGGTTATAACTACAATGATTTTGCCATCCTTTACAGAACAAACGCCCAATCAAGGGCTATGGAGGAGGCTTTAAGGAAACTGAATGTTCCTTATAAGATATATGGTGGATTATCCTTCTACCAACGTAAAGAGATAAAAGACTTAATTGCCTATTTCAGGTTAACCTTTAATCCTGCAGATGAGGAGGCCATCAAAAGGGTCATCAATTACCCAAAAAGAGGGCTTGGTGATACTACAGTTGAGAAAATTAGTGTAGCAGCCGACCAGCACAACATCACTATGTGGCAGGTAATCTGTAATCCACAGCAATATATACCGGGTAGAATTGCCAACCAATTGAATGACTTTGCAGTAATGATTCAGAGCTTTGCAGCAGAATCAAAAAAACAGGATGCCTATGAAACAGCCTTATATATTGCACAACATTCTGGTATTTTAAAGGAATTACACGCCGATCAATCTGAAGAAGGTCGTGGTAGACACGAAAACATACAAGAGTTATTAAATGGTATTAAGGAATTTGGTGAACGTGAGGACATTGAAGACCGTAGTCTAGCTGTTTTCATGCAAGATATTGCCTTATTAACCAATGACGATAAAAAAGACGATAAGGAGAAGGATACAGTTTCATTAATGACAATACACTCCTCTAAAGGTCTGGAATTCAAGAATGTTTATGTAGTAGGATTGGAAGAAAACCTTTTCCCATCACAAATGTCGCTCAATTCAAGAACCGATCTGGAAGAAGAACGCAGGCTGTTTTATGTAGCGGTAACCCGTGCAGAAAAGAAACTTACCCTCACCTACTCTACTTCACGTTATAGATGGGGTACGCTTACCAACTGTGAGCCTAGTCGTTTTATTGACGAAATCGATGCACGTTTCCTTGAAATTGAAGTTGTAAAACCTGCCAAAAGTACACTGGGCGAAGGTTCATTTAACGAAGAAAGACGCACCTGGACACAACAACGTGATACTTTCACTAAACCAAAACCAAGTATGTCATCCCCCTCTGGAACAGCAACTACACCAGCTCAGCGTCCAAAAACAACCTCAATGCTACCAAAGGCACACGTACCTACACCAGGCTTTGCGCCCGATGCAGCAAATGCTTTCCAAAATGGCATGGAGGTAGAACATGAAAAGTTTGGTTTTGGGAAAATCATCAGTCTGGAAGGCACTTTACCAGATGTAAAAGCGACCGTATTTTTCCAAGGTCTGGGTAACAAGCAATTGTTATTAAAATTTGCTAAGTTGCGAATTGTTAAATAACCCTTATATTTACAGGACTTACGGAGCCTTATGGGCTCCGTAATAAATAAAAAACTGATTATAATATATAAAAACCGGCCTTTTGCCGTTATTTCTTTAAATAACTTGTCGGTTATAAATGCGTCTGAAACATAAAACTGAGACGCATACTAAGCACTCCCGATGAATCAGAACTATTATAGAAATTAAAATATTAACGAAAACATATAAATGAATTTCGAATATAACACCACAAGAAACGAGTTGATTTTAGCCGAATATGGCCGTAATGTACAAAACATGGTAAAGTACATTATCGAACTTCCCGATCTTGAAGAACGTAATAGATACGCCCAGGCAGTAATCGACCTAATGGGCTTTTTAAACCCACATTTACGTGATGTAGCAGATTTCAAACATAAACTTTGGGATCACTTACACATCATTTCGGGTTATAAAATTGATGTAGACTGCCCTTACCCTAAGCCTACTCCTGAAGATGCATTGGTAAAACCTCAGCATATTGGCTATCCTCAACAAAGAATTACCTATAAACACTATGGTAAAACGGTTGAAATGATGATAGAAAAAGCCAAAGCTGTTGATGAACCGGAGCGTAGAGCTGCAATGGTACAGGGGATAGCCAATTTCATGAAAATGGCCTATGTAACCTGGAACAAAGACAGTGTAGCGGATGAAACTATTTTAAAAAACCTTCGCGAACTATCTGGTGGCCAATTGGAGCTAGATGAGAATGTCAATTTAAATAAAGTTGAGTTTAAACCGCCAGTGGTAAGACCTTCAAATAACAACAATCGCGGTAGACAAAACAACAACAATAATAAAGGCAGACAAAATAACAACAACAATCGTCCTGCCCGCAACAATAACAATCCTAAACAACGACACTAATCTTACCAGTTTTTATCCATACATCTTACGAATAACATGAACGCATTTGAAATAATTGGCGGTAAGAAATTAAAAGGCGAAATTCAACCTCAAGGGGCAAAGAATGAAGCATTACAAATCATAGCTGCTGTTTTATTAACCGATCAGAAGATTACCATCAGCAACATCCCAGACATTAAGGATGTAAACAAACTTATTGAACTACTGGGAGATATGGGCGTTACCATTGAGCGCCTGAACAAAGATACTTATACTTTTGAAGCTAAAAACATCAACCTTGAATTTTTCCAATCGGATGTATTTAAGGCTAAAGGTGGTGGTTTAAGAGGATCAATTATGATCGTTGGCCCACTATTAGGACGTTTTGGAAAGGCCGCCATCCCTAAACCAGGTGGTGATAAAATTGGCCGCAGAAGATTAGATACACACTTCATTGGCTTTGAAAAACTGGGTGCCAAATTTGTGTACGACAGTAAAAAAGAGTTCTTTAATGTAGATGCAACGAACTTAACTGGTGCATATATCCTATTGGATGAGGCTTCAGTAACCGGTACAGCTAACATTGTAATGGCCGCCGTATTAGCCAAAGGAACTACTACTATTTATAATGCTGCCTGCGAGCCTTATCTGCAACAATTATGTAAGATGCTGAACCGAATGGGGGCTAAAATATCTGGTGTTGGCTCTAACTTACTAACCATTGAAGGTGTTAAAAAACTAGGTGGAACTGAGCACAGAATGCTTCCAGACATGATCGAAATTGGCTCATTTATTGGCTTAGCGGCTATGACAGAGTCTGAAATCACCATTAAAAATGTTTGTTATGCAGAGCTTGGTGTAATTCCTGATGTATTTAAAAAACTAGGTATCAAGTTTGAATTAAGAGGTGATGACATCTTCATCCCTTCTCAAAAGCACTACGTAATTGAATCATTTATAGATGGTTCAATGCTTACCATTGCCGATTCACCTTGGCCGGGCTTTACTCCAGATCTTTTGAGTATTGTTCTTGTGGTAGCTACTCAAGCTAGAGGAAATGTATTGATCCACCAGAAAATGTTCGAAAGCAGGTTATTCTTTGTGGATAAGCTGATCGATATGGGTGCACAGATCATTCTTTGCGATCCGCACCGCGCTTCTGTGAATGGTATTGATAAGAAATATAAACTAAGAGGTATCAGTATGACCTCTCCAGATATCCGTGCAGGAGTTTCCTTGCTTATTGCAGCATTATCTGCTGAAGGGAAATCAACCATTTTCAACATCGAACAGATTGAGCGTGGTTATCAGGATATTGACACTCGATTACGTGCCCTTGGCGCAGACATTAAGCGTGTAGAAGCATCAGCTCCAACGCATTAATAAGAAAAATACATTGTTAGCAAAAGCTACTGCTCTTAATTTAGCATATAAAAAAAGCCCCAATTGGGGCTTTTTTTATATGCTATCGTCATGCTGAATTTATTTCATCATCTCTCAGCTTGCATTCAATACTTTAGCCAGAAATCGCGTTAATAATATCGTACTGGGTGATAATTTCAATTTTTCCTTGCTCATCTTCAACCAAAACCGCGCTATTCTCTTTATTTATCAAAGAAGAAATCCTATCTATCGAAGTATTCAGATCTACAAATGGAAATCCGGCCGACATGATTTGCTGAACAGGGGCAGATCTTAAGGACGGATTTTCCAACAAGGCTTTCAAGATGTCACTTTCAGCCAATTTCCCTATCACCATGCCCTTTTGGGTAACAGGTATTTGTGAGATCTTCAACGTACTCATGCTGTTAAATGCATCGTGAATCGATTTCTCACAATCAATTGTAACGATCTCCGTATCTTCCTTCTTTGCAATAATAGAACGAGCTGTAAGCTTCTCATCTTTAAGGAAACCGCGTTCTCTTAACCAGTCTTCGTTGTACATTTTACCCATATAGCGACTTCCATGATCGTGAAATATCACAACAACCACATCTTCAGGTTTTAACTTATCTTTCAACTGCAACAATCCGGCAATAGCAGAACCTGCGGAGTTACCTACAAAGATCCCCTCCTTACGCGCAATATCACGAGTCATCAAAGCCGCATCCTTATCCGTAACCTTTTCAAACAGGTCTATAATATCGAAATCAACGTTTTTAGGAAGGAAATCCTCACCAATGCCCTCAGTGATGTATGGATAAATCTCGTTTTTATCCATAATACCAGTCTCCTTATATTTCTTAAAAACTGATCCGTAAGTATCAATACCCCAAACTTTTATATTCGGATTCTGCTCCTTCAAATATTTTCCTGTTCCAGAAATAGTACCACCAGTACCTACACCAACAACAAGATGGGTGATTTTTCCTTCAGTTTGTTTCCAAATCTCCGGTCCTGTCTGCTCGTAATGCGCCAATGAATTGTCTAGATTATCATACTGATTAGGCTTCCATGAGTTTGGAACTTCACGCTCCAAACGCGAAGATACCGAGTAATAAGACCGTGGATCTTCTGGCTCTACGTTAGTAGGACACACAATTACTTCAGCACCAAAAGCACGCAATGCATCTACTTTCTCTTTGGATTGCTTATCCGTAGTTGTAAAAATACATTTATAGCCCTTAATTATGGCCACCATAGCTAGTCCCATACCTGTATTTCCAGATGTTCCTTCTATAATTGTACCACCAGGTTTAAGCTTTCCATTCTTCTCGGCCTCTTCTATCATCTTCAAAGCCATCCTGTCTTTTATTGAATTTCCAGGGTTGGTTGTTTCGATTTTAGCAAGTACTGTAGCGGAAATCTCTTTAGTAATGTTATTCAATTTTACCAGTGGCGTATTGCCAATGGTTTCTAAAATATTATTGTACCACATGATGCAAAAATACGTATTGAAGATTAGAATTTTACATACAAACAAACATTCGATATATAATATTACATTATTAAAATAAACAAAATAACATTTTAATCTAGTATTCCAATAGACTTACAAACCAACGTTAATAATGCAGAACAAAAAATATGTTAATTCAGTTTATATACTTTACCTGGTAAAGAAATCAAAATCCCCTGCATTTCGAGGTTCAATAAAAGCATCGCCAGCTTACTCTGATTCACATTTAAACAGATAGCCAATTCATCAATCCGCAAGGATGCATCTTTCAAAAGCAAGACGACCTTCTGCTCATCTTTAGAGAGTTTTATAGGTAATTGCACCTGTATCTCTTCCTTTTCTGGCAATACATCATCCCAACCCAGGTAATAAACCAAGTCCTTTGCGTGATTGATTAAGGCTGCCCTATTGGTTTTTATTAGAAAGTTACAGCCTTCAGAAAATGGATCAGTTGTTCGGCCAGGAAAGGCATACACATCTCTGTTATAAGAATTAGCAATATCTGCTGTAATCAAGGCTCCACCCTTTCCGGTAGCTTCTACCACAATCGTAGCATCGGAAAGCCCTGCAATGATGCGGTTTCTCTTGGGGAAATTCTCCTTATCTGGATTGGTATTTGGCAAAAACTCTGTCAGCAAACCACCATTTAGAACCATTTTTCGAGCTACCTGCTTATGCAAAGCAGGATAAATACGATCTAAACCATGTGCCATTACACCTACTGTAGGAATGTTATGTACTAAGCTTTCCTTATGCGAGGCCACATCTATTCCATAAGCCAGTCCACTCACGATAATCACGTTATAGGGCGCCAGTGTTTCTGCTAGCTGCTGACACAGCTGCCTTCCATAAGCGGTTGCCTTTCTTGTACCGACAACACTAATAATTCGAGGGTGATTTAAATCCGCACTACCTTTATAATACAACAAAATAGGCGCATCATGGCAGTTTTTTAATCGCTGAGGATAATCATCGTCTGAGTAAAAAAGTACTTTTATACGATGTTTTTTAATGAAAGTAATTTCCCTTTCAGCTTCAGATAGCGCATCGCTTTGCAAGATTAGGTTTGCAATAACCTCACCTATACCATTAATTTCTATCAATTGCTCCTTACTGGCTTTAAAGACAGCCTCGGCAGTACCAAAATGATCAAGTAATTTCTTAGCGTGTATATGCCCTACACTTTTAATTAGCGTGAGGGCAATTTTATGGATTAGACTCATGGGCTAACTTATGCAATTAGCCCTAAAGCATCCACAATTTAGATCCTGTTTATTTTTAAAACAGGTATTAATTCATTAATGATATCAGAAAAAAGCGCTTACTGAGGGATATAAACCACGTATTTAGTTTCAAAAAACTCTTCCTCAAAATAAACCGAAAGCGGGTATAGTTCTGCTTTTAGTTTTGATTCAGCAATTTCCTCAGCTAAATCACCTCCTTTTAGGTAAAGAATCCCATTTTGAATGGAATTTTTAGACTCCTTATTAAATTTACCTTGTATCCATGGATAGAAGTCAATAAGTCTCGTTACGGCTCTTGAAACCACAAAGTCGTACTTATCAACCACCTGCTCAGCCCTTAAATGGCTCGCTGTAACATTCTTTAAACCTAAAGACCAAGCTACCTCAGCAACAACCTTAATCTTCTTTCCAATAGAATCAACCAGGTGAAACTCCGTTTCCGGGAACAAAATAGCCAATGGAATTCCAGGAAACCCACCACCGGTACCCACATCTAAAACCGTTTCCCCGGGTTTAAAAGTACAGAACTTAGCAATTCCTAATGAATGTAAAATATGGCGTTCGTAAAGTTCATCAATATCCTTCCTCGAAATCACATTGATTTGTGCATTCCAAAAGCTGTATAAATCATACAACTGATCAAACTGAGCAATCTGTTGATCAGTTAAGTCTTTAAAGTATTTCTGTATTAGCGTTGATTTCATTTCCACTGAACTTTTTTAACAAATATAGATAGAATGCCATTAAAGACTAAAAAAATGAATAATAGCATGTCTAAAATCGGGAACCACCACCTTAAATCGGCATAATTTAGTCGCTTTAAAATTCGTGGATAAACAAAACATCTGATGATAATACTCAGTCCCAGCACCCCTAAGGCCGGATAAAGCGTTGCTTTAAAACACATCGATAACACTAAGGTAACATAAAATAAGAATTGTATGATAATCTGTGCTGACAAAATGAACTTATGCTTTGGCTTATACAATTTACCTGCACCAAAATGACGTTTCTTTTGCTTCAAATAAGCCCCAAAGCTGATATTTGGCTCAGACCAAACCTGTGCATCCTTATGTATACATATAGCTGTATTGCCATTATGAGCATGCGCATTTACAAAAAGATCATCATCACCCGATGGAATGTGCATATGCGCTGCAAAACCTTTATTGTTAAAAAACAGTGATTTTTTGTAAGCCATATTCCGTCCTACTCCCATATAAGGCATACCTTTTATAGCATACGATAGGTAATTTACAGCTGTAAAGAAGGTTTCAAAACGAATCAGGGCATTTAAAATCCCTCTTTTCTTTATATAAGGAGAATAGCCCAGGACAATTTCTACATCATCCTGATCGGGGTGCTGCATACCATATAACCATTTCGAAGAAGCAGGCATACAGTCTGCATCCGTAAAAACCAGCCATTCATGAGCAGCAGCTTTTATACCCATTGTTACGGCAAACTTCTTACCAGCAATAAACTTACTACCATCATTAACTGTTACAACTTTAAGATGCTTGTATTCCTTTGCAAAGGCTTCCAGGATATCCTTTGTCCCATCCCAAGACCTGTCATTCACCACAATAACCTCGAAATCAGGATAATCCTGTTCAAGCACTGTAGGTAAATATTTAACCAGATTCTCTGCCTCATTGCGGGCGCAGATCACCACACTTAAAGGTTTTTTACCGGTTTCAGGAATAGGTACAACTTTTAAACGCGCCAATTTAAGGTGCACAAACAAGCTAAAATACAGCTGTATCAGAAAACAAAAAACTAAGATGCCGAGCAGGCAATATGCTAAGCGCTCAGCTAAAGCGCCCTCTATAAAGGTTAATTCCACGACGTAATTTTGATGCAGCCAAATTTCTGATTTTTAATCTGTAATGTTCCTTTATGTTGATAAAAAATTTAACCCATAAATAGCTTGTTTTTTGCTATTTTTGCGCAGATTTTTTGAATGCATTAAAATCATCATTTATTACTGGTGAGGCTCAAAAAAACAATAAACACATAAAGATGAAATTTAATTTAGAAGCGAAAGATATACATTCGAAGGCAAGAGCAGGAACAGTTACTACAGACCACGGCGACATACAAACGCCTATTTTTATGC
The DNA here is from genome assembly GCF_005144565.1 of Pedobacter hiemivivus. Classification (NCBI taxonomy): domain Bacteria; kingdom Pseudomonadati; phylum Bacteroidota; class Sphingobacteriia; order Sphingobacteriales; family Sphingobacteriaceae; genus Pedobacter; species Pedobacter hiemivivus. The sequence goes on from NZ_SWDX01000003.1 coordinate 703,308, forward strand.
CTGTGGGTACTGCTGGAACGGTTAAATCAATTAATCAGCAGCAGCTAGAGAATGACATCAATGCGCAAATCATCTTAGGCAATACCTACCATTTATATTTAAGACCGGGACTTGACATCATTGAAAAAGGCGGTGGTTTACATAAATTTATTGGCTGGGAAAGACCAATTCTTACCGATAGTGGTGGCTATCAAGTGTATTCTTTAAGTAAAGTTCGTAAAATTAAAGAGGAAGGTGTAACGTTTCGCTCCCATATTGACGGATCAAAACACCTTTTTACACCAGAATACGCAATGGATATTCAACGTACTATTGGGGCCGACATCATTATGGCCTTTGATGAATGTACGCCATATCCATGTGATTATAAATACGCAGCAAACTCTATTAACATGACGCACCGCTGGTTAAAGCGCTGCTGCAACCGTTTTGATACTACCGAACCAAAATACGGCTTCAATCAAACCCTGTTCCCTATCGTACAAGGTTCCGTATATAAAGACCTAAGGATGAAATCTGCGGAGTTTATCGCTTCAATGGACCGCGAAGGTAATGCCATTGGCGGACTATCAGTAGGTGAACCTGCAGAAGAGATGTACGGTATGACTGAGGTAGTATGTAATATACTTCCAGAAGAAAAACCACGTTATTTAATGGGCGTTGGTACACCAATTAACATACTAGAGAACATTGCATTAGGTGTAGACATGTTTGATTGTGTAATGCCAACCAGAAATGCCAGAAATGGGATGCTATTTACAAAAAATGGTATCATCAATATCGGTAATAAAAAGTGGGCTGATGACTTCTCTCCAATTGAAGCTGATAGTGACCTAATTGCCGATAAAGTATATTCTAAAGCCTATTTAAGGCACTTAATGCACTCAAAAGAGATGCTTGGTGCTCAAATAGCTACCTTACACAACCTGCATTTTTACCTATGGCTGGTTAAAACAGCCCGTGAGAAGATCATAAGCGGCGAATTTTACGCATGGAAAAACAAAATGGTTACTATCTTAGGTAATAAATTATAAATGAACTTCATCAAAGACAGAATCAAAATTCTTGACTGGTACATCATCAGCAAATACCTGGGTACATTTCTATATACCCTAACCTTATTTGTTGTGATCATCGTTATTTTTGATTTATCTGAGAAACTGGACGACTTTTTAAGCTCCAATCTTAGCTTCTGGCAGGTCATATCGCTGTATTATGCGGGTTCTATCCCATATTATGTCAATATGCTCTCACCACTGATCAACTTCATCGCTGTAATATTTTTCACAGCAAAGATGGCTGACCAGACCGAGATTGTACCCATTTTAAGCGGAGGAGTGAGCTTTAATCGCTTCCTAATGCCCTATTTCGTATCGGCATTCATCATCTTTGCATTCAATCTAGCTTCCAATTTATACATCCTACCTTATACCAATCAGCTTAAAAACAGCTTTGAAAACACTTACGTAAAGAAAAACGATCCATCCAGTAAGAGTAATATCCACATGAAACTGGATAACAACACCTACATCTTCATGGACAATTTCGATAGCAAGAGTAAAACAGGCACTCGCTTCTCTCTGGATAACTTTAAAGGAGACGTGTTAACTAAGAAGCTGATTGCTGACGAAATCAAATGGGACTCTTTAAAACGCTCCTGGAAGCTAACTAACTACTCTATACGATACATCAATGGGCTAAAAGAAACGTTTGTGAGCGGCGCATCTTTAACTAAAGACACAGTACTAGATATGCGTCCTGACGACTTCTCAGCTTATGATAACATCTTTGAAAACCTCACCAACAAAGAGCTTTCAGAGAAGATTAGAAAAGAGAAAATCAGAGGATCAGGGATATGGAACGACCTGTTATTTGAGCAATATAAACGCTATCTACACCCCCTATCAGCCTTTGTTTTGACCCTTATTGGTGTTGCACTATCCTCTAGAAAGGTACGTGGGGGCGTTGGACTACCACTCGGAATAGGAATAATACTAAGCTTTGGCTATATTGTATTTAACCAATTCGCAAAAATGTTTTCACTAAAAGGAGGCGTTCCGCCGCTCCTGGCAGTATTAATGCCCACCATATGCTTCGGTTTATTGGGCTATTATCTACTTCGAAAAGCACCAAAATAATGACAAAGCTACCTGTAACGCCCAACAAAAACCTGCTGATTTTACACTTCACAGTATTTATATGGGGCTTTACAGGCATCCTCGGCGCATTAATCTCCGTTAATGCTGTACAAATGGTATGGTATAGGGTTTTGATTGCCAGCATCTCTCTTTTCATTTACTTCAAACTGAGCAAAACAAGCCTTATAGTTACGAAAAAGCAGTTTTTACAGTTCTTTTTCACAGGAAGTATCGTTGCTCTCCACTGGATTCTTTTCTTCCATGCCATTAAGGTTTCAACCGTTTCCGTTACCCTTGTATGCCTCTCTTCCTTTACCCTTTTTACGGCCATATTAGAGCCACTGATCAAGAAACAAAGGATGCAGGTAGCCGATATCATCATCGGATTAATCATCATCCTGGGCATTTATCTCATCTTTAAATTCGAATCCAAGTATACAGAAGGGATCATTTTCGGCCTTTCTGCAGCCCTGGCCTCTAGCCTTTTTGGCACTATAAACTCTACGCTAGTACAAAAAAGCAATCCACTTGTCATCAGTTTTTATGAGATCATCGGGGCGTTTTTCTGGATCAGTTTGTACCGTGTATTCGACCAAAGCCTCTTCACAGAGCAGTTCGATTTAAGTGTCAACGATTGGATTTACCTCAGCTTATTGGGCACCATTTGCACAGCGCTTGCATACGTTGCAGGGGTCTCTGTGATGCGAACTATATCCGCTTTCAATGTCGCCCTCATCACCAATCTTGAGCCCGTATATGGCATCCTTTTAGCCTTCCTTTTCTTTGGTACAAAAGAGACCATGTCGATCGGATTTTACCTTGGCGCCATCATTATTTTAGGGGCAGTATTCTTGTATCCGGTTTACAGAAAATACAAAAATCAACACTAAATCCTTCCGCCTTGCCCCATAGGGTAGGGGAGAAATACCGCCCTCAAAAGACAGCATTCCGACTCCTATAAAACGAATCAACAACACCTCAGAAAAGCAGCTATCACAGTCCATAAACCGATCGGTTTTAAGGCAGAAATAGGTCTCATCTTCCCAGTTATTATAAGCCAAAAAAACGCGACTCTTGTATACATAATCAAAACATGCTGCGTAAATTTAATTTTATTTACCGGCTAAATAGTGTACCTTAACCTCAGGTTTTTGCATCATACAAACGCAATAGCGAAAACACTACAAAACCTTTAAAAACAACAAAAATAACCAGCAAAACCAGTCAACAAGACAAAATAACAAAACAAATTAAAAACCTGATTACCAACAAACAAAACCAAATCATTTAAAATAAAACATAACATAAAATCAAGCTTAAAAATTTTAAAATACTAATTATTTTAGCAAAAGCAAAATATGACGCAAAATAAACTATATAAATCACTGATAATCAAAATTAAAACAACAGCAATATTAAGTTTAATTTCACATTCAGTTTTTTCACAAATATTCAGCGAAGAACAAAACCCACTTAGTGTAAAATGGCGTCAAATAAATGCTTCCGGCTTTAAAGTCATCTACCCTACGGAGATGGAAAAAGAAGCACAAAGAATGGCCAACACACTACCTTACATTTACCCTTATGTAGGCGGCAGTTTAGGCGTAAAAAAAACGAGCATTCCAGTGCTACTTCAAAACCAAGGTGTGACTGCAAATGGCTTCGTTCAGCTCGGTCCAAAAAAGTCAGAATTCTACACTACCCCACCTCAGCAATTTGACAGTCAGGACTGGCTAAACAACCTCGCCGTTCATGAACTTAGACACGTCGCTCAGTTCGACAAACTGACCGGTGGCAAGGCCAAGCCTTTTCCAGAATTAATCTACTTCGGCTGGTTCGGTGTAAGCTTACCGATCTGGTTTTTTGAAGGCGATGCCGTAACTACAGAAACTGCCCTAACCAGGGCCGGTCGCGGAAGACAACCTTCATGGATCATGCCTTACCGAACAAGCCTACTCGAAGGGAAAAACATATCCTATAGCAAAGCCAGTTTTGGCTCAAACAAAGACATCACTCCCGGCTACTATCAACTCGGCTACCTGATGTCATCCATCATCAGAACCGAAGAAGGAAAAGACATCTTCGACGAAGTGCTGACAGACATACGCAAACGCCCGGTCCGCCTCTACCCTTTTTCGAACTCACTAAAAAAATTCAGCAACAAGGGAAGTCACAAATGGTTTGAACAAACCACAGCGACACTCAAAAAAAATTGGACAGCGCAGGCGTCGGCAACACCGAGTAGAAATTACAACTCATTAACGAAACCTGCCAATTATGCCACCAACTATTTTTTACCGGTCAAATTAAGCGACAACAGCATATTAACTTTAAAGCAAAGTAAAGCCGAAGTCCCACACCTCACTTTGATCGATAGCAATCGCAAGGAAACTCACCTACTCGACATCGGCTATCAGGAACAACCATGGTTCAGTTACGCCAACGGACTTATCGTTTGGGACGAGGTTAGATACGACCCACGCTATCGTCAGCGCAGCTATAACGTAATTTGCAGCTACAACCTGGAAACTAAAAAAGTAAAAAAGCTCAGTTCAAAAAGCAAACTCTTTGCACCATCACTTTCGGCTGACGGAAAAAAAATTATAGTAGTAAAGTTCGATTTGAGTAATCGATGCAACCTGGTTGAGCTAAATGCCCAAAACGGGGATGTCCTTTTCACTTACCCTAACCCGCAAAACCTAATTCTGCAAACACCATCTTTTGATGCCAGCGGAAATACAGTAGCCTACATCGCCGTTAGTGAAAAAGGAAAAACGCTAAACATAACTAACAGAACCGGACAAACCGAAGAACTCATCGCTCCTACGCAACAGCAAATATCAAGACCGATATTCATTAATCAACAGATCGCATTTAACGCGCACTACAGCGGACTTGACAACATTTACAACATAGATATCAAAACGAAAAAAATAAGCGCTCTGAGCGAAGCAAAATACGGCGCTTTCAATGCATCTTTTCCTAAAGGAAGCAATACTCTTCTTTTCAACAATTTCAAACAAACAGGGTACGACATTACCGAAACTCCGATAAATCCAGAGGAGCCCGGCAAAAACAATTTTGTCTACTTTGGTGCTGCAGCGGAAAAACAGGAACACACCGGAAATGTATTTTCCAAAATCCCCGACAGCACCTACATCTCCAAACCGTACCGCACATTTGGAGATATGATCAACATACATAGCATCAGTCCTGTAATTGAAGATGAATACCGCGGCGGATTACAATTCGATTCAGACAACCTACTCAATACACTCAACGCTTTTGCAGGCGCCGAATACTACAGAGACCTGAACCGGTTTGAATACAACGCAGGCATTGTGCTTAAAAGTTTTTACCCGGTGATTAGTGCCACTTACCGGAACAGACCCAGAAGAACTTTCTATAACAGCAATCAAGGCGTTATGCAAGGCGATTGGAGAGAGAACAATATCCAAGTCCAAGCCATGATCCCGATTAGCTTAAACACGCTCGGAGATACCTACAGCTTTTCGTTAAGAACAGCAACCAGCTACACCAAACGCTACATGGGTGAAAATATGCCACTGAATTACATCACTACCCTTAACTTCCCAATGGAATACGGCTTCTCCTTTGTACACTCCATGCGTCAGGCCGACCGCGACATTGCACCAAAATGGGCACAAACCTTCAGCTTAACTTACCTTCACCAGCCATTCGACAAAAAACTCGACGGTCACCTCTTTGCCTTAGGCACCTCTTTCTATTTCCCAGGATTGTTAAAAAACCATTCCTTCATAGCTAGCTTCAACTACCAAAACGCCAGTGGAGTAAGAAGATTCGACAACGAAATAAGCGGAGTTTACGGCTACAACAACATCAGAGCCATAAGCCTCCTAAGAAACACACTATTGCTCAATTACAGATTCCCATTTGCTTTTCCTGATGCTGAACTAGGCCCACTTGCTTACATCAGAAATGTGCGCGGTGGTTTATTTTGCCATTATGAAAACCTGGGGGTGGACACAAATATCGGAGAACCCAAAACTTATGGCTTTGAATTGCGCAGCAGCATGAATTTACTGCGCTACCAACCCCTTATTGATTTGGGCACAAGATTTGTCTTCGTAAACAAAATTTACAACCAAAATCCTATATTAGAATTAATTTTAAACTACAGCTTTTAGATCATGCGTACAAAAACCATCTTAATTATCATTCTCACAGCTCTCTTTACCATTTTTTTAATGATCAATACCGATGCTGTACAATTTGATTTCATATTCATGAAAAAAGACATATCGAAGCTTGTGGTGGTAGGCGTTTGTACTTTTATAGGTTTTGTACTTGGTTTTTGGGTAGGTCGACCTAAAACAACGGTAACCTCATACGACAAAGAGATTGAACAGCACAGCAACACTGTTAACAAAAGCACCCTGAGCGACGAGGATCGCGATTACATCAATTAGTCCAGATAAACATTCGGAGAACGAAATAAGATTACCTAAAAAACATTGCATAAAAAAAAGCGTGGTATCGTTTCAATTTAGAAACAGCACCACGCTTTTTTTTTATAGAGATAACTTAAGCCAAGGCTTGTTTGATATCTCCAAGAATATCGTTGATATGCTCTAAGCCGATTGACAAGCGAATTGTCCCTTGCTCAATTCCAACCTGCAAACGCTCCTCCTCAGTTAGTTTTGAATGCGTACTGGTTGCTGGATGGGTAGCAATAGACCGGGTATCACCCAGATTAGCAGAAATAGAGAACATTTTCAATTTGTTCATAAAACGACTTGCGGCTTCAACACCGCCATCAATTACCAATGTTACAATACCTCCACCCTGTTTCATTTGCTTTTTAGCAATTTCATATTGCGGATGTGAAGGCAAGAAAGGATACATCACCCGTTTAATGCTTGCATGACTTTCCAAAAACTCAGCAACTTTTAACGCATTTTCACAATGTCTGTCCATGCGCACCGCAAGTGTCTCTAAACTTTTAGACAACAACCATGCATTAAATGGTGACATCGACGGCCCACTATGCCTCGCGAAACCTTCAATTTCTTTAATCAACGCAGCCGATCCCAAAATGATCCCACCTAAAGTACGACCTTGTCCATCGATAAATTTAGTTGCCGAATGAATAGAAATATCAGCACCTAATTTTATAGGCTGCTGCAAATATGGCGTAGCAAAACAATTGTCCACTACCAACAATACATTGTGTTTTTTGGCTAACTTACCCAACCATTCCAAATCGATAATATCAATTCCAGGATTAGAAGGCGTCTCTACAAAAATCATTTTTGTATTCGGCTGTATGCCATTCTCCCATTGCTCTGTTTTATCCAGATCTGCGTAAGTGTAGGTAATACCCCATTTCGAAAAAACATTACTCAACAACTGATGCGTTGAACCAAACACTGAGCGACTAGACAACACATGATCACCCGATTTTAGAAAAGCAGCAAAAGTGGTAAATATTGCAGCCATCCCCGAAGCAGTAGCCCAACCAGCTTCCGAACCTTCAAGCGCAACCATTTTATCAATTAACTCTGTCGTATTTGGGTTAGCATAACGACTGTAAACATTCCCTTCTTTTTCGTTAGCAAAAAGCGCACGCATATCTTCTGCATCGTCAAACTTATAACTTGAAGTTAAGTACAACGGCACTGAGTGTTCTTTAAACTGTGTTCTTTCTGCCTGTAAGCGTATAGCAATGGTTTCGAAATTCTCTTCTTGCATTTTATTTATTGATGAATGGTATAGGTAAAATTAATAGTAGCAGAGCGACCTAAAATATTTGATACAGAACAATATTTATCGAAGGTCATCGCTAAAGCACGTTCCACTTTTTGTACGCCTAATGCGCCGTAAAGATCAAAATGAATATTAATCACATCAAATATTGGCGGCATTTCTTCGTCTTTTCTAGTTGCCTTAATCGCAATTTTTATATCTTCCAAAGGCTCCTTTTGTTTGGTCAGCACATTCACTACATCAATACCACTGCATCCGCCTAAACCAACCAAAAGCATCTCCATTGGTCTGAAACCTTTGCCTTCACCCCCAATTGCGGGTTTAGCATCCAGCTCCACTTTAAATCCTGCAGAATTTTCTGCTTCAAAATTAAACCTACCGCTTTTACGTACTAAATTAATCTCCATTTTAAGTATCAAACATTATAAAACACCCTGTTCTCTCTTTCAAGTTCCGGCAAACTGACCTGGCGATCAAAAATTGCATAAACACAAGAACCGCTGCCACTCATGAGTGAGAATAACGCACCAGATTGGTATAAACTTGTTTTGATCTGTTCAATCTCCGGATATTTTGAAAACACAGAAGGCTCAAAATCATTTTTCAAATTAGACTTCCATTCTGCTATAGGCAAATGTATTAAATCTTTTACCGATCTACTAGGAATTATAGGCTTTATTCCGGCATAAGCATCTCCTGTAGCTACATGAATGGGCGGTTTTACCAGAACGAGGTAATATTTTGACAAATCTATTGCTATTGAGCTGAACTCATCACCTTTACCAAAAGCATAAGCAGGTTGGTTATCTATAAAAAAAGCACAATCAGCACCTAAAGGTCGCACATAATCCTGCATCACCTCAACAGACAGTTCCAACTTGAATTTATCATTCACGAGTTTAATCAGATGAGCAGCATCCGAAGATCCACCACCTAAGCCCGCACCAATCGGAATATTTTTAAGTAACGTAATTTGTTGAGCAGGCAAATCGAAATCTCTCTTCAATACTTCGAATGCTTTCAGACAGAGATTATCTTCCGCATTACCCGGCACGTCAATTCCCTTAACTATGCAAGTCGTCTCGTCCGCATCCGTAAGTTCAATAACATCATATAACTTTACAGGGTAAAAAACCGTTTCGATGTTATGATAACCATCAGCTCTTTTTTGAGTGACGTTTAAGCCAAGGTTTATTTTAGCATTTGCAAAAGCAAGCATGTATGTTGCGTTTAATATTAGAGAGGCAAACTTACAAAAAACTCAACTTACTTCATCAAACCAAACACCTCATCAATATTTAATCGAAAGCCCGGCAAAATATCAGAAACAAAGTCACTCCCTCCTTCATACAATTCACCAACCACAAATACCCCTTCACTATTTAACACATACTTTAAGAAAGTCCGTTTTTTAGGGTGGATAACCCAATACTCCCGCACTCCGTACGCTTCGTAAATATCGTATTTATTCTTTAACTCCGTTCTATTGTTACTTGGCGACAATACTTCGACTACAATATCCGGCGCACCAATACAGCCTCGTTTATCTAACTTAGTCTCATCACAAATCACGCAAATATCAGGCTGCAAAACAGTATACACATCTTTATCCTTTTTAGATTGATCTGGAAAACGTACATCAAACGGTGCAACAAACGCCTCACAAGACTTACTTTTTAAAAACGTATGCAAATCTGTATATATCTCACCCAACAACCGCTGATGGTTTACCGATGGCGCAGACATTTCAAATATCTTCCCTTTAATCAACTCCAACCGCTCGGCAATCTCCCATTTCAGATAATTCGCGTAGGAATAAGTACCAGAAATATCAATATCACTAACCTTGCGTACTACAGGTTCTTTTTGGATATAAGACTTTGTTTTTTTAGCGCGCTTCGCACCTTTCACTTTATCATCGTTCATAATTAAATCATTAAAAGTCCATCAAAACAAGTTATTAATCTTCAAACACCTCATTCATATTTAACCGAAAGCCAGGCAAAAGAGCTGAGACAAAATCTACATCCCCATTATAAGGCTTGTCACCAATAAAAACCCCATCCGCATTCCGTACATATTTCAAAAAATACCGCTCATCTGGAAACACGATCCAATACTCACGCACGCCATACTCTTCATAAATGGCAAACTTATATTCCAAATCTTTTTTATTATTGCTTGGGGACAAAATCTCGACAACGATATCTGGCGGCCCCACACATCCCCTTTTATCTATTTTGGTCATATCACAAACTATAGAAATATCGGGCTGTAAAACCGTGTAAACATCCTTATTCCGCTTAGAAGCATCAGGAAAACGCACATCAAAAGGCGCAGGATAAGCCCGACATGGCTTCTTTTTTAAATAAGCATGCAGCTCACCTGAAATTCTCCATGAAACCAATTGATGAAAAGGAGCTGGTGCAGACATCTCAAACACCTTCCCCTTGATAAGTTCCAGCCGCTCTTCAAACTGCCAGCGCAAATAGTTCGCATAAGAATAATTACCTGAAAAATCAATATCACTAACCTTACTTACAATCGGCTCCCGTATTGGGTACACCTTCTTTTTAACCTCATCCAAATCACCTATTTTATCACTATTCATAAAAATATAACCTAAAACAAAAATACAAACCTTAATTTAATAATAAAAATATTCAATTAAGATTTATAAAAATAACCAATAGTTAATTTTAAGCTAAAAATCATGGTATAAGACACGAATCAAGATGACACTTCAAAACATTCCATATATTATGTACTTTTGTCTGGGTTTTACGCCCATTTTAAACAATTATGAAGCAATATTTAGATTTAATGCAGCATGTGCTAGATCATGGCACGCAAAAACATGACCGTACTGGAACCGGAACAATTAGCGTATTTGGCTATCAAATGCGGTTTAACCTGCAGGACGGTTTCCCTATGGTGACTACAAAAAAACTGCATCTAAAATCCATCATACATGAGCTGATCTGGTTTTTGAGCGGCGACACCAACATCAAATATTTAAAAGACAATGGTGTAAAGATATGGGACGAGTGGGCAGATGAAAATGGCGACCTAGGTCCTGTTTATGGCTCGCAATGGCGCTCCTGGCCTAAACCTGATGGTGGCCACATTGATCAGATTGCGCAGATCATAAACACCATTAAAAACAACCCTGATTCAAGAAGGATTATTGTTTCCGCATGGAATGTAGCTGAAGTTGAAAACATGGCGCTTCCACCCTGTCATGCTTTCTTCCAATTTTATGTAGCCGATGGAAAATTAAGTTGTCAGCTATATCAGCGCAGTGCAGATATATTTTTAGGTGTTCCATTCAATATTGCATCCTATGCTTTGCTTACCATGATGGTTGCTCAGGTATGTGGCTTACAATACGGAGACTTTATACATACCCTTGGCGATGCGCATTTGTACAACAACCACATTGAACAGGCTAAACTACAATTGAGCCGTGATGCTAAAAAATTACCGGTAATGCACATCAATCCTGAAGTAAAAGATATTTTCAATTTTAAATATGAAGATTTTACGTTGACGGATTATGATGCCCACCCACATATTAAAGGAGCAGTAGCCATATGATCATATCTGCAGTTGTAGCCATTGCCGAAGACAATGCCATAGGAAAAGACAATCAGTTGCTTTGGCGCTTGCCAGCCGATTTAAAGCATTTTAAAGAAATCACTTCCGGTCATACCATTATAATGGGGCGTAAAACCTTTGATTCTATTGGAAAACCATTGCCAAACAGACGCAATATTGTAGTGACCAGAAAGACTGGTTTGCAAATACCAGGTGCCGAGGTGACCAGCAATATTGAAGATGCAATTGCCCTTTGTACAACAGAGGAGGAAGTATTTATCGTTGGGGGTGCCGAAATCTATAAAGTGACCATGCCGATCACTGATCGCATCTATCTAACCAGAGTTCATCAAAGCTACGAGGCCGATGCCTTTTTCCCTGAAATTGATTTCAACGTGTGGGAAGAAACAAGTGTAGAAAAACATCTCCCAGATGAAAAAAATCCTGTAGCTTACACTTTTTCAACACTTCTACGCAAATAGTTGAGCCTCTTTAATAAAAAATCAATAAGGTGGCCTATTAATTAAAAAAATAATTAGATTTGCCGACTTGTTAAAAAAATATATAGCATATATAGACTAATAATTACAAACAAATGCAGGGTAAAGGTTTTATTAAATTTATGGCAATACTATTAGGTATTGTCTGTGTGTATTCTCTCTCATTCAACTTTGTTACCTCTAAGGTTGAAAAAGACGCAAAAGCTTATGCTAAAGGAGACGTCGAAAAAGAAAAGGCTTATTTAGACTCAATGGCCACCGTGCCGGTTTATCCGCTTTTCGGTTTTAATTATCAGTTCTGTAAAGGAAAAGAAATCAACCTTGGGTTAGACCTTAAAGGTGGTATGAACGTAACGATGGAAATTTCGTTATCTGAACTAGTTAAGTCTTTAGCTGGAAACACCGATGATCCTAATTTTAACAAAGCATTGGCTACTGCGCAACAACAGTTAAACGCAGGTGGTAAAGATTACATCAATTTGTTTGTTAACGAATTTGAAAAATTAGAACCAAACAAAAAGCTTGTAGATTTTTTCTCTACTCAGGACAATGCAAAATTGCTAAAACCAGATGCTAGCAATTCTGAAGTTAAAGCCTTTTTATCAAAAGAAGCAACTAGCGCTATTGATCGTTCATTCATTATCATCAGAAGCCGTATTGATGGTTTCGGTGTAGTGAGCCCGAATATGCAAAAACAAGAAGGTACTAACCGTATCCTAATTGAGATGCCGGGTGTGCAAGACAAAGAGCGTGTTCATAAATTATTACAAGGTTCTGCTGAATTGCAATTCTGGCAAGTATACCAAAATGAGGAAGTATATCCTGTTTTGGAAAACATCAACAAAACACTTGCTTTAACTTTAAAAGATACTACATCTACTAGTGCTGTAAAAGATACTACTGCTAAAGGCGGAAGTAAATTGGCAGGATTAGCTAAAAAGACAGATGCTAAAGATTCAACAAGTTTAAAAAATAACGAGGCTGCAAAATCTAATCCATTATTCGCAGTATTAAACATCCCTACTTATCAAGGTGAAAACGGTCAGCCTTCATTACGTCCAGGACCAGTTGTTGGTTGGGTTGCTCAAAAAGATACTGCTAAAGTAAATGCTTTCTTTAAAAGACCAGAGATCGCGTCTATCATTCCTCAGACTTACAAATTCATGTGGGGACTTAAGCCTGCTGATTTAGGTGCACAAACTCCAAGTAAGATTTTTGAATTGTATGCAATCAAAGTTACTTCTTTAGATGGCAAACCAGATTTAGGTGGTGAAGCGATCAGCGATGCCCGTCATGATTACGATCAACATGGCAAACCTGAGGTTACCATGTATATGACTGGCGATGGTGCTGCTAAATGGAAAAAAATTACAGCTGAAGCTTCTGCTGATGCAAACAATAAAAAAGCAATTGCGATTGTTTTAGATAACACAGTTTACTCTGCTCCTACAGTACAAGGCGAAATCCCTAACGGTATTTCACAAATCACTGGTAACTTCACAGTAAACGATACACAAGATTTAGCGAACATCTTAAAGGCTGGTAAATTACCTGCTCCTGCAAGAATCGTTGGTGAGTTCGTAGTTGGTCCATCTTTAGGTGAGGCGGCTATTCACAATGGTTTATTATCATTTGTGCTTGCGTTTATTGTGATCTTGATCTTCATGGCCATGTATTACAATAAAGCTGGATGGGTTGCTAACCTTGCATTGGTGATCAACTTATTCTTCATCATGGGTATATTGGTATCACTAGGTGCTGTACTTACTTTACCTGGTATTGCTGGTATCGTATTGGTAATCGGTTTATCGGTTGATGCGAACATCCTGATCTTTGAACGTGTAAGGGAAGAGCTTACTTTAGGTAAATCTACTCCAGTAGCAATAAAAGAAGGTTTCAAGCATGCGATGTCTTCTATCATCGATTCAAACGTTACTGTATTGGTGTTGGGTATTATCCTTTATGTATTTGGTAGCGGTCCTGTTCAAGGTTTTGCAACTACCTTATGTATCGGTATCTTATCTTCACTATTCTGTGCGGTATTGATCTCTCGTTTGGTATTCGAAACTTTGTTAGACAAAAAAGTAGACATTACTTTCGGTAACAAATTCACCATCCACGCATTTAAAAACATTGCTTTCAACTTCGTTGGACACAGAAAGCTTTATTATTCTATCTCTGGAATCATCATCCTTTTAGGTGTTATCTTCTGGTTCAAAAATGGTGGTTTAAACCTTGGTATTGACTTTAAAGGTGGTAGAACTTACATCGTACATTTCGATAAAGGAATGCACACTGAAGATGTAAAAGCTAAGTTAGCTGATGTTTTCCCTGAATCAGAAACTATCGTAAAAACTGCTGGTGCGGATAATGAGTTAAAAATCACCACTACTTACCACATCACTGACTCTGATATTAACGCTGATAAAACTGTTGAAACTGCATTAAGAGCAGGTTTAGCTAAAACAGATGTGAAATATAACATTGTAAGTAACGAGAAAGTGGGTCCGATCATTGCAAACGACATTCTTTACAGTGCTTACGGTGCCATCTTATTCTCTTGCTTAGTGATGTTTATCTACATCGTGGTAAGGTTTAAGAAACTAAACTATGGTTTAGGTGCGGTTATCGCTTTGTTCCACGACGTGTTATTGGTACTATCTTTCTATACGATATTAGATGGTGTGCTTCCATTCTCTTTAGAGATTGGTCAGGATTTCATCGCTGCTATTCTAACGGTAATGGGTTATACCATGACTGAAACGGTTGTTGTATTTGACAGGATCCGTGAGAAATTAGCAGAACAAGGTAAAGAAGATCTTCATGGAAAAGAAAGAGAAACATTAATCAACTTCGCATTAAACAGTACATTAAGTCGTACTATCTTGACTTCATTAACTGTATTCTTTGTATTGTTAGTAATCTTTATCTTCGGTGGAGCAAGTATTCGCGGATTTATATTTGCCTTGTTAATTGGTCGTATCATTGGTACCTACTCATCATTGTGTATCTCTACTCCGATTGTATTAGACTTAGGTGAAGCCAAAGTAAAAGGTAAAAAATAAGATTAAGTAGTTAATCTGCTTATCATCACAAAAGGCATCCCCAAAAGGATGCCTTTTGTGATTTTAGGTCTAATTGTTGTTATGTATATTTACTGAAACCCAAGACTATGGAGCAACATTTCCCAAAAGGCAGCAAACCAAGAATTGTTATTATAGGAGGCGGATTTGGCGGCATCGAATTAGCCAAAAAACTGTGTAGTAAACCGGTCGAAGTGATCATGCTTGACAAACACAATTACCATACTTTTCAGCCTTTGCTTTACCAGGTGGCTACCGGAGGTCTAGAGGCTGATTCTATCGCTTTTCCATTAAGAAAGATCTTTAAGGGGCATAAAAACTTGTCCTTTAGAGTAACTGAAGTAAAAAAGGTAGATGCCGGCAAAAACACCATTGAGACAACTATTGGTGCAATTGAATATGATTACCTCGTATTGGCTACCGGATCTACAAGCAACTTTTTTGGGCAAGACGAGATTGAGCGCAATGCCATGCCCATGAAATCTATTCCCGAAGCCTTAAACCTGAGAAGCTTAATTTTGCAAAATCTGGAAGCTGCCCAAATTCCTGGAAATCCAGAATTAAAGAAACAGTTGATGAACTTTGTAGTCGTTGGCGGTGGACCTACCGGCGTGGAGACTGCTGGGGCATTGGCCGAGTTGAAGAAACACGTACTAAGAAGTGATTATCCTGATCTGAACATTAACGATGTAAATATATATTTGATTGAGGGATCGCCAGAATTGTTAGGCAACATGTCTGTTCAATCTCAGCAAAAATCTGCTGAATTTTTAGCGGAGCTGGGTGTAATCATCATGAACAATTCCAGAGTTCAAGCTTATGATGGTAAGGTCTTAAGCTTGCTTGACGGTCAACATATCCCCTCCTCAACAGTAATCTGGTCGGCCGGCGTAAAAGGTGTAGTGCTTGACGGACTGAACCCCGAAATCATAGTCAGAGGAAACCGATTGAAGGTAAATGAAGTAAACCTGGTTGATGGTTATAGAAACATTTATGCCATTGGTGACGTTGCTGCTATGATCACTGAAGAATTTCCAAATGGCCACCCCGGTGTAGCCCCTGCTGCCATACAACAAGGCAAATTACTGGCTAAAAACCTATTAAACATCATTCAGAAAAGACCGCTAGAGCCTTTTGAATATATCGACAAAGGCACAATGGCCACTGTTGGAAGGAACAGAGCAGTGGTGGACCTACATAAAATCAGATTCCAGGGGGTATTTGCCTGGTTTACCTGGATGTTCGTACATTTGATGACGTTAGTAGGGTTTAGAAATAAACTGGTGGTATTTGTAAACTGGGTATGGAGCTATTTTAGCTACGACAGAGGTACAAGATTGATTATTCGCCCATTTATCCGCCCCAAAGACTTAGAAGAAATATCTACCCCTCATGACTCAACAACAAACCATTAAACTAATTGAATGTCCGCGTGATGCGATGCAGGGCATTCACGATTTTATAGATACCGATCTAAAAGCTGCTTATATTAATTTACTGCTACAGGTAGGATTTGACACCATAGATTTTGGGAGTTTTGTTTCGCCAAAGGCCATTCCACAGTTGCGGGATACTGCTGAAGTACTGTCGAAACTGGATTTAGGAAACACTTCATCAAAGCTACTGGCCATTATAGCTAATTTAAGAGGCGCTGAAGAGGCTGCTGCACATCCGGAGATCAGCTACCTCGGTTTTCCTTTTTCGATCTCTGAAACGTTCCAACAACGCAATACGAATTCCAGCATTGCTCAATCGCTGGAAACGGTAAAGCAGCTGTTAGAATTGTGCAGCAAACGTGATAAAACAGCTGTGATCTATTTGTCTATGGGCTTTGGAAATCCTTATGGGGATGAATGGAATGTGGAAATTGTAGAAAGATGGGCGGATGAACTGGTGCAAAATGGAGCAAAGATACTGGCCTTATCTGATACCACCGGAGTATCAACTCCTGAAAAGATAAAAGAAATCCTCCCTTCATTGGTTAAGCGTTTTGAGCATACTGACCCAGCTAAAAATATTGAAATAGGCCTCCATTTACACAGTACCCCTTATACCCGCTTTGAAAAAATACAGGCTGCTTATGAAAGTGGCTGTAAGCGTTTTGACAGCGCTTTAAAAGGTTTTGGCGGCTGTCCAATGGCTACAGACGATTTAACTGGCAATATGGCTACAGAAGATCTGATCAGTTACCTAAACAGTAAAGGGGAGCTATTAAACTTGAATATGGATAAATGGCAGGAAGCTTTGCGCTTCTCTGGCAAGGTATTTTTATAGCACTTTCTTTACCATTTTAAAGTGCTGGATTCCGGCTTCTTCAAACTGTTCACCTTCGGCCACAAAACCAAAACGGGAGTATAAACGCACGGCATCCAGCTGGGCATTCAGGTAAATGTACCGGGCACTTTCTGGCAAATCAGCAAGTGCTGCTGCAACCAAGGCCTGTCCTATCCTTTTACCTCTAAATTCTTTAAGCACAGCAAACCGTTCCAATTTATAACCGGCATCGGTTTTACGCCAGCGACAGGCACCACAGGGTATACCGTTTATCTCGGCAAGAAAATGGGTTGACACATCCTCATTTTCCCATTCCAATTCAGGCGGACAGTTCTGTTCTTCAACAAATACTTTTTTCCTAATGGCAAAAGCCTTTTCTAATTCTTCCTTATTTTTTATCTTGTTTACGAGCAGTGCTTCCATGGCGTTTTCTTGATATCTTTATTATTTCACTTTTTATTTCGTGGAGTTCTTCTGCCGCATCTATGGAGTGTGAGCTATGGATATCACTTTCCTCTTTAGCCAGTTCCGCCAAGGTTACATAAAATTTATGCAACTGATCCAACTCTCGTTCTGTCAGGTCTTCAATATCAACCATCCTGTTGCTAGCACGTTCATGAGCGGCGATTAATTCATTCAATTTTAGCTGAATCGCCTTTCCATCCTTATTCTGCGCTTTTTGAATTAAAAAAACCATCAGAAAGGTAATAATGGTCGTTCCTGTATTGATGACCAACTGCCAGGTTTCTGAATAATTAAATACAGGTCCGGTTAGTGCCCATATCACCACTATAGCGGTAGCGGAAATAAAAGCAGCTGAACTACCTGTAAAGTTAGTTGCAGCATTCGCAAAACGCTCGAACAAGCTATTGTTACTTTTTTTCATCTAAGAGAATAAATACGATTAGATTAATCCTATTAACCAAATATACTAACACAAAAAAAGCGCCACAAGATTGATCTTGCAGCGCTTTTATATTTTATATGGTGATATTATAATTTATCGCTAGCGTTTCTGCAGTTTAAATCTTCGAATGCCTGTGTTAAGCGTTTAACAAATTGCTCTTCGCCTTTACGCAACCAAACACGTGGATCATAATATTTCTTATTTGGTTTATCTTCGCCATCCGGGTTACCGATTTGTGCTTGAAGATAAGCCTCATTAGCTTTATAATAGTCCAAAATACCTTCCCACATTGCCCATTGCATATCAGTATCGATATTCATTTTAATGGCTCCATAAGAAATTGCTTCTCTAATTTCTTCTTGTGAAGAACCTGATCCACCATGGAATACAAAGTTGATTGGTTTTTCAGCAGTAAGATTGAATTTCTCTTTGATGAAATCTTGAGAATTTTTAAGAATTACTGGTTGTAACTTAACATTACCTGGTTTGTACACACCGTGAACATTACCAAATGCTGCTGCAACCGTAAATTTGTCACTTACTTTACTCAACTCTTCGTAAGCATAAGCTACTTCAGAAGGTTGTGTATATAATTTAGAACTATCTACATCACTGTTGTCTACACCGTCTTCCTCGCCACCAGTAACTCCTAGTTCGATTTCGATGGTCATGCCCATTTTAGCCATACGCGCTAAATATTTAGCAGAGATCTCCATGTTTTCTTCGATTGATTCCTCCGAAAGATCTAACATATGTGATGAGAATAGTGGTTTACCATGCTCAGCGAAGAATTTCTCGCCGTGGTCTAACAATCCATCAATCCATGGTAATAACTTCTTAGCAGCATGATCTGTATGTAATACTACTGCTACTCCATAATGTTCTGCCAATAAATGAACATGCTTAGCTGCAGATACTGCACCTAATACACATGCGTTCAAATTGTCATTATTTAATGTTTTTCCTGCATAAAACTGCGCTCCACCATTAGACAACTGGATCATAACAGGTGAATTAACTGCTTTCGCTGTTTCCATTACCGCATTAATGGTGTTGGTTCCTGTCACGTTAACTGCCGGTAAAGCAAACTGATGTTTCTTAGCCTGCTCAAATAATTCCTGAACAGCATCTCCGTAAATTACGCCTTTATAGCCTTTTAAACTCATTATTTTTAATTTTAGATATGCCGAAGTTATGAAAAATATCAAAGAGGCCAAGTTTATCCTTATTATTTTTTAACTAAACCATACTACACCACCAATCACAAATTCTTCTTATGAAAACTACCTTAAACTGTTCTAATTTTTTTTTGTTTCTTTGTACTCGCATTTTTCAACAAATAACATGGCTTGGTTTAAGAGAGAAAAAAAAGGTATCAGTACATTAACGGAAGAAAAGAAAGAGGCACCAGATGGTTTATGGAACAAGTGCCCAAATTGCAAGAAAGCGTTACACAGTGCAGACCTTGTAGAAAATAAATATGTTTGCCAATACTGCAGCTATCATTTGCGGGTTGGTTCTAAAGAATATTTTGAAGTATTATTTGATAATAATCAATTTACAGAACTATTTGCAGACCTGACATCAGGGGATCCATTGGAGTTCACGGACAGTAAACCATATAAAGATCGTTTGGTAGAAAGCATGGCTAAAACCGGCTTAAAAGACGCGATTAGGGCTGCTCACGGTAAAGTCGAAGGTGAAGACCTGATGGTTGCCTGTATGGACTTTAATTTCATTGGTGGATCTATGGGATCGGTAGTCGGCGAAAAGATTGCCCGTTCTATTGATTACAGCATTAAACACAAAATCCCTTTCCTGATGATTTCAAAATCAGGTGGTGCAAGGATGATGGAAGCTGCATTTTCATTAATGCAAATGGCTAAGACTTCAGCTAAACTGGCTTTATTAAGTCAGGCTAAAGTTCCATACATCTCTTTATTAACCGACCCAACTACAGGTGGTGTTACTGCATCATATGCTATGCTTGGCGATATTAATATTGCTGAACCAGGCTCATTGATCGGTTTTGCCGGTCCAAGGGTAATTAAAGAAACGATTAAAAAAGATTTGCCTAAGGGTTTCCAAACTGCTGAGTTTGTTTTGGAACATGGCTTTTTAGATTTTATCGTTGATCGTAGGGAAATGAAAGCAAAGCTGGCGACATTCCTTAAAATGATGAAGCACTAAGGGTTTTAATTCATATAAAAAAGAAGGGTTTGTGTGCATACACAAACCCTTCTTTTTTAATCTGATTATATATCTCTTCCTGGTGTAGTTCCAGGTTCATGCCCAGGTCCAAGTGGTCTAGTCTTTCTTTTTGGTCTTATGATGAAATCGGCCCTTCCCGCTATAGAAGAGGTTTCTCCACTCGTTGCCTCCCGCTCAGTGATCGGATCTCCTGTCTCTTTATAAACAGTTTTTCTATGCGCATGTTTTGTATGCGTATCCTCTTCTGGCACTACTTTTTCGTCCTCACCTTTTTTTGTAGTTTTCATATGCAAAAGTATTTATGATAAGAAAATCCTGTTTCCTATGCCATAAACAATTCTGACGCTTCTTCTGTTTTAATTAAACAGTAATGTTTTTATCCACAATCTCCTTAACTTTCTCTACTACAAAATCGAGCTCTGCTTTGGTATTGTATTTACTGAAGGAGAACCGCACTGACGGTCTGTTCGGATCAGCATGAATGCCTGTAAGCACATGAGAGCCAATGTTTGACCCTGATGAACATGCACTGCCACCTGAAGCGGAAACGCCATTAATATCCAGGTTAAACAACAACATATCAGCCATATCCATTTCCGGGAAAGAAACATTTAATACGGTATACAAACTCTTGTCAGGATCAGTTTCCCCATTAAAGGCAATACCTGGTATTTCTGCAAGCAATTTATCTTTCATATAGCTTTTCAGCTCCTGAATGTGGTTTTGGTGTTGTTCCATTTCTGCATAGGCAATTTCCAATGCTTTGGCCAATCCAACAATTCCATATACGTTTTCGGTACCACCACGCATGTTACGCTCTTGTGCACCACCAAAAATCATCGGACTAATTTTAACATTATGGTTTACAAACAAGAAACCTACACCTTTAGGTCCATGCAATTTATGAGCTGCACAAACAATAAAATGCGCTTTCAGCTTTCTCACATCATGAACATAATGTCCCATGGTTTGTACCGTATCGCAATGATAAATGGCATTGTAAGTTTCGCAAAGGTCTCCTACCTTTTCTATATCCGTTAAAGTCCCTAATTCATTATTGGCATGCATTAAGGAAACGAAAGAACGTTCGTTGTTTTTAAGTAACTCTTCCAGATGATTATAGTCTACATTGCCTTTTTCATCAATATCTACAAAACTCAACTTATCAATCACCCCTTGCTTTAAAAGGCTTTCTAAGGTATGCTCAACCGCATGATGTTCTATTTTAGTCGTAATAGCATGCTTAATATTAAAAGCAGCTATACCACAGCGAATGGCCGTATTATCAGCTTCTGTACCACCCGAAGTAAAAAATACCTCGGCAGGTGTTGCATTTAACAATCCAGACACCGTTTTCCTTGCTTTTTCAATCAAGGTACGTACTTCGCGGCCCTGAGCATGGATAGAAGAAGGGTTACCGTAATAATTGCTCATTACATTCAGCATTTCGGCCATCACTTCTTTATCTAAAGGAGTGGTTGCTGCATTATCTAAATAAATCCTTTCCATTTCCCCTTAGTTCAGTTTTAATATTTCTTTGATATCGGATATGATCTTTGTGGCCAGGTTTTCCGCTACAGTTTCCGTTCCAGCTTCGCTATAAATTCGGATAATTGGTTCTGTGTTAGAGCGACGCAAGTGTACCCATTCCTTATCAAATTCAATCTTCAATCCATCGATCGTTGAATTTGGCTGATTTTTATATTTCTCCTGTACTTTTACCAATAAGGCATCAATATCCATCTCTGGAGTTAAAGTGATCTTATTTTTAGAAATATAGTATTCAGGATAGCTTTTACGCATTAGGGAAATAGACTTTCCAAATTTTGCAAGGTGTGTTAAGAACAATGCAATGCCCACTAAAGCGTCGCGACCATAATGCAATTCCGGATAAATGATACCACCATTACCCTCACCACCAATCACTGCATTTGTTGCTTTCATTTGATTCACAACATTCACCTCACCTACTGCTGATGCATGGTATTCGCCACCTGCCTTTTCAGCAACATCACGTAATGCCCTGGTCGAGGACAGGTTAGAGACTGCATTGCCTGGTGTATTTTGAAGAATATAATCGGCCACTGCTACCAGTGTATATTCTTCGCCAAACATCTCTCCATCTTCACAAACAAAGCACAAACGATCTACATCCGGATCTACTACAATACCTAAATCAGCCTGTTTGCTCTGTACAACCTTAGCAATTTCAGTCAAATTCTCCGGCAATGGCTCAGGATTATGTGGGAAATGACCATTTGGTTCACAATATAACTCGTAAATGGTCTCTACACCTAAAGCTCTTAATAAGGCTGGAACAAATATCCCCCCCGTAGAATTCACACAATCAATAGCTATTTTAAAATTAGCTTTCTTGATCGCGGCAACATCAACCAATGGCAAAGCCAGGATAATGTCTATATGTTTTTGCAAATAAGTATCATTGGCAATTACCTGACCAAGGCTATCTACGTCAGCGAATTCAAATTCGGATTTTTCAGCGATATCCAACACTTCTTTCCCATCTGCATCACTAATAAACTCGCCTTTTTCGTTTAACAATTTAAGGGCATTCCATTGTTTAGGGTTATGACTTGCGGTCAAAATGATCCCACCACCTGCCTTTTCCATAGGAACGGCAATTTCTACTGTGGGTGTTGTTGATAAACCAAGATCTATGACTTCAATACCCAATCCTTGCAAGGTTCCTATAACAAGGTTATTGACCATTTCGCCTGATATCCTGGCATCACGACCAAGAACAATCCTTTTAATGTTGGTTTTGTTAATTACCCACGAGCCATAAGCTGCAGTAAATTTTACAATATCAATGGGGGTCAAACCATTGCCGGCCACGCCGCCAATTGTGCCCCTTATGCCGGAGATAGATTTTATTAGTGTCAATTCTGTTCAGTTTTCTTCAAAAATAAGAAAAAATCAGGTAACCACTTATCTAACTTTGGTCATTATTATGCTAAATGCAGTTAAATTGCATTTACTACACAAAAAATCCTATCGGTTGCAGAGCAAAACACTATATTTGTCTTTTTCTAAACATCAAAAAGCAAAGCTATATGCAGCGTAAATGGTTTCAATATTGGTTCAACTCTCCTTATTATCACATTCTTTACAGTCAACGGAATGATGCTGAGGCTGAATTTCTGATTGATAATTTATCGGCTTATTTAAAACCTGCAGCGGACTCCAGAATCCTGGATATTGCCTGTGGTCGCGGTCGCCATTCCATTTATCTGAACAAAAAAGGCTATGATGTAACTGGTATAGATCTTTCGGAACAAAGCATAAAATATGCGCAGCAGTTTGAACAAAAACGCCTTCATTTTTATGTTCATGACATGCGGAAGTTGTGTTTCATCAATTACTTCGACATTGCGATGAACCTTTTTACCAGCTTTGGGTATTTTGATACTGAAAAAGACCATGTAAATGCTTTAAAATCTTTCAGAAAAGGATTAAAGGCTGATGGGACATTGGTGATAGATTATTTTAATACTTTAAAGATTATTAAAAACCTTACACAGCAGGAAACCAAGACCGTCGACGGGATTGAATTTCATCTCAATAAGTTTGTTGCCAACGGTAAGATCATTAAGCACATCAATTTCGAGCACCGCGATAAGCCTTATGCTTTTGAAGAACGTGTACAGGCTTTTGAATTAGCAGATTTTGAAAGAATGTTTGAGAAGAGCGGTTTACAGATCGCGGCTAAGTTTGGCAGCTATGGCCTGGAAGCATTTGATGAAAACAAATCAGATCGTTTGATATTAATCTGCAAAAAGGCATGATAGAAAGCTTACAACAATTTGATGTTGAGCTATTTTTAAAGATCCATAGAGGAATGGCCAATCCATTCTTTGATTGGTTACTGCCTTTGATGCGCAACAGGTATTTCTGGGCTCCACTTTACTTATTTATCCTGATTTTTTGTTTTATTGAATACAAAAAAAAAGGGGCTTATATTGTTGGGATGCTACTGGCTACTTTTGCCCTTGGCGATTTGGTTGCCTCGCGACTAATTAAACCCTTTGTTGCACGACTCAGACCATGCAACGAACCTAGTCTTGCCGACGAAATTATCCACAGGGTAGGTTGTGGAAGTGGATATAGTTTTCCATCCGCTCATGCTACCAATCATTTTGCCATCGCCGTCTTTCTTATTTTTGTGTTTTACGACAAATGGAGACCTATTCTGCCAATAGGTTTGTTTTGGGCCTTTATCATTTCTTTTTCCCAAATCTATGTAGGCGTACATTATCCCATCGACACCATGGTGGGAGCTGTCCTGGGCACTACAATCGGCATATTTACCGCAACAATTTATAGAAAAATACAACCAAAATCATAATGGAAATCTGGAAGCTAGTCGTTTTATTTTTCAGTGCTTTTTTAGGAGGCACAGCCATCTTTTTAGTAAAAAGCGACAAATCTCAACTGCTAAAATTAATTCTCTCCTTTAGTGGTGCATATCTATTTGCTATCACCGTTTTACATTTAATACCAGACGCTTATAGCGGTCCGGATCATGCAGACATAGGCATATTTATCTTAATAGGCTTTTTATTGCAGATCGTGCTGGAACAATTTTCGGAAGGTGTTGAGCATGGTCACATTCACAAGCACAATGAGAATAAGGTATTCCCTTATGGCATTATGATCAGCTTATGTCTACATGCTTTCCTTGAAGGAATGCCTGTGGCTAAAGATCAGCACAATGCACTGATTTATGGCATTGCCCTACATCATATTCCTGCGGCTTTTGCATTGGCCAGTATCCTTCTACAGAGTCATTTCAACAGAAAGAGTATAATCATTTACATCAGCATCTTTGCCATCATGGCCCCACTTGGTTTTTATGTAAGTTATGGACTGAGCACTGGTAGTATTGGTGGTATCGAGGACTATTTCAATAAAATTATGGGTATAGTAATTGGTATATTTTTACATATCTCTACAACTATCCTATTCGAATCAAGCGTTGACCATAAGGTAAGTAAACGTAAAATGATCGCTGTATTATGCGGTGTAGGAATAGCCCTGATAGGTTTTTACACTTCAGGTGGTGGGCACGGTCACGTACACTAAACCCATCAATTATTGACCTTTTATCAAGCAGGATACCCATTAGGTGTCCCGCTCTGTTTTTTTAGCTCTTTTCTTACCGAAACCCCAGGGACAGTGTTTACATTTATTTTTACAACAATAGCCACGTTTAAGGTGGTATGCTGCTGTAAACACCATTAAACCATCATCGTTAAAATAATAGTCCTCCCCTTCTTTCATTAGTCCAATGATTTAACAACTAAACTGGTCGCAAAATGATCCTTTAATTTTGTACCGCTTCCATGATTTGTCCAGATTTGCGTCGGCTTTACCTCCTCTATCGTCTGTAAAATATCGTTCCAATCCACATGATCAGAGATGAACAACTGAATTTCGTGGCTGTTTTGTAAATGTTTCCAACCTGAAGCAAATACCCTAATCACATTAATAGCCTTAAAATAACTCTTAAACACCATTGGTGGCACCAAATACACCATATTGGTTAGGTTATTTTTCATCACCTTACGATCGTAAGGTTCGTATTTACCAAGGTTTACGCCCATTTGTTCGTAGATCTTTACAAAAGGCAACATACTGTGATGCACCAATATCCTTTTTTCAGAACAATGATCATTCATTAAACTAATCAATCGCTGGCATTTACCTAAAGCGTAAGCGCCCAACATGATGTTGCTCTGAGTACTATTCAACTTCAATATCTCCCCTTCCGCCACCGGATGTTGGGTACCCGGATCAGCAAAAGTAGTTTCAGTAATCAGTACATCAGCAGTTACAAATTCAATAGGCTCACACGTCTTATCAGGTTGCAGCTTATAATCACCCGTATAAAGGTATTTTACGCCTTTGTACTCCATTAAAACTTGTGCAGACCCTAAGATGTGTCCCGCAGGTATAAAGCTAATCCTGACGCCATTGAGGTCAAATTCCTGGTAGTAAGCTTTTAGATGAAATTCTCCACCTGCAAACTTTCTATAACGATGTTTCATAAACAGCGCAGTAGCTTCGGTACAATATACATTTAGGTTACCTCCAATAGCATGATCGCCATGCGCATGAGAGATGACCGCATTTTTCACTATTTCTTTGGGGTCTAAATAGAAATCCCCATAACTACAAAACAAGCCAGTTTTGGTCAGTACAATAAAATCATCAAGTATCATTCAGGAATATTTAAAAACAGTTGATGTAAGTGAGTAACTTGAATGATCAATGATTCTGTTTCGTTGTTATTAATAATATAGTCGGACAGTTTGGCCTTTTCTTGGTCGGACAATTGTTTATCCATACGCGCCTTAACCTGTGCTGCCGTTACCCCATCGCGTTGCATTACACGCTGCAACCTGATTTCCTCGGGGGCGATAACCAGAATATTTTGATCGCACATTTTGTACGATTCACTTTCAAAAAGTAAAGCAGCTTCTTTGAGGATATAAGGTGTTGATGCTGGGATATCCTTTACCCAATTGTCAAATGCTCTAAATACTGCCGGATGCACCAATTCGTTTAATTTAGCCAGCTCAGCAGCATTGTTAAAAACAATACCTGCAATGTGTTTATTGTTTAATACGCCATCAATGGTGTAGCTTTCTTCGCCAAAAGCGGCCTTTACCCCTTTTACCAGGATTTCATCACTCACCATAATCTGTTTGGCTACAGTATCTGCATAAAACACGGGTATGCCCAGTGTTTCAAATACTTTACAGATTGTGGTCTTACCACTACCTATTCCACCTGTAATCCCTATTTTCAACATTACTTTTCAATAATAAAGTCAACTTTTCCCGGTACAACATGAAGTATTTTACAAAAATCAGGGAAACGCACTATCTTAACTCTTAGCTTATTGTGCTTACGATCTTTCCATTCATTCATATCTACCACTGCCTCCATAAACTCTTCATCCACCTGATGGTATTTTGAGAGGGCGACTAAAAAAGTAATTTTCACCTTCTTTGGGTAGAGTTTAACGTTATAGTACTCTCTATTGTTAACAATCTTTAAAGGAATTTCCAATACTTTTTCCGTAAACTCATCCACAGGCACCTTAACTTCTACACTTGAGGGGAAAATACTAACGTTTTTCATTTTACTTTGGTTCATCGCTACCACACTTTTAACGGTAGACCGAACATCTTCAAACTTTAGCGAATCTGTTTTCCATTCCTTTATCTTTTCTAATTCCTGCTCAGGCCCGGAAATAGTCACGTAGTTGGGGTTAATCTCAATAGGATTCGAAACACCATATTGCCTTGCAAAGCGAATATCAGATACTAGTTTAATAGGAACTCTTTTTACTGTTTTTTGTGAAAAATCAAAGTACAGTGTATCTGGTTTCACAGAAATAATTCTCTGAGAAGTTTCCAGCTGGTTATTTACATTGATTAATTGTTCTGAAAAAAGTATAAAATTTCTGTTATTTAGTTTTTCCAGACTAATGGCAATGGCTTGGGGCTGGATCCGCAAGCGCGAAAAGAGCAACTGCCAGCCGGTTCCTTCAACCTCCAGATCAACGGTATCAGATTGTAAAGGATGAAAAGCTTTCTTTTGAGGGATACTATTGTACTTTAAAACCGTTTTAACCGTGTAAGGATATTTATTATTTAAAGCCATAAATAGCCAGGCTGCAATTGCGAGAAGCAGGCAGGTGAGCAAAACGAGGATTCGTTTTCGTTCTATTTTAGTCAGTTTTATAAACGGCATTGCTGTAAAAATACAAATAATATGCTACTCTGGTGAAATGCATAAAAGCAAAAGCCTGTACCATAGAAATGATACAGGCCTTTACAAATAAATTTAAAGAAAATTACGCTTTTGTTTCCTCTGTTTTAGGGGCAACAGCATTAGTTGCATCTAAAGATACTGCAGATTTATCAAAACGAATTTTCGTACCACCTTCTACTTCGATTAAGAAAGTTGTCTCGTTCATATCAGCTATACGGCCATGAATACCAGCTGTAGTAACTATTTTATCTCCCTTTTTTAAAGCTGCAACCATTTTCTTAAGGTCTTTTGCTTTTTTAACCTGAGGTCTGATCATGAAGAAGTAAAAAACAACCATGATTAAAACCATAGGAATTAATGTGCTTAACATGCCACCACCCTGGGCTTGCAAAATTACTGTTGATATCATATTCTATTGTATAAATGTATGTTAATTAGATTGTTCTTTAACTTCGCCTGTCAAATGCAAGCTGGCAATGTGAGGCTGAGCATTAGAAGTAACTGTAATTACTTTATCCTGCATACCTGATTTACCATTGCTATCAAATACTACTTTGATTTCGCCCTCTTCACCTGGTTTAATCGGATCTTTAGGTACTACTGGTACAGTACAACCACATGTAGCAGTAGCATTCAGAATAATTAAAGGGCTTTTACCTGAATTTTTAAATTTGTAACTGTAAGAAACTTTTTCGCCTTGAGTAATTTTACCGAAATCGTAATTTCCTTTTT
Source organism: Pedobacter hiemivivus (assembly GCF_005144565.1). NCBI lineage: Bacteria > Pseudomonadati > Bacteroidota > Sphingobacteriia > Sphingobacteriales > Sphingobacteriaceae > Pedobacter > Pedobacter hiemivivus. The sequence goes on from NZ_SWDX01000003.1 coordinate 732,301, forward strand.
CGAAGTCCATTACAGCAGCTTCTCCTTCCGGAACGACTGTATCGGTAGTTGCTCCAGTGACTGCAGCAGATTCGATACCAGTACCTGTTGCTTCATTGGTTTTTGCTGCATTTTGGCATGATGCGAATGATATAACCGCCAATGCCAGTACAAAGATTTTTTTCATATTCCTTTATTCTTCTATTAGTCCACGACCAATTTTATGTATGCTATCTGTTCTTTTCAGATCGCCTAAAATTTTGTCCAATATACCGTTAATAAATGAATTACTTTTCGGCGTACTGTAATCTTTTGATAGATCAAGGTACTCGTTTATAGTTACTTTAACAGGTATTGAAGGGAAATTTAACAGCTCACAAATTGCCATTTTCATTAGGATAGTATCCATTAATGCGATACGCTCTGACTCCCAGTTTTTAGTTCTTTCGGCAATCAGCTCCTGGTATTCCTTGTTGTTTTTAAGGGTATATACAAATAGATCCTGTACAAATTTACTATCCTCTTCCCAATCCTGACTAATTGGCGTCAGTTTGTTTTTAAACGGATCTTCCGAAGTAAAGTTTTTGATTGTTTTAGCAACCATTCCTTGCATTACCTCTTTATCAACAGACCAATTGATAAATTTATCTTCAAATGCCTGAATGATGTTGTGGCTTTTAAGGATAATTTTCCTGAAGATGAATTTGATGATTGTTTTTGATCCCTCTAAGCTATTATCCCCGTCAGCCAGGTATGCAGCGTACTCAGGAGTAACTTTTAAAGTATTAAAAATAGCTTTTACAAATTCCGGATCAGACATCCAGTTAATCCTGTACTTGTGGATTGCTGCTAAATAATCTGGATTTTGTTTTAGGGTAACCGCAAATGTGTTGTTTAACAACTTTAAATTCGGGTTAAGGTCATCCGCTGTAGGCAGGTGTTTGTTAGAGCGCTCAATAGCGTCTACTCCTGTATACTCCGTAGTTTCTACTAACAACGACAGCATGCCAACGTACATTTCATATACGTCATCAATACTTTGCATTAATGCCTTCTTTGAGGATGCCAGATCTTTTTTGTCTGACATTTGCCATGCAAAAATATTTTGCAGAGCTTTAATTCTTAAGTGCCTTCTGTTTAACATGAATGTAAGAACGAGTGGTAAATTACCTGGTGATTAAAATGATGATTTTATTTTTTTGATATCGACTATCCTTTTTTCTGCAATACGGTTAGCTGCCCATATTGTGGGTATATTATCTGCCTTCGACATTTTAATAACGTCTCTGGTAGCATTGTAAATATTCTCTGTTAGCTGCATCGTACGTTTTTTACCGAAGCCAGTCAGTTCAGAATAACAGCTGATCAAACCTCCGGCATTGATTAAGTAATCCGGTGCAAATAATATGCCTTTATCTAGCAATAGTTTTCCATGTACGTTTTCATCCGCAAGCTGGTTATTAGCAGATCCTGCAATGATGGCAAACTTCATTTTATTGATAGTTGTATCATTAACTGTAGCCCCTAATGCACATGGTGCATAGATATCAGCATCCAGTCCGAAGATCTTATCAGCACTGATCGGTTTTGCTTTATAAGTACGTGCTACATGTTGTAAACGTTCTTCGTTGATATCGCTGATGTAAACTTCAACATTTTCAGCTCTCAATAAAGCTACCAAATGCTCACCTACATTACCGATCCCCTGTACCACTACAGAGCGCCCGGCAAGCATATCCGTTCCAAACACCTCTTTAACACAAGCTTTAATACCTAGATAAACGCCTTTTGCTGTGGTTGGTGCCGGATTACCTGTTCCGCCTAATGATTCGGGTACACCTGTTACATGGCTGGTTTCCATGCGAATATACTCCATATCCTTGGTGGTAGTTCCTAAGTCTTCTGCGGTAATAAATTCGCCATTTAGGTTTTTAATAAACCGACCATAGCTACGCATTAAAGCTTCAGATTTTCCTTTGTAGGAATCGCCGATAATTACAGCTTTACCACCACCTAAATTTAAACCTGTAATAGAAGCTTTATAGGTCATTGCACTCGATAACCTCAAAACATCTTGCAATGCTTCGGCTTCGGTAGCGTAACTCCACATACGAGTTCCGCCTAATGCAGGGCCTAAAGTTGTATCGTGAATGGCAATAATTGCTTTTAATCCGGTATCGGGATCGTTGCAATATATGACCTTCTTGTGCCCCGATGCACTTAACTGATCTAAAACTGAATTCACAATAGAACTATTACCAGACATATAATTTCGTTTATCAGATATGTCGCAAAACTAGCATAAAAAAACATTATTTACATTGTTTTAACCAAAGAGTTTAAAAAAAACAGGTTCATTTGGATAACTTTACACCATAATGAAACACCTGCGTTTTTTAAACAAATACTTCTATAAATATAAATGGTGGATTATCCCAGGGATTTTCTTTGTGGTCATCTCCAATATTTTTGGTGTGATTCCTGCACAGGTTATCGGCCATGCCTTTAATCTCATTACCGAAAACATACAGATCTACCGTTTGTTTGATGGCTTTGACCGTGCAGCGGTTATATATGATATCTTTAGTACCAGTCTTTTCTATTTTGGGGTATTGGTACTGGTACTGTACTTATTACGGGGATTATTCTTGTTTTTTATGCGACAGACCATCATTTTAATGTCGAGACATATTGAGTTTGACATGAAGAATGAGATTTATGCGCATTACCAAAAACTCAGCCTTGGTTTTTACAGACGCAACAATACTGGCGATTTGATGAACCGGGCTACGGAAGATGTTAACCGGGTAAGAATGTACGTTGGCCCAGCCATTATGTATACGATTAATACAGTCGTGTTATTTTTGCTGGTTATTTCCGCGATGTTCTCGGTAAATGCAACGCTAGCCATCTGGTGTTTACTCCCCTTGCCTATCCTTGTGCTGATCATTTATTTTGTAAATACACTCATCAATCAAAAGAGCGAACAGATACAGGAGCAGCTGTCTAAACTATCCAGCTTTGTACAGGAAAGGTTCTCCGGCATCAGGGTGATCAAATCTTATGTGAGAGAGGATTATACTCAAAAAGTTTTCGCTGCCGAAAGTCAAGGCTATAAAGACAATGCCATGGGTTTGGTTAAGGTGCAGGCACTCTTTTATCCCACGATGCTTTTGTTGGTTGGTTTAAGTACCATCCTTACCATTTATATAGGCGGCATACAGGTCATCGATGGATCTATTACACCAGGCAACATCGCAGAGTTTATCGTGTATGTAAACCAGTTGACCTTCCCGGTTTCTATGTTGGGTTGGGTAACCACCTTAATTCAACGTGCTTCCGCCTCTCAAAAACGTATCAATGAGTTTCTGCAGTTAAAGCCAGATATTACTTCAACAAATCCTGCCACTCCAATACTTAATGGTAACATTAAGTTTGAGAACGTCAACTTCACCTATCCTGACACTGGGATACAAGCTTTAAAGGATGTAAGTTTTGAAATTGAACAGGGACAATTTGTCGCGATTATTGGTCGTACGGGCTCTGGAAAATCTACGCTGGCCAATTTAATTATGCGCATGTACGATATAAATGATGGACAAATCAGTGTAGATGGAACGAAAATAGACAGCCTTAACTTAAACAATTACCGCAAGCAGATCGGCTTCGTACCACAAGAGGTTTTTCTGTTCTCTGATACCATTAAAAACAATATTGCTTTCGGCTTAGACCAGGTTACCGATGAAGAAATTGATACCGCAGCTAAAAATGCGGCTGTATATCATAACATTATTGATTTTGATCAGAAGTTTGAGACGATGCTTGGTGAACGAGGCATTACGCTTTCTGGCGGGCAGAAACAGCGGGTTTCTATTGCAAGGGCTTTAATTAAAGAACCTCGTTTACTTATTTTCGACGATTGTCTTTCTGCCGTTGACACCCGAACGGAAGAACAAATTTTGGGCAATCTAGGCAGAATTATGAAGGGTAAAACTAGTATTTTGATAGCCCATAGGATCTCGACAATAAAAAATGCTGATAAAATCATCGTATTGGATCATGGCAAAATCATTGAACAAGGTAGCCATACGCAGTTATTACGCCATGATGGTGCTTATGCAGAAATGTACAGGAACCAATTACTAGAGGAAGAGCGTCAAACTATTTAATTTCATTTTGAACTTTAATAATTATTAGTTTATATTTACCCGAACCAAAACCAAGATCAATACCAAACATGGGAGAATTTGACAACAAAGAGAGAGAAGAGGTTTTTTCGAAGAAAGTAAGGGCAGGTAAAAGAACTTATTTTTTCGACGTTAAAGCTACTAGATCAGGTGATTATTACCTAACGTTAACAGAAAGTAAGAAAAGACTGGAAGACGGAGTTTTTGTAAAACATAAGATCTTTTTATACAAAGAAGATTTCGAGAAGTTTACAGAAGGATTAACCGAAACTGTTGAGTACATCAAGAACCATCAGGATGTAGTTGAAAAGCGTTATGAATATTCTGAAAATCATGAAGGAGTGGGCAGCAAAAGTCAAAACGACGATTTCTCATTCTAAAATATAAACCTATTAAAAAAGCCCTGCTGAATAAATCGAGGGCACTGAAAAAGTTCCTCATTTATGAGCCAGCTTAAGGAACGATCAAGTAGAACATGTTTTTTACTTGATCGTTTTTTTTATTGAACAAAGTTGAGATTTCGTTATACTGATTTTTTGATCAATATATACCTGTCTTTTTCGAAGGATAAATAAGCATTTTGGTTGCAATTGACTGGATTTAACTCAGATTTATTGAATATTAGATCAGTTTTAGGATTCTTTTTAAGTTTACGGTAAAAATTGCCATAGCCCCCTGCATTTCCATATTCTGTATTCCATAGGAAGTCGCACGTC